>NZ_PJBC01000002.1 GCF_002836515.1 Pseudomonas sp. Choline-02u-1
GCTCCCACGATTATTTTCAGCCAGCCATTGCCAGCCGATTACGCCCCTCGCGCTTTGCAACATAGAGCGCACTGTCGGCCCGGCGCAGCAAACTGTCCGCCGACTCACCCGGCAACAGCGTCGAGCATCCCAGGCTTACGGTGATCTCGATCAATCGGCCATCGGCAAAATATTCCTCTGACTGCGTCGCCTGGCGCAAACGCTCACCGACCATCGCCGCTGCTTCGCGTCCGGTGTTGGAGAGCAGGATCAGAAACTCCTCGCCACCATAACGAAACACCATGTCGACGTTGCGCAGCTGCGCCTTGATCGATGCTGCAATAGCTTTGAGCACATCATCACCAGCGCCATGACCGTGTTCGTCATTGACCCGTTTGAAGTGGTCGATGTCGAGCATCAGCACTGACAGCGGCTGCGCATGCCGGCGCGACATGTCGATCTCGCGCTGCAAGGTCTGCTCCATGGCCACACGGTTGCCGGCGCCGGTCAGAGGATCGCGCAAAGCGCTTTGGGTTGCGGCGCGATAGAGCAGGGCGTTGCGCATCGGGTACAGCAAGCAGGACAGCAGTGACTCGAGTTCGCCCTGTTCCTTGTCGTTGAAACGCTGATTGCGGCGAAACACCAGCTCGCCCATGTGCTCACCTTCGTGGCTCAGGGTGTAGCTGACCGGATGATGGCCGCGCGTGCCGAACTCCAGACGCAGGTCACTGGCCTGATGCACATAGCTGAGGGCATCCAGCGGCACCAGGCGTTGGATTTCACGAAAGAACAGGCCAAGGATGCGTTGTGGCTCAAGGCTGGTTTGCAGCTGCAGGCTCATTTGCTGACGAAGTTGCGCCAGGCTGGTCGGGCGCTCGATCCGCGCCGGCAGTTGACCGAAGCCCAGGCGCTGCAATTTGGCACTGTCAAAGTCAATTGCATGGGTCTGGGAAGGCGATTTCATATGGCGTGAGCCCCTAAGCAGTAAGTCTGTCTTACAGGCTGGGTGAGAGCGGCTATGGGCTGCGCGTCGTACTGATCCATCAGTCCCGTAGGACGTTTGGCGTAAGTTTAGTCTGCCGCAAGACGATCAGTCAGCTATCGAAATCGGCGTTGCCCCATGGCCATCACACGGCATGTTTTGAGGGAATTTAGAGCGAAACACGTGCCATTCGGTTCGATTTTATTTAAAGCTTTTCGAATCAATGACTTGCTGGCGGCTGCGGAACTGCCGCGCTGGATAATTGGCGGCGGCGCGAAGCTAATGATCAACAATGACTTGCCGCGACAGCATTCTGCCGCGGCAACAAATGCGACGTATGGCGTTATTGGGCGTTGAAAGCCTGGCCGTTAACGCCCGCACTGTCGGGGCCCATCAGGTACAGATAGACCGGCATGATCTCCTGCGGCGTCGGGTTGTTCAGCGGGTTTTCCCCCGGATACGCCTGAGCGCGCATGCTGGTGCGGGTGCCGCCGGGGTTGATGCTGTTGGAACGCACCGGCGCCACGCCTTCGACTTCGTCGGCAAGGGTTTGCATCAGGCCTTCGGTGGCAAACTTCGACACACCATACGCGCCCCAGTACGCACGACCCTTGCGCCCGACGCTGCTGGAAGTGAATACCACCGAGGCGTCCTGCGAGAGCTTGAGCAGTGGCAGCAGGGTGCTGGTCAGCATGAACATTGCGTTGACGTTGACCTGCATCACGCGCATGAAGTTTTCGCCGGAGAGCTGTTCGATTGGCGTGCGCGGACCGATGATCGAAGCGTTGTGCAACAGGCCATCGAGGTGGCCGAACTCGGTTTCGATCATCGCTGCCAGCTCATCGTACTGATGGGGCAGGGCGGTCTCGAGGTTGAACGGTATCACCGCCGGTTGTGGATGGCCGGCGGCCTCGATTTCGTCGTAGACCTCGGTCAGGTTGGCTTCGGTCTTGCCCAGCAGCAACACGGTCGCGCCGTGAGCAGCATAGGTTTTCGCCGCAGCCGCGCCGATGCCGCGCCCGGCACCGGTAACCAGAATGACCCGATCCTTCAGCAGTTCAGGGCGAGCGGTGTAATCAAACATAAAACCCTCATAGTCCTTTTGATTTTGATCAGCAGCTGCACAGCGCGCTGTCGAGCACCTTGCGCAACTCCAGCGGATGATCCACCACCACGTCCGCGCCCCAATGCCGTGGGTTGTCGTCGGGGTGAATGTAGCCGTAGGTCACCGCAGCGGTCTTGGTGCCGGCGTCGCGACCCGACTCGATATCGCGCAGATCATCGCCGATAAACAGTACCGTCGACGGATCCAGATCAAGCATCTTGCACGCGAGGATCAATGGCTCCGGATCCGGCTTGCTGTTCTTCACGTGATCGGGGCAGATCAGCAGCGCCGAACGCTCGGCCAGCCCCAGGCGTTGCATGATCGGCTCGGCGAAACGCACCGGTTTGTTGGTGACCACGCCCCAGATCAGGTTGGCTTTCTCGATATCGGCGAGCAGTTCGCCCATGCCGTCGAACAATTTGCTGTGCACCGCGCAACCGACCAGATAACGCTCTAGAAACTCCAGGCGCAGCTCTTCGAAGCCTGGCGATTCCGGGTCCATCGAGAACGTCACTGCAACCATCGCCTTGGCGCCGCCGGAAATCTCGTCGCGGATATGCTTGTCGTTGATCGGCGGCAAACCACGATCGGCGCGCATCGCCTGGCAGATGGCGATGAAGTCCGGCGCGGTGTCGAGCAGCGTGCCGTCCATGTCGAAAAGTACCGCTCTGATGGCCATCGGCTTATTCCTCGCGCAGGGTCTGGATCATGTAGTTGACGTCAACATCGTTGGCCAGCTTGTAGTGTTTGGTCAGCGGGTTGTAGGTCAGGCCGATGATGTCCTTGACGGTCAGGCCGGCCATGCGGCTCCAGGCGCCGAGCTCGGACGGGCGGATGAATTTCTTGAAATCGTGAGTGCCGCGCGGCAGCAGCTTCATGATGTATTCGGCGCCGATGATTGCGAACAGGTACGCCTTCGGATTGCGGTTGATGGTCGAGAAGAACACCTGGCCGCCCGGCTTGACCATGCGGAAGCAGGCGCGGATCACCGAGGATGGATCCGGCACGTGCTCGAGCATTTCCAGGCAGGTTACGACGTCGAACTGCTCGGGCATTTCTTCGGCGAGGGCTTCGGCGGTGATCTGGCGATATTCGACGCTGACCCCGGATTCCAGCTGATGCAGTTGTGCAACCGCCAGCGGCGCTTCGCCCATGTCGATACCCATCACCGTGGCGCCGCGCTGAGCCATGGCCTCGCTGAGGATGCCGCCGCCGCAGCCGACGTCGAGGACTTTCTTGCCGGCCAGATTGACCCGTTCGTCAATCCAGTTGACGCGCAGCGGGTTGATGTCGTGCAGCGGCTTGAATTCGCTTTCGCGGTCCCACCAGCGATGGGCCAGGGCCTCGAATTTGGCGATTTCGGCGTGGTCGACGTTGCTCATGTTCAATTCCTCGAAAAACCTGAAAAGGGCTGTAGCCGCGAATATTGCGCCGCGGTGTTTACGATTCGGTGTGGCCGCTGATGCGCTGGCCCCAGTGGCGGGCGGTCTCGCCCAGCTGTTGTTCGTCCATGCGAGTCAGGCGTCGGTCGTCGAGCAGTTGCTTGCCGGCGACCCACAGATGTTTCACGCAATCGCGACCGGTGGCGTAGATCAGCTGCGACACCGGGTCATACACCGGTTGCTGCGCCAGGCCGGACAGGTCGAAGGCGACGATGTCCGCGGCTTTGCCGATCTCCAGCGAGCCGACCTGCGCCTCGATCCCCAGCGCACGCGCGCCATTGAGGGTGGCCATGCGCAAGGCGCGATGGGCGTCCAGCGCGGTGGCGGAACCGGCGACAGCTTTGGCCAGCAGGGCGGCGGTGCGGGTTTCGCCGAGCAGATCAAGATCATTGTTACTCGCCGCGCCATCGGTACCGACGGCCACATTGACCCCAGCCTGCCACAAACGCTCGACCGGGCAGAAGCCGCTGGCCAGTTTGAGATTGGATTCCGGGCAGTGGATCACGCTGCTGTTGCTTTCTACCAGCAGCGCCAGGTCGTCATCGCTGATCTGGGTCATGTGCACGGCCTGGAAGCGCGGGCCGAGCAGGCCAAGACGAGCGAGGCGCGCCAGTGGCCGCTCGCCGGTTTGCTCCACGGCCTGCTGCACTTCGAAAGCGGTCTCGTGCACGTGCATGTGGATCGCGGCGTCCAGCTCCTCGGCGATCACCCTGATTTTCTCAAGGTTCTCATCGCCGACGGTGTAGGGTGCATGAGGACCGAAAGTGATCTTGATGCGCTCGTGGTGCTTGAGATCGCCGAACAGCTCGACGCCCTGACGAATGGCTTCGTCGGCGCTGCTGGCGCCGGGGATCGGGAAATCGAGAATCGGAATGGCGATTTGCGCGCGGATGCCGCTGTTGTGCACGCGCTCGCTGGCGACTTTCGGGAAGAAGTACATGTCCGAGAAACAGGTGATCCCGCCCTTGATCTGCTCGGCGATGGCCAGATCGGTGCCGTCGCGGACGAACGCTTCATCGACCCATTTGCCCTCGGCCGGCCAGATATGATTTTCCAGCCAGGTCATCAACGGCAGGTCATCGGCCAGGCCACGGAACAGCGTCATCGCCGCGTGGCCGTGGGCGTTGATCAGGCCGGGGGCGAGCAGCACATCCGGCAATTCACGGATTTCAGTCGCGTTACACTTCAGCGCTTCGGCGCGCGGGCCGATAAACACGATGCAACCATCACGGATGCCCAGACCGTGGTCCTTGAGTACCACGCCTGCAGGTTCGACGGGGACCAGCCAGGTCGGCAGCAATAACAGGTCGAGCGCAATGGCAGGTTTCGGCATCGAGGGTCGGTTCCAGTGCTTTTGTAAAGGATGGCGAAGTATACCCGAGCGTCTTCGCGGGGGGATCGCTATAATCGGCGGCTTTTGTTCATGAGTGCGGGGTGTGGGATGCGCGATCGACTGTTGGCTGCGGAGAAAGTAAAGGCCATCGATTGGCGTGATGGCGCGCTGCACCTGCTGGATCAGCGTATTTTGCCGTTCGAGGAAACCTGGATCGCTTACACCAGCGCCGCCGGCGTGGCCGAGGCGATTCGCTCGATGGTCGTGCGTGGCGCGCCGGCCATCGGCATCAGCGCAGCGTACGGCATCGTCCTCGCGGCGCGAGCGCGGATTGCCGAGGGCGGCGACTGGTACGCGGCGCTGGAAGAGGATTTCGCCTTGCTGGCCGATTCCCGTCCGACCGCAGTGAATCTGTTCTGGGCGCTGGGGCGCATGCACGATCGTCTGGATCGGCTGAAAAGCAACGCCGATCCGCTGGCGGCGCTGGAAGCCGAAGCCGTCGCCATTCACGAAAGCGATCGCGAAGCCAACCTGACCATGGCGCAACTCGGCGTCGACCTGATCCGCAAACATCAGGGCAATGCTCAGGCGATTCTCACTCACTGCAACACGGGCGCGCTGGCCACCGGCGGTTTCGGCACCGCGCTGGGCGTGATCCGCGCGGCTTATATAGAAGGCATGGTCGAACGCGTCTACGCCGACGAAACCCGGCCGTGGCTGCAGGGCTCGCGCCTGACTGCATGGGAGCTGGCCAACGAAGGCATCCCGGTGACCCTGAACGCCGACTCCGCCGCCGCGCACATCATGAAAACCAAAGGCGTGACCTGGGTGATCGTCGGCGCTGACCGCATCACCGCCAATGGCGACGTCGCCAACAAGATCGGCACCTATCAACTGGCAGTGAACGCCATGCACCACGGCGTGCGCTTCATGGTCGTCGCGCCGAGCTCGACCATCGACATGAATCTTGCCAGCGGCGATGACATTCCGATCGAAGAGCGTGATGGCGCCGAGTTGCTGGAAGTCGGCGGCAAGCGCGTCGGTGCGGACGTTGAGGCGTTCAACCCGGTGTTTGATGTAACGCCTGCTGACCTCATCGATGCGATCGTCACCGAGAAAGGCATCGTCGAACGCCCGGACACCGCGAAAATGGCCCAGCTGATGTGCCGCAAGCGCCTGCATTGATGCGGTGATATTCAGTGTAGGAGCTGCCGAAGGCTGCGATCTTTTGATCTTGCTTTTTAGAGGTCAGGATCAAAAGATCGCAGCCTTCGGCAGCTCCTACAGGTGTGCGTCCCCCTAAAAGTCAATAAACATCGCTAATCCAAGCCACAAATCTGCATTCAACGAAGCTCTGAGCCTCTCTCGTCCCCCTCAAGCCTGTCATCAGTCAACTAACTATGCTCCATGCGCATCTGGGGGATAGGTGCGTGGCGGCCTTTGTGATAACATCCGGCGTTTTCCGAGGCTGCTCCACGGAGCTGTCTTCACTGCGCAAATCCGCGATCCAATGTTGATTTGTCGTAAGTCGGCGCATGGCACTCGGCCGGCCCCGACGAGCTTCGTTGCTCCCACATGGACATGACGAAGTTTCACCAGAAAAAGGAATCAGGCTTCTCATGGGCGAACTGGCCAAAGAAATCCTCCCGGTCAATATCGAAGACGAGCTGAAACAGTCCTACCTCGACTACGCGATGAGCGTGATCGTCGGCCGTGCACTGCCGGATGCGCGCGATGGCCTCAAGCCCGTGCACCGTCGCGTACTGTTCGCGATGAGCGAGCTGGGCAACGACTACAACAAGCCGTACAAGAAATCTGCCCGTGTCGTCGGCGACGTGATCGGTAAGTATCACCCGCACGGTGACACTGCCGTGTACGACACCATCGTTCGTATGGCCCAGCCTTTCTCCCTGCGCTACCTGCTGGTCGACGGCCAGGGCAACTTCGGTTCGGTCGACGGCGACAACGCCGCGGCCATGCGATACACCGAAGTGCGCATGACCAAGCTGGCGCACGAGCTGCTGGCCGACCTGCACAAGGAAACCGTGGACTGGGTGCCGAACTACGACGGCACCGAACTGATCCCGGCGGTCATGCCGACCCGCGTACCGAACCTGCTGGTCAACGGTTCCAGCGGTATCGCCGTAGGCATGGCGACCAACATCCCGCCGCACAACCTCGGTGAAGTCATCGACGGTTGCCTGGCCCTCATCGACAACCCCGAGCTGACCGTCGATGAGCTGATGCAATACATTCCCGGTCCGGACTTCCCGACTGCGGCGATCATCAACGGTCGCGCCGGCATCATCGAAGCCTACCGCACCGGTCGCGGGCGCATTTACATGCGTGCCCGCTCGATCATCGAAGACATCGACAAGGTCGGTGGCCGTCAGCAGATCGTCATCACTGAACTGCCTTACCAGCTGAACAAGGCGCGTCTGATCGAGAAGATCGCCGAGCTGGTCAAGGAGAAGAAGCTCGAAGGCATCACCGAGCTGCGCGACGAGTCCGACAAGGACGGTATGCGCGTCGTGATCGAACTGCGTCGCGGCGAAGTACCTGAGGTGATCCTCAACAACCTCTACGCCCAGACCCAGCTGCAATCGGTGTTCGGTATCAACATCGTCGCGCTGATCGACGGCCGCCCGCGCATCCTCAACCTCAAGGATCTGCTGGAAGCCTTCGTCCGTCACCGTCGCGAAGTGGTTACCCGCCGTACCGTGTTCGAACTGCGCAAGGCGCGCGAGCGTGGGCACATTCTCGAAGGCCAGGCCGTTGCCCTGTCGAACATCGACCCGGTCATCGCTCTGATCAAGGCTTCGCCAACGCCGTCGGAAGCCAAGGAAGCGCTGATCAGCACGCCTTGGGAGTCCTCCGCCGTGGTGGCGATGGTTGAACGTGCCGGTGCCGATTCGTGCCGTCCGGAAAACCTCGATCCGCAATACGGTCTGCGCGAAGGCAAGTACTTCCTCTCGCCAGAACAGGCACAAGCGATTCTTGAACTGCGCCTGCACCGTCTGACCGGTCTGGAGCACGAGAAGCTGCTGGCCGAGTACCAGGAGATCCTCAACCAGATCGGCGAGCTGATCCGCATTCTCAACAGCGCCGTGCGCCTGATGGAAGTGATCCGCGAAGAGCTGGAAGTGATCCGCGCCGAATACGGCGACGTGCGCCGCACCGAAATTCTCGATGCCCGTCTCGACCTGACCCTGGGTGACATGATCCCGGAAGAAGAACGCGTCGTGACCATCTCCCACGGTGGCTACGCCAAGACCCAGCCGCTGGCTGCGTACCAGGCTCAGCGTCGTGGCGGCAAAGGCAAATCGGCTACCGGCGTCAAGGACGAGGACTACATCGCTCACCTGCTGGTCGCCAACAGCCACACCACGCTGCTGCTGTTCTCCAGCAAGGGCAAGGTGTACTGGCTCAAGACCTACGAGATTCCGGAAGCCTCCCGCGCGGCCCGTGGCCGTCCGCTGGTCAACCTGCTGCCGCTGGATGACGGTGAATACATCACCACCATGCTGCCGGTCGAGGAATACACCGAAGGTCACTACATCTTCATGGCCACCGCCAACGGCACCGTGAAGAAGACCCCGCTGGAATCCTTCAGCCGTCAGCGCAGCGTTGGCCTGATCGCGCTGGAGCTGGACGAAGGCGATGTGCTGATCTCCGCGGCCATTACCGATGGCGAGCGTGAAGTGATGCTGTTCTCCGACGGTGGCAAGGTCACCCGCTTCAAAGAGTCCGACGTACGTGCCATGGGCCGTACCGCTCGCGGCGTGCGCGGCATGCGTCTGCCGGAAGGGCAGAAGCTGATTTCCATGCTGATCCCGGAAGAAGGCAGCCAGATCCTCACCGCTTCGGCGCGTGGTTATGGCAAGCGCACCGCGATCACCGAGTTCCCTGAGTACAAGCGTGGCGGTCAGGGCGTGATCGCCATGGTCAGCAACGAGCGTAACGGTCGTCTGGTCGGTGCGGTGCAGGTGCTCGACGGTGAAGAAATCATGCTGATCTCCGATCAGGGCACCCTGGTGCGTACCCGTGTCGACGAAGTGTCGAGCCTGGGCCGTAACACCCAGGGTGTAACGCTGATCAAACTGGCCAAGGATGAAACGCTGGTCGGGCTGGAGCGGGTTCAGGAGCCTTCGGAAATCGAAGGAGAAGAGCTCGAAGGTGAAGAGGGCGAGGAGTTCGCAGGCACCCTCGGTATCGACGACGCCGCCGCAGACGACCAGCAACTCGACGCCGCAGCTGACGAAGAGCCGCAGGAATAAGCGGGCAAACAAGGGGGCGGATGAGAATTCGCCCCCTTGTTATTTGTCCTGTTTGAAATTTGAATCACCCACAGGACTCGGTGTGGGAGCGGGCTTGCTCGCGAAGACGGACTGACATCCGATGACGATGTCGCCTGATCTACCGCTTTCGCGAGCAAGCCCGCTCCCGCATTGAATCCGTGTTGGCTGATGATGTAATGCGTTACCACCAAATCAGAGCGAGATTGGATGTGAGCAAGCGAGCCTATAACTTCTGCGCCGGTCCGGCGGCGCTGCCTGAAGCTGTCCTGCAGCGCGCCCAGGGTGAACTCCTTGATTGGCACGGCAAGGGTCTGTCGGTCATGGAAATGAGCCATCGCAGTGATGAGTTCGTGTCCATCGCCACCCAGGCCGAGCAGGATCTGCGTGACCTGCTGAATATCCCGTCGAACTACAAAGTGCTGTTTCTGCAGGGCGGCGCCAGCCAGCAGTTCGCACAGATCCCGCTGAACCTGTTGCCTGAGGGCGGCTCGGCCGACTACATCGACACCGGTATCTGGTCGCAGAAAGCCATCGAAGAAGCCTCGCGCTACGGTCACGTCAACGTTGCCGCCACCGCCAAGCCTTACGACTATTTCGCCATTCCTGGCCAGAACGAGTGGAGTCTGTCCAAAGACGCCGCTTACGTTCACTACGCGCCGAACGAAACCATCGGCGGCCTGGAATTCCAGTGGATCCCGCAAACCGGTGACGTGCCGCTGGTGGCCGACATGTCTTCCGACATCCTCTCGCGCCCGGTCGACATCTCGCGTTTCGGCATGATCTACGCCGGCGCGCAGAAGAACATCGGCCCGAGCGGCATCGTCGTCAACATCATCCGCGAAGACCTGCTCGGCAAGGCCCGCTCGCTGTGCCCGACCATGCTCAACTACAAGGTCGCGGCCGATAACGGCTCGATGTACAACACCCCGCCGACCCTGGCCTGGTACTTGTCCGGTCTGGTGTTCCAGTGGCTGAAAGAGCAGGGCGGTGTCGAAGCGATCGCCAAACTCAACGACGTCAAGCAACGCACCCTTTACGACTTCATCGACGCCAGCGGCCTCTACAGCAACCCGATCAACAAGTCGGATCGCTCGTGGATGAACGTACCGTTCCGTCTGGCTGACGATCGTCTGGACAAGCCGTTCCTCGCCGGTGCCGACGAGCGCGGTCTGCTCAACCTCAAAGGCCACCGCTCGGTGGGCGGCATGCGCGCCTCCATCTACAACGCCGTCGACATCACCGCGGTCAACGCGCTGGTGGCCTACATGGCGGAATTCGAGAAGGAACACGGCTGATGTCCGAGCAAGAACTCAAGGCACTGCGCGTTCGCATTGACGCTCTGGACACCAAAGTCCTCGAGCTGATCAGTGAGCGTGCGCGTTGCGCCCAGGAAGTCGCCCGCGTGAAGATGGCCTCGCTGGCCGAAGGCGAAGTGCCGGTGTTCTACCGTCCCGAGCGCGAAGCTCAGGTGCTCAAGCGGGTGATGGAGCGCAATCAGGGGCCGCTGGGCAACGAGGAGATGGCGCGGCTGTTCCGCGAAATCATGTCGTCGTGCCTGGCGCTGGAGCAGCCGCTGAAAGTGGCTTACCTCGGCCCTGAAGGCACCTTCACTCAAGCGGCAGCGATGAAGCATTTCGGCCACGCGGTGATCAGCAAGCCGATGGCGGCGATCGACGAAGTGTTCCGCGAAGTGGCGGCCGGTGCGGTGAATTTCGGCGTAGTGCCGGTCGAAAACTCCACCGAAGGTGCGGTCAACCACACGCTGGACAGCTTCCTCGAACACGACATGGTGATCTGCGGCGAAGTCGAGCTGCGCATCCACCATCACCTGTTGGTCGGCGAAAACACCAAGACCGACAGTATCAGCCGCATCTATTCCCACGCGCAGTCGCTGGCCCAGTGCCGAAAGTGGCTGGACGCGCATTACCCGAATGTCGAGCGCGTCGCGGTGTCGAGCAACGCCGAAGCGGCCAAACGGGTCAAGGGCGAGTGGAATTCGGCGGCGATTGCTGGCGACATGGCGGCGGGCCTGTATGGTCTGACGCGACTGGCCGAGAAAATCGAGGATCGCCCGGACAACTCCACGCGCTTCCTGATGATCGGTAACCAGGAAGTGCCGCCGACCGGTGACGACAAGACCTCGATCATCGTGTCCATGAGCAACAAACCCGGCGCGCTGCACGAGCTGCTGGTGCCGTTCCACGACAATGGCATCGACCTGACCCGCATCGAAACCCGTCCGTCGCGCAGCGGCAAATGGACGTACGTGTTCTTCATCGACTTCGTCGGCCACCACCGCGATCCGTTGATCAAAGGTGTGCTGGAAAAGATCAGTCAGGAAGCAGTAGCACTCAAAGTGCTGGGTTCCTACCCGAAAGCAGTTCTCTAAGGGCGGTAGCAAATGAGTGGCAACTTCCTCGCTCTGGCACAGCCGGGCGTGCAACAACTTTCGCCGTACGTTCCGGGCAAGCCCGTGGACGAACTGGCGCGCGAGCTGGATCTGGATCCGGCAAAAATCGTCAAACTGGCGAGCAACGAAAATCCGCTGGGCGCCAGCCCAAAAGCCTTGGCGGCGATTCGCGAAGAGCTGGCTGAGCTGACCCGCTACCCGGACGGCAATGGTTTCGCCCTGAAATCGCTGCTCGCCGAACAGTGCCGCGTCGAGCTGAATCAGGTCACGCTGGGCAATGGCTCCAACGACATTCTTGAGCTGGTCGCCCGTGCCTATCTGGCGCCGGGCCTGAATGCCGTGTTCAGCGAGCACGCTTTCGCGGTATATCCGATCGCGACTCAAGCGGTCGGCGCGCAAGCCAAAGTGGTTCCGGCCAAGGATTGGGGGCACGATCTGCCAGCAATGCTCGCGGCAATCGATGCCAACACCCGCGTGGTCTTCATTGCCAACCCGAACAACCCGACTGGCACCTGGTTCGGCGCCGAAGCGCTGGACGAATTCCTGCAGGACGTTCCCGAGCATGTGCTGGTGGTGCTCGACGAGGCTTATATCGAGTACGCCGAAGGCAGCGATTTGCCGGACGGTCTCGACTTCCTCGCGGCCTACCCGAACCTGCTGGTGTCGCGCACCTTCTCCAAGGCCTATGGTCTGGCGGCGCTGCGCGTCGGTTATGGCTTGTCGACGCCAGTGGTGGCGGACGTGCTGAACCGCGTTCGTCAGCCATTCAACGTCAACAGCCTCGCGCTGGCGGCGGCGTGTGCGGCGCTGAAGGACGAGGAATATCTGGCGCAAAGCCGTCAGCTCAACGAATCCGGCATGCAGCAGTTGCAGGCGGGTTTCCGCGAGCTGGGGTTGGGCTGGATCGAGTCCAAAGGCAACTTCATCTGCGTCGATCTTGGCCAGGTCGCGGCGCCGATTTTTCAGGGCCTGCTGCGCGAGGGCGTGATCGTGCGTCCGGTGGCCAATTACGGCATGCCGAACCACTTGCGCGTGACCATCGGTCTGCCAGCAGAAAACAGCCGTTTCCTCGAGGCGCTGCGCAAGGTTCTGGCTCGTGGTTGATGTCACTGCGCTGCAACCTGCTGCACCTATGATCGGTCGCCTTGTGGTGGTCGGTCTGGGGTTGATCGGTGGTTCGTTTGCCAAGGGTTTGCGTGAAAGCGGCCTGTGCCGTGAAGTGGTCGGCGTCGATCTGGATCCGCAATCGCGCAAACTGGCTGTCGAGTTGGGTGTGGTTGATCGCTGTGAAGACGATTTGGCCGCAGCTTGCATCGGTGCCGATGTGATTCAGCTGGCGGTGCCGATTCTGGCCATGGAAAAACTGCTCGCGCGTCTGGCGGGTATGGATCTGGGGCAGGCGATTCTTACGGATGTCGGCAGCGCCAAAGGCAACGTCGTGCGCGCCGCGACCGAAGCGTTCGGCGGCATGCCGGCGCGTTTCGTCCCGGGGCACCCGATTGCAGGTTCCGAGCAGAGCGGGGTGGAAGCCTCCAACGCCGAGCTGTTCCGCCGGCACAAGGTGATCCTGACGCCGCTGGAGCAAACCGATCCTGCCGCGCTGGCGGTGGTCGATCGCCTGTGGCGCGAACTGGGCGCCGATGTCGAGCACATGCAGGTCGAGCGGCACGACGAAGTGCTGGCCGCGACCAGTCATCTGCCGCACCTGCTGGCCTTCGGTCTGGTCGATTCGTTGGCCAAGCGCAATGAAAATCTGGAGATCTTCCGTTACGCTGCCGGTGGTTTTCGCGATTTCACAAGAATCGCCGGAAGCGACCCGGTGATGTGGCACGACATCTTCCTCGCCAACCGCGAGGCTGTCCTGCGCACACTCGATACATTTCGCAGCGACCTCGACGCCTTGCGCGACGCGGTCGATGCAGGGGATGGGCACCAATTGTTGGGCGTTTTCACGCGCGCCCGGGTTGCCCGCGAGCATTTCAGTAAAATCCTGGCCCGCAGGGCCTATGTGGACGCTATGAATTCCAACGATCTGATCTTCCTGGCTCAACCTGGTGGCCGCCTGTCCGGTCGGATTCGCGTACCGGGTGACAAATCGATTTCCCACCGTTCGATCATGCTCGGCTCGCTGGCCGAAGGCGTCACCGAGGTCGAAGGCTTCCTCGAGGGCGAAGACGCCCTGGCGACCTTGCAGGCGTTTCGCGACATGGGCGTGGTTATCGAAGGCCCACACCACGGCCGCGTGACCATCCATGGTGTCGGTCTGCACGGCCTGAAACCTGCGCCGGGCCCGATCTATCTGGGTAATTCCGGCACTTCGATGCGTCTGCTTTCCGGCCTGTTGGCTGCGCAGAACTTCGACAGTGTCCTGACGGGTGATGCCTCGCTTTCGAAGCGCCCGATGAACCGCGTGGCCAATCCGCTGCGGGAAATGGGCGCCGTGATCGAGACCGCCGCCGAAGGTCGTCCGCCGATGACCATTCGCGGTGGCCACAAGCTCAAGGGCCTGACTTACACCATGCCGATGGCCAGCGCCCAGGTGAAATCCTGCCTGCTGCTCGCCGGTCTCTACGCCGAAGGCAAGACCACCGTGACCGAGCCGGCACCGACCCGCGACCACACCGAACGCATGCTGCGTGGCTTCGGGTACCCGGTCAGTGTCGACGGCGCCACGGCTTCGGTCGAGTCTGGCGGCAAGCTCACCGCGACCCACATCGAAGTGCCGGGCGATATCTCGTCGTCGGCGTTCTTCCTGGTCGCAGCTTCGATTGCCGCGGGTTCGGAGCTGGTGCTCGAGCACGTCGGCATCAATCCGACCCGTACTGGCGTCATCGACATCCTGCGCCTGATGGGCGCTGACATCACTCTGGAAAACCAGCGCGAGGTTGGCGGCGAGCCGGTGGCTGACTTGCGCGTACGGGCAGCTAGACTCAAAGGTATCGAGATTCCGGAAGAACTGGTGCCCCTGGCCATCGACGAATTCCCGGTACTGTTCGTTGCGGCTGCGTGTGCCGAAGGGCGTACCGTGCTGACCGGCGCTGAAGAGCTGCGGGTCAAGGAATCCGACCGGATTCAGGTCATGGCGGACGGCTTGCTGGCGCTAGGCGTCAAATGCGAACCGACTCCGGACGGCATCATCATCGACGGCGGCCAGATCGGCGGCGGGGAAGTGCACGGTCACGGCGACCACCGTATCGCCATGGCTTTCAGCGTCGCCTCGTTGCGCGCTAACGCACCGATCCGCATCCATGATTGCGCCAACGTCGCGACCTCGTTCCCCAACTTCCTCGCGCTGTGCGGGCAAGTCGGCATTCGTGTGGCACAAGAGGCTCAGTCGTGAAAAACATTGCACCGGTCATCACCATCGATGGGCCAAGCGGCTCCGGCAAGGGCACGGTCGCCGGGATTCTGGCCAAGCGTCTGGGCTGGAACCTGCTGGATTCCGGTGCGCTTTATCGATTGCTCGCGTTTGCTGCGCACAACCATGGCGTCGATCTGACCAATGAAGAGTTGCTGAAGACATTGGCCGCTCATCTGGATGTGCAGTTCATCGCGGCGACCGAAGGTCAGCTGCAGCGGATCATTCTGGAAGGCGACGAAGTCAGTGATGTCATCCGCACCGAAAGTGTCGGTTCCGGCGCTTCGCAAGTGGCTGCGCTGCCCGCCGTGCGCGAGGCGCTGCTGCAGCGCCAGCGCGCGTTCCAGGAAGCGCCGGGCCTGGTGGCCGACGGTCGCGACATGGGCACGGTGGTTTTTCCGGACGCACCGCTGAAGATTTTCCTCACCGCCAGTGCCGAGGAGCGGGCGCGCCGTCGATATTTGCAGTTGAAGGGCAAAGTCGAGGGTGTTAGTCTGTCGAGTCTGCTAGATGAGATCCGTGCGCGCGATGAGCGTGACACCCAGCGCGCAGTAGCCCCGCTCAAGCCGGCGGCCGACGCGATTCAGCTGGATTCCACGGAGCTTTCCATCGATCAGGTGCTTGAACGCATCATGAGCGAGATCGCCATTCGCGATATCGCCGGGTGACCAAGAGGGCCACAGGGGACCAGTCATAGTCCTGCGGTGCTTCTTTTAAATGAAACTAACCCACACCGTCTGGGGTGTGGAGATGGGCGTTTTCTTCGCCCTCATCTACAGGAATTAAAATGAGCGAAAGCTTTGCGGAACTCTTTGAAGAAAGCCTGAAAACCCTGAACCTTCAGGCAGGCTCCATCATCACCGGTGTTATCGTTGATATCGATTACCAGGCTCGCTGGGTAACCGTTCACGCTGGTCTGAAGTCTGAAGCACTCATCCCGCTTGAGCAGTTCTACAACGATGCTGGCGAACTGAACATCAACGTTGGTGATGAAGTTCACGTTGCTCTGGATTCGGTTGAAGACGGCTTTGGCGAAACCAAGCTGTCCCGTGAAAAAGCCAAGCGCGCTGAATGCTGGATCGTTCTGGAAGCAGCCTTCGCAGCCGAGGAAGTGGTCAAGGGCGTTATCAACGGTAAGGTTAAAGGCGGCTTCACTGTCGACGTTAACGGCATCCGTGCGTTCCTGCCAGGTTCCCTGGTTGACGTCCGTCCAGTGCGCGACACCACGCACCTGGAAGGCAAAGAGCTGGAATTCAAGGTCATCAAGCTGGACCAGAAGCGCAACAACGTTGTCGTTTCCCGTCGTAGCGTCCTCGAAGCCGAGAACTCCGCCGAGCGTGAAGCTCTGCTGGAATCCCTGCAGGAAGGCCAGCAAGTCAAAGGTATCGTCAAAAACCTCACCGATTACGGCGCATTCGTCGATCTGGGTGGCGTGGACGGCCTGCTGCACATCACCGACATGGCTTGGAAGCGCATCAAGCATCCTTCCGAGATCGTCAACGTTGGTGACGAAATCGACGTCAAGGTTCTGAAGTACGATCGCGAACGCAACCGTGTTTCCCTGGGCCTGAAGCAACTGGGCGAAGATCCATGGGTTGCTATCAAAGCCCGTTACCCAGAAGGTACTCGCGTTACCGCTCGTGTAACCAACCTGACCGACTACGGCTGCTTCGCTGAGCTGGAAGAAGGCGTTGAAGGTCTGGTACACGTTTCGGAAATGGACTGGACCAACAAGAACATCCACCCTTCGAAAGTCGTACAAGTCGGCGACGAAGTGGAAGTCATGGTTCTGGACATCGACGAAGAGCGTCGTCGTATCTCCCTGGGCATCAAGCAGTGCAAGTCGAACCCATGGGAAGACTTCTCTGGCCAGTTCAACAAGGGCGACAAGATCTCCGGCACCATCAAGTCGATCACCGATTTCGGTATCTTCATTGGTCTGGACGGCGGCATCGACGGTCTGGTTCACCTGTCCGACATCTCCTGGAACGAAGTGGGCGAAGAAGCCGTACGTCGCTTCAAGAAGGGCGACGAGCTGGACACCGTCATCCTGTCGGTTGACCCAGAGCGCGAGCGCATCTCCCTGGGCATCAAGCAACTGGAAAGCGATCCGTTCTCCGAGTACGTCTCGGTTAACGATAAGGGCGCTATCGTGACCGGTACCGTGAAAGAAGTTGACGCCAAAGGCGCCATCATCGTTCTGGCCGACGACATCGAAGCTACCCTGAAAGCCTCCGAAATCAGCCGTGACCGCGTTGAAGACGCGCGCAACGTTCTGAAAGAAGGCCAGGAAGTTGAAGCCAAGATCATCAGCGTTGATCGCAAGAGCCGCGTAATCCAGCTCTCGATCAAGTCGAAAGACGATGCTGAAGAGAAAGAAGCCATCCAGAGCCTGAAAGCAGCTCCGGAAGGCGAAGCAGCTGACACCACTATGGCGGCACTGCTGCGTCAAGCAATGGCCAAACAGAACTGAGTTCTGCTTGATCATTAAAAAGGGCGACTTCGGTCGCCCTTTTTTGTGCCTGCGATTTGCCTCTTGTACGTTCGTGCATGAAACCAATGGCTTCGCTTGCGGGTCTGTTTCTTTAATCTGATCAATCGCCTATTCGCGACTAAGCTTGGTCTTGAGCATTAGTCGCCAGGCTTGCCTGGCATAAGGAAGTGGATGAACAAGTTACTTGTTGTTGCAGTGGTCTTGGCGCTCGCAGGGTGCACCACCAGTGCGAAAACCCATGCGGTGCGCGGCGTCAGTGGTATCGAGGTCGACTGTTCCGGGCTGGGCTCCGGCTGGGAAAAGTGCCAGAAGCGTGCAGCGAAGGAGTGCAAAGGCAAGGGCTACAAGGTCATCACTCGGTCGGATGATGCGAAAGATGAAGACGACTATCCGTTCGGCTTCAATCCCGCAGGCTTCGTAACCCGGACCATGTTAGTGATGTGTCGTTAGGACAGCGGCTATCCGACTCGCCAATGAAGTGCCCTGAAAATGTGCGTTTTGACGACAGGAAAGATATGTCAATCCCTGGGCTGTTCAAAATCTCCCGGGCATGCTAAAACCTTTCAAGCGCTGATCTAGCTGCTTGAAAAAGAAGGGAAAAATATGACGAAGTCGGAGTTGATCGAACGAATTGTCACCCATCAAGGGCTACTCTCATCCAAGGATGTGGAGCTGGCAATCAAGACCATGCTTGAACAAATGTCTCAGTGCCTCGCCACCGGTGATCGTATCGAGATCCGTGGATTTGGCAGCTTCTCCCTGCACTACCGCGCACCACGTGTCGGCCGCAATCCAAAGACTGGTCAGTCTGTCAGTCTGGACGGTAAATTCGTTCCGCATTTCAAGCCGGGCAAGGAATTGCGTGACCGCGTGAACGAGGAAGAGGAGGAGGGCGCTTGATCTTCGCTATTCAAATTCAAGGGGGCGTGAATGCGTAACCTGAAACGCATACTGCTTGGCGTTTTTCTTCTGCTGATGGTTCTGATTGTTCTGGCGTTTGTGCTGGAAAACCAGCAATCGGTTTCGCTTTTGTTTCTGGGTTTTTCCGGCCCACAGTTGCCGGTGTCGGTTATTACCGTATTGGCGTTGCTGATTGGTATGCTGATCGGACCTCTATTGGGCTGGTTTCTGGGGCGTGCGACCAGAGCGACTCGCAAACGACTGATCTGAAAATGACAGGCGCACGGCATCTGTCGAAATTGCGCCTCAGCCTGTCTTTATCCATTAGTAAAAGCATCATTAAGCTGTAAAATGCGTCCCTTGTTCGATCGTGCCTTAATGCATATCGATTCAGACTGCTCTGACGGATGCCAAATGATAGTGGCCTCTGCATTCATGGATTAGACCGCGCTCGATTGCAGCGCTGTCCGCAGCTCAAGGGTATCGTTTCGCGTGAAAATTCTAGTTACCGGCGGTGCCGGCTTCATTGGCTCGGCAGTCATCCGTCACATCATCTCCAACACTTCCGATGCAGTCGTTAACGTCGATAAGTTGACTTACGCCGGCAACCTGGAGTCCCTGGCAGAAGTCAGCCAGAATTCGCGTTACGCCTTCGAGCGCGTCGATATTTGCGATCGTGATCAGATCGATCGCGTTCTGCGTGAACACCAACCGGATGCAATCATGCACCTGGCCGCTGAGTCCCACGTCGACCGTTCGATCTCCGGCCCGTCCGAGTTTATCCAGACCAACATCATCGGCACCTACACGTTGCTCGAAGCTGCACGCCATTATTGGGCTGCTCTGGACGACACCCGCAAAGCCAATTTCCGCTTCCACCACATCTCGACTGACGAAGTTTACGGAGACCTCGAAGGTCCGGAAGACCTCTTCACCGAAACCACACCTTACCAGCCAAGCTCGCCTTATTCGGCGAGCAAGGCAAGTTCGGATCACTTGGTTCGTGCCTGGGCGCGCACTTACGGCCTGCCGACACTGGTCACCAACTGCTCGAACAACTACGGCCCATGCCACTTCCCTGAGAAGCTGATCCCGCTGATTATCCTCAATGCACTGGAAGGCAAGCCGCTGCCGGTTTACGGCAAAGGCAACCAGGTTCGTGACTGGCTGTATGTCGAAGATCACGCGCGAGCGTTGTACAAAGTCGTGACCGAAGGTGTTATCGGTGAGACTTACAACATCGGCGGTCATAATGAAAAACAAAACATCGAAGTGGTGCATACCCTGTGTGCGTTGCTCGATGAGTTGCGTCCTGATTCTGCCCATCGCCCGCACGCCAGCCTTATTACCTATGTTCAGGATCGCCCTGGTCATGATGTGCGTTATGCAATCGACGCCAGCAAGATTCAGCGTGAGCTGGGTTGGACTCCGGAAGAGACTTTCGAGACTGGTATTCGGAAGACTGTCGAGTGGTATCTGAATAACACTGAGTGGGTTGAGCACGTGAAGAGCGGCAGCTACCAGCAGTGGATTGATCAGAACTATGCAGATCGTTCGAGCAAAGCATGAAGATCCTGCTTTTAGGAAAGAACGGCCAGGTGGGCTGGGAGCTGCAACGCTCCCTGGCCCCGCTTGGCGAACTGGTCGCTCTTGATCGTCACCTTGTTGATGGCCTCAGCGGTGATCTGTCGAATCTTGAATCCTTGCGTGCAACGATTCGTCAGGTAAGGCCTGACGTTATCGTCAATGCTGCCGCCTACACTGCGGTCGATGAAGCTGAGTCGGAAACCGAGTTGGCGGATCGCGTAAATGGCGTTGCGAGTGGCGTGATGGCGGAAGAAGCCGCATCGCTGGGCGCATGGCTGGTTCACTACTCAACGGATTATGTTTTTAGCGGCCAAGGCTTCACGCCATGGCAGGAGACAGACCCTGTTGCGCCGGTGAACCATTATGGCGCCAGCAAGCTCGCCGGCGAACAGGCAATCATCGCATCGGGTTGCAAGCATCTGATCTTCCGCACCAGCTGGGTATATGGTGCTCGCGGCAATAACTTTGCCAAGACCATGCTGCGCTTGGCCAAAGATCGCGAAACGTTGAGCGTGATTGCGGATCAGATCGGAGCGCCGACCGGGGCTGATCTGATTGCAGACGTAACGGCGTTGGCTATCCAGCAAGTTACCAAGCGACCGGAGTTAGCTGGCCTTTATCACTTGGCTGCTGCGGGCCAAGTGTCTTGGCATGGCTATGCCAGTCACGTCATTGACTTCGCTAAAGCGCAAGGCGAGGAGTTGGGTGTGACAACGGTCAGCCCAATCGAGACGACAGCCTACCCGACACCAGCACGTCGCCCTCTGAACTCACGCTTGAATACTCAGAAACTGCGCGACAATTTTTCTCTACACTTGCCGGATTGGCGAAGTGGTGTAACCCGAATGCTTAGGGAAGTTCTAAACAAATGACCACGACAAATCGTAAAGGCATCATCCTCGCGGGTGGTTCGGGGACCCGATTGCATCCGCTGACGTTAGGCGTCTCCAAGCAGATGCTGCCGATCTACGACAAGCCGATGATCTTCTATCCCTTGTCCGTGTTGATGCTTGCGGGGATGCGTGAAATTCTGATCATCTCCACGCCGGAAGATTTACCTTGTTTTAGGAAGCTACTGGGCGACGGCAGTCTGTACGGCATAAAACTGACGTATGCTGAACAGCCGAGTCCTGATGGTCTGGCGCAAGCGTTTATAATTGGTGAAGAGTTCATTGGCAATGATCCGTGCTGCCTGATTCTGGGCGACAACATCTTTTATGGTCAGCACTTCTCGGACAACCTGCGAGCAGCAAGCAATCAGGCTGATGGGGCGACGGTTTTTGGTTACCACGTCTCCGATCCGGAGCGTTTTGGTGTTGTCGAGTTCGATGCGCAAGGGCGAGCCTTGAGCATCGAGGAAAAACCATTGAAGCCGAAGTCCAACTACGCCGTTACAGGGCTGTACTTCTACGACAACCAAGTAGTTGATATTGCCAAGAGTATAAAGCCCTCGGCCCGCGGCGAACTGGAAATCACCGACATCAACCAGGCTTACCTCGACAAGAAGATGCTTAGCGTCGAAATGTTGGGGCGTGGTTTTGCTTGGCTGGATACGGGGACCCATGACTCGCTTCTGGAGGCGAGTCACTTCGTGCATACCATTGAGCAGCGTCAGGGGTTGAAGGTGGCGTGCCTGGAAGAAATCGCCTTCCACACTGGCTGGATCACTGCGTCGCAGCTGGCTTCCCAGGCTGATGCCTTGAAAAAGACCGGATATGGGCAATATCTGAAGAAACTGCTGGACTCATCTTCTCGCTGACTGGAAGAGAGACCCCTTCAAGATGAAGCGCTCAATTGCGGCAGGAACTGCATGTCAGTAAAACTTCCTCAAATTGCGGTTTTACTGGCGGCCTACAACGGTATGCATTGGATCGAAGAGCAATTGGCTTCCATCCTTGCTCAGACAGGCGTCGACCTCACTGTTTTTATCAGTGTGGATACTTCCGCGGATGGTACGCAAATCTGGTGCGAGCAATATGCGAGCGATCACGCGTCTGTGATCGTTTTACCGCCAGCGGGCACTTTTGGGGGGGCTGCTCGCAACTTTTTTCGCTTGGTTCGCGATGTCGAGCTGGAGCGCTTCGACTTCGTGGCGTTTGCTGATCAAGATGATATCTGGCATCCAGATAAGTTGATGCGTGCTACTTCTATCATCCGTAACCGCCACATTGATGCCTATTCCAGCAACGTCACGGCATTCTGGTCGAATGGCAGCACTCATCTATTGAACAAGGCTCAGCCGCAGGTCGAATGGGACTTCCTGTTCGAGGCTGCCGGGCCTGGATGTACTTACGTGATGAGCAAAAAAGTCATCGAAGCGCTCAAGTCGTCCATGCGTACCAATTGGCAGCAGCTGCAAAATGTCAGTCTGCACGATTGGTATTGCTATGCTTTTGCCCGCAGTCATGGTTTCAGCTGGTTTATCGATCCCGAGCCGTCCATGGAGTATCGCCAGCACGAGCGTAACCAGGTTGGTGCCAATAAGGGGCTTAACTCCCTGATATCTCGTTACAAAACGATTCATGACGGATGGTGGTTCAGTCAGGTTCAACTGATAGCTCGGCTCGTGGGGCGGGAAGCTGATCCATTTGTGCGGGGGTGGCTGGGATTGCGTCGCACACAAATGTTGCGTCTGTCATTTAGTGCCTGGCGTTGCCGCCGACGGCGGCGTGACAAGGTGTTTTTCTTCTGTATTTGCTGGGCAACAGCTCTCATAGGAACGAAGGTCAGATGACGCCCCTGAATGTTTTGGTGACTGGGGCCGGCGGATTTGTGGGCGAGGCGCTGGTTTTGCATTTATTGGTCGGCAAGCGCTTTTGTCCTGTGGCGGCAGCGCGTGGTGCTACTCGCTTACAGGGACTGTGCCGCGTGTTGCCCTTCGATCTGACTCGTAGCAACGTCTTGCCTGCTTTTGAAAATATCCAGGTTGTGGTTCATGCGGCGGCCAGGGTGCACGTCATGCGTGAGGATGTTGCTGATGCGCTGGCTGAGTTTCGCCACGTCAATGTGCAGGGAACGTTGAAGCTGGCCCGGCAGGCTGCGGAGTCGGGGGTCAAGCGCTTCATCTTCATCAGCTCAATCAAGGTGAATGGTGAGAGCACGCCGCCTGGGGGCGTTTTCAGGGCGGATGATCTTCCTTCTCCCATAGATCCCTACGGTATCTCCAAGTGCGAAGCCGAGGAGGCGTTGAAGCTGCTGGCGCGTGAAACGGGTATGGAGATCGTCGTCATTCGTCCACCGCTGGTGTACGGGCCGGGCGTAAAGGCCAACTTCATGAGTATGTTGGGGTGGCTGCGCAGGGGGATTCCGCTGCCCTTGGGGGCTGTGCGGAATCGGCGAAGTCTGGTGTCGATAGGTAATCTGATCAGTCTCATCGTCACTTGTATCGATCATCCGGCGGCAGCCAATCAGGTTTTTCTCGTCAGTGATGGGGAAGATCTGTCCACCACGCAGATGTTGAATCGATTGTCCCGGGCGTTCGGAGGGCGGGCCCGACTGATGCCGATCCCTGAATGGTTGCTCAGGCTTGCGGCTTCAATGTTCGGCATGCAGGCAGTTGCTCAGCGCTTGTGTGGGTCATTGCAGGTCGACATCGACAAAAATCGTGAGTTGTTGGGTTGGCTGCCACCGGTCAGTGTAGATCGTGCGATGCGCCAAACTGTTAATCATTATCTGGATGCAAACACCCAATGAATGTGTGGTGGCTGTTGGCGGCAGTATTTATTCTCTCTTGGGGGCTGACCTTCGTTTTGCGCCGTTATGCGCTGGCCAAGAGTTTGATAGATATTCCCAATGAACGTAGTTCTCACGCGTTTCCTACTCCTCGCGGAGGAGGGGTGGCAATTGTAGTTGCCTTTATTCTGGCTCTTCCCCCGCTTTACAGTTCCGGGTTGCTTGACCTCAATCTATTTTGCGCTTTGCTTGGCTCTGGTCTGTTGGCGGCGCTTATTGGTTTTGCCGATGATCATGGGCATATCGCGGCCAGATGGCGTTTGTTGGGGCACTTCGTTGCGGCTGTATGGGCTTTGTACTGGATGGGAGGAATAGCGCCTGTCTCCATGTTTGGCATGGAGTTCCAGCTTGGCTGGGCGGGCAGTGTGCTGGCGGCGATTTATCTCGTATGGATGCTGAACTTATACAACTTCATGGATGGTATCGACGGGATCGCAAGTGCTCAGGCTATTTTTGTCTGTCTGGCAGGTGGTCTTGTTTCCCTGATAGCTGGAAATCAATCAGTTTTATGGGTGAGTTTGTTCTTGTCCAGCGCGGTGGCGGGTTTCCTGCTGTGGAACTTTCCACCTGCACGTATCTTCATGGGGGATGCAGGAAGCGGATTCCTGGGTGTTGTCTTGGGAATTTTTTCGCTTTATGCCGCGTGGGGTAATTCTGCGTTGCTATGGAGTTGGCTTATCTTATTGGCCGTTTTTACGGTGGACTCAACTGTTACTTTGTTGAGGCGGCTGGTGCAAGGAGAGAAGATCTACCAGGCTCATCGTAGTCACGCTTATCAATATGCAGCCCGGCATTTTTCCAGCCATAAGGTTGTTACATTGGGTGTGACTTGTATAAATGTTTTCTGGGTATTTCCCGTGGCGGTTCTTGTCGTGAATGGCTACCTCGATGGCCTCACAGGTCTGGTTGCAGCCTATTTGCCATTGGTCTTTCTCGCTTTCCGATTTACTGCCGGGAAAGCCGAATTACAGAAATGAATTCCTGCGGGGCTCGTCTGTGTCACGGAATAATGATTATGCCAAGTCGGCGACCACTGCCGTCCTGCCATTGTCCGGAGATGGCCAAACCTGTTAGGATTGACGACTATTTTCCTGCTGTGGATGGCCCCGTTTATTGGCATTTTTGCACGAATATTCCCGGGTTCTCTTTTCTGCTCGCATCGCAAGGGCGTGCGGTGGAAACGTTTCAGCGAGGTTGATCCTGTTGCTCATGAGTCTTGTCGTTAAAGTTGTAGGATGTTCGAATTTTGGTCAAGGAAGCTAATATCGGTCACATTTTATGTCCGGGGCCGGTTCCCATGCAGGGAATGGCTTCCAGGAGCCCCCCGATTACGGTGTGTTTGCGTAGCGGTTGCTGCTGTTAACCTGCCTCGATGGTCGAAAGAAAAATGATATTGACAGAAAAAACAAAGGGCTACGCATGAACCCGCACGCTGTTCGCTCAACATCCCCCCTTACATTGTATCGGTCTATCCGTCAAAATCGCGGTTTGATATACAGCCTGATTAAAAGAGACATCGCCGGAAGATACAGTGGCTCGGTTCTGGGGCTGTTGTGGTCTTTCTTTAACCCTGTGCTTATGTTGGCTGTTTACACTTTTGTATTTAGTGTTGTGTTCAAGGCTCGTTGGGTGGGTGGAAGTGATTCAAAAGCTGAATTTGCACTTGTTTTGTTTGCAGGTCTGATGGTGTTTAACTTGTTCTCTGAGTGTATGAATCGCGCGCCAAGTTTAATTCTGTCGAATGTCAACTATGTAAAAAAAGTAATATTTCCATTGGAAATATTGCCCATTGTTACACTCGGGTCTGCACTTTTTCACCTGATGGTGAACTTTGTGGTTTGGCTGGTTTTCTATGTGATCTTCTACGGTGCGCCTCATCTGGGTGTGCTGTTCTTCCCGCTGATACTTTTACCGCTGGCCCTTTTGACGCTCGGGGTCACTTGGTTCGTGGCTTCCCTGGGGGTATACCTGCGTGATGTGGCGCAGGTGATCAGTACCCTTGTTCCCGTCCTGATGTTTCTGTCGCCGGTTTTTTATCCACTGAAAAGCCTGCCTGAGCGATTCCAGGCAGTGGTGCAAGTCAGCCCCATCACTGTCGCGGTCGAGCAAACACGAGGCCTCATGTATTGGGGAGAGTCTATGGACTGGCGGGTTTGGGGGCTTTATCTGTTGATCTCCTGCGCAATTGCATGGTTTGGTTTTGTTTGGTTCCAGAAGACACGAAAGGGGTTTGCAGATGTCCTCTGATGAGTACTCGATCCGCGTAAATGGTCTTGGTAAATGCTACGAGATTTATGCGACGCCGCGTGACCGCTTAAAGCAGTTCATTATTCCTCCGATTCAACGGTTGGCAGGATGTAAGCCGTCATCGTTTTGCCGCGAGTACTGGGCTCTGGAGAACATTTCGTTCGATATTCGCAAAGGCGAGGCTTTTGGTATTGTCGGTCGCAACGGCAGCGGGAAAAGCACACTTCTGCAGTTGATCACAGGAACCATCGCGCCGACGGTAGGTACTGTTGAAACCCGTGGCCGAGTCGCCGCACTTCTTGAGCTGGGATCGGGCTTCAACCCCGAGTTCACCGGCCGTGACAATGTCTATCTGAATGCGATGCTGCTCGGTATGACCCATGATGAGGTCGACGAGCGCTTTGACAAGATTGCTGCCTTTGCCGATATCGGCGACTACCTCGATCAGCCGGTCAAGACCTACTCCAGCGGGATGCTGGTACGTTTGGCGTTCGCAGTACAGGTTCAAATCGAGCCAGACATTCTGATCGTCGACGAGGCGTTGGCTGTGGGTGATGCGCTGTTTCAGAAACGCTGCTTCGGCCGGATCGAAAAGCTGCTTTCTGATGGCGTGACCCTGTTGTTTGTCTCCCATGATCAGGAGTCGGTTCGAACGCTGACCAATCGGGCGATCCTGCTCAAGGGTGGCCGAGAGGTTTCGATGGGGTCTGCCTCCCAGGTCCTGCTCGATTACCGCAAGCTGCTGCATCAGGAAGAGTCGGATTATTTCTCCAAGCTGATGCAGCCTGCTGCAGACAAGGCTCCCGCTCCGGCTTCGGCTCCTCAGTCCGCTGACTCTGACGCTTCCAGCGAAGGAACCACCGTACCTGAGTCGAGCGAAGTCTCGGAACAAAGCCAGGCGCCTGCCGTCTCGGGACGCGCTGATCAGATGTCTTTCGGTGATGGCGGTGTTGAAGTGTTGTCCGTCGGTACGTTTGGTGTTGATGACGAACCATGCGCGGTTTTTTATCCGGGCGACGTCATTCGCATCCGGGTCAACTGTGTTTCACTCATTGATACCGACAGCATCAACGTCGGTGTGCGCATCCGAAGTCGTGAAGGGATAAAAATATATTCTTGGGGCACCTTGAACCAGGATATGCAGATTCTGGCCGGACTGCGTGAAGGCGAACTGTTCTGGAAGCGCCAGCTCAAGGCCGGAGAGCAGTTCCATGTCTGGCTGGAATGCGACTGCTCCCTGGGTTCGAATCTCTATGAGATTCAGGCATCCATTTCCCATGAAGGCAAGCCTGACTATACCGCCCAAAGAATTTTGCACTGGAAAGATGAAGCAGCATTTTTCCAGACACTGGTGCGGCAGGATGAATACTTTTTCGGTGGAATAGCCGACTTACATATGGCTGCCAGGTGGTAATGATGAGTCCAATCAATTCGATTGATTACAGCTTGCTCAACAACGATTACTGGAAAGCCGTCATTGCATCGGGTGAGAGCAATGGCGATTTTCGCGAGACATCCAGATGGGTCGCCAAAACCTGCGGCACCGGCTCGGTGCTGGATATCGGTTGCGGTCTGGGCGGACTGGTTTCAGAACTCCTGTCGTTGGGTATCAATGCAGTAGGGGTGGACGTTTCGTCCCTTGCCGTGGAAGCTGCCAACAAACGTTTTCCTGGTCGGTTCAGCCGAGGCTCCGCGGTATCGTTGCCGTTTGCTGAAGGCCAGTTTGACACCGTCGTCTCCACTAACTGCCTGGAACATCTTGATCCTGAAGATGTGCCGCAAGCCTTGCGCGAGATGTACCGCGTATCAGCCCGGTACGTTTTTCTGCAGATAACGACATCTGCTGAAGCGGGCGAGCCTTCGCCATTGACGACGGCCAAGCGTGACTGGTGGGAAGCCCAGTGTTTCGAGGCCGGGTTTCGAAAGCATGAGTTGTACTACCAGATCAATCCTTATGAAGCATTGAACGAAGACGGACGGCAGATATTCGTATTGCTGGAGAAGGTGCCTGCCGAGGCGTTGCGCCATTACGATTTGTCGGTTCTGGTTGAAGAGCGGCTGCTCCATACGGACATGCTGCGTGAAGTTGGGCGACGCGGTGACGCGCACTGTATTCGCTATCAGAAGGCCGCCGAGTTCGTGCGCCCGGGCGATCGTGTGCTGGACGTTGCGTGCGGCCTTGGTTACGGCAGTTACATGTTGTACGCGGCTTCGCAGGCCCAATCGGTATTAGGCGTTGATCTGAGTGATTTTGGTATCGCTTATGCGAATGCCCATTACGGTCGCCCTGGCAAGGTCGAGTTCGAGGTTGGTGACGCTCAGGCGCTCAGTTCGATTGCAGACAATAGCATCGACTTCATTGCCGCATTCGAAACCATCGAGCATGTTCCTGAGCCAATGGAATATCTGCTCCAGTTGAAACGCGTGCTCAAGCCGGGTGGTCGCGTGATGGTCTGCGCCCCGAATAACTGGGCGGACGAAACCGGTAAAGATCCTAACCCGCACCATCTGCATGTTTATACCTGGGATCGGCTGGTAGAGGAGTGCGGTACGCATTTCCTTCTGGAACAAGGCATGTTGCAAACGGCGGGTGGCGCCATGAAGTGCCACCACTCACCGCGTAAGTGGGAGACTGTGCCCGTCGATCGCACTCCGGAACAGGAAGCGGAGTGGGTTCTGCTGTTGGGTATGGCCGATCCGCTTGAAGGGGTGTCGGTGCCATATGAGGAAACTCAATGGCAACTGCCGGACTCGCCAGAGTTCTCGGTCAGTGCATTTGCCCGCGACTACCAGAATCCGTGGCTGATACGGGGAATGGTTGCTCAGGGTCAGCGCGCGCGTTCGGCGTCTTTGTTGCAGTCGATGCAGGATCGGGTGTTGGCCACGGCTGCCCCTGATTCGGTTGATTACGGTGCAGCGCTGTGCGGAAAGGTCTATATCCAGTCCCAAGCGGTTGATCTGCCCATCGAGCGCTACCAGGCGCTTTTGGCCGAAATTCGACGCTTCGCTGCGATTGCCAATCCGTCGCCACACCAATTGCGTTGGCAGGTCTCCTTGCTATTTGCCGGCGGTGAGCTTGCGCGGATCCACGGTCGTTTCGAGGATGCGATCGAGTGCTTCACGGCTTGTGCCGGCATTGATGTACTCGCTTACAGCCCATTGCTGGGCAACAAAATCGTCGATGCATTGCACTGGTTGTCGGATTTTGCCGTCGCAAGCGGCGATGAGCTCGCGGCACGAGCCTATCTGGTTCGCGCGGTAGCCGAGGTGCAACGTCTAGTCAGCGGCACATGGCTGAATATCAGTGGTGATCCGCGGTCGCCGCTGCCCTTTGGTTTGGCTGAAGCGGCTCAATTATTGGACAAGGCGTCGCGAGCGGCTTACAGGCTGTCCGTTTTGGACAGTGTTGCGCTACGCCCTGGCATGGTTTACCAGGAATCCAGCGGCTTTTTTGAGCGCCAGCTAGCTGAGCGTGATCAGAAGCTGGACGATGTCGGCGACTCCGTTAATAGCCTCCTTGCTGCGTTGGAGGAGAAAGATGCCGCGTGCAGGGTGCTGGTTGAGCAGGTCAACACGTTGGAAAGCCGAACTCACGAGCTGGCCAGGGAAGTTGTCGCACAAGACAAACACGCTCAGAGTCTTGCTCAGGAAGTGATGAGGCTAGACGCACATGCTCAGAGTCTAGCTCTGGAGGTCATCAAGCAGGACGCCCATGCCCAGAGCCTTGCTGAGGAAGTGATGCAGCAAGATGCCAGTGCCCAAAGTCTTGCTCAGGAAGTGAGAACGCTAGATGCCCACGCCCAGATGCTTGCAGAAGAAGTTGTCAAAAGAGATGCAGAAATAGTTCATCTGCTGACTGAGGCCAATGTAGATGAGGGACCAATCTCGCGGGATCTTCTGCAGGAAATTACTAAAAGAGATATCGAGATCAATCGTTTGCTGAGGCTAAGCAACCAAGGTTCGTTGCGGTCGTTATGGAAGAGAGTCCTGCGTGGGACTGTTCGGAGAGTAGGGAAATGAGTAACAAAGTTACGAAAACCGGGATTGTCATTGTTTCCTACAATGCCTCCGAGGCAGTCAGGATCACGTTGTCGAGCATGCGACGTGCCTATAACGAATCTGCCTACAAAGTATTACTGGTCGATAACGCTTCGGAGTCTGGCGAGCGAGACAAGATTCGCGAAGCGATGACCCATCACATTGCTGAAGTAGGCCCCTCGTGGCGCTATGTCGAGCAAGATACCAATCTGGGCTTTTCCGGCGGGAACAACGTCGGTATTTCCGAGTTTCTTGCCGACGAAGAAATTACTCATATCTGTTTGCTCAACAGCGACGTCATCGTCACGGATTTCTGGCTGGACAATCTGCTGGCAAGCGGTTCGGACCTTATCAGTGCGGTCACTAACAAGGCTGACGGCGAACAATGTGTTCCTGTCGACTATCAGTTGGAGTTTGCTGAGTGTCTGGATCATCGCACAGAGACTCTGCACGATAAGGTATATCAGCGCGTTTCCAATTTTGCCGAGCGCTGGAATGCAGCCTGGAAAGGGAATCTGGTTGAAACGGACGTAACGTTCTTTTGCGTTCTGGTGTCCAAGGCCGCCTTTGAAAAAATCGGTCTGCTTGACGATACGTTCTTCCCGGGCGGATTTGAAGATGACGATTATTGCCTGCGCGCACGGAACGCCGGCTACGAAATTCATTTGGCCCGAGATGTGTTTATCCACCACTGGGGATCGGCATCTTTCGGCCAGTTGCAATATGAGTATTTCAGCGAGAGAGCACAGCGCAACAAGGCATACCTCGAGCAGAAACACGGTATAACCTGGCGCCGCCGACCGGAGAAACCGATTGTCTCTTTTGCAATGGACGTCGAATTCGCGCTGTCGCATCAAGAGCTGCTTTCTCTGCAGGCTCCTTTTCTTGAGCTGTATGTAGACAGTCTTGGCAAACAGATCAGCTACTTTGAGTCAGAATTCAGCAAACTCACCGAGGCGTTGGCCGCTCAGGGGCGTGTTGTGCCTGAGACGCTCCTGAAGGCCGTGTCTTCTGCACGTTCCTATGGGGATTTGATCTCGCTCTGGGATAAAGTCGTCGCACGTATACAGCGTGCATTGACGGGTGGGGGCGTCGACGCCGACGAGGCTGCGGCACTCAAATCGGACCTGAGTACGATCACGAGCGGTGTCTACGAACGGGTTGATTGCAACTTCGCTATTCACACGTTCATCACTTCCCCTGCCGAAGACGGTACCAGCGGTGTCGACATCCCGCCGCCTGCTACTTCTGCAGCATTTTCTGCGCGCCCGGAAACACGGCTGGCCAGATTGCTGTGGTTCGTACGCCGCAGTTTGGACTTTATACTGAAATTCGATGGCATCGTTTTCTTCGGAGGGTACTTCTACCCTGAGCGTCAAAGCGACGGTTATTTCCAGCGTATCCAGATTGTCGATCGTATGTTTGCCGATCGGTGGCGCGTCTATGTCGAAAGTGACGAGCTGAAAGGGCGCAACATCTGGTTTGATCGGCCTGAACCGAATGTGCTGGTCCTGCGTATCAACGGGTCCAAGAAGCGCAGAATGCTGGTGCGCATGTTGGCCTTGATGGCTGTTTTACGTTGTCGGAAGATTTATTTCCACAGCGTATTGCGCATGTACGACAACCGCTTTGGCCAACTTCTGCATCTGCCATTCATTCGCAAGGCTGTGGATATTCACGGTGTTGTGCCTGAAGAGTTCCGCATGCACAACGATTTCTTCAGTGCTGTTCTTTATGAGAAGGAAGAGCGACTTGCTGTGCAGAAGGCGGGTATCGTCATCGTTGTAACTGAAGCGATGAAGAACTATCTCCAGCAGAAGTTTCGCGGGGCGCTGAAAGCTCGTTCGGTTTCTTTCCCGATCTTCCCTCGCTTTACTCCGACACACGCGACCCGTCCGCTCATCGATGGCAAGCCGGTTGTGGTTTACGCGGGTGGCCTGCACAAGTGGCAGCAGGTTCCGAAGATGATTGATGCAATCATCCGCACTGCCGACCAATGCAATCATCGGTTTTACTGTCCAGAACCTCAGATCGTCAAAGACATGCTGCCGGCAGAGCTGCTGGGGTCTGTGATCGTGGAGGGCAAAACCCATGCTGAACTGATGACGCTTTATCCGCAATGTCACTACGGTTTTATTCTTCGGGAAGACATCATCGTCAACCGCGCGGCCTGCCCGACCAAGCTTGTGGAATACCTTGCAATGGGTATCGTGCCGATCGTCGACTGCGAAGATATCGGCGATTTCAAGGCGCTCGGTATGCGCTACATCACCCTGGAATACTTCCTTGCCGGAAACTTGCCTGATGAAGCACAGCGTGTGGCGTTGGCAGAAGCCAACCTATCTGTTTACGATCGATTGAAGGAAGTGCGCCAGACCGGTGCTGATGAAATCTTTAGCTATTTCACTCCACCGGTCAGTAACACGCGCAAGTTGAATATTGGAACGTTGAATGTGCGCCAGTTCGTTGCCGACATTGCGCGCCGCGTGCTGCCAGCAGGCACCCTTCGGGGGCGTGCCGCACGCAAGGGGTGGCGCGTTTTGCGTCCAATGCTGGGAAAGTCCCAACCGCTGGTCCAGACAGTAGACGTTAATCGTGCGTACGACGTTGCGCATGAGACGCTGCCAACCTGCGACGTCCTGGTTCAAGTTGATAACTTTGAGGCTGGCGGACTGGAAAATGTTGTACTTGATTTGAACGAGACAATGATCAAGGCCGGACTGCGTGTTGTACTGCTCGTTCAGGGCACACAGGGCGCTGCGGTCCAGCGGGCTCGTGATATGGGGCAGGTGGTGGTGTGTTGTCCTTACTCAGCGCAATCCCACAGTGAGTTGATCGATCAGCTGCAACCCAAACTTGTTTTGGCTCATTACTCTTTTAGCGGTACGGATGTCTATCGCGAAAAAGGCATCGGTTTTGTGCAGGTCATCCACAATATCTACATGTGGTTCAACGATCAGCAGCGTCAGGAGTTCGCTTCGGTAGCGCAGAAGACCCGTGCCTTTGTGGCGGTATCGCAGCAAGTGAAGGACTACAGCGTTTCGCGTCTGGGCGTGCCCGCACAGAGCTGCGTGGTCATTCCTAACGGCATTGACTTCAAGCCATTCGAAGAACTCAATCGGGACGCCGCCCGTGCTCGCTTGCGTGCACAGTATGGTATTACTGACGATGAATTTGCATTCATCGACGTTGGGTCGATCAACCACCAGAAAAATCATCTGGGTGCGATCAAGGCCTTCGAGATCGCGACACATTCGAGTGACAAGCTCCGCCTGCTCATCTTGGGGCCGGTTTACGAACCACAGTTGCTCGCCGAGATGGTCGCTTATATCGAGGCGCATGGTTTGCACAATCGCGTGACATATGTCGGTACGACGGACAATATTCCTGAGTACTTGGCCATGGCTGATGCTTTTGTCTCTGCAACCTTTTTCGAAGGGGGGCCACTGACTTTGCTTGAGGCGATCAAGGCGGATATCCCGGTTGCCATGTCCAGCGTTGGCTGTGCGTCGCACTTTGCAGAGCATGCTGGTATTGAGCTTGTCGATCCTGTTTATGACATGACGCGATTCACCGGAAGCGTTACCGAGATGCGTTCCAGCGCGCAGTTTGAACAGCGTCTGGCCGATGCCATGTTGCGCGTGTTGAACAATGGTGCTCGTCCGCAACTGTCGGGAGCAGAGCTTGGCGCACTCGACAAAGAGCGCACCTATCAAAGTTATGTGAACCTGGTCCAGCGACTGATCGGTGATCAAACGCTCCAAGTGACTGAATCTCTCGCGGTGAAGCTCGGTTAAATGGCCAATCGTTCCCGAATTTCAGTGCACTCACTGGCTCGCCGTTGTTTCTGGTTGTTGCCGGCTACCCTGCGTAACCGGCTGCATGGTGTCCGGCATGCGATTGTTCGCTGGCTGCGCAGCCGTAGCGTTCGCACGTCGATCCGAGCCGGAGATCTGACGGGCGCCGAGTTTCAGAGCCAGGTGCTGAGCGCGGCCAGTGATCGTCTTATCATCATTTTCGAAGCGAATGTCGATTGGGGGATAACGCTGTTTCAGCGTCCTCATCACATGGCAATGGCACTGGGACGTCTCAACTGTCTGGTGGTTTTTCGGACCATGGGTGATGACGTCCTCGGTTTCAGGCAAGTGGCCGAGAATGTATGGATCGCCAATGATGCGGGCGTGAATGCCATTCCCGATGCGGTGCGCTGCTTTTACAGCACATCGCTTTTGGCCACGCGTGAGGCGATGGCGGCTGCGCGTACTCGGGGCCGGGTGGTCTACGAGTATATCGACCATATAGACGCCTCGATTTCCGGTGGCAAGGGCGCTATCCGTCGACTGCTTGACCTGAAAGCTGCAGCATTTGAAGGGGAGGCCGATGTCATCGTGTCCTCGGCTACGGCACTCCACAAGGAGGCGCTGGCGGAGTGCGGGGACAAACGTTGTGTGTGCGTCCCCAACGGCGTAGATGTGGCGCATTATCGTGCTGCACGACAAGACGTCTCTGTCCCCCCGGCACTCACCCAATTCAGAGGCCGTTACAAGCACATCGTCGGCTACTTCGGTGCCATTGCCCCTTGGCTCTGGTATGAAGTAGTGGAGCAGGTGTGCGCGGACATGCCGGATGTGGGGTTCGTGTTTATCGGACCAGACTACAGCGGTTGCGTCCCGTTGTTACCGCAGCGCGCGAATGTGCTTTATCTTGGCCCGGTCAACTATGCCCAGCTACCTGCGTCTGCCCGCTTGTTTGACGCCTGCTTCATTCCGTTCAAGCCTGGCGATGTCGCGCGCTCTACATCTCCTCTGAAGCTTTATGAGTACTTTGCGCTTGAGAAGCCGGTTGTCGTGACTGCCGATATGAACGAGTGCACGGTTTATCCAGAGGTTTTCTCCGGTGGCGACGCCGCCGGGCTCACCGTGGCGATCCGCCAAGCCCTTAACGTCTGCAACGATCAGGCATATCGTGAGCGGCTACGTACCTTGGCTGATCAGAACAGTTGGGACGTCAGAGCGGCTGTCTATGCAGACAAGCTCCAAAGTCTCGAAAGCTAATAACTGATTTGTGGGAATACTCTTGTGAAACGAAAAATACTTTGCGTTGTTGGGACCCGTCCGGAAGCGATCAAAATGGCCCCGGTCATTCTGGCGTTGAAAAACGAGCCTTGGGCCGATGTGCGGGTTCTCGCTACCGCCCAGCATCGCCATATGCTTGATCAGGTCATGAGCTTTTTCGGTATAGAGCAAGATATCGACCTGAACATCATGCGTCCAAACCAGGCCCTGACCACGTTGACTGCTCGTCTCCTGCTGGAAATGGACGACGTGCTGAGCGCAGAGAAGCCGGAAATCGTGCTGGTTCAAGGCGATACAACGACTGTAATGACCGTTGCTCTGGCCTGTTTCTACCACAGAATCCCTATTGGTCACGTAGAGGCCGGGCTCCGCACCTGGGATATGCAGAACCCGTTCCCGGAAGAAGCCAACCGCGTCATCGCCGGCAAGCTGGCTCGCTGGCACTTTGCGCCTACTGAAGGCTCGCGCCAGAACCTGCTGCGTGAAGGTGTTCCCGACGCTGATATCATCGTCACTGGCAACACTGTGATCGATGCACTATTGATGACAGCTGCAAAGGACTTGGATCTGGGCATCGAACTTGATCCGGGCAAGCGACTGGTGCTCGTGACCTCGCACCGCCGTGAAAACTTCGGTGAACCGTTTCTCAACATCTGCCGCGCATTGCGCACCTTGGCTGAGAATAACCCGGATGTGCAGTTCCTTTACCCGGTGCATCCAAACCCTAACGTAAAGGACGTTGCCCACGAGTTGCTTGGCCCGGTAGCTAATTTCGTGCTGTGCGACCCCTTGGATTATGCGCCGTTCGTAGCAGCTATGAAGCGTGCCTATCTGATTCTTACTGACTCGGGCGGTGTTCAGGAGGAAGCGCCTGCCTTGGGCAAGCCGGTTCTCGTCTTGCGCGAAGAAACTGAACGTCCAGAGGCTGTGGAGCACGGGGTTGTAAAACTGGTCGGTTCCAACTACGACGCAATTGTCAATGAAGCTCAACGCTTGTTGGACGACGAAGCTGCCTATCGCGAGATGGCCCGTGGTGTTTCTCCTTATGGAGATGGGCACGGTGCAGAGCGCATCGTCAATTCGTTGCGAGAGTACTTCAGCTGATGTGTTTGATTTATTTGTCGCCTGTTCCTTGGGCAAGTTTTTCTCAGCGGCCTCACAAGTTTGTTGAGTGGTTTCACCGGCGCACCGGGCGACAAGTAATCTGGATAGAGCCGTATCCCACGCGTTTTCCAAAATTGAGTGATCTGAGAAGAGGCAAAGGGGCGGGACAAGGCGCGAATCAATCGACACCTCAATGGCTGCGACTGTTAACTCCCCGTGCCCTCCCCATTGAGCCTTTACCCGGTTCAGGATGGCTGAATGGTCGTTTCTGGTCGACCTTGATCAGTGATCTGAAATCTCAACTCGGCAATGAAGAGCCACTGATTGTTGTCGGGAAGCCCTCCGTTTTAGCATTGAAGCTGTTAGATTTTTTCAGTCCGGAACACTCAATCTACGATGCGATGGATGATTTCCCCGCGTTTTATTCCGGTTTGTCCCGCCAGGCGATGTCTCGGCGAGAAGTCCGTATAGTACAAGCCGTCGAGAGCGTATGGGTTTCAAGCACGGCTCTGAAGATTCGTTGGGAGCGGCAAAAAGCGCGTATCTGCTTTGTTCCCAATGCTCTTGACGAGGCTCTATTGCCTGTAGCACGTCAAGTTAAAACCGAACACAGACGCAAGGTTTTGGGCTACGTAGGGACTATCGGCGCGTGGTTCGACTGGGATTGGATTCTAGCGCTTGCAAAACTACGTTCCGGCGATGTTGTGCGCTTGATCGGGCCGATATTTTCTCCTGCACCCTTTGAATTGCCTTCAAATGTCGAGTTGTTGCCTCCTTGTTCTCATGCCGAAGCGTTGCTAGCAATGTGTAAGTTTGACGTAGGCCTCATTCCGTTCAAACGAAGTGAGCTGACAGTTTCTGTTGATCCTATCAAATACTACGAATATCGAGCGTTAGGGTTGCCAGTAGTATCGACTGATTTTGGAGAGATGGGATTTCGCGAGGGCGCTACTGGGACTTACATTAGTCGGTCGGTGATGGATATAGATCGCTTGCTTGTTGTTGCTACGGATTTTCAGGATGCTAGCGATAGTCGTCTCGATTTTATTGCCGAGAATACGTGGTCGGCGAGGTTTGATAGCGCGGGCATTCCGCTGTAGATGGTTCGGTCAGGGCATTTTCTGATTCCCCGTAAAATAACATCGCCTCAAGAATACACCGCTGTGCCGGCTATTCTTGAGGACAATGTACAGTAGTATCACCAAATAAGGTTTACAAAGGTTACTAATGTGCTTTGACTTTAATGTCTTGGGCTCGTGACCTATATGTCCCTTTGCTGTGCTTGCAGTTTTTTTGTATTGGCTGGCATGCTTCTAAACTTTCCAAGCGCTCGAAGAACCACTTTCTGTGCTGGTTTTTCGATCAGTCCGTGGGCAATGGCAGCGGCCAGTAGGGAAGCTGCGTAGTAAGCGGCAAAAGCACTAGCGGAACTCAAGCCGGCCGTCAGGAAGGGATACATATCAAACAGTCGGATCACGACCTGATGAACCATGTACAGAGCAAAGCTGATTTCTCCCAGGTAAACCAGAGGTCGGGCCTGTAGCGCCTTGGAGATGAGTCCGCGTTGCTGCGCCAATATTACGATTAGAAATGCGAATGCCAAGGCTCCGCCGCAGTTGATAAACCAAATGGTCACTGGGGTATTGAGCTTTGCGGGTAGGTTAGAGAATAAGTGTAGATTTGGCGACCACATGGCAAAGGCTGCAATAACTATCGCGATTAATTCGACTCCGCTATAGCCAGCACTTGGAGTGTCGGTCGCTTTAAATATTTTCAAATAGATCTGGTAGGCGGCGATGCCAAGCATAAATTCGCTCAACCTAGTCAATGGAGATATATAAGTGGACCATGTCATTAAGGCCGCATCGCTATCTTTGAAAGCAAAAAGCATCAGTCCTGTGATGGCGATGGTGGTTGCAAGCTTTATTTTCCAAGTATTTTTAATGTTTAATATTAGAAGCGGAAAAATCGCATAGAAAAATATCTCATTGGAAAGACTCCATGAAACGCCGTTCAGTGAGAAATAGGTATCTTGGTTAGGGATCCAAGACTGTAGCAGGGTAAAGTTAAGGAAGCTATCTTGAAGCGGTATGTTGTAGTTGTAGTGTTTCATTATCAAAATCACGGCAACGGCAGTGATCAAGTGCAACGGCCAGATTCTCGCGAAACGACTGGCGTAAAACATTCCCAGTTAACGCCCCGACGTGATGGTCTTGTGAGTATGGGCCAGAATAAAGCCCGAGAGCACATAGAACATCGATACAGCTTGAGTAAGCGAAAAATCATCGACGAACGTGAAGCCGCCGAAGCTATGCTTTGAATGGAATATTACGACGAGTGCGGCAGCGAAGAACCGCAATGATGTCAGTGAATCAATTTGTCTTGCGCGCATTTTTTCATCCTTTTGCCAGCAGCAAAGGATGCCATGGCATTGATATGACTACAATGGCCTAACGCGAGCAGCTCAGGAGGCTGACATTGCGCGGGCACCGAGCCGGGTTGCTGGAGCCCACGAAATCAGGCACCGAAGCAATCTGTTGAGTGTTAAGCTACGCTTCGTGGAACGATTCAGCCGCTTTCTACACGAAGCAACCTATGAACGCGGCCAAGCCTCGTCGGTAGAGACTTATGGATAAAATACGCGATTTTCTTTTGAATCTGCCTCGCCGCCAGAAGCGGCTGATTCAGATAACCACTGACTCTCTGCTGGTCTGGACATCGCTCTGGTTAGCTTTTATCGTCCGTCTTGGCCTGGACGATATGTACAACCCCTTGCGCGTGCATTTCTGGCTCTTCGCATGCGCACCAGTCATTGCTATTCCGCTTTTCATTCGATTCGGTATGTACCGTGCCGTAATGCGTTATTTTGGCAATGATGCGCTCATTGCAATCATTAAGGCGGTGAGCCTCTCCTCGCTTATTCTGGCGTTGGTTGTTTACTTGTACAGCAACCACGAAGCAGTCGTTCCGCGTTCTATAATATTCAACTACTGGTGGCTTAGCCTCGTCATTATTGGCGGCTTGCGACTATTTATGCGCCAGTACTTCATGGGCGACTGGTTCAATGCCGCTCAACATGTACCTTTTACCAATCGAGACGACGGATTGATCAAGGTTGCCATTTATGGTGCAGGTGTCGCGGGTAACCAATTGGTTGCAGCCCTGAGAATGGGGCGCGTGATGCGGCCAGTTGCTTTTATCGACGACGATGCCAGTATTGCTGATCGCTCAATTTCTGGACTTCAAGTATACAAACCTAAACATATTCAACAGATGATCGACGTTACGGGAGCGCAGGAGATTCTTCTGGCCCTGCCTTCTTCGACACGCGCCCGGCGCAGAGAGATTTTGAACTTTCTTGAACGTTATCCGCTTCATATACGAAGTGTTCCCAATTTCACCGACCTCGCAAGTGGCAGAGTAAAGGTTGAGGATATTCAGGAGGTTGACATTGCCGATTTGCTGGGACGTGATGCAGTTCCCGCCCAGTCTGATCTACTGGAGCGCTGCATCAAGGGAAAGACGGTAATGGTGACCGGCGCAGGCGGATCCATCGGGTCAGAGCTTTGTCGGCAAATATTTTCTCTTGAACCCAAGACTCTGCTGCTGTTTGAACATAGTGAATTCAACCTCTACAGCATCTTGTCGGAACTTGAGCAGAGAGCCGTTCGCGAGTCTTTATCGATCAGACTGTTACCCATCCTTGGTTCCATCCGGCATCAACACAAGCTGTTGGATGTCATGAAAACTTGGGATGTGGATACCGTGTACCACGCGGCTGCCTACAAACATGTGCCCATGGTCGAACACAACATTGCCGAAGGTGTGCTGAACAATGTGATCGGTACGCTCAATACCGCTCAGGCCGCACTGAAGTGTGGCGTGGCTAACTTTGTGCTGATCTCCACTGACAAAGCGGTTCGGCCGACCAATGTCATGGGAAGCACCAAGCGTCTGGCGGAATTGACTCTTCAGGCCCTGAGCCGTGAAATCGCCCCTGTTTTGTTCGGCGACAAAGCCAACGTTTCAAGAGTCAACAAAACCCGTTTCACCATGGTCCGCTTCGGCAACGTGCTCGGCTCTTCCGGTTCTGTCATCCCGCTGTTCCATAGCCAGATCAAAGCCGGCGGGCCGTTGACCGTCACCCATCCAAAAATCACCCGCTACTTCATGACCATCCCCGAAGCCGCGCAGTTGGTGATCCAGGCTGGCTCAATGGGGCAGGGCGGGGATGTGTTCGTGCTGGATATGGGCGAGCCGGTGCGGATCGTCGAGCTGGCGGAAAAAATGATCCATCTGTCCGGCTTAAGCATCCGTTCCGAGCGAAACCCGCAAGGCGACATCTCCATCGAGTTCACCGGTTTGCGCCCGGGCGAAAAACTCTATGAGGAATTGCTCATCGGCGACAACGTCGCAGCCACATCGCATCCGATGATCATGAGCGCCAATGAGGATCACCTTCCTTGGGACGTTCTGAAAACCCGCTTGGATGAACTGCTGAAAGCCGTCGAAGCCGACGACTACACCCGCGTCCGCCAGCTCCTGCGCGAAACCGTCTCCGGCTACACCCCCGATGGCGAGATCGTCGACTGGATTTACCAGCAGCGCCGTCTCGAGCCCTGATTGTTTCACATTCTGTAACGCTCGCATTTTTGACTTCCCTCCGTCATGACCTACGTTTGGAGAGCAGCTTGGGAAAAGCTGCTTTCTAAAACGATGATGGAGCGTCACTTATGCGTACCGGTTATTTCTACTCGCTGATCTTTGCTTTCCTCACCAGCGCCTCGATTGCTGCGATCGCTGCGCCTGTAGCAACTTCGGAGACAACGAAGGCGCCTTTGATGATGGATGCTGCGGCAGTTCCTTCGCAGAGTGCCAAAGTCGATCTCAACGGCGCGGATGCGGCAACGTTGCAGAAGGAGTTGGCGGGTGTAGGGGAGGCTAAGGCGCAGGCAATTGTTGCGTATCGGGATACAAATGGGCCGTTCGCGTCGGTGGATGAGTTGCTGGAAGTGAAGGGGATTGGCAAGGCGATTCTGGATCGCAACCGTGAAAAGCTGGATGTGAACTAAGCTGACAGTTCAACGCCGAGAGGCCGGTCATTGACCGGCCTTTTTATTGGGCGCGATTGGGTGAAGTCCTGAAGACAAGAAATTATGGGTATCATATTGCGCTGCGATTATGCCTATAATAAATTCCGTTCGGGTCTGGTTTAGCATCCGAATCGCGGCACTCCGCTACACGCTTGTATTTGAATTGGATAAGGGGAACCACGGTATGAACCAACGTCGAGTCGTCGTCACGGGCATGGGCCTGGTTTCACCTTTGGGCAGTGATCTTGAAGTTGTCTGGCAGCGTTTGCTCGCCGGTCGTTCCGGGTTGCGCAATCTGCCCGACGCTGTGGTAGCTGATCTGCCGACACGGGTTGGCGGCAGTGTGCCGACGGTGGAGGAGGATGCCGAGGCCGGATTTGATCCGGATCGTGCGACGCCGCCCAAAGAACAGAAAAAGATGGATCGCTTCATCATGTTTGCCATGGAAGCGGCGCGGCAGGCGCTGGAGCAGGCCGGTTGGCATCCAGCGGATACTGGAAGCCAAGAGCGTACCGCGACAATCATCGGCTCAGGTGTCGGCGGTTTTGGTGCCATTGCCGATGCGGTGCGTACCACCGACAGCCGCGGCCCTCGGCGTTTGTCGCCGTTCACCATTCCATCGTTTCTGGTCAATCTCGCGGCTGGTCATGTGTCGATACAGCATGGCCTCAAGGGACCATTAGGCGCACCAGTTACTGCTTGTGCCGCCGGGGTTCAGGCGATCGGTGATGCGGCGCGTTTGATTCGCGCAGGTGAGGCAGACATCGCGGTATGCGGCGGTGCGGAGGCGTCGATCGATCGCGTCAGTCTCGCCGGTTTCGCGGCAGCGCGGGCGTTGTCCAGCGGCTACAACGACACCCCTGAACGTGCCTCACGTCCGTTCGACAGCGGGCGCGATGGTTTTGTGATGGGCGAGGGCGCCGGTCTGCTGGTGATCGAGTCACTGGAGCATGCGCTTGCACGCGGTGCGAAGCCGTTGGCCGAGTTGGTAGGCTACGGCACCACGGCCGATGCCTACCACCTGACCGCCGGGCCCGAAGACGGCAGTGGCGCGCGTCGGGCAATGCAGCTCGCATTGGCTCAGGGTGGCGTGATGCCGGAGCAGGTGCAGCACCTCAACGCTCATGCCACTTCAACACCGGTCGGCGATCTGGGCGAGTTGGCGGCAATCAAGGCTGTGTTCGGTTCGCAGAACAAAATCGCTGTAACGTCGACCAAGTCTGCAACAGGGCATTTGCTCGGCGCGGCGGGTGGACTGGAGGCGATTTTCACGTTGCTGGCAATCCGTGATCAGGTGGTGCCGCCGACACTCAACTTTGAAAAACCGGATCCAGCCAGCGAAGGGGTAGACATCGTCCATGGCGAGGCGCGCGCGATGGCGATCGAATATGCCTTGTCCAATGGTTTCGGTTTTGGCGGGGTCAATGCGAGCGTGCTGTTCAAGCGCTGGGAAGGTTGATCGCAAAAAACAAACCCCGCCATGGCGGCGGGGTTCATGTCAGCGGTCCTGTGCGTCCTTGGCGTCCGCTTCGGCATTGCGCTGTGCGACGCGCTTGCGTTCTTCATCGGTCAGTTCGACCTTGTTGGCGGTGTCGCGCAACATCATCAATCCGCCGACAATCGAGCCGATCGCAACGACCAGAATCAACCAGGCATACCAAGGCATAACGGCTCTCCTTAAATGGCAGCTCGACGGGCGAGGACTTCGCCGTGCGATGCTGCATACCACCTTTGAGCGAAACGACTTCGCAGTGGTTCCATTCTAGGCCGCTTATGCCCGGCACACCCGAACCGTGTTACAGACCAGTCAACATCGCATCCGCTGGCGCATCGGCGCGCAGTTGCCCGGTGAGCATGAAGTAGCAGAACCCCACCGCCATGAAGCCGAGGAAAATAAGCCCGATCAACGTGTTGAACCATGCCATCGCCACCAGGCACACCACCGCCAGCACCAGCGCAATCATTGGCACCAGCGGATAGCACGGCGCGCGGAAAGTGCGTTCCAGATTCGGTTCCGATTTACGCAGTTTGAACAGGCTGAGCATGCTCATGATGTACATCACGATGGCGCCGAACACGGCCATGGTGATCATCGCCGCTGTCAGCGTCATGCCGCCGAGGTTGATCAGGCCGTCGCTGTAGATTGCGGCGATGCCGATGAGGCCGCCGGCGATGATTGCGCGGTGCGGAGTCTGGAAGCGCGACAGTTTCGCCAGTGAGGCTGGCAAGTAACCGGCGCGGGCCAGGGCGAAGAACTGTCGCGAGTAGCCGAGGATGATGCCATGAAAACTGGCGACCAGGCCGAACAGGCCGATCCAGACCAGCATGTGCAGCCAGCCGGAGTTGTCGCCGACCACGGTTTTCATCGCTTGCGGCAATGGGTCGTTGATGTTGGACAAAGTGCGCCAGTCGCCGACGCCGCCAGCGAAGAACATCACGCCCATCGCCAGCAGCACCAGGGTCAGAATGCCGCTGATATAGGCTTTCGGGATCGTGCGTTTCGGGTCCTTGGCTTCTTCGGCGGCCATGGCGGCGCCTTCGATGGCGAGGAAGAACCAGATGGCGAAGGGGATCGCCGCGAACATCCCGGCAATTGCCGGCGCGCCGAAGACGTCAGAACCGGCCCAGCCATTAAGCGCAAAGTTGCTGAAGCTGAACGCCGGCGCGACCACGCCCATGAACACCAGCAACTCAGCCACCGCCAGCACGCAGACGATCAATTCGAACGTCGCGGCCAGTTTCACCCCGAGGATATTCAGGCCCATGAACACGATGTAGGCGCCAACCGCCGCGTGTTTCGGGTCGAGTGCCGGAAATTGCACATTCAGGTAGGCGCCGATCGCCAAGGCAATCGCTGGCGGGGCGAAGACGAATTCGATCAGAGTAGCCAGTCCGGCGATCAATCCGCCTTTTTCGCCAAACGCGCGGCGGCTGTAGGCGAATGGCCCGCCGGCGTGGGGAATCGCGGTGGTCAGTTCGGTGAAACTGAAGATGAAGCAGGTGTACATGGTCGCGACCATGAATGAAGTCACCAGAAAACCAAGCGTGCCGGCGACGCCCCAGCCGTAACTCCAGCCGAAGTATTCCCCGGAAATAACCAGCCCTACGGCAATGCCCCACAAGTGCAGAGTGCCCAGCGTGGGTTTGAGTTGTGTGTTCATGCGCTTGCTCCCGCAATGGTTGGAAAGCTCGGGAAGGCCGTGTGCAGTGGGCGTGCCATTACCGTGAAACAAGTCGTAATAGGTTGAAAGGTGTCGCAGAGGGAATGATTCACGCTGAATGTGCAGGCAAAGTGCGCCAGTTGGGTGCGATGTCGCCGATTCTGCCGCTTTCGCGAGCAAGCCCGCTCCCGCAGGACAGCGCATTTCAAAGTGGGGCCGGGCATGCCCGCGAAGGGGCCTGTTTGGGCAGCACAAAGATCTGCTCGGCCGGGTGCGATGTTGACTGCGCCGGCGCCTTCGCGAGCAAGCCCGCTCCCACAGGGGAACGCATTCCAAATGCGGGAGCCGGGCATGCCCGCGAAGGGGCCTGTTTGGGCAGCACAAAAATCAGATCGGGCGGGTGCGATGTTGACTGCACCGGCGCCTTCGCGAGCAAGCCCGCTCCCACAGGGGAACGCATTTCAAAGTGGGGCCGGGCATGCCCGCGAAGGGGCCTGTTTGGGCAGCACAAAGATCTGCTCGGCCGGGTGCGATGTTGACTGCGCCGGCGCCTTCGCGAGCAAGCCCGCTCCCACAGGGGAACGCATTCCAAATGCGGGAGCCGGGCATGCCCGCGAAGGGGCCTGTTTGGACAGCACAAAAATAGCTCGGCCGGGTGCGATGTTGACTGCACCGGCGCCTTCGCGAGCAAGCCCGCTCCCACAGGACAGCGCATTTCAAAGTGGGAGCCGGGCTTGCCCGCGAAGGGGCCAGTCAAAACACCGCATAAATCAGCCGTAAAAGCTGCATAAACCCACTATTTACGCTTTCTTTATGCCCCACGCCGCGCCTCGCTCTCGTTCCTTTACAGCCTCCTTCCCGACAATCAGCGCACACACGGCAATATGCCGTAACACGGAGATTTTCCATGAGCGTTCTGGACGGGGTGTCACTGCTGTTGGCAGTGGGGCTGTTCATTTATCTGTTGGTTGCGCTGTTGCGCGCGGACCGGAACTAGGAGCGGCTATGCACAGTTACGACTATTGGCTGATCCTCGGGTTTTTTGCGCTGGTCCTGCTGCCGGCGCCGTTCCTCGGGCGTTTCTATTACAAGGTGATGGAAGGTCAGCGCACCTGGCTGACGCCAATCCTCGGTCCGGTCGAGCGCGGTTGCTATCGACTCGCCGGGGTCGATGCGCAGGCGGAGCAGAGCTGGCAGAAGTACACGCTGGCGCTGCTGGCGTTCAACCTGGCGGGTTTCCTGCTGCTGTTTTCAATTTTGCTGTTTCAGGATCACCTGCCGCTGAACCCGCAAAACCTGCCGGGCCAGGAATGGACCCAGGCGTTCAATACCGCGGTCAGTTTCATGACCAACACCAACTGGCAGTCCTACAGCGGCGAGGCGACGCTCAGCTACCTCAGCCAGATGGCCGGCCTCACCGTGCAGAACTTCGTCAGCGCCGCCACCGGCCTCGCCGTGCTGGTCGCGCTGTGCCGAGGCATCGGGCGCAAATCGGCGCAGACCCTCGGCAACTTCTGGGTCGACATGACCCGCGCCACCCTTTATGGCCTGCTGCCGCTGTGCCTGCTGCTGGCGCTGTATCTGGTCTGGCAGGGCGTGCCGCAAACCTTCGCGCAGTATGTAAATGCCGTGACGCTGCAGGGTGTTGATCAAGTCATTCCGCTCGGCCCGGCCGCCAGTCAGATTGCGATCAAGCAGCTGGGCACCAACGGTGGTGGTTTCTTCGGCGTCAACTCGGCGCATCCGTTCGAGAACCCGACCGCGTGGAGCAACTTGTTCGAAGTCGCCTCGATCATTCTGATCCCGGTGGCACTGGTGTTCACCTTCGGCCACTACGTGAAAGACCTGCGTCAGAGCCGCGCAATCATCGCCTGCATGCTGGCGCTGTTTCTGATCGGCGGCGCGACGTCGTTGTGGGCCGAGTATCAGCCGAATCCGACCCTGAACAACGCCGCCGTCGAGCAGACTGCGCCGCTGGAAGGCAAGGAAGCGCGTTTCGGCACCACCGCCACGGTGCTGTGGTCGGTGACGACGACGGCAGCCTCGAACGGTTCGGTCAACGGCATGCACGACAGCCTCAACCCGCTGAGCGGCATGGTTGCGCTGGTCAACATGATGGTTGGTGAAGTGATCTTCGGCGGCGTCGGCGCCGGGCTCTACGGCATGCTGCTCAACGTGTTGATCGCGGTGTTCCTTGCCGGCCTGATGATCGGGCGTACGCCGGAATACCTCGGCAAGAAACTCCAGGCCCGCGAAGTGCAATTGCTGGTCGTCACGCTGCTGGTGATGCCGGTCGGCGTGCTGGTGCTCGGTGCGATTGCCGCCACGGTTCCCAGTGCGGCGGCAACCATCAGCAACCCCGGCCCGCACGGTTTCAGCCAGTTGCTGTACGCCTATACCTCGGCGAGTGCCAACAACGGTTCGGCGTTCGGTGGCCTGAGCGCGAACACACCGTTCCACAACCTGATGCTCGGCCTGGGCATGTTGATCGGTCGCTTCGGCTACATCCTGCCGGTGCTGGCACTGGCCGGCAGCCTGGCGATGAAGAAAAGCGCACCGGTCGGCCAGAACAGCTTTCCGACTCACGGCCCGCTGTTCGTGACCTTGTTGACCGTGACCATTCTGTTGGTGGGCGGCCTGACCTTTCTGCCGACGCTGGCGCTGGGCCCGATTGCTGAACATCTGAGCCTGGGCTTCTAAGGAGCTGACGATGAATATGCCCGCAATAAAACCTGTGGCTGCCAAAGCGCCGGAACAAGCGAAAACCGCGATCTCCGCCCTGTGGCGTCCGGCTCTGGTGAAAGCCTTCGTCAAGCTCGACCCACGGCAACTGGCGCGTTCGCCCGTGATGCTGGTGGTCGAACTCACGGCGATTTTCACCACCGTGCTGTGCTTCATTCCGGACGCTGACGTGCCGACCTTCGTCGCCGCACAGATCGCTCTGTGGCTGTGGTTCACCGTGCTGTTCGCCAACTTTGCCGAGGCCTTGGCCGAAGGTCGCGGCAAGGCTCGCGCCGACAGCCTCAAGGCTGGCAGCGAAGGCCTCAGCGCACGCTGCCGCCAGCCGGATGCGAGTTTCAAGATTGTCCCGGCCGCCAATCTGCGCAAGGGCGATGTGGTGCGCGTCGAGGCCGGGGAAATGATCCCCGGTGACGGCGAAGTCATCGACGGCATCGCCGCGGTCAACGAAGCGGCGATCACTGGCGAGTCGGCACCGGTGATCCGCGAGTCCGGCGGCGACCGTTCCGCTGTCACCGGCAACACGCGGCTGGTGTCCGACTGGCTGTTGGTGAAAATCACCGCCAACCCCGGTGAGTCGACGCTCGATCGCATGATCGCCCTGGTCGAAGGCGCCAAACGCCAGAAGACCCCGAATGAAGTGGCGCTGGACATCCTCCTGATCGGCCTGACCCTGATCTTTCTGCTGGTGGTCGTCACCCTGCAACCGTTCGCGCACTTTGCCAATGGCAGCCTGCCGCTGGTGTTCCTCGTGGCGTTATTGGTCACGCTGATCCCGACCACCATCGGCGGCCTGCTGTCGGCCATCGGTATTGCCGGGATGGATCGGCTGGTACGCCTGAACGTGATCGCCAAGTCCGGCCGTGCGGTGGAAGCAGCGGGGGATGTGCACGTGCTGTTGCTCGACAAGACCGGCACCATCACCTTCGGCAACCGTCGTTGCAGCGCGGTGTATGCCGCGCCGGGTGTGACCGGCCGTGAGCTGGCCGAAGGCGCGCTGTTCGCTTCGCTGGCCGACGAAACCGCTGAAGGCAAATCGATCGTCGAGTTCCTCCGTGGCCTGCATCCACAACCGGAGCCGGCCCCGGAAACCCTGACTGCCGTGCCGTTCAGTGCCGAAACCCGCTTGTCCGGTGTTGATTATCAGGGCCGTGTGTATCGCAAAGGCGCGGTGGATTCGCTGCTGGCATTTCTCGGTCAGCAACGTAGCGATCTGGCCCCGGCGCTGGCGCGGGAAATCGACAAGATTGCGCAGAGCGGCGGCACGCCATTGCTGGTTTGCGCTGACGGAAAATTGCTTGGCGCGATCCATCTCAAGGACGTGGTAAAACCCGGGATCCGTGAACGCTTCGCCGAGCTGCGCAAGTTGGGGATTCGCACGGTGATGGTCACCGGCGACAACCCCCTGACCGCCGCAGCCATCGCCGCTGAAGCGGGTGTCGATGATGTGCTCGCTGAAGCCACGCCGGAGAAAAAACTCGCGCGCATCCGTCACGAGCAGAACGACGGCCGCCTGGTCGCCATGTGCGGCGACGGCGCCAACGACGCCCCGGCGCTGGCCCAGGCCGACGTCGGCATGGCCATGAACGATGGCACGCAAGCGGCGCGCGAGGCGGCGAACATGGTCGATCTCGACAGCGACCCGACCAAGCTGCTCGACGTGGTGCAGATCGGCAAGGAATTGCTGGTGACACGCGGCGCGCTGACGACCTTTTCGATCGCCAACGACATCGCCAAATACTTCGCGATTCTGCCGGCACTGTTTGCTTCGATTTATCCGCAGCTGGGTGTGCTGAACATCATGCACTTGGGCAGTCCGCAGAGCGCGATTCTGTCGGCGATCGTGTTCAACGCGCTGATCATCGTTGTGCTGATTCCATTGGCGCTGCGCGGCGTACGGGTGCAGGCGGCGAGTGCGGCGGCGTTACTGCGGCGCAATCTGCTGATCTATGGCGTGGGCGGGATTGTTGTGCCGTTCGTGGGGATCAAGGCGATCGACATGCTGCTGACGGCGTTGCATCTGGTGTGATGCTTTCGCGAGCAGGCTCGCTCCCGCCTGAAACTGAATTTCCCTGTGGGAGCGAGCCTGCTCGCGAAGAATGCGCCACGGTTTAACTGACTCAAGTACTGATTTCTGAATCGAGGATTCTGCAATGTCCACAACCCTACGCCCGGCCCTGACCCTGTTGGCGCTGATGACCCTGATTACCGGCGTCGCCTATCCATTGGTAGTCACCGGCATCGCCCAGGTCGCTTTTCCGGCTCAGGCCAATGGCAGCCTGATCCGCGATGCCGACGGCAAAGTCCGTGGCTCGTCGCTGATCGCTCAGGATTTCAGCGGCGACAACTGGTTTCACCCACGCCCGTCCGCCGGGGCTTTTGCCACGGTGGCCAGTGGCGCCAGCAACCTCGCGCCGAGCAATCCAGCCCTCGCTACCCGAGTGATTGAAGACGCTCACAAACTCCAAGTCTCCGGGCAAGGCCCGGTGCCGCTGGCACTGCTGACCACCTCCGCCAGCGGCCTCGATCCGCACTTGCCACCAGCGGCAATTGCCTATCAACTGGCGCGTGTCGCGGCGGCGCGCCATCTGCCGGTGTCGACCTTGCAGCAATTGCTCGATAAGCACATCGAACAACCGCTGGTAGGCCCGCCGGTAGTCAATGTGCTGGAGCTGAATCTGGCACTGCTAAGCCTGTAATTCAGTTGATACCGATCGTTCCCACGCTCTGCGTGGGAATGCATCAATAGACGCTCTGCGTCTGCTTTTATGGGACGCAGAGCGTCCCGGGCTGCATTCCCACGCAGAGCGTGGGAACGATCATTCTGAAGAGAGAACACTAAGCATGAGCGACTCCGGCCGCGCCGACGCACTGTTAGCAGACCTGCCCCGCGATGGCCGTGGCCGGCTCAAGGTTTTCCTCGGCGCCGCCGCCGGTGTCGGCAAGACCTACGCCATGCTCCAGGCCGCGCACACGCAACTGCGCCAGGGCGTGAAAGTCCTCGCTGGCGTGGTTGAAACCCACGGCCGCGCCGAAACCGAAGCGTTGCTCGGCGGCCTGCCGCAGCAACCGCTGGTGCGCAGCGAATACCGTGGCGTGCTGCTTGAGGAAATGGACCTCGACGGCATTCTTGCCGCCAGACCGAAACTGGTACTGGTCGATGAACTGGCCCATAGCAACGCCCCCGGCAGTCGTCACGCCAAGCGCTGGCAAGACATTCAGGAACTGCTCGCCGCCGGCATTGACGTGTTCACCACGGTCAACGTCCAGCACCTGGAAAGCCTTAACGACCAAGTGCGCGGCATCACCGGCGTACAAGTGCGCGAAACCTTGCCGGACTGGGTCCTGCAGGAAGCCTTCGAGCTGCTGCTGATCGACCTGCCGCCCCGGGAATTGCTCGAGCGTCTGCGCGAAGGCAAGGTCTACGTGCCCGAGCAGGCGCGCGCCGCTATCGATGCATTTTTTACCCAGACCAACCTCACCGCGCTGCGCGAACTGGCGATGCAGACTGCCGCCGCGCAAATCGATAACGATCTTGCCCAAGGCTATCGTCAGTTGGGGCAGGCCGCGCCGGCGGTGCGCGGGCGTTTGCTGGTCGGCGTCGATGGCGATGCGCAGGCCGAGCGTCTGGTGCGACACGCCAGCCGCGTCGCCCAGCGCCGGCATCTGCCGTGGAGTCTGGTGCATGCCGACAACGGCAGCGCCCGTGACGAGCAATCGCGGTTGCGCCTGCAAAGCGCGCAGCAACTGGCCGAACGCCTCGGTGGTGAAGTGGTGCTGTTGCGCGCCGGCGAAGTGGCGAAAACCCTGATTCAACACGCCGCCGAGCGCCGCGCCAGTCTGCTCTTGGTCGGCCAGTCGCGGCCGCGCTTGCGCCGGCGATTGTTCGGCGGGGGCCTGGCGGCGCGCCTGCTGCGGCAGGCGCACGGTCTGGAAATCAACGTCCTCGACAGTGACCACGAACAGCACCAACCGCGCCCGCGCAATCCAGCCACGCTGGTGTGGTTCGACTACGCGCTGGCGCTGGTCGCCACGTTGTTGGCCAGTGCCTTGGCCTGGGCGGTGTCGAGCGTGTTGCCGCTGCCGAACATCTCGCTGGTGTTCCTCGCAGCGGTGTTGCTGGTGGCGGTGCGCAGCAGCCTGGGCCCGGCGCTGGCCTGTGCAGCGCTGTCGTTTCTGACGTACGATTTTCTGTTCATCCCGCCGAATTTCTCTTTCAGCATCCAGCGCGAAGAAGACGTGCTGACGCTGTTGTTCTTTCTGCTGATGGCGGCGCTCACTGGCAACCTTGCAGCGCGACAGCGCCGACAATTGCAGGCCTTGAGCGATACCCAGGAAGAGACCAGCGAGCTGCTCGACCTGTCGCGCAAACTCACCGCTGCGACCGACCGCCAAGCCGTGGTCAGCGCCGCCGCGCAGCACCTCGAAGGCTGGAGCGACCTGCAATTGTGCCTGCTCAACCGCGACGGGCAGGGCGGCTGGAAAGTCGAAACCGGTGGGCCGCTGCAATTCACCGAGGCCGAACGCGCCGCTGCCGATTGGGCCTGGCAACACGATCAACCGGCGGGCAAGGGCACCGGCACGTTGCCGCTCGGGCGTTGGTGGTGGTGGCCGTTATCGGTCGAGGACGGGCCGCTGGCGCTGCTCGGTGTGTGCGCCCGGGAAGGCCAGAGCTTGAGCGGTCAACGCCGTCGCTTGCTCACTGCGCTGAGCCAGCCGCTGGCGCAAGCCCTGGCCCGCGCGCAGTTGGCCGATGATCTGGAGGCGGCGCGCCTGCATGGCGAAACCGAGCAATTGCGCAGCGCCTTGCTGGCCTCGGTGTCGCACGATTTGCGCACGCCGCTGACCGCTATGCGCGGCAGCATCGACAGCCTGTTGGCCCTCGGCGAAGCGATCCCGCTGGAGGACCGCCGCGAGTTGCTTGAAGGCACCCGCGATGAGGCCGAACGCCTCGACCGTTACATCCAGAACCTGCTCGACATGACCCGCCTCGGCCACGGCGCCCTGAAGCTGGCGCGGGACTGGGTGTCACCGGCCGACATCGTCGGCAGTTCGCTCAATCGCCTGCGCGCCGTGTTGGCGCCGTTGCAGGTCAGCACCGAGGTGCCGGCCGAGTTGCCGCTGCTTTATGTGCACGCTGCGCTGATCGAACAGGCGCTGGTCAACGTGCTGGAAAACGCCGCCCGTTTTTCGCCGAGCCACGGTCGTTTGCAACTGCGCGCCGGCGCCGATGAGCAGGAGATTTTTTTCGCGGTCAGCGATGAAGGCCCGGGGATTCCCGAAGAGGATCGAGCGAAGATTTTCGACATGTTCTACACCGCCGCGCGCGGTGATCGCGGCGGGCAGGGCACCGGGTTGGGCCTGGCGATCTGTCAGGGCATGGTCGGCGCGCACGGCGGGCGTATCTCCGTGGCTGACGGCATCGACGGGCGTGGCACCTGCATCACCTTGCATCTGCCGTTGCAGGCGCAACCGAGGATGGACAGTGAAGCTTGAAGTCGACTGCGCTACTCTCTTGCCACTCTTTTGTGTTGATGTGAATCCATGAGCCAGACCGCGACCATTTTGGTCATCGACGACGAACCGCAGATTCGCAAATTCCTGCGCATCAGCCTCGCTTCACAGGGCTATAAAGTGCTCGAAGCGGGCACCGGTGCCGAAGGCCTGGCGCAAGCCGCGCTGAGCAAACCGGACCTGGTGGTGCTCGACCTCGGCCTGCCGGACATGGACGGTCAGCAAGTGCTGCGCGAGTTGCGCGAGTGGGCGAGCACGCCAGTGCTGGTGCTGTCGGTGCGCGCCAGTGAAGGACAGAAGGTCGAAGCGCTGGATGGCGGCGCGAATGACTATGTGACCAAACCGTTCGGCATCCAGGAATTTCTCGCCCGTGTTCGCGCGTTGCTGCGCCAGGCCCCGGCGGGGCAGGCGCAACCGGCGGCGCTGAATTTCGGCCCGTTGACTGTGGATCTGGCCTATCGACGGGTACTGCTCGACGGCGCCGAAGTCGCCCTGACCCGCAAGGAATACGCGGTGCTGGCGCAACTGGCGCGGCATCCGGGGCGGGTGATCACTCAGCAGCAATTGCTCAAGGATATCTGGGGGCCGACGCACACCGAGGACAGTCATTACCTGCGGATCGTGGTCGGGCATCTGCGCCAGAAACTGGCGGATGACCCGACCCAGCCACGGTTTATCGTGACGGAGGCGGGGGTTGGGTATCGGTTGTTGGGGGAGGGTGGTCTGTAAGTATTGTGTTGTCGGGGCTGGCCCCTTCGCGAGCAAGCCCGCTCCCACAGTGAACTGTGTATGACACAGATATCCTTCAACCCTGAAAACCTGTGGGGGCCAGCACAGTGAACTGTGTATGGCACAGATCCCATTCACACCCATACCCCGTGGGAGCGGGCTTGCTCGCGAAGAGGTCAGCAATCACTCTGAAAAATCCGGATCAGCTCAACCCTGCTCCTGCTCATACCGATCCAGCGTATCACTGGCAATCTCCCGCCCCAGCGCGATCAGTTCCGGCGCCTTGTAGAACTCGAAAAAACGGCACACCCGCTTCGGCACGTTGATCAGGATATCCGGCGGATACCCGGCGATCTTGTACTGCGCCAGTGAGGTCTGCATCACCTCGAAACTCTGGTTGATCAGATCCAGCAGCGATGCCGGCCCGACGTTATCGATGATGAACGATCCGGTGGCGGATTTCGGCGCGCCTTCGCGCTCGGGCGCGGCCGCCGGTTGCTGGCTTTCCGGTTCGACGCCTTCGAGCCACGGATTGATCTCTGCCGCTTCGGCGCGCAGCGCTTCCTGCTCCAGTTTCAACAACTGCTCGGCCTGTTTGCGCCGGAATGGCAACTTCGAACCCAGCGAATTGATCAGGCTGTCAAAACGCGAGCGGAACGCCGGCGGACGTTCGATGACCGGCAATTTGTACTGACGCTGGTTGGTCGCATTAAGGTTGACCGCGATGATCAGGTCGCAATGGCTGGACACCACCGGAACGATCGGCAACGGATTGAGAATGCCGCCGTCGACCAGCATGCGGTTGCCCTGCATCACCGGGGTAAACAGGCTGGGAATCGCCGCCGAGGCGCGCATGGCCTGATGCAGGCAGCCTTCCTGAAACCAGATTTCTTGCTGATTGGTCAGGTCGGCGGCGACGGCGGTGTAGGGAATGCGCAAGTCTTCGATGTTGATCTCGCCGACGATCTTGCGGATCTGCCCGAAAACCTTTTCACCGCGGATCGCACCGAGACGGAAACTCACATCGACCAGGCGCAGCACGTCGAGGTAATCAAGGCTTTCGATCCAGCGCCGGTAGTCATCCAGTTTGCCGGCGGCATAGATCCCGCCGACCACTGCACCCATCGAACAGCCGGCGATGCAGGCGATTTCATAACCGCGTTTCTCAATTTCTTCAATGACGCCGATATGGGCATAACCCCGAGCGCCACCGGAGCCCAGCACCAGTGCGACACGCTTTTTCATCAAACTTCCTCCGGACAAGCCTGCACAATGCACGCATCGGCCAGGCGGCTCAATCGCCAAGGTCGTTGCGCGAAGCTGTGACGTCGTTTTTCACTCGCGCTTCAAGCTTGCGCGCTATGCTCTGCGCCACGCTGGTTTCGTTGGCGTGCGAGGCACTTTTTCGCCGCTTGACCGTCTTACCTGCACGACTGTTGACCTACCTTGAGGTGTGAGTGATGAAAGCCTGGATCTGTGTACCGTTGATGGCGTTGGTTCTGGCCGGTTGCGCCGGCAAAACCGCCTACCGCGACAGCTGCGGCAGCCAACTCGACGCGGCCTGGCACGAACTGGACCTGGCCAAGGCTGAAGGCTTCGCCGGCACCGTCAGCTATTCCAAAGCACTGTCGTTGCTGACCGCCGCCAAGACCCAGCAGCAATTTGAAGGCTTCGAAGGCTGCAGCAAGAAAGCCGAGAAAGCTCGCTTCTACATTCGCGAATCCCGCGCAGGAAGATAAAAAGCAGCTGCAAGTTTCAAGCGGCAGGCGGCAAGCTTTGAAGCAAACGCATTCAACTTGAAGCTTGTAGCTTGCAACTTGCAGCTGTCTACGGAGTAGATCCCCATGATCGATCGCTTGGTGGCTCATGTGTTGAGCCTGGATGTGCGGCTGCTGGCGTGTCAGGCGCGTTTGACTGCACGTACCGATCCCGAGGCGTTGCATGATTTGCGCACCACGGTGCGACGCTTGCGCAGTCTGTTGCGGCCGTTGCGCGGCTTGCCGGGTGTCGAGCAATTGGAGGCGGCGGCTTCGGCAGTGGGCGAGCTGACCACGCCGTGGCGTGATCGCGAAGTGCTGGCGGCGTATCTGCTCGAGCATGGTCAACCCGAGGCTGCGCAGCGGCGTCTGGCGCAAATGGCCGAGGCGTATCCGGCACTGGCGGCGAGTGCGCAAGTGGCGTCGTTGCTGATGATTCTCGACGCCTTTCCACGGTTTCTGCGCGCGTCCGAGCGTCAGGGGCTGCTCAAGAATCTGGATAAACGCATCGAAAAACGTCTGGGCAAACAATGGCAGAAACTCGATGCGGCGCTGCACGATCCCGCCCATGACCGCCATCGTCTGCGTTTGTTGATCAAGCGCGTACGCTATGGCATCGAAGCTTATCCCGAGCTGGATCGCCTGCCGAAACCGGCATACAAACGCCTGAAATCGGCGCAAGGCGCATTGGGCGACTGGCACGATTGCTGGCAATGGCTGGCGCGCGCCGAGCAGGAGGCCGACCTGCAACCGTGTGTGGCAACCTGGCAGGCCGGGCTGATCAAGGCAGAGCTGAAGGCCGATCAAGTGCTGGAAAAACTCAGCGCTACGTGTTTCAAATCCTGAAGCTTGCGCATCCCCTACAGGGATTCCCCAGATCCATCTGAAAAGTGCCAAGGCCTATCTGTCAGCCCATTTGACCGGAATAGACGCTGCGCCGCGGCTGCGGGCTGGGTAAGATCCGCGCATCCCTTTCTCGCTTTCCGAGGTTGCCATGCGCCTTTGCGATTTGCTCGATGCTGTCCGCCAACAACCTGAAGTGACCATCCCCGCCGAATGGGGTCAGGGGCGGGCCAGTTTTGGCGGGCTGGTGGCCGCGCTGCAATTTGAAGCCATGCGTGCCAGAGTGCCGACGGAGCGCCCGGTGCGTTCGCTGGCGATCACGTTTGTCGGCCCGGTCGAGCCGGGAGTGCCGGTGAGTTTCGAAGTCGACGTGTTGCGCGAAGGCAAAGCGGTCAGCCAGGTGTTGGGCCGTGCCATGCAAAATGGCCAAGTGGTGACGATCATTCAGGGCAGCTTCGGTGCCTCGCGGCCCTCGGAAGTCGCCGTCCAGGCCTATCCAGCGCCCACCATGAAACACTGGGACGAGTGCCAGGAGCTGCCGTACATCAAAGGCGTGACCCCGGAATTCATGCGCCATCTGGCCATGCGCTGGAGCGTCGGCGGCATTCCATTCTCCGGCACGGCATCGCGCTTGATGGGCGGTTGGGTGCGGTTGCGTGGGGATGTCAAAGAGGAGCCGGTCAACGAGGCGCATCTGCTGGCGCTGGTGGATGCCTGGCCGCCGGCGCTGTTGCCGTATCTGAAAAAGCCTGCACCGGGTAGCACGCTGACCTGGACCATTGAATTCGTGCAGCCGTTACACGACTTGAGCACGCTGGACTGGTGCCAATATCTGGCGGATATCGAATACGCGGCCGACGGTTACGGTCATGTCGCCGCCAAACTGTGGAGCGCGAAGGGAGAGTTGATTGCGATGAGTCGCCAGACTGTGACCATCTTTGCCTGAATCAATGCCGACGATGGCGCTCACGCCAGGCGCGCCACCAGCCGCCGCTGAGAAAGAACCGCGGAAAGGTCAGGAATTGTTCGACCAGCAACCGTGAAACTGCATCCTGGCGATCACTGAACGGCTCGGAGGCTTGCGCCTCCAGGCTATGGCCGTGGCGCTGCAGCCCCAGCGCCGCGACAATCCCGATCACACCGATGGCGACGCTGGCCAGACTCAGGCTGAACACCCCCGACACGATCAGCAGAAACGCCACGATGAACAGCGGCACGGCAATCAGGTGCAGGACCAGATTGGTCGGGTGCTGATGATTGCCCGGGTAGGCGCGCCATTGCCACGCGGGAAGGTTGGGGTGACGTTTGCCCATGTTTACTACTCCTCGATCCATGTTGAACTGCATGGTTGAAGAATAGGCCCGGGCGCGGAGGGCGGCGAATCAAGGTTGGCTATTGGCATCATAGCCATGATGGACAAAAAAGATCGCAGCCTTCGGCAGCTCCTACATTTTGAAATGCGTTCCCCCTGTAGGAGCTGCCGAAGGCTGCGATCTTTTGATCTTGATTTTTGATCTTAAAGCTTCAACTGGCCTATCGCCTTGTTCAATTCCCCGGCCATCGTCGCCAACTCATTACTGGTCGTCGCCGACTCCACTGTCTGCTGCACGGTGTTTTCGGTCACATCACGAATACTCACCACCGCCCGGTTCATCTCCTCGGCAACCTGGCTCTGCTGTTCCGCCGCGACGGCAATCTGCGTATTGCTTTCGCGCATCTGCGCGACTGCGCCGGTGATTTGCGCCAGCGCCGCGCCAGCTTCCTGGGCCTGCTGCACGCAGTCGTCGGCCTTGTACGAACTCTCCTGCATGAAATCCACCGCATCGCGGGTGCCGGCCTGCAACGCGGCGATCATGCCGGTGATCTCGTCAGTGGACGCCTGCACGCGCTTGGCGAGGTTGCGCACCTCATCGGCGACCACGGCAAAGCCGCGACCCATCTCCCCGGCGCGGGCGGCTTCGATCGCCGCATTGAGCGCGAGCAGATTGGTCTGTTCGGCGATGCTGTGAATCACGCTGACCACGCCGCTGATCTTCTGGCTGTCCTCGGCCAGGCGTTGAATCATTTCCGCCGTTTGCTGCACGCCGCTGGACAACCCGGCAATCGATTGCTGCACCCGCGCCACCACCTGCTGACCACTGCCGGCGAGGCCGTCGGCGGTTTTCGACAGATCGCGCGTGGCGCCCGCATGTTGAGCGATGTGATAAACGGTGGCGGTCATTTCGTTGATCGCGGTGGCAGCCTGATCGGTTTCGCTCTGCTGACCGAGCATGCCGTGACGCACATCGTTCATGCTTGAGGCCAGCCGCGCGGCACCGACATCCAGTTGCCTCGCGGTGTTGGCAACAGTGTTCACGACGCGTTGATAACCGGCCTGCATGGCATTGAAGGCATTGGCCATCTGCCCGACTTCATCTTTGCCCACCAGTGGTACGCGAGCTGACAGATCGCCGGTTTTTTCAACGTGCAGCATCACGTCTTTCAAGGTGTTGAGCTGGCTGAGCAGAAAGCGGATCAACAGTTGCGAAGCGCCGAGCATTGCCAGCATCAGAATCAAGACCGCCAGCGCATAGTTGGCGAAGCGTTCGCTGAATACTTGGCTCAGGCTCGGCGCATAGGCAATGACCGCCACTTGTTCGCCATCGGCACGGCTGAATACCTCGGCGCCGATCAACGGATTTTCGCCGAGCAGTGGCAGAGGATTGATGGTGTTCCAGCCGATGCTGCCGCTGATTTCCAGCAGCGGTTGATCGTTCAGACGCGGCGCTTCACCGGGCTTGAAGGTCAGCACCTGAGCGGACTTGGGCAACGGTTGCCCGGACGGCCAGGCCTTGAGCAACTGCGCCTGCGCCTGGGCGGATGCCTGCGCGGCGTGGCTGCGGGCCTGTTGTTCGAGGTGTACGGCGTACAAAACCAACAGCAGGGTGGTGACAAAGGCGACCGCGTTGACCGCCCAGAATTTGTATTTCAGCGAGATATTGCTAAGCCAGGCACCCATGGAGGTCTTCTCTGATAGCGGAAACAGTTTTGGCAAGGTGCCATTATTGTGCCGCTATTCAGAAAACCATTTTTTGATGCGGATCAACAGATCAAAGATCAACAGATCGCAGCCTTTGGCAGCTCTTGCATTGGCACGGCGTACATTCTGTAGGAGCTGCCGAAGGCTGCGATCTTTTGCGGTTTACACCAACATCGGAAGATTAAAAAACGCCCGGGCACACGCGGTGGTATGCGCGGCCAGCGCTTCCTCGGTCTCGCCGCGATGCAACGCCACCTCGCGCAGCACTTCGGTCAGGTACGCCGGCTCGTTACGGCCGTTTTTCGGCTTCGGCCGCAGCGTGCGCGGCAACAGATACGGCGCGTCGCTTTCCAGCATCAGCCGTCCCGGCTTGATCTCTTTCACCAGCGAATGCAGATGCGTGCCCCGGCGTTCGTCGCAGATCCACCCGGTTATACCGATGTGCAGATCCAGATCGAGGTAGCTGAACAAGGCCTTTTGCTCGCCAGTGAAGCAGTGCACCACCGCCGCCGGCAGTTGATCGCGGAAGTCCTTGAGGATCTCCAGCAGGCGCTGGCTGGCATCGCGCTCGTGCAGGAACACCGGCAATTGCAGTTCGACGGCCAGCGCCAGATGTTCTTCCAGGACCTTTTCCTGTTGCGGGCGCGGGGAGAAGTCGCGGTTGAAATCCAGCCCGCATTCGCCCACCGCGACGACGCTGGATTCGTTCAACAGACTGCGCAGGCGGCGCGCGCTGTCGGCGTTCCAGTCGCTGGCCGAATGGGGGTGAATACCGGCGGTGGCGAACAGCTGTTTGCCGCTTCCATCCAGTTGCTGGCACAGTTCCAGCGCCTGCTCGCTGCCCTCGACGCTGGTGCCGGTCAGCACCAGTTGGCAGACGCCGGCGGCATAGGCGCGGTCGAGTACGGCCTGGTGTTTGTCGGCGAAACTGGGGTTGGTCAGGTTGACGCCGATATCGATGAGTTGCATGGTGCTACCTCGGGCCGAAGGCCGGAAAGCATATCAGAGCTGTAGATTTATAAGAAAAGCCAAGAACTACAACGAGTTAAGGCTGTCTGTTGAGGCCGCGAAAGACTCCGGGGTGGCGACAATGCCATCACTGTGCCAGTCTCTCGCACTTTACCAGCGCACAAAGCGCTCTGTTTTCGTCGGTGATGTCGTCTCTTTTGCGACGCAATCGCCCCGTATTCTTTTCGGAGAGTGGATGCATCGTCCCTCGGTTCTGCTGCTGTTGTGTGCTGCGTTGCTGCTGCCGATGACGGCGGTCGCGCGCCTGCCCGGGCCGCTGCAAGCCGTGCCGGCAAGCAAGGTCCGCGATCTCTCCGAAATTCGCAGCAGCCGCGTATTGCGGGTGCTGGTCAATCAGAGCCGTAACAGCTCCGGCGAGGTCCAGGGCCAGGCGATTGGTGTCGAATACCATCGCCTGCGCGCCTTCGAGCAATACCTTAACGGCCATGCCCGCGACGGCCAGGAAGTCACCCTCAAAATCATTCCCAAAGCCAAGGATCAACTGCTCGGCGCTTTACAGCGCGGCGAAGGCGATATGGTCGCGCCCGGTGAATTGCTCGATCTGCCCTCGGGCTATGCGGTCGCCAGCAGCGAACCGATTGCCAGCAACGTGCCGCTGGTGCTGGTCGGCATCAAGGGCCAGCGCCGCTATACCAAGGTTGAGCAACTGTCCGGCAAAACCCTGGCGCTGCCCACCGGCAGTGCGGCGGGGGAGGTGGTCAGCCAGCTCAACCAGAAACTGGCGTTGCACAAACTGGCGCCGATCAATATTGAATGGGTTGATCCGACGCTGGCCGTTGAGGACGTGCTGGAGATGGTCCAGGGCGGGATTTTCCACCTGACCATCGTCGAGCAACCGATTGCCGAGCGCTGGGGCAAGATCCTGCCGAAGCTGCGCCTTGATCGGCAATTGAGCCTGGGCGAGCCGGGCGAGGAGCATTGGTTCGTGCGCCGCGATGCGTCGATGTTGCGCGCGAGCATCGACCGCTTTCTTACCGGCTACAAGAAGCCGTCGGACGAAGACGCCGCGTTCCTGCGCATCTATCGCCGTCTCTATCAAGTGCACAATCCGCTGGCCAAAGGTGATCGCCAGCGACTGGAAAAACTTCGTCCGACCCTGCAAAAGCACGCCGACGCTCAGAACATGGACTGGCTCAACCTGGCGGCGCTGGCGTTCAAGGAGTCGCGCCTGCAGCCCAACGCCCGCAGTGGCAGCGGCCCGACCGGGCTGATGCAGATCACCCCGTCTGCCGCGCAACGGGTCGGCGTGAGCAATATCCAGAATCTCGATGCGAATGTTCAGGCCGGCGCCAAGTACCTGGCGATGATCCGCCGCAAGTTTTTCAGCAGCCCGAAACTCAACGAGCGTGAGCGCATGGCTTTCACCCTCGCCGCTTATAACATCGGCCCCGAGCGCGTGCAGGGCATGCGCGCCGAAGCCCGACGCCGTGGCTTGAATCCCAATCAGTGGTTTTTCCAGGTTGAACGCATTGCCATGGAGCAGGTGGGAATGGGCGCCGTCAGCTATGTTAATAGCGTGAACAAGTATTACCTGGCATTCGATCGGGAGCGCGAGTCGCTCGAGCCCCGGCAGCAGAAAGTGGTCAGTCGGAAATAATCTAATAATCCGATTCTTATGGCGCATTTTTTGCGCTTTAAACATGAAATAAACTGATTAATATAGCGACCAACCCAAACACACAAACACTTCTGCACAACAAGGAATGCCCCATGAGTTCTCTGATCAACAAGGTTCTGTTCACCCGCGCCGGTTACGGCCTGACTGTCCTGCGCATTGCTGTCGGCGTGATCTTCGCCGCCCACGGTTCGCAGAAACTCTTTGGTCTGTTCGGTGGCTACGGCCTGGCCGGCACTGCGCAATGGATGGAAAGCATCGGCCTGACCCCGGGTTATCTGATGGCCTCGCTGGCCGGCGGTACGGAATTCTTCGCCGGTCTGGCACTGATTATCGGCCTGCTGGTACGCCCGGCGGCACTCGGTCTGGCGTTCCTCTCGCTGGTGGCAATCTTCTCGGTGCACATCGGCAACGGTCTGTTCATGGCCAACAACGGTTATGAATTCGCCCTGGCGCTGCTGGCCGGTAGCATCGCGGTACTGATCGAAGGTGCCGGCAAGCTTTCGGCGGATCGCGCCATCGCCGGTTGAAGGCTCTGGCTCAAGGGAAAGGCCCGCATTGTGCGGGCCTTTTTTGTTGCGGGCGATTCTTGACACTGGTTGGTCACGTTCTCTAGGATGTTGCTCATGCGCCGATTTAAACAGCTACTTGCGGGGCGCCAGGTGACTTCTACAGTTACCGTCAGAAGCCGGAACAGGGCTTCGAAATACCGCTAAAGCGCTGGTTCGGTGTTGCCTCTCACCTGCCATGCAGACTTTTGAGGCAGAGACACGACACGATGAACGCACTACACCCTCCTGCACGTCCCGCGCCGATCACGGCTCACGTCACCCAGCGCAACCCGAAAATCCTTCTTGGCGGCAAACATCAGCCGACGCTCTTGCGTTATCTCGATGGCTGGCCGCGTCGCAGCGGCGGTCCTGCCGCGTTCCTGATTCAGTTCGTCGACGACGGCGAGTCGCTGGCGCGTTTCGCCACTGACAGTTTTGATCTGGCCGTGATTCAGGCGCCGAGCGCAGAAGATGCGCCGCAAATGATCAAGCAACTGATCCGCGTCGCGCGGCAGGGTCTGATCACTCGGCGCTGAGGCGACGGGGCAGAGTCAGCCCGCAATCGCCCGCCCCTTGCCAGTGGCCGCTGGTTGAAAATCTCTTATGGCGGCCACTGGCGAACAGACAGAATTTGCCCCGTACAGCGTCGACGAATGCGAGCGTTCTCCCCGTAATAACGCGGAGGAATGACTAGTAACATGTTTAAAACTTTTTGTTTACCTCATCCCGGGCAATCGTGGTTATTATTCGGCAACGCCAGGGGTCAATATCCCGGCGTCAAAGGATTGTCGATGGGTTATAAGCCCGGCAATCTCATCCGAACGGGTCCAACCTGGCGCTGACACCCCTGCGCAGGCCGATGCCCGTCGCTGACCCTCAAAGGAAAGGTGAGGTGTTAATTGGTCAAATGGTCTGCATGGGTTGGTGTGGTGGGAAAAACGACACGAGTCGCCATCGCTCCCACCAGTTTCCTCGCTGTTCGTCACTCATTCCTTGCGCTGTTCGCCAGCCAATTCCCCCGCAAATTCGTGTACGCCATTGCGCCCGCTCATGACGCTGGTCCGCAGGCACGCGCCGCACCATCCCCCTGAATTACGCATCACCGATCCGGCACAACGTGTCGGGCCTGACCGGCGGGCTATGAACGTCCCAGCCAAGCACACACAAAAATAATCCAGTCATGGACGGTAGCCTGATGTTCGACAAATCCTCCTTGCGCGGGGCGACCCCCGCGCAGCCCAGCACTACATCCGAAAATCCATCCGACACTGCGTCACTCGCCTACTGGCGCGAGCGGCTGGACGGTGCCCCGGCGTTGCTGGAATTGCCCACCGACCGGCCACGACCGGCGGTGCAGAATCTGCAAACTGCTGCGTACGGGGTGGAACTGGATGCCTCGCTGACCGCAGGCCTGAAAAGTTTGAGCCAACGTGACGCCAACGCTTTGTGCATGACGCTGCTCGCCGGGTGGGCGGTGGTGCTGGCGCGGTTGTCGGGTCAGCACGAGGTGATCATCGGCGCATGCACGGGTAAGTCGGGCAGCATTCTGCCAATGCGCGTGTCACTTGCAGAGGCCACTTCCACAAGCCAGCTGCTGATGCGCATCCGCGCTGCGCTGCACGGTGCCGAGCAGCATCAAGACGTGGCGTTCGAGCAACTGCTCGCGTGCCTCAACCACGAACAAAGCCCCGCCTGCCATCCGCTGATGCAGGTGTTATTCGCCTGGGAAAATTCGCAACCGCTGCCTGCCGGGTTCGACCTGAGCCTGGTGCTGGCTGAATCGCATGGGCGCATCAGCGGCCATTTGCATTACGCCCCAGCGCTGTTCGACGCCGCGACCATCGAGCGTTTTGCCGGTTACCTGAACACGGTGCTGCAGCAGATGGTGGCGCAACCCTCGGCTTCGGTGATGGCGCTGCAAATGCTTGGCGCAGCCGAACGCCAGTACCTGCTCCACGACTGCAACAGCGCCGAGCAATCCTTCGACACCACCCAAGTCGTACACGGTTTGTTCGAAGCCCAGGTGCGGCGCAACCCGGACGCCATCGCCGCCCGCTGGCACGACGAGGCGCTGAGTTATGGCGCACTGAACACTCGTTCGAACCGCCTGGCCCATCACCTGCGCAGCCTGGGTGTCGGGCCGGACGTGCGCGTCGGGCTGTGCCTGGAGCGCTCGCTGGACATGCTGGTCGGCCTGCTGGCGGTGCTGAAGGCAGGCGGTGCGTATGTGCCGCTGGATCCGGCTTATCCTGCCGCGCGGCTGGCGCATATGCTCGCCGACAGTGCCCCCGCCGTGGTGCTGAGCCACGGTTCTGTCGCTGCCAGCCTTGCACATTCCACCGTGCTGGACATCGCCGACACTCGCCCCTGGGACGCGCAACCGGAGGACAACCCCGACCCCAATGAAGTTGGGCTGACGCCTCGGCACCTGGCATACGTGATCTACACATCCGGCTCCACCGGCGCCCCGAAAGGCGTCATGGTCGAGCACCGTGGGCTGATCGCCGTGAGTGCAGCCTGGGAAAAACTCTACAACCTCGACGCGTCCCTCAATCACCTGCAAATGGCTGGTTTTTCTTTCGACGTGTTCAGCGCCGATCTGATCCGCGCCCTCGGTTTTGGGGGCACGCTGGTGCTGTGCCCGCGTGCATCGCTGATGGACCCGCCCGCGCTGTATCGCCTGCTGAGCGATGCTGCGATCGGTTTCGCCGACTTCGTGCCGGCTGTGCTCAATCCGTTGCTGGCCTGGGTTGAAGAAAGCGGCCACGACCTGTCGTTCATGCGCACCGTGGTCTGTGGGTCGGACGTCTGGACTGCCCACAGCGCCCGACAATTGCGCCGACTGGCTGGCGACCACGTGCAGATCGTCCAGGCGTACGGCGTGACCGAAGCGAGCATCGACAGCACGTGTTTTGAATTGCACAAAGGCAGCGTGGCCGACGGCGTGTTGCCTATCGGGCGTGCGCTGGCCAATACGCGGATTTATCTGCTCGATGCCTTGGGCGCCCCGGTGCCGGCGGGTGTCGCCGGGCACTTGCACATCGCAGGCATCGGTGTCGCCCGGGGTTATCTGAATCTGCCGCAACTGACCGCCGAACGTTTCATCGACAGTCCCTTCGTGGCAGGCGAGCGCCTGTATCGCAGCGGTGACCTGGCACGTTATCGGGCGGACGGCGAGTTGGAGTTTTTAGGACGCAATGACTTTCAGGCCAAGCTGCGTGGCCTGCGCCTGGAGCTGGGAGAAATCGAAGCGCGTCTGGCGGACATTGCCGGCGTGCGTGAAAGCGTGGTGCTGTTGCGCCAGGACACGGCTGGCGAATCGCGACTGGTCGCTTACTACTGCGAAAGCCGAGGCGCGGCGCTCAAGCCGCGTTCGCTGCGTAAGCAACTCAACCTCAGCCTGCCGGATTACATGGTGCCCACAGCGTTCGTGCGCCTGGATGCGCTGCCGCTGACGGCCAACGGCAAACTCGATCGCACGCAATTGCCAGCGCCGGACGCTCAGGCCTTAGATCAGCGCGACTATCAGCCGGCGCAAGGTCCACTGGAAATCGCGCTGGCTCAAATCTGGGCCGACGTGCTCGGCGTCGAGCAGGTTGGCCGCCAGGATCAGTTTTTTGCGCTCGGTGGCCACTCGCTGCTGGTGATGCGCGTACTGGCTCAAGTGCGCCAGCAACTCGGCCTGGAAGTGGCCCCCTCGGCGCTGTTTGCTGCGCCGGTGCTGGAACACTTTGCCGAACGGCTCAAACGCAACCAGGACACGGCTCGCGTGGCGATAGCGGCTGTTGAGCGCTCGGGCGCGCAAACGTTGTCGTCTGCGCAGCAGCGCCTGTGGTTCCTCGCACAAATGGAGGGTGGGAACGCGGCGTATCACATGCCGTTGAACCTGCGCTTGCGCGGTCCGTTGCACATCGCAGCCCTTGAACGCAGCCTCAATCAACTGGTGGACCGACATGCCGCGTTGCGCACCACGTTCATCACCGTCGAGGGGGAAGGGCAGCAACTGATCGGTGAGGTGGGGGCTTTCATCAAGCTGGCGGTAACTGACTTGCAAGGTCAACCCGAGGCGCGTCTGGCGCAATTGATCGACGAAGAAGGCGCAAAGCCTTTTGACCTGAGCCGCGGACCGCTGATGCGCGTCAGCCTGTTGCGCCTGGCCGAGGATGACCACGTGATGCTGCTGACCCAGCACCACATCATCTCCGATGGCTGGTCGATGGGCGTGCTCACCCGTGAACTGGGCCTGCTGTACGAAGCGGCGATTCATGAGCGCGACAACCCCTTGCCCCCGCTGCCTGTGCAGTATGTCGATTACGCCGTATGGCAACGCCAATGGCTGACCGGCGATGTGCTGGCCGAGCAGTGCCGCTATTGGCGCGACACCCTCAGCGGCGCGCCGGTATTGCTGGAATTGCCGGCCGATCACAAACGCCCAGCGGTGCAGGACTATCTCGGCGGTTTCGTGCCGTTGGTATTGGATCGGGCCCTGACTGACCGGTTGAAAGCCTTGTGCCGGCAGCAGGGCACCACGCTGTTCATGATATTGCTCGCGGCCTGGTCGCTGGTGCTGTCGCGACTGTCCGGGCAAGCCGATGTGGTGATCGGCGTGCCGTCGGCCAACCGTACGCACCAGGAACTGGAAGGTCTGATCGGCTTCTTCGTCAACACCCTGGCGCTGCGCATGACCCGCGCGGGTTCGCCGACGGTCGCGCAATGGCTGCAGCAAGCGCGCCGCGTTTCGCTGGGTGCCCAGGAACATCAGGACCTGCCGTTCGAACAGGTCGTCGAGTTGCTCAACCCGCCTCGCAGCCTGGCGCACAGCCCGCTGTTCCAGGTGCTGTTTGCCTGGGAACAGGATCAAGACTCGGATCTGCTGTTGTCCGGCCTTGAGGTCAGCCCGGTGCAGAGCAGCCATCATGTGGCCAAGTTCGATCTGCAATTGGCGCTGCATGAGCGTGACGGGCAGATCGTCGGCGGTCTGGAATACGCTTGCGGGTTGTTCGAGCCGGGCACGGTGGCGCAGTTTGCCGAATACCTGCGCCGGGTACTGACGCAGATGGTCGAGCAGCCGGAACAAGCGTTATCGAGCGTCAGCCTGCTGAGCACGGAACAACATCAACAGATCGTCCACGACTGGAACCGTACCGAGCGCGACACCTCGGCCATGCCTGACACGGTCGCGCGCTTTGAAGCCGTGGCCCGGTGCACGCCAGAGGCAGTGGCGTTGATCGCAAATGACCGGCAACTGAGTTATCGCGCACTCAATCAGGCCGCCAATCGCCTCGCGCATTACCTGATCGAGCAAGGCGTGCGGCCCGAGCACCGGGTCGGTCTGTGCCTGGAACGCTCGCCGGAAATGGTCATCGGTTTGCTGGCAATCCTCAAGGCGGGCGCGGCGTATGTGCCTTTCGATCCGGCTTACCCGATGGAGCGTCTGGCGTTCATGTTCAGCGACGCGGCGCCAGCCTTGCTGCTGACTCACAGCGCCTTGCCAAATGCGCTGCCGACCGACATCGACACCTGCTGCCTGGATACAGATATGCAGCGCTGGGCGCATTGTCCGGACACCGATCCGCAGGTGAAGGTCAGCCCGGATAATCTCGGCTACGTGCTCTACACATCCGGCTCCACCGGCCGCCCGAAAGGCGTGGCGCACAATCGCCGCGCGCTGGATAACCTGATTGCCTGGCAGCTTGATCAAGCACCGGCACCGGGCCGGGTCCTGCAATTCGCTTCACTGAATTTCGACGTGTCGTTCCAGGAGATCTGCAGCACCTTGTGCTCGGGAGGCAGCCTGTTGCTGATGACCGAAGACAGTCGCAAAGACCTCGCCGCGCTGCGTCCGACCCTGGTGGCCGAGGGCGTGCAGCGGGCGTTCCTGCCGTTTGCCGTGTTGCAACAACTCGCCGGGCTGACCGAGGCCGATGCACCAACGCCGGCCGGTGGTTGCGAAATCATCACGGCCGGCGAAGCCCTGCAAATCAATGATGAACTGCGCGGATTTGTGCGCGGCCTCGGCGGCGCGCACTTGCACAACCAGTACGGCCCGACCGAAACCCATGTGGTCAGCCAGTTCAGCTTGTCGTGCAGCGACGCCGCCGACTGGCCGGACGCGCCGCCGATTGGCCGACCGATCGCCAACGCGCGGCTGTACGTGCTCGATGACGATATGAACCCGGTGGCGGTCGGCGTGGCGGGGGAGTTGTACATCGCTGGCGCCTGCCTGGCTCGCGGTTACCTGAACCGCCCGGACCTGACCGCCGAACGCTTCGTGCCGGACCCGTTCAGTGGCGAACCCGGCGCGCGCATGTACCGCAGTGGAGACTTGGCGAAATTCCAGGCCGACGGCAACGTGCTGTACTTGGGACGCATCGATCAGCAGGTCAAGTTGCGCGGTTTCCGGGTCGAACTCGGCGAGATCGAGAGCTTGCTGCAACAGCAGCCCGGCGTGCAGGAAGCGGCGGTGTTGCTGCGTGAAGATATGGCAGGTGACAAGCGTCTGGTGGCCTACGTGGTCGGCCCGGCGTCCAGCGAAACCCTGCGTGCCGCACTTCAACGGCACTTGCCTGAGCACATGATTCCCACTGCATGGGTCTCGCTGGCGCAGTTGCCGTTGACCCGCAATGGCAAGCTCGACCGTCTGGCATTACCGACGCCGGAGCGCACCGCCGGGGCTGCTTACGTGGCGCCGCGCGACGACATTGAACAGCAAATGGCCGAGATCTGGGCCGAGGTGCTCAAGTGCGAACGAGTCGGGGTTCACGACAACTTCTTTGAATTGGGCGGCCACTCGCTGCTGGCGACCCGGATGATCTACGCGATCAACCAGCGCATGGGCGCGCAGCTGTCCTTGAGCAATCTGTTCAAGACGCCGGTGCTGATGGATCTGGCGGCGCAGGTGCAGGCCGGGCGCAGCAATGATGCTCAAATCGTCCCGGCCTTCCTTGAGATCGAGGCAGATCGTGACGCGCGGCATGCGCCGTTCCCGCTCACCGATATCCAGCAAGCCTACTGGTTCGGTCGCGAAGCCACGGTCAGCCTCGGCGGGGTCAGTGCTCACGGCTACGAAGAACTGCGCATCCCGGACTTCGACGCCGCACGTTTCGAGCAGGCGCTCAATCGCATGATTCAGCGCCACGACATGCTGCGCGTGGTGTTTCTCACCGACGGTACGCAACAGGTGCTGGAGCAGGTGCCGACCTATTGCATGCCTCGCAGCGATTTGCGCGGTTTGCCCGCGGAGGTCGCGCAACAGGCGCTGCAAGCGACCCGCGAGCGCCAGTCGCACCAGGTGCTGGACGCCAGTCGCTGGCCACTGTTCGAGTTCGGCCTGTCGTTGCTCGATGATGGCATCACCCATTTGCACATCAGCCTGGATGCGTTGATCGTCGATGCCGCGAGCACACAGATTCTCGCCCGCGAGCTCATGGCGTTTTATGCTGACCCTCACCTGAGCCTGCCCGAGCCGGGGCTGACCTTTCGTGATTACGTGCTGGCCGAACATCAACTGCGCAGCGGCATTCGTTATGAACAAGCGCTGAGCTACTGGCGCGAACGGGTCACCCGCCTGGCACCGGCGCCAGACCTGCCGCTGGTTCGCCAGCCGGACAGCATCGGCAATCCGCACTTCACGCGACGCGACCGCGATATGCCGGCGGCGCAGTGGTCGCAGCTCAAAGCCGTGGCCAAACAGTTCGCGGTGACGCCGTCGGTGATGCTCCTCACGGCGTTCAGCGAAGTGCTGGCGCTGTGGAGCCGCCAGCCGCGATTCACCCTGAGCCTGCCGCTGTTCAACCGTTTGCCGTTGCACCCGGACGTCGATGAAATCATCGGCGACTTCACTTCCCTGGTACTGCTGGAAGTTCACGTCGAGGGGGGCATGAGCTTCACCGACAAGGCTCGGGCGTTGCAGGCGCAATTGTGGCAAGACATTGATCACTCGGTGGTCAGCGGCGTGCGGGTATTGCGCGAATTGTCCCAGGCGCGTGGCGTGCAGCAGACGGCAATGCCGATCGTGTTCAACAGCACGCTCTCTGAGGCCGCACCGGAACTCGCTGAATTCAATCTCGCGGACGCGTTGAACGCCCAACCCATGCACAGCATCACTCAGACGCCGCAAGTGTGGCTCGACCACACGTTGCTGGAGCTCGAAGGACGTCTGCTGTTCAACTGGGACAGCATCGATGAGCTGTTTCCGGCGGGCATGATTGAGGACATGTTCGTCGCCTATAACACACTGCTCGATTGCCTGCTGGAGCCGTCGGCCTGGGCGGCGAGTACGCCACAACTGTTGCCAGTGGCGCGTTTGCCGGCACCGCCCGACACTCAAGGCACGTTGCCGTTGATGAACGAGTTGTTCGAGCGTCAGGCTCTCATGACGCCGGCCGCTGTGGCCGTGATTGCTGCGCAACGGCAATTCACCTACGGGCAATTGCGCACGGCGGCGCGGTCTCTGGGGGCGCAGCTTCAGGCCGAGGGCGTGGTGCCCAATCGCCTGGTCGCCGTGATGATGGAACGCGGCTGGGAACAAGTGGTGGCGACCCTGGCGATTCAGTACGCCGGTGGCGCTTATCTGCCGATTGACCCGACCCTGCCGGCGGAACGCGTGCGGCATATCCTTGAGCGCGCCGAAGTCAGCCTGGTGCTGACCCAACCGGCACTGCTTGGCGTGATCGAGTGGCCTGGGCAGGTCAGCGCCATCGCCGTGACCGATGAGGTCATGGTCGAACGCGCGCCGTTGCAACCGGTCAACGTTGCACCCACCGATCTGGCCTACGTGATCTACACCTCCGGTTCCACCGGCATGCCCAAAGGCGTAGTCATCGATCATCGCGGCGCAGTCAACACCTTGCTCGACATCAACCGGCGCTTTGCCGTTGGCCCAACGGATCGGGTGCTGGCGATTTCGTCGCTGAGTTTCGACCTTTCGGTCTATGACTTCTTCGGCACCCTGGCCGCCGGCGCGGCGGTGGTGGTGCTTGAACCGCAACTGGCCCTCGATCCGGCGCACTGGCGGGACTTGATCGAACGTCACCAGGTAAGTTTGTGGAACTCGGTGCCGGCGTTGCTCGGCATGTTGCTTGAATACGTCGAGGGCGAGCGCGGCACACTGCCCGCCAGCCTGCGGGTGGCGATGCTTTCCGGCGACTGGATTCCCCTGACCCTGCCGCAACGGCTGTGGGCGTTGCAGCCGGCGGCGCAACTGTTCAGTCTCGGCGGCGCGACCGAAGCTTCGATCTGGTCGATCTGCTATCCGGTGCAGCACGTCGACCCGGCATGGCGCAGCATCCCTTACGGCAAAGCCCTCGATCACCAGCGCTTCTACGTGCTGGACGAAGCGCTGCAAGTGCGCCCGACCTGGGTCGCCGGGCAGCTCTACATCGGCGGGATCGGCCTTGCTCAGGGTTACTGGCGCGATGAAACGCTCAGCTCCGCCAGCTTCTTCCCGCACCCGCTGACCGGCGAGCGCCTGTACCGGACCGGCGATCTCGGGCGTTGGCTGCCGGATGGCAACATCGAATTCCTTGGCCGCGAGGACAATCAGGTCAAGGTCCAGGGTTATCGCATCGAGTTGGGCGAAATCGAAGCCGCGCTCAATCGTCACCCGGGCGTGCAAGGTGCGGTGGTGCAAATCCTTGGCAGCACGCTTGGAGAAAAACGTCTGGCCTGCTATGTGCTCAAGGCCGATCCGGCGTTGCAAGCCAGCGACTTCGCCCAGTACCTGGCGGACAAACTGCCGGCGTACATGGTGCCGTCGTCGTTCACGTTCGTCGACGCCTGGCCGCTGTCGTCCAACGGCAAGGTCGACAAGAAGCGCCTCCCGGAGCCGTCGCAGCAAGAGCCGTCCGGCGCAGCGCTGGAAGTCGACGGTGCGCAGGAACAGCGGCTGGTGGAGATTGTGCAAGGCGTGCTCAAGCGTGATGCCATCGCTGGCAACGCCAACCTGTTGAACCTCGGCGCAACATCGATCGACATCGTGCGCATCAGTAATGCGCTGTCCAGCGAACTGCATTTTCGCCCGCACGTGGCGCAACTGTTGGCGCAACCGACGTTGCTGCACCTGATCGGCATGTACCGCCAAAGCCTGCAGCACCAGGCATTGGTCAGCAATGCGCAGCAGCGTGTGAGCAGCACCGAGGACGTGATCGAGGATCCGCAACTGCGCGCGCAGTTCAAGGCAGATCAGCGCGGACGTCGCACCTTTGCCCAGACGTCGCCGAGTGTGGCGCTGACATTGCCGCAGACCCCGGCATTCGCCAAGCGATTCAGCGATTACCGCTCGGTGCGCCAATACGCCACGCAACCGATCCAGACCCGCGCCTTTGCCGAGCTGTTGGCTGCACTTGCCCAGGGACAACTCGACGGCGAGGTCAAATACCAGTTTCCGTCGGCCGGCGGTTTGTACCCGATCCAGGCGTACCTGTACGTCAAGCCGGAACGGGTGCTCGGCATCCCCGGTGGCGCGTATTACTACGACCCGTGCGAACACCGCTTGGTGGCGCTCGACAGTGGCGTGCTCGACCCGGACACCTACGACTACTTCGTCAATCGGCCGGTCTTCGAAAACGCCGCGTTTTCGCTGTTTTTCATCGCCGACATGGCTGCGATCCGTCCGCTGTACGGCGAGCGCAGTCGCGACTTCTGCCACATCGAAACCGGCGCCATCGCGCAATTGCTGAGCATGACGTCCATCGAGCAAGGGTTGGGCCTTTGCGGCATGGGCTCGATTGATGAGCAGCAATTACCGGCGCTGTTCAACCTCGGACCGAGCCATCAATTGATCTACTCGATGGTCGGTGGCCTGCGTACCACGGATGAGCAACACCGCGCCGCGGTTGAGGCCTTTGCGCCCGACCGGCCCGGTGATGACAGCGACATGGAGGAATTTGAGGTATGAACGCCTATCAATTGCTGGAGCTGTTCACGCGTCATGGCGTAGCCCTTGAAGTGGACGGCGACAAGCTGCGCTGCAAGGCGCCTCGCGGGTTTCTTACAGACGAGATGATGCAAGCGCTCAAGCTGCACAAGTCTGAACTGATCGCGTTGCTCGGCGGCGATGATGGCGCGGTGATTCCCTCCAGGGCGGGCGATGAAGTGGACTGGCCGCTGTCTTTTTCGCAGCGCCAACTGTGGTTTCTCGATCAACTGGAACCGGGCAACGCGTTCTACAACGTGCCCACAGCGGTGGCGCTCAAAGGGCCGCTGCACGTGCAACTGCTGGAGCGGGCGCTGAACGCGCTGATCCAGCGCCACGAAATGCTGCGCACGACGTTTTGCATGGTCGATGGCGAACCCCGGCAAATTGTCCATCGCGCGATGCCGCTGGCCTTGCAGGTGACCGATCTGAGCAACCTGCCGGGCACCGAACGCGAGCAGCACGTGCGGGCGGCAGTTGATCAAGACGCCCGCGCGCCATTCGATCTGGCCGCCGGCCCACTGTTGCGCGCCTCGTTGCTGCGCCTGGCTGAGGATGAATATCTGTGGCTGTACAGCGTGCACCACATCATCGCCGACGGCTGGTCGATGGGCGTGATCCTGCACGAAGTCGCGACCCTGTACGGCGATTATCTGCGCGGCGATGCGTCGAGTCTGGCGCCATTGCCCGTGCAGTACGCCGACTACGCCCGTTGGCAGCAACGACGCCTGGGTGGGGATGCATTGACTGCGCAACTCGATTACTGGCGGCGCACCCTGGCTGACGCGCCGGCACTGTCGACTGTTCCCACCGACCGGCCACGGCCACTGGTGCAGCGTTACGCTGGCGCTACGTTCAGCTCATCGCTCGACGCCAACACCTTGCGCGAACTCCAGGGCCTGGCCCGACAAACCCAGGGCACGTTGTTCAACGTGTTGATGGGCGCATTGGCCGTGCTGCTGTGGCGGCACAGCGGTCAGCGGGATGTGTGCATCGGTACGCCATTCGCCAACCGCAGCCGCCCGGAAATCGAGCCGCTGATCGGGCACTTCGTCAACACTGTCGTGGTTCGCCAGCGCCTTGATCCTCAGCACACTTTCGCCGAATTGCTGCGGGACGTGCGCGGGCAAATGCTCGACGTGCACGCTCATCAGGACGTGCCGTTCGATCAGGTGGTCGAGGCCGTCAATCCGCAACGCGATACCGCTCATTCGCCGTTGTTCCAGGTCATGCTGGTGCTGCAGAACACGCCCGGGGGCGATCTGGACATGCCCGGTTTGAGCCTGTCGCCGTACAGCACCAGCAGCGCCACGGCCAAGTTCGATCTGGCGTTCGAATGGGTTGAACGGGAAGGGCGGCTGAACCTGTTGGTGGAGTACAACACCGACCTGTTCGACGCGGCGACGATCGAACGCTTGAGCGGGCATTACCGACAGTTGCTCCAGCACATCGTCGAAGACCCCAAGCAGCCGATTGGCGCCTTGTCGCTGCTGGCTGAAGCCGAGCGCGAACAGATCCTCGTGGACTGGAACCGTTGCGCACCGCTGGCACAACCGGTGGACTGCGTGCACCGATTGTTTGAAGCCCAGGTTGCGCGCAACCCGCAAGCCTGTGCGGTGACCTTCGAAGCGCAAACCCTGAGCTACGACGAGTTGAACACCCGGGCCAATCGTCTGGCGGCGTATTTGCGCAGCCTCGGTGTCGGCCCGGACGTGCGCGTGGCAGTGTGCGTCGAGCGTTCGCTGGAGCTGCCGGTGGCCTTGCTCGCGGTGCTCAAGGCCGGCGGCGCGTATGTACCGCTGGACCCTGATTATCCGGTCGGACGCCTGAGCCACATGCTCAGTGACAGCACCCCGGCAGTGCTGCTGACGCTCGGCTCGGCGCACGCGATATTGCGTCAGGCGCAGCAAGGTTCAAGCTGGGACGCGCCGGTGCTCGACCTCCAGGCGCAGACCGCGCTCTGGGCCGATCTGTCGCCGGCAGACCCCGACCCGCGCAGCGTCGGTGTCACGCCCGATCACCTCGCCTATGTGATTTACACCTCAGGCACCACCGGGCTGCCCAAAGGCGCGATGGTCGCGCATCGCGGCCTCGCCAATCTGCTGTTGTGGTGCTCGCAGATCTGCGGCGAACGCGGGGTCATGCTGCACAAGATTCCGTTCGGTTTCGACGCCTCGGCCTGGGAGACTTTCTGGCCGCTGGCCACCGGCGGACGCTTGGTTATCGCGCGTCCTGGCGGCCATCTGGAGCCCGGTTACATGGCGAAAACGGTGCGCGAGCAGCGGGTCACGGCGCTGGTGTTCGTGCCGGCAATGCTGCAGCTGTTCCTCGAAGTCGATGAGGTCAGCCTGTGCACCGAACTGACCGATGTCTTCAGCGGCGGCGGTGAGCTGTCGCCAGCCCTGGCCCGGCGCTTTCAGCAGCGACTGCCCCATGCCCGTTTGCACAACGTCTATGGCCCGACCGAAACCACGGTGATCAACAGTGTCTGGACCCTGGAGCCCGGCGGCGAAGTCCCGGCTCTGCAAGTGCCGATCGGACGGCCGATCCCCAACAACCGTTTTTACGTGCTGGATGAGCGCGATGCGCCGGTGCCGGTCGGGGTGACCGGTCAATTGCACGTCGGCGGCGTGGGTGTCGCGCGCGGTTATCTGGGCTTGGCGCAGCTCACCGCCGAACGCTTTATCGACAACCCGTTTGTGCCGGGAGACCGGTTGTATCGCAGCGGCGATCTGGCGCGTTATCGCCCGGACGGCCAGTTGGAATTCCTCGGTCGCAATGATTTCCAGGTCAAGCTGCGTGGCGTGCGCCTGGAGCTCGGCGAGATTGAAGCGCGGCTGGAGGCCTTCGCCGATATCCGGGCCGCCGTGGTGCTGATGGTCGGCGATACGGCGCAGAACCAGCGGCTGGTTGCCTGTTGTGCGGTGATGGAAACCCCGGATGAATCGGCGCTGCACGCGCACCTGGCGGCGACCCTGCCGCGTGCCGTGTTGCCGAGCGCTTATCTGTGGCTCGACGCGCTGCCGCTGACCGCCAATGGCAAAGTCGATCGCGTGGCCCTGACGACCCTCGCCGATCAAGACCTGGCCAACCGTCAGGTCAACCTCAGCAGCCCGCGCGATCATATTGAATTGACGCTCTACCAAATCTGGAAAGGTCTGTTGCTGGCGACCCAGATCGGCATTCGCGACAACTTCTTCAATGTCGGCGGAACGTCCATCGCGGCGATCAAAATGGCCCACCAGATCGGCCAGACGTTCGGCGTCGAAGTGCCGGTGCGCGTGGTGCTCGGCTACCCGACCATCGAAGCCCTGGGCGGCTGGTTGCGCGCCGGCGCCAGTCCAGCAGCGGGGCAAAGCAACCTGATCGAATTCCGTCGCGGCGCAGGTCAGCGCAATGTGGTGTGCATTCATCCGGCGGGCGGCACTGCGTTTTGCTATTTGTCCCTGGCCAAAGTGCTACCGGAGGAGGTCGGCGTGTACGGCGTGCAGTCACCGGGGCTGAACCCAGGTGAGGTCACCGAGCCGACGGTCGAAGCCATGGCCCAAGCCTATTTGCGCCTGATCGAACCCTTGGCGACGCAGCCGCTGGTGCTCACCGGGTTGTCCTTCGGTGGCCTGGTGGCTTACGAAATGGCCCGGCGCCTGACAGCCGCCGGCCATCGCCGGGTAACCGTGGTATTGCTCGATACCCAAGGCTCGGATGATCCGGGTTTCCGCCAGCAGATCGGCACCGTGGATATGGCCGAGTTCCGCGACAAACTGGTGCGGTTCAATGGCATGTACCCCGGCATCGAAGACGCGCAAGTCGAACGTTATTTCAACCTCTACAACCACAACCGTCTGGCCATGGCTGGCTACGAGTGCGAGCCGCGTGCCGGTCGCGTGGTGTTGATCCAGGCCCGGGAAGGCTTCAGTCGCCAGCAATTGCATCCGCTACGCAGCTTCTGGCGTCGGCGTGCCGATGACTTCCTGGCGAAACTGGTGAATGGCGGTCACTGGGACATGCTCGAAACCGCTGAAGTGCATCGGGTCTCACAGACCCTCAAGCAGGAGCTGCAACGCTTTGACGCGCAGGAGGCGAAATCATGAATCCACAGATGCTGACATTGCTCGCACAATTTGCCGCACAAGTACGCCGCGATCCCCAAGCCCTGGCAGTCGTCGATCAGCAGGTGCGCCTGAGTTACAGCGAACTGGCCAGCGCCAGCGAGCGCATCGCCCGGGGTTTGCAGGCACGGGGCGTGCAACCCGGCGAGTCCGTGGCGCTGTGCATGCCCCGGGGCTGGCAATGGCTGGCCGCGATCCTCGGCGCGCTGAAAGTCGGTGCCGTGGTGGTGCCGCTGGACCGGGCCAGCCCGGCCAAACGCCGCGATTTGATCCTCGCCGATGCCGCCTGCGTGGGGCTGATCGCCGCGGATGAGTCGTGGGCGCCAGCAACCGCGTGTTGGACGGCGAATGTCGACACGCTGCTGGATTACCCGCAGCAACCGCTGCAACCCTTGGCCGACACGTTTGCCGAGGTGAGTTTCCTGTTTTACACCTCGGGCACCACCGGCACACCGAAAGCCGTGGAAGTCGGTGAAAAGGGCGTGCTGCGCCTGACGCAGACCGCAGGCTATATCGAAATCCGTCCGACGGATCGCTTTGCCTGCCTGTCCAATCCGGCCTTCGATGCGTGCAGTTTTGAACTGTGGGCGCCGCTGCTCAACGGTGGCTGCTGCGTGATGATTGCCGATCACGATGTGCTGGACGCGCAACGTCTGGCCCAGGTTCTGGAAGAGGAGCGGATCGACAACCTGTTCATGACCGTTTCGCTGTTCAACACCTTGAGCGCGGACTGGCCCGCGTGTTTTGCCGGCCTGCGTCAGTTGCTGATCGGTGGCGAGCAGATCAGTGCCGCCGCCGTGCGCGCCTGGTACGCGGCGAATCCCCGCAGTCAGTGCCAGATCTTCAATGTCTACGGGCCTACGGAATGCACGACGTTTGCCTTGTGCTACCCGATTGCCCGTGACTTCGGCGGCGCGTCGGTGCCGATTGGCCGGCCATTGCCGGACACCGGCGTGCAGGTGCTGGACGAGCAGCAACGGCCGGTGGCGGCCGGTGAAGTCGGCGAGTTGTACCTCAGCGGCAGCGGTGTCGCCCGTGGCTATCGCAACCGTGCCGAAGACACCGCTCGCAGCTTCGTGCGCCTGGCCGAGCTGGACGGCGGCGCCCAGATTCACTACCGCACCGGTGATCGGGTGCGGATCAATGTCGAAGGGCTGGTCGAATACATTGGCCGCGCTGATCGGCAGGTCAAGGTTCGTGGTTTTCGCATCGAACCGGGGGAGGTGGAGCAACAGATCCTGGAACATCCGCTGGTGCTGCAGGCCTATGTCTGCACCCGACGTCGGGAGGCCGAAGACCATCAGTTGCTGGCATTCATCGTCCCTCGCGAGGGTTTGCAGTACCGTGAATTCGAGGCCCATCTGCAGGCCCGACTGGCGTTCTACATGCTTGCGCACCAGGTGTTTCTGCTCGAGCGACTGCCGTTGACCGCTAACGGCAAGATCGACCGCGACGCCTTGCTGGCACAGCCGTTGAGCCCTTGGCGGCCCCCCGTCGAGCCGAGCGATGTCGAGGGTTCTCCCGCGTTGGACTGGTTGCTTGCACAGGTTCGTTTGCTGCTCGGGCAACCGGCGCTCAATGCGCACGATGACTGGCTCGGCAGTGGCGGCGATTCACTCAAGGCCATGCGTCTGCGTTCAGCCATTCGTACACACTGGCAGCGCGAGATTGCCGTCGCAACGCTGTTGAGCGAGCCGTTCGTGGCACTGGCCGAACAGCTGAACGGGCAACAGGCCGACGTTATCTATCCTCCCGCGCCAGCCGTCAGCCATGCACTGCGTCTGCCGGCCACTGCCGAACAACGCCGCTTGTGGCTGATGCAGCAACGAACGCCGACTTCGACCGCTTATAACGTGCCGCTGATTCTCCATCTGGCTGCCGGTGTTGATGTGTCGTCGCTGGCGCGTGCCGTGGAGCAACTGGTGGAGCGCCATCCGGCCTTGCGCACGGCATTCGTGTCTGGCGCCGATGGCCTCGATCAAGTGATTGCCGAACAAGGGACGGTGTGTCGCACCTTCGAGACAGGGCATTTCACCGAAGAGACCTGGCGAGCCTTTGCAGCATTGGTGTTCGGCACGCCGTTCGATCTGGCGATGCCGACGCTGTTCCAGGCCTGGCTGCTGCCGTTTGCCGATGGAAGTTGCCGGTTGCTGCTCAACCTGCACCACATCATCGTCGATGGCTGGTCGATGAATCTGTTGTTCGACGACCTGACGCAGCTGTATGAAGACGCCGTGCGTAGGCGCGTCAGCCCTCAACCGACACCACAACTGACCACGCTGGAATTCGGCCAATGGCAGCGGCAGTGGAGCGTCGACCCGCATTACCTCGGCCAGCGCGAGGCGTTGGCACGATTGCATCGCCAGCAAGAGGCGCCGTCATCCGCGCTGATGCCGATGCGGGCTGTCAGCCCGCCAGCCAGACTGCATCGCGCACCCTTGGGCGAACTGCGCAACGCGGCCCTTGACCGTTTTTGCAGCCAGCAGCGCCTGACCCGTTTCGAAGTGCTGCTCAGTGTCTTCGCCTGGAGCCTCTACGCGCTGACCGGGCGGGAGCGGCCACGTATCGCCAGTCCAGTGGCGAACCGGCCGCTGGCGCAGTTTGAACCGATGCTGGGGATGTTGGCCAACACCGTGCTGATTCCGACAAGCATCGATGACACCTTGGCGCTGAGCGAGCAATTGCGCCGTCAGACCGACACGGTGCGCGAGGTGCTGGCGTTACAGGACGTCGCGTTGGCGGATGTGGTGGAAGACCTGCGGTTGTCGTCGGACAGCCAGTTGTTCGATTTCATGTTCGTGCTGGAAAACACCGATTACGCCGTACTGGCGCGGTCCGGTTTGCAAGCGACCCTGGAGTTCAGCGAGCACTTGCAGGCCAAATGTCCGTTGACCTTGCTGGTCGTGGGGGCCGAATGCTGGTGGGAATATCAGTGCAGCTACTTTGATCAAGCGCAGATGCACACCGTGCATGAACTGCTTTGCCGCAGCCTCGACCTGCTGCTGGAATCACCGGCCGCCACCCTGGATGATCTCCTCACCCCTTATCGGCGTCACCTGCCGGTGGCCAGTGAAGGTTCGCGCGACGAACCGCCGTTCAACACCGTGGCCGACTGGTTCGGTCATCAAGTGCATTGCACCCCCCACGCGATTGCGCTGGTCGCTGGCCAGCAGCAGTTGAGCTATGGCGAACTGGATGAATTGTCCAACACCCTGGCCGGGGCCTTGATCGAACGCCATCCGCTGCCGAATCCAGACAACACGCCGCTGCATGTGGTGCTGTTTCTTGATGCTTCGGTCGAGCACATCGTTGCCTTGCTGGCCCTGGCAAAACTCAATCTGACCGCCGTACCGCTCGATCCCGGATATCCGCTGGCCGTGCAGCGTCAGGTACTGGAACAGGCGAACCCGCATTGCCTGTTGTTCAGCGCCGCGACCGAAGCGGCACTGGGTCACCTTGATGCCGAGCGTTTTGCCCGGTATCGGGTAGACCTGAAGTGCGAACGCCGAGCGTTCGCACGCGCCCATCATGTCGGCGAGCGCGCGCTGTACACGCTGTTTACCTCCGGCTCCACGGGTACGCCGAAGGGTGTGCAAGTGTCGGATCGGACCCTGTGCAACCTGCTGCACTGGCAGCGCACCGAGGGCCAATTGCCGGCCAGATCGGTGACCTTGCAGTTTTCGATGTTGTCGTTCGACGTATCGTTTCAGGAGATTTTCGCAACCTTGTGCGGCGGCGGCACCTATCACCTGATCACGCCGCGCTGGCGCCAGGATGCACAGGCGTTGCTGGCGTATCTGATTGAGGCGAGGATCGAGCGCCTGTACCTGCCTTGCGTTGCGTTGCAGCATCTGGCGCAAACCGCTGTGGCTCAAGGAACATACCCGCCGGCGTTGCGCGAAGTGGTCACGGCGGGGGAGCAATTACTCTGCACCGACGCGTTGAAAACCTGGTTTGGTGGTCTGCCGCTGGCGACGCTGTTCAACCACTACGGCCCCACCGAAACCCACGTGGTCAGCGCTTACCGCTTGCCGCCGACTACCGCTGACTGGCCGCTGCGCGCACCGATCGGCCACGCCGTCGGCAATGCCCGTTTACTGCTGGTGGACGAGCATGACCGTCCGGTACCGAGCGGTAGCCGTGGTTACCTGTTGGTGGCCGGACCGATGGTGTCGCGCTGCTACCTCGGCGACCCAGCGCTCAACGCGACGCGGTTTGTCGTGTTGCCGCAGGCTGAAGGCGATGCTCGTTTGTGCTATCGCACCGGCGATCTTGCCTGGGCCGACGCTGATGGTTGCCTGCACTACCTGGGGCGCGACGACCAGCAGATCAAACTCAGCGGTCATCGCCTGGAACTGGGGCAGATCGAAGCGGCGCTGATGCAGCTGCCGCCGGTGATCAACGCGGTGGTGATGGTTCAGGCTGAGCCACCGGGCCTGATCGCTTATCTGCAACTGGACGGCGAGCCGGCGATGGCGCAGACGCTGGATCGTCAAGTCGCCAAGCAGTTGCCGGCCCATGTGCGTATTGACGAGTATCGACGGATCGACGCCTGGCCACGTACGCCCAGCGGCAAAATTGATCGCAAGGCGTTAACGGGGTTGGGCGAGGCGCTGCAACGTCGTCGTTCGGTCACCCCGGCCACTGCGTTGAGCCCGTTGGAGCAGCAATTGAGTGCGCTGTTCAGCGCCGAGATCGGCCGGGACATCGAGCCCGATCAAACCTTCTTCGAAGCGGGCGCCACCAGCCTCGGCCTGATGCGCCTGCATGCCCGTTACAACCAGGAACTGACGCACAAGGTGGCGATCGCCGATCTGTTTGAACAGGTGACGGTGCGCAGCCTGGCGGCGCACTTGTCGAGCACGCCATCGAACCCGACCGAGCGGATACGCCATGCCGATGTCGGCCAGCAACCGATGGCGATCATCGGCATGGCGGTCAATGTGGCCGGGGCGCAGAACCTCGAAGAGTTCTGGGCGATGGTGCTGGGCGCCGAGTTGGGCATCGAGCATTTCGAGGCGGCTCAGGGGCGCGTGGGTGCCCGCAGTCAACTGGCCGGAATGCTTGATTTCGACCCCGAGTATTTCGGCATCAGCCGTCAGGAAGCACGGCTGATGGATCCGCAACAGCGGCATCTGTTGATGGCGTGTGTGCAGGCGTTGCAACACGCGGCGATCACGCCGTCTGCCGAAGGCCCGCGCATCGGTCTGGTTGCCAGTTGTGGCGAAACCACCTACTTCCAACAGATGCTGCGCGAGACCGCCGACGGGGATTTGCCGGACGGTTTCCAGATGGCGCTGCACCACGACAAGGACTTCCTGGCGACCAAAGCCGCCTACCACCTCAACCTCACCGGCCCTGCCATGAGCGTGCAGGCGGCCTGCGGCAGCTCGCTGATTGGCGTGCACCTGGCCAGTGCGCTGCTGCGCCAGGGCGACAGTGACGTGATGCTCGCGGCCGGGGTGCTGATCGACCCGACACTGACCGACGGCTATCGCCATCGTTCGCAGCACATTTTTTCCAGTGATGGCCTGTGTCGGCCGTTCAGCGACGATGCCAGCGGCACCATCGGCGCCAGTGGTTATGGCGTGGTGGTGCTCAAGCCGCTGGCCCGCGCCCGCGCCGATGGCGACCGTATTTATGCGCTGATCGAAGCCTCTGCATTGAACAACGACGGCCGCGACAAGATGAGCTACACCGCGCCTTCGGTAGCGGGGCAGAGTGCCGTAATTGGCGAAGCGTTGGCCAGGGCCGGGCTGACCGGTGCCGATATCGGTTACATCGAAGCCCACGGCACCGGCACGTTACTCGGTGACCCGGTCGAGGTGGCGGCGTTGAGCAAGGCGTTCGGTGATGCCCCGGCCGTCAGTTGCGCGTTGGCCTCGGTGAAAAGCCAGATCGGCCATTTGGGCGCGGCCGCCGGGGTCGTCGGGCTGATCCGCGCAAGCCTGGCGGTATTCCACGGCGTGGTGCCGCCGAACCTTGGTTTTGCCCGGATCAATCCGCAGATCGACCTCGCCAATTCGCCGTTTTACATCCCGACCGCAGCGCGGCCATGGCCAGCAGGGCGGCGGCGTTTGGCGGGGGTCAGCAGCTTTGGCATCGGTGGCACGAATGCGCATGTGATCGTGGGGGCCGCGCAGCAGGAGCGAGTGCTGGCTGAGGGCGTGTTGCCCTGCCTGATGATCTCGGCTCACAGCCGTTCGGCTTTGCTGTGCGATGTCGCGGCGATTGCAGGGTATCTGAACGCCTTTCCCGAGCGTCACGAGGCGGTGCTGCGTCACCTGCAATCCGGACGTCGGCAACTGCGTTGGCGCTTGGCAATGGTGTATCGGCCGGGGGAAGCACTGCACACCTCCTTGATCAAGCAAGTGAGCGCATCCGGTGTCAGATTGAACGCCACCGGGCAATCGCCCCAAGCGCTGATCGACGCCTGGTATGACGGTGCCACCATCGACTGGCCGCAGCACTCGGCGCCGCCGCCGTGGGATCTGCCGCCAGCGTCTTTCGATCTTGAAACCTTCCGCTTCCAGAGCGCCGTTGAAACTGAAAACGCAATAGCCGTTGAGCGAAAGCCCTTGGCCGATTGGTTCTACCAACGGCAGTGGTCCCGCGTGCAGCGTTTGCACGCTGAGGCGGTCACGGAACGACGCGAAACGTTGGTCATTTGCAGTAACGACGCGCTCGACACGGCCGTGCTGGAGCGCCTGAACAACGTCTATCAGCGAGTGGTTCAGGTGCGCGCCGGTAATGGTTTCAAACGGCACACGCCGGATCATTTCGAACTCGACCCGCTGGATACCCCGACGCTGACTCGCCTGCTCGATGAGCTGGCCGTGCCTGCCTTGGGCGAACTCGACTGGGTGCACGCGTTACCGCTGTCGGTGACCGGGCCGGTCAATGAGCAAAGCCTGGTGGCAGCGCAATGGGCCGGTCTGGACACCGTCAGCGCCTTGATGCAGGCCTGGGGACAGACCTCGCGAACCACGGCGTTGCGCCTGTGGCTGATGTCGTGGCAGGCCTGCCCGGTTGCGGGTGAGGTGCTGCGTCCCGAACTGGCGGCGCTGGCCGGCATCACCGAAGTGGTACCCCAGGAATACCCGGTACGCTGTCATTGGCTGGATTGGCCGACGCCGCGCATGGATACGCAGCAGCTGATGGCGTTGCTCGCGGCTTCGGCGTCCCTGCCACGGCGCATGGCGATTCGCGACGGTTACCTGTGGCAACCACGGCTGCTTGCCAGTCCGTTACCGGCCAGCGCTGCGCTGGCGAACAGGCTGCCCATGGACGGCACGTTTCTGATATTGGGCGGCACCGGCGGTATCGGTCGCACGTTGGCCGAGCACCTGCTGCAGGCGCCGCAACGACGCATCGTCGTGCTGTCACGCGGGGGTGAAATGCCAGCGGCGCTGGCGGCCTATGGCGGCCGGGTCGAGCACGTCCGGGCTGACATCGCCGACCTGACGCGCTGGCCTGCGGTGCTCGATCAACTGACCTGTCGCTACGGCCGCATGGCGGGAGTGGTTCACGCTGCAGGTGTCGGTGCGGGAAGCCTGATCCGCCAGCGTGATGCCCGGCAGTTGGGTGAAGCCATGGCGTCCAAGACCCGGGGCATGCTCGCGGTCGAGGCGCTGATCGAAGCGATGAGCCCCGGGTTTGTGCTGTATTGCTCATCGATGTCCGCGCTGTTCGGCGGCGCGGGGCACCTGGATTACGCGGCCGCCAGTGGCGTGCTCGACGGCTTCGCCCATTACCGTCCGAACGCCGCCGGCGACTGCGTGCGGCTGAGCATCAACTGGGACGTCTGGCGCGACATCGGCATGGCCACCGGCGCGGGCACTGGCGATGCCGCGCATCAGGGGCACCTGGCGGTCGGCATGACGGCGCAAGAGGGCTGTCGGGTTTTCGATCTGGCCATGGCGACGCAACTGCCACAACTGTTGATCTCGACCACCGGCATCGTTGCTGCACGGCGTTTCTATCCGGTTCGCCATGGCGCCGCCATTGCGCCGGTGGCTGCATCAACGGTGCTGGATCTGCCCAGCCGTCTGCATGAATGCCTGTGCCGATGGCTGGGGGTCAGCAGCCTCGATGAAGACGATTCGCTGTACGAGCTGGGGGCGGATTCGTTGACATTGCTGGACCTGATCGATGAGTTGCAAGCGGCCACCGGCGTGGTGTTCCAGCTGTCGCAATTCAGTCACAAGGTCAGCCTGCGAGAAGTCCTGGCGTTGGTGGACGCGGCTGCAGTCGGTTTGACGTCGGCGGTGCCGGCAACCTGGGCCGACGCGGTGCAGATTGATCAATGGCACGCCGGTGCGGGGCGCGAGTGGCTGTACCTGATTCACCCGGTGGGCGGTGATGTCCAGGCGTACCGAGCGCTGGTGTCGGCGCTGCACCCTGATCTGGGCGTGCGTGTGATTGCCGACCCGGCGTTGCGTCTTCCGGATTTGCCGAACATCGGCGTGACTGAGCGCGCGGCACTTTACTTGAAGGCCATCGAGGCCCGGGAAGCCAACCGCGGTGCCTGGCGCCTGGCTGGGTGGTCGTTTGGCGCCTGGGTGGCGCAGGCGATGTGCAGTCTCGTAGCGCCCTGCGGATTCAGGCAGCCGCTGCTGTACCTGATCGACCCGCCCGCGCCGGACGCCGGAGCGGAACTGGCGAGCATCGGTGCGCAGGCTATCGAGCAGGTTTTCCAGCGCGAGTTTGCCCAGCGCTGGCCCGATTCCCTCGACCGGGCATTGCCCGAAGACCGGCAAGCCTATTTGCAACACCTGACCCGTTGCTGCCAGCACAACATCGCCAGCATGCAGACCTTTCAGCCACCGGCGTTGGCGAACACCTGCGTGCGCATCTTCAGCGCCGCTCAAGCCAACCCCTACAGCGTGGGCGAGGCCTGGAACGCCGCAGACCTGAAACAGGCCTGGCAGGACTTGCTCCCGCAGTTGCTCAGCTGGCAGCGGCTGGACACCGATCACTACGGCATCGTTGCAGGGCCATGGGCGCAGGTGATTGCCGACATTATCAGCACCGATACGCAACCCGAAGAGGGCAATCAGCATGAGTGACAGCAATCCGCAATTCGAGGTGGTTCGCAACGACGAAGGCCAGTATTCCCTCTGGCCGGTGGGCAAGCCGAGCGCCAATGGCTGGACGCAGGTGGGGCAACGCGGCGAACGACAGGCTTGCCTGGATTACATCGCAGAACACTGGACCGACATGCGGCCGCTTTCGCTTCAGGAGTGAGCACTGTTGACCCACAGGGTCTGGTGCCTGGCCATCCAAATTAAAAAAGGTGAGGGAACATGGATCAATTGGCATTGAAAGCTATCGAGGGCATCGCGGGGCAATCCCGCGCGCCTTACCGCAGCATCACCCTGGACCGTCTCACGCCGATCATCGGCGCCGAAGTAGGCGGGATCGATCTGTCACAACCATTGAGTGAAGAGCAACTCACGGAAGTGCGCAGGGCCTTGCTGGAAAATCACGTGCTGGTCTTTCGCGATCAGCATCTGACAGTCGAACAGCACAAGGCTTTCGGCCGACTGTTTGGCGAGCTGCGGGCCTTGCCGGTGGAGGACATCGACGGCGATGACCCTGAGCTGGTCGTCATCCGCGCCAGCGCGAAATCGCGCTTCGTCGCCGGGGAAACCTGGCATTCCGACGGCACGGCGGATCTGGAACCGTCCATGGGCTCGATGCTCTACGTCAAGGAAACCCCGGCCATTGGTACGGGTGGCGATACGCTGTTTGCCAATATGCACCTGGCGCTGGAAATGCTGTCGCCGGCCATGCAGCAGTTCCTCGGGGAGTTGACTGCGATCCACGACGGCGCGATTCCGTGGCAAGGCTTTCAGCCACCGGCCAACCTGCCCAGCACAGAACACCCAGTGGTGGTTCGCCACCCGGAAACCGGCCGCAAGTCACTGTTCGTGAACTCCGGTTTTACCTCGCACATCGTTCAGCTGTCTGGCGGCGAGAGCCAGACGCTGTTGAACATGCTGTTCGACCTGGTTGCGCGGGAACCGATCCTTAGTTGCCGGGTGCGCTGGGCGCCGAACACTCTGGTGTTCTGGGACAACCGCTGCACCCAGCACCACGCGGTCTGGGATTACTTCCCGCATTCGCGCTATGGCGAACGTGTGACGATCCTTGGCAAACAACCCCGCGCGTGACCCCGCTATGGTCCTTGGCGCCAGCGAGATGGATCGCTTCGCCAAGGACAGCCATCAAGCCGGGGGGGACGCTGGCACCAACTCGGGCTGGCTGGCGCGCAATACCCAATACCCCAACAACCCGATCGGAATGCAGGTCAGCGCCAATCCCCAGAACAATACCGCACCACCGTACTGTGCAATCACCACCGCACCGAGTAACGGCGCCAGCGCTGAACCAAACCCCGCCAACATCGAAATCCCGATAAAGCTGCCGCGCATCCCCGGCGGCGCCAGGCGATCGATCAAGGTGCCGAACAGCGGCATCACAATGATCTCGGCAAAGGTTGCAAAGACCACGGCGAACAGCCAACCCGCCCACCATGCCTCGGTGTTCAGTGCTATCAGGGCGTGGGCAATCATCAGGCAGCCCAGCGCCACCAGATAGGCGGTTTTGTCGGCCAGGGCAATCAACCAGTTCATCAGCAACAAGTGCACCACCAGCACCACGGCGGCGTTGGTGAAACTCATCATGGCGATGATGTGGTTGATGTCATCGACGCTCAGTTGCAGCAGGTAGAAGGTCAGAGGTTCGTCCATTTGTGCGTAGAGCAGCACCAGGAAAAAGTTGGCGACGATGATTGATAAAAACAACTGGCTGCGCAGCATCGCGCCGAAGATCTGCCGCAGCGGGGGGGAAGTGGTTTGCGTCAGTTGCGGGTTATGCAACCGTGCACGGTCCGCGTGGATGATCGTCAGGGCCAGCATGGCGCAGGCGCCTATGGCAATGCAGAACACGCCGTCGCTTTGATGGTTGGCAAACCACAGGCCGATCAGCGGGCCGATTGCTGCCGCGCAATTGACCACGTAATAACGGATGTGGAACAGGAAGGTGCGCTGGGCGGCATCGACCGCGGTATCACTTAAGAGCATGCGCAGCAGAGGTTCGAGAATGCTCTGGGACACCGCCATGCCGATGATCGCCACGAAATAGCTGGTTTGCCCGGGTAACAGGCCCATAACCAGGTAACAGCTGGCACTCAGTGCGCACCCCAATAACATCAGATTGCGCGTATTGAAGCGGTCCCCCAGCAGGCCACTGAGTGGCGACAAGGCAATCGATATCACCGCGCCGAGAGCCAGTTGCGCGCCGATTTCAGTGATCGGCGTACCGAAGCGTTGGTTCATCGCCACCGCAATGAATGGCCAGATCATGAACGAAGCGACGCGAGCCAGGCCAATGCCCAGCAACAGCCAGCGCGTCGGAGCGGGCAGGGCACGTAACGAGGCCAGTGTGCCGGTGGCGGGGCGCTGGTCCATCAGCCCAGCCGAAGCTGATAGATCAGGTCGTCAAACCATTGATCACCAATCCGATAGGCCTGGGGCACGCGGCGTTCAAATGTGAAACCGCATTTTTCCAGCACTTTGCACGAGGCGATATTGCCGTCGGTGACGGTCGACTCCAGCGACTCCAGGCCGATGGCCGCCGCGTAGTCGATGATCGCCTTGCGGGCCTCTGTGCCGAAGCCCTTTCCTTGGAACTCCGGTAGCAGCAGCGTGCCAACCTCGGCATGGCCGGGCGACAGAATGCGCATCCCGCTGACGCCGAGTTCCTGCTTGCTGGCCTTGTCGATCACCACCAGACATAACCAGTGCTCGGACTGCGGCGTCCACGCGGGCAGGCGATGGTCGAAACCTTTGCGAATCTGTTCCTCGGCCAGCTCGCCGAATACGAATTGCATGGTCAGGGGTTCGGTGTGCAGCCTGACAAACAACGGCCAATCGGACTCGACCATGGTCCGCAAATGCAACTGCTCGGTGTTCAACGCCAGCATCCATTGCTCCTGATGTGATCAAAAAAGGACAGGGGTTTCAGGCGGCGGGGCTGGCTGCATGACACGAGGTTGATAGCTGCGCCGTGTTCCCTGTAAGCGCGCCAGCTTAAATTATCAGGTGATCGGTGGACATCGCGATTGCGTGCCGATTTGATACACCAAGTGTTCCGGTTTATCGGGAAACGGTGTCGTGCACCTTCGCGCGCACCCTTTGTCAGGGTGAGGTGTTCGCGCTGTCTGGGGAGTTGTCGTATGAAATCCGGTTGATGTACCAGATCGCCTCGCCGGTCGGGGTCTGCACGACGGCTTCGTCACCTTGCCCCTTCTTGAGCAGCGCCCGGGCCATCGGCGAGTCGATCGAAATGTAATCGTTGCGTCCGTAAATTTCGTCGTAACCCACCACTCGGAATTTTTTCAGCTCTCCTTCGTCATTTTCAACCTCGACCCAGGCGCCGAAAAATACCTTTCCTTCCTGCTCGGGGGAATAATCGACGACCCGGACGTCCTCCAGGCGCTTGCGCAGATATCTGATCCGTCGATCAATTTCTCGTAGCAGCTTTTTGTTGTACTGGTAATCGGCGTTTTCGCTACGGTCACCAAGTGACGCCGCCCACGCCACTTTCTGAGTGATCTCGGGCCGGTAGACCCGCCACAAATGATCAAGCTCAGCCTTGAGGGTGTCGTAGCCGCCGCGAGTGATGATATTTGTGGCCAAGACGGCTTCCTTTGGATAAGTCATGCATGTTCAAGGGGCGAGTCTATCAACCCTCGCGCAACACTGTCAGCGGGCTGGCGTTCAGAGCCCGGCGAGTGCCAAACACACCAGCGCCACCAATCAGCGCGGCGCCAATCAACGGCAGCACCAGCAGCCATGGATGCGGATGCCATGGCAGGTCGAAGGCGAAGCGGTACAGCACCAGGCTGACCACTTCCGAGCCGATCGCCGCGAGCAGACCGCTGACCGCACCCAACAAACCGAACTCGATTCGCCGCGCCTTGATCAACAACCGCCGCTCGGCGCCCAACGCACGCAACAGTGCGCCCTGGCGGATGCGTTCATCCAGCGTCGCTTGCAGCCCCGAAAACAGCACCGCCATTCCCGCAGCCAGAACAAACAACAACACGTATTCCACCGCCAGAGTGACCTGGGCGAGGATGCTGCGCAGCTGTTCAAGCAACGCTTCGACCTGCAGGATGGTCACCGCCGGGAAGGTCCGCGACAGCTCGACGATCTGCTGATCATGCCCCGGCGCCAGATAGAAACTGGTCAGGTAGGTCGCGGGCAGATCCTTCAAGGTACCGGGCTGAAAGATCATGAAGAAGTTCGGCTGGAAGTTGTCCCAATTGATCTCGCGCAGGCTGGTGACCTTCGCTTCGCGATTGACCCCGCCGACACTGAACACCATGTGATCGCCGAGTTTGAGTTTAAGGCTTTCGGCCACCTTGCCTTCCACCGAAACCCCCGGCACATCGTCGGACGGCTGACCGCTCCACCATGAGCCGGCGGTGAGCTTGTTGCCGGGAGGCAGATCAGCCGCCCAGGTCAGGCTCAGGTCGCGTTGAATGGCGCGATCCCCCGCCGAGTCCTTGCTGACGATTTGCTGCACCGCCTCGCCATTGATGCTGATCAGTCGTCCCGGCACGACCGGATACAGCGGTGCCGCTTGCGCGGAGACCTTGATCAGGTGGTCGGCGAAAGCCTGTTTGTCAGCCGGCAGGATGTTCAGCGCGAAGTAGTTCGGGGCGTTTTTCGGCAACTGGTTTTGCCAGGTATCGAGCAGTTCACCGCGCAGCAGCGCGATCAGCGCCATCGACAGCAGGATCAGGCCGAACGCCAGCGACTGCCCAGCTGCGGCCAACGGATGACGCAACAATTGGCCAAGGCCCAACCGCCACGGCAACGAGGCGCGGGCGAGCATCCTGCGCAAGCTTTGCAGCAACAGCAGCAGCAGGCCACCCAGCACCAGCGCGGCGACCACGCCACCACCGAGCAGGGCAAAGGTCAACAGCAGGTCGAGACTCAGGCGCCACATGATCAGGCCCAGCGCACCCAGCGCCGCGCCGTAGACCATCCATGTGCTCGACGGGATCGGCAGCATGTCGCGACGCAATACCCGCAGCGGTGGCACGCGACCCAGAGCTGCGAGCGGCGGCAAGGCAAAACCGGCCAGCGCCACCAGCCCGGTGCCGATCCCGGCAATCGCCGGAAACAGGTCACCCGGCGGCACGTCACTCGGCAACAAATCATGCAGCAGCGCGAACAGCCCCAGTTGCGCCAGCCAGCCGAGCAGGGCACCACTGATGGCGGCAACCAGCCCAAGCACGGTCAGTTGCAGACTGAACAGCACCATGGTTTCCCGGCGCGATAAGCCGAGGCAGCGCAGCAAGGCACTGGCATCGAAACGCCGGCTGGCGAAACGGTTGGCCGACAAAGCCACCGCCACCCCGGCCAGCAACACCGCGACCAGACTGGCCATGTTCAGATAGCGCTCGGCCTTGCCCAGCGCGCCGCCAATCTGCCGGTTACCGTCACGGGCGTCCTGGATTCGCTGGTTTGCGGCGAGGCCCGGTTTGATCAGCTCGCGATAGGTTTCCAGCGCCTGCGGTTCGCCGCGCCAGAGTTCGCGATAACTCACCCGGCTGCCGGGTTGCACCACGCCGGTGGCGGCGAGGTCGTCAAGATTGATCAGCACCCGTGGCGTCAGGCTGTAGAAGTTGCCGGCGCGATCCGGCTCATAGGTCAGCACGCGCGTCAGTTTCAGGGTCTTCATGCCGACGTCGATGCTGTCGCCGATCTGCAGATCCAGCGCGGTCAACAGACGCGCCTCGACCCAGGCTTCTCCGGGTTGCGGTTCGCCGCCGACTTCTTCCTGAGCAAAGGGTGCGGGCGCGCTTTTCAGCTCGCCACGCAAGGGATAGGTGCGGTCGACGGCTTTGATGCTGGATAACTGAATGCCGTTGTCGGTGGCAATGACGCTGGAAAACTCCACCACTTGTGCATGATTCAGGCGCAGTTCGGTGCCGCTGCGGATTTGCTCCTCGCGGGCCGGCGAGCTGCCTTCCAGCACCAGATCGGCGCCAAGAAACTCGGTAGCGCGCAGCATCATCGCGCCATTGAGGCGGGCGCCGAAGTAGCCGATCGCGGTGCTCGCCGCGACGGCCACCACCAGCGCAAAGAACAACACACGCAACTCGCCGGCGCGGGCATCGCGCATGAGCTGGCGCAGGGCAAGGCTGAACAGACGCAACAGCGGCAGACGTGCCATCAAGGCTCCAGAGGGGCGACCAGTAGCCCGGCTTCAAGACGGATCAGACGCCGGCAGCGATGGGCCAGGCGTTCGTCGTGGGTGACCAGCACCAGCGTGGTGCCGCGTTCCTTGTTCAACTCGAACAGCAAGTCGCTGATGCGCTCGCCGGTGTGGCTGTCGAGGTTACCGGTCGGCTCGTCGGCGAACAGCACGTCCGGTTCGGCGGCGAAGGCGCGGGCGATGGCTACACGTTGCTGTTCACCGCCAGAGAGCTGGCGCGGCGAGTGGGTCAGGCGCTGGCCGAGGCCGACGCGCTGGAGCAATTGCGTGGCGCGCTCGCGGGCATCTTTGCGGCCATCGAGCTCGAGCGGCAGCATGACGTTTTCCAGCGCATTGAGGCTGTCGAGCAACTGGAACGACTGAAAAACAAAACCGACGTGCTCGGCGCGGATTCGTGCGCGCTGGTCTTCGTCGAGATTGCTCAGGCCTTGGCCGGCGAGGGTGACTTCGCCGCTGCTGGGCAGGTCGAGGCCGGCGAGCAGGCCGAGGAGGGTGGATTTGCCGGAACCGGACGCGCCGACGATGGCCAGGCTGTCGCCCTTGTTCAGTTCCAGGCTGAGTTCGTGCAGGATAGTCAGTTCACCTTCCGCGCTAGGGACCACTTTGCTGAGGTTCTTCGCGGTGAGAATGCTTGCGCCCATGGAGAATCCGATGCGTGTATGGTTTTTGAGTGCTGGCCTGGCCTTGATGTGCATGGCCCAGAACGCAGCGGCGGGTACTGTCCTGATCGTTGGCGATAGTATCAGCGCCGGTTTCGGCCTGGATACCCGTCTGGGGTGGGTGTCGCTGCTCGAGCAGCGGCTCAAACAAGAGGGTTTCGACGACAAAGTGGTCAATGCCTCGATCAGTGGTGACACCAGCGCTGGAGGCCAGGCGCGCCTGCCTGCGCTGCTTGCAGAGCACAAGCCTGCGCTGGTGATCCTCGAACTGGGTGGCAACGATGGCCTGCGCGGGATGCCGCCAACGCAATTGCAACAAAATCTTGCTTCGATGATCGACAGCTCGCGGCAGAACGGCGCCAAGGTGCTGCTGCTCGGCATGCAGTTGCCGCCCAATTATGGCAAGCGTTACACCGATTCGTTCGCCGAGGTTTACGGCAAGCTCGCCGAAGAGAAAAACATCCCGCTGGTGCCGTTTTTTCTCGAAGGTGTCGGCGGCCATCCGGACCTGATGCAGGCCGACGGTCTGCACCCGGCCGCCGGGGCTCAGGGCAAGTTGCTGGAAAATGTCTGGCCGACGCTGAAACCGCTGTTATGAGGCTTTTCTAGTGACAGGCTTTCGGCTAATGTGGCGCCCCCTAATTTGGAGCCCCCGATGCCGCGTCCTGCCTGGTCCCTGTTTGCCTACCAACTGATCGAGCCTGACGAGCAGCTGGACCTCTTCGCCTGCCAGGAAGTGCGGGTGCATCTGGTGACGCGTCAGCTGGAACTGGGTGGCTCGGCCGATCGCACCCTGTGTGGCAGCCTGTTGCCGGCGCAACCGCGCTGGTCGAGCGTGGATCGCCGGGTGTTTCAGGACCAGCGCCTGTGCTCGCTGTGCCGCGCGATACTTGAATCGCAGAAACGCGGTACGTCGCCGATCTGGCCCGAGCTGCGATTCGAACTTTAAGATCAAAAGGCGCGACACGGTCTATCGGCGTGTCTCCCGAATCCCCAAGCCGCGGTGTACAATCGCGCCCTTATACCCTTGATGATCATGCGAAGGATTTTCCGGATGTTGCCGCGCTTTCCTGCCGTCACCCGCTGCCTGACACTTGCCGCCCTGTGTGTGGCCGGTCCCGTTGCTGCATTGGAGCTTCCTCTGCCACCACCCGGCGAAGACATCGTCGGCCAGGTGCAGGTGATCAAAGCCAAGTACGAAGACACCTTCGCTGACTTGGGCACCACCTACGATCTGGGCTATTCGGAAATGGTCGCGGCCAACCCGGGCATCGATGCCTGGCTGCCGGGCGCCGGCACCGAGATCGTCCTGCCAACGCGTTTCATCCTGCCACCGGGGCCGCGTGAAGGCATCGTCATCAACCTCGCCGAATACCGCCTCTATTACTACCCCAAAGGCCGCGACGTTGTTTACACCTTCCCGCTGGGTATCGGCCGCGAAGGCTGGGGCTCGCCGATCGCGCACACCTCGATCATCGCCAAGACACCGAACCCTACCTGGACACCTCCGGCCTCGATCAAGGCCGAACACGCCGCTGACGGTGATCCGCTGCCGAATGTAGTACCGGCCGGTCCTGACAACCCGCTGGGGCCGTTCAAGTTCACCCTCGGCACGCCGGGCTACCTGATCCACGGTTCGAACAAGAAGTTCGGCATCGGCATGCGCACCAGCCACGGCTGCTTCCGCATGTTCAACAACAACGTGCTGGAAATGGCCGGCATGGTCCCGGTGGGCACCTCGGTGCGCATCATCAACGACCCGTACAAGTTCGGGCGCAGTGGCGGCAAGGTCTATCTTGAAGCGCACACGCCGCTCGATGACAAGGGCAATCCGTCGGTGGTCGACAAGCACACGGCGGTGATCAACGCGATGCTCAAGCGTGAAGACATCACCAGCAACCTGCGCATGAACTGGGATGTGGTGCGTGATGTGGTCGCGGCCGAAGACGGTCTGCCGGTAGAGATCGCCGTGCCGAATACCTCGGCGCCGATGGTCAGCAGTGCACCGATCGATCTGCAATAACAGCGTTGAATGAAAAACCCGCCGAGGCGTGCAGCGCCGGCGGGTTTTTTATTGCCTGGAGACAAATGCCGGGCACAAAAAAGCCGATCCGGAAAACCGGATCGGCTCGATAACAATCCCGAGGGATTATTACTTGCGGCTAGCTTTTTCCAGCATGCGCAGAGCACGCTCGTTAGCTTCGTCAGCAGTCTGTTGTGCTTTTTGAGCAGCAGCCAGAGCTTCATCAGCTTTACGGTAAGCTTCGTCTGCACGAGCCTGGGAGCGAGCAGCTGCGTCTTCAGTAGCGGTCAGACGTGCTTCGGTTTCTTTCGATGCGCTGCTGCAACCGGTAGCCAGAACTGCGGCCAGAGCCAGAGCAGAGAATTTCAGAACGTTGTTCATCGTGTTCCCCTTCAAGGACTTTCAAATTAAGTGGCTGTCTCCTCACGATTGAGGAAATAGCCGGCGTACATACTACCCATTACTTGTAGTAAGTAAACTGACGTAGCGCAAGAAGCAAAAAAAATTGTAGGCGTTGATTCTTTTTCGAGCAACTTTTAACTGCGCTGTATAAAAAATATCCAGCTGCAAGCCCCGGCGTGAGCGACTCAAACGGAAAAAGTTCCCACGCTTGGCTGCTGTTTTTGCGACTTTAGGTAAAGTCTTTCTAAATGAATTCGTCCACACTTTTGTTCAGGTTCTGCGAAGCGCTTCGCGTATCTTTGTTGATGCTCAGGTGACTTTAAAAAAGGTTGCACGTCTTAAGTCTCAACATTCCGGCAATGTTCAGGCAAACGGCACGCGAAGAGCGTCTTGCGGCCCAACCTGCGAGCATCGAAGTCCTTGTGCACAAACCGTCCGATGACGAGCGTACCTTGAGCATTTGCGCCAATGGTGCCTACTATTCAGCAGGTGTCAGGTTGCGCGAGATCGGTGTGGCTCTTCTCGGTGTCCATCAGGCACGGGGTGGCGTAGATGTTCCTTCGCCGGGAAAACATCGGTAAGGTAGGGGTCACAATTCAAGACCCGCGAGGAGTAGTGATGAGCGAGGCGTTGTCCATCCACCATGACCAGGCTGGTCATCAATTCGAGACCACTGTGGACGGTCATCGTGCTTACCTGACCTACATGGATCTGGGCAAGCAGACCCTGGATATCTATCGCACCTTCGTGCCCAACGCCCTGCGTGGCCGTGGCATTGCCGCAGCGTTGACTGAACGCGCGCTGCAATACGCCGAAGAAATGGGCTATACGGTGATTCCGTCCTGCTCGTACGTTGAGCGCTATATGGAACGCCATCAGCGCCGCGCCGCCAAAATCTGAACCGTACACACAAAAACGCCGGACACTGTCCGGCGTTTTTTTATGCCTGCAGAACGCAGCTTACGTGCGTTGACGTTTCGGCAACACGTCCTTGAGCTTGGCGTGCATGCTGCGCAAGGTGTTTTCGGTAGCGGACCAATCGATGCAGGCATCGGTGATCGACACGCCATATTGCAGGTCGGCGAGGTCTTTTGGAATCGCCTGGCAGCCCCAGTTCAAGTGGCTTTCAACCATCAGGCCGATGATTGAATGGTTGCCTTCGAGGATCTGGTTGGCGACGTTCTCCATGACCAGCGGTTGCAGGGCCGGGTCCTTGTTGGAGTTGGCGTGGCTGCAGTCGACCATGATGTTCGGCTTGATCTTCGCCTTGTTCAGCGCCTGCTCGCAGAGGGCGACGCTGACCGAATCATAGTTCGGCTTGCCGTTACCGCCGCGCAGCACCACGTGACCGTAGGCATTACCTTTGGTGGTGACGATCGACACGCCACCCTCCTGGTTGATACCGAGGAAGCGGTGCGGGCTCGACACTGACTGCAGGGCGTTGATCGCCACGGTCAGGCCGCCATCCGTGCCGTTCTTGAAGCCGACGGCCGAAGACAGGCCGGAAGCCATTTCGCGGTGAGTCTGCGATTCGGTGGTGCGCGCGCCGATGGCCGACCAGCTGATCAGATCCTGCAGATACTGCGGGGAGATCGGGTCAAGGGCTTCGGTGGCGGTTGGCAGGCCTTTTTCAGCCAGATCCAGCAGCAACTGACGACCGATATGCAGGCCGTCCTGAATCTTGAACGAGTCGTCCAGGTACGGATCGTTGATCAGGCCTTTCCAGCCGACGGTGGTACGCGGCTTCTCGAAGTACACGCGCATGACCAGATACAAGGTATCGGAGACTTCCTCAGCCAGCAGCTTGAGGCGATCGGCGTATTCGTGGGCAGCCTTGATGTCGTGGATCGAGCACGGGCCGATCACGACGAACAGACGGTGGTCGGTGCCATCGAGAATATTGCGAATGACTTCGCGGCCCTTGGTGACGGTGCGCAGGGCGGCGTCGCTCAGGGGGATATCACGCTTGAGCTGATCGGGAGTGATCAGGGTCTCGTTAGAGGCGACGTTTAGGTCGTTGATCGGTAAATCAGCCATCGTTTACTCGTCAGGTCACGGGTGCCGGCCGCCAGCGATCCCCGCGCGGCGGAGCACAGCAGATTTAGCGCGTCGGGGGAGCCGAACCTTAGCGCGTCAGACGCGGCTCGACAATGGGCAAACCGTGCTTTAGTCCAGCGCTGGCTGCGCAAAAGCGTTGCGCAGGTTGTCATGGGAGAACTCTTCGGCGTGATCCTCGACCCATTGCAGGGCCAGCGCCTGAATATCCTGCAGGTCATCGTGGCTGTCCTGCATGCGCCAATAGCGTTCGATCTGGCACACCTGCTCACCCATTCGCGCGCTGAACAGGGTCTGTTCGTCAGTGAAAGCGATGCCCACCAGATAGCCCTTTTTACGCCGCAGACACCAGGCCACATAGCCCGGACAACAGAAGTCGGCATTCAACGTCGGCATGCGCACTTGCAGCGCAGTACCGTGGCGCCAGGCGCGGTGGTAATTGCAAGCGATGCCGCCGAGGCTGATAGTGTGCAGCTGTTGTCTGGAAATGCATTCAGGCTTGAGCAACGTCAATTCAACCGGCACTTCGTCCGGATGAGGAATGAAACGTCCCATGAGCACAGACTCCCTGTGTCGGCCATCTGACATTGTTTCTCCCAGTATAGTGGTCGAATCCGAGCTGACCGACTTCGACGCCGACCAGCGGCTGCTGGCGATGCGCGGGGTTTCCCTGGTGATTTTCACCAGCGTCGGCTGCGCCAGTTGTCGTTATGCCCGCGAGGTCTTGCCGGGCATGCCGCTGGCGCTCGACCGGCTGTGCTGGATCGACGCCGGCGACAATGGCGGCCTGGTCGAGCGTTATCAGGTGTTTCATTTGCCGGCGCTGTTTGTGGTGCGCGACGGCGAGTTCTTTGGCGCGGTGCACGCTCGTCTGACAGTTGATGAACTTGATCAGGCAGTGGCACAGGCGCTGGGTCGAATTGCAGAGGAGTTGCCATGAGCGAGACAGTCAGCAAACCGGTGGTGGGGATTATCGGTACCGGTGCAATCGGTGGGTTTTACGGGGTGATGCTGACGCGCGCCGGTTTCGATGTGCACTTCTTGTTGCGCAGCGAATTCTCGGCGGTGGCTGAACGAGGCTTGCAGATCAACAGTGCGGTGCACGGCTCGATGACACTCAATCCGGCCAATGCCTATTGCGCCGCCGAAGACATGCCGCGCTGTGACTGGCTGCTGGTCGGCACGAAGTCCACCAGCAACGCCGATCTGGCGCCGGCGATCATGCAGGCCGCCCAACCCGACGCAAAAGTGCTGTTGCTGCAGAACGGTCTGAATGTCGAAGACAGCTTGCGGCCGCTGTTGCCCGATTCGCTGCATCTGCTCGGCGGTCTGTGCCTGATCTGCGTGCACCGCGAAGGTCCGGGGCAGATTACCCATCAGGCACTTGGTGCGGTGAACGTCGGTTATCACAGCGGTCCGGCTATCGATGAAGTGGCGCGCATGGCGATTGTCGAGGAGGGCGCCGGGCTGTTTCGCGCCGCCGGCATCGATTCTCAGGCAATGAGCAATCTGCATCAGGCGCGCTGGCAGAAACTGGTGTGGAATATCCCTTATAACGGACTTTCAGTGCTGCTCGGCGCAGGTACTGAAGCGCTGATGAAAGATGTCGACAGCCGCTTGTCGATTCAAGCGTTGATGGCCGAAGTGGTGCAGGGCGCCAAGGCGTGCGGCTACGAGATCCCGCCCGGCTATGCCGAGTACCTGTTCACCATGACGGAAAAAATGCCCGATTACTGGCCGAGCATGTACCACGACTTTTCACACAAGCGCCCGCTGGAGCTGGAGGCGATCTACGCCCGCCCACTGGCGGCGGCAAAAGCGGCAGGCTGCGAATTGCCGCGTATCGAGGCGTTGTATCGCCATTTGGGCTTTATCGACCGACGCAATATTTGAGTCGCAGGCTTGGGGGCAGCATGGCCAATAACATCGATGACAAACTGGTGCTGGCGATTTCCTCGCGCGCCTTGTTCGACCTGAGCGAAAGCCACAAGGTCTACCTGTCGAGCGGCGTCGAAGCCTATCGGCAGTATCAGATCGAGCACGAGGACGAAATTCTCGCGCCGGGCGATGCGTTCCCGCTGGTGGAAAAACTCCTGAGTCTTAACAGTCGTCTCGGCCGCGCGCGGGTCGAGGTGATTCTGGTTTCGCGTAACAGTGCTGACACCGGGCTGCGCGTGTTCAACTCGATTCATCATTATGGTCTGGCGATTTCTCGTGCGGCGTTCGTCGGTGGGCGCAGTCCGTATCCTTATCTGAAAGCGTTTGGCTGCGACCTGTTTCTCTCGACCCACGCCGAAGACGTGCGCGCGGCGCTGGACGCCGGGTTCGCTGCTGCAACGATTCTCTCCGGTGGCGCCAGTCGCGCAGCCAGCGACGAATTGCGCATTGCCTTCGACGGTGACGCAGTGATTTTTTCCGACGAGTCGGAGCGCGTCTATCAGTCTGGAGGGCTGGAAGCGTTCCAGGCCAAGGAACGCGAATCGGCACGCGAGCCGTTGCGCGGCGGGCCGTTCAAGGGCTTTCTGGCAGCGCTCAATCTGTTGCAGCGCGAGTTTCCCGAGGATGATTGCCCGATCCGCACGGCGCTGGTGACCGCGCGTTCGGCGCCGGCCCATGAGCGGGTGATTCGTACGTTGCGGGAATGGGATATTCGTCTCGATGAGTCGCTGTTTCTCGGTGGCCTGACCAAATCGGCGTTCCTCGAAGCGTTCGCCGCCGACGTGTTCTTCGATGACCAGACCGGCCATTGCGAGCTGGCTCGCGAAGTGGTCGCCACCGGCCACGTGCCCCATGGCATCAGCAACGAACCATTGATCTAGAGCCTTTTCATTCAGGACGTTGCGTCGCACGTCGTACTCGCCAAGGCACTGCTAAGCTGAATCAATCTCCGCCATCGTTGGCTCGCGAGGAGGCCCCATGATTCGCTCAATGCTGTATGCCACCGACCTCGGTCTGTACGCACCGTTCGTGATGCAGCATGCCTTGGCATTGGCGCGCACCTTCAATGCCGATCTGTATGTAGTGCACGCGGTGGAACCGATGGGCCTGTTCGCCGAGTCGGTGCTGCAGAGCTATCTCGACGAACAGGCATTGAACGAATTCCATAGTCAGGGTCTGAAAACAGTCATCGCCAATATCGAACAACGGGTGCTTGACAGCTTTCGCGAAGAACTGGGAGACGACGGCGAACAGGATCTGCAGCGCATTCGCGCAGTGCGCGTGCTGCAGGGCGATCCGTCGCAGGTGATTCTCGATCAGGTGCACAAGCTCTCGGTCGATCTGTTGATCGTCGGCAGTCACAGCCACGGTGTCGGCGCAGAAACGCCGTTGGGGCGCACGGCGGCGCGGGTGCTGCAACTGGCCAAAGTGCCGGTGTATCTGGTGCCGCTGATGGAACGCCGGCGGCGTGAGGATCACTGAAGCAGGAATAATGGCGTTTTGATAAAAAAGTTCTAGATTTATTCTTCGAACCATTAATATAGTTATATACCGTCGCTGATGCCCGTGGCGTCTACCTGCTTTGAGGGATTGATATGAAGCTTCAACAACTGCGCTACATCTGGGAAGTGGCGCACCACGACCTCAACGTTTCCGCTACCGCTCAAAGCCTGTACACCTCGCAACCGGGCATCAGTAAGCAGATCCGCCTGCTGGAAGACGAGCTGGGCGTCGAAGTCTTCGCCCGCAGCGGCAAGCACCTGACCCGCGTCACCCCGGCCGGCGAGCGCATCATCACCACCGCTGGCGAGATCCTGCGCAAAGTCGAAAGCATCAAGCAGATTGCCCAGGAATTCTCCAACGAGAAAAAGGGCACCCTGTCGATCGCCACCACCCACACCCAGGCGCGTTATGCGCTGCCGCCGGTGATCAGCAATTTCATCAAGCAATACCCGGACGTGGCCCTGCACATGCATCAGGGCTCGCCGATGCAGATCGCCGAAATGGCCGCTGACGGCACCGTCGATTTCGCCATTGCCACTGAAGCGCTGGAGCTGTTCGGCGATCTGGTGATGATGCCGTGCTACCGCTGGAACCGCTGCGTGGTCGTACCCCACGGCCACCCGCTGACCAAGCTGCCGAAGCTGACTCTCGAAGCGCTGGCCGAATATCCGATTGTTACTTACGTGTTCGGTTTCACCGGCCGTTCCAAGCTCGACGAAGCCTTCAGCCATCGTGGCCTGACGCCGAAAGTGGTGTTCACCGCTGCTGACGCCGACGTGATCAAAACCTACGTGCGTCTGGGTCTGGGCGTAGGCATCGTGGCTAAGATGGCCGTCGATACCAAGCTCGATAACGATCTGGTGGTGCTGGATGCCAGCGAGCTGTTCGAGTCGAGCATCACCAAGATCGGTTTCCGTCGCGGCACTTTCCTGCGTGGCTTCATGTGCGACTTCATCGAGAAATTCGCGCCGCACCTGACCCGTGAAGTCATGGCCAAGGCTATTCAATGCCACAACAAGCAAGAGCTGGAAGAGCTGTTCGACGGCGTCGAACTGCCCGTTCACTAAGCACCCGCTTCAGAGCACCTCGGTGACAGCAAACTGTTGCCGGGTGCCCGCCACCAGAATCTCCACCTCATCACCCTCGAACTTGCCCAGCAGGCTTTTGCCCAGTGGCGAGCGGGGGGTGATGACGGTGATCGGCTGACCCACCAATTCGATTTTCAGGCCCGCCGCGTCCGGCGCCAGAAACAGCCATTGCTCACGGCCCTTTTCATCTTCCAGGCCGAGCAGGGCGCCGACTTCGATGCCGCGATTTTCATCGTAGGCACGCAACGTCAGGTTCTGGCACAGCGCCAGTGAATGACGGATCTCCTCAACCCGCTTCGCCTGACCCGCCGCCAGATACGACGCCTCCAGCCCCAGCGTGTCGTATTTGTTTTCGGCGATGTTTTCTTCGTGGGTCGCGGTTTCGTAAGCGGTTTGCGCGGCGCGCTCGGCGATGTCGAGGTCGATGCGCAGCTTGTCGAGAATCAATTGGTGGACGCTGTGTTTGTTCATGATCAATCGCAGAATTGCAAAACGTTGGCGCGGCTCTTTTCGGTCGGCGCGGTCTGGTCCTGTTGCAGCCAGAACTGGCATTTGGGGTTCGACGCATTGCGCGAGTTGGCGCGCGCCTGATCCAGTCGAGCCTGCTGTTCATTCTTGCGCAGGTTTTCTTCGTACTGCTGGAACATCGGCGTTGCTGGCGGCGCAATGTCCGGCTGTGGCTCGACGGCTGCTGGCGGCTTGGCCAATTGCTGCACCGCTTGCGCGACGGGCGCCAGTTGCTCGGGGAAGATGAAGCGCGAAAGCAGCCAGCAGGTCAGCGCAATGGCGAGGAAACCCAGCCACAGGCCGAGCGCAATGCTGCCGGTCAGCTGCAGCGCGCTAAGCTGAACAGGCAAGGGACGACGCGGATTCGGGCGGTAGGGCATGGCGGCCTCCTGGCGGATGGTTACGGGCAAGCGGCGATTGTCGCACGAAGATTAATCGCCGTCGGCTCTTCTGCACGAAGGCATTTATGCGGACAATCGAGGTTTTTTGCCAACGGGAGAAAGGCATGGCTGAAGCGAAACCCCGCTGGGATATTTTTTGTACCGTGGTCGATAACTTCGGCGACATCGGCGTGACCTGGCGTCTGGCCCGGCAACTGGTGGCCGAACATGCCTTGCCGGTGCGTCTGTGGGTGGATGACCTGCGCGCATTCGAGCGCATCTGCCCGCAGATCGACATCAATCTTGCACAGCAGTGGCAACAGGGTGTCGAGGTGCGTCAGTGGCCGAGCGAATGGCGGCACGCCGACGCTGCCGATGTCGTCATCGCCGCCTTCGCCTGTCAGTTGCCCGCTGACTACATGGACAGCATGGCCGCACGGCAGACACAGCCGCTGTGGCTCAACCTCGATTATCTCAGCGCCGAAGACTGGGTCACCGGCTGTCACGGCTTGCCGTCGGTGAAATACAAATCGGTGCAAAAATTCTTCTTTTTCCCAGGCTTCAAGCCGGGCACCGGTGGCCTGCTACGTGAGCGCGGACTGCTCGAACAGCGTCGGCAGTTTCAGCGGGATGGGTCGGCGCAGCGACATTTCCTGCAAGGCTTGGGCATCGATCCCGCGTCCGACGCGCAATTAATCTCCCTGTTTGCTTATGAAAATGCCGGGCTGGCCAGTTGGCTGGATGTGCTGGCGGCTGACCCGCAACGCACCCACCTGCTGGTGCCGGAAGGGCGGATTCTGGGCGATGTGGCGCGCTGGCTGGGTGCGGAATTTCTGCCGGTGGGCGCGATTCATGTGCGCGATTCACTGACCGTGCAAGTACTGCCGTTCGTCCGTCAGGACCAATATGATCAGCTGCTGTGGTGCTGCGATTTCAACGCAGTGCGTGGCGAGGACTCATTCGTGCGCGCGCAATGGGCCGGGCGGCCAATGCTCTGGCACATTTATCAGCAGGACGACGATATCCATCTGGACAAGCTCGATGCTTTTCTTGCGCTCTATACTCACGGCCTTTCGCCCGCTGCGGCGCAGGCGATGAACGGTCTGTGGCGAGCGTGGAGCGCCGGGCAACCAATCGGCGAGCACTGGCTGGCGGTGCGAAATCATTGGCCTGAGCTTGAGGAAAACGCGCAAGCATGGTGTCTGGAACAGGCCTTGCAGGCCGATCTTGCCACGGCGCTGGTACAGTTTTATGTAAATTGGATATGATACGCGGCCTAGATTTTTGTAAATCCCATCCAAATTCGGATATTCGCAATGAAAACTGGTAAAGAACTCAAACCCGGTACCGTGATCCGTATCGACAACGATCCTTGGCTGGTTCAGAAAGCTGAATTCACCAAGTCGGGCCGTAACAGCGCGATCATGAAGACCAAGCTGAAGAACCTGCTGACCGGTTACAAGACCGAAACCGTTTACGGTGCGGACGACAAACTGGACGACGTGATCCTGGATCGTAAAGAAGCCACCCTGTCGTTCATCAGCGGTGACACTTACACGTTCATGGACACCACTGACTACACCATGTACGAACTGAACGCTGACGACATCGAAGCCGTTCTGCCGTTCGTTGAAGAAGGCATGACCGACGTCTGCGAAGCCGTATTCTTCGAAGGCCGTCTGGTTTCCGTAGAGCTGCCGACCACTATCGTGCGTCAGGTTGACTACACCGAAGGCTCCGCTCGCGGTGACACTTCCGGCAAGGTAATGAAGCCTGCCAAACTGAAGAACGGTACCGAACTGTCGGTTGCCGACTTCATCGAAATCGGCGACATGATCGAGATCGATACCCGCGAAGGCGGTTCCTACAAAGGCCGTGCGAAATAAGCACTGCTTTTTGCGCAAAGAAAAAACCCGACCATTGAGTCGGGTTTTTTTATGCCTGTTGCAAACACTCGGATGGGGTATTTATTTCAGGTGTTCCTTGAGCTCTTGCGCAGCCTGCAACATCGCCGAACGCACCGCCGGAACCTGGCTGACCACATTAAGCAAACCGTAATCGTGGATCATGCCGTTGTAACGCACCGACGTCACCGGCACGCCGGCTTCGTCGAGTTTGCGTGCATAAGCTTCGCCTTCATCACGCAACACGTCGGCACTGGCAGTCTGCACCAGTGCAGGCGGCAAGCCTTTGAGTTGCGCGGTGGTGGCGCGCAGCGGCGAGGCGTAGATCTCGTTGCGCTGTTTGGCGTCGGTGGTGTAGTTGTCCCAGAACCACTTCATCATGTTGCGAGTGAGGAAGTGCCCTTCGGCGTACTGGTCGTACGAACCGGTGTCGAAGTTGGCATCAGTCACCGGCCACAGCAGCGCCTGGAATTTGATTGCCGGGGTGCCTTTGTCCTTGGCCATCAGCGCAACCACTGCGGCCATGTTGCCGCCGACGCTGTTGCCGGCCACGGCCAGGCGCTTGCCGTCGACATTGATCTCTTTGCCGTGTTCCGCCACCCATTTGGTTGCGGCGTAGGCTTGGTTGATCGCCACCGGATAATGCGCTTCCGGCGAAGGGGTGTAATTGACAAACACCGCCGCCGCCCCCGAACCGACCACCAGATCGCGCACCAGACGTTCGTGAGTGGGGAAATCCCCCAGCACCCAGCCGCCGCCGTGGAAGAACATGAACACCGGCAGCTCACCCTTGACCCCGGCCGGCCGGACGATGGTCAGGCTCAGCGGTTGACCATCGACCTGGATGGTCTTCTCGCTGACATCGGCTTTCGGCAGCGTCAACTTGACCCCGGACTGCGCGCCGACCAGCACGGCGCGGGCATCCTTGGGCGACAGCTGCTCGATCGGCTTGCCGCTGTCTGAGTTCAGCGCATCGAGGAATGCCTGGGTGTTGTGTTCGACATCACCGGCAAAAGCGCTGTGCACCGACAGGGCGAGAAGGGTACCGGTCAAGACTTTGCTGAAAGTGTTCATGTTCAATTTCCTTGTTCGGGCCGGGGGCTTGAGTGATTACACGGTGACGTGCAGACGGACATCGACGTTGCCACGGGTGGCGTTGGAGTACGGGCAGACCTGGTGAGCGGCGTCGACCAGCGACTGCGCGTCGGCTTGTTCCAGGCCCGGCAGGCTGATGTGCAAATCGATGTCCAGACCGAAACCGCCAGGGATCTGACCGATGCCGACATGGGCGGTGATTGACGCGTCGTCAGGAATCTTGCGCTTGGTCTGGCTGGCGACGAATTTCAGTGCGCCGATGAAGCAGGCCGAGTAACCGGCAGCGAACAGTTGCTCAGGGTTGGTCGCCGCACCGCCAGCACCGCCGAGTTCTTTCGGGGTGGCCAGTTTGACGTCGAGTACGTTGTCGCTGGAGATCGCACGACCGTCACGGCCGCCAGTGGAAGTTGCGATTGCGGTGTAGAGAGTTTGCATGGTGTGAGCCTCATCGGTGGTGTTGTAGTGCGCTAATTGTTTGCGCGCTAAGTAGGTGTGAAGAGAATGTATAGCGCTAATGTTTAGCGCGCAAGATAAATTTACAGAAAAAGTGGCGTTTGGCTCAAAGGCGAGGCATGAGAGAGGGTCGTAAGGCTTGATCTAGAGCGTTTGGCGGGGGAAGTACCGTGGCGAAAAATATTTGTTGGCGCTGGACTCAGTGTGGGAGCGGGCTTGCTCGCGAAGGCGTCCTGTCAGCCAACGCTCGCTCTGACTGATCAATCGCTTTCGCGCCCAAGCCCGCTCCAACAGGGAATGTGGCAGGGCTTAATTCAGGCTGTCTTGCAGATGCCCTCGCAGCGCTTGCAGCTCGGCCTGCAACTTCTGCAAACGTTCGAGGGTGAAGCCACTCGCCCCAAGAAGGCACTGCGGCACGGTTTGCGCCTTGTCGCGCAGGGCTCGGCCCGCTGCAGTCAGTTCGACGATCACTACGCGTTCATCTTCGCGGCTGCGGGTACGGCTGAGCAGGCCTTCGGCCTCCAGGCGTTTGAGCAACGGCGTCAGCGATCCGGGATCGGTCAGCAGGCGTGCGCTGATTTCTCCGACGGTCAAGCCATCTTTCTCCCACAGCACCATCATCGCCAGATACTGCGGATAGGTCAGGCCCAGCGCCTGCAACAGCGGCTTGTAGACCTTGGTCATCATTAGCGAAGTCGAGTGCAGGGCGAAGCACGCCTGATTATCGAGCAGAAGGTCGTCGCAGTTGTCGCGTTCGCAAGTCATTGTCAAAGCCTTGATCGTTGATCGTTTTTTAATCTAGCGCTCGAATCTTTAAGGCGCCAGATAAATATGCCCGACGTCAGTGCCGGGCGAATTGCCGCTGCAATGCCAGATCCCACGGCGGCACCGGGCTGAAACGGGTTTTCAGATATTCCAGCAACAAACGACTGCGCGAATGAATCTGCTGTTCCATGCGCAGCGCGTAAATACCGGTGGACTCCGGTGGCGGCAGGCCATTTTCGCAGAACAACGGCACCAGCTCCCCTCGCAGCAGGTATTCGCTGGCCAGCCAGGTCGGCAGGTGTGCGACGCCCAGACCCGCCGCCGCGCCACACGCAAGCGCTTCGGCATTGTTGGCGCTCAGGCGCACGCGGGATGGCCGGTGCAGTTGCATTTGCCCGTCCACTTCGAATTTCCAGGCAAAGGGCGGCGCAAGGCCTTCCCAGTCGAGCCCGTCGTGGTCACTCAACTGCGCCGGATGCTCGGGCACGCCGCGCTGCTTGAGGTAGTCAGGGCTGGCGCAGGCGACGCGTACCATGCTCGCCAATGGCGTGGCGACCAGGCGCGAGTCAGCCAACTGCCCCGTACGCAACACCAGATCGACTTTGCCCAGACTGGTGCCGGCCATGTCGCTGAAGCTGTCGATCAGATGCATCTGCACATCCAGTCCCGGGTACAGAAGGAGAAAATCGGCAATTACCGGCGCCAGATGCCGCCTCCCGAAGGCTGCAGGCGCATCGATGCGGATCAGTCCTTCCGGCGCGCTGCTTAATGAAACGGCTTCGGCACGTGCCAGTTGCAACTCGGCGATGATCCGCCGCGCCCGTTCGGCAAACGCCAGACCGGCCGACGTCGGCAGGACCGCGTGGGTACTGCGCACGAACAGCTGACTGCCGACGGCACTTTCCAGGCTGTCGATGCGCCGGGCCACGGCGGAAGGGGTCAGCGGATGGCGGCGTGACGCGGCTGAGAAACTGCCACTCTCCAGTACATCGAGAAACAGGCCGAGCTGATCGGTCAATTGATTGGGATTCATGAGAAAACACGCTTGTGCAGGATCGGCAAAGCCATTGTGCGTTGCTGTGCGTTTCCCCGCTAGGCGCGAGTGCGTAGCATTGGCCGCCTGTCGTTAGAGGATTACCGTTGTGATGGATTTTCTGTTGTACCTGTTGTTCGGCGCTGCCCTTGGCACCTTGGGCGGGATCTTTGGCATCGGCGGTGGCTTGATTGCGATTCCTTTGCTCGGCGTTTGGTTCGGCCTCGATCAGCAGATCGCCCAAGGCACGGCGCTGGTGATGGTGGTGCCCAACGTGATGCTGGCGCTGTGGCGTTATCACCAGCGCAATCGCATCGAGTTGCGCCATGCGCTGCCGCTGGCGGTGATGGGTTTTTGCTTCGCCTGGCTCGGCTCGATCTGGGCGGTGGGCATCGATGCGCAAACCATGCGCATCGGGTTTGTCGCCTTTCTGGTGGCGCTGTCGGCGTACAACCTGCTGAAAATGTTCGGCCCGCGGCCAGCACCGACCGCCCAAATGCGCCATTCGTGGCCATGGCTGGGCGTGCTCGGCGCGGCGTCAGGAACCATGGGCGGCTTGTTCGGCGTGGGGGGCGCAGTGGTCGCCACGCCGGTGCTGACCAGCCTGTTCGGCACTACCCAAGTGGTCGCTCAGGGCTTGTCCCTGGCGCTGGCCCTGCCGAGTACCGGCGTGACGCTGGTGACTTATGCGGTACACCACGAAGTCGACTGGATGATCGGCTTGCCGCTGGCGCTTGGCGGTCTGGCCAGCATCAGTTGGGGCGTGAAAGTTGCCCACGCGATGCCGGAAAAACTCCTGCGTGGGCTGTTCTGCGGCTTCCTCGTGCTGTGTGCGGTGATGCTCGCGTTTAAAGTTTGAAGCCCTCGACGATGTGCTCGGCCAGGCATTCAGTGATCGGCGACGGGTTGTTCAGGTTGCGGATCAGCATGATGCTGGCCTCGGGCAGCAACGGCAGGTCTTCGGCGGTGCCAAGAATGCGCATGTCCGGAGTGATCAGGCTCTCCAGTTGCGCGGTGATCGCCAGCCCCGCGCTGACCACGGCCATCAGCGCCGACAGGCTGCTGCTGTTGTAGGCGATGCGGTAATCGCGGCCCATCGCGTCCAGCGCATTGCACGCCCACAAGCGGCAGAAGCAGTCGCTGTTGAACATCGCCAGGGGTAACGGCGTCTGCTCGTGGGCACTGAAATTCTGCGCCTCGGCCCACACAAAGCGCTCCTTGCGCAGCAACTGGCCGATCTCGTTGCCCGGTTCACGGGTGACGATCGACAAGTCCAGATCGGTGCGCTGCAGCAACTGTTTGCTCGACTCGCAATGCACTTCGATCTGGATCAGCGGATAAAACTGCGCAAACCGCGACAGGATCCCCGGCAGAAAGCGCATCACATAATCATCCGGCGTGCCGATGCGCACGGTGCCGACCATGTGCGGCTCACGCAAGGTATTGAACACCTCACTGTGCAGTTTGAGAATGCGCCGCGCATAGCCGAGCAACACCTGGCCTTCAGCGGTCAGTCGCACCTGACGGCCATCGCGCTCGAACAACTGGCGCTGCAACACGTCTTCTTCCAGGCGTTTCATCTGCATGCTCACCGCCGACTGAGTGCGGTTGACCATCTCGCCGGCACGGGTGAAACCACCCTGGTCGGCGATCGCAACGAAGGTACGCAGGACATCGGTATCGATACTGGGGTAGGCGGACAATTGATGAATCTCCGTGATGCATGCCATCAGAAACATTCGTTGGATTGATCTTAGCGCCGGGACGAGACTTGAGCCATCCACAAAAGGAGGCAAGACGATGAAAGGTCAAAGAGAGTATGTGAACGAAGAACAGCTGTCGGGCCACGGCCATATCGTGTCCGATCTGCTGCACAAATTCAGTCGTTGGTACGAACTGCACCGTGAACGGGAAATGCTCGCCGGCCTCAGCGACGAGGCGTTGAAGGACATCGGCATCAGCCGCGCCGATGTCGAACATGAAACCGTGCGGCCGTTCTGGGACGACCCGATGCATAAATGATGAGGCTATTGCTACACAAACCCCTTTCAGGTGAGGTAGGTTGCGAGCAGACATGGAGGAATAAATGCCCGCGACAGTGTCCTTTTCCCTCAAACAGGCGCGACGTCTGGCGCTGGCTGCCCAAGGGTTCAACGGGCGCCAGCCGCCAACCGTTACCGCCAACCATCTCAACCGGCTGATCGAACGGCTGGGCCTGCTGCAAATCGATTCCGTCAATGCCGTGGTGCGCTCGCACTACCTGCCGCTTTTTTCCCGTCTCGGTTCCTATTCTTTCGACTTGCTCGACCAGGCTGCCTGGAGTTCGGGGCGCCGGCGCACGTTGTTCGAATACTGGGGCCATGAAGCTTCGTTGTTGCCGCTGTCGATGTATCCGTTGCTGGGCTGGCGCATGCAGCGGGCCAGACGCGGCGAGGGCATCTATCAGCAATTGGCGAAGTTCGGTCGCGAACAGCGAGAGACGATTCGCCGCGTGCTGGCATCGGTCGAACAGCAGGGCGCCTTGGGCGCCGGCAGTCTGTCGACTCGCGAAGACAAGGCTGGGCCGTGGTGGGACTGGAGTGCGGAAAAGCTTGCGCTGGAATGGTTGTTCGCTGCCGGTGAAGTGACCGTGGCCGGGCGACGCGGGTTTGAGCGTTTGTACGATTTACCGGAGCGGGTGATACCCGCGGCGATCCTGCAGCAGCCGATGCCGGATGAGGCCGAGGCGCAACGCGGCCTGTTGCTGCATGCGGCGGGGGCATTGGGCGTCGGCACGGAAAAAGACCTGCGCGATTATTTCCGCTTGAGCCCGGCGGATGCGCGGCCGCGTCTGGCTGAACTGGTCGAGGCGGGGCAGTTGCAGATGTGCGAAGTCGGCGATTGGCGGCAGATCGCTTATTGCCTGCCGGAGCCCAAAGTGCCGCGCAGGGTTACTGCCAGTGCGCTGTTGTCGCCGTTCGACTCGTTGATCTGGGAACGCAGCCGCACCGAGCGGCTGTTCGATTTCCGCTATCGCCTGGAGATTTACACACCGCAGCCCAAGCGGGTTTACGGCTATTACGTGCTGCCGTTTTTGCACAACGAACGGATCGCCGCGCGAGTCGATCTGCGCGGCGAGCGAGCGGCGGGGCAGTTGGCGGTGCATGCGGTGCACGAGGAAGAAGCCGGGCTGGACGAGGAGGGCATGCTGGCGCTGGCCGCGAACCTGCAGCGGATGGCGCAGTGGCTCGGAATGGCCCGGGTGCAGTTGAATTGTCAGCGCGAGAGTGCGGCTCGGCTGAGGCTGGCATTGGCGCAAGTGGATGGCGCCGGCACCCTGTAGGAGCTGCCGAAGGCTGCGATCTTTTGATCTTGTTTTGAAGATCAAAAGATCGCAGCCTTCGGCAGCTCCTACACGGGGTGCGGTCTAGCGCCGGACCTGCTTCAACGTTTCGGCAATCAAAAACGCCAATTCCAGCGACTGGTCAGCATTCATCCGTGGGTCGCAGTGGGTGTGATAGCGATCGGACAAGCCATCCTCGGTAATCGGCCGTGCGCCGCCGATGCACTCGGTGACGTTCTGTCCGGTCATCTCGATGTGAATGCCGCCGGCATAGCTGCCTTCCGCTTCGTGCACCTGAAAGAACTGCTTCACTTCACCAAGGATCTGCGCAAAGTCGCGGGTCTTGTGGCCGCTACTGGCCTTGATGGTGTTGCCGTGCATCGGATCGCAGCTCCAGAGAACTTGTTTGCCTTCACGCTGCACCGCGCGGATCAGCGCCGGCAAGTGATCGCCGACCTTGTTCGCACCCATCCGCGCAATCAGGTTCAAGCGGCCAGGATCGTTGTCCGGGTTGAGCACGTCGATCAGGCGAATCAGGTCATCGGGGTTCATGCTCGGGCCGACCTTGACGCCGATCGGGTTGTTCACCCCGCGCAAGAATTCGACATGCGCGCCGTCGAGCTGGCGGGTGCGGTCGCCGATCCACAGCATGTGCGCCGAGCAATCGTAGTAATCGTTGGTCAGGCTGTCGCGGCGCACGAAGGCTTCTTCGTAGTTCAGCAGCAACGCTTCGTGGGCGGTGAAGAAACTGGTTTCGCGCAGTTGCGGCGAGCTGTCCATGCCGCAGGCGCGCATGAACGCCAGGGTTTCATCGATACGATCAGCGAGGTGGCTGTACTTTTCGGCCAGCGCCGAGTTGGCGATGAAATCCAGATTCCATTTGTGCACCTGATGCAGGTCGGCAAAACCGCCCTGAGCAAAGGCGCGCAGCAGGTTCAGGGTCGCGGTGGACTGGTGATAGGACTGCAGCAAACGCTCCGGATCCGGCACGCGGCTCTTTTCATTGAAGCCGATGCCGTTGACGATGTCGCCGCGATAGGCAGGCAGCGTCACGCCGGCAATGGTTTCGTCATTGGCCGAACGCGGCTTGGCGAACTGGCCGGCCATGCGCCCGACCTTGACCACCGGGCAGCCGGCGGCAAAGGTCATGACGATCGCCATTTGCAGCAACACTTTGAAGGTGTCGCGGATCTTCGCGGCGGAAAATTCGGCGAAGCTTTCCGCGCAATCGCCGCCCTGCAACAGGAACGCGCGGCCCTGCGTGACTTCGGCAAACTGCCGGCGCAGCTCGCGCGCTTCGCCGGCGAACACCAGCGGCGGATAGCTGGCCAGGGTCTGCTCGACCTGGTGCAGGTGGGCAGCGTCGGGGTATTGCGGTTGTTGCTGGATCGGCAGGGCGCGCCAGCTGTCAGGGCTCCACGGTTGGCTCATCACGGTCTCGAAGTTTGATACGCAGGGGAGCGCCATGTTAGCAGCAATTAGTGCGTGACCTGTTCCCGCCCCATCGCCGACAATCGCCGCTTTGCCACGGCACCACAGCGGTGCCATCGCGTCACCGCGCCCGGTGACCATCAGGAGACAAAATGACTGAGGAGCGCGTCGAGCATCTGCTCGCCGAAGTACAGGATGAGTTCGGCGTGATTCGCGTGCTGGAAGTGGCCGATTACCGCTTTCTCGAGTTCGGCGATGCGATCGAGCAGAGCTGCGTGTTCACTGCCGACCCGAGCTGGCTGGAGTACGACTACACCCGCGCCATGTTGATTGGCGCGCTGTGCCACGAGCAGCCGGAGAGCGCGCTGTTTCTCGGTTTGGGTGCTGGCACGCTGACCCAGGCTTGTCTCAGGTTTCTGCCACTGGAAGACGTCGAGGCCATTGAATTGCGTCCGGATGTGCCGCGCCTGGCCATTGAATACCTGGGCCTGGACGATGACCCGCGGCTGTACATTCGGGTTGGTGATGCGCTGGAGTTGCTGCCGACGGCAGAGCCGGCGGATCTGATTTTCGTCGACTTGTATACCGACGTCGGGCCGGGCGTCGGGCATCTGGCCTGGAGCTTTCTCGGCGATTGTCAAAAGCGCCTGAATCCGGGCGGCTGGCTGGTGATCAACCAGTGGGCCACCGATGACGGCAAGCCGTTGGGCGCGGCGTTGTTGCGCGGGCTCTATCACCGGCACTACTGGGAGCTGCCGGTGAAGGAGGGCAATGTGATTCTGATTGTCCCGGCGGACCTCGACCAGGCGCTGGACAGGCAGGCGCTGACGCGAAGGGCCGAAGCGCTGGCGCCGCAGTTGGGGTATTCGTTGCAGTCGTTGATCAACTGTATTCGGCCAGCAACCTGAGTGGCTGATTCGTTCACTGTAGGAGCTGCCGAAGGCTGCGATCTTTTGATTCTGATCTTAAAAAAACAAGATCAAAAGATCGCAGCCTTCGGCAGCTCCTACAGGGGGGGCACTCATCAGAGGCCTTTGAAGACCCCTGGCCGCCGCTCCACCAACGACCGCACCCCCTCCCTGGCATCTTCAGTGGCGAGCAGCTTCTTTACCAACGCCGGTAACGCCTGAGCCGCCGCCGTCTCCCCCTCATAGCGCGCCTGTCGCGCCGACAGCAATGTCGCCTGCACTCCGAGCGGCGCCTGCCGGGCAATCCGCTCTGCCAGCTCGATCGCCCTTGGCATCAGGTCTTCACTGGCCATCACTTCCTGCACCAGTCCCAGATGCAACGCATCGTGGGCATCGAACTCATCGCCGGTGAGCAACCAGCGCATCGCATTACCCCAACCGGCGATCTGTTGAAAGCGTAAAGTCGCCCCGCCAAATGGAAAGACCCCACGCTGCACTTCCATCTGCGCGAAGCGGGTATTGCTCGCACACAGGTTGATATCCGCCGCCAGCATCAGCTCGATGCCAATGGTCAGGCAGTAACCCTGAGCGGCGACAATCACCGGTTTGCTCACCCGTGGCCCGACGAATACGCCCCACGGATCGCAACCGCCGGTCGGAACCTGCCAGCCTTCGGCCAACGCCGCGCTGGCATTGACCAGATCGAGCCCGCTGGTGAAATGCTCGCCGTGGCCAAACACCACGGCCACCCGCGCCTCGTTGTCGGCCTCGAACTCGCCGTAGGCCAGGCTCAGGTCGTCGAGCAGGTCGAGATCGAAGGCGTTGCGCTTGGCCGCCCGATCAAGGCCGATCAGGTGCACGTGACCACGACGTTCACGGCTGACGCGGCCGGCGCAGGGCTGATTCATGGCGAAATCCTCAAGCGGGAAGAGCGCAGGCGCGGCGCTTTGCCGCAGTTTGGTGAAACGTTTAAGTGTCATCGCCCGCAGGGCCGGGCCTTTGCAAAATAGACCGTCGCGCGAGTATCCGCAAAAGCCCATTACACGGCGGTGACACACGGATTACGTCGATAAAAAAAGCTCCCTTTTCGGGCGAAATCCGGTATAGTGCGCGCCGGCCTTTAACCGGGCCGCGTTTAGGTAGCGCAATTTCCCGAAGTCAGCTTCGGCTGCACGTCCGCACTGCGGGCTCTTCCTTGACGATTCTTTTCCATTCATTCGTTTTCGCAAATCCCCGCCGACAAAGCTGCCAGGGCGACTCTTGAGTCTCAACACGGCATGCGCAGCTTTGGAGCATGGGTCTTTGCGGATGCACTTAGAGGCAGACCCATGACCCAGGAAACCGGCGGATTCGCCGCTTTTAATCTCAACCCGAATATTCTTGCAGCCGTCGCAGCGACCGGCTACGAAGAGCCTTCGGCGATTCAGCAGCAATCGATCCCGATCATCATGGCCGGCCAGGACATGATTGGCCAGGCGCAAACCGGTACCGGTAAAACCGCCGCGTTCGCACTGCCTATTCTGCACCGCATCGATCCTGCCAAGCGCGAACCGCAAGCCCTGATCCTGGCGCCGACCCGAGAGTTGGCGCTGCAAGTAGCAACCGCTTTTGAAACCTACGCCAAGCAAATGCCAGGCGTTACCGTCGTGGCTGTTTACGGCGGCGCGCCGATGGGCCCGCAACTCAAGGCAATCCGTAATGGCGCACAGATCGTTGTCGCCACCCCGGGTCGTCTGTGCGACCACCTGCGCCGCGATGAGAAAGTCCTGTCGACCGTTAACCATCTGGTTCTCGACGAAGCTGACGAAATGTTGAAGCTGGGCTTCATGGATGACCTGGAAGTCATCTTCAAGGCTCTGCCAGCGACCCGTCAGACCGTATTGTTCTCGGCGACCCTGCCGCAGTCGATCCGCGCCATTGCCGAACGCCACCTGCGCGATCCGCAACACGTCAAGATCCAGACCAAGACCCAGACCGTCACCGCGATCGAACAGGCTCACCTGTTGGTTCACGCTGACCAGAAAACCTCGGCCGTGCTCAGCCTGCTGGAAGTCGAAGACTTCGACGCCCTGATCATGTTCGTGCGCACCAAGCAAGCGACCCTGGACCTGGCCAGCGCCCTCGACGCCAAAGGCTACAAAGCCGCCGCGTTGAACGGTGACATCGCCCAGAACCAGCGTGAGCGTGTTATCGACTCGCTCAAGGATGGCCGTCTGGACATCGTTGTCGCGACCGACGTTGCTGCCCGTGGTCTTGACGTTCCGCGCATCACTCACGTGTTCAACGTTGACATGCCGTACGACCCAGAGTCCTACGTACACCGTATCGGCCGTACCGGCCGTGCCGGTCGCGAAGGTCGTGCACTGCTGCTGGTGACTCCACGTGAGCGCCGTATGCTGCAAGTGATCGAGCGCGTAACCGGTCAGAAAGTTGCCGAAGTACGCCTGCCAGACGCTCAAGCCGTTCTCGATGCACGCATCAAGAAACTGACCAACAGCTTGTCGCCGCTGGTCGCTGATGCCGAATCGACTCACGGTGAGCTGCTCGACCGTCTGACCGCCGACATCGGTTGCACCCCGCGCGCCCTGGCTGCTGCGCTGCTGCGCAAGGCCACCAACGGTCAAGCGCTGAACCTGGCGGCGATCGAGAAGGAACGTCCACTGGTGCCGAACAATGCACCGCGTGGCGACCGTCCTGAGCGTTCCGGCGATCGTCCGGACCGCGGTGATCGCGAGCGTCGCGCGCCAATGCCTTTGGGCGAAGGTCGTGCTCGTTGCCGTACCGCGCTGGGTGCGCGTGATGGTATCGCTGCGAAAAACCTGCTGGGCGCCATCCTCAACGAAGGCGGTCTGGCCCGTGAAGCGATCGGTCGCATCCAGGTGCGTGACAGCTTCAGCCTCGTCGAACTGCCGGAAGAAGGTCTGGAAAAACTCCTGACCAAACTGAAGGACACCCGCGTGGCCGGCAAGCAGCTCAAACTGCGTCGCTACCGCGAAGATTGATCCGCCCTTGGGCTGATTGATCGCAGATAAAAAATCCCCGACTGGTTCGGGGATTTTTTTTGCCTGTTCATCGGGCTGCATAAACCCTATGGCAGCTGGCTTGCCAGCGATAACGTCAGCCGAAACGATAAATATCCATACCTAGCGCGCCCATCGTGAAACCCTGATGCGCCACGTTCAACTCACCGCCCGCACCCCGGGCAAAATACAACGGCAACAAATGCTCATCGCTCGGGTGGCTACGCACGGCATGCGGCGCCTGCTGGCGATAGTCATGCAGCGCCGTCTCATCGTCAGCGGCCAGCTTGTCGATCATCCAGTCACGAAACTCAAGTGCCCACGGTTCAATGCTTTCCGGGCCGGCATGCCAGTCCAGCTCGCGCAGGTTGTGAGTGATGCTGCCGGAGCCAATCAATAGAACGGCTTGTTCACGCAGGCTCGCCAGCGCACGGCCAACCCGTGTCTGCAGCGCCGGCCCGCCGCGACTTGGCAGCGAGACTTGCACCACCGCAATATCCGCCTGCGGATACATCAGTGACAGTGGCACCCACACGCCATGATCGAACGGTCGTTGCGGATCGAGCCGCGCTGACAGGTCATTGGCGTTCAGCATTTGAGCCACTTCAGCGGCGAACGGCGGATTGCCCGGTGCCGGGTACTGAACCTCAAACAGCGCACGGGGGAATCCGCCGAAGTCGTGCCAGGTTTCCGGGCGCGGGTGGCTGCTAACCAGCAACTCGTGGCTTTCCCAATGCGCCGAGACGATGACGATGGCTTTGGGGCGCGGCAGTTCAGCGGCCAGTCGCGCCAGTGCCGGGCCGCTGGCGCCCGGTTCCAGCGCAAGCATCGGTGAGCCGTGGGAGATAAACAGGCTGGGCAACATGGACGGGCTCCTGAGTGATTATGATGAGCCATCTTCAGCCAGATCATCGATCTGAATCTAATATAAGTTCCTGCGGTTTTTCATCGGTTTTTCGGGAGTGATCCATGCAGCCTGAGTTTTGGTACAAGAAATGGGATTCGAACCAGATCGGCTTTCATCAGCCCGACGCCAATCCGTATTTGCAGCGTTACTGGCCAGAGCTGGCGATTGCAGCGTCTGCGCGGGTGTTGGTGCCGCTGTGTGGGAAAAGTCTGGACTTGTTGTGGCTGGCCGGGCAGGGGCATTCGGTGCTCGGGGTAGAGCTGTCAGTGAAAGCCGCCGAGGACTTTTTCAGTGAGCATCGGCTTGACCCGCGAATCAGCGAGAAGGGCGCTTTCAAGGTGTATCGCAGCGATACCGTCGAGTTGTGGTGCGGAGATTTCTTTGCGCTGACGGCGGAGGATGTTGCCGGTTGCACGGCGTTGTATGACCGCGCCGCGTTGATTGCCTTGCCGGACGCGATGCGCCAGCGATATGCGGCGCATCTGCAGCAGTTGCTGGGGCACGGAATGCAGGGGCTGCTGATCACTCTGGATTACGATCAGACGCAGATCCCGGGGCCGCCATTTGCGGTGGAGAATGATGAAGTACAGCGGTTGCTGGGCCAGGGTTGGCAGGTGGATAGGCTGGAAGAGCGGGATATTCTGGCTGAAAGCCCCAAGTTTCTGCAGGGCGGGGCTAAGTGGTTGGTGGAGCGGGTTTATCGGGTTTCTTCCCGATAGTTTTAAGTTAACTGTTCCGGCGTCTTCGGGAGCAAGGCCCTCCCACAGGGGCTCATGTCGTTTCATGGATTATTTGTAACACGCGATCGTTGTGGGAGGGGGCTTGCTCCCGAAGACGCCCGCCCAGCCGTCCTATCTTTAATAGAAGAAAAAGCCCGCATCACTGCGGGCCTTTTCATGATCGCCGGTTGAATCAACCGCGACGACGCAATGCGTCGATACGCTCTTCCAGTGGCGGGTGGCTCATGAACATGCGGGCGAAGCCCTGTTTGATGCCACCGTTGATGCCGAAGGCGTTCAGGGTGTCGGGCATGTGCACCGGCAGGCCCTGTTCGGCACGCAGACGTTGCAGAGCGCCAATCATCGCGCTGGTACCGGCCAGTCGGGCACCGGCCTCGTCGGCACGGAATTCGCGCTTGCGCGAGAACCACATGACGATTGCGCTGGCGAGGATGCCCAGCACCAGTTCGGCGAAGATGGTCGCCACGTAGTAGGCGATACCCTGGCCTTCTTCGTTCTTGAAGATCACCTTGTCGACGAAATTACCGATGATCCGGGCGAAGAACATCACAAAGGTGTTCACCACGCCCTGGATCAGCGCCAGGGTGACCATGTCACCGTTTGCCACGTGACCGATTTCGTGGGCCAGTACGGCTTTCACTTCATCGGGCGAGAAACGCTCGAGCAGGCCCTGGCTGACCGCGACCAGCGCGTCGTTCTTGTTCCAGCCGGTAGCGAAGGCATTCGCTTCGTAGGCTGGGAAAATCCCGACTTCAGGCATCTTGATCCCGGCTTCGCGGGACAGTTGCTCGACCGTTTGCAGCAGCCATTGCTCATGACGGGTGCGTGGCTGGCTGATGATTTGCGTGCCGGTGCTCATCTTCGCCATCCACTTGGAGATGAACAGCGAGAACAGCGAGCCGGCGAAACCAAAGACCGCACAGAAAACCAGCAGCTGACTGAGGTCGAGATCGACCCCGTTGGCCGCCATGAACCCGTTGAAGCCGAACAGGCTCAGGGTGATGCTGGCTATCAGCACGACCGCAAGGTTAGTGGCCAAAAACAGCAGGATGCGCATCATGGTTGTAGAACTCTCCTCAAGCTAAAGATTTAGCGTACTGCGGGGTATATAAGGTGCGGCACCGGGCTATTCAACCGAGTGACTATTTCAAACTGTGTCCTACAGCAGTTTCGTGAGTGAAAAGGAAAATTCCCACCCGAGATTCCGATATGGATGACACACCCTTTCGTCCCGCCATCATTAGGTCAGACATGCCTTCAAGCCTCGCTGTGAAAGTGTAGAAGGGCTGCAAAGGTGCGAAACAAAGATGTGTTGCTGAATCAGACAGTGCGCAACAGACAATCCGCTGCGCACTGCGGGCCCACTACTGACGGTAGGACTTGAGGAAGTTGCCGATGCGGCCTATGGCCATTTCCAGGTCATCGACGCGGGGCAAGGTGACTACACGGAAGTGATCGGGCCACGGCCAGTTGAACGCCGTGCCTTGCACCACCAGCAGCTTCTCGGAGAGCAGCAGGTCGAGGACAAATTTTTCGTCGTTGTGGATCGGACAGACCTTCGGGTCGATCTTCGGGAACGCATACAGCGCGCCCATCGGTTTGACGCAACTGACGCCGGGAATATCGTTGAGCAACTCCCATGTGCGGTTGCGCTGTTCCAGCAGACGGCCCTGCGGCAGCACCAGATCGTTGATGCTCTGGTAGCCGCCGAGTGCGGTCTGGATTGCGTGCTGGCTCGGCACGTTGGCGCACAGACGCATGTTGGCCAGCATGTCGATGCCTTCGATGTAGCTCTGCGCGTTGTGTTTCGGCCCGGAGATGGCGATCCAGCCGGAGCGGAAACCGGCCACGCGATAGGATTTCGACAGACCGTTGAAAGTCAGGCAGAGCAGGTCTGGCGCCAGCGAAGCAGTGCAGACATGCACGGCGTCGTCGTACAGAATCTTGTCGTAGATCTCATCGGAGAACACCACAAGATTATGTGCACGGGCGATTTCCAGCATGCCCAGCAGTACTTCTTTCGAATAGACCGCACCGGTCGGGTTGTTCGGGTTGATGATCACCATCGCCTTGGTGTTCGGAGTGATCCTGGACTTGATGTCGGCCAGGTCCGGGAACCAGTCGGCGCCCTCGTCACACAGGTAATGCACGGCGTTACCGCCGGCGAGGCTGACGGCAGCCGTCCACAGCGGGTAATCCGGGGCCGGCACCAGCACTTCGTCGCCGTTGTTGAGCAGCGCCTGCAGCGACATTACGATCAGTTCGGAAACGCCGTTGCCCAGGTAGATGTCTTCGATGCCGACACCTTCGACCTGCTTCTGCTGGTAGTACTGCATCACCGCCTTGCGCGCGCTGAACAGGCCTTTGGAGTCGCTGTAGCCTTGCGCGGTCGGTAGATTGCGGATCACGTCCTGAAGGATTTCGTCCGGCGCTTCGAAACCAAACGGCGCCGGGTTGCCGATGTTCAGCTTGAGGATGCGCTGGCCTTCCTCTTCCAGTCGTTTGGCGTGCTTGAGCACCGGGCCGCGAATGTCGTAGCAGACGTTGGCGAGCTTGTTCGATTTGCTGAACTGCATGGCGATGTGATCCCGAAAATGAACGATCCAGGCGGCAAATGGACAACCGTACTGGGATTGCAGCGTCTTCGTACAGGCGGAGGTCTGACGCTTTTGCGCTCAGAATCCGTTTGAATGCGCCCGGTCTGGCTGCCAGACTGGCGCGTGACGAGGCGCAATCATACGTGCCGCCCGATCCGTGGAAAAGGTACAGATCGGGCTTTTTCAGCCGCTGAGGTGTGATGATGGAAAAGTTGCAGAAAACCCTGGAAGAGTGGAAGGCCATGCTCGACCCCGAGCAGTACAACGTCTGCCGTTTGAGTGCCACCGAGCGCCCGTTCTCGGGCAAATACAACGACACCAAAACTGACGGTGTCTATCACTGTGTCTGCTGCAACGAGCCGCTGTTCGATTCCCAGACCAAATTCGACTCCGGCTGCGGCTGGCCGAGCTTCTACGCGCCGATCGGCGAAAGTGCGATGACTGAAATCCGCGACACCAGCCACGGCATGATCCGCACCGAAGTGAAATGCGCGCGCTGTGATGCGCACTTGGGCCACGTGTTCCCGGATGGTCCCCCCCCGACCGGCCTGCGTTATTGCATCAACTCGGTGTGCCTGAATCTTGAGCCGCGCGAATAATCGAAACAGGCGACATCACGTCGCCTTTTTAATTGGTTATTAGATTGCGCACAATTCAATTGCTCGTTATGTTTGCGCTTTCCTCACCATTGCGGAGCCGTCTCATGAGTGACAACTTGCTGAATATCCCCTGCACAACCATCAAGGGTGAGCAAAAAACCTTGGCCGATTTCGCCGGTAAAGCCGTGCTGGTGGTCAATACCGCGAGCAAGTGTGGCTTCACTCCGCAATACAAGGGCCTCGAAGAACTCTGGCAGACCTACAAGGACCAGGGGCTGGTGGTGCTGGGTTTTCCCTGCAACCAGTTCGGCAAACAGGAACCAGGTAATGAAGGCGCCATCAGCGAGTTCTGTGAGTTGAATTTCGGCGTCAGCTTCCCGTTGTTCAAGAAGATCGACGTCAACGGCGCCGATGCTCATCCGCTGTTCGTGCAGTTGAAGAAGCGCGCCCCGGGCGTGCTCGGCTCGCAGGGCATCAAGTGGAATTTCACCAAATTCCTGATCGGCAAAGACGGCCAGTTGGTCAAGCGTTTCGCCCCGACGACCAAGCCGCAGGATCTGAGCGCCGAGATCGAAGCGCTGCTGAAATGAGCGTGCCGGTTGATTCGCTGAGGCTCGACAGCCAGTTGTGCTTCAAGTTGTACGCAGCCTCGCGGGCGGTGATTCGTGCCTACAAGCCGATGCTTGATCAGTTGGGCCTGACCTACCCGCAGTATCTGGCGATGCTGGTGCTGTGGGAGTGGCAGGACGCGGAACCCGAGCAGCCGACCGTGAAAGCCTTGGGCGAGCGCCTGGCGCTGGACTCAGGGACTTTGACGCCATTGCTCAAGCGTCTTGAGCAGGTCGATCTGGTCCAGCGTCGGCGCTCGGCACGCGATGAACGGGAGGTGCATTTGAGCCTGACAGCTGCCGGACAAGCGTTGCGCGAGCAGGTCGGGCCGTTGAAGGCGCGCCTGCTTTGCGACAGCGGCGTCGATCTCGACCGGCTCAATGATTTACGCGCCGGCCTCGATCACTTGCTCGGGCAGATCAAAGTGCTGTCGTAGTCGGCATCCACTGATCTAGCAACGCCGCGAGTTCTTCACGGCGAAACGGTTTGGCCAGGTAGTCGCTCATGCCGGCGGCGCGGCAACGTTCGCGCTCTTCGGACATGGCATTGGCGGTCAGCGCGACAATCGGCAGATTCGGCCAGCGCCCGCTCTGACGAATCTGTCGACTGGCTTCATAGCCATCCATCACCGGCATGTTGCAATCCATCAGCACCAGATCGAAATCGGCAAACTCCAGTTGGTCCAGCGCCTCGGCGCCATGACCCGCTACGACCACATCGCAGCCAAGCTTGCCCAGCATGCCTTTGGCGACCAGTTGGTTGACCGGATTGTCCTCGACCAACAGCACTTTGCCCCGACGCGCGGACGGCGAGGCGTCCGCTTGCGCTTCGCTGAGGGTGGCGACGTCCGGTTGCAGAATACGCCGCAGGTGCTGGTACAGCGCATTGCGCGCCAGCGGCCGGGCCTGTTGCTGCAGGGGCGCAAGGGCGGCGGCTTCTTCGCTGGGCAGAAAACTGCCGTAAGCCGTCACCAGCAGGATCGGCGCAGTAATATTTGGACGCAGACCGAACAGGCACTCGGGGCAATCAGTGATCAGTACGTCAGGATTGAGGCCCAGCAGCGAATCATCAATGGTGCGCTGCGTGTATTCGAGGCCCCAGACCGGTAAAAGGCTTTTCAGTAATTCAGCCAGACCACTGCTCGCAGCAGTGATCGCGAGAACCTTGCCGCGTAACGGTGCCGGCGCCAGGGCGCGGGTGTGAATGGGCAATGGTAGTTCGGCGCAGAACTGGCTGCCGAAACCACTTTCAGAGCTGATGGTCAGACGGCCCTGCATCGCTTCGCAAAGATTATAGGTCAACGCCAGCCCCAGCCCGGTGCCGCCGTACTGACGAGTGATGCCAGCACCGGCCTGAGTGAACGGCTGGAAGATTTTCACCTGGGCTTCCTGGGCGATACCGATGCCGGTGTCGCAGACGTCGATGCGCACGCCATTTTTGTGCGCCGACAGACGCACATCGACCCGACCGAAGCGGGTGAATTTCAGCGCGTTGGACAGCAGGTTACTGACGATCTGCCGCACTCGGGTCGGGTCGCCCAGCACGAGTGCCGGGAAGTGCGGCTCAATCAGACAGGTCAACTCGACGCTCGGCGCGGCATTCTGCGACAGCAGGTTGGCGGTGTCCTCGATCAGCGAACCAAGGTCGAACGGGATGTTTTCCAGCTCCAGTTGCCCGGCGTCGAATTTCGACAGGTCGAGAATGTCGTTGAGCAACTCCACCAGCACCTTGCCCGAGTCGTGGGCGATCGACAGTTGTTGCTGCTGCTCGGCGTTCAACGGGCCATCCAGCGACAGCGCGATCATTCCCAGCAAACCGTTGAGCGGCGTGCGGATTTCATGGCTCATGTTGGCCAGGAAGGCCGAACGCGCCTCGGCCATGTCCAGTGCAGTGCGGCGCGCCGCTTCCAGTTCTTCGTTGGATTGACTCAGGCGGGTATTGATTGCCTTGAGTTCGGCGGTACGCGCCGAGACGATGTCTTCAAGCTGCGCAAGGTATTCGGTCAGGCGGTTTTCCGCTGTGCGCCGTTGCTGGATTTCGGTGGCGATGTTCTCGAATTGCTGATTGGCAACTTTGACCAGTACGCCGATTTCATCGTTGCCGTGCCCGGCGGGGCACTCGAGCGTGGTTGGCTCGGCGCTGCGTGGATCGCGGCCGCTGAGTTCGCGGATGACTCGCACCAGTGGCTTGGTCAGCATCACGTAGAACAGCGCCAGCAGAATCCCGGTCAGCAGCAGGCTGCGAGCAAAACCGTTGAGCAGGGTGACTTCCGCGCGGCGCAAAAAGCGACTGCCAAAAGCATAGGTGTCGACTTCCAGTTTCAGCACGCCGAGGGATTCGTTGGGCAGGTGATCGAGGTACAGACGGTCTTCAAAATGACGCTTGGCGCCGAACAGGAAGTCGCTGATCAGCCGATAGTTGCTTTGCAACTCCGGGCGTTTGACGTTGGCCAGCACGGTATCGTTGTTGTCGATCAGTTGCGCCGCGATGATCGCGGGCGAGCGCAGCAGGCCCAGAGTGAGTTCCTGCGCCAGTTCGGCGTCGATGTTGTAGGCAATGCGCGAGGCCGGATTGTGGCTGATTTCGAGTAGCGCGAGGATTTCCCGGTTGATGGAAGCGTCTTCGCTGGCATAATCGATGCCGATCTGCAGCAGACTGAGCAGGGTGCCCAGAATGAACCCGACCAGCACGGTAAGCCTGGCTTGCTTGTAAGACAGCCGGTGGGTGAATTTGATATCCATGGGTTGTTGAACCACTTCCGTTTCCCTTCGCTGCTCAAGCATAGTCGATCATGTATGGATACCGAGGTTCCCGAATCGCCTTGTAACAAGGCTTGGTCGGGCAATTCTATCTGTGCAGGGTCGCTGGATCGTCATCATCACTGTGAAAGTGCCCGAGGAGAAGACGTGGATTCCCGATTGAATGCTTTTCTTGAACGCGCCGAGTCGGTTCTGGCGCGAATCGAACCACTGTTGCCGGCCCCGCGCCCCGTCATTGACTGGAATACTTGTCTGGCGGCGCGCTGGCAGCGTGACGGGCGCAGCGGCTACCTGTTGCCGCTGGAAGTCAGCCTTGACATGCGTCTGTCCGACCTGATCGGTGTCGACCGTCAGTTGGAACAGCTTGGACGCAATACCCGACAATTTCTCGATGGCATGCCGGCCAACCACGCCTTGCTCTGGGGCTCGCGCGGTACAGGCAAATCCTCGCTGGTGCGTGCGTTGCTCGCCGAGCATGCCGGCGCCGGCCTGCGCCTGATCGAGATAGAGCGCGATCACTTGGCTGACCTGCCACGCGTGGTCGAGCAAGTCGCCAAATTGCCGCAACGTTTCGTGTTGTTCTGCGATGACCTGTCGTTCGAATCCGGCGAAGGCGACTACCGCGTGCTGAAAAGCGTGCTCGACGGTTCGCTTGAGCAGGCCCCCGACAACGTCTTGCTGTACGCCACTTCCAACCGTCGCCACCTGGTGCCGGAAAAGGAAAGCGACAATGAAAACTGGAAGCGCGTTGACGGCGAGCTGCACCCGAGCGAAGCAGTGGAAGACAAGATCGCCTTGTCGGACCGTTTCGGTCTGTGGCTGTCGTTCTACCCGTTTACCCAGGAACATTTTCTCAACGTCGTCGAACACTGGATCGGCCAGTTGGCCGCCAAGGCCGGCCTGAGCTGGCAGCGCGACGAAGCACTGGACATCCTCGCCGTGCGCTGGGCCACCGGCCGCGGTAATCGCAACGGACGTTGCGCGTATCAATTCGCCCGCTACTGGGTGGGACTGAAATTGCTGGAGCACAAGGCATGATTGATTTGCAACACAGCGGCCAGGGCCTCGAAGGCTACGGCATGTTGGCCGCGCAACTGGAATCGCTGCTGGCGGACGAGCGCGATTTCATCGCTAATGCCGCGCAGTTTTCCGCGTTCCTGTTCAACCAGCTCGATGATTTGAACTGGGCCGGTTTCTATCTCAATCGCAACGAAGAACTGGTGCTCGGCCCGTTTCAAGGCCAGATCGCTTGCGTGCGCATTCCGTTCGGGCGTGGCGTATGTGGCGCCGCTGCTGCCAGTCTGCAGACCCAGCGCGTCGAGGATGTGCATGCCTTCCCCGGCCACATTGCCTGCGACAGCGCTTCGAACAGCGAACTGGTGGTGCCCCTGGTCAAGGACGGTCGCCTGATCGGCGTGCTCGATCTCGACAGCCCGAAACTGGCGCGTTTCGGTGCCGAAGATCAGACCGGCATCGAGCAATTGGCAGCGATTTTCCTTCGCCTGACCGACTGCTGATCAGCCGCCGAGGCCAGCCTTGTGCAACAGGCTGGCCGTATCCACGTCGTCGATTTGCGCGGGATCGAGAAACCGCGTCGCGTACTGCATGTACACCCCCTCGTTGATGAACAGGCCGAACAGGGGCGCATCAATGTGCGCTTCCCGGCACATGGTCGCCATGATGCCCAACGCCTCGCTCAACGATTTGGCTTTCTTGTAGGGGCGATCGGCGGCGGTCAGCGCTTCGAAAATATCGGCAATCGCCATCATCCTTGCCGGCAGGCTCATCTCCTCGCGTTTCAGTCGTTTCGGGTACCCGGTGCCGTCCATTTTTTCGTGATGTCCACCAGCGATCTCGGCAATGCTGTCGAGGTGGCCGGGGAAGGGCAGGTGGCTGAGCATCATGATCGTCTGCACCATGTGATGGTTGATGATGTAGCGCTCTTCGCGGGTCAGCGTGCCACGTGCAATCTTCAGGTTGTACAGCTCGCCGCGGTTGTACTTGTAGGCGGGCACATCGAGTTTGAAGCCCCAGGGATTGTCCTCCGGGATCAGCTCGTTCTGGTCGCGCTCGATCAGGTGCTCGGGTTTGTCGCTCAGCAGTCTTTCGCTGACTGGCAGAGTCGGCGCCGGTGTTTTTGCCTGGCGACGGTTTTCTTCCCACGACACACCGAGGCGATCGTCGAGTGTGCGCAGCCAGGTGCGCTTCGCGACTTGGTCAAGGCGTTGCAGATCGGTCTCGGCCATGGCCTCGCCACCGAGATTGCAACGGGCAACGAAGGCGAAGTCGTCGTCGAGCATCTGTAGCTCGCTATCACGCGCGCGGGCCAGCGCAGCCTCATCCGCACCGCTCGCCAGTGTCTGCCAGTAGCTGATCCACACGTCACGCTTGAGCACTTCGAAGCGGGTGCGGATCTCATGGATGCGGTCGTTGATGGTCTCGAGCTTGGTAGCTTTGTCGACCACATACTCGGGCGTCGTGATCTTGCCGCAGTCGTGCAGCCACGCGGCGATGTGCAGGGCCTCCCACTCATCTTCACTGGGTTGATAGGCGCTGAACGTCGGCTCTTCGCTGGCGGCAGCGGCCTGGGCGAGCATCAGCGTCAGCTCCGGTACCCGCTGACAATGACCCCCGGTATACGGACTCTTGGAGTCGATCGCACTGGCGAGCAATTGAATGAAGGCATCGAGTAGTTGCTTCTGCCGAGCCTGCAGGCGCTGGCTTTCGATACTGACTGCCGCCGCACCGGACACCGCCTGCAGGAAGGCGATACGGTCGGGCCGCACCTTTTCCAGATCGCTCGGCGCGCCGCTGTCATTGACCAGCAGAACCAGCAGGCCGATGGTTTCGTCATGCTGGTTGTGCAGGCGGATACCGATCAGGTGGATGCGCGGTGATTCCATGGCCAGCAGGATTTTCTGCAGGTCGCCCGCCTGATCGAAGCCCAGATGGCTGACTGTACTGTTGGCGCTGGCCAGTTGTTCAAACCACGCCGGCGCGGTTTCATGCAGCTCACGTCCCTGAATGTCAAACGCCTCCAGCGCCTGCGGCACGCCATCGATCACCAGCCCATAGGGCTCCATGCGCGCACCATCGGCTTCACGCAGATAGATCAGACCGGCCTGCGCCTGGGCGATCTGCACGGTTTCGAACAGCACGCGTTCGAGCAGCGGAGCAAAACGCGTTTCGGCGCCCAGGCTGTCGGTGATGCGGAAGAAACTTCCCAGCGTCTCTTTCATCCGCGCCATTGACAGGCTCAATTGATCGACCTCCAGCACGGGAGAGCGTCGGGTCAGCGGGAAGTTGAAATCGAAACTGCGAATGGCGTCGGCTTCCTTGACCAGGCCAAGCAGCGGTTTGACCAGAATTCGCGAAATCACCCAGCCCAGGGGCAGGCACAGCAACAGGATGGCCAGGGTAATCAGCGCGCCCTGCCAACGCATGCGAAATGCATCCACCAGCAACTCGTCTTCAGGCACCAGCAGCGCCAGTTGCAAACCCTTAGGCCCGCCTTCCTCAATGCGGGTGCGTGCGACGATCCATTGCCGATCGTTGACCTGCAGACGCTTGCCGATATCTTTGGAGGTGAGCAATGCGTTCAGCTCTGGGCTGAGATCGGCCGCTCTGGCCAGCCGCGCGCTGCGGTCATCAACGATCAGGCGATTGCTGTCAAGGTAGGCCACGGCATTGCCGTCGGTGTCGTACAAGGCGATTTCCGTCGAAGGCGTTACCCGGTGCTTGCCCAGGGCGGTGGAGAGCGAAGCGAGGGTCAGATCGGCGCCAATCACGGCGTTCTCGCCGCTGCGTCGCGCCAGCGTGGTGCCGACATTGTGAGTGGAGAAAAACAGGTAAGGTTCGGTGGTGATCTGCCCGGCCTGTTGCAGAGCATCGCTGAACCATTTGCGGCCGCGCGGATCGTAGGGCTCCTCTGGATGATCGCGGCGGCTGAGCAGCGTCAGCGCCAGATCAAAGAACATCGACTGCGAGCGTACGGCACCCTGCGGGTCGTGTTCGATGCTCCAGACTTGATAGGCCGCCGCTTCCGGCGCCTGAACCTGTACTTTGAGGGCCGGGGTGCGCAGTGCCCGCACCATGAAAAAATCGCCATTGGCATAACCCAGATACAGCGAAGCCAACGCCGGGTTGTCGACCAATGACTGGCTGAACGGCTTGAGCAAGGGCAGGCGATGTTCAAGTTCGGCAGACTGGGCCGCCGGGGTGTCTGCCAGCAGGCTCAACAGGTGGCGGATCGGCTGATAGGTCGCCTGCAGGTCATCACGCACATCCTGCTCGATGCGATCGAACAGCGTCTCGCTGCTCGACAGGATGATTTGCGTGGTCTGGTGATAATTGAACAGGCCCAGCACCACGCCTGTGAGCAACAAGAGAAAGGTGAACATGACGCTGATGTGCACGTGCAGCGGCAACCGGCGTTGCTCGGGGCGCAGTGGGCTTTGCATTGCAGGCTCTCCAGAATGTTTAACTCACTGCTCAGCGCCCAAGCATAGTCAAGACTCGCTCACTGTGCCTTGATCGGTCAGCGCCAGTTGCTGCTGCAGGGCCTGCTCCAGTTCGAGCATTGCCTGGCTGGTTGCCACCCAACGGCGGGCAATCTCCTGTGATGCGAGCACTTGCTGGCAAGCTTGCTCAAGGGCATCGCAACATTCGATCAACCGAGAAGCCTGCGCGATGCGTGCCGCGCCCTTGATCTTGTGCGCGACCACGGCCAATGCTTCGCGATCATCTTCGGGCGACAGAGTGATCAGTTCATCGCGGTCCAGGCGGCTGCTCCTGAGCAGTTCCACCAGCATGCGTCGGGTTTGCGCGGGATTGTTGCCGGTCAGCAGGCTCAGACTCTGCAGGTCGAACACTGCGGGAGAGGCCGGCGTGATGCCATCGATCCACTGCGCGAGCAAGGTCAGGCTTAACGGCTTGAACAGGCAGTCATTCATGCCGGCGAGTTTGCAGCGCCGGACTTCTTCGGGCTGGGCATTGGCGGTAAAACCCAGCACGGTGCACGGCGGGCGGCGGTTTTGCAGTTCAAGCTGGCGAATCCCGCGAGTCATTTCATAGCCGTTCATCATGGGCATGTTGCAGTCGACGATCACCAGATCGAAATGATCGGCCTTCCAACGCTCAAGGCCGCTGCAGCCGTCCTCGGCAACGCTGAACCGATGGCCGAGAAATTCGAGCTGCTGGCACATCAGCAGGCGGTTGGCGGGGTGGTCGTCGACAACGAGTATGTGTAACGGCGTTGTCGCGGGCTTGATCAACGGTTCGCTTTTGGGTGGATTCGCCTTTGCCGGCTGGCTGTCCAGTGGCAGCGAGACGCAGACCTGAGTACCGATGCCGGGCTGGCTGCTCAACTGCAGTTGTCCGCCCATCATTTCGCACAGGTTGCGACTGATGACCAGTCCCAGCCCGGCGCCATTTTTCGCCTGGCGGCTGCCGTTTTCCGCCTGCGAGAAAGGTTCGAACAGGCGCTGTTGATCTTCAGCGCTGATGCCTGCGCCACTGTCCTGCACGGTCAACTGCATCAACGCTCGTCCAGAGCCGTCTGCCGAGATCAGTTCGAGGGTGATCCTCACGTGGCCATATTCGGTGAACTTGATTGCATTGCTGACCAGATTCGACAGCACCTGCTTGAAACGCAGCGGATCCAGATGCACGTCCACGGCCGGGTTTGGCGGGTTGAAAACCACTTGCAAAGCGAGGTTTTTCTGCCGGGCAAGGCCGTCGAAGATGCGCGCAACGGACGTCACCGTATCCACCAGATTGATCCATTCCGGGCACAGGCTCAGGCGACCCGATTCGATGCGAGCGATGTCGAGAATATCGCCGATCAGGCCCAGCAGATCCTTGGCCGAATGATAGGCCGTGTCGATTGAGGCGCGATCCGGATGCCGCGGTTCAATGCGTCTGAGGGTCAGTTCGAGCATGCCGATCACGGCGTTCATCGGAGTACGGATTTCGTGGCTCATCGTCGCCAGAAAGGTGCTCTTGGCCCGGTTCGCCTCGTCGGCCTGCTCCTTCGCCGCGCGCAGTTCTTCAAACAACTGACGGCGCTCACTGATGTCGACCCAGCCGCCGATGATCCCCTGAACGGCGCCGCTGGAGTCGCGATAGGGAAGAATCCAGTGATAGATGGTCAATCGCCGGTTGCCGATGTGCAGGGGCCGATCGAGTACCAAGGGTGTGCCTTCGGCGATGACTCTCTGGTAATCGGCCTGGAAAGCCTGAGCTTCGAAGACATTGCTCAGCGTGCCCTGTATGACATCTTTGCCAATGATGTCCTCGCGCTTGGCGTTGAATGCTTCCAGATAACTGTCATTGCAACTTTGCAGCAGGCCCTGTCGATCCCGTACGTAGATCGGGTGCGGCGTGCCGTTGACGAGCGAACGCATGAATTCCAGTTGATCGTTCAGCGCGCGCTCGGCGGCCTGGCGCTGTTTGATCTGATGGCGCATGTAAGCGTTCCAGGTCAGTAACAGAATCAGGATCAGGCCGGCGGCGGCAATGACCTGATAGAACAGGCGCTGGTAGTTTTGCCAGATGTTTTGTGACGCCGTGGAATACCCGCGCCAGCGGCCGTTGATCACTCCGAGCTCCTCGGGAGCGATGCTCAGCAGTGCCTTGTTGATGATCGAGGCCAGCTCGGTGTTGTCACGTGCGGTCGCCAGCGAGAAGGCCGCCTGACTGGTGCCAATCGTGGTGGTGATTTGCAATGGCTGATCAAAGATGCGCGATGAAATGAAGTAGTTGGCGATCACCAGGGAATTGACGGCCCCGTCGACATGGTTACCGGCAAGCATCGACACGGCGCTGAAAGTATCGGGCGTTTCGATCAGTTCGATGCGCGGGAAATTCTCGTGCAAGTAAGCGACCAATGGATTGCCTTTGGCGATCGCCAGTCGCTTGCCTTTGAGTTGAGCCAGGTTGGTCGGCCCATCGGCGCTTTTGCGCGTCAGCAGCACATAGGAATTTTCCAGGTAGGGGCGGCTGAAACTCAGGGTTTTCTCTCGTTCAGCGCTTGGCAGCAGCGCAGCGATCAGGTCGGCTTTGTGGTTGTCGATCTGCCTGATCATTTCCGCATCGTTGCGACTGCGCTGAATCTCGAAACGCAGGCCCGTACGCAAGCGGATCAGTTCGAGCAGATCGGCGCTGATGCCGCGAAAGCTTCCCGCGCTGTCGAAGAACGTCAGCGGCGCATAGGCCTCGTTGACCACCACGCTGACGATGGGATGGCGCTTGAGCCACGTCTGTTCGCGTTCGGTCAGTTGCAGTTTTTTATCAGTGAGCAACATGTCGCTGCCAGCGCTCCAGCGCTTGGCGATGTCGTCGCGCTGGCCGCTTGGCACCGCATTGAGCACGGCGTCGATGATGCCCAGCAATTGCGGATTGCTGTGCCGGACGGCAAAGCTGAAGCCTTGCGCTTCCTGTTTGCCGAAATTGGCCATGCGCACATTGTTCAGATAACCCTTGTTGATCATGTAGTGGGTGGAAAGGGTGTCGCCGAGAAATACATCGGCCTGATCGAAGGCGACGGCGTTGATGGCGTTCTGATAAGAGGGATAGCAGGTGATCAGTGCCTTGGGATACAGCGCTTTGATCTCAGGCAGCGGCAGGTAGTGATAAACCATGCTCAGGCGCAGGCCGGCCAGACCTTCGGTCAAAGAGCGGGTTTCATCCTCGCGAGTCACCAATACCGGCTGATCGACCGCGTAAGGACTGGAGAGGGCAAGATTGGCGTTGCCTGCTTCGTAGCCGTTGGCTGTGCCAAGCAGGTCGATCTGCCCATCGACCAGGGCGCGAATCGCTGCTTCGCGAGAGGGAAAGCGTTGTACCCTGATCGGCAAACCGCTGACCTTGCCGATGATGCCTGCGTAGTCGGCTGTCAGTCCTTCATATTCCTTGCCACTGGCGGTCATGTCGAAGGGCGGGTAGTCAGGTGCGGAAGTGCCCAATACCAATTCGCTGCGATCCTGCAGCCACTGCCGTTGCGATGGTTGCAGAGTCACTGCAATGTTTTCACTTGCCGACCGGCTGAGCAGGGCGTAATCCGACGGCGAGCCTGGCGCGGCATTGGCGCTCAGGCACAGAGCTGCGCTCAAGGCAATCAAGTAGTCCTTTAAACGGCTGGGCATGCGGAATCTCACACGAGTGCGTTGCGTTTGGCCATCTCGATAAGTTCTACAAGTGATCTGACCTTGAGCTTTTGCATCAGGCGCTTTTTGTAGGTGCTTACGGTCTTGTTACTGAGAAACATGCCTTGGGCAATTTCCTTGTTGGTGCGGCCCTGAGCAAATAACTGCAATACCATCAGTTCGCGATCATTAACGGATTTGAATAGTTCAAGTTCTGCGTATCGGATGTCGTCATTGCGCACCGGATTGAGCGCCTGACTGGGAAAATAGTTGTAGCCGGATAATACCGCCTTGATTGCGCTGACCAGCTCGCTCAAGTCTTCCTGCTTGCAGACATACCCCGATGCACCGGACTGCATGCAGCGAATACCGAACAGCGTGGGGCACTGCGCGGTCAGAATCAGAATCTTGAAGTTTGAACCCATGGTGTTGAAGCGCGCCAGTACTTCGAGGCCGTCCAGCTTGGGGATGCTGACATCGAGAATGACCAGGTCAGGCATGCATTCACGCACCATCTGCATGGCATCGACACCGTTATCAGTCTCGCCGACGACCTTGTAGCCTTCATGTTCCAGGAGCATTCGCACGGCGAGGCGGATCACCGGATGATCGTCCACGATAAAAACGGAGTTCATAAATAGAGTCCCATGCAAGCATGAATAAAGCGCGCACCTTAGCTCAGATGAATGAGCACTCGCATGGACTGGTAGTGTCGCGACTACGTTATCGGATTAATCCTACGCGTAATAAGGAAATGGACTACGTTGAAATTAGGTTTGACGTAAGGAAGCACGGGTATGCAATAGACAGCAGACAGAAATTATTTGAAGACCAATCTTGAACTCCGATTATTTGCTGGCGTTTAAATGATGTTTATTTCTGCTGGTTATTTTCTCGTATTGCAGAGTTCAGGTCAGTTTTATCTGAACAGTTAGAAAAGCGCGTTATAACGTTCGTGGCGAGGAAACCGCAGGATATTCGGCCGGCCTGACGACGGCCGGCTGAATTCGGGGCGCTCAATGACTCGAGCGCCCGGTCATTTCCAATGCCATGTCACTTGCGTAACTGTCGGTCATGCCGGCGATGAAATCGATCATGCGCAGAAACGAGCTGTGCAGCGAGCCCTGTGGATCCGGCGCGTTGTTGCCGAGCAGGTCGAGAATGCGCCGGCTCTTGAACGACGGGGTACGGCCGTTGTGCTGTTCCAGCGCGGCGCCGCAGAACGAATTGAGCAGGATCTCCAGCGTCGTGTAAGCGCCGATTTCATGCAGCGTCTTGCGTTTGTCCTGGAAAATTTTCTTGCGCGCGATGTCCTTGGCGTTCAACACGCAACGTTTCGCCGGCCCGTGCATGTGTTCGACCAGATCGCCGTGCAGGGTGCCGGCAAGGAGGGCATCCTGCTGTTCGACAAACGCCCGCGCTGCTGCGTTGGTCAGGTGCTCGATGGCTTTGCCGCGCAGGATCGCGAGCTTGCGCCGGCGGGAATCCTGCGGGCCGAGCTGGCGATAGGTTTCCGGCAAGTCGTCACCGACCAGACCGAGCAGCAGCGACTCGACTTCGGCGTAGTCGAGCAGCTCCATTTCCAGACCGTCTTCCAGATCGATCAGGGCGTAGCAGATGTCGTCGGCCGCCTCCATCAAATAGACCAGTGGATGGCGTGCCCAGCGCTGGTCTTCAAGCTGCGGCAGGCCGAGCTTGTGCGCAATCTGTTCGAGCAGCGGCAGTTCGCTCTGATAACAACCGAATTTATGTTTCTTGTAGCCGAGGGAGTCAGCATGGCGCGCAGTCCACGGGTACTTCAGATAGGTCCCCAGTGTCGCGTAGGTCAGGCGCGTGCCGCCATCGAACTGGTGATATTCCAGCTGCGTCAGCACGCGAAAACCTTGAGCATTGCCCTCGAAATTCAGAAAGTCACCGCGCTCGGCCTCGCTCATGCCGTCCAGCCAGCCGCGCCCGGCCGCTTGTTGAAACCAATGGCGGATGGCGTCTTCGCCGGAATGGCCAAACGGCGGGTTGCCGATGTCGTGAGCCAGGCAGGCCGATTGCACCACCATGCCCAGGTCGGCGGGGTCGCACCAGTCTGGCAGCGCGTTGCGCAAGGTTTCACCGACACGCATGCCCAGAGAGCGGCCGACGCAGCTGACTTCCAGCGAGTGGGTCAGGCGGGTGTGAATGTGATCGTTGCTGGTGACCGGGTGCACTTGGGTCTTGCGCCCGAGGCGGCGGAATGCGCCGGAGAAAATGATGCGGTCATGGTCTTTGTGAAACGGGCTGCGGCCGAGTTCTTGCGGGCTGTGCAGCGGCTTGCCGAGACGTTCGCGGTTGAGCAGGGTAGGCCAATCCAAGGCTGGTTCTCTCCGTCTGGTGACTGATCGCCCTAGCTTCCCGGTTCGGCCCCGTGCCTGCAAGCAGAACTACAGGCCCGCCGCATCGATATCGATCAACAACAGCCGTTCGCCGTTATCGAAGAACTGCCCGGCAGTCAGGCAATACTGGTTACTGGTGGCGTCGCGGTAGGTGCTCGACAGGGTCAGGCGGCGTTCTTCCCAGCCTTGCGCGAGCAGATGATAAAAGTAAGGTCGCCACGACCAGTTGTGCCCCAAGTAGCTATCATCGGCGAACCAGCCGTCCTGACGCCATTCCAGGTTGGGGGTCAGTTGCGTGCCATGGCGGTCGCACTGATAAAAACGCAGCAGCCACGGAAACAACTGCAAATGTGGCAATGCGCTGAGCGGTGCGCGGGCCTGCGCCCACTGCTGCAGGATCGCCATCAGCTCGCTGAGCTGCCGACGCATTTGCATCAGCCGTCCTCGCTCGCCGAGCTTCTGCATCACATAGCGCTGCCGCAACTGAGCGAAACGCTCGACGAAAGCATCCGTAGCGAAGAACTCTTCCTGCGCCCGGGCGAAGAGAAAACCTTGCACGTAGCGCGAGCCGCATTCCAGCGCGAAATTCAGCTGCGCTTCGGTTTCAACGCCTTCAGCGATGATCCAGCAGCCGGTTTTCTCGGCCATCTGCGCAAGCGCTTTGACCACATCGCTGCTCGGCCCGCCCAGAGCCGCTGCCTGGAACAGACGCATGTCGAGCTTGAGAATGTCCGGTTGCAGGGCCAGCACCCGATCCAGCTGTGAGTAGCCGGCGCCGAAATCGTCGATGGCGATTCTCGCTCCCGCGTCGCGGTAGCGCGTGACCACGTGCGCCAAGCGTTCGCTGTTACCGCCTAACTCAGTGATCTCGAACACAATCCGCTGCGGATCAACCTGGTGTCGCGCCAACTGCTTGAGACTGGGCAAGGCCTGGTCGACGCGCAGGCGGCTGATCCAGCGAGGTGACATGTTCAGACTGAGAAACCACTCCGCCGGAGCTTCATGCAGGCGGCTAAGGGCATTATCGCGGATCTGCCGATCAAGCCGGCGCAAGGCGGTGGCCGAGGTGCGTGGATCGGCGAACAACGCCCCGACCGAGGTTAGTTGACCATCGCTCTGGCGCAAGCGGCCGAGTGCTTCAACGCCTGCAATACGTCCGGTGGCGGTATCGATGAAAGGCTGAAAGCAGGCGAGCGGTTGCCCGTCGATCACGGCAAATCCTTAATCTTGTTTTTCGGTTGGCCGCGTCCGCCGGATAGGCACGCGGGATTGAATCTCCCGATAAGGAGATTCATCCCGGCGCTATTGCAAGAATGTAGCCAGAGGGACGGTTCAGCGTTTACCCGAGCTGTGCATGACCACTCTGATCAGCGGCACAAGCGTCGTGCCCAGGCGCAACAGTCGAGTCAGACCGCCACCGCCGGTGCGTTTCGAGCCTTTGCCAGTAAGGAAACCCAGCAGCGTTACGGCCGCCACGCCCCACAATGGCGCATGCTTGAGGCCGAAACCGTCCTGGACGTTCTGCTTCATGCCGCGCATGCGCTGCAAGGGTTGCAAGACCTGCGCGGTTTCGTGGCGGATTTCCTGTCGGTGCATTTCCATGCGCAGGCGGATCAGTGCCTTGCGCATTTCCCGACGGGAGCTGTTGTGCGGAAGTTCAGGCAGGCTCATGGCAGCAGGCGCTCCCGGTCGTTGGCCAGCTCTTCAAGCGTGCCGTGGAAAGGCGAGGACTCATCGAAAATCGCCGCTTTGAGGCGCAGGCCGCAGAAGATCGACGCCAGCGTATAGAAAACGCAGAGGCCGATGATCGCTGCCAGGCGATAGGTGTCCCAGAAGATGATCATCACCAGCGTCGACAGACCTACCAGCAACAGCAGGGCAAACACCAGCGCCAGGCCGGCGAACAGCAGCAGGCTGACGGTGCGTGATTTCTGCTCCTGCAATTCGATGCCGAACAGCTCGACATGACTGTGCAGCAGGCCCAGAACGGCAGCGCCGAGGCGACGCGTGGAGGAGGCGGTGCCCTCAGTCGGGCCGGATTCTGCGATCGACATGATCAGCGCCGAGTTGCCAGCAGGCCAATCAGAAAGCCGACGCCGGCCGCGATGCCCACCGACTGCCATGGGTTGGCCGACACATAGTCTTCAGTAGCGGTGACGGCCGCCTGGCCGCGCTCGCGCAGTGTGTCTTCAGTCACTTTCAAGGTTTCCCGGGCGCGCAGCAGGCTGTCGTGAATCTGGGCACGCAGCTCATCTGCCTGATCGCCAGCGAGGGTCTTGGTGTGTTCGAGCAGGCGTTCTGTGTCGCTAACCAGAGTCTGGAAGTCGTTCATCAGGATTTCTTGAGCAGTCTTTGCCTTGATGCTGGCCATTGATGGATCTCCGTAGGTGGCTTTGAAGCGTTCGAGTATGAGCCTTGCGTGAAGGTTCAGTGCAAATGCCTGGTACAACTTTTGCTGTGTCGTGGTGCGTTGCTCGGTATACGTGCGCTGTTGCCGGGCGTCCCGGCAGAAAACTCTAATTCATTTACTCGCGATTCGTGACCGGACATCGAACTGTGCGCCAAATCAGTTCATCGACTCTGCCGTTGAATGACTGCCGGGTTCCTCATTTGGTGCAAGACAGGCCGGCATGAACTGCTTTGGTGCCCTTTTAAGCTTTCAGGTCTGCCTCCACATGGAAAATCTGCAAACTGCTGTAGACACGCTGGTTCACAGCTCCAACACGTTGTTCATTCTGATTGGCGCGGTGATGGTGCTGGCGATGCACGCCGGTTTCGCCTTTCTGGAAGTCGGCACGGTCCGACAGAAGAACCAGGTCAACGCACTGTCGAAAATCCTCAGCGATTTCGCTGTCTCGACCCTGGCGTATTTCTTTATAGGCTATTGGATCTCCTATGGCGTCACCTTCATGCAACCGGCTTCGGTGCTCGCTGCCGATCATGGTTATGGACTGGTGAAGTTTTTCTTCCTGCTGACCTTCGCTGCGGCGATCCCGGCAATCATTTCCGGCGGCATTGCCGAGCGTGCGCGTTTCGTCCCGCAATTGTGTGCGACGGCGCTGATCGTGGCGTTTATCTACCCGTTCTTCGAGGGCCTGGTCTGGAACGGCAACTTCGGTTTGCAAAGCTGGCTGGCGGAGCAGTTTGGCGCCACGTTCCATGACTTCGCCGGCTCGGTGGTGGTGCATGCCATGGGCGGATGGCTGGCACTGGCCGCAGTGTTGTTGCTCGGGCCGCGCAATGGTCGTTATCGCGATGGGCGTCTGGTCGCGTTCGCGCCGTCGAGCATTCCATTTCTGGCATTGGGCTCGTGGATCCTGATTGTCGGCTGGTTTGGCTTCAACGTGATGAGCGCGCAGACGCTGCAAGGTGTCAGTGGCCTGGTCGCGGTCAACTCGCTGATGGCCATGGTCGGCGGCACCGTCGCCGCGTTGATCGTCGGGCGCAATGACCCGGGCTTTCTGCACAATGGCCCGTTGGCCGGTCTGGTGGCGATTTGTGCAGGGTCCGATCTGATGCATCCGGTCGGCGCGCTGGTGACTGGCGCAATGGCTGGAGCCCTGTTTGTCTGGTGCTTTACCGCTGCCCAGGTCAAATGGCGCATCGACGATGTGCTGGGTGTCTGGCCGTTGCATGGCTTGTGTGGCGTGTGGGGCGCAATTGCCTGCGGCATCTTTGGCCAGACCGCTTTGGGTGGCCTGGGCGGGGTCAGCCTGATCAGCCAGATGATCGGCACTGCGCTCGGCGTCGTGGTGGCGCTGATCGGCGGCTTCGTCGTCTACGGCGCGATCAAGGTTCTGCATGGACTGCGCCTGAGTCAGGAACAAGAGTATTACGGCGCCGACCTGTCGCTGCACAAGATCGGCGCGGTGAGTCAGGACTAGATTTCCTCATCACTGGCTCCGGGGTAGAAACCATGGAGCAGGCGATAGCGATCAATGCGCACCTGATCGACTTTCTCCTGCACCTGATGCGCGGGCAGGCCAAGCATGATCAGCGCGTGTGAAGCGAGCATCAGGCTCGATTCAAGGAGCTCCGGCACCACCTCGGTGGCGCCGGCAGCTCTGAGCTCTGCCGATTGGCTGTCGTCACGCGTGCGCACCAGAATGGGCACCTGTTGATTGAGTCGGCGGGCTTCACGAAGAATACGCAACGCCACATCACTTTGATCCACGGCAATCACCAGCAGCCTGGCGCGCAACAGGCCAACGGCAGTCAGCAGATCGCCACGCGCCGAGTCGCCGTAATGCACGTCGCTTTCCGCGGACGCGGCTTCCTGTACCCGCACCGGGTCGTTGTCCAGCGCAACATAGGCTTGGCCCGCGTTGCCCATGAAGCGCCCGATGGACTGGCCGACGCGACCATAGCCGCAGATCACCACATGTTGGTCGAGATCGGCGTTGAGGGCGCTGATCTGCTCGATCTGCGCCTCCTCATTGGGCTTGCGGTGCAGCGCAGCGGCAATGCGCGGCGCCGCGCGAAGCAGCAGCGGCGTGAGCAGCATCGAACAGAACGTCGCCGCGAGCAGCAGTGCCCCCGGTTCGGCCGGCAGCAGGCTGTTCTGCTGCATCTGCGCCATCAAGGCAAAACAGAACTCGCCGCCCTGGGCCAGGGCCAGACCGCTGCGCCATGCGGTTTCACTGTCACTGCCGCGCCACTTCACCAGCAGCGCCACCACGATGCCTTTGATCAGCATCAGGCCGAGGGTCAAGGCGACGATCATCAGACTGTGACTGACAAACAATTGCAGGTCGATCAGCATGCCAATGCTGACGAAGAACACTCCGAGCAGGATGTCGCGGAACGGCCGGATGTCGGCTTCGATCTGGTGCCGGTAGTGGCTTTCACCGAGCAACATGCCGGCGAGGAAAGCGCCGAGTGCAGGCGACAGGCCCAACAAGTGCGTGAGCCAAGCGGTAAGCAACACGATCACCAGCGCCAGCAGGACGAACAGCTCCGCCGAGCGCGAGGCCGCCACTTCATGAAACAGCCGTGGCAGCAACCAGCGACTGGCGAGCAGCAGGCCGAAGAACAGCACCACGGTTTTGCCCAGGGTCAAAGGCAAGGCCCAATACCAGGCCTGCTCGCTGGTACCGGCGAACACTGGCACCAGCGTCAGCAGCAATACCGCCACCACGTCCTGAAACAGCAGCACGCCGACCGCGTTCTGGCCGTGGCTGCTGAACACTTCACCGAGACTGCCCAGCTCCTTGGTCACAATCGCCGTGGATGACAGTGATAAACCGGCACCGAGCAACAACGCCGGCATGAGCGGCATGCCCAGCCCCATCAACAGTGTGCCGAGCAACGCTGTGCTGATCAGTACTTGCTGACTGCCCAGGCGAAACACCACCTGACGCAACGCAATCATTTTCGACAGGGAAAACTCCAGGCCCAGCGAAAAAAGCAGAAATACCACGCCCAGTTCGGCGACATCGGGCAGGTGTTCGCTCTCGTTGACCCAATCGAATGCGTTCGGCCCGACCAGCAATCCCACGCACAGGTAACCCAGCACCGGCGGCAGTCGCAGGCGCCGGAACAGAGCAATCACCACCAGGGACGAGGCGAGGATGATCAACAGATTTGCAAACACGGGACACTCCGCTGTCAGGGCGTTGGCCTCTGAAGCGTAGAGGCAAAAAGTCCGCGAGGATGACGCAATTGCAATTTGCGCCGAATGATTTGCGTCAGGATTTTGCGTTGAAAGGGTGGCGGCCTTCGGGCGGCGGTGGGTCGACGAGGATTCGGGGGCGTCCTAGAATGGGCCCACTTGTTTTCCGGTAACGCCATCATGCCTCCTGAATGTCAGCTGTTCGGCACCCTTGGGTGTCATCTGTGTGAAGTCGCCGAAGCCGAGCTGATGCCCTTCGTCGAGCATGGTCTGCTGGTTGAACTGGTGGACATCGCCGAAGATCAATCGCGGTTCGAAAAGTACAGTTTGCGCATTCCGGTACTACGCCGGGTCGACACTGGAGCAGAGCTGGATTGGCCTTTCAGTGCAGACGAGATCGTGGCGTTTTTACGCTGACGCGAATCTGTCGCCGTTATTCCGCTGGTCGCAGCAACCCATCGTTGCGTTGGCACGCGCTGGCTTCTTCGGTTACTGTATGTCCATACAGCAATCGAGTCAGAGGGATGAACCGTGGTCAATGTCGAACAGTTGAAGAGCAGCGTTAACCGGATGTCGGTCGACGTGGTGCGCGAGGCCGTCCTCGAATTGCGCCTGGACGGGCTGGTCACGGAAGGCAAGACGCCGTTCAACAAACTGCATTTCAATACCTGCTTTGCCGAAATCGAAGCCTTGTTTCAGCGCGCCGGTTACCACAAGCAACTGGATGTGGTCGGTTATCAGGGCCTGTTGTACGCGTTGTACGATCCGGGGCGCTGGGAGGCGGTCGATGTCTTGCGCTGGCTGAAAGAGTTCACCGAAGCGGCGGCGCTGAAATCGATTCCGGCTTGATGAAACTGCGCTAGGTGGCTGTGCCTCGGTGTTGGATAATGCCGCCCTGCACTGAGGATTTCCGTTTCTTATGTCCACATCCGGTTTTAACGCTGCGCAAAATCAGGCCAGCACGCTCTACTTGCCGCCCGGTTCCTGGCTGACGGTATTCGATTGCTTGTGCGAGCACTTCAGGGCCATCGGCCGTGACCAGTGGCTCGACCGGATTGCTCGGGGCCGTGTACTGGATGCACAAGGCCAGCCGATTACGCTGGACTTGCCGTACAAGGAAGGTCTGCGCATTCATTACTTTCGTGAAGTACCGGACGAAAAACCGATCCCGGTGGTCGAGTCGATTCTCTACGCTGACGAACATCTGGTGGTGGCCGACAAACCTCACTTTCTACCCGTGACCCCGGCCGGTGAGTACGTCGAACAAACCCTGCTGCGGCGGCTGATTCGCCGGCTGGACAATCCGCATCTGGTACCACTGCACCGGATCGATAGGCACACCGCCGGACTGGTGATCTTTTCCGCCAATCCGCAAACCCGCTCGGCCTATCAGTCATTGTTTCCGACCCGGCAGATCGACAAGCGCTACGAAGCGATTGCCCCGGCGCTGCCTGAGCTGAATTTCCCGTTGGTGCACAAGAGCCGGCTGGTCGATGGCGAGCCGTTCTTCCGCATGCAGGAAGGGCCGGGCGCGAGCAATACCGAAACGGCGGTCGAGGTACGCGAGAAAAACGGCGACCTGTGGCGCTACGGCCTGTTTCCGGTGACCGGCAAGAAGCATCAGTTGCGTGTGCACATGACGGCGTTGGGCGCGAGTATCTGCAACGATCCGTTTTATCCGACTGTGTTGAAGGATGTCGTGGACGACTACGCCAATCCCTTGAAGCTGCTTGCGCAAGGCCTGCGGTTTGTTGACCCGGTGACGGGTGAGTTACGGGAGTTCGAAAGCCGGATCACCTTGCAATGGTGATAACCGTTGTACGTTTGCTGCGCGCATGAAAAAGCCCGCATGGCAATGCGGGCTTTTCTGTATCCGGTAACGACCCGGAGCCTTACAGCTCTTTGACGGTACGAACCTGATCCTTGTTGATGCGGGTCTCTTTGCCGTCCAGCTGCTGGAACTCGTAGAAGCCCGAATCATCATCGTATTTCGGGGTGTCGACGGCCTGGATTTCGCGACCGTCATTCAAGGTGATCACTGTCGGCGAGGAGCAACCGGCGAGGGTTGCCAAGCCCAGTGCGAGCATGAAAGTGGCGAGGGTCCGTTGAGTCATGAGTGTGTCTCCGAATGGGAAATCTTCTGGTTACTGAGCTTGAGACGTAAACAAGGCGTGAGAGTTCCTTGGATGGTGTCAGTCTGACACAGTGTTGTGCAGATGTAACAATTCCGGCGTATTGAGGTTGGCCAGTCGCGGATCGTTGTCAGGGCATTGCAATGCGACGGCGCCGAGACTGCGCATCACCCGACCCGGGCTGCGTTCACCGGCATGCCAGGCCGCTTCGAATGCCGGCAACAGCGCCACAGGTATCACGCACAGCAGCGGTTCCCAATGCTCGCCATGGCGCAGCATTAAAGGTTTTTCACGTTGCTGATCGGCAGTCATCAGCATGTCTTCCAGCAAGGCCTTGTCTATTCGCGGCACATCACACGGTAACACCAGCAAATGTCCATGGCGCGCCGCTTTCAGCCCTGCACGAATACCGGCCAGCGGGCCCGGAAAGTCTCCTTCGTCATCCATCACCAACTGATCGGCAAACGTGGCATAACGCTCGCGATTGCGGTTGCAGGAAATAATGAGATCGTCGGTCAGCAGCCGCACCTTGCGCTGTAAATGCGCGATCAAAGGCTCGCCCAGCCACTCGATAAGCCCCTTGTCCTGACCGCCCATGCGTTGGCCGCGCCCACCGGCCAGAAGCAGGACTGAGCACGGCGGCAATTGGCTGTTCGGGGACATGACGACTCTCCAGAGGGCGGCGGAAAAATGAGCCGCTGTGATATAACACCGGGCTGTTTCCCCTACAACTGGAAGAGCCTATGAAAGCCAAGGCTGATGTACCTTTCGTGCCGCTCAATATTGCGGTGCTGACTGTCAGCGACACTCGCACCCTGGAAACCGACACCTCCGGCCAGGTCTTCGTCGATCGCTTGATCGCGGCCGGCCACGCGCTGGCCGAGCGCGTTCTGCTCAAAGATGATCTGTATAAAATTCGCGCGCAAGTCGCCAACTGGATTGCAGACGATGTGGTTCAGGTCGTACTGATCACCGGCGGTACCGGCTTCACCGGGCGTGACAGCACGCCGGAAGCGGTGGCGTGTCTGCTCGACAAACAGGTCGACGGATTTGGCGAACTGTTCCGCCAGATTTCCGTGGCCGATATTGGCACTTCGACTGTGCAGTCCCGTGCCTTGGCAGGTCTGGCCAACGGTACGCTGGTGTGCTGCCTGCCGGGTTCGACCAATGCGGTGCGCACCGGATGGGATGGCATCCTCGCTGAGCAACTGGACGCCCGTCATCGTCCGTGCAACTTCGTCACCCATCTGAAGCAGGCGGCGCCTTGTGAATCCCGTGGGTAAGCCAGGCAAGACCGGCAGCTTGCTGCCCGTCGAAGCGGCGCTCGAGCGGTTGCTCGACATGGCCGATGCGTCACGCATTGTCGAGTGCGAGCACTTGCCGCTGGCTCAAGTCGAAGGGCGCGTGCTGGCTGAAGATCTGATCTCGACTCTGGATCTGCCGCCGTGGCCGAACAGTGCCATGGACGGCTACGCCCTGAACCTGGCGGATTGGCAGGGCGAGCCGCTGCCGGTCAGTCAAACAGTGTTCGCCGGACAGTCTCCGCAGCCGTTGGAGTCGGGCACTTGCGCTCGCATCTTCACCGGTGCACCGCTGCCGCCGGGCGCTGACTGTGTAGAGATGCAGGAAAACGTCGACGTTCAGCCCGACGGGCCAGTGCGCTTTCTCGAACCTTTGAAAGCCGGGCAGAACATTCGACCGCAAGGCCAGGAAACCACAATCGGTGAAATGGTTCTGCAGGCAGGCACCCGATTGGGACCGATTGAGCAGGGCCTGGCTGCTTCGCTTGGCTGCGCCGGCCTCAACGTCGTGCGCAAGCCGCGCGTGGCAGTATTGTCCACCGGAGACGAGCTGGTCGAACCCGGTCAGGCATTGGGGCCCGGGCAAATCTACAACAGCAACCGGGTGCTTTTGTGCAGCTGGCTGCAGCGTCTGGGTTGTGAAGTCATTGATGGCGGAATTCTTCCTGACGATCTGCCCACCACTCGGGCCCGCCTGGGCGAGCTGCAAGATGTCGATCTGATTCTCTCTACCGGCGGTGTCTCGGTGGGTGAAGCGGACTTCCTCGGCATTGCCCTGCGTGAAGAAGGCGAGTTGGCCCTGTGGAAGCTGGCCATCAAGCCGGGCAAGCCTTTGACGTTCGGCCATTTCCGCAACGTGCCGGTGATTGGTTTGCCCGGCAATCCCGCCTCGACGCTGGTGACGTTCGCATTGTTGGCGCGGCCCTATCTGTTACGCCGCTTGGGTGTGCAAAACGTCGAGCCGCTCAAGTTTGCAGTGCCCGCGGGCTTTGGCTGGCCGGTGGCCGGAAATCGTCGCGAATATTTACGCGGACGTCTGGAGCAAGGGCGAGCAATCATTTATCGCAACCAGAGCTCGGGTGTGCTGCGTAGCGCGGCGTGGGCGGATGGACTGGTGGAGGTTCGAGAGGGGCGCACGTTGAGCGAGGGTGATGAAGTAAGCTTCATTGCGCTCAGTGAGCTTCTCGGATAACCGTCTTGCCCATGCACGCGTCGGCTGGCAAGCACGGCGCGTGCAACGATTAATTCGGTCAGTTGCTGATCAGTGCCACCAATTGATCGAATCGGCTGTTGGCAACCCATCCCAGCAGGGCCAGGATGACAGCGGTTGCACCCGCCGAATACGCCAGACGATGTTTGATCGTCCGCACGTCATTGATCATTTCGTCCATGTCGCGACGCATGTATTTGAAGTGGGTTTCCAGCTCGCTGACACGGGGTTCCATATCAGACTCTCCAGTGTTCTTGGCGCTGTTGCAAAAGTCAGGTTTCTTGCTCGCGCGACTTTCGGCGAGAGCGGCGACCGGGCTCACCGGTGCCTTGGTTTCATGGTTGTGCATGGAAGTATTCGCCTATCGTAACAACTGTACGTTTGCTGGTTTTTCCAATGCGCGATTCATGAAAATGAATCGAGGGGTATCCGTTCATTACCGGCACATCCTTGTGTTATTGGGTTGAAGGTTGATGCTGCCGGCACACGGTGACCCAAGGGACGGGCGTGGTCAATTAAGCCGATTCCTCTTGTTACGTAAGAAAAAATACCGCTGTGCAGGACGCTGGCTGTTGAAAGAGGAATAAATTGCCGACCCCGTGGCTTTTTCGAAGCGCGAAGTGGTCAAGATGTTTCAACCGATTCAATTCTTGGAGTGACGTTATGAGTGAACGCCGGGCACTGCTGATTTTGCATGGCAAACAGGCACTCAACGAGGATGTTCGCGCGGCTGTCGAGGCCAAGCGTGAGCAAGGCTGGGAGCTTGCTGTGCGTGTGACCTGGGAGGCCGGGGACGCCCAGCGTCTGGTAGCGGAAGCGTTGGCAGCGGGCTACAGCAAGATCATTGCCGGCGGCGGCGACGGTACCTTGCGTGATATCGCCGAAGCGCTGGCTCAGCATCCACAGAAAGCCAGTCTTGTCTTGCTACCGCTCGGCACTGCCAACGATTTTTCCCGCGCCGCCGGTATTTCTCTGGAGCCGGCGCAGGCTCTCGATTTGCTGGATGTCGAGCCTTCGGCTATCGATCTGGGCGAAGTTGGCGGGCAGATTTTCCTGAACATGGCGACGGGCGGATTCGGCAGTCAGGTCACCGCCAATACTTCGGAAGACCTGAAAAAGGTCTTGGGCGGCGCCGCTTATCTGTTTACCGGCCTGACTCGGTTCAGCGAGCTGCATGCCGCTTATGGCGAGTTGCAGGGGCCGGACTTTCATTGGCAGGGTGAGCTGCTGGCGCTGGGCATCGGTAACGGACGGCAGGCGGGTGGCGGCCATGTGTTGTGCCCTGAGGCCCGAGTCAACGACGGTTTGCTCGACATCAGCATTCTGCCGGCACCGCAGGAACTGGTCGGCACGCTGAAGAACCTGCTGAGCGAGGGTTTCGGTCTTGAAAACATGTTTGTGCGAGCGCGGTTGCCGTGGGTCGAGATCAAGGTTGCCGAAGGGCTGAGCATCAATCTCGACGGCGAGCCGCTGGAAGGCGACAGTCTGCGGTTCGTTGCTAAACCTGCAGCGTTGCAGGTGCATTTGCCAAAGGATTCGCCGTTATTGGGCCAGCGACCGTCAATCAGTCATCAAGGCTGATGATCTGTTCGCGGACGGCGAACAGCACCAGACCCGCCACGTCGTAGATTTGCAGGCGCTTCATGATCTGTGCACGGTGGGTTTCAACGGTCTTGACGCTCAAACCCAGACCATTGGCAATTTCGCGGGTCGATTTGCCGCGCACGATCAGTCGGAGAATTTCCAGCTGGCGTGCGGTCAGGTTGTGCGAATCGGCGATGTCTGGCTGGCTTTTCTGATTTCGGGTCAATGCCTGATTGATCACCGTATGAGCAATGGCGGGGCTCAGGTAGCGTTCGTTGTTGCGCAGGGCTTCGAGCGCGTGCTCGAGCTCGGTGGCCGTGGTGTCCTTGAGCAGATACCCGTGGGCACCCGACTCGAGTGCCTGCATGATCAGCGCCGGATCGGTGTGCATCGACAGGATCAGCACTTTGCTCTGCGGGCGCACACGCTTGAGGCGTTGCAGCGCTTCCAGACCTCCCGTCTCTTTCATCGAGATGTCCAGCAATACGATGTCTGGGCTCAAATGCTCGACCATCTCAAGCAATTGCGAACCATCACTGGCTTCGCCGATTACCGCATAACCGGGAATATCCAGTACCAGAGCGCGCACGCCGGCTCTGATCAGCGAGTGGTCATCCACCAGAAGTAAGTTACAAGTCAACGCATAACCTTATTTGTACTGGCCCGTTCGAGTGCCCGAGGCGCCCACGGGAATAGTGCTTCGATTCGAGTGCCTTTGCCCGGCTCGCTGACGACATTCAACGTGCCGCCCAGTTGTTCGATACGCTCGGCCATTCCGGCCATGCCGCGTTGACCTTCCCTCGCCGGGTCGGCCGCCGGGGCGAAGCCAAGGCCGTCATCACTGATCAACAGCGTAAGACCTTGCGGCAATCGCTGTACCCGAATCAACAGGTTTTTCGCCTGCGCGTGTCGCAGGATGTTGGTTACGGCTTCCTGAGTAATGCGAAACGCCGCGACGGCCATTTCTTCGGGGATGCCGTTGAGCCGTTGCTGGCAGTCGAGACTCCAATTGACCGAGGTGTTGGCCAGCGTCTTGAGCAAATGTGCGCGCAGGCTGGCTTCAAGGCCCAGACTGGTCAATTGGCGCGGATTGAGAATGGCCGAGACGTCGCGCACTTTGGTCAGGGTTTCATCCAGCGTGTCGCAAAGCACCGTGCATTGTTCCTGGAGTTCTACCGGCAGACGGCGTTTGAGCCAGTCACTTTGCAGCTTGGCGGCGGTCAGCAACTGGCCGATATCGTCGTGCAATTCACGGCTGAGTCGATGGCGCTCGTTTTCCTGGACTTGCAGCAGACGGTCAGCCAGTTCCTGTGGCTGAAACTTGATCGACTTGCGCGACAAGCGATATTGGACCCAGACGCAGGCGGTAGCGGCGACGTCGATTGCCAGCAACCCCAGCGGTATGTGCGCGGAAAAAACATAGGCCAGCAAACTGCCAAGGGTCGCCAGAACACACAGCACAAGTGTGAAGCGCCGAGCGTTTTCCCGTGAGGGTGGCCATGTGATGAGTGACTTGAGGCTGGCGTACATAACGGATGGAGCCAATGGATGTTCACTGCGGGCAGACCGGCCAGCGAATGGCGGATCTCTGTTTGGAAAACTGTCAATTATGGTATTAATTCATGCCGCATTCGTTGAGCAATCAACGACTGCCAATAACATCGCTAATGAAACAATGAAGTCAGCTTGCCATTAAGCGGCAGGCAACTAACCGGCGGCATAATACCACTTAACATACCGTTGGTCGCGGTCGCTATATATGTCTGTTCGGTCAGGAAACAGCGGTTCGTGGACGCAAGTTCCATGTTGAAAAGTTGGAATTGTTGTATTCGGACGACTTCGATGTACCTCGAAGTGTCGCTGCGTGGGCACAGGGAAAACCCTGATAAAGGTGCCTGGAAATTAACCGGTGATCGGGCTGACTATTTGGCCCGGAGTGTCGCTGGTGGATACGCACTATTCAATTACGACAGTATCGCAGCCTCTTGCCTCACGCCTGGCGCGCCGTCAGAGAGGTAGGAAGCAAACGTTTGCTGATCATTTCAGGCTCCAGAGTGTCCTGACCCATCTGTGCCGCGAAGGCTTCGAGCAGGGCTGCCTGCTCGCTGCCATCAAGGCTCAGTTGTCCGGTTTTATGATCGACGAGTTCAAGCTGCCAGGCCATCAGGGTGAAACAGTCGCGCAAAGCATCGAGGGCCTGTTCGTGCAGGTCGACTCGATCCTGGGTCAAATTCAGCAGGCCATAGATGTGCAGGGAAAACTCGGAGATCGATTCCAGCGCCAAAGCTTCGGCCCGGGCGGCCAGCTTCAGCAGAGTGCCGAGCATACAGTCGATGGCATCCTTGTCATTGCTGATCAGTTGCAGATGGCTCAGGCACTCTTCGGACTTGGCGAGAAGCGTTTCGGCCTCAACCAGAAATTCGGGGAAGCGTTGCGCCCAGTCTTTACGGTCGATTGGCATGTTCATTTCCACCACGTCGGGTTGGGTGACGGATGGCCGAGTGTGGCGACGATCATGAATCGTCGGCAGATCGCGCCCGGCGGTGCAGGTGCACGGACCGAGGGATTCCAGAGGGTGAGTTGCCACTGAACTGCGATCGCACACAATAGCCTGACTCCGTTCATGCAATGAGAATGGCGTCACAGTAATGGCTATTGGAAATGGCGAATATCAGGTCGGGCCTGATTGATTCTAGGGGAATCCCTTAGGCGAAGGAACCTAACTGGCAAATCGAGGTCGTGCCGCAATGAATCTAGCAGATGAAATCAGGAATGCCAGTAAAGCATGATGTCAGTGTGACATCAATGGTCGTTTATGGCATTTTTAGCGGCGCGCTTTACAGCAATCAAGATTAGCTGAATGCAGCCGATAAACCCCCATAGTGAATTCATCAGAACAAGCCCAGGAGTCATTGATGGCCGGCATTCTCGACACGGTAGACCAACGCACGCAACTGGTGGGTGAGAATCGCCTGGAAATCCTCATGTTCCGTTTGGCCGGACGCCAGTTGTTCGCGATCAACGTGTTCAAGGTTCAGGAAGTGCTGCAACTGCCGAAGTTGACCCTGATGCCGCAGCGTCATCCATTTGTCTGCGGTGTGGTCAATCTGCGCGGCCAGACATTGCCGGTGATCGACCTGTCCCAGGCGATCGGCATGCGCCCACTGGTGCCGGGCCCGAACAGCACGATCATCGTCACCGAATACAACCGTTCGGTGCAGGCCTTTCTCGTCGGCGGGGTCGACCGCATCGTCAACATGAACTGGGAAGCCATTCTGCCGCCGCCGACCAGTGCCGGCCGTCAGCATTATCTGACCGCGATCAGCAAGGTCGACGATCAGTTGGTCGAGATCATCGACGTTGAAAAAGTCCTTGCCGAAATCGTCCCCTACAACGCCAAGGTCTCGCGCGAGAAGCTCGACGATCCGGTACTCGAACGCGCGCGTGGCCGCGAAGTGTTGCTGGTGGATGACTCCAACGTGGCGCTGTCGCAACTTCGCGATACCCTCGGCCAGCTCGGGGTGAAAATGCATATTGCCAGCGACGGTCTGAAAGCCTTGAACATGCTCAAGGCCTGGGCCGAAACCGGCGTCAACATGACTGACAAATTGCTGATGATCTTCACCGATGCGGAAATGCCGGAAATGGACGGTTATCGCCTGACCACGGAAATCCGCAACGACCCACGCCTGCGTGGCCTGTACGTTGTATTGCACACGTCGTTATCGGGGAGTTTCAACGACTCGATGGTGAAAAAGGTCGGTTGCGACAACTTCCTCTCCAAGTTCCAGCCGGACAAGCTGGTCGATGTGGTGCGCCAGCGGCTGATGCTCGACGCCGTGCCGGCCTGACAGACTGGTTTCTGTCCACACTTTGATTCCACGCCGCCGCTCGTATAGGGTGGCGTTTTTTCATCAAGGAAGCTGGCCATGCTGCGTCTGAGCGCGCTTTACCGTTACCCGCTGAAATCCGGCAAGGGCGAAATGCTGCAAAGCATCGAGCTGGACAAGCTGGGGCTGGCGGGCGACCGACGCTGGATGTTGGTGGACGAGGCCAGCGGGCGCTTTCTGACCCAGCGTGCCGAAGCGAAGATGAGTCAGTTGTCGGCGTTGTGGAACGCCAGCGGCGGTCTGAGCCTGAGCGCTCCCGAGCACGGGTCCATCGAGGTCGCGCTACCGGCTGCGGACGCAGAGCTGCGCGGCGTAACCATTTGGCGTGACACGCTTCGGGTGCCGGACGCCGGTGCTGAAGCGGCGCGTTTTGTCAGCGACTTCCTCGGCAAGCCGACACGCCTGGTGCAAATGCCACTGGATCGGGCACGCACCACGCAGTCGGGTTTCGGCAAGGACGATGATCAAGTGGCCTTCGCGGACGGTTATCCGCTGTTGCTGATCGGCGAAGCCTCGCGGCTGGCCCTCTCGCAGACAGTTGGGCGTGCGCTCGAGATGCTGCGCTTCCGCCCGAATCTGGTTATCGAAGGCAGCGCGCCTTACGCCGAGGACAACTGGAAACGTATTCGCATCGGCGACATCGAGTTTCGCGTGGTCAAGCCGTGCGCGCGTTGCATCATGACGACCGTCGACCCGCAAACCGGTGAGCGCAGTGCTGACCGTGAACCGTTCGCGACCTTGCAGAAACACCGCTCTACCGCCGATGGCGCGATGTTCGGGCAGAATCTGGTCAATGACGGTAACGGTCGCCTGGAAGTCGGCATGCCGGTGGAAATCCTCGAATAGGTTGTCGCTGAAATGAAAAATGCCCGTGTCTTTTGGACACGGGCATTTTTTTGCGCTTGGAAAGCGGCGGGATCAGCCGCGGTATTCGCACAGATACGCAGTATCGACGGCGACTTTCAGTTGGAACTTGCTATTAGCCGGCACGTTGAACTGGCTGCCGGCGGCGAAGGTTTCCCAGTCGCTGCTGTCTGGCAGTTTGACGCTCAGCGCGCCGGACACCACGTGCATGATCTCGCGCTGGCTGGTGCCGAATTCGTATTCGCCCGGGGCCATGACGCCAATGGTCGCCGGACCTTCAGCGGTGCCGAAGGCGATCGACTTCACGGTGCCGTCGAAGTACTCGTTGACTTTAAACATGGGCGGATTCCTCGAAAAGGGCTTAAAAGGGGGCGGCCAGTATGCACAAGGCTTTTCGTGTCGTCACGCGCCTATAGCGGCAGGACCAATGGCAACAACCGTGCGGTATTGCGCGCATCTTCCAGCGCTCGATGTTGCTGCCCGAAAAACTGCATGCCCGCCAGTTGCAACGCGCCGTTGAGCCCCAACGGTCGCTCCAGGCGCCGGGCCTTGGCGAAGCGCTGTTTGAGGTTCATGTGCGGGACTTTGCTCAGGCCACTGTCGATGTTCAGGCGCTGCCATTCCTGCAGCAATTGCTGGCGATCGTAACCGCCCCAGCTGGCCCAGCCCTCAAGACGTGTCTGATGCTGCGCCAGCCAGCGCTCGAAGGCCGGCCAGACTTCGCTCAGCGGTTGCGCCGAATCGATATTGGCCTGGGTGATGTGCGTCAGTTGCCTACAGAACGGCGTGAGCAAGGGACGGCGGGTCGGTTTTACGAAGCGCTGGAAGTGATCCTGCTCGCGCCCGGCGCGATCGACCAGCGTCGCCCCGATCTCGATAATTTCCATTTCGGTGACCGGCCAGCCACCCTCGTCTGTGGTGGCTTCCAGATCTATGACCAGCCAGTGGGGCATCGCAGGGTTCCTGATTTTCGCGTTCTGATTTATCAGAGCGTAGTCAAACCCCGCGTTTGTGTCCGGGCGACTACTCGACCTGCAACAGAACCTGACGATTTTTTACCTGATCGCCGACCTTCACTTGCACCCGTTTGAGCACGCCATCGATGCCGGCTTTGAGCGGGTGCTCCATTTTCATTGCCTCCAGCACCACCAGTAACTGACCCTTGCTGACGGTACTGCCTTCGCTGACCAGCACCTCGACAATCGCACCGTCCATCGGTGCTTTCAGGGTGCCGGAGGCGACGCTGGTCTGACTACCGATCTGCGCATGAGTTCGATCATCCAGGCGCAGGCTGCCAGGATGGGTGAACAGCCACAGCTGCCCATCGCGTAGATGGTAGGCATGGCGCTGGCGCAGACCGTCGATTTCCAGAGTCACCGACTGTGCAGTGTGCTCAATGATGCTCACCGTCAATGTGCGCTCACCCGACTGCACCACAATGTTGCCCGATCTGTGCGCCAGCACCGACAGCGTCCAGTCCTGCTCGTCATTGCCGAGTCGATAGTGCAACGGCGCGCTGGCGTTGTTGCGCCAGCCGTTCAGCGGCCGTCGGTGGGGCAGGGCGCTGCCCTGATAGAACAACACCACGGCAATCGCCAGTTGCTCGGTCGTCGGCACATACGTGTTAAGACAGGCGTGGCTGGAAAAATATTGCTGGATGAAAGCGGTGCTGAAATCGCCACTGATGAACTGCGGATGTTGCAGCAGGCCTTCGAGCAAGCGTTGATTGCACTGCACACCCAGCAGCACGGTGTCCTGCACCGCGCGCAATAACTTGCGCCGCGCCTCTTCGCGGGTGGCGCCGCGAGCGATCAGTTTGCCCAGCATCGGGTCGTAGAACGGGCTGACCGACTGACCTTCAAGCAGCCCGTGATCGATTCGCGCACCGTGCCCCAGCGCAGGTTGCCATGCCGCAATTGGGCCGGTCTGCGGAAGAAAGCCCGCAGCGGGATCTTCAGCGTAGAGGCGCACTTCCATGGCGTGACCGTCAAGGCGGATTTGCTCCTGCGTCAGCGGTAGCAGCTGGCCTTCGGCAACCAGCAGCTGCCATGCAACCAGGTCCAGGCCGGTGATCATTTCCGTCACCGGGTGTTCGACCTGCAGACGGGTGTTCATCTCAAGAAAGTAGAACTGCCCGCGCGCGTCGAGCAGAAACTCCACGGTGCCGGCGCCGACATAATCCACCGCGCGCCCGGCCTTGAGCGCCGCTTCGCCCATGGCCTGGCGCAGCTCGGCGGTCATCACCGGGCAGGGTGCTTCTTCGATGACTTTCTGATGGCGGCGCTGGATCGAGCAATCGCGTTCGCCGAGGTAGACCAGATTGCCCTGCTGGTCGCCGAACAGCTGTACTTCGACATGGCGTGGCTCGACCAACGCTTGCTCGAGAATCAACTCGTCACTGCCAAAACCGTTCAATGCTTCGGACCGGGCGGTGCGCAGTTGCGCGGGCAGATCACTGGCGTCGTGGACCAGACGCATGCCACGTCCGCCACCACCGGCGCTGGCCTTGATCATCAATGGATAACCAATGCGCTCGGCCTCGGCCAACAGGGTCGCGTCGTCCTGCGCTGCGCCCTGGTAACCGGCAATGCAGGGCACGCCGGCGTCGAGCATGGCGATTTTCGACAGGCGTTTGCTGCCCATCATTTCGATCGCTTCGACGCTGGGGCCGATGAAGACCAGCCCGGCTTCGGCGCAGGCACGGGCGAAATCGGCGTTTTCCGAGAGGAAGCCGTAGCCGGGGTGAATGGCGTCGGCACCGCTGCGGCGGGCGGCGTCGAGGATCGCTGCGATATTCAAGTAAGACTGCTGCACCGGCGCCGGGCCGATGTGCACGGCCTGATCGGCGAGTTGCACGTGCAGCGCATCGGCGTCGGCATCGCTGAATACTGCGACGGTGCGATAGCCCAGCGCCTGAGCGGTGCGCTGGATGCGGCATGCAATTTCACCGCGGTTGGCGATCAGGATTTTGTGAATGGCGGGCATGGTTGGTTTCCTGAAGTCTGGTGGCGTGTGTGATGGCCTCTTCGCGAGCAAGCCCGCTCCCACATTTGGAATGCATTTCAACCTGTGGGAGCGGGCTTGCTCGCGAAGCTTTTAGCTGACCCACCGAGGTTTGCGTTTCTGCATAAAAGCCATGGTGCCTTCAATCCCTTCCTTTCCAGTCACCGCCGCGCTGAACCACTGCGCCGCCTCATCAAGCAATTCATTCGAAGGCTGCCCGGCACTCGCCAGCAACAATTTTTTGGTCATCGCATTCGCTTCGGGTGCGCAGCGCAGCACCTGTTGCAAGACCTCATCCAGCCGTTCGGCCAGCGCCTGGGCATCCTGTTCGACGAAGTGCACCAGCCCCAATCGCTGCGCCTCAGTGCCATCGAAACGCGCGGCGGTCAGGGCCAGTCGGCGGGTTTCGGTCAGGCCGATCCGTTGCACCACAAACGGTGCGATTTGCGCCGGGATAAGGCCGAGGCTGGTTTCCGGCAAACCGAACTGCGCCTTGTGATCGGCCAAGGCGACATCGCTGACGCAGGCCAGGCCGAACCCGCCGCCGAGCACGGCGCCCTGCAATACGCAGATCAGCACTTGCGCAGTGTGCTGGGCTTGCTCCAGCAACGCGCCGAACGCCCGGTTCAACTCGTGATACGCGTCCGCGCCTTGAGCCCGGGCGTTGGCCATGTCCTTGATGTCGCCACCGGCGCAGAAATGTCCGCCGGCACCGCTGAGCACCAAGGCCCGCACAGTGCGGTCATCGCGAATCGCCGTCAGCACCGCGCGCAGTTCAGCGACCATTTGCAGGCTCATCGCGTTGCGGCTGTCGGGGCGGTTGAGGGTGATGTGCAGCACGCCGCCATGCAGTTCCAGCAACAGCGTCTGGCAATCGGGCAGGCTGCTCATTTCTTTTTCCCCGGCAGGATGCCCATCAGTTTGCAGATGATCCCCAGCATGATTTCGTCGGCACCGCCGCCAATCGATACCAGGCGCACATCGCGATAGGCGCGGGCCACCGGGTTGTCCCACATGAAGCCCATGCCGCCCCAATATTGCAGGCAGCTGTCGCTGACTTCACGGCCGAGGCGTCCGGCCTTGAGCTTGGCCATCGACGCCAGTCGCGTGACGTCCTGACCTTTGATGTACTGCTCGGTGGCCTGATAGACGAGCGCGCGCAGGCATTCGATTTCGGTCTGCAATTCGGCGAGGCGAAAGTGGATGACCTGGTTGTCGATAAGCGCGTTGCCGAAGGTCTTGCGCTCCTTGCAATACTCGATGGTGCTGTCGATGCAATATTCCAGACCCTTGATCATGTTCGCTGCGCCGAACAGACGTTCCTCCTGGAATTGCAGCATCTGCATCATGAACCCCGCGCCTTCATGACCGATGCGATTGCGCTGCGGCACCCGGACGTTATCAAAGAACACCTGCGCGGTTTCCGAGCTGCGCATGCCGAGCTTGTCCAGGTGCGAGCTGAGGCTGATTCCCGGGGTGTTCATCGGCACCATGATCAGCGACTTGTTGATGTGCGGCTTGTCGTCCGAGGTGTTGGCCAGCAGGCAGATGAAATCGGCGCTCGGCGAGTTGGTGATCCACATTTTGCTGCCGTTGATCACGTAGTCATCGCCGTCCTTGCGCGCTGTGGTTTTCAGCCCGGCGACATCGGAGCCGGCGCCGACTTCGGAGACGCCGATGCAGCCGACCTGTTCGCCAGAGATAGCCGGGCGCAGGAACTCTTCGCGCAATTGATCGGAGCCGAAGCGCGCCAGCGCCGGAGTGCACATGTCGGTCTGCACGCCGATCGACATCGGAATCCCGCCGCAATGAATGGTGCCGAACTCTTCGGCGGCGACGATCGAATAGCTGTAATCGAGGCCCATGCCACCGAATTTTTCCGGTTTGGAAATGCCCAGCAGGCCCAGCTCGCCCGCCTTGCGGAAAATGTCATGAATGGGAAAACGCCCGGCCTTTTCCCATTCTTCGACGTGCGGATTGATCTCGTGGGTGACGAATTGGCGGACGGTGCGGCGCAGGGCTTCGTGTTCCGGGGTGAAGATCATTGTTGTTGTTCTCCGTAGGATCCGTGGCGGTCAGAAGCGGCTGACGCCGAAGCTGTTGGGTTGCAGCGTGCGCATGTCGGCTTCGTGGCAGATATCCAGCAAGTAACCGAGCAGGGTGCGGGTGTCGCGCGGGTCGATCAGGCCGTCGTCCCAAAGGCTGGCGCTGCCGTACAGTGCGGTGGACTGGCTGTCGAGTTTCTGCGCGGTCATCTGCTCAAGCATGTCGAGCATTTTCGGGTCCGGCACCAGGCCGTCCTTGAGCTGTTTGGCTTCAGTGACGATGCGCAAGACCTTGCCGGCCTGTGCGCCGCCCATCACCGCCGTGCGGCTGTTGGGCCAGGCGAAGATGAAGCGCGGATCAAGCCCGCGCCCGCACATCGCGTAGTTGCCGGCGCCATAGGAACCGCCGACAACGATGGTCAGTTTAGGCACCCGTGCGTTGGCCACCGCTTGAATCAGTTTCGAGCCGTGCTTGATCACCCCTTGTTGTTCCGATTCGGTGCCAACCATGAAACCCGTGGTGTTATGAAAAAACAGCAGCGGCGTCTGGCTCTGGTCGCACAACTGGATGAACTGCGCCGCCTTGCTCGCACCTTGAGGAGTGATCGGGCCGTTGTTGCCGATGAAGCCGCAGGCGCGGCCCTGAATTTTCAATTGGCCGCAGAGGGTTTGCTGATCGAACTCGCCTTTGAATTCGAGAAAGTCCGACTCATCGGCAATCCGCGCGATGATTTCGCGCACGTCGTAGGGCTTCTTCGCATCGTGCGGAATCAGCCCCAGCAGTTCATCGATGGGGTAGAGCGGTTCTTTGAATTGCGGTTCCGGCAGCCATGGCAACTGCTCGTTCCATGGCAGCATGCGCATGATGTCGCGCACCTGGCGTATGCCGTCAGCGTCGTTTTCAGCCAGATATTCAGCGGTGCCGGCAACCTGCGCGTGCATTTCGGCGCCGCCGAGTTCTTCATCGGTAGCGACTTCGCCCGTCGCCGCTTTGAGCAATGGCGGGCCGGCGAGAAACAGCTTGGCCTTGCCGCGCACAACCACCATGTAATCCGACAACCCCGGTTGATAGGCGCCGCCCGCCGTGGCCGAGCCGTGCACCACGGTGATCTGCGGCAAACCCATTGCCGACATGCGCGCCTGATTGGCGAAACTGCGCGCGCCTTCGACAAAAATCTCCGCTGCGTAGTTGAGATTGGCGCCACCGCTTTCGGCGAGGGTGATCATCGGCAGTTTGTTTTCCCGAGCGATCTGTTGCAGGCGCAGGGATTTTTTCAGGCCGCTCGGCGAGATCGTGCCGCCCTTGATTGCGCTGTTGTTGGCGACCACCATCGCGCGGATGCCGCAAACGTAACCGATCCCGGCAATCAGCCCGCCACCGGCTGAGCTGCCGTCCTTGTCGTCGTGCAATTTATAGCCGGCGAGGCTGGCCAGTTCGAGGAACGGCGCGCCGGGATCGAGCAACAGGTTCAGGCGCTCGCGAGGCAACAGTTGCCCGCGTTGGCTGAATTTGTCTTTGGCTTCGGCGGCCTTGTCCAGCAGGTTCTGTTCGAGCTGTTGCACCTGCTCGATGGCGGCGAGCATGGCGGCGCGGTTGTGCGCGAACGCTTCACTGTGCGGATCGACTTGCGACTGAATCTGCGCCATGGCTTATTCCTTGTCCTTGAATACGTCAGGCAAGTACGCCCGATGAAAGCCGTTGAACGATTCGCTATGGCTGGCCTTGTGCAGCGGCCAGGCCCGACTGCCAAGGCTGGCGGCGCCGTCGATTTTTACCGTGGTGCCGCTGATGAATGCCGCCGCCGGACTGAGCAGAAACACGATCGCTGCACTGACTTCCGATTCGGTGCCGATACGCTTGAGCGGCACATGCTCGCGCAAGGTCGGAATCACCGCTTTGAACGCGCCTTCATAAGTGTCCATGCCGCTGGAGGCGATCCAGCCTGGCGCCACGGCGTTGACCCGCACCCCGGCGTACCCCCACTCGAACGCGGCAGTCTTGGTGACGTTGTCCATGCCCGAACGCGCCGCGCCCGAGTGGCCCATGCCGGGCATGCCGCCCCACATGTCGGCGAGCATGTTGACGATGCTGCCGCCGTGTTTGCTCATCGACTGGTTGAACACTTCGCGAGCCATCAGGAAACCACCGACCAGATTGGTCCGCAGCACGGTTTCGAAACCTTTCTGATTGATCGAGGCCAAGGGCGACGGGTATTGGCCGCCGGCATTGTTGACCAGACCGTGGATCGGTCCGTGTTCGGCGATCAACTCCTTGACCAGTTGCTTGACCGCTTCTTCATCGCGGATATCGCAGGCCTTCCAGTGCGCGCAGCCGCCGTCCTCGGCGATCTCGGTGGCGACCTTTTCGAGCTTTTCCGGCTTGCGCCCGACCAGCAGCACATTGGCGCCGAGGGCCGCCAGTTCATGGGCGGTGCAGCGACCGATGCCGCTGCCGCCACCGGTGACAATCAGGTTCTGGCCGCTGAACAGATCGGCGCGAAAAATCGACGCGTAAGCCATGCACACCATCCTCTAGTCGAGCTGTTCGGCGATGCTCTGCGGCACCGGGATCTGGATTTCCAATAGTTGCTGGGCGAAGGCTTTGCCCTGCGGGTCGATGCGCAGACTGGCGACGCCGCCACCGCCGAGGGCGTTTTCCAAGAGAAAATTGAGGCTGTGGGTGCCGGGCAAATACCAGCGTTCGACACGCCCGAGAAGCGGATCGAGGACGTGACGCATCCAGTCGACCACCACCGAGGTGGTGAGCGCTTCGGCGATCCATGGCAAATAATCGGGATGGCGCGGCATCACGCCGATGTTGCTGTGGTTACCCTTGTCGCCGGAGCGCGCCACCGCCAGTTTCACCAACGGCACACTGGCGTCGGCGCGGCCTGAAGATTTCGGCGGTTGATGGGCGATCGGCAAATCTGCGCTGTCGAGGGCCACTGGGTCGGGCAGGGCACACGGATGGCGCTCGCCGGCCATGTCGATTTGCACGGTGCAGGCGTTTTTATCGATGAGGAACGAGAACAGGCGGATCAGCGGATACACCGTCGGGCGGCCGCCGACGATGCCGGTCAAGCCCGGCGCCATACCGGTCGCGGCCTGGGCGATCTCTTTGGAAAACAGCACCAGCGCGCGTTTGTCAGGATGGCGCACGGCGATCTTGATCACCACTTCGCGGCTGTCGCGGCGTTGGCCGTGGGGGCCGTAGGTGGCTTCGCTGCCGAGCAATTCGACGTGGGTTTCGCTGTAGGGCGCCCAGCCGCGCAGGCTGAACATTTCGGCGGTCTTGTCGATGATTGCCTGACTGACCCGCCGCGCCTTGTCCACCGCGTCGATGCCGGCCATCAGGCAACTGGCGGTGCAGCGAAAACCGTCGGGGTAGGTGGCGCTGACCTTGTATTTGTCGCTGGGCGGCAGGCCTTTGGCACCGTGCACCTGCACGACGTTTTTGCCTTGTTGCTGAAGTTTGACCTGAGTGAAATCGCAGATCACGTCGGGTAACAGATAGGCCTGCGGATCGCCGATTTCGTAGAGCATCTGCTCGCCGACAGTCAGCGGGCTGACCAGGCCGCCGGAGTATTCGGGTTTGCTGACGAGGAACTGGCCATCGGCACTGACTTCGACGATCGGAAAACCGATGTGCTCGTAATCCGGCACCTCGCGCCAGTCGGTGAAATTACCGCCAGTGCACTGCGCACCGCACTCGATGATGTGCCCGGCCAGCGCGGCCTGAGCGAGTTTGTCGTAGTCATGCCACGACCAGCCGAATTCGTGGACAAGCGCCGCGCTGACCACGGCGCTGTCGACCACCCGACCGGTGATGACAATGTCGGCACCCAGGCGCAACGCTTCGACAATCCCCGCCGCGCCGAGGTAGGCGTTGGTTGACACACACATACGCGGAAGCGGCGCGCCGCTGAACATTTCGCGTATATCGGTGGGGTTTTCGAGTTGGCCTTGCAGGTCATCGCCGAGCAACACGGCAATCTTCAGCTGGACCCCGGCCTGGTCGCAGGCTGCTTGCAGGGCCGCCGCGCAAGCCTGCGGATTGACCCCGCCGGCATTGCTGATCACGCGGATGTTCTGTTCGGCCAGATCGGGCAAGAGCGGCGCCAGCACTTCGATAAAGTCGCTGGCGAACCCGGCCTGCGGGTCTTTCAGACGTGCGCCGGCCATGAGCGACATGGTGATTTCGGCCAGGTAATCGAACACCAGATAGTCGAGGTTTCCCCCCTTCACCAGTTGGGCGGCAGCGGTAGAGGTATCGCCCCAGAAGGCACTGGCGCAGCCGATTCGCACGGTGGTTGGCATTTTTATCTCCGACTCAGGGACCTGCGACAGAAGTGTCTGGAGGCTACCAAGCAAGCGCTTGGTTTGTAAACAGGGGAAACATTCTTCTGCCCAAGCGCTTGCTTGGTGCCCGCGCGCGGCTTAAATTGCGCGCAACCCTGCGGTTACAGGGGGCAACACACTGATCGACTGTAGGAGAGAACGGGTGGACGAGCAAAAAGCCCTGCGGGTCATGCGCGAATTGGTCGAGCAAGGCCAGTTGACCGACCCGGACAGCGCCCGTGGCAAGCTGCTGCAAGTGGCAGCTCACCTGTTTCGCAACAAAGGCTACGAGCGCACTACCGTGCGCGATCTGGCCAGCGCTGTGGGCATTCAGTCGGGAAGTATTTTCCACCACTTCAAAAGCAAGGATGAAATTCTCCGCGCGGTGATGGAGGAAACCATCCGCTACAACACCGCATTGATGCGCGCGGCCCTGGCCGAGGCAAGCGAGGTGCGCGACAAGGTTCTGGCGCTGATTCGCTGCGAGTTGCAGTCGATCATGGGCGGCAGCGGCGAGGCAATGGCAGTGCTGGTTTACGAATGGCGCTCGTTGTCCGAAGACGGCCAGGCCAAAGTGCTCGCATTGCGTGACGTTTATGAAGACATCTGGCTGCAGGTGCTGGGCGAGGCCAAGGACGCCGGCTACATTCGCGGCGACGTTTTTATTACCCGACGTTTCCTGACCGGCGCACTGTCCTGGACTACCACTTGGTTCCGTGCTGGCGGCAGTTTGAGCCTGGAGCAACTCGCTGATGAAGCGCTGATTCTGGTCCTTGAAGCGCGTTGAAGGGCTGTCTGTCCGGCCAGGAAACTGGCTAAGTCGGCGAAACCGCCTAGCTTGAATGCATTGATTGCTTTTTTTTCGGGGAGTGGGGTGTTTTGAAGTCTTCGCCAATTCGGACAGCCGCCGGGCTGATGCTCGCTGCGCTGGCTGCGTTATGGGTATTGCCCGCTCAGTCAGCGCAATGGGTCCGGGTCGGCGCCGCGCATTTCCCGCCCTATACGATTCGCCCGGAAAACGGCGCCGACACCGGCCTGTTGCCGCAATTGATCGAGGCCCTGAACCGCTCGCAGAGCGACTATCAGTTCGTCCTGGTGCCAACGTCGATCCCGCGTCGCTTCGGGGATTTCAAGCAGGGCCGGATCGACATGGCAATCTTCGAAAATCCTGAATGGGGCTGGAAGGACATTCCTCACCAGGATGTCGACATGGGCCTGGAAGACGCCGAAATTTTCGTCGCGCAACGCGAAGACGGCCGCCAGCAAAGCTATTTCTCCAGTCTTTCGGGCAAACGTCTGGCGCTGTTCAGCGGTTATCACTACGAATTCGCCAACTTCAACGCCGACCCGAAATACCTCGCGCACAACTACAACGCCACGCTGACCTATTCCCACGACAGCAACCTGCTGATGGTGCTGCGCGGGCGCGCCGACATCGCCCTGGTGACGCGTTCCTATCTGTTCGATTACCTGCTGCGCAACGAAAAGATCCGCGATGCGCTTCTGGCCTCGCAGCGTACCGATCAGATCTATCACCACTACGCGATTCTGCGCCCAAGCGCTCCGATCACCGGCGAAGCTTTTGGCATTCTGTTGCAGCGTCTGCGTGACAATGGCGAACTGCTGAAGATTTTCGAGCCATACAAAATTGCCGTAGTGCCGGTGCCTCATCACTGAAGCGCTGTTTTCGTCCCGCGCTTAAATTTCTCCTCCCGGCTCACGTCACTTCGTTGAACTGTCGACGATTACGTGAGCCCGACCCATGTCCAATCTGAATGACCTGACTGCCCTGGCTTTGCCCTCGGGCAGTCGATTGATCGCTGATGCTACCGAGAGCCGCTTGAGCCTGAGTCTGGACGGGCAGCCGTTGATTCGTCTGCGCCTGAACCGTGACGGCAAAGGCCCGATTCAGCTTGATGAGCGGTTTGCCCTGCCGCCCGGCCACGCCTTGTGGGCGGCCTGTTACTGGTTGTTTGCCCGTGACCCGGCGTGTCAGCAGTTGACCTGGCAACTCGATCAACCCCCCACCGAGGCGTTGCTCAGTGGTTTGCTGATCAACACCGACATTGCCGGTGAGTATCGCTGCGAGCGCACGCTGTTCTGGCAACTGCCACAACCGTGGCTTGGCTCTTCGCTGACCGGCAGCTATCCACAGCAAATGGTCATCAGCCAGGGCAAGCGCCATCCGCTGCGGCCGGTGAAGCCGCGCGGGGAAGTCTATCGGCGTTTCGATGCGCGGCTCGGCGCGTGGATTTCCTTGCGTACGCTGGAAATCGAGGAAGACCTGTCGCGTTTCAATCGGTGGCAGAACAGCCCGCGCGTGGCGAGCTTCTGGCAGGAGGAGGGTAGCCTCGAGCAGCATCGCGAATACCTCAACAAACTCGATGCCGATCCGCATACGCTGACCCTGATCGGTTGTTTTGACGATCAGCCGTTTGCCTATTTCGAAGCCTACTGGGCCAAGGAAGATCGCATCGCGCCGTTCTACGATGCCGGCGATTACGACCGAGGCATTCACATGCTGGTCGGCGAGGAAAGTCATCGCGGCCCGCACAAGGTGGCGAGTTGGTTATCGGCGCTGGTGCACTACCTGTTTCTCGACGATCCACGGACCCAGCGTGTGGTCGCTGAGCCACGTGCCGACAACGCGAAGATGATCGGGCATATGCACAACCAGTGCTTTCACTGCGAGAAGGAGTTCGATTTCCCGCACAAGCGCGCGGCGCTGATGATGCTGGGGCGGGAGCGGTTTTTTGATCGGTGCAAACTGGCCTGAGTTGACAGGCTGGGATCCGTTGCGGTCTCAAGTCCGCCTTCGCGAGCAAGCCCGCTCCCACAATGACCGGTCTACGCCGAACCAATGTGTGCGGGCTTGCTCGCGAATGGCTTGACGCGAAATCCGGATCCTAACGACGACCCGCGATCACCGCATCCCGCCGACTGCCCGAGACCTTGCGGCAGTGCACCAGCGCATCACGAATCATGAAGTTGACGAGGGTCGGCGATACGCCCAGTTCCTTGGCGATGTCCTTTTGCGGCACGCCGTGCAAGCGGTACATCTCGAAGGCGTAACGGGTGCGGCTGGGCAGCTCGGTCAGCGCATCGGCGATGTGTTCCAGGGTCGAGAAGTTGATGTGCGAAGTTTCCGGCGAAGCGCCCTGAATCACCACGTTCAAGCCTTCCTCTTCCGGGCCTGAGTATTTCTGTTCGAGCGCCTGCTTGCGGTAGTGATCGATGGCGAGGTTGCGCACGATCTGAAACAGGTAGCTCAGCTGAGCCTTGATCGACGACGTGATCGGCGGTGCCGATTGCAGTCTGAAAAACGCATCCTGAACCACATCTTCGGCACGGGAGCGGCAGCCGGTAATGCGGGCTGCAATTTTGACCAGAATCAGTCGATTGTCGACGAATGCCTGAAGTAGCGGTGAATCGCACCTGCTTGTGGATACTCGTTCCGTCATGGAAATCACCTTGCTGCCAGTAGGTTAGTGGGAGGGCCTGGGGAAGGGCGCCGTCCTACACATCGAGCGACAAATTATGTTGAATGATAATGATTGTCAAATGAGAAAGAGAAGTAGTGCCGCGGGTCGATGGGTTTTGCGAACTGCGACACGCCGCCGCACTCCGGCCCCGCTGAACGTCGAGCCTGCCGACTAATTATTTCAAGACGTCATCCGTTCTCATTGGTGAATGGTTCCGGGCGTAGAGCCCGGCCACAGCGCATTCCGATGCCTTGCGCGGTCGGCACAGACCGCGTCCTGCACGCCTTTGACCGGGCGTGTCGCAGTACCTCGATTCCACTTGCAAGCCGAATTCAGGCAGGAAACCTCATGACCGACGCGTTCGAACTCCCCAGCACCCTGGTCCATGCCCTCAAGCGTCGCGCGGCCCTGACGCCGGATCGACTGGCCTTGCGTTTTCTCGCCGAAAACGCCGATCAGGCTGTGGTGCTCAGCTATCGCGAACTGGACCAACGCGCGCGCACGATCGCCGCAGCGTTGCAGGCCGAGGCCGGTTTCGGTGAGCGCGCGGTGCTGCTGTTTCCCAGTGGCGCGGATTACGTCGCGGCGTTTTTCGGTTGCCTGTACGCCGGCATGATTGCGGTGCCGGCCTATCCACCGGAATCCGCGCGCCGTCACCATCAGGAGCGCTTGTTGTCGATCATCGCCGACGCCGAGCCCAAGCTGTTGCTGACCAGCGCAGACCTGCGCGATGCCTTGCAGCAAATCGAAGGCGCGCCGCCACTGTTGTGTGTCGACACCCTCGACAGCGCACTGGCCGAACACTGGGTCGAGCCGGCCCTGCCGCCCGAGCACATCGCCTTTTTGCAATACACCTCCGGCTCCACTGCGCTGCCCAAGGGCGTGCAGGTCAGCCATGGCAACCTGGTCGCCAATGAACGGCTGATCCGTCACGGTTTCGGCATCGACGTCAACCCGGACGACGTCATCGTCAGCTGGTTGCCGCTGTATCACGACATGGGTCTGATCGGCGGTCTGTTGCAGCCGATTTTCAGCGGCGTGCCGTGCATTCTGATGTCGCCGGCGTACTTCCTCGGCCGGCCGTTGCGCTGGCTGGAAGCGATTGCCGAATACGGCGGCACCATCAGCGGCGGCCCGGATTTCGCCTACCGTTTGTGCAGCGAACGGGTCAGCGAATCAGCCCTCGAACGCCTCGATCTGAGCCGTTGGCGGGTGGCCTATTCCGGCTCCGAGCCGATCCGCCTCGATACCCTTGAACGCTTCGCCGAAAAATTCGCCGCTTGCGGGTTCAGTGAAAACAGCTTCATGGCCTCGTACGGTTTGGCCGAGGCGACCCTGTTTGTCGCTGGCACGCTGCGCGGCACCGGCATCCCGGCGCTGCGTGTGGACGATCAGGCGCTGGCGCAAAACCGCGCCGAGCCGGGCGACGGCAGCGCGATCATGAGCTGCGGCATTAGCCAGCCGGAACACGCGGTGCTGATCGTCGAGCCGAATACGCTGGCTGAACTGGCCGAAAACGCCGTCGGTGAAGTCTGGGCCGCCGGCCCGAGCATTGCCCACGGTTACTGGCGCAACCCCGAAGCCAGCGCCAAGACCTTCGTTCAGCATGCTGGCCGCACCTGGTTGCGCACCGGCGATCTGGGTTTTATTCGCGACGGCGAGTTGTTCGTCACCGGGCGCCTGAAAGACATGCTCATCGTTCGTGGTCACAACCTCTATCCGCAGGACATCGAGCAGACGATCGAGCGCGAAGTCGAAGTGGTGCGCAAGGGTCGTGTAGCGGCGTTCGCCGTCAATCACAGCGGTGAAGAGGGCATTGGCATCGCTGCGGAAATCAGCCGCAGCGTGCAGAAGGTTCTCCCGCCGCAAGCGCTGATCAGAGCCATTCGCCAAGCTGTGGCCGAGGCGTATCAGGAGGCGCCAAGCGTGGTGGTGTTGCTCAATCCGGGCGCGTTGCCGAAAACCTCCAGCGGCAAACTGCAGCGCTCGGCGTGCCGTAATCGTCTGGCCGATGGCAGTCTCGACAGCTACGCGATGTTCCCTTCGATTACAGCCGAAACGAACAGCGCGACCAGCTGCCCTTCGGATCTCGAAACGGTGATCGGGACACTCTGGGCCGAGCAACTCAACGTCAAACAAATCAACGCCGACGATCACTTCTTCCTGCTCGGCGGCAACTCGATCGCCGCCACGCAAGTGGTTGCGCGGGTTCGCGAAGCACTCGGTGTCGAGCTGAGCCTGCGCCTGCTGTTCGAAGCACCAACCCTGTGCGCCTTCGCGGCCGCTGTGGCGCAGCTAAAACAGGACGGCGGCAGCGCCCAAGATGCAATCAGCACGTTGTCGCGCAGTGAGCCGATGCCGCAGTCGCTGGCACAAAACCGTCTGTGGATCACTTGGCAACTCGATCCACAGAGCAGCGCCTACAATATTCCCGGCGGCCTGCGCCTGCGTGGCGAGCTGGACGAAGACGCCGTGCGCAGCAGCTTCCAGCAACTGATCGAACGCCATGAATCACTGCGCACACGTTTCTTCGAACGCGACGGTGTGGCATTGCAGCAAGTGCTTGCCGCTGCCGAATTCGACCTGCAACTGATCGACATCAGCGACCTGTCAGCGCCAGAGCGTGAAGCCCGTGCCGAGCAGATTCGCGAAGACGAAGCGCGCACTCGGTTCGATCTGGAAAAAGGCCCGTTGCTGGCGGTGACACTGGTGCGTCTCGATGATGAAGAGCATCAGTTGCTGGTGACCCTGCATCACATCATCGCTGACGGCTGGTCGCTGAATATCCTGCTCGACGAATTCTCGCGTCTCTATGCCGCCGCTACTCAAGGTGCAACGGCGACACTGGCCGCGCTGCCCACGCAATACGCCGATTACGGCAACTGGCAGCGGCAATGGCTGGCGCAAGGCGAGGGCGAGCGGCAACTGGCGTACTGGAAAGCGCAACTGGGCGAAGAACATCCGCCACTGGAACTGGCCACCGATCACCCGCGCTCGGCCAGAACCAACCACAGCGCCGCGCGCCACAGCGTGCGCTTGAGTAGCAAACTCAGCGAGGCGATCCGCCAGACCGCGCAGGCCCACGAAGCGACGTCGTTCATGCTCTTGCTTGCCGCGTTGCAAAGCCTGTTGCACCGCTACAGCGGTCAGCGCGACATTCGCATCGGCGTGCCCAACGCCAACCGTCCGCGCCTGGAAACCCAAGGCCTGATCGGTTTCTTCATCAACACCCAGGTGCTGCGTGCGCAAATCGATTCGCACCTGCCGTTTGCCGAGTTGCTGAGCCAGACGCGCCAGGCCGCACTCGGCGCCCAAGCCAATCAGGATCTGCCCTTCGAACAACTGCTCGAAGCTTTCCCGCAGGCCCGCGAGCAGGGCTTGTTCCAGATCATGTTCAACCATCAGCAGCGCGACCTTAATGCGCTCAAGCGCCTGCCGGGCTTGCTCGCCGAAGAGCTGCCGTGGCACAGCCGCGAAGCCAAGTTCGATCTGCAACTGCACAGCGAAGAGGATCGCAACGGGCGCCTGACCCTGTCGTTCGACTACGCCAGCGAACTGTTCGACGCTGCGACCATCGAGCGACTGGCCGAGCATTTCCATAATTTGCTCAGCGAAATCTGCGAACAGCCAGAGCAGGCCATCGGCGATCTGCGCTTGCTGACCGTCGACGAACAGCAACAGCACAACGACTGGAGCGCCGCCCCGTGCACCCCGGCGCAGCAATGGCTGCCGGAACTGCTCGACCAGCAACTGCGCAAAACCCCGCAACGCACCGCGCTGGTGTGGGAGAGCGGTCGCGTGGATTTTGCCGAGCTGCACACGCAAGCCAACCGGCTCGCCCATTACCTGCGCGACAAAGGCGTTGGCCCGGACGTGTGCGTGGCCATCGCCGCCGAGCGTTCGCCGCAATTGCTCATCGGTTTGCTGGCGATCATCAAGGCTGGCGGCGCCTATGTGCCGCTCGATCCTGATTACCCGGCCGAGCGCCTCGCTTACATGCTCAGCGACAGCGGCGTCCAATTGCTCCTGACCCAGACTGAACTGCTCGAACGCTTGCCGGCCAGCGAAGGTGTCAGCGTGATCGCCATGGACGCGCTGCATCTGGACAAATGGCCCAGCCAGGCCCCGGGCCTGCATCTGCACGGCGACAACCTCGCCTACGTGATTTATACCTCGGGTTCCACCGGGCAACCGAAAGGCGTCGGCAACACCCACGCCGCGCTGGCCGAGCGCCTGCAATGGATGCAGAACACCTACGCCCTCAATGAGACCGACGTGCTGATGCAAAAAGCGCCGATCAGTTTCGACGTCTCGGTGTGGGAATGCTTCTGGCCGCTGATTACGGGCGCGCGTCTGCTGCTTGCTGGCCCCGGCGAGCACCGTGACCCGCATCGCATCGCGCAACTGGTTCAAGAACACGGCGTGACCACGCTGCACTTCGTCCCACCGCTGCTGGCGCTGTTCATCGACGAGCCGCTGAGTGCCGGATGCACCAGCCTGCGCCGAATGTTTTCCGGCGGTGAAGCCTTGCCTGCCGAGCTGCGCAACCGCGTGCTGGCGCAATTGCCAGCGGTGCAATTGCACAACCGCTACGGCCCGACTGAAACCGCAATCAACGTGACCCATTGGCACTGCACAACTGCTGATGGCGAGCGCTCGCCGATTGGTCGGCCCCTGGGCAATGTGATCTGCCGCATCCTCGATGCCGATCTCAATCCAGTGCCGGCGGGCGTGGCGGGTGAGCTGTGCATCAGCGGCATCGGGCTGGCTCGTGGGTACCTTGGTCGTGCGGCGCTGACCGCTGAACGCTTCGTCGTCGATCCGCTGGGTGAGCAGGGCGCCCGTTTGTACCGCACGGGTGACCGTGCGCGCAGGTCGTCCGATGGCGTGATCGAATACCTCGGCCGTCTCGATCAACAGGTCAAGCTGCGCGGCTTTCGCGTCGAGCCGGAAGAAATCCAGGCGCGCCTGCTCGCTCAGGAGGGCGTCGCCCAAGCCGCAGTGTTAGTGCGCGAAACCGCTGCCGGTGCGCAACTGATCGGCTATTTCACCGCCACCGATGCTGATGAACAAGCCGACGAACAGGTCGCTCGCCTGAAAGCCGCCCTGGCCGCCGAGCTGCCGGAATATATGGTTCCGGCGCAACTGCTGCGCCTCGACGCGATGCCCCTGAGTCCCAGCGGCAAACTCGACCGCCGCGCCTTGCCCGAGCCGCAATGGCAAGTACGTGAACACATCGAACCAGTCAGCGCACTGCAACAACAGATCGCTGCGATCTGGCGCGAAGTCCTCGGCCTGAAGCAGGTTGGCCTGGGCGACGATTTCTTCGCCCTCGGCGGTCACTCGCTGCTGGCCACGCAAATCATTTCGCGCACACGTCAGGCCTGTGACGTCGAACTGCCGCTGCGCACCTTGTTCGAGCACAGCGAACTGGGCGATTACGCCGAACAGATTCGCCTGATCCAGGTCAGCGGCCACACCAATCAACAGTTGCCGATTGCAAAAATCGACCGCAGCCAGGCGGTGCCGCTGTCCTATTCGCAGCAGCGCATGTGGTTCCTCTGGCAGATGGAACCGGACAGTCCGGCGTACAACGTCGGCGGCATGGCGCGCTTGCGCGGCGTGCTGCATGTCGAACATTTCGAGGCCGCGTTGCAGGCGCTGATCCTGCGTCACGAAACCCTGCGCACGACATTCCCAAGTGTCGGCGGCGTCGCCCGCCAGCAGGTGCATGCCGAAACCGGCGTGCGCATGGGCTGGAAGGATTTCTCCAGCCTGCCGGCGCAACTGAGCGAGCAACAAGTGCAACAACTGGCTGACGCAGAAGCACACCAGCCGTTCGATCTGGAAACCGGCCCGCTGCTGCGCGCCTGTCTGGTCAAGACTGCCGAGCACGAGCATTACTTCGTCCTGACCCTGCACCATATCGTCACCGAAGGCTGGGCGATGGACATCTTTGCCCGTGAACTCAGTGCGCTGTACGAAGCGTTCGTCGATGAGCGCCAATCACCGCTCGAGCCGCTGCCGGTGCAATACCTCGACTACAGCGTCTGGCAGCGCCAGTGGCTGGAGTCCGGCGAGCGCCAGCGCCAGCTCGATTACTGGACCGCGCAACTCGGTCGTGAACATCCGCTGTTGGAGTTGCCCGGCGACCGTCCGCGTCCGCCGGTGCAGAGCCATCAGGGCGAGCTGTTCCGGTTCGATCTGAGCGACGCGCTGGCCGCGCGGGTGCGGGCGTTCAATGCGCAGAACGGTCTGACGTTGTTCATGACCATGACCGCCGCGCTCGCCACATTGCTCTACCGCTACAGCGGCCAGACCGACCTGCGCATCGGCGCGCCGGTGGCCAACCGGATCCGCCCGGAAAGCGAAGGGCTGATCGGCGCATTCCTCAATACCCAGGTGCTGCGTTGCCAGCTTGACGGGCAGATGTCGGTCGGCGAGTTGTTCGAGCAGGTGCGCCATACGGTGATCGAAGGCCAGTCGCATCAGGATCTGCCGTTCGATCATTTGGTCGAAGCCTTGCAACCGCCGCGCAGCGCCGCGTACAACCCGCTGTTCCAGGTGATGTGCAACGTGCAGCGCTGGGAATTCCAGCAAAGCCGCATGCTCGCCGGCATGACCGTCGAGTACCTGGCCAACGATGCGCGGGCAACCAAGTTCGATCTCAACCTGGAAGTCACCGACCTCGACCATCGCCTCGGCTGCTGCCTGACTTACAGCACCGATCTGTTCGACGAACCGACCATCGGACGCATGGCCAAGCATTGGCGCAACCTGCTTGAAGCGCTGATCGCTGATCCGCAGCAACGCCTCAGCGAACTGCCGTTGCTCGACAACACCGAGCAACAGCACCTGCTCGACAGCCTTAGCGTCGAGCCGGGCGAGCATCGTCTCGACCAGTGCATCCATCACCTGTTCGCCGAACAGGCGCTGGCGCGCCAAGACGCGCCAGCGCTGACCTTCGCCGGGCAGACCTTGAGCTACGCCGAACTCGACGCTCGCGCCAATCGTCTGGCCTGGGCGCTGCGTGAGCGCGGGGTCGGCCCGCAAGTGCGGGTCGGTCTGGCGCTGGAGCGTTCGCTGGAAATGGTCATCGGCCTGCTGGCGATTCTCAAGGCTGGCGACGCCTATGTGCCGCTGGATCCGGAGTACCCGCTCGACCGTCTGCATTACATGATCGAAGACAGCCGCATCGGTCTGCTGCTCAGCGATCGGGCGATGTTCGAAGCCCTCGGCGAGTTGCCTTCAAGCGTGGCGCGCTGGTGTCTGGAAGATGACAGCGCAGCGTTGGCCGACTATCCGGCGAGCGAGTTGCCGTTTATCAGCCTGCCGCAGCATCAGGCCTACCTGATCTACACCTCGGGCTCGACCGGCAAACCGAAAGGCGTGGTGGTGTCCCACGGCGAAATCGCCATGCACTGCCAAGCCGTGATCGAGCGTTTCGGCATGCGCCCGGACGACTGCGAACTGCACTTCTACTCGATCAACTTCGACGCTGCCACCGAGCGTCTGCTGGTGCCGCTGCTCAGCGGTGCGCAGGTGGTGCTGCGGGCGCAAGGCCAGTGGGATGCACAGGAAATCTGCGGCTTGATTCGTGCGCATCGGATCAACGTCCTCGGCTTCACGCCGAGCTACGGCAGCCAGTTGGCGCAGTTCCTTGCCACGCAGAATGAAGTCCTGCCGGTGCGCATGATCATCACTGGCGGTGAAGCGCTGACCGGCGAGCATCTGCAGCGCATCCGCGCGGCGTTCCAGCCAGCGCTGTTCTTCAACGCCTACGGCCCGACTGAAACCGTGGTCATGCCGTTGGCCAGTCTGGCGCCGCAGGTACTGGAAGAGGGCGCCGGCAGTGTGCCGATCGGCAGCGTGATCGGGGCGCGAGTCGCCTACATTCTCGACGCCGATCTGGCCTTGGTGCCGCAGGGTGCGACTGGTGAATTGTTTGTCGGTGGCGCCGGTCTGGCCCAGGCCTATCACGACCGCCCGGGCATTACCGCCGAGCGGTTTGTCGCTGACCCGTTTGCCGCTGATGGCGGACGTATGTACCGCACCGGTGACCTGGTGCGCCAGCGTGCCGATGGTCTGGTCGAGTATCTGGGGCGGATCGACCATCAAGTGAAAATCCGTGGCTTCCGCATCGAACTGGGCGAAATCGAAACGCGCCTGCTCGATCACCCTGCGATCCGCGAAGCGGTGGTGCTGGCGCTGGATGCGCCGAGTGGCAAGCAGTTGGTGGGTTACCTCGTTACAGAGGTCGCCGAACAGAGCGAAGCGCAACAAGCTGAACTGCGCGAAGCACTGAAGTCGCACCTCAAGGCGCAACTGCCGGACTACATGGTGCCGACCCACCTGATGCTGCTGGCAAGCATGCCGCTGACCGCCAACGGCAAACTCGACCGCCGCGCCTTGCCAGCGCCGGACCCGGAGCTCAATCGTCAGGACTATGTCGCGCCAGAGAACGAGCTGGAGCAGGCCCTGGCGCAGATCTGGTATGAAGTGCTCAACGTCAAACAAGTCGGCCTCAACGACAACTTTTTCGAACTCGGCGGTGATTCGATTCTGTCGATTCAAGTGGTCAGCCGCGCGCGTCAGCAGGGCATTCACTTCAGCCCGCGCGACTTGTTCCAGCATCAGACGGTGCAGACGCTCGCCGCAGTGGCCAGCCGCACGCAGCAAGTGACTGCCGAGCAAGGTCTGGTGGATGGGGCATCGCGCCTGACGCCGATTCAGCATTGGTTCTTCGGTACGGACATTCCCCAGCGTCAGCACTGGAATCAGGCGCTGTTGCTGGAGCCGACCATGCGCCTTGAACCGCAACGTCTGCAGCAAGCATTGTGGGCAGTGATCGAGCAGCACGACGCCTTGCGTCTGCGTTTCAGCGAAGTCGATAAAGCGTGGCAGGCAACGCACCAGGCGCTGACGGATGAAGAACTTCTCTGGCAGTTCAGCGTCGATTCGCTGGCCCCGTGCGAAGCCTTGTTCGCCGATGCACAACGCAGTCTGCATCTGCAGAACGGCCCACTGCTGCGCGCAGTGCTGGTCGACGTCGCCGGTGCACAGCAACGCCTGTTTATCGCCATCCACCACTTGGTGGTCGACGGTGTGTCGTGGCGCGTGTTGCTCGACGATCTGCAAACCGCCTATCGCCAACTCGACGCTGCGCAGCCGCTGAAACTGCCGACGAAAACCAGCGCCTTCAAGGACTGGGCCGCGCGTTTGCACGCTTATGCCGGCAGCGAATCGCTGCGTGAAGAATTGAGCTGGTGGCAGGCGCAACTGGCCGGGCCGAGCGCTGATCTGCCTTGCGAAAACCGGCAGGGCGGCAGGCAGCATCGGCATGCACAAACCGTCAGCGTGCGCCTCGACGCCGAGCTCACCCGCCAATTGCTGCAACAGGCGCCGAGTGCTTATCGCACCCACGTCAACGACCTGCTGCTGACCGCGCTGGCCCGTGTGTTGTGCCGCTGGAACGGACAGCCGTCGGCGTTGATTCAATTGGAAGGCCACGGCCGCGAAACCCTGTTCGACGAGATTGACCTGACCCGCACGGTTGGCTGGTTTACCAGCGCTTACCCGCTGCGCCTGACCCCGCACAACATCGAAGAGGCTGCCGGGCAGGGTGCTTCGATCAAGGCGATCAAGGAACAACTGCGCGCCGTGCCGCACAAAGGTCTCGGTTATGGCGTGCTGCGTTATCTGGCCGATGACGGCTGCCGCCAGCGCATGGCCGCGCTGCCACAGGCGCCGATCACCTTCAATTATCTCGGCCAGTTCGACCAGAGCTTCGGCAGCGATGCGCTGTTCCATCCTCTCGATGAAGCAGTCGGGGCCGCTCATGATCCGCAGGCGCCGTTGCCGAACGAGTTGAGCGTCGACGGTCAGGTGTATGGCGGGGAACTGCTACTGCGCTGGACTTTCAGTGCCGAGCGTTATGCGGTGCAGACGATCAATGATCTGGCCGATGCCTATCTCGGCGAGTTGTGCAGCCTGATCGAGCACTGCCTGCAGGACGGTGCCGGCGGCCTGACGCCGTCGGACTTCCCGCTGGCGAAACTGACTCAGGCACAACTCGATGCGCTGCCGGTGCCGGCCGCGCACATCGAAGATGTCTATCCGCTGACACCGATGCAGGAAGGCATGTTGCTGCACACCCTGCTCGAACCGGGCACCGGTCTGTACTACATGCAGGATCGTTATCGCATCAACAGCGAGCTCGATCCCGAGCGTTTCGCCCAGGCCTGGCAAGCGGTGGTCGCCCGTCATGAAGCGTTGCGCGCTTCGTTCTGCTGGAACGTTGGCGAAGACATGCTGCAAGTGATTCACACGCCGGGGCGTACGCCGATCGAGTACCTGGATTGGAGTGCCGTCGCCGAAACCGAGCATGAACCACAGCTGCAAGCGCTGCTGAAAAGCGAGCGCGAGGCCGGGTTCGATCTGCTCAATCAGGCGCCGTTCCACCTGCGCCTGATCAAGGTCGGCGCGGCGCGCTACTGGTTCATGATGAGTAACCACCACATCCTCATCGATGCCTGGTGCCGGTCGCTGCTGATGAACGATTTCTTCGAGATCTACACCGCCCTCGGCGAAGGTCGCGAAGCGCAGTTGAGCGTGCCGCCGCGTTATCGCGATTACATCGGCTGGCTGCAACGTCAGAGCCTGGCCGAGGCGCGACAGTGGTGGCGGCAGAATCTGCAAGGCTTCGAACGCACTACGCCGATCCCCAGCGACCGGCCGTTCCTGCGCGAACACGCTGGCGAAAGCGGCGGCATGATCGTCGGCGACCGCTACACCCGCCTCAATGCCGAGGACGGCGCCCGCCTGCGGGAACTGGCGCAGGCCCATCAACTGACCGTCAACACCTTCGCCCAGGCTGCGTGGGCTCTGGTGCTGCGGCGCCTGAGCGGCGATCGCGACGTGCTCTTCGGCGTCACAGTGGCCGGGCGTCCGGTGGAGATGCCGGAGATGCAGCGCACTGTCGGCCTGTTCATCAACAGTATTGCCCTGCGCGTGAAGATGCCTGCGGACGATCAGCGCAGCAGCGTGCGCCAATGGCTCAGCGCTTTGCTCGACAGCAATATGCAACTGCGCGAGTACGAATACCTGCCGCTGGTGAACATTCAGGAACAGAGCGAATTGCCCAAGGGCCAGCCGCTGTTCGACAGCCTCTTCGTGTTCGAAAACGCCCCGGTGGAAGTCTCGGTGCTCGACCGAGCGCAGAGTTTGAATGCCACTTCGGATTCCGGCCGCACCCATACCAACTTCCCGCTGACGGCGGTGTGCTACCCGGGCGATGACCTTGGCTTGCACCTGTCCTATGACCAGCGTTACTTGGACGAGGCGACGGTCGAGCGCATGCTCAGTGAGTTCAAGCGGCTGCTGCTGGCGCTGGTCGACGGCTTCCATGGCGACATGGCCGATTTGCCGCTGCTGGGCGACGAAGAACGCGACTTCCTGCTGCACGGTTGCAACCAGAGCGGCCACGACTATCCGCTGGAGCAAAGCTACGTGGCGTTGTTCGAAGCGCAGGTCGCGGCGCATCCGCAGCGCATCGCCGCCAGTTGCCTCGATCAGCAATTGAGCTACGCCGAACTGAACCACAACGCCAACCGCCTCGGCCATGCCCTGGTCGCTGCCGGTGTGCGGATGGATCAACCGGTGGCGCTGCTGGCCGAGCGCAATCTCGACCTGCTCGGCATGATCATCGGCAGCTTCAAGGCCGGTGCCGGTTACCTGCCGCTGGACCCGGGGCTGCCGAGCCAGCGTCTGAGCCGCATTATCGAGCTCAGCCGCACGCCGTTGCTGGTGTGCAGCGCAGCTTGCCGCGAACAGGCGCAGACCTTGCTCGAGGCGTTTGGCTGTTCGAATCGTCCGCGCCTGCTGGTGTGGGAAGAGGTGCAGGCGTCGGCGACAGCGACGCATAATCCCGGCATTCACAGCGGCCCGGACAATCTCGCTTATGTGATCTACACGTCGGGTTCGACCGGTTTGCCAAAAGGCGTCATGGTCGAGCAGCGCGGCATGCTCAATAACCAATTGAGCAAACGCCCGTATCTCGACTTGAGCGAGGTCGATGTGATTGCACAGACCGCCTCGCAGAGCTTCGATATTTCCGTCTGGCAGTTCCTCGCCGCGCCGTTGTTCGGCGCGCGGGTCGATATCGTGCCGAATGCGATTGCCCACGATCCGCAAGGTTTGCTGGCGCATGTGCAGGCGCAGGGCATTACGGTGCTGGAAAGTGTGCCGTCGCTGATTCAGGGCATGCTCGCCGCCGAGCGGCTGAGTCTCGACGGCTTGCGCTGGATGCTGCCGACCGGCGAAGCGATGCCGCCGGAGCTGGCCCATCAGTGGCTGCTGCGTTACCCGCAGATCGGTCTGGTCAATGCTTACGGCCCGGCGGAATGTTCCGATGACGTGGCGTTCTACCGCGTCGACCTGGCCTCGACGCGTGGCAGTTATTTGCCGATCGGCACGCCGACCGACAACAACTTGCTCTATCTGCTCGATGGCGCGCTGGATCTGGTGCCGCTGGGCGCGGTGGGTGAATTGTGCGTGGCTGGCATCGGTGTCGGTCGCGGCTACGTCAGCGATCCGCTGCGCACCGCGCCGGTGTTTGTGCCGAACCCGTTCGGCGCGCCGGGCGAGCGCCTGTACCGCACCGGTGACCTGGCGCGGCGCCGCACTGATGGTGTGCTGGAATACGTCGGCCGGGTCGATCATCAGGTGAAGATTCGCGGTTACCGCATCGAACTCGGTGAAATCGAAGCGCGTCTGCACGAACAACCGCAAGTACGTGACGCGGCGGTTGGCGTGCAAGAGGGCGTTAACGGCAAGCACCTGGTCGGTTATCTGGTCGCCGCCGATGCAGCGCTCAATCCGGCCGAACGCCTGGAGCAGATCAAGCAGCGCCTGCGCGCCGAACTGCCGGAATACATGGTGCCGCTGCACTGGCTGTGGCTGGAGCAAATGCCGCTCAATGCCAACGGCAAACTCGACCGCAAAGCCTTGCCGGCGCTGGAGATCGGTCAGTTGCAGAGCGAGGACTATCTGGCCCCGCGCAACGAGCTGGAGCAGACCCTGGCTGATATCTGGGCCCAGGTGCTCAAGGTCGACAAGGTCGGCGTGCGCGACAACTTTTTCGAACTGGGCGGGCATTCGCTACTGGCAACGCAGATTGCATCGCGAGTGCAGAAAACCCTGCAACGCAATGTGCCGCTGCGCGCGATGTTCGAGTGCAGTACGGTGGCGGAACTGGCCGAGTACATTGATGGACTGGCGGCCAGCGATATGACTGAGGAGAAGGTGGATCGGTTGAATGATCTGATGGCGCAGCTGGAGGGGCTTTAGTTCTTCGGCGTTTGGGCCGGCGATGGCGTCGGAGAATTCAACACAAATCAACCGGTACGTGACTGTACATTTCCGGGCTTGACGATCAACAACCGGCAGCTCAGTCTGCCGGTTCTCTTTTTCTCCCGGAGGTGGTCGATGGCCTTTTTCACGGTTGACGGACAAGCGCTGCACTACATTGATCAAGGCACTGGCCCGGCCGTGTTGCTCGCAGGCAGTTATCTCTGGGATCAAGCGATGTGGGCGCCGCAGATCGCCGCGCTGACCCCGCACTATCGCGTCATCGCGCTGGATCTTTGGGGGCATGGCGAGTCCGGCAAGTTACCCGAAGGCACCACATCGCTGGATGACATCGCCCGTCAGGCGCAGGCTTTGCTTGATCACCTGGACATCGACCGCGTCACTCTGGTCGGGCTGTCGGTCGGCGGCATGTGGGGCGCGCGCCTGGCACTGTCCGCAGCGCAACGTTTGAACGGTCTGGTGCTGATGGACACCTACGTCGGCGTCGAGCCGGAACCGACCCGGCAGTATTACTTCTCGCTGTTCAAGCAGATCGAAGACACCGGCACCCTCTCTGAACAACTGCTCGACATCGTCGTGCCAATCTTCTTCCGCCCGGGCATCGACCCGCAGTCGCCGCTGTATCAGGACTTTCGCGCAAAACTGCAAGGCTATTCGCCCGAGCGTTTGCGCGAAAGCATCGTGCCGATGGGGCGCATCACTTTTGGTCGTGACGACTTGTTGCCACGCCTGGCCGAGCTGGACGCGGCTGCGACGCTGGTGCTCTGCGGCGATCAGGACAAACCACGGCCACCGTCGGAAGCCCGGGAAATGGCTGAATTGATTGGTTGCCCGTGTGTGCTGGTGCCAGAGGCGGGGCATATCTCCAATCTGGAGAACCCCGAATTCGTCACTGAGGCGCTGCTAGCGTTTCTGGCCGAGCGAAACCGCTAGAGCGGGTGAAGTTCATTCGCGAGCAAGTCTGCTCCCACAGGGTTTCACTTGTTCACATATTTCGTGCTCATCACAACACTTTGTGGGAGCGGGCTTGCCCGCGATGAGGCAGGGTCAGGCGATAAAGAATCGGCTTTATTTCGGCCCGAGAATCTTCACCAGCTTGTCCGGCGAAGGCGCGCCTTGCTGTTGTTGCAATTCGCCTTTGTCGTCCAGGTAGAAAATGGCCGGGGTAGCTTGCAGTTCCAGGTCTTCCATCAACTGCATGTTGGCCGCGAGTTTGGTTTGCACCGCGACCGGAATGTCTTTCAGAGCCTTGAGCGCGCTGCCCTTGCCGGCCTTTTCGTGATCCTCCAGCGCTTTGGCCGGATCTTTTGCCGCCAGCAGCGCGGCTGATTTGCCCGGGCTGTCTTCGCGGATGATGCCGACCATGATGTGGCGCAACTGCACCTTGCCGGCCTTGACCCATGGCCGCGCCTGTTCCCAGAACATGTTGCAATACGGGCAGTTCGGGTCGCTGAACAGGTACACCGTGCGCGGCGCATCCTTGTTGCCATCCTGAATCCAGTTGCTCGCCTCGAACTTGGCCCAGACTTCCTTGGACATCGGCGCATAGACCAGTTTCTGCAACGGCTCGCTACTCAGATCCTTGCCGTCGGCGTCGTACAGATTACCAACCACGACGTGCTTGCCGTCCGGAGTCAGGTAGAGCGCCATGCCGCGATTCTGGTATTGCGCAGCGTACCCGCGCAGGCCGTCGGGGGCGTCGAACTGGCCGACAATTTTTGCGCCTTTTGCTTCGATTTTTTTGATCGCCGCAGGCAGTTCTTCAGCAGCCTGCACTGACGGCAAGTGCAGCAGGGCAGTGCCCAGGGTCAGCGTCAGCAGGTGGCGGAGGCGGGGCATGGCAGTTTCCTTGCAGAGTTGGCCGGAGCAACGGCCTGATTCGGGCTAGAAGGTGAAGTGTCGAACGTTTCCAGCGCGCGCGCGAGGCTGGCATTCGACAGTTCACCTAGGTGACTGGTCAGCAAACGACCGTCAGGGCTATAGAACAGCGTAGTCGGTAACGCCATGGAACCCACGGCCTGACCGAGACGGCCGCTGCGGTCGAACAGCACGTTGTTCAGGCTCAGGCCCTGGGTTTCCAGGAACGTTGCCACGCTTTGCATGCTTTCGGCCTGATTGACGAACAAGAACGTCAGATCCGGACGCTGTTGTTGGGCGTTTTCCAGTACCGGCATTTCTCGCCGGCATGGCGGACACCAGGTCGCCCACAGGTTGATCACCAGCGGGCCGCCCTGATAGTCACGGAGCTTGATCCTTTCCCCGGCGGCGTTACGCAGGGAGATATCCGGCAGCCGCGTGCCTTGTTCATAAATATTCAGCGACAGCGTGGCGAGCAACCAGAACATCACGCCGCTGACCACACCGAAGCCCAACGGGCGACGCAGACCGGGGCGCCGCCAGCCGCGATACAACGCCGCCAGCAGCAGAACGATCACCCCGGGCCAGGCGAGAAAACCACCGTCGCGCAGATCGATGATCTGCCACGGGTCGTTGCGATAATGCGACCAGTACAGCGCGACAAACGCAATGCGCGCCGCGAGCATGCCCAGCAAGAAGAGGCTGAACAGCGCCGACTCGGGGTTATCGCCGCCGCGCTTGGCCACTCGCCAACCGACAAACGTCGCCAGCGCCAGAGCACTGATCAGCAGCAAGTGGTTAAGCGCGATGGCGAAGGTGCCGAGGGTGAGCGTCAGCATCAGTTGGCGTCTCGGGTAGTGGACCAGCGTTGCAGGAAGGTGTCGGCATCGACCTCGCCGGTGATGCGCTGGCTGCGGCGTTCTGCGCCGTCAGCGCCGATCCAGATGAACGTCGGCGGCCCCGGCACTTTATAACGACCGAGCAGCTCGCGACTGGCGGCGTTGTCGGCGGTCACATCCAGGCGCAGCAGGCGTACGTTGCTCAGCGCCTGCATGACCTTGGCCTCGCCGAACACCTTCTTTTCCATCACTTTGCACGACACACACCAGTCGGCGTAGTAATCGAGCAACACCCATTGGCCCTGAGCCCTGGCGGCGTCGAGTTCGCGTTGCAGCGTGGCTGGTTCATTGACCGTGGTGAAAGCGTCGTGACCACTTGGCGCTGCACCGGCAACACGGCCGGCGCTGTAAACCTGCAACGGCTGATACGGATCATCGCTGCCGCCAGCCGCACCGATCACTAGCAAGCTGCCCCACAAACCGAGCAAGAGGGACAGGGCGCCAAACATCTGCGCGACGCGGCCAAAACCTTCGGACTGTTTCCAGGCGCTGTAAGCCGCAATCAGCAGCAGCGCGCCACACAGGCCGAGCCACAACGACGGGGCCAGCACCGGACGCAGCATCAGCAATGCGGTTGCGAGAAAGAGGAAGCCGAATACACCTTTGAGCAGATTCATCCAGGCGCCGGGTTTCGGCAGGAAACGGTTGCCGACGGTGACCAGCAGTAACAGCGGCACACCGATGCCGATGCCCAGTGCAAACAGGATCAAACCGCCGTGCAAGGCGTTACCGCTTTGCGCGATGTACAACAGCGCACCGGCCAGTGGCGCGGTCATGCACGGCCCGACCAACAGACCGGACAATGCGCCCAGCACACCGGCGCCGATCAGGCTGCCGCCGCTGCGGCTGCGCGAAGCATGTTCAAGTCGATCACGCAGGGCCACCGGCAGTTGCAGCTCGAAGAAGCCGAACATCGGCAGTGCGAGCACCACGAAAATGGCGGCAAATGTGCCGAGTAACCACGGATTCTGCAACCACGCCTGCAGGTTCGCGCCGAGCAGCGCAGCAATCACGCCCATCGCCGCATACACCAGCGCCATGCAGATCACATAGCTGCTGGCCAAGGCAAAGCCGCGCCTTGGTGTGGCGCCACTGCCGACAATCATCCCGGCCAGAATCGGCAGCATCGGCAGCGAACATGGCGTGAATGCCAGCAGCAGGCCGAGTCCGAAAAACACCAACAGGCTCCAGCCCAGCGCCCGTTGTTGCAGACTGCTGGCCAAGGCCTGGTCCGGCGCTTCAGTGCCTGTTGCTGCTGCGGCTTTGCCGCCTAGATCGATCACTCGGGTTTGCGGTGGATAGCACAGACCGGCATCGGCGCAGCCCTGATAACTGACTTTGATCTGCCCCTTTGCCGCCGCCGGGATTTTTACTTCCAGGCCTTGGCGGTAGACCGGCTGTTCGCCAAAGAACTCATCGCTGTGAGATTCGCCTTCAGGCAGTACCGGCTGCTGATCAGCGGCCAGCCCGTCGAACTTCAAGCGTTTCTGATACAGGTAGTAGCCGTCACTGATCTGCCAGAACAACTGGGTTTCTCCCGAGTCCAGACGCTCGGAGGTGAGTACGAATGCCTGGTCGACGGGTAAAAAGTCCGGCTTGGATTCGAACGGATTGTTTGCGGCCTGAGCCAGACCGGAAATGAGTAAAGCAAACAGAAGAAAAAAATGACGCATGGAGGAGCCTTGTCCCTGTGCAAGTGGGGTACAGGATGGGCGGCGGCGATTAACCGATAATTAACCCTATCCTACTAGCCCCACCAGGTTCGGCCAATCAGTCGCGCAGCAGGCCGGGCCAATTATCCTCATTGATTGTTCTGGGGCCGGAAACCAGTCGGTCGGATTGAATGTTGTAGGTCAAATATTGATTGTTGGTGAGGAAGATGTACCAGTAGCTGTCCGCGAATGTCCGGTCATTCTGTGCTGCTGTGATGATTCGGTCTTCATAGGGTTTCAGCGCGCCCAGTTGATATTCGCCAAACCGGTTGCGGGTAAGGGTCCTGGCTCTGTAGTTGAACGATAGATAGTGTCCGTCATCAAGAATAAAGCGGAACAGGAAAGGGTGGCCGGTAAGTTGAAACCAAGTGCCGGCGATGATCCTGTCAAAATACGGAAGGATCGGTTTCCAGACAGAGTCGGCAACCTTGTAGAACGCAGCAACCTTATCGTTATCCTGGTCATATTTGCACACCATCGGGGTTGTGCCCTGATAGAAGAACAACCAGGCGATGTCCTCGTCACTTGCGGTATTCCAGCCGAACGAAGTGGTAGTCAAGCCGAAGCGCAGGTCTTTTGTATAGGGGTCGAAAGTGTCCCAACTGCCTGCGGTGGAGGCTGGGTAATTGGCTGATACGCTATTGTTTCCCAGATCAAAGCGCGAATAAGTGTCGGTGTTCTTGAAGAAGAAATAAATCCGATCGGGGCCGGAACGCCAGTCTATGGCGACGAAGTTGTTCAGGTTGCTCACGTTTTAAGTCCATTTAAATGCGGATTGAAAGTTGCAGGCCGAAGCTAAATGAAGTCATCTTTTCGATAAAGTCCGCAATTGTTTCCGGATGGGTAACCCGAACCACAAGAGTTTTGGCCCTCTGCCTCGCATCCGTCGCCGATACGCGATAATTCGCTATGTTCGCCTACAGCTTTGCGAACTCGATATGTACCGCCATAATTGCGCCTTAATCCTCGGCTGTTTCACTCGCGTTTTTGTCCACGGAGCCCCCATGCACGTACTGGTTTGCGAAGACGATGAGCTGATCGCCAGTGGCATCGTCGCCGGGCTCACGGCGCAGGGCCTGACCGTCGAGCACGTCAACACGGCATCAAAGGCGCGGGCGATGCTCAAGGTCGCCGAGTTCGACGTGATGGTGCTCGATCTCGGTCTGCCTGACGAAGACGGCCTCAAGCTGCTGCAGCAACTGCGCAATCACGGTCTGGAAATTCCGGTGTTGATTCTCACTGCTCGCGATTCAGTGACTGATCGTGTCGACGGTTTGCAGGCTGGCGCAGACGACTACCTGCTCAAGCCTTTTGACCTGCGCGAACTGTTTGCTCGCCTGCAAACCTTGTTGCGTCGAGTCGCCGGACGCAGCGTCAATCTGATCGAACATGGCCCGCTCACCTACGACCCAAGCAGCCGGGAAACCCGACTGGCCGGGCAACCGGTGGACTTGTCGCGGCGTGAGCAGTCACTCTTGCAGGCGTTGCTGCACAATCGTGGCCGGGTGCTGTCCACCGAGCAGTTGAAGGACAGCGTCTACGGCTTTAACGATGAGTTGGAAAGCAACGCGCTGAACGTGCATATCCACCATCTGCGCAGCAAGCTCGGCAAGGGCATCGTCGAAACCGTGCGCGGTCTGGGCTATCGGCTCGGGCCCGCCGACGGCGCAGAGCAAGGCAAGTGATGAGTCTGCGCCTGCGGCTGAGCCTGACGCTCGGCGCCGCGTTCGCGCTGATCTGGGCGTTGGCGGCGGCCTGGATGCTCAGCGATTTGCGCAATCAGATGATGTTCTCTCTCGACCAGCGTCTGGTTGCCTCGGCGCGCATGGTCGCCGGGCTGCTCGAGCAATTGCCGACGCTGCCGAGCAAGGGCGAGGGCACGCACTTCAGTGCCGAACAGCTGAATATTCCCGGCGGTATGGCCTGTCAGGTCAGTTCGTTGCGCGGGGAAATCCTTGCCCGTAGCCACAACAATCCCGAACAAGCGCTGGAAGCCGAAAAAATTGGCTTCCACGATCAGATGATCGACGGTGCGCCGTGGCGTAGTTTCACTCTGGCTCGCGGCGATGTGCGCATCACTACGGCAGATCGGCAGATCGAGCGTGAAGCCTTGAACATGTCGATTCTGCTCGCCGCTTCGGTACCAGTCGGCGTGGCCTTGCTCGGCTGTTTGTGCCTGCTGTGGCTGGGCATCGGTCAGGGCCTTGCACCACTGAATCGCCTGCGCGAAGCACTGATGCGGCGCAATGCCGATTCTCTTGAACCGTTGCAGTTGCAGGCATTTCCCAGCGAGTTGAAGCCGTTGCTGGAAACCCAGAACCAGTTGTTCCAGCGCATCGGCAAGACCATCGAGCGTGAACGTCGCCTGACCGGTGACGCCGCGCACGAATTGCGCAGTCCGCTGACGGCCATCAAGACCCACCTGCAAGTCGCACGCATGACCGATGGCAATGCCCGCGATCAGTCGCTGGCGCGCGCCGAGGAGGGCGCCGATCGCCTGCACCGCACCCTTGAACAGTTACTGTTGCTGGCGCGGGTCGAAGGCAGTCTGTCGTTCGATGACGGCTCGCAGTGCAGCGCCGAGCAGGTGGCCAGACTGGCGATTCAGGACGCCACGGGCGGTGAACGGCTGCGGATCAAACTGCATGTGCCGGATGACCTGCCTGCCGCTCCGGTGCAAATGCCTGCGGTGCTGGCAATTGCTGCGCTGCGCAACCTGCTCGATAACGCCTTGCGCCATACGCCTGAAGATTGTGCGGTCGAGGTCAATCTTGAAAGCATTGGCGCTCGCGTGCGTTTTGTCGTGCGCGATCATGGCCCGGGCATTGCGCCGGATGACATACAGCATCTGACTCAGCGGTTCTGGCGCAACGGTCAGAGCACCGGCTGCGGGCTGGGTCTGGCGATTGTCCAGGCGATTGTCCAGCGCTGTGATTGTGCCCTGCATTTCGACAGCCGCGCGGATGGCTTGCGGGTCGAACTGACCATGCCGTTGCAACCTCTCTGACCGCACCGCACCGCCCTGCGCAGGAGCTGCCGAAGGCTGCGATCTTTTGATTTTGCTTCAAGATCAAGATCAAAAAATCGCAGCCTTCGGCAGCTCCTACAGGATTGCTGTTCCGGCACATCAAATGTAACTTCTCGGCGTTCGCTATCCGCCAGGGTCGGGGCTAAGGTCAACCCAGCTTTGACTCAATGGATTGAGGGAACTGCGCATGGAAGCACCCGTCTGCATACGTCCGGCCACACTGGCCGACGCCGGCATTATCAACCGCATCGTCGAACGCTCGATCCGCGTCGGATGTGCACTCGATCACCGCAATGATTCGTCGATCGTCAGCGACTGGGTCAATCAGTCCACCATCGATGTCATCAGTGGCCGGCTCGCCGCTCCACACATTTGTCTCTGCGTCGCTTTGCTTGAAGACAAACCGGTGGGTGTCGGCATGGCCGAGGCAAGTGGCGATATCTTGCTGTGTCACGTCCAGCCGGAGTCCTTCCGCCGAGGCGTCGGCCGGGCGCTGATGCAGAATCTTGAGGGCTGGTTGCGGATTCGCGGGGTGCAGCATGTGCACCTCAACAGCACCCGCACCGCTGCGGCGTTCTATCGGCATCTGGGGTATCAACAAGCAGCGCCACCCGTCACCTCCTGCGGCTTGCAGACCTTGCTGCTGCACAAGCCGTTGCCAGCCCCCACCGGACAACTCGATCAAGGGTGTAAATCCTTTCCTCGCTGAAGCGTTTCCAGAACAGGAAAACCTGCAAGTGCGCCCCGCGACCGGAACGCGCACCTGTCGGTGTGCTGTTTTGGTCATTATCCATAGCGAATTGAGGGGTCGAGAGATGTCAGTCGCCACCAGCCTTATCGAAGCGTCGTCGGCCCGGGTCGCCTCGGCGCCGGCGGAAACGTTATATGAATTCAACGAATCACCCCTGCTGACGCGTCAGAGCCGGCAGGAGTCCAATGCGCGCAGCTATCCGCGCCGTATCCCGCTGGCGCTCAAACGTGCCAAGGGCTTGTATGTCGAGGACGTTGAGGGGCGTACGTTCATCGATTGCCTGGCTGGGGCCGGCACGCTGGCGCTGGGGCATAACCATCCGGTCGTGATCGAAGCGATCCAGCAGGTTCTCGCGGACGAGTTGCCGCTGCACACCCTCGACCTGACCACGCCAGTCAAAGATCGATTCGTCCAGGACCTGTTCGGCCTGCTGCCGACGGAACTGGCGGCGCAGGCGAAAATTCAGTTTTGCGGCCCGACCGGTACCGACGCGGTGGAGGCAGCGCTGAAACTGGTGCGCACTGCCACTGGCCGCAGCACCGTGCTGTCCTTTTCCGGTGGCTATCACGGCATGAGCCAAGGTGCGTTGAGCCTGATGGGCAGCCTGGGGCCGAAAAAACCGCTGGGTGCCTTGCTCAGCAGTGGCGTGCAGTTCATGCCGTTTCCCTACGATTACCGTTGCCCGTTTGGCCTCGGTGGCGCGGCTGGAGTCAAAGCCAACCTGAGTTATCTGGAAAACCTGCTCAACGACCCCGAGGCGGGCGTGCAATTGCCGGCGGCGGTAATTGTCGAGGCGGTGCAGGGCGAGGGCGGGGTGATACCGGCGGATGTCGAGTGGTTGCGCGGCTTGCGCCGGATCACCGAAAAGGCTGGTGTAGCGCTGATCGTCGATGAGATTCAAAGCGGATTCGCCCGTACCGGAAAGATGTTTGCCTTTGAACATGCGGGCATCGTTCCGGATGTGGTGGTGCTCTCCAAGGCCATCGGCGGCAGTCTGCCGCTGGCGGTGGTGGTTTACCGCGACTGGCTCGACACCTGGCAACCGGGCGCCCATGCCGGCACGTTCCGTGGCAATCAAATGGCCATGGCCGCCGGTTCAGCGGTGATGCGCTATCTCGTGGAGCACAAGGTTTGCGAGCACGCCGCCGCCATGGGTGATCGACTCAGTGAACATCTGCACATTCTGCAACGCGACTTCCCGCAACTGGGCGATATCCGTGGGCGCGGCTTGATGCTTGGCGTCGAACTGGTGGACCCGAATGGTGCGCCTGATGCGCTTGGTCATCCGCCGGCCTTTGGGCGTCTGGCGCCACTGGTGCAGCGTGAATGCCTCAAGCGTGGCCTGATTCTGGAGCTGGGCGGCCGCCATGGCGCCGTTGTGCGCTTCCTGCCGCCGCTGGTGATTACCGCAGCGGAAATCGACCGGGTGGCCGAGATCTTCGGTCGCGCATTGGCCGCTGCCACCGCCGCGCTGTAAATTTCTTCACGCGGCGAACGTTCTTTCTACATACCCCGGCTGCATCCGTTGTGCAGCCGACCTTACAACGATGGAGAACCAGCATGACGTCAGTATTCGACCGCGAGGACATCCTCTTTCAGGTCGTGGTCAACCACGAAGAGCAATACTCGATCTGGCCCGATTACAAAGCCGTACCAGAAGGCTGGCGCACCGTGGGCAAGAGCGGCTTGAAGAAGGAATGCCTGGCCTACATCGAAGAAGTCTGGACCGACATGCGCCCGTTGAGCCTGCGCCAGAAGATGGATGCGCAAGTCGCGGCGCAATGAGCGACCGCGCAAAAAACCCGCTGAACCAGTGATGGTCAGCGGGTTTTTTCATGTCCTGGATTTTTATTTTCTGCAAACCCTCATCGTTGGCTTGCCTGCGATGAACGATGACTCGGCATCAGCCTGACTACGCTCCGCTCAACCCCTTGAGCAACAGATCCACATTAGCCTCCAGCTCCGCCAGCGGATCCGCCGCATCGGTACTCAACACCACCAGTCGGCTACCGGATTCAGCAATCGCCGCTTTCACTGGCTCCGCTGGCTGACGATGGTGCAGCACTACCGCCACATCGTTGTCCTTGAGCGTCGCTGTCAGCTTTTTCAAATCTTCCGACGTCCACTCGGCATCGGGCCGCGCGTCCTGTCCGGCCAGTTCAAGATTAAGGCTGCCAATCAGATAGCCGAAGTGATCGCTCAGACTCAACACACTCAGATTGTCCGCCTCGGCCAGACGCGCTTCGGTGTCGGCGCTGAGTTTCAGCAAACGCTGTTTCAGCGCCGCCAGGTTGGCCTCGATCGCAGGCTTGGCGCTTGGTGCCAGGCGCACCAGATCGGCGGCCATCACGTCAGCCATGCGCCCCATGTTGTTACTCGCCAGCCATGGCTGGCTGTTCAAGCCATCCACCTGCAGGCCCGGTTGCACGGCGATACCGGGCAGGGCGCCGTCGACCGGACGGGCAGCGTCGACTTCGACGATACGAATATTGCTGCGCCGCGCGAAAGGGTACAGCGGGTCATCCGCCCACAGCGATCGCAGACCGATCACCGCGTCCGCGTCAGTGGCCAGTTTGCTCAGCGCCGGCGCCCCACGGCCGCTGAAATACGCGGTCTGGCGGCTGCCGGGCAGGTTGGCCGGGGCTGCGCGTTCAAGGTCAACATCGGTGCCCTTGAGCAGCGCTTCGCCCAATCCATAAGTGATCGGCAACGAGGCCAGCACGCGCAAGGGTTTCGCACTTTCAGCAGCCAGAGACGGAGTGCAGACCACGCCACACAGGGCCATGGCCAGAGTCAGGTTACGCAGTGAAAAAGCCATTTATCCAAGGTTCCCTTTCAGGCTGGGGACGACGCCGCGCGCAATGGCGGCGAGGGCAAAAGCGATGCCGGCGACGAGAATGATCGCGGCGCCGGACGGAATCGGCAGGTCGAACACGATTGGTGCAAGAATCCCGCATAGCGTGCTCACGGTGGCAATCAGCACCGAACACCAGAAAAATCCTTTGAGTGACTGACTGAGCAAACGCGCCGCCGCCGCCGGGATCACCAGCAAGGCACCGACCAGAATCGCGCCGATCACCTTGACCGCCGCGACAGTGATCAGCGTCACCAGAATCACGAACAGGTAATCCAGCGTCTTGACCGCTACGCCACGCACCGCCGCCAGTTGCGGGTTGAAACTGGCGAGCATGATGCGGTTGTACAGCGGCAGGGCGAGGGCCATGACCAGTGAACCGACGATGGCCAGGACCGCCAGATCATTGCCGTTGACGGTCAGCACCGAACCGAACAGCACGTTTTCCAGAATGTGCACATTGATCTTGCCGGCGAGAATCAGCAGCAAGCTCGCGCCCAAGGCGAGCGATACCGAGAGAAACACGCCGATCAGCGTATCCGGTGCCAGCCCGGTGCGGTTGCGCAGGTAATTGAGCAGGATGCCGAACAGCAGGCAGTAACCGAACAGACTGCCGTATGGGCCGGTATAGGGTTCGCCGAGCAGAATACCGATGGCCACACCGGTCAACGCGGCATGGCCGACCGCTTCGGAAAAGAACGCAAAGCGCTTGACCACCACCAGCGTGCCGAGCCCGCCCAGCACCGGGCCGATCAGCAGGCCGGCAAGCAGGGCATTGACGACAAAGCCGTAGGCCAGCGCTTCGGGCAGATAACCGGAAGATGCCCAGCCCTGGACCATCAGACGAAAGGCTTCGTAGCTCATCAGACAGCGCTCCGTGGATGGGTGGAAAACAGTGTCAGCAGACGTTCCGGCGTCAGCGCCTGTTGCGGTGTGGCATCGAACAGCACGCGGCGGTTGAGACCGGTAACCCGATCGGCCAGCCGACCCACCGCTTCCAGATCATGCTCGATCCACAGCACGGTGATGCCCGCTGCGCGCCAGTCAGTCAGCAGGCGTTCGAACACCTGAATCCCTGCCTCATCGAGGGCTGACATAGGTTCGTCGAGCACCAGCAATTGCGGCGCCGGAATCAGGCCCTGCGCGAGCAGGACCCGCTGGCGCTCACCGCCGGACAGCGCGCCCATGCGCCGCTTGCGCTTGTCCTGCATGCCGACGCGCTCCAGCGCCTCGCCGATGGCGCCGGCGTAGTGTTTGCTCAAACCGAGAAAGGCCGGGCGGCGCTGGCACATGGCGGCCATGAAATCGTCGACGGTCATCGGCAGGCCGCGATCGAACTCCAGCGCCTGCGGGACGTAACCGGTGGTGCCGGGCTCGCCAGGCCAGCGCAGGCTGAGCTGGCCCTGATGCGGCATCTGCCCGAGCAGGGTTTTGATCAGCGAGCTCTTGCCACCGCCGTTGGGGCCGACCAGCGCATGCACGCTGCCGGGCTGCACCTGGAAGCTGACATTGTCGAGAATCGTCGTGCGCCCCAAGGTCAGGCTGATAGCCGCAAACTCCAGCGCCGGCCCGTTTTTCCCCTGTGGGGGCGAGCTTGCTTGCGAATGCGGTGTGTCATTCAGCGAAGATGTTGGCTGATCCGGTACCTTCGCGAGCAAGCTCGCTCCCACAGGGTTCTCTGCGTGATCGGCGGGGAGGGTTTGTTTCGACGTCATGCCCCGGACTCCTGAATCGCCCGAACCACGGTGTTGAGGTTGCCGGTCATTTCCTTTTCGTACTTGTCGGCGGTGTATTCGCCATAGGAAATGTGCGACAGCGGATAGAGCTTCACCCCGGATTCGCGCTGGATGGTGTCGACATAGCTGGAAGGGAAATCCATCTCGGAGAAGATCACTTTCACGTCGAGTTCACGCAACTGATCGATGGTTTTCTTCAACTGACTAGGGCTTGGTTCGATGCCGTGAGCAGGCTCGACCACAGCTGTCACTTCCAGGCCGAATTCGCGCAACAGATAGTCGTAAGCCGCATGCACCGTGGCCACGCGCAGTTCGGCGTTCGGTGCCTGGGTCAGTTTGGCCAGAGCGTCGGCGCGCATCTGCCGCAGGCGTTTGCCATAGGCGCGGGCGTTCTGGGTGTAGGTCTTGGCGTTGTCCGGGTCGAGTTTGCCCAACTCGCGGGCGATGTTGTTGACCTGGGCGATGGAGGCGCTGATCGACAGGAACGTGTGCGGGTTGACCACTTTGCCAGCGCCGCGCGCAGCGACACCGGTGGCTGCGAGCAATGGCACGTTTTCGTTGGCTTCGATGGTTTTGACATTGGGTGTTTCGCTGGCGGCGATCATTCGGTCGGCGAAGTCGTCATGGCCGACGCCGTTGAGCACGATCACGTCCAGTCCGCTGATGCGCTTGATGTCTTCGGCGCGCGGCTCGTAGGCGTGCGGGTTGAAGCCGGCAGGAATCAGCGGCACCACTTCGGCCTTGTCGCCGACGATATTGGCTACATAGCTGTAATACGGATGCAGGGTGATGCCGATACGCAGGCGTTTGCCTGGCTCGGCACCGGCCAGCGGGCTCAGCAGGCAGGCGCACAGGCCAAGCAGAAACAGGCGTAACAATGGACGGCGAGGCGATGAAATGGACATGGGCAAGCAGTCTTCTCTCGGATAAAGGCGAGGAATCAATGGCGATGTTCGCGGGTAACCCCGGCATCGAATTGCGCGACGATCTGTTTCCAGCCAGCGGCAGACAGCGCGGCGTCGGACAGATCCACCGCCGGCGGGGGATCGGCGCTGCGGTTCAGCCAGATGTCCGGCGCCGCGTTGGCGTCGGCACCGACACGCATCAGAAACGAGCCGGCGACATCAGGCGTCGCGCTACGGCCCAAATAGGCGTTGTCGGCGAACATTTGCCACGCATGACCGCCGCGGCTGATCGAACTGGCATCCAACGCGAACGGCGCAAAGCCTTCATCGGCCAGCGTCTGTGGCGTCGGCAGGGCTTTTTGCTCTTCGCGCAGCAAGCGGATTTCGTCGAGCGTCACCCGCAGGTCGGCATAGATGCCTTGCTCGGCGGCGCTGAGGTCGCGGCGGGCGTCGTACTGGTTGCTGGCCACCGGCTCCGGTTCATGGGAAACCCCGCGCCACGCCACCACCGAGCCGGCGACCGCGAGGATCACCAGGCACAACAGCAGCACATTGAGGGTTTCATGACCGGCGCCGGCCGGGCGTACCACTTGAGTTGTCGGGGTACTCATGGGGCTTCGATATCCGCCTGGTCGATTTCCACTACGTGGCCTGGGCCGGCGTCGAACAGCACATAGAATTCACTGCCGGGCTTTTTAAAGGTCAGCGTCGAGTCGTCGCCCAGTTTGCCCGGCACGAGAATGGTTTCGTCGTAGCCGATCACATCGAGGGTCACGCCCGGCGCGCCGCTGCCGTCGGAAAAACCGCCGGTGCATTTGATCTGTTCGGCATCGATGGCTTTGCATTCGCACATCGGGTTGTGCGCCAGGGCGCTGGCACTGAAACCGGCGCTCAGCAGCAGCGCGGCGCTGGCGAGCAAACGGGTATGAAGGGGTGAGCGAGTCATGGTTTGGCTCCTTGTTTGTTCAGCCACGCAACCGTGGCGGGGGAGGCTTGGCTCAGGGGCATCGCGGCCTGGTGCATGCTGCCGTCCCAGCCTTCCATGGTGATCCACAGCTCGGCGTCAGGTTTGGTCTTCGCCGGGATCGGCATTTGCGTGCCCATGCGATAAGGCGTACCGAAGAAAATCGTGCCAGCGGCGCGCAGACTGCGCGGTTTGCCGATGCGCAGGTAAGTGGCCTTGACCTGTTCGACACAGCTGTCACAGACGGCGGCAGTGAAGTCCTTCATGTAGCCGGCCGGTCCGCTCAGGTGCGGCGCCTCTTCGCGTAACTCCGCCAGACGCAGGCTCCACGGGCCGACCTGAACGGTGCCTATTTCCCGTTGGCCCAGGCCACTGTCGCCGCGAAACAGCGAGGCATCGGCAAAGTATTTCGGCATGAAGCCCAGCGGGATCAGCAACAGCAGAACATTGATGTGGAAGCGCCACTTGTGCCAGAAACGCGACAGGCGCGACGGCGGTGTGACCGAGATGGCTTTGTTCACAGGCTCGCCTCCGAAGGTTCACGGCGCAGCGCCGGCTGGGCGGTGACGCGGTTTTTCTTGTCCTCGCGTTTCAGCGCATTGGCGGTGGCCAGCGCGGTACGCTTGGTCCAGATGAGCAGGCCGCTGAGGATCATCATGCTCAGCAACAGACCGAAGAAGAACCAGATCAACTTGATCCAGATCCCACCGAAGTCGCCGGTGTGCAGCGGGCGCATGGATTCGGTGACGAATTCCAGCGAGGACCGATCGGACAGCAACCGTGAGGAGGCCATTTCGCCGTTGTACGGGTTGAGAGTCGCGGTCTGGTACATCAGCGGATACCAGCCACGGCCGCTGACGCTCATGTGCGAGTAGGCGTTGCCCGGCAGGTTGACGTAGCTGGCTTCCAGCCCGGGAATCTTCTGCTGGGCGATTTCGATGGCGCGGTCCAGGCTGATGCGCGGCGGCGGGGTGCCAGCGGCCGAAATCGGCACGCTTTCGCGGGACATCGCCGGAATGATCGGCTCGCTGGAAATGGAAATCTGGTTATCGAAAAGGAAAGCCTTGATCAGGAACCAGATGCCGGTGATGGAAATTACCGCGATGAACCAGATCGACCAGATGCCGCACAGACGATGGAAGTCGCCCCAGAAGATCCGCGCGCCATGGCGCACGCGCAGGGTCGGGCGCAGAAAACCTTTCCAGAAGCGTTTGTAGACCACCAGCCCGGTAATCAGCGAGACCAGCATCGGCACGCCGAGCAACGACACCAGATACCAGCCCCAACTGTAGCCATTGGTGAACGGTACCAGCCACCAGCCATGCAGGGCGCGGGTAAAGGCCTTGAAATCGAAGGCCGGCGCGGCGCCCTGGATGACCCCGGTGTACGGATTGACGTAGACCGTCAATGAGCGACCGTCGGGGTAGCTGACTTCGACGTCGAGGGCAAAGTGCGACTCGTCCGGGCGGTTGATGCTCTGCACCAGGGTTTGCGGTTCGGCCTGTTTGATCGCCGCGAGGATCTGGTCGTAGCTCAGTCGCGGCGCATCGTCCGACGGCTGACTGGCGCGCATTTGCGGGTTGGCCAGCCAGACAATTTCCTGGCTGACCACCGCCAGCGTGCCGGTGACGCAGACGATCAACACAAAGAACCAGATCGGCAACGCCAGCCAGCTATGCACCAGGAACCACAGTTTGGAACGGGATTTCTTCGACATGATTGCGCGTCTTGATTGCGGTGGAAGGGGCCGGGCTACGGGCTTCGCAGCACGGAACTCCCCGGGAGGCCGTTCGTGGCTTTTGCCTACGCGAACGGCCTGCATTCCTATAAGACGGATGAGCGAAGAAAATCCCGAAAGCGGATATGAAAGCAAATGTTTCGCAATTACATCGGCGAGGTGTTTTTGCCAGCCGATCCAGGGCATAAGTGCTCAGCTTTGGCGGAACATTTCCATGGCGCGTTGGCGAATCTGCTCTTCGCTCAGATCCTCCTTGTGCGTGGCGAGAAACCACAGATGCCCGAACGGGTCTCTCAGTGTCCCGCTGCGGTCACCGTAAAACTGGTCTTTGACCTCCGATACGCTTTGCGCCCCGGCATCCAGCGCCTGTTGGAATGACTGGTCGACATCGGTGACATACAGGTGCAAGCCGATCGACACCGCCTGCTCAGGATTGCTCAGCGGACCTTGATCGCAAGGCGTGCCGAGCATGATCGCGCTGTCACCAATGCGCAGCTCGGCATGGCCGATATTGCCGTCGGGCATGGTCAGGCGCATGACTTCGCTGGCATTGAAGGCTTTTCTGTAGAACTCAATGGCCTCGGCGGCCTGTTGGATGCCCAGGTACGGGGTAATGCTGTGATACCCCTCAGGAATGGGTTTGACGCTCATGACGTTCTCCCTGTTTTTGTTTTCAACAGATGTGGTTGCTCCGGATCTGCCCGGAGCAATCACTATAGAACCGTCCCTGCAGCGCAGATTTTCCGCCGACGAGCAGCGTTATCACTCCTCGCCAAAGTGCGGGCCTGGCCCTTGGTCACCGAGCGCGTCGCCTTTATTGCGCAATGGACACGCCTCCATCGACAGGCAACCGCAGCCGATGCACCCGGTGAGCTGATCGCGCATTAGCGTCAGTTGCCTGATTCGTTCGTCGAGCTCGCGCTGCCATTGTTCAGACAACATCTTCCAGTCGGCGGCCGTTGGCGCTCGATCCTGCGGCAGGATCTTCAGCGCTTCGCCGATTTCCGCCAGCGGTATCCCCAGCCGTTGCGCGACTTTGATCAACGCCACCCGGCGCAGCACGGCACGCGGATAACGGCGCTGGTTGCCAGCGTTGCGTTCACTCTTGATCAAACCCTTGGTTTCATAAAAGTGCAGCGCCGTGACCGCGACGCCGCTGCGCGCCGCAACGTCCCCAACAGTGAGAGGCTTGTGCACCTGGTCTTTGCTGATCATGCTGAAAATGCTCTTGACCTTGACTTAACTGGAGGTTTTACCCTGCAGCTCTTCGGGTCGCAAGGCTCGCTTCAAGATGAGTGGGGGTTTTCCATGAGCAATCGCAGCTTTACCCAATTGATCGAATTCGAAATCGAACCCCGTCAGCAAGCGGCGCTGATCTCGGCATTGGCGACGCAGACCGAGCGTCTGGCGCAGCGTTACGACGGATTTCTCAGCGCCAGCGTGCAGGCCAGCGACGACGGCCGTCGCGTGTTGAGCTTTTTGCAATGGCAAAGCCGCGAAGCGGGGGAGGCGGCGTTTCACACTTTCGAAAGCGGTGAGCAGGATTTCTGGCAACTGATCCGCACCCATCGGGCGAAAACAGTGACCTTCAATTCGTTCCAGGTGCACAGCAGCATTGCCCGCAGCCACGACGATGCGCTGCATTGCCGTTTGCCGGGTTAGCCGTTGTTAGCGCAAACCTGATAGCCACTATTGAGAGCGTTGATTTCTGCGCGAGCGTGCCCGGGCGTAGCCTTTCTCCATCGACCCCACATTGCTCGCCAGGACGCTCCCATGAACCGTTTTCTGACTGTTTCGCTGATGCTCGCTGTTTCCGTTCTTGCTGGCTGTGCCAGCCATGTTTCGCCAGAGCTGCGCCCTTACACCGCTGAAGAATCCCGCGAACTGGCGCTGGAAGCGCTGAACCGCAGCGGTTTGTCGTTCGACGAATACCATGCGAAAAAAGCCCAGTTGCTCGGCCAGCCGCAGAAGACGTTCGGCTTCGACCAACAAGGCGAGATGAGTGCCGAACGTGCCATACAGCTGCACGGTCGTCCAAGCTGACAGCAAACTGTACTGCTTGAAGTTTTTCCTAACTGTCCGTGGGTTTGCCGGGCGGCGTGGGATAGGGTCAACACCTGAATGACCCTGGATGGACTGCCTCGATGAATCTCTCGCTTGATCTGCTGTTGGGCTTTGCCCTGTTTGCCCTTGTCACCTCGATCACACCGGGGCCGAACAACACCATGTTGCTGGCGTCCGGGGTCAATTTCGGTTTCAACCGCACCATTCCACACATGCTCGGCATCAGCTGCGGCTTCTTTCTGCTGGTGGTGGCGGTGGGCTTTGGTCTTGGCGCGGTGTTTCAGGCCTATCCGATTCTTTACACGGTGCTGCGTTATGTCGGCGCGGCGTATTTGTTGTACCTGGCGTGGAAAATCGCTCATTGCGGCCCGGTCGGCGACAGTGCCATCGGCGAGGCTAAACCGATCAGCTATCTGGGCGCCGCAGCGTTCCAGTGGGTCAATCCCAAGGCGTGGATCATGGCCATCGGTGCCATCAGCACGTATACGCCGATGCAGGGTTACTTCTACAACGTTGTGATCATCGCGGCGGTATTCGCCATCATCAACCTCCCAAGTGTTGGCCTGTGGGCGGCATGCGGCACGCTGTTGCGCAATGTGCTCAAAGAGCCGCGCTGGTTGCGCGTGTTCAATTGGGGGATGGCGGCGTTGCTGGTGATCTCGCTGTATCCGTTACTGCTCGAAAGCTTTCACTGACGCATTGCTTCAATCGCCGGCCCGATGCCTGTTAAGCTCGGTTTCAGGAGCGTTCCTACGCACTTTTAAATGAAGCCCTACTTCTTTAACGGCATCCGATCAGGTATTGATGACGCTCTCGAACCCATGCACAGCTCACGAGGCTATGCATGGTCATTTGCAGACACGAGCCTCCTGATCCCGGAACACGCTCTGCGAGTCCTTTATGAACACACGTCCGTTGTATTTCGATTACGCCGCCACCACCCCGGTGGACGAGCGGGTCATCCAGGTGATGATCGAATGTCTGGGTTTTCACGGTAACTTCGGTAACCCGGCGTCCAGTTCCCACGCTTTCGGCCAGCAGGCCCGGCAGACGGTCGAGCAGGCACGTCGGCAAGTCGCCGATCTGGTCGGCGCGCAACCTGAGCAGATCGTCTGGACCTCCGGTGCGACCGAGTCCAACAACCTCGCGCTCAAAGGCGTTGCCCAGGCCCGTGGCATCTCGGGCGGCCATATCATTACCAGCCAGATCGAACACAAGGCCATCCTCGATACTGCCCGGCAATTGCAGGATTCAGGCATTGCCGTGACTTATCTGGTGCCGGACGCCGAAGGCTTGATCACCCCGCAAGCGGTCAGCGAAGCGATGCGTGACGACACCTTTCTGGTGTCGCTGATGCTCGTCAATAACGAGCTGGGTACGCTCAACGATGTCGAGGCGATTGGCGAAGTGGTGCGCAGTCGGCGGGCGTTGTTTCATGTCGATGCCGCGCAGGGCGCTGGCAAGGTCGCAATCGATCTGAGCCGCTGGCCGGTGGATCTGATGTCGTTTTCCGCACATAAACTCTACGGCCCCAAGGGCATCGGCGCCTTGTATGTCGGCCCGCACGCGCAGCAACGCTTGCATGCGCAGATCCACGGCGGCGGTCACGAAGGTGGCCTGCGCTCCGGAACCCTGGCGACTCATCAGATTGCGGGGATGGGCGCTGCTTTCGCTTTGGCCGTCGACGCATTCGATGAAGAGAAAAAGTCCATCATCGCTTTGCGCGAACGCTTGCTTGAACAGCTTTTGAAGTTGCCCGGCGTGCGCCTCAACGGCAGTGCCTCGCAACGTATTCCGCACACCCTGAGCCTGACCTTCAGCGAAGGCGATTTCAACAGCGCCGCGTTGAGCCATTCGATCGCATTTTCTGCGACTTCCGCGTGTAATTCCGCGAGCAATGCGCCGTCCCACGTGCTGTTGGCGTTGGGGCACGATGCGCGACTGGCAGGGCGCACCATTCGCTTGAGCCTCGGGCGGTTTACCACCGTCGAGGACGTCGAAAGGGCCGTCGAAATGATTACTACCGCCTGCGCCAGTGCCCCGGCATTCTGGGCGACAGGGCTTTAAACAGACGCTTTCCATGGCCGAGAAGGCTGCGAACAATAATGATGACGCGATTAGCAGGAGACATGATGAGTTCCCACACCTTGACCGAAGGATCGGTGCCTCAGCGCTTGGCGCATACCCGTGAGCTGATGCGCCGCGAAGGCATCCATGCGCTGCTGGTGCCGTCCGCCGACCCGCATCTGTCGGAATACCTGCCGGGTTACTGGCAGGGCCGGCAATGGCTGTCGGGTTTCCACGGTTCGGTCGGTACGCTGATCGTCACTGCTGATTTCGCTGGGGTCTGGGCCGACAGCCGTTACTGGGAGCAGGCGACCAAGGAACTGGCCGGCAGCGGCATCGAACTGGTCAAGCTGCAACCGGGGCAGCCGAGCCCGCTGGACTGGCTAGCCGAGCAAACCCCCGAGGGCGGTGTGGTGGCGGTCGATGGCGCGGTAATGGCAGTGGCTTCAGCGCGCACGCTGGGCAGCAAACTCGAAGCAGGCGGCGCTCGCCTTCGCACCGATATCGATTTGTTGCAGGAAATCTGGCGTGATCGTCCAAGCCTGCCTGACGCGCCGATCTATCAGCATCTGCCGCCGCAAGCGACCGTCAGCCGTGGCGAGAAGCTCGCTAAATTGCGCCAGACCTTGCAAGAGCGTGGCGCCGACTGGCATTTCATCGCCACCCTGGATGACATCGCCTGGCTGTTCAACCTGCGCGGCGGTGATGTTTCGTTCAATCCGGTGTTCGTATCGTTTGCCCTGATCAATCAACAGCAGGCGACGCTGTTCGTGGCGCTGAGCAAGGTCGATGCCGATCTGCGCGCCGTGCTTGAACAGGATGGCGTGACCCTGCGGGACTACAGCGAAGTAGCCGATGCGTTGCGTGCTGTACCAAGTGGCGCGAGCCTGCTGGTCGATCCGGCGCGAGTGACTACAGGTTTGCTGGATAATCTGGACAGTGGCGTAAAACTGGTCGAAGGCTTGAACCCGACCACGTTGGCCAAATCGCAGAAAAGCGAGGCCGACGCCCAGCACATCCGTAAAGCGATGGAGCAGGATGGCGCGGCGTTGTGCGAGTTTTTCGCCTGGCTGGAATCGGCATGGGGGCGCGAGCGCATCACCGAACTGACCATCGACGAGAAACTCACCGCTGCCCGTGAGCGTCGTCCCGATTACGTTTCGCTGAGCTTCAACACCATCGCCGCGTTCAACGCCAACGGTGCGATGCCGCACTATCACGCTACCGAAGAAGAGCATGCGCTGATCGAGGGTGATGGTCTGTTGCTCATCGATTCCGGTGGTCAATACCTCGGCGGGACCACAGACATCACGCGCATGGTCCCGGTGGGGACGCCGACGCAAGAGCAAAAGCAGGATTGCACGCGCGTGTTGAAAGGCGTGATTGCCTTGTCGAGGGCACGATTCCCCAAAGGCATTCTGTCACCGCTGCTCGACGCCATCGCCCGCGCGCCGATCTGGGCTGACAACGTCGACTACGGGCACGGCACTGGTCATGGCGTGGGGTATTTCCTCAACGTGCATGAGGGGCCGCAGGTGATTGCCTATCAGGCTGCACCAGCGCCGCAAACGGCTATGCAGCCGGGGATGATCACTTCGATCGAACCCGGTACTTATCGTCCAGGCCGCTGGGGTGTGCGCATCGAGAACCTGGCGATGAACCGCGAGGCCGGCAGCAGCGAATTCGGCGAGTTCCTCGAGTTTGAAACCCTGACGCTGTGCCCGATCGATACCCGTTGTCTGATTGCAGAGCTTTTGACGCAAGAAGAGAAGCAGTGGCTGAACGACTATCACCGCGAAGTCCATGAGCGTCTGAGCCCATTGCTTGAGGGGGCGACGCTGAGCTGGCTGAACGAGCGCACTGCGGCCATTTGATCGACTTGCCCAAGGCACTGCTCACAGTGCCTTGGGGCTTGGCTTCAATCCTGGCGCAATGCCTCTTCTACGAAGTCGAGTCGATCCTGACCGAAGAACAACTGATCGCCAATGAACATGCTGGGGGCACCGAAAACGCCGCGCTTGATGGCTGTCTCGGTGTTTTCCTTGAGGGCGGCTTTGACTGACTCATCGTTGGTCAGCGCCATTATCTCTCGGGGATCGAAGCCGTTTTCAGTCAGCACCCCGGCGATGGTTTGCGGGTCGTTGAGGTTACGGCCGTCCACCCAAAGCGCCCTGAACAGGCAGTCGACGAACTCCCCGAAACGCTGCGGCTGGTACAACTGCATGCCAGTGACGGCACGCATCAACATCAGCGTGTTGATCGGAAAGTGCGGATTGAACCTGAGCTGGACGCCGTAGCGCCTGGCGAAGCGATCGAGGTCCTGGAACATGTAGCGACCCTTGGCCGGAATGACTGCTGGCGAAGCGTTGCCGGTGGCTTTGAACACACCACCCAACAACATCGGGATGTAGACCAATTCACTCTGGGTTTCGGCGCAGATTTTCGGTAGCTGGGTGTGCGCCAGATACGTAGTGGGGCTGCCGAGGTCGAAAAAGAACTCCACGGTTTTCGTCATGATCAAGTTGCTCTTATTGTTGTAATCAGGAGGGGAGGGCTTACCAGCGTTCATTCCATGGGCGCAGGTCCAGTTCGAAGGTCCACGCATCCCGTGGCTGACTGTGCAGATACCAGTAATTTTCAGCGATGTGCTCTGGATTGAGAATGCCGTCCTGGTCCCTGGTTGCGTATTTTTCGGGAAAGCTGTTGCGAATGAAATCGGTGTCGATCGCACCATCAACCACAACATGGGCAACGTGGATGTTCATCGGCCCCAGTTCCCTGGCCATGCTTTGCGCCAGTGCGCGGATGCCATGTTTGGCTCCGGCAAAAGCGGCGAATCCTGCAGCACCGCGCAGTCCGGCAGTGGCTCCGGTAAACAGAATCGTGCCGCGCTGACGGGTCACCATACGCTTGGCCACTTCACGGGCGTTAAGGAAACCTGAGAAGCAGGCCATTTCCCAGATCTTGAAATATTTGCGCGCGGTTTCTTCGAGAATACTGCACGGCACGTTGGCGCCGATGTTGAAGACAAAGGCCTCGATAGGACCAACGCGGGCCTCGATGTCTTCGATGAGAGCGATGACGTCTTCTTCCTTGCGCGCATCGCAGGCAAAACCATGAGCCTCACCGCCCTCAGCGATGATTGCGTCAACCAATGGCTGCAGTTTGTCGGCGCTGCGCCGGGTCACGCAGGCAATGAATCCTTCACTGGCAAAACGCTTGGCAATCGCCCCGCCCGTGGCGTCGCCTGCCCCAACAACCAGCACGACCTTCTTGTTATTCATGGGTGAATCCCTTTGGGTTAACGATCGTTTAGTTAACGAACGTTATGCTAGGATTCGGGCAGCGTCAAGGCGATCTATTTCGGGAGAGGGCATGCGTTATTCAGCTGGACACAAATCGGAAACCCGCGAAAGGCTGCTGCAAAGCAGCGCGCTGTCGGCAAAGAAATCGGGGTTTTCCACGGTGGGCGTGGATGGCCTGATGAAAGCAATCGGTTTGAGTGGGGCCGCGTTCTACAGCCACTTTTCCTCCAAGGATGCCTTGTTCGCTGCCATCGTCGAGCGAGAGCTGAGTGAGAGTCTTGAGCGCCTTGGTGGGCAGGGCGGTGCAGATCGGCAGCGGCTGGAGCGTTGTCTGAAGCAGTACCTGAGCATGGCCCACGTCGAGCAACCTGAGGTCGGTTGCGCGCTGCCGTCATTGGGCGCGGAGATTGCCCGTGCCGATGTGCAGGTGCATGAGCAGGCTGAAGAATGGATTTGCCGCCTTCAGCAGGGCTGGGCTGAGATACTGGAAAGCGAGAGTCTGGCCTGGTCGGTGCTGTCGCAATGCGTGGGTGCATTGGTGGTCGCGCGAATGCTGGCAACACCGGACGTGCAGCGTACGGTGTTGCGCTCGAGCCATGAGGAAATTACGCGTCAGCTCACTTCGCCACGAGCCGAGTAGTTATTTGCAGATGACGATCATGCTGCGGCTGGTATAACCGGCGGGGTTCAAGCCGAACGGATAATCGCCAGGTTCTTCCACAGCATCGCCGGATTTGGCGATCACCTTGTAACCCTTGGGAGCGCAGGAGTTGGCGGCGCTGGTGTAGCACTTGTCCCATGAGGATGAAAGTCCGGAACAATTGATATGCAGCCCTTTCTTGCCGCGCTTGACCTGCGTTTCCGAGGTCGCTGCGCAACTTGCGATCGCCAGCAAGGCGATCATTAGCAAAATTCGTTTCATTACCATCCTTAATAGCGGCCGCGAGTCTGTTGCTCGGGTCTGCCTGTATTCGCTCGCGTTTTCAGCGTTGTGCCGTCCTTTGCGAAAAAATCCATGCCTGGCGATGGGTTACGGGGTTAAACATGGCCTAAATAAGCGCCAATTACCAGACCCACTTCTTATTACGCTTCAGTCGGCAGCGACAGCAGGCTTTGCACCGCTGCCCATGGTCATCGTCGCACCCACGGAAGCCAGAATAATGCACAGGATGGCCAGCCATTGTGACAGGGAAAGGTATTCCTGAAGAAAAAGCAGTCCTGATAGCGCGCCGAACGCTGGTTCGATACTCATTAAAGTGCCGAAGGTGCGTGCGGGCATTCGAGTGAGAGCCACCATTTCCAGGGTGTAGGGCAGGGCGGTAGACAGAATGGCGACTCCGATAGCGACGGGAATCAGTGATGGTGTGAGCAGCGCAGCGCCGGCATGAATGATGCCGATCGGCGCCACGAACAGCGCGGCGATCATCACCCCCAATGCTGCAGTGGTCACACCGTTGTCGGCGCCGGCCTTCTGTCCGAACAAAATGTATAGCGCCCAGCAGACTCCGGCCCCCAGCGCATAACCCGCGCCGACCAGATCGATCCCTGCAGTGGTGACGCCGGTTGGGATCAATAAAAGCAAGCCGGCTGCAGCAAGCGCGATCCAGACAAAATCGATGGCGCGGCGGGAGGCATATATAGCTACGGCCAGAGGGCCGGTGAATTCCAGCGCAACGGCGATGCCCAGTGGCACTGTCCGCAACGACATATAGAAGAGGAAATTCATCCCGCCCAAAGCCATTCCATAGACGATCACCGTACGCAGGGACTTGGCGGTCAGCTTTGCACGCCATGGGCGAAGCAACAGCAGCATGATCACACTAGCGAAGATCAGGCGAAGGGTGGTGGTCCCTTGTGCTCCGATAATCGGGAACATGCTTTTCGCCAACGAAGCGCCGGACTGGATGGATGCCATGGCTATCATGAGCAGGCCAACCGGGAACAAACTGGAGGCAAGGGAGCGGGGTTGGTCATTCATTACAGGGCAGCATCCAAATAAAAGCAAAAGTGTTGTTATGGTAGTGGGCAATATACTGCGCACTGGAGAGAGTCGCGTCTATATATAGGAGACGTTTTTGTTGATTTGAAAGAAAAGCGAAATTAACG
>NZ_PJBC01000062.1 GCF_002836515.1 Pseudomonas sp. Choline-02u-1
GCTCGCGAAAGCGTCCTGGCAGTTGCCGCTGCATTGACTGACCCAACCTCTTCGCGAGCAAGCCCGCTCTCACAGAAGAGCGACGGCTGGCCGGCCATCGGCGGCGCGACGTTTTCAGTGTGGGAGCGGGCTTGCTCGCGAAGAGGGCCCGCCGGGTTTATGCCAGACTCACTGGCCCGAAGCCACACTCGCCGGCGCCCGCTCCGGGGTGACGATGCGGCTCAGATCAATATGCTTCCATTCAGGCTTGGCCCCCAACCGCGCATTGAAACGGTAGTTGAAGGTGAAGTCATCAGCCGTCGGCACGCTCAACGGTTTGCCATACACCGCTTCAACGGCGGCCAGGTCGTAACCCATCACCTGCAACAGCGTCGGGAAGATGTTGTAGTGACTCGAGCGGTCCTTGTTTGCCGGCAGATTCGCCACCCAGTCCGGCGCCTGCAATCCACGGCCCTGAATCACCACCAGCGGCACCAGTCCCTCCTCCTCCACCGGGTTGCCGCCGCAATGGGTATTCAAGCCCGGGTTGCCGCGTTCATGCAGATCCTGGCCATGATCGGAGGTGTAGATCAGCAGCGCGTTGTTCAGATTGGCCTGGGCGAACACCCGTGCGAAGAACTCGCCGACGTTCCACAACAGTGTGTTCTTGTAGGCGTTGCGATACAGCAACCAGTCATCCGGCTGGCCGTTGAAACCGGCGCGTTCGCCCGTGTCGGCAACTTCGGTGAACTGCCCGCGTGGCAGCGTCGGCCGGTAGGCCATGAACGCATCGGGGTATTTGTCGTGCACCGGAAAATGCGCGCCAACCTTGTTGATCACGATCAGTTCTGGACGATCGTCATTGAGCAGTTCGATCAGCTTCGCCGCTGCGGCCATATCGCGGTCGCGCACGCTGGTCTGGTCGAATTGCACGAAACTGTCGATATCGTTTTTCTCGGCGACGGTCATCAGGTTCTGCAGGTTGCCGGCGGTGCGCTGGGCGTCGATGTAGACCGTGCCGAGCCCGGACTTTTTCGCGTACTGCCAGATCGACGGCAGCGTGCTGTTGATGCGTCTGTAATCGGCGCGGGTACCGCCGTAGCGCAAGGTGACATTGGTGTCGGCGCTGCAATTGGCAATGGACGCGGCATAACCAAAATTGAAGACATCGACCCCGGGCGGCGCTTGCTTGAGGTTGCTGTGCACGCCGAACGGCGCGTTGATGTCGAGGTAGTTGCCGGAAATGCTTTCGTCGATGATCAGCACGATGTCGTGGCCGACAGCAGGCGCGGCGCGCGCCAGCGTCACCGGTTCGCGAGGGCCAACGGTGTCGTGCAGTGCCTCATAGGCAAACAGGTTGAGGTAGGCCAAAGGCGTGTACATGATCGGCAGGCCCCGGGCGCCCTCGCCCGCGCGTAAAAAAAGCACTCCACTGAGCATCAACACACCGACGATAGGCGCCGCGACCCGCAGCGTGTTCGGTATGACCAGCGGATGACGCGGCTTGAGCCCGATGCCGAACAACAGCAGCAAGCCAATGAGCACCGCGCGCAGGATCGCGTCGCGGTACTGATACGCCGCTTCCTGGATGAAGCCGCCGGAATACACCAGCGAAACAAAATCGCTGTACCTCAGGTAATCCGCAGTGACCCGGGTGTAGACATCAAAAAAAACCGCGGCGGCAAACATCGCCAATGCGAATGTCTGTCGAACGAGAGCCTGACGTATATAGGCAGTTAGATATAACGCCACCGTTAGCGCCAAAAACATCGCGCCAAAAACAAGTGCATTGAAACTCCACCCGATAGCATTTAACCGCTCCAGGTAATAGTCGGAATACGACAACATGAAGACAACTAAGAGCAGTTCTTTGGCATATCTGAACATGGCGCTACCAGGTGGGCAAAAAAACACGATGTCAAAGGTTTGTCGGTCAGAACCTGACACTAGCACCCGCCCCTGAAAGCGCAAGAAATGATTGATAGCCGGATCAAGCGTCAAAAAAACGGTGCCTCAAATCTGACACACCAGCCACTAAATTCCTTTAAAACCAATACCTTCTACCGCTTGTCGCTTATTTTAAATCTGAACAAATCTGCAAAAAACGAACAATTTCAATCGCAGCAATGACTTGATGGCCAATCGCCAAAAAAGACTCAAGTGTTATACCCGTGCAACATGTCATTTTGCTGACACGTTTTTCCAACCCTGCGCTATACCCCTTTAACAATCTTATTCCGTAGTTAACTTTTTCGGTTTTATCGAGGTGCGCAGATGGACGTAAGCGTATTTGGCACTGGCTATGTCGGGCTTATACAAGCCGCCGCACTTGCTGATGTCGGCCATCGGGTCTTATGCATTGATATTGATCCGAGCAAGATCAGACAACTGCAACAAGCGGTACCGCCGATCAGTGAGCCAGGCCTGTCCGCAACACTTGAAGAAAACATCAAGGCCGGGCGCCTCTCGTTCAGCACTCAGGCCAGCGATGCGGTGACTCACGCCGAGCTGATCTTCATCGCCGTCGGCACACCGGCGGACGAAGATGGCTCCGCCGACCTCAGCCATGTGCTTAACGTCGCCCGACAGATTGCCGGCCTGATGGAAGGCGATCGCACACTGATCATCAAATCCACCGTGCCAGTCGGCACCGCCGACCAGGTTCTGGCCACGGCCACCAGCGAATTGCTGTTGCGCGGCAAAACCGAGCTGCAGGTGCGCGTGGTATCCAACCCGGAATTTCTCAAGGAAGGCAGCGCGCTCGCCGACTGCATGCGTCCGGACCGGATCATCATCGGCACCCGCGACGATGCTGCCCGCGAGCAGATGAGCGAGCTGTACGCGCCGTTCTGCCGCAACCACGAAAAGCTGATGTTCATGGACAACCGCAGTGCCGAACTGACCAAGTACGCGGCCAATGCGATGCTCGCCACCCGCATCAGCTTCATGAACGAATTGGCCAACCTCACCGAATTGCTCGGCGCCGACATTGAAGCGGTACGCAAAGGCATCGGCTCCGATCCGCGCATCGGTTACCACTTCATTTATCCGGGCTGCGGATTCGGTGGCTCGTGCTTTCCCAAGGATCTGCGCGCCCTGCTCCACACTGCCGAACACAACGGCATGCCGCTGAAACTGCTGCGCAGCGTCACCGACGTCAATGACAGCCAGCGGCATATCCTGTTCAGCAAATTGCGCGCGCAGTTTCCGCAAGGCCTGGCCGGCAAATCCATTGCAATCTGGGGTCTGGCGTTCAAACCCAACACCGATGACATGCGCGAAGCCCCCAGCCGTTATCTGATGGACGCGTTGTGGGCCGAAGGCGCCAGCGTGCAGGCCTACGATCCGGAAGCCATGTCCGAGTGCCGGCGCATCTACGGCTACCGCAACGACCTGCACCTGTGCGCCACCCGCGATGACACCCTCGAAGACGCCGACGCGCTGGTGATCTGCACCGAATGGAAAAACTTTCGCGTGGTTGATTTCGATCTGCTCGCCGAGAAGCTGCGTTCGAAGGTGATCATTGACGGCCGCAACCTGTACAACCCCGAACAAGTCGCCGCCGCCGGTCTGCATTACAGCGGCATCGGCCTGCGCCACATCGCCCCCGAAGGGCTGCGACCATGAAGATTCTGGTGACCGGTGCCGCCGGTTTCATTGGTGCCCATTGCGTCCTGCGCTTGCTGCGCGACGGGCATTCGGTGGTCGGCCTGGACAATTTCAACCACTACTACGACCCGCAGCTCAAGCACGACCGCGTGCAGTGGGTGCGCGAGCAGGTCGGCGATTTTCCGCTGGCCACAGTGGATCTGGCCCACGCTTCAGCCATCGACGCATTGTTTGCTCGCGAGCTGCCGCAAGTGGTGATCCATCTGGCCGCGCAGGCCGGGGTGCGTTATTCGCTGGACAATCCACGAGCGTATCTGGACAGCAACCTCAATGGGTTCCTGAACATTCTCGAGAGCTGCCGGCATCACCCGGTCGAGCATCTGATCTATGCCTCGTCGAGTTCGGTGTACGGCGCCAACCAACACACGCCCTACTCAGTGAAGGATGGCGTCAACCATCCGCTGTCGCTGTACGCCGCGACCAAGAAAGCCAACGAACTGATGGCACACAGCTACAGCCACCTGTTCGGCATTCCCTGCACCGGCCTGCGCTTTTTCACCGTTTACGGGCCCTGGGGCCGGCCAGACATGTCGCCGATTCAGTTCGCCCGGGCGATCAGCGAAGGCGAACCGCTGAAGCTGTTCAATTACGGCGAGCATCAGCGCGATTTCACCTACATCGACGACATCGTCGAAAGCATCGCCCGCCTGATCGATCAGCCACCGCAAGCCAACCCGCAGTGGGACCGCGAGCAGCCCGACCCGGCCAGCAGCATGGCGCCGTGGCGCTTGTTCAACATCGGCGGGCAACAACCCGTCGCGCTGAAAACCTACCTTGCGTTGATGGAAAAACACCTCGATCGCAAAGCCATTGTCGAGCTGCTGCCACTGCAACCGGGCGACGTGCTCAACACCTGCGCCGAGGCCAGCGATCTGGCCCAGGCCACCGGATTCCAGCCCCGGATAGAACTGGATGAAGGGCTGGGCCGCTTCATTGCCTGGTTCCGTAACTACTACCCCACTGCCCGTGCGCCGCTTGCGGCTGAATGAATGCGGAGGACGCCATGACTGGACATGAAAGAAGTGTGTCGATTGCACAAATGCGCCCTGACAAGCGCGTCGACCCGGAACATCGCATGCGCCTCGACGCGGCGATCCACCGTCAGGGTCGCGGCTGGCTCAGCGGCCGCGATGGTGGCCGCCCATGGCAGCTGTCGCGGACCAACCGAGTGGTCGCCTGCCTGGGCGCGCTGACGATTCTGCTGCTGATCTCGCCCGTGCTGCTGGGTCTGGCGCTGGCGATCAAATTCACCAGCCCGGGGCCGGTGCTGTTCGTGCAGAAACGCACCGGTTATCGCGGCCGCAAGTTCGGCATGTTCAAGTTCCGCACGATGGTCAGCAACGCCGAAGACCTCAAGGAGTCGCTGCGCCACCTGAACAAACACGGGGCCGACGCCATCGACTTCAAGATCGACAAGGACCCGCGCGTCACCGGCATCGGCAGCTTTCTGCGCCGTACCAGCCTCGACGAATTACCCAACCTGATCAACGTAGTGACCGGCGACATGCGCCTGGTCGGCCCTCGCCCGACCTCGTTCAACGCTTACCGCTACAAGGACAATCACCTCGCGCGTCTGGCGATCTACCCAGGCATGACCGGCCTGTGGCAGATCTCCGGACGCAGCAATATCGACTTCGACCAGCGCGTTGAGTTGGACCTCAGCTACATCGCCGAGCAGAGCCTTCTGCTTGATCTGAAGATTCTGTTGAAAACCCCCTTCAAAGTATTCAGCGGCCACGGAGCAAGCTAATGGACGGTTCAACCAATACAAGCCTGAGCATCGCCAGCCCCAGCGAATCGAATCTGACGTCGACCGTGCTGGATCTCGATCTGCGGATCCTGTTGCTGACCGCCGCCAACCCCGGCGCGGGCACCACCACCAGTGCCATGGCACTGGCCAGCCAACTGGCGCAAATGAGCAGCGGCCAGGTGCTGCTGGTCGATGCCAGCCAGTCGGCGAGCAACCTCACCCAGCAGTTGAACCTGAGCAAGGAGCGCGGCCTGCGCGACTTGCTGTTCAGCTCGGGCAACCCGCCACTGTTGCAGGACTGTGTGGTGCACACCTCCAGCCTGCCGTTCCATGTGCTGCCCAACGGCCGGCCGATCCGTACGCTGGAGCACCTGACCGCCGAGCGCCTGAGCCCGTTGCTCGACCAATTGGGCAGCCAGTACCGCTTTGTGGTGATCGATGGCGACGCGGTGTATTCCGACGCCGACACGCTGGTCATCAGCACGCAAGTGGACGGTGTGGTGTTTGTCGTCCGCGCCGAAGACACCCGCTGGGAAGTTGCCCAGGCCGCTTTGCAACGCCTGACCCAGGCCGGGGCGAAAGTGGTCGGCAGCGTGTTCAACCGGCGCAAGTACTACATGCCCAAATGGCTTTACAAAAACCTGTAAGCGAACGCAAAGGATGACGCCATGAACGCCAGAATGCTTGTCCTGCTGTTGCTGCCGCTTGCGGGCTGCTCCAGCACTTCCGAGACCCGCAACATGCCGGTGAATATTCTCACCGCCACACCGGCCAATGCTCAGGCCACCGACATGCCAAGGGTCGAACAGACCCTGCGCCCGAAAGACGTGCTGGATGTGATTTTTCACATCAGCACCAGTGGCTCGGATGCCTACCGCGTGCAATCGGGTGATCAGATCGGCCTGAACTTCACTGCCGCCAGCCAGCTCAACGGCACGCAACTGGTGCTGCCCGATGGCTCGATCGAACTGCCGGGTGCCAACACCTCGGTGAAAATCGCCGGTTTGACCAGCGATGAAGCCCGGCAGGAAATCCAGCGCGTCTATCAGCGCAAGCAGTTGTTCCAGCCCAACCGCAATCAGCTCTCGGTGCAGATTCTGAGCCCACTGAGCAACGAGCAGAACCTTAAAAGCGCGTTGAACCACCCGGCCACCGGCATGAGTCGCGAGATCACCGTCGGCACTGACGGCTACGCGAGTTTTCCGGAAATCGGCGCCGTGCCGCTGCAAGGCATGACCGTCAATCAGTTGGAAACCTTCCTCAATCAGCGATACGCGCAACTGCCAGGACGGATGACTGTGGACGTGCTGCTCAAGTCCACCGCCGGCAATGAGATCTATGTGCTGGGCGAAGTCGCGCAACCGGGTTCGTACCCGATCCGCCGGCCGGTGTCGGTGCTTGAAGCGCTGACCCTGGCGCGCGGCACCAACGTCAAGGCGCGGCTGGATTCGGTGGTGATCATGCGGCGCAACGGCAATCAGGTGCAGGCGATGAATTACGACGTCGAGAAAGCCCTGTCCGGGGAGGCGCCACAAATCGCGTATCTGCAGCCGGACGACATGCTCTACGTGCCAAAAACCAAACTGGCCAGCGCCGGCGAACTCGCCCGCCAACTGGCCGATGTGGTGCTGTTCCAGGGCGTCGGTTTCAGCTTCGGCTACCGCGTCGACAACAAAGGCAGTGACAACTGACTCTCAGGTGACCGACATGAACCCAAAAGAAAATTACCTGCATGAGTTCTTCAGGATTTTCTTCGCCAACAAGCAACTGGTGAAGCGCATCTTCCTGACCTTTGCAGTGATCGCCCTGCTCCTGCCGTTGCTGCTCAAACAGAGCTTCGATATCACCGCGCAGGTCATCGTGCAGTCGAAAAAGCTGTCTCAGGGCGATGCGACCACCTCGCTGACCCAGGACAATGCCACTTTCATTCCGCCATCGCTGGCAGACATGGAAACCGAAAGCAATATTCTGCGTTCGCCGGCGCTGATCCGTCAGACCATCAGCGAACTGCGCGACAACGGTGAATACAGCCCACCGCCGAGCGTATTCGCCAAATTGCTGGGCGAACCGTTCAAGCGCTACGTCTCGACACCGCTGCGCGAGTACGTGATCAACCCGCTGCGCAACGGGCTCGGGATGGAAACCGATCCGGTGCGTGACACCACCCTCGACGCCCTGACCCAGCAAGCCGTCGACAGCCTGAAAATCGAAACCCTGCCCGGCTCCAACGTGATCTCGATCACCTACAGTTTTCCGGATCCGCGCCAAGGCACGATGTTTGTCAGCGCGCTGTTGCAGAACTACCTGGTCAGCCGTCAGGCACTGCAATCGATCGACTTGCCGCAGTCGTTCTACGAGACCAAAAAGCACCAGTATCAAGTGCGTCTCGATGGTCTGGAAGGCAACCGCCAGGCACTGCTGGAAAATGTCGGCGCGGCGGATCCAAAGGAGGAAATCACCTTTCGCCTCAACGCGATCAACACCGAAGAGCAGGCACTCAACCTGTATCGTGATCGCTTGCTGCAAAGCCAGCGCTGGCTCGATTACCTGAAAACCAGCCTGGCCGCTGCCAACTCCAACAAACTCAACGACTACACCTTCCCGTTCACCTTCACCACGACGGTAGACAACATTGCGTTCGAGGACCGCGAGATCAGGCAGATGGGCGAGGCGCTGACTACTCAAGTCAGCCGCTATATGAATGACCTGGCGGTATTCCAGCCCGGCAGCGAGCCGATGTTGCTGGCCCGCGAGCAGATTGCCCGCACGCGCCAGCAGTTCCTTAAAGTGGTCAACAACCGCATCCAGGAACGTACGATCGACTTGTCGGTGGTGAGCCAGGTCATCGAGCAGAAAACCGCGCGCATTGCCGACTTCAAGAATCGTATCCATCAATTGCAGCAGACCCAAAGCAAGCTGCGCCAGATGGACACCGAGATCGGCGCGTTGCACGCAGCGTTTTCTACCTATGCGCAACGCTTTGCCGAAAGCAGCACAACCCGCGCGCTGGATAACGACTTGTCCAACGCCCGCGTCCTCAGTCCGCCGTATGAACCGACCGAGGCGGCTTTTCCCAAGCCGATGCTGATCATTCCGTTCGGGCTGTTCACCGGGCTGCTGCTGGCGATCGCCTTCGTCTACGTGCGTGAGTTCTTTGATCACCGCTTCAAGCATCCGGCGCAGATCAGCCATGAGCTGGGTCTGCCGGTCTTGCTGGTGCTCAACGAAGAAACCTCGCAGCTGGGCAATCCGCACAAGAACTGGACCATGCCGAGCCTGGTTCACTGGGTGCGCAATTGAACGCGGTGTCCACCCCAATCGTCGCCCTGCCGATCATTCATGTGCTCAGCAGCGGCGGCTTCTATGGGGCCGAGCGGATGTTGCTGGATCATTGTCTGGCCACGCCGGGGCAGCACCAGGTGCTGTTTCTCGACGCGCCGCCAGAACTGATCGCGCGCTTTCGTGAGGCCGGGGTGGACGCTCGCGCTTGTTCAGGGCTGGGCGAGCTGCTGCGGCACTTGCGTCAGCGCCGGGGCGACAAACCGTTGCTCAACACCCACAACTTCAAGGGGCTGCTGTTCGGCTGGCTCGGCGCAACATTGTTGCGCCTGCCGCTGGTGATCACTCAACACGGCTTCACACCGCGCAGTCGCAAGCAGAAGTTCTACACCTGGCTGAGCCTGCAACTGTGCCGCACGGCGTCGGTGAAAAGGGTGGTCTGCGTGGCGCAAAGCATCGCCACGCTGCACCTGGAGGCCAGCGTACGCGCGGAGAAGTTGCAAGTGATTCCCAACGGTTTGCCAGCAGCACCGGCGATGGCACCGGTGGCAGACCGGAAACGCTGGCTGGCCGGTTACGTCGGCCGCTTGAGCAGCGAGAAAGGTCCGGATCTGTTTCTCGATGCGCTGATTGCCTTGTGTCACCAGCATCCGCAACTGGACGCGGTGATGCTCGGTGACGGCCCGGAACGCGAAGCGTTGCAGGCGCGCATCGACGCTGCCGGTTTGCAGCAGCGGATTCGCCTGCCGGGCTATCAGACGGCGATGCAAGGCTGGTGGCAGCAACTCGATGCGCTGGTGATCAGCTCGCGCACCGAGGGCACACCGATGATTCTGCTTGAAGCGATGCAGGCCGGCGTGCCGGTGGTGGCGTTCGCGGTCGGCGGTATTCCCGATGTCCTGCAGCACGGCGTGAACGGGCTACTCGCCCCGCCAACCGATACCGCCGCCCTCGCCCGCCAGCTCGACACCTTGCTGGCCGAACCGAAGCTGGCCGCGCAATTGCGCGACAACGCCAGACGCACCCAACAGGAACGCTACGACCTCAAGGCTTTGGCCGAACGCTGGTCGCAGCTGTACATCCAAACGGCACGGGAGGCACGCGCATGATTTTCCCGCTCTCGATCGTCAGTCTGTTCGCCCTGGTCAGCCTCGGTTTGCTGGCCAGTCCCTGGCCCTATCTGGCGCCGGGGGCGGTAATTGGCCTGGTCGGTTTTACCGTCCTGTATCGCAAACCGGCCTGGGGTCTGCTCGGCATTGCCGCGCTGGTGCCGTTCGAAGGTTTTTTCAAGGACAGCTCGGTATCGGGCAGCAAATTGATCGGTGCCTCACTGGCGGTGATCGTGATGCTGCAACTGGCGCTGCATCAGATTCCGTCGCAGCGCCTACGCAGCAATCTTTGGCGCTACCTCATCGGCTTTATGGCGCTGTACCTGCTGAGCCTGTTCGCCAGCGACAATATGGGCATGTCACAGAGTCATCTGCGTGAACTGAGCGTAGGCCTGGTCCTGTTCGTCATCACCTTGTTGATCGGCCGCGAACTGAATCTGGACCTGTTCGCCCGACTGGTCACCTTGAGTGTCAGCACGACCTGCGCCATGGCGATGTTTTCCAGCAGATTCCAGGATAAGGGCCGCGCCGCCGGTCTGCTCGAAGACCCCAACGCCTTTGCCTTGCTGATCGCCTTTGCCGTGCCGCTGGGTCTACTGCTGGTGATCCGCAGCCCGAACCTGCTGCAACGTCTGTTCTGGGCGGGCTGCTGCCTCTTGTTGCTGGGCGGCATGACCAAAACCGAATCGCGCTCAGGCCTGGTGGTGCTGGCCTTGAGCCTGGCCATCGGTGTCTGGCATTACCGCCAGCAGCTGACACGCATTCGCCCACGGCATTTCGGCTTCGCCATGCTCGGCGCCGCGATCATTCTGCCCTTGGCAATCTATGCGATGCCGGCCGGGTATCTGGCACGCATCCAGTCGCTGAGTATCCTCAGCGCCGGGGCCAAGGCCCAGGACGAATCCCTTGGCCGTCGCGCCTCCTACATTGTCGTCGGCAGCCAGATCATCCGCGAGCATCCGCTGCTCGGCTCCGGCCCTGGCACCTTCCCGCTGCACTACGCGACCACCGGTTATGCCAAGGCCTTTTCCGCCAATCGCAAGATCGGCGACCTGTATCGCCGGGCGCACAACACCTATCTGGAGATCTTCAGCGAACTGGGCATTCCCGCCGGCCTGCTGTTTGTCGGCATGCTGGTGCAGGGTTTCTACAACCTGATGCGCGCACGGCGTGCATGGCTTGAGCGGCGCGAGTGGCAGCACGCGGATCTGGTGACCCATTTGGGGATGAGTTTTCTGTCGCTGACGTTGTTCCTGATGTTCCTCAGCGCGCCGAACCTGAAATACCTGTGGATCATGCTGGCGCTGACGTGGGTGCTGCGCCTGAAAGCCGAGCAGACACCGCTGACGGAGGCCAGAACATGAGCCAGATCAGCATTGTCATTCCGATGTTCAACGAGGCCCGGCACATCGGCCGCACGCTGCTGGCCGCCAGCAAGGCCGCGCACGCAGCCGATATCGACTGTGAACTGATTGTGGTCGACAACGGCTCCACCGACGACGGGCCACAGATCGCCCGCGCATTCGGCGCACGGGTTCTGGTGCTGCCCGGCCTGCTGATCGGCGCCTTGCGCAACCGCGGCGCAGCGGTTGCCCGCAGTGAATGGCTGGCGTTCATCGATGCCGATATCGAAATGCCCGAAGACTGGCTCAAGCAAATGTTCGCCCTGGCTGCGAGCGACCAGGGCGACGTCTTCGGACTGGACCTGCACACCCCTGCCGCCGCGCCATGGTTCGCCGCCGCCTGGCAGCGCCGCTCTTTGTCTGCATCGGGCCGCGCCACTCGCACCGTGCACTGGCTGCCCAGTGCCAACCTGCTGATGCGCAAGCAGTGGTTCGACAATGCCGGCGGTTTCAACGAAACCCTGCGCACCGGTGAGGACAAGGAATACACCCTGCGTCTGCACGGACACGGTGCGCGCCTGCTGTCGGTCAGTAGCAGCGTCGCCCTGCACTGGGGCTATGAAATGACCTGGCGCGAATGGATCGGCAAGGAACTGTGGCGTCAGGGCAGTCACCTGCAATTGCTCCGCGCCCATGGCATGAGCCTGCGTCTGCTGCGGTTTCCGCTGCTGTCATTGCTGGTGTGGTTGCTCGATGCTTTGGCGATTTTTGCGTTGCTGGGCGGTTACGCGCAGCAGGCGCTGATGCTGGTGATGCTGGGCCTGCTACCGAGTCTGCTGCTCAGCATGCGGCAAAGCATTGGCCAGCATAACGTCGGCCTGACCTTGCAACTCTGGGGCCTGCACTGGGTGCGCCTGCACCTGGCCAGCGCGGCATTGATTCTCAGTCTGTGTCATTGGAACGCAAGGAGGCCTGCCCGTGGCTGAACTCATATTTTGCCTGTGCCTGTTGTTGGCAGCGTACGCCTACATCGGCTATCCGCTGCTGCTGACCTTGCTCGCGCCACTGTTCCCGGCCTGGCGACATGCCCCCGCACCGCCGCTGACCATCAGCATCGTGATTGCCGCGCACAATGAGGCACGCCACATCGAGCACAAGCTGCGTACGCTGCTGGCTCAGGACTATCAGCCGGCCGCTTTGCAGATCATTCTGGCCAGCGACGGTTCGACCGATGACACCGTGGTTTGCGCGCACAACGTGATTGATCCGCGCATTACCGTGCTCGACCTGCCGCGTCAGGGCAAAGCCGCCACGCTCAATGCCGGAGTTGCCGTGAGCAGCGGCGACATTCTGGTGTTCACCGATGCCGATAACCAATGGTCGCGCGACACCCTCGGCCACTTGCTCGCGCCGTTCAATGATCCTCAGGTCGGGGCCTGCGCCGGACACATGGTGATCCCGGTCACCGGTGGCGGCCTGAGCATCGGCGACAGTCTGTATCGGCATTACGAAGGCTGGTTGCGCCGGGTCGAGAATCGCACCGGCTGCATGGTCTCCGCCGACGGCGCGCTGCTTGCGCTGCGCCGCGAGTTGTTCCAGCCCGTGCCGGCAGAGGTCAACGATGATTTCTTCATCAGCACCTGCGCACCGGTGGCACGCAAACGCATCGTCTACGTGCCCGAGGCCCAGGTGATCGATCAGGGCGTCGACGAAGCGGACAAGCAATGGCGTCGTCGCCAGCGAGTCACGGTCGGTGGCCTGCAGAGCCTGGCGCAACGCCGCGAACTGCTCAACCCGTTCAAGCACGGACTGTATTCGGTTGCGTTGATCAGCCACAAACTGATCCGTCGACTGGCGCCGGTGCTGCTGCTGCCGCTGCTGCTGAGCAATTTCTGGCTGTGGGACGAACACGGTTTCTATCGCCTGAGTCTGGTCGCGCAACTGATCGGTTATTCGATTGCCATCGCCGGCCTGCTGGATTCGCAACACCGTTTGCCCAAACCGTTCCGCCTCGCGGCCTTCCTGCTGGTAACGCTGGCAGGCATGAGCGTCGGCCTGTGGCAGTTCCTGCGCGGGCAACGGTACGCACAGTGGAATCCTGATCAGAATCGTTGAGAGGGCGCATGCCATGGCTATCAAACAATTGCTCAAACGCACCAGCGGCTGGCTCTATCTCAACTCGTCAGTGGGGCGCAGCCAGTTGCACGGGGCCGGGGTCATCCTGATGCTCCACCGGGTGCTGGCCAACGACCGTGCCGCCAACCTGCCGCACCGCAATGAACTGTGCGTCGGCCCGCAGGCGTTCGAACACTTGCTGATATGGCTGCGCAAGCATTTCGATTGCGTGCCGCTGATGGAGTTGTTGCAGCCCAACGCCCTGCGCACCGAACGCCCGCGCGTGGCGCTGACCTTCGATGATGGCTGGCGTGACAACGCGGTGAACGCGTATCCGCTGCTGCAGAAATACCAAGTGCCGGCGAGCATTTTTCTCTCCACCGATTTCATTGGCAGCCGGCAACGGTTCTGGTGGGAAAGCGTCGGGGAAACGCTGTGGGGCAGCCATGGCGAAAAGGCGCGCATGCACCTGATCGAGCACCTGCGCATCACCGGTCATCCGCTGCCGGTGTTGCTCGACGATATCGACGTCGACCGGCGCAGCCTGGCCCTGCTGCATTATCTGCAAGGGCTGAAGAGCCTCGATCCGCAGGAGCTTGAACGTCTGACCAATGAGTGCCCGCCGGATTCCTTGCCGCAAGCGCTGGACTGGCATCAGGTGCGCGCCATGGAAGCATCCGGTCTGGTGCGCTTCGGCCCCCACGGCGCCAGTCATTCGATCCTCACCGGGCTGGATGACGGTCGCTTGCACGAAGAAATCAGCCGCAGCCGCGGTGCCCTGCAAAACGGCTGCAATCGGCCCTTGCCGGTGTATTGCTACCCCAACGGTGACAATGATGAGCGCGTGCGTGAGCAGGTTGCCAATCACGACTATCCGTTTGCGCTTGGCACGTCCACCGGGCTTTATCGCGGCGCCGGCGATCCGCTGAACCTGCCGCGCTTCGGCGTCAGCCAGCGCACCGCGCGCAATCCGGAACTGCTGTCGTTACGGATCTTTCGCGGGGCACGGCCATGAGTCGCGGTAGTTACATCAGGCACTTGGCCCTGAGCATGGGCACCAAACTGGCGATGATCGCCTTGCGCCTGCTGCGCAATGTGTTGCTGGCGCGGATTCTCGGGCCGAGTGAACGCGGCTTGTTCGCCCTGCTCAGCACCCTGCCGGATCTGATCAGCGCGGCCACCAGCGGCGGCTTGAACTCAGCAGTCGGTTATCAAGCGGCCAACCAGCGGCCGATGGGGCTGTTGCTCGCTCAGGTGTTGGTGTTCGGCTGCCTGTTGGCCGGGCTGCTGACATTGCTGGTGGTGGCGCTGGCGCGAGAATTCGGCAGCGAACTCGATGTCACGATGCAGCTCGGTCTACTGGCGTGGCTGTTGTTGCTGGCGGTGCCGCTGACGGTGCTCAAAAGCGGCCTGCTGACCTTGCACAACGCCTCGGGCGGTGTGGTCGCCTTTAATGTCCTGCGTCTGATCGAATCGCTGGCGCCGCTGCTGTTGTTTGTCGCGCTGTTCTGGATGTGGAAAGAGGCGGCACTCGAAGCCGCGCTGATCAGTTGGCTGGCCGGTATCAGCCTGGTGGTGCTGGTGGGGTGGATGTGGCTCAAATGCGCACAGCCGTTGCAGTTGCAATGGGATCGGGCGAGCCAGAACGAGTTGCTGCGATTCAGTGCGCGCAGCCATCCGGACCTGCTGTTTCAACAAGTGATTCTGCGCTCCGATTATTTGTTTATCGGCGCCCTGCTCGGTAGCAGCGCGCTCGGTCACTACGCCATGGCCAGCGCCGCCGCCGAACTGCTGCTGATCGTTCCGGAGGCGGTCACTACACCGCTGATGAAGCGTCTGCTGCAACAGGACAAGGGCATGGACAAGGTCACGCCGCTGGCGCTGCGCCTGACCGCGACGGTAATGCTCTGCGCCTGCATCACCATGGCGCTGATCGGCGAATGGCTGATCATCACCCTGTTCGGCGTCGCCTACCAACCGGCGTATCCGGCGCTGCTGGCTTTGCTGCCGGGGCTGTTGGGCCTGTGCTACGCAAGCATTCTGCGCCTGGACCTGATCGGCAAGAATCGCCCCGCCAGCGTCTCGCTCATGATGGGGGTGGGTGCGCTGCTCAATCTGGGCCTGAACCTGCTGCTGATCCCCAGCTACGGCATCGTCGGCGCAGCGGCGGCGTCCTCGATTGCCTATCTGGCAGTGACCCTGGCGATGCTGGTGCTGTATTGCCGGCTGAGCGGCGTACCGTTCTGGCACACGCTGTTCATTCTGCCCGGTGACCTCAGCCCGATGTGGCTGATGCTGCACCGCAGGAAAGCCGCATGAAGCGCCTGGCCCTGCTGCTCGGACTCGGCCTGACGCTGAACGCCTTCGCTGCGCCAATGCAGTGGGGCGACATCCGCGACGGCAGTCTGTATCTGCAAGCCGATCACCCGGACACAGTCACCGTGCGCTGGGTCCCGGCGTGGCAGGCCGAGGCCAATGAAGAGCATATCTACCTGCTCGACGGCCACGGCCGATTGCAAGGTGACCGGTTCATCAAGGCCAGTGAGGTTCGCGGCTCGCAGCGCTGGCCACTGGTGCCGGGCGCTGCCGCTTATCGCCTGGAAATTCCCGGCTACAGTTTCCGCAGTTACCGCGTCGAGCATGACGATAAAACCGTGGCGCTGTTCAGTCCGGCCAAGGTGCATTTCAGCGTCGAAACCCGCCGTGGCGATGAGCTGTTTTTCCAAGTGGCACCGGGCGAGCGTGCGGTGCTTAACGGCAAATACCACGGCGGCGTCAACGCGCTGCAAGCGCAGCGCATGGACGATGGACAACAGCTGTCGCTGCCCCTCAAGCCCTACCGCGCCTATTGGCAATTCGATCAAGTGGCCTTGCCGGTCAGCGACCAGGCTCAGGTCTGGCGCTTGCGTCTGCTGGGCAGCGGCAAGGCAGCGTTCTGGCTCGACGGCACGGCCAACCTGTTTGCGCAGAACCCGCAGCAGCTTGAGCCATTGCGTGAAGCGTCGGGCCAGGTCCGCCTGACACTGCACGATAAGGTGCTCGGGCGCACCCCGGATCTGGGCATCGCACTGCCCAATCTCATGCCGCCCGCGACTAGTCACGCCGCGTTGGATGCCTTGAAACCGAGTGCGGCGAGTTATTACAGCTACGTTGACATAACGTCGAAAAGTGCTCGCGTCGAAGACCCGGTTCGTCAGCTCTATCAGACGCGCTTCGGCATTCGCCAAGACATCACCCTGCTCGCCGGCACCGGGCGTCAGGCCAATCTGCGCGCCGACGTGCAAAGCAGCAACGGCCTCGATGCCTGGCTCGCCAGCACGCGCGCATTGAGTGGTCACGGCACGCATTACATCGGCTTCGCCGACGAGCCGAACCTCAACTATTCAAGCTACGAGGATTATCGGGCGATTTTTGTCAGCATGGCCCGCCAGGTGCGCAGCGATCCGGCCAATGCCAGGGCCGGTGTGCGCATTGCCATGCCGGCCAGCTCACGACTGATCAACGGCCCGTTCGCCGATAACGCCGCAGACAAACGCGGGATTGATTGGGCACGGCGTCTGCTCAGTGAAGCGCCCGATCAGATTGACGCGTTGGCCTGGCACGAATGGATGATCCGCGACCTGCTCGCCACTCGCGTCTACCGCGACAGCGTGCGCCGTGCCGCGGAGCTGGTCGGCCTCGACGCAAAGGGTCAGCCGCGCAAGGCCTTGCTGCTCGATCAGACCAACCTGTCCAGTGGCTCGAGCCTGAGCCCATACGACCAGGAAACTCATTACGCCGCACTGTGGTGGACCTCGGTGGTCATCAACGCCTCGCAGGACGGCTTGCTGAGCATGCTCAACTGGTTCCAGGCAGCCGATGAACCGCCCTACGCCAAGGGCATGGTGCGCATATTGGGCGGCGATCGCTTCGAGCTGAAACCGGTGGGCCTGGCCCAGCAATTCATCGCCCGGCATTGGTTGCCGCACGTGCTGCAACTGGATAACGACGCTTTCGAAGTGGATGTGCTGGCGATGGCCGGCGACGAACAGCGCACCTTGCTCGGGGTGAACAAAGGCACACGCCTGCAACGCGTTGATCTGAGCGGCGCCCAGTGCCCGCTGAACCACGGCGCCCTGCGTTTGTTTGGCGTTGACAATCGCGCCCGCGACGCACCGTTCACCTGCGAAAACGGGCGAGTGCGTTTCGAATTACCCGGGCAAGCCCTGTTTGCCCTGAACTGGAACGCTTCATGAACCGCCCCTCTGCCCGTGAGCATCACGCTGCGCGCGGCACTTTTACCAGGAGATGAAACCATGGATATCTTGCAAAAACTCAGCGGACATATTCGTCGCAAAGGCCTGCGAGCGACCTTGGCGAAGATCCGCAGAATGTACATTTTTGCCCATCGGCAATTGCTGTGGATGGAGCGTGATCTGGTCAGTCCCGTGCCGCCGCATAGCCTCAAACCTTATCCACCGCTGCGGGTAATGAACATCACCGCAGACAACGCCAGCGCCTTCACCCGTTACTTCGGCGACCGGGTCGGGGTCATGGCCGAGCTGGCCGATGAAGGTCACACCGGGCATATGCATGTCGACGCGCAAGGCGATGCCGTGGCGTTTATCTGGGGCACGCCGCGCGATTATGTTGATCGGCATTACTACGGTTGCCGGTTCCCGGTGAAACCCGGTGAGTTCTTCGAGTTCGGCGGCGAAATGGCTCGCGCCTACTGGGGTACCGAATTGTCGGTCGATGTGCAAGTGCGCCTGTGGAAAGCCATGGCCAGGCAAGGCTGCAGCAAAGTGGTTGATGTTTGTGACTCGAGCAACATCCCGGCGCTCAAGCTGCACCTGCGCATGGGCTATACCGAACAACAGCGGGTCACCAATATCTACACGCTGTTTGGCCGCTGGCGCTTCTACCGCGAAACCCGCTACAGCGGTTCGCGTTTGACAGCGCTGCGCAAAACTTCCCGTCCACCTGTCAAAGCAACGGCGGCCTGAACCCATGGCGATGCGATTCGAATGGCGTACGTCCCTGTGCGCTGCCGACTTTCCGGCAACTGCCTACGAAGCACTGCGCGTGCGCGTAGCCGATCACACGCCGTTCAACAACCTTGCCTGGTTGTGCGCGGCAGAGCAGGCGCTGGGCGGGGATCAGCGCCTGCACATGCTGCTCGGCTGGGAAGCAGAATCACTGCGCCTGTGCCTGCCCTTGGTGTCGGGCCGCGAACGCTTCGCGGGCGTGTCATTTCGCGTCTTGCGCCACTTGGGTTATCCGCTGGCCGATCGGTTGGCCCTGCTGTCGTTGCTCGGCGCAGAGGATATGCGCGATGCGCTGATGCTGATCCGTCAGCGCCTGCCCCATGCGCTGCTGCAACTCAACGAACTGTCGGAACCTGCCGGGGAAGAAAGTGCCCTCACCGATTGGATGGCGCGTAGCTCCACGGCTGAACGGCGCCTGAGTTGCCGGGTACCGGTGCATCTGATCAGCGACGCCGACCAGCAGGAAGTTTCCGGCGACCCGCGTTACAAACTGCGTCGGGCGCGCAAGCGGATTGCTGCATGCGGCGCCCAGGTTCGGCGAATCACCCCCGATGCGCTGTCGATGCCTGCGGTTCTACATGAGCTGGAGCAAGTCGAGTCGGTCAGCTGGAAAGGTGACGAGGGCGTCGGGATCTTCGCCACCGAACGCAGTCGTCAGTGGATACAAAGCGCTTTCACCGCCCTCGCCGCTCAAGGGCTGGTGCGCGTCGTTACGCTGGAGCTGGACGGCCGCTGCATCAGCTATCGGCTGGGCCTGCTCGAGCAGGGCCGACTTTACGACTACAACCTTGCGTTCCTGCCACAGCATGCGGATCTGGGCAGCGGTCGAGTGCTGCTGGAGGAATGGATTCGCTGGGGCCTGGACGAGCAATGGCACTGGATCGATGCATCGCGGGTCAGTCTGGAAAACTCCAGCCATCAACTGCACGAGCGCATGACCGGGCAACTGGAACACTGGCGCTGGAGCTTCTACTCATGGCGCCCCAGTGGTTTGCTGCTGGGGCTGGGGCTACGTCTTTGGTACTGCGTCAAACCGGCCCTGCAAAAAAGGCGCGCACAGCGTGCGGGCAACCCGACGGCAACAAATACAACTGCAATTCAACCGGCAACATCATCCCCCACACCTGGGCTAGCGCCTCGGAGAGCATCATGAACGTCATCGAAGAACTGCTTCTGCGCATCAAACAAAAAGGCCTGCGCCGTACCCTTGGTGCGCTGGGCAAACGTTACGTTTTTGCTCACCGTGAATTGCTCTGGATGGAGCGCGATCTGGTCACACCGATTGCCCCGAACAAACTGCGCCCCTGTGAGGGTTTGCGCAGAGTCGACATCACCGAGGACAACGCCAAAGCCTTCGGCAAGTACTTTGGTGACCGCGTGCAGACCATGGCCGAATTGGCCGCTGAAGGGCACACGGGGCACATGTACCTGGACCAGGAAGGCCACACCGTCGGGTTCGTCTGGGCCAGTACCCGCGACTATTACGATCGGCACTTCTACCGCTACACGTTCACGATCCAGCCCGGTGAGTACTTCCAGTTCGGTGCCGAAATTGCCAGGCCCTATTTCGGCAGCACCTTGACCGTTGACGCACAGACCGCACTTTGGCAAGTCATGGACGCCCGGGGGTTCAAAAAAGTCGTAGATATCTGCGACAACGCCAATATCCCGGCTCTGAAGATGCATGTGCGCCTGGGCTACAAGGAACAAGGGCGGATCACCCATGTTTACGACCTGTTCGGCCACTGGCGCTTCTTCCGCGAAACGCGCTACAGCGAATCAAGGCTTGAGGCGCTGCGCAAGCCGGAAAGACCGGTAGTGAGTGCGCCCGCGCAGGCTTGATTCAGGCTGAATATTTGCGGCGGTTTTGATACGCCATCGCGAGCAGGCTCGCTCCCACACTCGACAGTCGCCATACGCGAAACCAATGGGGGAGCGAGCCTGCTCGCGAAGAGACCAGCCGTCGCAATACAGCGTTTCAGGCCTTGCTCGCCACCAGGCTAAAGCACATCGGCAACTGCGCCGTCTGGTTCAGGTAGCAGTCATAAACCTCTTCCCGATTCGAATGCGCGTACTCCTGAAAGTCCACGATGTTCAGCCCCGCTGCAATGGCGCCGCTGAAAATCGCCCCCAGCGTATGCACGAACCAGTACGACTTTGCCGCCGGCTGCTCGACTTTACCTACGTAAACGATCGGTTCTTGCTGCACAAACGGCTCGGCACGGAAATACGAGCTGACGAGGCGCAACGGATCTTCAGCCTGGGGATCAACCATCTCCAGAAACGGATGGGTTTCGTAGATCACCAGTTTGCCGCCCGGCTTTAGCACCGGTGCGACATGACGAAAGAATTCGCCGATGTCGGGCATCCAGTTGAGTACCCCAATGGTGATCAGGGCGACGTCGAAGCGGTTATGCAGCGATGCGGGCAGATGGTGGATGTCGCTCTCGACGAATTCGGCAGTGTGCGGCGAGCGACTGTTCAGCTCGCGGGCCTGTGCGAGAAAGGCTGCCGATTAATCCACGCCGACGACACTGCGCGCACCCAGCGCAAACAGCGACAGGCTTTCCCGACCGTTATTGCAGCCCAGTTGGATTACGTCTTTGCCGTCGACGTCCAGCAAGCTGTGCAAGGTATCGTCGAGGCAGCAAAACTCCGCCTGCACGACATCGCTGAGCAATATCTGCCAGTCCGGCGAGTCCTGATGATGACGGGCGGAATCGTTCCATGCCTGACGATTGCTCTCGACGGCGGTTTTGGGGTTGGGCACTTCCATGGCGCACTCCGGATGAGGCTCTTGATTGAGCGGATCCGAGTCTAGATCAGCCTGGTCACTTCGGTTGTTGCAAACATGTAAGCCGGTTCCTGCGTGAACTTTGTGCTCCTACAGCTTAGTCAGCGTAAGGCTCAAAGATTCACGTGGCTCTGATTAAGCTTCTCGCGCAAAAAGTCCACCAGCGCCTGCACCGGCCGCGAAGCCTGGCGATGCTGCGGATACACCGCCGATAAGGTCAGTGGCTCGGGACGTAAATCATCCAGTACAGGCATCAGCCGCCCGTCCTTCAGCGCTGCACCGACAATGAAAGTCGGCAGATAGGTAACCCCCATCCCCTGCACCGCCGCGTCCCGCAGCAGTTCGCCGTTGTTCACCCGCATGCGTCCGGTGACGTTGACCAGCACCGGTTTGCCCGGCGCTTCGTTGAAGCGCCATTGCACCGAGCGCCCGTGGCCGTACGGCAGGCAGTCGTGGCTGTGCAGGTCTTCGGGTTTGCGTGGTGTGCCGCGTTCGGCAAGGTACGCGGGGCTGGCGCAGTAGACGCGTTCGATGCTGGCGATGCGCCGGGCGATCAGTGTCGAGTCTTCCAGCACGCCGATGCGCAGGGCGAGGTCGTAGCCCTCGCCCAGCAGGTCGACCGGGCGATCGCTCAAGTCGACCTCGACAGTCACCTCGCGATAACGCTGCAAAAACAACGGCAACAGACAGCCCAGGTGCGCTACGGCGAACGACAGCGGTGCGCTCAGACGAATCGTGCCGCGCGGCTCGGCGGTTTCACCGGCGATGCCCTGCTCGACCTGCTCCACCTCGCCGAGCAAACGTAGCGCCGATTCGTAATAGCTCTGCCCCAATGGGGTGACGTCGAGCCGCCGTGTCGAGCGGTTCAACAGACGCACACCGAGGCGCTCTTCGAGTTGCATCAAACGACGGCTGACGAACTGCTTGGACAGGCCCAACTGATCGGCCGCGGCGGTGAAGCTGCCGGAGTCCATGACCTGGCAAAAAATACGCATGTCTTCGAACGGGTTCATTGTCACTCTCTGGTGGACAGTTAAACGCTTTATAGCCGCTTTTTCGCTTTTCAGCAGCCCATTAATCTGTGCTCACGGTTTGAAAACAACCCTGAACAGGTAGGAACTGCCGCAGGCTGCGATCTTTTGATCTTGATCTGCAGTGACGCTGGAAATGGCAAAACAGGATCAAAAGATCGCAGCCTCCGGCAGCTCCTACACGAACGTATAAATACTCAAAAATGGAATTGAACATGAGCATCAAGAAAACCCTCGCCGCGTCCCTGCTTGCCCTGTCCGTCAGCAGCGCTTTCGCCGCTGGCAGTCCTGGCGTCGAACACAACACTCAGGCGTTTCTCGATGCGCTCGCCGCCGGCGGCGGTCGTCCGCTGGAGCAACTGAGCCCGAAAGACGCCCGTGCAGTGCTGACCGGTGCCCAGGCTTCGGTGAAGGTTGATCTGTCCGGCGTGGAAGTCAGCGACAAGGCGATCAAGGTCGATGGCCAGACCATCAACCTGAAAGTGGTGCGCCCGGCCAAGGTCAAAGGCGAGTTGCCGGTGTTCATGTTCTTCCACGGCGGCGGCTGGGTGCTGGGTGACTTCCCGACACACCAGCGTCTGATCCGTGATCTGGTGGTCGGCTCTGGCGCTGTGGCGGTGTATGTCGACTACACACCATCGCCGGAAGCGCAGTACCCGACCGCGATCAATCAGGCTTATGCCGCAACCAAATGGGTGGCCGAGCACGGCAAGGACATCGGCGTCGATGGCAAGCGTCTGGCGGTGGCCGGCAACAGCGTCGGCGGCAACATGGCGGCGGTCGTGGCGTTGATGGCCAAGGAACAGAAAGCCCCGGCCCTGCGCTTTCAGCTGTTGATGTGGCCGGTAACCAATGCGCAGTTCGATGACGGTTCGTACCAGCAATTTGCCGAGGGTCACTTTCTCACCAAAGGCATGATGCAGTGGTTCTGGGACAACTACACCACCAACCCGGCCGAGCGTGCGCAGATCCACGCATCGCCACTCAACGCCAGCGCCGAACAGCTCAGGGGCTTGCCCGCTGCGCTGGTGCAGACCGCCGAGTTCGACGTGCTGCGTGACGAAGGCGAAGGCTATGCGCGGCACTTGGATGCGGCTGGCGTGCCGGTGACTTCGGTGCGCTACAACGGGATGATTCATGACTTCGGCCTGCTCAATCCGCTGAGCCAGATTCCAGAAGTGAAGGCTGCGGTGCGTCAGGCTGCGGCTGAACTGAAGACTCATCTGAATCCATAAAAGCAAAAGATCGCAGCCTTCGGCAGCGCCTACCCTGGAATACGGTTCCCTGTAGGAGCCGCCGAAGGCTGCGATCTTTTTTCTCACCAGCGTCGCGGAGTACCGGTCATGACTCTTTTCTACGCCCACCTGCTCTCCTGGAGCGCCGTACTGTTGCTGCTCGACGCCGCACTCTGGCATTTCTCGCCCTTCAGCCATCGCGCACCGCGAGTCGGCGTACGTCTGGCATTGTTTCTGGCGTTCAGCGCGTTGGTGATCAACGCCGGTGTCAGCCCGTTGCAGGCGCCGCTGTTCGGCGATGATCGCGTGGCGCAACTGGGTGCGACGGCGCTGGGGATTCTCTGGTGGCTGTACGCAGCACGAGTGCTGACCGAAGTGATCGGCCTGGCGTTGATGCGCCGCATCGGTCACAGCGGTCGCTTGCTGCAGGATGTCATCGGCGCGCTGGTGTTTCTGGTCGCGATTGTCGCAGCCGCCGGCTACGTGCTGGAGCTGCCGGTCAAAGGTCTGCTGGCCACTTCCGGGGTGGTCGCCATCGTCGTCGGTCTGGCGCTGCAAAGCACACTCGCCGACGTGTTCTCCGGCATCGTCCTCAACACCACCAAGCCCTATCAGGTGGATGACCTGGTGATGATCGACGGCGTTGAAGGCAAGGTCTTCGATATCGACTGGCGCGCCACGCACCTGCTGACCAGCGCCGGCACCATGGCCGTGGTACCGAACTCGGTGGCGGCCAAGGCAAAGATTGTCAACCTGAGCCGTCCGAGCAACATGCATGGGGTGTCGATCAGCATCCAAGTACCGAACCATATTCGTCCGCGTCGGGTGCTCGATGCCCTTGATCGGACCTTGCAGGGCAGCAGTTCGCTGCTGCTCAGTCCCGCGCCGAAAGCCGTGCTCAAAGAGGCCGGCGAAACCATGTCGGAATACGTCGCCAGCGGTTTCATCGCCGAGCTCGGCAAAAAAAGTGAAGTGCGCAATCAACTGTTCGACCTCGCCCACCGCCATCTCGAAGCGGCGGGAATTTCTCGGCATCCCGACGGCGTGATCGAACCGTCGAGCCGCGCCCGTGCCTTGCTGGATGAGGTGAAGATTTTCCGCTCGCTGAGCAGTGACGAACGCGATCGCCTGGCTGCGTCGATGGTCGCGCAACAGTACACGGCGGGTCAGGTAGTGCTGGACCTGGATGAAGTGCCGGACAGCCTGTTCGTGATCGCCACGGGTGTGGTCAGCGCGACGGTGCCGGATGGCAACGGCCAGACCGAGGCCGGGCGCATGGGGCCGAGCGAGGTCATGGGTGAGCAGAGCATTCTCGCCGATACGCCGTCGCAGGCGACGTTCACGGCGCTGACGTCGAGCATCATCTATCGTCTCGACAAACAGTTGACCCGTGAGTGCATGGACAAGCGCAGCGAAGTCGGCCGGGCCTTGAACAAATTGCAGGCGGTGCGTCAGCAGAACAGTCGCCTCGCATTGATGGCCAAACCGGTGGCGGTGAAGAAGGGAGGTTTTTTGGGTTGGTTGCAGAAGCGCTAACAGCAAAAGATCGCAGCCTGCAACAGGCTGCGATCTTTTGATTTTCTTACTTGGCAGTGAACTTGGTGTAGCTGTTGATCAGGTTGCGATAGTTAGGCAGACGCTCGGACAGCAGATGCGCCAGACCTTCCATATCGTTGCGCCAGTCACCTTGCAGCTCGCAAGCTACCGCGAACCAGTTCATCAGGTGGGCACCGGCGGCCGACATCCGCGCCCAGGCGGCTTGTTGCACGGTGGTGTTGAAGGTGCCCGACGAGTCAGTCACAACAAACACTTCGAAGCCTTCAGCAATCGCCGACAGCGTCGGGAAAGCTACGCAAACGTCGGTTACCACACCGGCGATGATCAGTTGCTTGCGGCCAGTAGCCTTGATCGCTTTGACGAAGTCTTCGTTGTCCCAGGCATTGATCTGGCCAGGACGCTGAATGAACGGCGCGTCGGGGAATTGCTCGAGCAGTTCAGGCACGATCGGGCCGTTGGGGCCTGCGTCGAAACTGGTGGTCAGAATGGTCGGCAGCTTGAAGAACTTGGCGATGTCGCCCAGTGCCAACACGTTGTTCTTGAACTCGTTCGGCGAGAAATCCTGCACCAGCGAGATCAGGCCGGTCTGGTGATCGACCAACAGGACGACGGCATCATCTTTATTCAGACGCTTGTAAGGAACGCTCATGGCAAAACTCCTGGAGGGATGGTTGTTGCTTGAAGCGCCGGCCGTGATGACCGGCGCTTTTTTTCGAACTCAGAAGGCGAAGCAGGAACAGCCGAACGCGCCCCAGAAACCGGCGAAGTCGCTGACCGGCGCATTCGACATCCGCGCTTTTTCATGGCTGTGGGTGTGCACCGCGCACGGCCCGCTGCACTGGTGAACCTGCGCCTGCAGTGGCGAATTCGGGCGCCAATGGCCCGGAACCTTGACCACGGGCGACCAGTCCGGCAGCACCGGAATCGAACGCGGGCCGAGGTCTTCGAAGTCGCCGGCGGCGTAGACAATCTTGCCGCCGACCACGGTCATCACCGACTCGATCCACTTGATCGCTTCCTCTTCAACGCTGAAGAAGTCGGCGCTGAGGGCTGCCAGGTCCGCCAGTTGGCCGACGCGGATCTGGCCTTTCTTGCCCTGCTCCGAGGAGAACCAGGCGCTGCCGTGGGTGAACAGCTCCAGTGCGGTGCTGCGTGGCAAACCTTCTTCGTACAGCGCCAGACCGCCAACGGTGCGGCCGCTGACCATCCAGTACAGCGAGGTCCACGGGTTGTAGCTCGACACTCGGGTGGCGTCGGTGCCGGCGCCAACCGGCACACCTTCAGCGAGCATGCGCTTGATCGGCGGTGTGGCTTCGGCGGCTTGTTTGCCGTAGCGATCGACGAAGTATTCGCCCTGAAACGCCATGCGATCCTGAATCGCGATGCCGCCGCCCAACGCCTTCACGCGCTCAATGTTTTGCGGGGTGATGGTTTCCGCGTGGTCGAAGAACCACGGCAGACCGTTGAACGGAATGTCGCGGTTGACCTTCTCGAACACGTCGAGCATGCGGCTGATCGATTCGTTGTACGTGGCGTGCAGACGGAACGGCCAGCGCTGCTCGACCAGGTGGCGCACCACCGGCTCCAGCTCCTGTTCCATGGTCTGCGGCAGGTCCGGGCGCGGTTCGAGGAAGTCTTCGAAGTCGGCGGCGGAGAACACCAGCATCTCGCCGGCGCCGTTGTGGCGCAGGAAGTCATCGCCCTGATGCAACTTGACGCTGCCGGTCCAGTTCTGGAAATCGGTCAGTTCTTCTTTCGGCTTCTGGGTGAACAGGTTGTAGGCGATGCGCACGGTCAACTGGTCGTCTTTGGCCAGTTGCTCGATCACTTGGTAATCATCCGGATAGTTCTGGAAACCACCACCGGCGTCGATCGCACTGGTCAGGCCGAGGCGATTGAGCTCGCGCATGAACTGACGGGTCGAGTTGACCTGATATTCCAGCGGCAGCTTCGGCCCCTTCGCCAGTGTCGAGTAGAGAATCATCGCGTTCGGCCGCGCGACCAGCATGCCGGTCGGGTTGCCATTACTGTCACGGACGATCTCGCCACCCGGCGGGTTCGGCGTGTCGCGGGTGTAACCGGCGACGCGCAGGGCGGCGCGGTTGAGCAGTGCACGGTCGTAGAGGTGCAGGATGAACACCGGGGTGTCCGGCGCCGCCTGGTTGATTTCTTCCAGGGTCGGCATGCGTTTTTCGGCGAACTGGAATTCGTTCCAGCCACCGACCACGCGCACCCATTGCGGGGTCGGCGTGCGATCGGCCTGATCCTTGAGCATGCGCAGCGCGTCGGCGAGCGACGGCACGCCTTCCCAGCGCAGTTCGAGGTTGTAGTTCAAGCCGCCGCGAATCAGGTGCAAGTGCGAGTCGTTGAGGCCTGGGATGACGCAGCGGCCCTTCATGTCGACCACTTGCGTGGCGCTGCCCTTGAGGGCCATGGCCTCGGCATCGTTACCGACGGCGACGAAGCGGCCATCCTTGATCGCCACCGCACTGGCCAGTGGTTTTTCGCGGTCTACGGTATGAAATTGGCCATTGAATAAAATCAGATCGGCGCTCATCGCAGTTCCTCAAGCAAAAGTGAAAAGAAGCAAACCCCGCGTTAACGCGGCGAGGTTTCTTGGGAATCGAGGTGTTCATGGGCCTGGCTGGCTTCCAGCCACGGGGTGAACAAACGGGTGACCGGCGGCATGACCACGTAGACCACCGAGAGAACGATGGTCAGGGTGATCAGGAACGTGGCAACCACGTAGTTGGAAAGAATCGGATGCAGCGCCAGCAGCGGACCCCAGATCAGCGGCACCAGCAGGGTATGCGGCAGAATCACCAACAGGGTGACAACAGCCTGCTTCCAGCGCGGCGGCGGCGAGCCGGCTTCGGCCAGCGGTGTGAACCAGAACTCGTTGACCGGTGCGACCTCGGTCTGATCACCGTCAGCCAGCATCGGTGCGGCTTCGGCGATCAGCGCCTGACGCTCGGCGGATCCCAGCCAGCCTTGCATGGCCTCGGTGGAGCTGAAGCGCAGCACGCAGGTGTAAAAATCCAGACGCCCGCGCTTGCCGCGCACCACGTCCACACCCAGATGCCCTTCGCGTTGCCCGGCGACGCGCACGATGTTGCGCAGCCACGCTTCGTAGGCCAATTCGAAACCGGCCTTGACCGAGTGCTTGATGATCAACGTGACGGTCTCATCGGCCCCCAGTGCTTGTTGATTAAGGACTTCAGGCATAACGCAGCACTCCGGGCAAACGAACAGGAATCGCCAGCCGTCCCGGCCCGGCGATCAATACAGTGGTGAAAAGAATCAACAGCAACCAGCCAAACTGCCCTTCGGCCACACTCCATTGCGGATGCACGACCAGCAACGCAACGAGCAGCACAAAGAGAATAGGCAAGCAGGCCAATCGCGCCAGCACGCCGGCGATGATCAGCAGCGGGCAAAGGACTTCAGCGAAAATCGCCAGGATGAGAGTGAGGTGGGCGCCGAGGTGGAACGGGTCTTCGATCAGTTGCAGTTGCGCAGTGAAGTCCAGCAGCTTGGGCAAGCCGTGCACCCACAACAGAAACAACCCGCCGCTGACCCGCAGAAACAGCAACCCGATGTTGCGCGCCTGTTCATCCCTCGACACCATCATGACCCGACCCCTTGAATGTCATTGACGGGAATCATGCCAAGACCAGGGCGGGAGAAATTGGATGGGTGTGCTTAGTTGTTTTTCAGACCACGGACAGTCCGCCTCCAACGACAGACAAGGTGGAGCTCCCACAGGGATTGATGGCATTCACTCAATTGGCGGGCCGCCCAAAACCATGTGAGAGTGAGCTTGCTCGCGGAGGCGTCAGGTCAGTCACATCCGCGACTGGCATACCGATTTCGCGAGCAAGCCCGCTCCCACAGGGGTTGGTGGCGTGCACTCAGTTGGCAGGCTGCCACGTGGTTGTGTGATCGCGATGGGTTAAAGCGCCGAAATATCCAGCGGCGCCGCCATGAACTGGCTGATGCGCGAGCGTAGCCATTTCTCCGCCGGGTCGTTGTCGTGCACCCCGCTCCACGCCATCGACAATTGCGCGGCATCGATCGGGAACGGCGGGTCTTCGGCGCGCAGGGCGCAGCCTTCGACCAAGGCACAGGCAGCGTAATCCGGCACGGTGGCGATCATCTCGGTACCGGCGAGCAAGGCACGCAAGCCGCTGAATTGCGGCACACCGAGCACTACGCGGCGGCATCGGCCGATCTTGGCCAGATCCAGGTCGATATTGCCGCTCAGGTCACCAGAGAACGACACCATCGCATGCGGCCGCTCGCAATATTCATCCAGCGTCAGCGGCCCCGGACGGTCATCGCCGCGCAGCACTTTGCAAGGGATGTCGCGCAGCTTCTTGCGCTTGGCATTGGCCGGCAGATCCGTGGTGTAGCTGACGCCCACTGAGATTTCTCCCGAGGCCAACAGCGCCGGCATCAGTAGATAATTGGCACGGCGCACCACCACGACAATCCCCGGCGCCTCCAGCTGAAGCTGGCGCAACAGCGGCGGAAACAGACCGAACTCGGCGTCATCCGACAGACCGATGCGGAACACGTCGCAACTGCTCGCCGGTTCAAATTCCTTGGCGCGGCTGACCGCCCCGGAAATCACATCCATTGCCGGTTGCAGCTCCTTGAGAATCGCCAGCGCCCGCGCTGTCGGCTCCATGCCGCGACCGTTGCGCAGCAGCAACGGGTCGTCGAACAGATCACGCAAACGCCCCAGTGCAGCACTGACCGCCGGCTGGCCCATGAACAGTTTTTCCGCCACACGGGTCAGGTTCTTTTCGAACATCAGCGCTTCGAAAATCACCAGCAGGTTCATGTCGACGCGGCGCAGATCATTACGGTTCATGGGCGTGGTTTCCTTGTCGGTGTCAGGCACTTTTTGCCACAGGCGCTGGGCACTTTACTCGATCAACGGCACTTTCGCCGCGCGTTTGCAGGGGCCGTACTCCCGCTTGTCATTGCATTCCCCTTGTACCTGGCCGACGGCGGCCATGCTTTGTCGACATCGTCGCGCAAAACGCCGGGCGGTGACTTGCAAGGATGTGCTGAGTTCCAGCCTGAGCAGGGAAATTAACAACGATTAACTCGTCAGCCTCACGCCACGGCCCAACAATGAAGTCCTCTGCGCAGCGTTGCTGTTTTGACCTGAGGGAATGCGCCGACCATGCCTTCCCCACCGACACGGACCTTGGCCATGGCTTATCTACAGCGAACCGTCGCCCTCGCCCCTGCCTGCGAACCGCGTAAAAACGCGACTGGCGGACTCAGTCCACAGCGCGAACGCCACATCAAACAGTTAATCCTCGACCGCTTGGGCGAAAGCCTCGAAGTGGCTGAGCTGGCCCGTGCCTGCTCACTGTCCCGCAGTCATTTCTCCCGCGCCTTCAAATGCAGCACCGGCCTGTCGCCGCAGGACTGGATTCGCGCCCAGCGTCTGGCGCGGGCCAAGTTGCTGATCCAGCACACCGACCTCAGCCTGACGCAGATCAGCCTGGAGTGCGGCTTCTGCGATCAGGCGCACTTCTGCCACATGTTCACCCGCAGCGAGGGCATCAACCCCTTCGCCTGGCGCTGTCGAGCCATGGGCAAGCTGAAAAGCAGCGCCGCGCAGCCTGCGGTTTTTTGACTGCTGCCGTTACGCCACCCGTTGCACTGATGCTCAAACCTGAGGATTATGCCCGGACACCCCGGATCAGACGGCCTGCGCACGCGCCAGGCACCGATTCGCCCTGTCCGCCGCATCACCGCAGGAGCGCGCTGTTGAGTTTTCCCCCGAATCAGGCCATTGCGTTTGGCCCCTATCGGATTCATCCCGGGCAACGACTGCTACTTGAAGGCCAACAGCCTTTGCGCCTGGGACGGCGGGCGATGGACATCCTCCTGATTTTGCTGGCCCACGCCGGTGAAGTGGTGAGCAAGCAGCAACTGATGGCCGGGGTCTGGCCAGACAGTGTCGTTGAAGACATCAATCTACGCGTGCACATGGCGGCGCTGCGCAAGGCGCTGGGCGACGGGCAGAACGGCCAGCGCTACATCGTCACGGTCGCGCAACGTGGCTACAGCTTTGTCGCTCCGATCCTGCTCGACAGCCTCGAACAAAAACCTGCGGTTGCCGTCGCCAGACACAATCTGCCGCTGCGCCGTACGCGGATGATTGGCCGCCAGCCGGTCGTCGATCATTTGATTGCGCAACTGCCACGCCGACGCTGCATCACCCTGGTCGGCCCCGGCGGCATCGGCAAGACCACCGTCGCCCTGCGTGTCGCCGAGCAATTGATCGGCCAGTATCGCGACGGCATACGCCTGGTGGATCTGGCACCCATCGCCGAGCCTGCGCTGATCGGCACGCATCTGGCGGCGCTGCTCGATCTATCTGCGCCCGACGGCGATGCGCAGGGTTGTCTGGTCGATGGTTTGCGTGAGCGACAAATGTTGCTGGTGATTGATAACTGCGAGCACCTGATCGATGCGATCGCGTCGCTCAGCGAGCAGATTCTGCGCGGCGCGCCCAAGGTGCATATCCTCGCGACCAGCCGAGAAAGCCTGCGCGCCGAGGGCGAGTTCGTGCTGCGTCTGGAATCGCTCGAATGTCCGTCCATGTCGACGTCGATGGCGCCGAGCGAGGCGCTGAGTTTTGCTGCGCTGCAACTGTTTGTCGAGCGCGCCACTGCAGCCCGCGAAAGCTTTGAACTGAGCCCTGCGCAGTTGCCGCAAGCAATCGAGATCTGCCAGCGCCTGGACGGTATTCCGCTGGCGCTGGAACTGGCCGCCGCTCAGGTCAGCGAATTGGGCATGGACGGGTTGCTCAAACAATTGCGCAAAGGGCTGCCGCCATTGTCGGCCGGACAGCACAGCAGTGCCGAACGCCACTTGACCCTGCGCGCGACGATGGACTGGAGCTTCAACCTGCTCAATGCCTGCGAGCAAACCTGCCTGCGGCGACTGGGAATCTTCCGCGGCAGCTTCACCCTCGCCTCGGCGGCGGCAGTGGTCATCGGCCAGCAGATCGATCCCGGCGCGGTGTTCAGCGCTGTCACGCAACTGGTGGCCAAATCCCTGCTTAGCGTCGAAGTCGGCGACGAAGATGTTTTCTACCGTTTGCTCGACACCACGCGCCACTACGCACTGGAAAAACTCGAACAGGCCGACGAGCTCAGTGCAACCCGCCAACGCCACGCCGAGCGCTGCCTGACATTGATGCAGCAGGCGCAAGCGGATTGGGACAATACCCCGACCGTATTATGGATGGAGCGCTATGCCCGGGGTCTGGAGGATCTGCGCGCGGCGCTGGATTGGAGCCTCAACGGGCCGGGACCAGATGAACTGGGTGTACAACTGACAGCCGCTTCAGCACCGTTGTGGCAAGAGCTGTCGCGGCTGCGCAATTACAGCCGTTATGTGCGTCGGGCACTGAGTCTGCTCGAGGAAACCGCCGAGCCCTGCCCTCGTCTGCAAATCGCCTTGAAACTGGCGCTCGGCAGCGCCAGCTATCACACCTGGGGCGGCACGCCACAGACCATCCAGGCCTTCGTCGATGCCTGCCAATTGGCTGAGAAACACGGCGATCTGGCGGGACAACTGCGCGCGGTGTCCGGGCACATGGCGGTCAATCTGAGTTGCGGGCATTACCGCACGGCGCTGGCCCAGAGTGAGCAATTCGATCGCATCGGCCTGCACGGCGAGCCACTGCTGTCACTGAGCACACATCGCTTGCGGGTGCTGGCCCTGCATTATGCCGGCGACCAACCGCAGGCACGCGTGCACGCCGAGCAGGTGCTGCAACGCATGGCCCACAGCGGTCATCTCAATCGCTTCACCCATGGTTTTGGCGTGCAATACGACCAGAGTGTTGCTTCGCTGACGGTGCTGGCTCGCGTGCTGTGGCTGCAGGGTCTGCCCGAGCAGGCATGGCGCGCAGCACGACAGGCGCTGGACATTGCCGTGCAGATCAATCATGGAACGTCGATCTGCTACACCCTGGCGCTGGCCAGTTGTCTGATCGCCCATTACAACGGCGACCGCGCCAACGCCCGCGCTCTGCTGCAGTTGCTGCTGGAGCAATCGCAGAAGCATTCGGTATTGCTGTTCAATAACTGGGGCCGGCACTACGCGCAGGTGATCGATCCGGACAATGCCGCGCCTGTGTCAGCGCAGAGCAGCGGTTTGATCCGGGAAGTGATGGTTACGCTCGATGAACGCTTTGTCGACGAAACACTGGTGGAGCGGGCGCGCAATGGCGATGCGGGGTGGAGCGCGGCGGAGATATTGCGCGCGCACGCGGCGGCATTATTGAAGGAATCCGAGAAGCCGATTCTCGAACCTGCTGGCGAATCGGCCCGCGCAGGCGCCACCAAAATCCTGCAAGCCGAACAAACGCTGCAACAAGCCTTGACCATCGCCAGAAGCCAAGGCGCGCTGGCCTGGGAGTTGCGCAGCGCCACGGATCTCGCTGAACTGTGGCAAAGCCAGTCCCGACAGCGCGAAGCCCTGGATCTGCTCACCCCGATCTACCAGCGCTTCACCGAAGGCTACGCCACTGCGGACGTGCGCAAAGTGCGCCGGCTACTCGACCGTCTGCGCGACCAGTGCCCGGCCTGACGCGTTGCGCGTTCGGCTGAGATAGCGCGCATGGCGCTGCTCCAGCTCGAGCCTCTCGTCGGTTCGCTCGAGTTGATCACGCGCATAGCGGCGCACGGTATTAAGCATCCAATAGCGGAGCGTTGCTTGAACGGGTTGCTGAATCAGCAACGATTTGCGCGCCAGACCTTCGATTATCGCGACGAGCCTGGAGCCAGCCAGATCCGCGCTGCTGATCACACTCAGTGCGGCCTCAAGGGTAAAGCCCATGCTGAACACCGACAGACGCAGCAGCACACGCTGTTCCATTGCAGTCAGGCGCTGAACGCTCCAATCGATGGCAGCACCCATCGACTGATGGCGCGGCACCGCGGTGCGCCGGCCTTGGCCAAGCAACTGCAGACCGTTTTCAACCTGGGCCTGCAAACCGATCAAGCCCAGCGCGTCGATCTGCGCCGCTGCGAGCTCGAGCGCCAGTGGCAAACCGTCCAGTTGACGGCAGATCTCGCGCACGCCTGGCAAATCCTGTTGACGTAAGCTGAAGCCATGCTGTCGCGCCCGCGCGCGATTGACGAACAACTGCACCGCCGGATAGCTCATGGCCTCTTCAACGGTATTCAATGTCGAGCGCTTGGGAATCGCCAACAGCGGCACGTATTGGATGGTCTCCTGCGCGACTTGCAGGGCTTCTCGGCAGGTCACCAGAATCGACAGGCGAGGCGCAGCCTGCAACAGGGTTTCGACCAAAGCCGCGCAGCTCTCGCGCTGATGATCGCCGTTATCCAGTAGCAACAAGGCGTGGCGACCCGTCAGTGTTGAAAAATCTGTCTTCAGGGCGTGCAACAGCTGCTCAAGCAGCGGCAGGTCATCTTCAAGGCTGGCAAGGTCGACCCACCAGGCGCCATCGCGAAAATATTGCAGCAGCAGTTCTGCCACGCGCAGCGCCACCGTGGTTTTGCCGACACCTGGCGCACCGGTAATCGTCATCAGGCGGCACACCGGCATTTGGCGAACCAGACTACCGACCAAGGCATCGCGCCCACTGACTGGGGTCAGTCGTGCCGGAAGATTGTGCAGTGGCCTGAGCGCGGCGGCGGGCATGGGCAGCACGTCACGTGGGTTCTGCTCCACCGGGGCGACAAAACTGTAGCCGCAATGCGCCACGTGAATGATGTAACGCTGCCCATTGGTGCCGTCGCCCAGTGCGCGGCGCAACGCTGCGATGTGCACCCGCAGGTTGATCTCTTCAACGATCGATGTCGGCCACACACGAGCAATCAACTGCTCTTTACTGACTACCTCGCCCGCGTGCTCAAGCAGCACCAGAAGAATATCCATGGCGCGCCCGCCCATGCGCAGCGGCTGCTCTCCTTCAAGAACCAGACGCTGGCGCACGTGAAAGACGTAAGGGCCAAATCGCAGCACCGAGCCGGGGTGGGTGTCGTTGTGATTATTCATGCCAGACATCTTGGCACTCTTGCGTGACGATACAACCGCCACAGCCGACGCAGTACGGACATCCAGCTGCGTCAGACGGACTGAACCGCTCTAGCTGAACTGTTCCCGGTATTGTATCGGCGTTAGGCCGAGCTTTTCGGCGAACAGCGAGCGCATGTGCCGGACGCTGCCGAAGCCACTTTTATACGCAATTGTCTTCAGCGGCAGATCACTGGTTTCCAAAAGGTTTCGCGCGCAGTCAATTCTGGCATTCTGCAAAAACTCCATCGGCGTCATGCTGATGTCGCGGGCGAACAGGCGAGCAAAGTGCCGTGCGCTCATATTTGCCAATCCCGCCATTCGCTCGACGGTGAAGGCCTCGTCCAGGTGCTCAAGCACATAATTCTGTACGCGAGTGACTGGCGTCTCTTGCGGTGAGATTGCGGCCATCAAAGGACTGAACTGCGCCTGCCCGCCTTGGCGCTTCATGACCACCAACAAGACCTTGGCGACGTCCTGAGCGATCTTCTTGCCGTGATCTTTGGCAACTACGGCCAGCGCGAGATCGATGCCGGCGGTCACGCCACCCGAGGTGATGAGATTACGATCCTCGACGTAGATCTGATCGGTGGTCACCGTGGCTTTCGGAAAGGCTTTGATCAGGCGTTCGGTGTAATTCCAGTGCGTGGTGACGCGATAGCCATCAAGCAGGCAGGCATGGCCGAGGATGAAGGCGCCAGTGCAAATCGAACCGTAGCGTTCGGCGCGCGGTACGGCGTTGTTCAACCAGGCGAACAGCCCGGGAAATCTCTGGTTGTAGGCGCCAGGCCCGCCGGGCACCAATAACAGGTCATAGCGCTCAGCCGCTTCGTCGATGTGCAGATCAGCCTGCACCTGCACGCCATTGGAAGCTCTGAGCAGGCCGCGCTCGATGCCTAACGTCGTCAATTGATAGTGCAAATCAGGTTTCAGATAACGGTTGGCGACTGAAAACACTTCCAGCGGCCCGGCCATGTCGAGCATCAGAAAGTCAGGAAACAGCACCATTGCCACGGTTTTCATGGGAGGCATCACACATTTCGGGAATCAATACGCACGCTGAACCGGGGCATTATGGCTAACTCAGGCTAAATCAGCGCACACGAATGGGTGAACCATAGCGCAAAACTGTCAACCTGAGCAGGACAGTCTTTCAATTTCCATCTACTTATTGCCTTGTCTGGTAACCAGTAACCTTCTCCTCACTCGGACGAATTCACGTCCCGCCAGGAGATTTCATCATGCTGACACTTCGCAAAGCCTCCGACCGCGGCCTCGCCAATCACGGCTGGTTGAAGTCGTTTCACACCTTCTCTTTCGCCAATTACCGCAACCCGCGAGAACAAGGATTCTCCGATCTGCTGGTGATCAACGACGACCGTGTCGCTGCCGGCAAAGGCTTCGGCCAGCATCCGCACCGTGACATGGAGATCTTTTCCTATGTGCTCGAAGGCGCGCTGGAACACAAGGACACCCTCGGTACTGGCTCGGTGATCCGCCCCGGCGATGTGCAACTGATGAGCGCCGGCAGCGGCGTGGCACACAGTGAGTTCAACCACTCAGCCACCAAGCCCGTGCACTTTTTACAAATCTGGATCGTGCCGGACGTCAGCGGTGCCAAACCGCGCTATCAGCAGGAGCACTTCAGCGCGGCGAAAAAACGTGGTCGCCTGCAACTGATCATCTCGCCGGACGGGAGCAACGGTTCTCTGAAAGTCCGTCAGGATGCGCGCGTCTTTGCGGGGTTATTCGACGGCAAGGAAAGTGCCACGCTGAAATTGCCGGCCAATCGTTACGCCTATGTGCACGTTGCGCGCGGCAGCGTCGAGTTCAATGGCCAGGCGTTGCAGGAAGGCGACGGCGTGCGGGTTCGTGAAGAGCAGCTGCTGAGCTTGAGCAATGGGGTCGATGCCGAAGTACTGGTGTTCGACTTGCGGCCACAGGAGTTGCCAGAAATGCCATGACCTGGCGCGATTCGGAACGGCCTTCCAATGAAGGCCGTTTTTTATTGCGGCGACACCGGCGCAGATCGTTCGACAGGTTTGGGGACGGACACTTCTTTACCAATCTGAATCGCCGCCAGCGTGGTTTGTATCGTAGTCAACACCGCCGCCTGATTGGCGAAATGCGCGCCAACCAGCAATGAAGCCACGCCGAGAAAATGCACAGTGGTAGCAGCCCAGTAATTGGCCTTTACCGTCGATGCCTGTCTGATCGCTTCCCGCGATTCGTCGGCCATTTTCTGCACGCCCATCCACATCAGGTCATAACGCTTGTCCCGTTCTTGCAGGGCCTTGTCCCGCTCAAGATAGACCTTGTCCCGCTCTGCCTGGGCAGCGAGAAACCCACGAATGTCGGCGCGCATTTCTGCCACGCGGCCATCCATTCTCGTCTCGATGGTCTCTATCCTGGCATCGAATTCTTCGCGGCTTATGGTGCTCATGATGTGCCTATCCCGACCCGTTTCCGATCTGTCCGTGACTGCATATCGATTCACTTCCCTGATTTTCAATGCGACACCTTCATGGCTACGAGGCCTTCCCTGGCTCTTCGTTTGGATGCGGGACTGAAATCCGCATCGAACTGCCGTCACAATAGATTTCATCGCTCTCGGCGACAAGCCGGCCCATTCTGCCTCGGACGTAGGCTGTTTCGTCAGGCGTTGTAGCCTTGGCAAAACCCGAGATCACTTATTCGTTTTCCAGCGCAAAGGCCTCCACGATCTGCTCGATCACGGCCCGCACCCGCGCGGTATGGCGCAGGTCAGCGTGGGTGACCAGCCACACTTCATACGGCAATGGCCGGGTCCGCTCCGGCCAGAGTCTGACCAGACCGTCACGCTCGCCCATATACACCGGGATCTCCCCTACTCCGAGGCCTGCGGCAATTGAGCGACGCACTAGAAGGCTGGAGCTGAGCGTCGCCACGATACGCCCACGGCTTAACGGCTCGGATACCAGTGTGAGGTCTTTTTTGCTCTGTAAATACGGCTGATACACCACCAGATCATGGCCCTCGAAAGCACTGCCGGGCTGCGGTCCACCATGGCGCTCGACGTAGGCCTGCGCTGCGAAAAGTCCTACAGGCCAACGGGCGATTCGTCGGGCGATGAGATCCGGGTTATCCGGCCGGGTATTGCGGACGGCGATATCCGCCTCGCGCTTGGCCAGACTGAGGATCTGCGTCGACGCATCCAGCTGAATCTGCACATCCGGATGCTGATCATGCAGGCGCGCCATCGCCGGGATGATGAAATCGATGGCCAGCGAGTCGGTGGTGCTGACCCGTACATGACCGGTCAGACGATCATCCAGCCCGTGGATGTGTCGCTCCAGTTCCAGCGCCGAGTGCTCCATTTTTTCCACACTTTTGAGCGCCGCCTCACCGACGGCGGTCAGCGCGTAGCCGTCGGATGTGCGCAGGAACAGCGTCGCGCGCAAAGATTTTTCCAGCGCGGTGATGCGCCGTCCTACTGTGGCCTGGTCGACGCCCAGAACCCGCGCAGCCCCACGCAATGTCGACTCGCGACAGACCGCCAGAAACACCCGCGCATCATCCCAATTCATGCTGATCCTCACCGAAGCAATTTTGCATCATCGTGCCGCTTAATCGCTGCATATGCGCAGCAACAATAGCCGATAAGGTGAGTGCCATACACCTCTTGCGAGATCGCTAAACATGCGTACTTCAAACTCTTCCGGCCTCTGGCTGCCAATCTTCGCCGGGCTTTGCGCCAGTCTGGTCAGCATTGGCCTGGCGCGGTTCGCCTACACGCCACTGATCCCTTCGCTGATTCAGGCGCAGTGGTTTTCAGCCAATGATGTCGTTTACCTCGGCGCGGCCAATCTGGTCGGCTACTTGATTGGCGCCCTCCTCGGTCGGCCTATGGCCCATCGATTGGGTAATCGCAACGCTTTGCGCCTGATGATGCTGGCTGTTACGGCAGCATTTTTTGCCTGTGCTTATCCGCTGTCGGTGAGCTGGTTCTTCGGTTGGCGCTTGCTGTCCGGCATTGCGGGTGGCGCGATCATGGTGCTGGTTGCGGCAACCGTGCTGCCTCACGTTCCGGCGGCGCGCAGAGGCTTGGCCAGTGGCGCGATCTTCCTTGGCATCGGCCTCGGCATCGCCGGTTCCGGAACCATCGTGCCCCCGCTGCTGACGCTTGGCTTGCAGGCAACGTGGCTGGGGCTGGGCGCGCTGGCGTTGTTGCTGACCGCATCGAGCTGGTTTGGCTGGCCTGCGGATACCGCGCACGCCGCGGCTGTGCATGGCCCGTCGGCTGATGAGCCGACACCGCCGGGTGTTTACCTGTTGTTCGCTCAATATGCGTTCATGGCCGCCGGGCTCGTGCCCGCCATGGTGTTTCTGGTCGATTACGTAGCTCGAGGGCTGGGGGCCGGGGCGCATGTCGGCGCAACGGTCTGGGTCATGTATGGCCTGGGGGCGATTGTCGGGCCGGTGACTTACGGCTTCCTGGCTGACCAGCTTGGCGCACGCGCAGGCATTCGAATGGTGCTGGTCGTGCAAGCCATCGCCCTCGGCTTGCTGGCCGTCACACATTCGTTTCTGGCGCTGGCATTACTGGCGGTGATTCTCGGCTCTTTCCCGCCGGGCATCGTGCCGCTGGCGCTGGCCCGGGTGCATGAGCTGGTGCCGTCGCATCACCGTCAACAGATTGCCTGGAGCCGCGCTACGGTGTCTTTTGCCACTTTCCAGGCGTTGGCCGGGTTTGCCTATTCGGCGCTGTTCAATGCTTCGGGCGGCCAGCATTCGCTGCTGTTTATGATCGCCGCCGGCGCGATCGGCGTTGCCCTGCTGCTGGAGCAAGCCATGCGCTGGCTGCCTGCTGCGACTCAAACTGGTTGCGCGGCGAACTGAAGGGAATCATTGCGCGTTGCCTGCGCTCCCATCTACACGACCTTTTTCACAGGAATCGACAATGTCACTGCCCAATGAAATGACCCGTATCGAAATAACTGAACCCGGCGGCCCTGAAGTGTTGCAAGCCAGGCGCGTGGCCCTGCCAACCGTTGCCGAGGGCCAGGTGCTGATCCGCGTTCACGCTGCCGGAATCAATCGTCCGGATGCCTTGCAGCGCGCCGGCAAGTATCCAATGAAACCCGGCATGGACCCGATTCCCGGGTTGGAAGTGGCTGGTGAAGTGGTCGCACTCGGCACCGGAGTAACGCGGTTCGCTGTCGGCGATCGTGTGTGCGCGCTGACCAATGGCGGTGGCTATGCCGAATATTGCGCCGTGCCAGCGGGGCAAACGTTTCCCGTGCCGGACGGTGTCGACTGGATTCAGGCCGCCGCGATTGCGGAAACCTTTTTCACTGTATGGGCCAACCTGTTCGGTCTCGGCGGTGCCAAGGTCGGCCAGCGCGTGCTCATTCACGGTGGCACCAGCGGCATCGGTACCACCGCACTGATGCTCTGTCGTGAATTTGGCATTGAGGCCTTCGCCACCGCTGGCAGCGCTGAAAAATGCGCGGCGATTCGTCAGCTTGGCGGGCAACCGATCAACTATAGGGACGAAGATTTCACCAGGGTCATTGCCGAAAAGACGGCAGATCAGGGCGTGAACGTGATTCTCGACATCATGGGCGGCTCGTATCTGAACGGCAATATCAGCGCACTGGCTCTGGACGGGCGCCTGGTGATGCTCGGCTTCCTCGGCGGTGCCCGCGCCAACGATATCGATTTGCTGGCGATCCTAGGCAAACGCGCGGTGGTCACCGGCTCGCTGCTGCGCGCGCGCACCGCTGCGGAGAAAGCCGCCATCGCCGATCAATTGCAGGAACACGTTTGGCCTGCCCTTGGCGCCGGACGCTGCCTGCCGATCATCGACAAGGTCTACCCGCTAGCTGACGCGGCTCAGGCCCATGCCCGCATGGAGGGAGGCGACCATATCGGCAAGCTCGTGCTGCAAGTAACGTGAGCGATTGCAGCATCTTGTAATCGTTGCGCATGCACGGTGGTCGAAAATAATCACGCGCAGACTGAGGCATCTGGTAAAAAGCGTTCTTTGTCTGCGCCGTGGTGAAACGATTAATGTTCCTGTCCTTACTGACTCGTCTGCGGCGCCGCCGGTTCGCGTTCGCCATGATGGCCGCGCTGATTATTGGCGTGCCGACGAGTTGTGCGGTGCTGGAACACACCGAGCGCAAACTGTTGTTCCGCATCGAACCGGGTACGGCCGGCTGGTATCGCGGTCTGCCCGGCAGCGTCCAGGAACTCGATCTGCAACCGAAAAGCTTCAGCGCCGGACAGAACATCCATGCCTGGTGGTGGCCGGCAGAACGTGCCAATGCGCCAGCGATTCTGTATCTGCATGGCGTGCGCTGGAACCTCACCGGACAACTGTTCCGCATCGAACAGCTGCGAGCGGCGGGGTATTCAGTGCTGGCCATCGACTATCGCGGGTTTGGCCAAAGCAAGGGCGACCTGCCGTCGGAGCGCAGCGTTTATGAAGATGCTCGCGTTGCGTGGGAACGCTTTCAACTGCTGCAGCCAGATCCGGACAAACGGCTGATCTACGGCCATTCTCTCGGTGGCGCAGTGGCGATCGATCTGGCCGCTGAACTTGGTCAGACAGCCGCGCGCAATCACACACCTCTGCCCGTGCGCGGCCTGGTTATTGAGTCGACCTTTACCTCGCTCGCCGATGTCGCCGCCGCCGTGGCTGACACCTCGCTTCCGGTGCGTTGGCTACTGTCACAGAAATTCGATTCCATCGACAAGATCGCCGACATTCATATGCCGCTGCTCGTCGTGCATGGCCTGGCTGATGCCTTCGTGCCGCCACGCTTCAGCGAGCAACTCTTTAACGCCGCTGAGCAGCCCAAGCGGCTGTTGCTGGTGCCTGGGGCGACGCACAACAACAGCATGGCGCTTGGTGGCCAGGGTTATCGCAAGGCGCTGGATGCGTTGATGCAGACCAAACCGTTGCCGCGGGTTGCCGGGCCGGCAGTGGCAAAACGATCTCGCGACTCTTGATTGAAGCACTGGCATACTGGCGCCCCTTCCGACATCACAACAAGGAATGAGTGTGTTAACCCGCCCCAATGCCCTCTGGATCTACTACCCGATTTGCTGGCTTGCTGTAGGTTCGGTTGTACTGCACAGCGCTTTTTATGACTGGTATCTGCTCACTCCGATCGACGTCGGCGGTACCTTTATGGGCGGAATGGGCGGCCAGTTGTTCGCCATTGGCTGGGTCGCCGCTACCGTGGCTTTGTTGTTGGCTCTGCTGGTGCGCATGCCGGGAGCGATTCATGCCTGCATACTGGCGGGCGTTATGCCTTTGGCCATAGGCGTCTGGTGGCAAATCAATTATCCGGACGACGCGGAACAAAGGATCTATAGCATCAGCCCTCATGAAATCGGCAGCGCGATGCTGATCGGTGCGGTGTTGTTGGGGCTCGGTCTGTTTTTGCGTTCAAGGCTCAAGAAGCAAGGCGCTCCCTCGCTTTGGGCGATGATCGCCAGATCGGTCATGGCGATAGTGATAGCGTCAGTGTTTATTGGCGTGCCCATTTATATCGCCAGACAGATGTCGTTGCCGCATTGCGCGTTTACCAAAGATGGCCAGCAGTTGACAGTGTGCTTGAGTGACGACGACAACGAACGCGTGATCGTCGACTGAATGCTCCGCCAAAATCCAAAAAGTACAAAAAAAGCCCAACCACTTCAGGTCGGGCTTTTTGCTTATCGCCGTGCCAACTCGTGGCGTACGCATTGTTCGTAATAGGTTTGCTTGACCGCCGCCGGTTTAAGCTTCGAACTGCTGTTGTAGGTCTGCTCGGTAATCCCCATCGCAGTCATGCGCATCCAGGGCTGCTGGAACCGGCGAACCTGCAGTTGCTTACGCGCGCCGTACAGCGAAACTCCCGACAGCTTGGATCGCTGCGCACCGGCAGCAATATCCGAACCCCAGGTGCAGGCGAAGCGATGGCCCTTGCTTAACTCTTTTGCCTGCACACCCGAAGCGATCCAAGCCAGGGAAAGCGTCGCAACGGTGATGACAATCGTCCGCATATAGCCAACCTAACCTTTTGAAAAAACGCGATTTTGCCGGGGTGCATTATCTCTGGGGGCCAGCAATTTGCCTGCTGTCGGGAATTTTTTATCAGGGGAGATACAGAGCAGTCTTCGCCGCTCGTCCAATGGCGCGCACCTTTGGCAGGCGAACCTATCCAAAACAGTACATTCCTTGCGTAGAAGGCCCACGAGATGAACAAGAAAATCTTTGCTCTGTCGTTTTTCAGCCTGTGCCTGATCGGCCCATTCCACGCTTCGGCTGCCGAGACGACAGCGGGCGCCGCCACCCCTGCTACCGCTCTGCCCGGTGTTAATCAGGCAGAAAGCTCTCGCGATCATGATGAGAAGGCGAACAAGAAAGGCGAAGAGTCCTCGGGCGCCAACTCAGGCTCCCAGCCGCATGAGACGGAAAAAGATGCTGCGACGTCGAGCGACTCCAGTGACCTGGACAAAAAACCGGTTCAGTAACAAGGATATTGCTATTTGTGAATAAAATTCAGATGCCGAAACTAGGCAGCGCAGGGTGATATCAATATGATGCGCGCACTGGCCACCATAGAGGGTGGCCAGAGGAAAATACACCCAAGGAATGCAAATGAAAGATTTCGTCATCGGCGTCAACAACATCGTCCTCTACATCGCACTGGCGGTCATCCTGATCGTGTCCCTGTTCATGATGAGCCAGAGCTTTCTTTCGGGTCTCGGGATGTTCGTAGGCGGCACCTTGAGCTGGTGCATCATCTCCGGCTTCTGGTTCGTGCAATCGGCAACTTATGAAGAACTGCGCAAGCTGAATTCGAAGACCAACTGATCCAGGTATTCGTTAATAAAAAGGCCAATGTCATCGACATTGGCCTTTTTATTTCAGCTGCGAAGGAACTGATTCGTCATTGTTTGGTGCACTGAGCGCCCAGGCCCATACCCATGGAACCCAGAGCAACCATCGGCCCGCTCGGCAACTCGCAAGTGTACTCGCCGTTTTCGGTTTGAGCGTTGTAGAAGGTTGTGTTGAAGTCGTTGCGGATGTTGGAAACCTTGATAACCGGTTTGCCGATGGTGGTCTGTGCCCGATTCTTGAGATCACTCTCTCCCGGTTTGACAGTCTGGCATCCACTGACCGCGAGTGCCAAAGTTGCGAATAAAGCGAGACCCGGGATTGTCCTTGATGAGTTCATAGCAGATCGACCTTTTGATTTTCATACCAAAGAAGTTTGACAGTCAGCTGCCAAGCGAAAGGACTTTAAAGTCGAGTCGGTACAGGGGCAATTAGGTCAGATGTGCTAGTGGCTGAAGGCTAGCGGCGCTCTCAGGGAGGTTTTGCGACGACTTTCGGGATTGCAGGCCGGTACTAATCAGTCTGTAAAATCTCTATTCGCAATCGAGCAGCGCCCTCCTCTCGACAATCAAAACAAACCGGCAAAAACAGCTGGATAACTTCGATGTTACTGCGCAGATGATCCGTCATGCGCGGCGTGGTCAACGTTCCGCCACCAGCCAGCGCCATCGGCAACAGCAACTGATCGGCCAGATGCTCTGCCACCGCAGCATCACTGCGCAGCCAGTCGACAGCCTGATTGATTGCGGTATCGGCCACCTTCTCGGCACGTAACGACACTTGGCCAAACGCACTGAACACCTCAGTGACGTGCTCAAAAACGTACTCCAACAACAGCACATTTCCCGGACCGCGCGCCGGCTCAATGGTCATCTGTTGCAGCGCATCCGACGGCCAATTCAGACGCTTGGCGACATGCGTGAGTTCACGCTGAGCAACGGTAGGCGCAAGTCCGGCAGTCAGTGCCAGAGCCTGTCGTGAAATTGACTTGCCGCGCTCACACAGATTCAGCCGCGTCAGGTGTGACGGCTGCACCCTTACTGCAATCTCGCCACCGCCAGCCGGCACAAAACCATGACGCACCAAGTCCAGTTCGACATCGCCGCCCATGCGCCGCAGCAGCGGTAGCCAACTGCGCGAGAGAAAATCAGTCGGCGGCGCCAGCGGATTGTGCGTGCCGCCAGTGATCGTCACCCGACTCGCCTGCGGTGCTCGCATCAACGCGGGCAACAGTGTCTGCAACACCAAAGTACAACTGCCCGCTGTGCCGATGGCGAATTGAAAATCGCCTGCACGGATTGCGCCCGGTTCAAAGCTCAAGGCCTGCGAACCCAAATGCGCACCGGATATCTGCGCACCGCAAACCTCGGCCGCCGCCATTACTGCCGTCAGATGCTGACGCAGCAGTCCCGGACGGCTGCGTCTGGCGCGAATCTGTTTAATCCGAAACGCCCGGCCTGTCACCATCGACAGGCTCAGCGCACTGCGCAACACCTGACCGCCGCCGATTGCACCGTCCAGTTCAATGATTTCTTTCATTGCACATCCTTATCCTTTAACGCACACCACCTGACGCAGCGTGTGCAGCACTTCCACCAACTCGCGCTGGGCGTGCATGACTTTGTCGATGTCCTTGTAGGCCATCGGAATTTCGTCGATGACCGCTTCGTCCTTGCGGCATTCCACATGCGCAGTGGCGCGAATCTGGTCAGCGACGGTGAAGGTACTCTTGGCCTTGGTGCGACTCATGGTGCGCCCGGCGCCGTGGCTGCAGGAACTGAACGACTCTTCATTGCCCAGCCCGCGCACAATGAAACTCTAGGCGCCCATCGAGCCCGGAATGATCCCCAGTTCGCCCTTCTTCGCCGACACCGCACCTTTACGGGTGATCAGGACGTCTTCACCGAAATGCCGCTCTTTCTGCACGTAGTTGTGATGGCAATTCACCGCTTCCAATGCGACTTCGAAAGGCTTGCGAATGACCTGCCGCGTGGCCTGAATCACCGCGCGCATCATCAGTTCACGATTCTGTCTGGCGAAGTCCTGCGCCCAGCCCACTGCCTCCACATAGTCATCAAAATGTCGGCTGCCCTCTTCGAAATAGGCCAGATCACGGTCCGGCAGATTGGCGATGTGCTGACGCATATCCGCTTGCGCCATCTGAATGAACAGATTGCCAATCGCATTGCCGACACCACGCGAACCACTGTGCAGCATGAACCAGACCCGATTGGCTTCATCCAGGCACACTTCAATGAAGTGGTTGCCGCTGCCGAGTGTCCCCAAATGCCCACGGTTGTTGGTGTTGGCCAGCTTCGGATACTTGTCGGTGATCAATCTGAAGCGTGGCTGCAAACCCGCCCAGGCCTGATCGGCTTGCTGCGGAATCTTGTCCCAGGCGCCTTTGTCTCGCCGCGAACGATCCGAACTGCGGCCATGGGGGACCGCTTGCTCGATGGCGCTGCGCAAACCATGCAGGTTGTCCGGCAGATCCGCAGCGGTCAGTGATGTACGCGCTGCGATCATGCCGCAGCCGATGTCGACCCCCACCGCCGCCGGGATGATCGCGCCAACCGTTGGTATCACGCTGCCGATGGTTGACCCTTTCCCCAGGTGCACGTCCGGCATCACGGCCAGATGTTTGAAGATGAAGGGCATCTTCGCGGTGTTCATCAACTGTGCACGGGCTTCGTTTTCTACCGGAACGCCTTCGGTCCAGAGTTTGATTGGCTTGCCGTCGGCGACTTCGAGAAGTTGGTAGCTCTGATCATTCATATTGTGGTGTCCCTGTTCGTTTATCCAAGCATTGCAGCCGCTGTGCCAGATTCGAGCGCAGACATGATTTTTTATTTATGTTCTTGATTTATATCGTTTTTATTCTCGAAAAAGATTGAATTCTTAAATCAGAAAAGACAAAACCCTCTCTAAAAATTATTATTGCCTATCGTTATTTATCTTATGAGATAAACATGTCTGGTAAGCGCACCGTCGTCATTGGATTCATCGGAGCCACCCTGGATCGTGTCGGCAAAGGCGCCAACCGTTGGAATCACTGGCGGCCAACCGTGGGCCTTTGCCAGCAAGCAGATTTGCCAGTCCATCGGCTTGAACTGATTCACGGCCTCGATGCTCGCGACGTGAGCCTCGCCGAGCGCGTCCGAGCCGACATCCAGCAGCAATCTCCAGCGACCGACGTGCGCCTGCATCCGATGTCGCTGCGCAACCCTTGGGACTTCGAAGAGGTCTACGGCGCCCTGCACGACTTCACCACCACTTACCATTTTGACACCGAGCACGAGGATTACCTCGTCCACATCACTACCGGCACCCACGTCGCGCAGATTTGCTGGTTTCTGCTCACCGAAGCGCGCTATCTGCCGGCCAGACTGGTCCAGACCTCCCCCACCAAACGCAAGAGCGATGACGAGCCCGCCTGCGGCACGCATACGCTGATCGATCTCGACCTGTCGCGCTATGATCGCATCGCCTCACGCTTCGCCAGCAAACGCCTCGAAGGCTTGGCATTTCTCAAGTCCGGTATCGCTACACGCAACGCCGCATTCAACCGCTCCATCGCGCAAATCGAGCGCGTGGCCCTGCGCTCAAGAGCGCCCATGCTGCTGATCGGCCCGACAGGCGCGGGCAAATCCTTCTTGGCGCGACGCATCTACGAACTCAAGCGCAGTCGCCATCAAATGCAGGGACGCTTCGTCGAAGTCAACTGCGCCACCCTGCGCGGTGACGGCGCAATGTCGGCCCTGTTCGGCCACGTCAAAGGTGCCTTCACAGGCGCGCAAAATCCTCGCGATGGCTTGTTGCGCGCTGCCGATGGTGGAATGTTGTTTCTCGATGAAATCGGCGAGCTCGGCGCAGACGAACAGGCGATGCTGTTGAAGGCAATCGAAGAGAAACGCTTCTTCCCATTGGGTTCGGACAAGGAAGTCGAGAGCGACTTCCTGATCATCGCCGGCACACACCGCGATCTGCGAAGTCGAGTCGCCGAAGGCTTGTTTCGCGAAGATCTGTATGCGCGCATCAACTTGTGGACGTTCGATCTGCCCGGCCTCGCCGGTCGCCGCGAGGATATCGAGCCAAATATTGATTTCGAGCTGGAACGCCATGCTCACGAACAGGGTGAGCGGGTGCGCTTCAATCTCGAAGCACGCCGGCGCTACCTGACCTTCGCCAGTTCACCTGAAGCAGCCTGGCTGGGCAACTTTCGCGAACTGTCCGCATCGATTACCCGAATGGCGACTTTGGCCGATAGCGGGCGCATAGATGAAGCGCAGGTAGAGGAGGAGATCGATCGGCTGCGGTATGCGTGGAGACTGGCGCAACCCACTGCAGCATCAGCCGACTTGCCGGGGGACGGCGAGAACATGGATTTGTTCGACCGCTTGCAGCTGAAAGCGGTTATTGAGGTATGCCGACGGGCGGATAGCCTTTCCGATGCCGGCCGGCAGCTCTTCGCTGTCTCTCGACAGGCCAAAGCGCAGCCCAATGACGCCGATCGCCTGAGGAAGTATCTAGGGCGGTTCGGACTTGAATGGAGCGAGGTCGTGGGCACGAAGTGAAGTATGACTTGGCATTTCATGCCCACACGACCTTAATGATTGCCGTAGAAAAAATGAATTAGCTGCCTGATCCCTCGGTCAAGAATTATGAACGCAGTAAATCTGACGAGGTGACAGCAATGACTATCCAGGCAGAGACACTCGTACAACTGACCAAAGCGCTTGAAAAGCGTGGCATGAAGATGGTGTCAGACGTTCATTTCACTAGAGCGCCTTACCGATACAACCACCGCTGGATCTGCATCGTAGAGTAGACATGCTTGTTGCCGGCGCCTGGACAAAGCATCCAGCCGCCGGCGCCGCTCAGCTTCGACTCTTAAAAGCTGCTTGCTCAAGCCCAGATGACCGTCTCCGTATTGATCTCCGCCACTTCGGTAGCGTTGAACTGCCGCTGGCGGTGAAGGTCGTCTCGCATGTCCGTAAAGTTGATTTTCTTGATAGTTAGTTCTTTCAGAACCAAGCCCGAAATTCTATAAATGCCGCAGTCCGAACAATCGATAAGTTCGCCGCCATGAGCTTCTTCCGCTACCTTCGCCTCGAGGCCGCATAGATAACATTTCATTTTTGAACTCCTGTTTGCCGGTGTTCAACAGATCGTCTCGTCGACAAGGAAGTTTCAATCGAAAAGCGTCACCAGCGCAGAGCGATTGTGGATCGGATCCTTAACCACGATTCGGCAGCAATAAAAAACCCGGCGCGAGGGCCGGGTCTTGTGCGAGATGAGTTCATTGCGCTTTTTTCGCGCCGCCGTTGTCGCGGCCCGTCTGGGCATCTTGATCAGAGCCAGGATTGCCAGGTGGAGGATTCCAGTCTTCTGGGCGTTCGTCGGTACCCTGCTTTGGCTCGGAGACAGCCCGCTCCAGACCAGAATCGTGCCCCTCGCCAGATTCAGGCGTTTGCTCGCTTGGCCCTGGATATGGCGCTTCAGGGCCGTTGTTGTCTTCTATCATCATCTTCTCCCGTCAGTGGCGCACAGGCTGCGCTTAGTAATTAGAGAAATGTGCAGACAAGGAGTGCGATTTACTTGACGAGCGGGCATAAAAACACGACACACCCTAAGAAGACAGGTTCCAGAATCATCCTGCCAGAAACAACAAAGCCGCTCGAAAGCGGCTAAGTCGTTGAATTGTATGGTCGGGACGGAGTGATTCGAACACTCGACCCCTAGCACCCCATGCTAGTGCGCTACCGGACTGCGCTACGCCCCGACTGATGTTGCGTTTCGTTCTCCACCTTGAAGAACGCTCAAGAATATATCGCAAGCGTTTGAAAACTGGAAGTATTCAAACGCAGCTTTTTATTTCTTGAGTACAACCAGCACGTCTTCCAATTCGGCAATCATCTGCCGAATCATCTGTTTGTACTGGGTAGTGTCGTCTTTGGCTTCGTCGCCGGACAAGCGCAAACGTGCACCGCCGATGGTAAAACCCTGATCGTAAAGGAGCGCGCGAATTTGCCGGATCATCAGCACATCCTGGCGCTGATAATACCGGCGGTTTCCGCGGCGTTTGACGGGATTGAGCTGAGGAAACTCCTGCTCCCAGTAGCGCAGCACGTGTGGCTTTACGGCACACAGCTCACTGACTTCACCAATGGTGAAGTAGCGTTTGCCCGGGATGACGGGGAGTTCGTCGTTATGACTTGGTTCCAGCATAAGCCTCAACTCGGGCCTTCAACTTCTGCCCTGGACGAAAGGTGACCACACGGCGAGCCGTGATCGGGATTTCTTCCCCCGTTTTCGGGTTGCGGCCAGGCCGCTGGCGTTTGTCCCGAAGGTCGAAATTGCCGAAACCGGACAATTTTACCTGCTCGTTGTCTTCAAGAGCGTGCCTGATTTCCTCGAAAAACAGTTCAACCAATTCCTTGGCTTCCCGCTTGTTCAGGCCCAGCTCTTCATACAGACGTTCCGCCATCTCAGCTTTCGTCAAAGCCCCCATACGTCACTTCCTTAACGTGGCGTTCAACCTTTGTTCGAGCGAGGTGAGGATATTTTGCGTCGTCGTGTTCACCTCATCGTCATTAAGAGTGCGCGATGGATGCTGCCAGGTCAAGCCGACTGCAAGGCTTTTTCTATCAGGATCAATACCTTTACCCTGATATACGTCAAACAGCCTGAGCTCTGTGAGCCATTCGCCTGCATTTTCACGGATTACGTCCAGCACCGCCGAGGCCGCGACGTCTTTGTACGCGATCAGTGCAAGGTCACGACGCACTTCAGGAAAGCGCGACAACTCGTGGAATTTCGGCATTTTACCGAGCGCCACCTCCGCCAGAACCAGCTCGAAGACGAACACCGGACGATCCAGGCCCAGCGCTTTCGACAATTCAGGATGAATGGCGCCGATGAAACCGACTTCACGACCTTCGCGTTCGATGCGCGCGGCTTGGCCCGGGTGCAACGCCGGGTGTTTGCCCGGAGCAAAGGTGAACGAATCCAGCGCACCGGCGAAGCCCAGCACCGCTTCCACGTCAGCCTTGACGTCGAAGAAGTCCACCGTATCGCGACCCTGTGCCCAGCCTTCCGGCAGGCGGCTGCCACACACCACACCCGACAACATCGGCTCTTGCTTCAGACCTTCGAGCTGGCCGATGAATCGCAGTCCGCTTTCGAACAGACGCACTCGATCCTGTTGGCGATTGAGGTTGTGTTGCAGCGCCTTGATCAGGCCCGGCCACAACGACGAACGCATGGCAGCCATGTCATTGGAAATCGGATTGGCCAGCAACAGAGGCTCGACGCCCGGATTGAACAGTTCGAACTGACGCGGCTCGATGAAGCTGTAAGTGATCGCCTCCTGGTAACCACGAGCAACCAGCAGACGGCGCAGCTCAGGCAGATCGCTGCGCGCTTCTGCCTTGGCTTGTGGTGCCAGACGCGCTTGCGGGTAACGAACCGGCAGACGGTTGTAGCCATAAAGACGGGCCAGCTCTTCGATCAGATCGACTTCCAGGCTGATGTCGAAGCGATGGCTTGGCACTTCAACGCGCCACTGCCCTGCTCCATCGGCGGTAATCTTCAGACCCAGCCCGCTGAGCAGGCTTTCAACCTGAGCTGAATCCATTTCCATCCCGAGCATTTGCGCGATGCGCTGGGCACGCAGAGTGATCGGAGCGATCGACGGCAGATGTTGCTCGCTGACAGTCTCGATGATCGGACCAGCTTCGCCGCCAGTGATTTCCTGCAGCAGGCCCGTGGCTCGCTCCATGGCTTCACGGGCCAGTTGCCAGTCAACGCCACGCTCATAACGATGCGAAGCGTCGGTGTGCAGGCCGTAGGAACGGGCCTTGCCGGCAACAGCGATCTGATCGAAGAACGCGGATTCCAGAAACACATCGCGCGTGGTCGCGCAAACACCGCTGTGCTCGCCACCCATGACACCGGCGATCGCCAAGGCGCGAGTATGGTCGGCGATGACCAGCGTATCGCTACGCAGGCTGACTTCCTGACCATCGAGCAGAACCAGCTTCTCACCCTCTTCAGCCATGCGCACGCGAATGCCGCCATTGATTTCGGCGAGATCGAACGCATGCAGCGGCTGACCCAGCTCGAGCATCACGTAGTTGGTGATGTCGACGGCAGCGTCGATGCTGCGCACGTCGGCGCGACGCAGACGCTCAACCATCCACAGCGGCGTCGGCTTGGACAAATCAACGTTACGGATCACACGACCCAGATAACGCGGGCACGCGGCTGGCGCGAGCACTTCGACCGAGCGCACTTCGTCATGAGCGGCAGGAACGGTGGCCACCACCGGACGCGTTACCGGCGCGGCGTACAGCGCGCCGACTTCACGGGCCAGACCGGCCAAGGAGAGGCAGTCACCACGGTTCGGGGTCAGATCGACCTCGATGCTGGCGTCTTCCAGATCCAGGTACACACGAAAATCTTCGCCCACCGGCGCATCGGCCGGCAGCTCCATCAGACCGTCGTTGCCTTCACCGACCTGCAACTCGGCCTGCGAGCACAGCATGCCGTTGGACTCGACGCCGCGCAGCTTGGCTTTCTTGATCTTGAAGTCGCCCGGCAGTTCTGCGCCGATCATGGCGAACGGAATTTTCAGGCCCGGACGCACGTTTGGCGCTCCGCATACGACCTGGAAAGTTTCCGCGCCATTGCTGACCTGGCACACACGCAATTTGTCGGCGTCGGGGTGCTGTTCGGTGCTCAGCACCTCACCCACCACCACACCGCTGAATACACCGGCGACCGGCGTAACGCTATCGACCTCAAGACCGGCCATCGACAGACGGGCAACCAGCTCGTCGCGATCTACCTGCGGGCTAACCCAGCCACGCAGCCATTGTTCACTGAATTTCATCCTGCTCTCCTAAGAATTCGTTACGACTAGCGAAATTGCGCGAGGAACCGCAAGTCGTTGTCGAAGAACAGACGCAAGTCGTTCACGCCGTAACGGAGCATGGCCAGACGCTCGACGCCCATGCCGAAAGCAAAGCCGGAGAACTCTTCCGGATCAATGCCAGACATGCGCAGCACGTTCGGGTGAACCATGCCGCAGCCCATCACTTCCAGCCAGCCAGTCTGCTTGCAGACGCGGCAGCCCTTACCGCTGCACATCACGCATTCCATATCGACTTCGGCGGATGGCTCGGTGAACGGGAAGTAGGATGGACGGAAACGTACCGCCAGCTCTTTCTCGAAGAACACTCGCAGGAATTCTTCGATGGTGCCTTTGAGATCGGCAAAATTGATATCGCGATCAACCAGCAGGCCTTCGACCTGGTGGAACATCGGCGAGTGAGTAATATCGGAGTCGCTGCGATACACGCGGCCTGGGCAGACGATGCGGATCGGCGGCTGCTTCGATTCCATGGTGCGAACCTGTACCGGCGAGGTATGGGTGCGCAGCAGCATGTTGGCATTGAAATAGAAGGTGTCATGCATCGACCGGGCCGGGTGATGGCCTGGGATGTTGAGCGCTTCAAAGTTGTGGTAGTCGTCTTCGACCTCAGGGCCTTCGGCAATGCCGTAGCCAATGCGGGTGAAGAACTGCTCGACGCGCTCCAGCGTCCGTGTGACCGGATGCAGGCCGCCAGAGGTCTGACCACGGCCCGGCAATGTCACGTCGATGGATTCTGCAGCCAGTTTGGCAGCCAGTTCGGCTTCTTCAAACAGGGCCATGCGCGCATTGAGAACGCCTGTAACACGTTCCTTGGCAACGTTGATCAGCGCGCCGACTTGCGGACGCTCTTCTGCCGGCAGATTTCCCAGGGTCTTCATCACCTGAGTCAATTCGCCCTTCTTGCCAAGGTATTGAACCCGGATTTGCTCCAGGGCATTGATATCTTCAGCGCTTTGCACAGCCTCTAGTGCTTGAGCGACCAGCGCATCCAGGTTTTCCATGTACAGACTCCAGATACAAAATAGGGGAAGAGCTTGAAGGCTCTTCCCCTATTTATGACGTTTAACACCTGACCTCACAAAGGTGAGGCCGGGTGACTGTCGGGGGTACTTAAGCCAAGGTGGCTTTAGCTTTCTCGACAATCGCAGCAAACGCCGCTTTTTCGTTCACTGCCAGATCAGCCAGAACCTTGCGGTCGATCTCGATGGACGCTTTTTTCAGGCCAGCGATGAAACGGCTGTAGGACAGACCGTTAACACGAGCACCGGCGTTGATACGAGCGATCCACAGAGCGCGGAACTGACGTTTTTTCTGACGACGGTCACGGTAGGCGTATTGGCCTGCCTTGATTACCGCTTGCTTGGCAACACGGAATACGCGGGAGCGTGCGCCGTAGTAGCCTTTAGCAAGTTTCAGAATTTTTTTGTGACGCTTACGGGCAATGACGCCACGCTTTACACGAGCCATGAGTTACTTCCTCTATTCTTGACTAAATTAACGAAGGCGCAGCATGCGCTCGACTTTTGCCACGTCAGACGGATGCAGCAAGCTGCTACCGCGCAGTTGACGCTTACGCTTGGTCGACATTTTAGTCAGGATGTGGCTCTTGAAAGCGTGCTTGTGCTTGATGCCGTTAGCAGTTTTCAGAAACCGCTTGGCAGCACCACTTTTGGTTTTCATTTTTGGCATGTTCGGATACTCCGCATTCAGTTGATAAACATAATCAGAAGGCCTGCCGTGCCCTGTTGATTACTTCTTCTTTTTCGGGGCGATGACCATGATCAGCTGGCGTCCTTCCATCTTAGGATGCTGTTCGACCGAACCGTACTCGAGCAGGTCTTGTTCAACCCGCTTGAGGAGTTCCATCCCCAGCTCCTGGTGGGCCATCTCACGGCCGCGGAATCGCAAGGATACCTTGGCCCTGTCCCCGTCACTCAGGAAACGTACCAGGTTGCGCAGTTTTACCTGGTAATCCCCTTCCTCCGTCCCTGGACGAAACTTGATTTCTTTAACCTGAATCTGCTTCTGGTTTTTCTTCGCCGCGGCAATCTGTTTCTTCTTCTCGAAGATCGACTTGCCGTAGTCCATCACCCGGCAAACAGGCGGGACTGCGTCTGCGGAAATTTCCACCAGATCAAGCTTTGCTTCTTCAGCGATACGAAGCGCTTCATCAATCGAGACGATGCCAATCTGCTCGCCATCAGCGCCAATTAACCGAACCTCGCGTGCCGAGATATTCTCGTTGATCGGGGCTTTCGGTGCAGCTCGTTTATCTTGTCTCATTTCACGCTTAATAATAATTACTCCGAATCTGGGCGACCACGCCGGGAAACCGCTTGCGCGAGAAACTCAGCGAACTGGGCGACGGGCATCGAGCCCAGGTCAGCACCTTCACGAGTACGCACAGCGACAGTCTGCATCTCGACTTCCTTATCTCCGATAACCAAAAGATAGGGAACCTTGAGCAAAGTATGCTCGCGGATTTTAAAGCCGATCTTTTCATTTCTCAAGTCGGACTTGGCACGAAATCCGCTTTCGTTGAGAGTTTTTTCAACCTCTGCAACAAAATCTGCCTGTTTATCAGTGATATTCATGATCACCGCCTGCGTTGGCGCCAGCCAGGCAGGGAACGCACCTTCGTAGTGCTCGATCAGAATCCCGACGAAACGCTCGAACGAGCCGAGGATCGCGCGGTGCAGCATCACCGGGTGTTTGCGGCTGTTGTCTTCGGAGACGTATTCAGCGCCCAAACGGACAGGCAGGTTAAAATCGAGCTGCAAGGTACCACATTGCCAGACGCGACCGAGGCAATCTTTTAGCGAGAACTCGATCTTGGGCCCATAGAAGGCACCCTCGCCCGGCTGCAGATCGTACGGCAGACCAGCAGAATCAAGGGCTGCAGCCAATGCAGCTTCAGCGCGATCCCACAGCTCGTCGGAACCGACGCGTTTTTCCGGACGAGTGGACAGTTTCATTTCGACTTCGGTAAAACCGAAATCGCGATAGACGTCCATGGTCAACTTGATGAACGCAGCGGACTCGGCCTGCATCTGCTCTTCCGTGCAGAAGATATGCGCGTCGTCCTGAGTGAAAGCTCGCACGCGCATGATGCCGTGCAAAGCACCCGACGGCTCGTTACGGTGGCACGCACCGAACTCGGCCAGACGCATCGGCAACTCGCGGTAGCTTTTCAGGCCCTGATTGAACACCTGCACATGGCACGGACAGTTCATCGGCTTGATGGCGTAGTCACGGTTTTCCGACTGGGTGGTGAACATGTTGTCGGCGTAGTTGGCCCAGTGCCCGGATTTCTCCCACAGGCTGCGATCGACGACTTGCGGAGTTTTGATCTCAAGGTAGCCGTTGTCACGCTGGATCTTGCGCATGTACTGCTCAAGCACCTGGTACAGCGTCCAGCCGTTCGGATGCCAGAACACCATGCCCGGCGACTCTTCCTGCGTATGGAACAGGCCCAGACGCTTGCCGATCTTGCGGTGGTCGCGTTTCTCGGCTTCTTCGATGCGCTGGATGTAGGCCGCCAGCTGCTTCTTGTCAGCCCAGGCAGTACCGTAGACGCGCTGCAATTGCTCGTTCTTGGCATCGCCACGCCAGTAGGCACCCGACAGCTTGGTCAGCTTGAAGGATTTCAGAAAGCGCGTGTTCGGGACGTGAGGACCCCGGCACATGTCGACGTATTCTTCGTGATAGTACAGACCCATGGCCTGCTCGTTCGGCATGTCTTCGACCAGGCGCAGCTTGTAATCTTCGCCGCGAGCCTTGAACACTTCGATCACTTCAGCGCGCGGAGTGACCTTCTTGATGACGTCGTAATCCTTCTCGATCAGCTGCTGCATGCGCTGCTCGATGGCGGCCATGTCTTCCGGCGTGAAAGGACGCTCGTAAGCGATGTCGTAATAGAAGCCTTCGTCGATGACCGGGCCGATGACCATCTTCGCAGTCGGGTACAGCTGTTTGACCGCGTGGCCAACCAGGTGCGCGCAAGAGTGGCGAATGATCTCCAGCCCCTCTTCATCCTTTGGCGTAATGATTTGCAGGGTCGCGTCGCTGCTGATGATGTCGCTGGCGTCGACCAGTTGGCCATTGACCTTGCCGGCGAGCGTGGCTTTGGCGAGCCCTGCACCAATGGATGCGGCGACCTCGGCTACGGAAACCGGGTGATCGAATGAACGTTGACTGCCGTCGGGAAGAGTAATAGTTGGCATGGCGCCTCCTCTCCTAGTGGTGACCCCTACCAAAGGTCACGTGGGTTGGGATGAGCCAGTACAAGATCCGATCCAGGCCATTCAATGACGAACGCCTGCCTTACAGCGGCAGGAGCCTTGCGGCCAACCGGAAAACCGAACCAGAGTGACTGGGATTCAAATCGGAAATATTCGCACGCCGACCGCTTCGTGACTGAAGGTCATCCGAAGCCTGAGAACGCTTGAGCCCGGCATGCTAGCACAGATGAGCGGTCGCTTACGCCCTGATTTGGCTGAAGGCAGATTGTCCGTTTTTATGCCAGAGTGCTGAACTTGATCGGCCATTGCGCCCTCAGATAACAAGACATTGACCCACAAGGAGCATCCTCGCATGCGTCTGAAAAGCTTATTCGCTGTCGTCGCCCCCGTCGTTCTGCTGCTACCACTGAGCGCCCATGCCGACTGGCCCAAAGGCGAGCGCGAAAAGTACATGGCCCAGTGCACCCAGGCTGCCACCCAACAGATCGGTGCTGCCGCAGCGAAGTCCCACTGCGCTTGCGGTGCTGACGCTATCAAGTCCTATCCGGCCAGCGATATTCAGGCACTGATGGACAACAAGGCAACGCCTGAACTGCAACAGAAAGCCCTTGGCCAGATCGCCAAATGCAAGGCAAATACCCCAGCGAAAAAATAATCAAACCGAGCATTCTGATCGGCTGAAAGGCGAAAAAAAGTGTTGGAAATGAGCCTTTTCAGACGATTTATGCAGGTTTTACAGGTTTTTTTATCGTCTTTACGTTTCGCTGCAAGCCTTTCAAACCGGGGCTTACAGCAAAAACAGGCGATGAAGAAAACACGACTGATTGGCAAACAGCACGTCCGGGGGGGCTACCAAAGCGAACATTTCGACTATGATACCCGGGTGTGCCCAGTTGGCCTGAGCAGCACAGTACTACTGAAAATATATGTTTCTTGGAGATACACCATGTCTAATCGCCAAACCGGCACCGTTAAATGGTTCAACGATGAAAAAGGCTTCGGCTTCATCACTCCTCAAGGTGGCGGTGACGACCTGTTCGTACACTTCAAAGCTATCGAATCCGACGGTTTCAAAAGCCTGAAAGAAGGCCAGACCGTCTCTTTCGTGGCTGAGAAAGGCCAAAAGGGTATGCAAGCTGCACAAGTCCGCCCAGAGTAATTTCTTGGCGCACTAAAAAAACCCCGTCCTGGTGACGGGGTTTTTTATGCCTGAAACAAAGTGCTCAGCCGCAGTTGACTCGGGTAACCACCAGATTGTTGTCAGTGTTCAGATTCAGGCGATCGGAGCGATATTCCAGAGTGATCATGTCGTTTGGCTTGAGGAAGCGCGCGTTTTGCGCCCCAGCCTTGGCGCGCGCCTGATCCAGCAACTCAGGGGACGCCTTTTTGCCGATGGCAAATTGTGCTGCCGATGCTTCGCAGCGGCTATTACCTGAAACAGCCGCCACGGGCTCCTTTGCCGACTCGCTGGAGGTTGTGCTGCAACCGGCCAACAGAGCAGCGGCCATAAGTGCACCCAGTGTCGCGAACTTCAAAGGCATGAAGCCTCCTTGTTTTCAAATGTTTAAGCAGAGATCGTGCGACCGCCAGCTCGGCGTTTGGTTTCACTGCCGAAGCCATGTCTGCCCCACGAGCGGAAAAATGCCGAGTGTGCCTGAGCAGCACCGCCTGACTCAGCAAACAATCGTGACTGAATATTAATGCAGCTCAATAAACGTCGATGTAGTCATCGGACGGATTTGGCCAGTTGTCCTTAAGCGCGTTGAAGATCTGCATAACCCAGACCTCATCGCTGGCTGCGACATTGCCCACATAGCCCGAGCCCTTCGCCCACGTTTCCAGGCGAAACAACAGACCGTCGATATCCTGTCCGCCGGTCACGGTGGACAGATAAGCGATGCCACCTTTAGTCACGCGCAATTGGTTGTGTACGTCATCGCTGGCCGAGGCCAATAGTTGGCGTACAGCCTCAAGAGTCAGGCCATCGGGAGAATTCAAGTCAATCTGCACAGCGGTGTCCCTGAAAAACCGTGAAAGACCAAGTGTCGCATAGTGCCCCGCTCATGCCTAAGTCGCAGTGCCTAACGACGCGCAAAATGGTTAACTCGAAAACATACATCCCGACCTTTCGAGCCTCCTCATGACCAGCCTCAGTATCGACGCCGCCATTAACGCCAAATGGGCAGACGGACACAGCTCTTACAGCCCCGGCACGACGGAAGAGCTGGCGTTGATCGGCATTGATCTATTGGTCAAGGAGCTGGGAATCGAGGCGGCGCAGCAATTTATCAATCAGGTATTCGAACGATACCCGATCGTACCGGCCGAGCAGGCACAATGAAAACCCGCAGGCCGTGGCCTGCGGGTTAGCAGGCTTATTTAAGGCGTTTCAGGCGCTCGGTCAACAGATCAAAGAAACCTTGGGCGTCACCATTTTCAACCCAGAACGCGTTCTTCGGTGCTTTCAATCCGTCGTACCAGTCAACGATGGTCTGCCCGAATGTCGGCCCTTCCCTGCTATCCACCACGACATTGACCGCTCGTCCGGTAAACAGCTCCGGTTTGAGCAGATACGCCACAACAGTGGCGTCATGCACCGGGCCACCCGGAATACCGTAGTGCTCCATATCGCCCTTGATGTACTCGTTGAGAATGTCGCCTACGATCTTGCTTGCATTGTTGTTCAGCGCAGCAATCTGCTTCAGCCGCGCATCACTGGTGAGGATCTTGTGCGTCACGTCCAGCGGCAGGTACGTAAGCTTCACGCCGCTCTTGAGAACCACTTCAGCAGCCTGCGGATCAGCGAACAGGTTGAATTCGGCAACGGGGGTGATGTTGCCACCGTTGAAATGCGCCCCGCCCATGATCACCACTTCCTTGATGCCTTGAACAATCTCAGGCTCCTGGATCAATGCCAGCGCCAGGTTGGTCTGCGGACCGAGCATGGCAATGGTGATGCTGTGCGGCTTGGCGGACTTCAGGGTGTCGATCAAATAGTTGACCGCATTCCCTTTCGCCAGGCCTTTCTTCGGCTCGTGAACCGTGACGCCCGACAAGCCTTCCTTGCCATGAATGTTCTCGGCGTAGATCGGCGTGCGCATCAGTGGTTTCGGCGCGCCGGCGTAAACCGGCACGTCTTCGCGCCCCGCCCATTCGCGAGCCAGCCGTGCGTTACGGGATGTTTTGTCCAGTCGCACATTGCCGGCAACGGTCGTCAGCGCACGGATATTCAGTTCATCAGGTGACGCCAGAGCAAAGAGCAAGGCGACCACGTCGTCAGCGCCGGGATCGGTGTCGATAATCAGGTCGATCTTTTCCGCCGCCTGAGCGCCGGTCGCAGTTATCACGGACAAAAGCAGCAGGCTCCGGATCAGTTGGTGGAACTTTTCAGCATAGCGTTGCATGGCGCATTCCTTGTGCAGGTGAAATCGGAAATCAGAATGTAACCCCGGCGACCAGAACGATGTTGCAGTACGGCTGACATTCTCCTGTACGAATGATCGCCCTTGCCTGTCGGCTAAGCACTTTGAACTGCTCATGGGTGAGCAGATCCCTGCGCCCCAGCGCACCCTCTTCATTCAATGCATCGAGATCAGCTAGCGCCGTCGGTTGCTTGTCGAAGATCTCCCTGGCCAGTACATGGCTTTCCACCTGCATTTCGCTGAGCACGACTTTCAGTGTGCTGACGAATTCAGGGATGCCATGGGTGAGCGCCAGATCGATCAATTCAACACCCGGTGGCACCGGCAAACCGGCGTCACCGATCACCAGCATGTCACCGTGACCGAGAGACGCGATCAGTCGCGACAGCGCGACGTTGAGCAGAGGAGTCTTTTTCATGCGGGTCTGAACGCCTGTACTTCGGACATGGTTGGAATGGACGGTTGCGCACCGGCACGGGTAACCGACAGCGCAGCGGCGATCTGACCGTAGCGAATCGCCTCGGCCTCAGACTTGCCACTGGCCAGCGCCGCGGCGAAACCGCCAACAAAAGTGTCACCCGCTGCCGTGGTATCTACCGCCTTCACCGTCGCTGCGGGGAAATGCTCGAAGCCCTCGCCATTGGCGAACAACGATCCTTGCGCGCCCAAGGTGACGATGACTTTGCCGGCACCCATGGCAATCAAATGAGTGGCAGCCGTTTCAGCCGTCTGCAGCGAGTCGACCGCCAACCCGCTTAATGCAGCCGCTTCGCTCTCGTTGGGAATCAGGTAATCAATCGCGGCAAACCAGTCTGCTGGCAAGGGACGACTGGCCGGCGCCGGGTTGAGGATTACGGTTTTGCCCAACTCACGCGCACGCTTGAGCGCATGCCCGACTGTCGCATCGGGGATCTCAAGCTGACAGATCACTACATCGGCAGTCTGCAAGACTGCATCAAAGCGGTCGATAACTGCTGGGGTCATCGCCCCGTTGGCACCGGCGACAATCACAATGGCGTTCTGGCTGTTGTCATCGACTACGATCAGCGCCACGCCACTGCAACCCTCTACGACACTGACGGCCCGACAGTCGATGTGCTCGGTCAATAACGCCTCGCGCAGTTGCACGCCATAGTCGTCATTGCCCACACAACCGATCATCGCCACCCTCGCGCCCAAGCGCGCAGCAGCAACCGCCTGATTGGCGCCCTTGCCGCCCGACACGGTAGCAAAAGAATGACCGATCAGCGTTTCACCGCCGCGTGGCAGCCGTGGCGCCCGGGTGACCAGGTCCATGTTCAGGCTACCTATTACCACTACATTTGCTGGCATACATCACTACTCATCAATTCGGTTTCAGCGATATTCGGTGAACACGCCGGACAGCGGCGCAGTCGATTCGCGCAGCACAATGCTCGGGGTTACGATGCGTTGATCGGCACCTGAGTCAGGCGCAGCGATTCTGCGCAACAGCACCTCGGCGGCCATCTCGCCCAGTTGCAGTATCGACTGGCCTACCGTGGTCAGCGCCGGATAGACATAACGGCTCATTTGAATGTCATCGAAGCCGATCACCGACAGCTCAGCCGGCACCCGCACGTTTCGTTCGGCCGCTGCGCGCAGCACACCGATGCCAATCATGTCATTACCGGCAAAAATCGCGCTGGGCGGACTGCTTTCGAGTAGCCGGGCAGCGGCGTTGTAACCACCGGTACTGGTGAAATCGCTGTCCAGCATGCGCTCTTCGCGCACCTCTATCCCCGCCTCTTGCAGCGCTCGGCAGTAACCGGCCTGACGCATTTGCGCCACGCTGGTACTGGCCGGACCGCCGATGGTGGCGATGTCGCGGTGCCCCAGCTCTAGCAGGTGACGGGTGGCCAGATAAGCGCCGTATTCGTGGTCGATGCGCACCAGATCGGCATTCACACCTTCCAGGCCCCGGTCGACGATGACCATCGGCGTCTTCACCCCCGCCAGCCCTTCCGCCAGACCACTGTCACCGCCCGCGGAGGCGACGATCAAACCGTCGATGCGTTTTTCCAGCAACACGCGCAAATAACTGCGCTGCTTGTCCGGATTGTCGTCGGAGTTGCAGAGGATCACGCAGTAGCCGTTACGCTCGCAGTAATCCTCGATTCCCCGCGCCAGTTCAGCGAAGTACGGGTTGAGGCTATTCGGCACCAGCAGGCCGATGGTGGCGGTGGTCTTGGCTTTCAGCGAGCGCGCCACGGCACTGGGTACGTAGTCGAGGCTTTTGATCGCCGCCTCAACTTTGCGCCGCACTTCCTGACTGACCGGCCGGGTGTTGTTCACCACGTGCGACACGGTTGTATAGGAAATGCCCGCGAGCGCCGCTACATCCTTGATCGTTGCCATGGTTCAACCCCGGCGACTGGCGCGTTGACTGCGATAGGTGTCGAGCACCACGGCAATGACGATCACCGCACCGGTGATGATGCGCTTGGTTGGCTCAGTCGCACCAATCTGCGCGAGACCGGCTGCCAGAACGGAAATGATCAACACGCCGAAGAAAGTGCTGATCACCGAACCGCGCCCGCCCATCAGGCTGGTGCCGCCGATAACCACCGCTGCGATCACCTGCAGTTCCAGGCCCGAACCTGCGTTCGGATCAGCCGCTTCCAGACGCGAAATCTGAAACAGCGCAGCGATGCCCGCCAGCACACCCATCAGACTGAACACCAGAATCTTGTATGGTTTAGGATTGATCCCGGCCAGACGTACAGCCTCTTCGTTGGTGCCTATGCCGATCAGGTAGCGGCCAAAAACAGTACGGGTCAAAACTGCTTGCGCGATGAAAATAATCAGCAAAGCGATGATGAATGATGGGGAAATGCCGAACGCGATCGGATTCGACAGCCAGGCAAACGCATCGCCAATGTACGCAGTACGCGACCCGGTCATCTGATACGCCACACCGCGGGCCATCTCAAGCACGCCGAGGGAGACGATAAACGACGGGATTCGCCAGGCCACGGTGATCGAGCCGGTGATGGTGCCAGCCAAAGCCGCCACCGCCATGCCGAGCAGAGCCGCCGGCAAAACGCTCCAGCCCCAGCCGAGAATCGCAACGCTGACGGTCGACGCGGCCAGCGCCAGCACCGAGCCGACGGACAGGTCGATGCCGCCGATGATCAATACAAAGGTCATGCCCACCGCGAGCACCATCAGGTCAGGAATCTGGTTGGCCAGGGTGCTGAAAGTGTTGTACGAGAGGAAATGGCTGCTCAGGACCGAGAACAGCGCAATCATCGCCAGCAAGGCACCGGCCAGACCCAGATAAGTACCCAGGCCGAAAAAGTTGCCGCTACGTTTACTGGCAGAAGATGCAGTTTTCATGGGAGATCCCTAGGCGCTGCTTCGTTGAGCAACGCATCACGTTTTTGGTAGCCGGCGAATGCGGCAGCAAGCAAATCATCCTGGGTCCAGCTGTCGCGCTCGAAGGTGTCGATCAGACGCCCCGCCGAGAGCACGCCGATCCGGTCGCAGATCAGCATCAACTCGCGCAGGTCACTGGACACCACTACCAACGCCTTGCCCTGACGGGTCAATTCGCCGAGCAAGCCATAAATATCGAATTTGGCGCCGACATCGATACCGCGAGTGGGCTCGTCGAACAACAGTACTGAACAGTCGCGCTCCAGCCAGCGGCCGATCACGACCTTCTGCTGATTACCGCCAGACAGTTGCGAGACCAGTTGCGTCGGGCTCGAACTGCGGATGCGCATGGCCTCGATCTGACGCTGTGCCAGGGAGATTTCATCGCCATTGTTGACGAAGCCGCCACTGGAGATTTCAGGCATGTTGCCCAAGGCGATGTTGGCGCTGATCGACTGACTGAGCAGTAGCCCTTCGCCCTTGCGATCCTCAGTGATCAGAGCAATGCCGTTGCGCACGGCGTCGACAGGCGAGCGAACGTTTACAAGCTTCGCCGGTGAGCCGAGCGCGATGGTGCCGCTGTCGGCGGCATCGGCCCCGAAGATCAGCCGCAACAACTCCGTACGCCCTGCCCCGATCAACCCGGAAATGCCGAAAATCTCCCCGGCTCGCACTTCGAAGGAGACGTCGCGGACTTTGTCCGAACGAGTCAGGCCCGTAACCGTCAGCGCCGGAGCGCCGATCTTGCGCGGCCCCATGTCGATGTGTTCGCCCAGCTCGCGACCGACCATCAGGGTAACCAGTTGCTCGCTGTTGTAGTTGGCCATCGGCTCGACGCAGACCAGATTGCCGTCACGCAGCACGGCGATACGCTGCGCCACCCGCGCCAGTTCTTCGAGGCGGTGGGAAATGTAAATGATGGAAACGCCGCGAGCCTGCAAACGCGTGATCTGCTCGAAGAGCATTTCGACTTCGCGCGCCGTGAGCATCGCCGTGGGCTCATCGAGGATCAGTACGTGGCAATCGCCGATCAGGTTACGCGCGATTTCGACCATCTGTTGATGACCGATACCCAGCTCACCGACCAGCGTGTCCGGGTCGATTGCGTCGAGGCCGACTTGCGCCATGGCTTCGATCGCCGCCTTGCGCAGTTGCTTGCGGCTGATCCAGCCAGCGCTGCTCGGCAAATTATCCAGAAACAGGTTTTCCGCCACCGAAAGCGTCGGCAACAGATTGAGTTCTTGCATGACCATGCGCACGCCAAGCTCTTCTGCCTGGGTACGGCTGCCCGGACGGTAGTCCTTGCCCTGAAATTGCATCTGGCCGGTTGTAGGCGTAACCAGACCGCCAATGATCTTCGACAGGGTACTTTTGCCGGCACCATTCTCGCCGGTCAGCGCCAGTACTTCACCGCGCATCAGCGTCAGATCGATGCCGGTGAGCACCGGTTGCGCATAGGTCTTGCCGATACCGCTGACCGAGAGGACAGCGTTCGGGGCGGAAACTGACATAGAAATCTCCATGCGCTCGCCCGAACGGACGAGCGCCATTGTGTCGCAGATGACTTACTGGGTGACCAGCTCGACCGGTGTTTCGATCACGCCGTTGGCACCGCTGTCGACTTTTTCGCCTTTGATGATCTTCAGTGCGGTTTCGATGCCGAATACGGCCTGCTTGGCTGCAAACTGGTCAGCCGTCGCCAGCACACGACCGTCCTTGAGCATTGGTTTGATGGCATTGATGTTGTCGTAACCTACGACCTGAACCTGGCCAGCCCCACCGGCGGCGCGGACTGCGGAAACGGCGCCGACTGCCATGCTGTCGTTACCGGCAAGCAGTGCCTTGATCTGTGGATACTCGCTGAGCATCGAGGAGGCAACCTGGTTGCCCTTGTTGATTTCCCAATCACCGGATTGCAGCGAGACTACTTTGATCTGCGCGGCTTCCATCGCATCCTTGAACCCGGCCGTACGCGCCTGCGCGTTGGTGGTGGTGGACACACCTTCGATGATGCCGACTTCGTCGCCCGCCTTCAGTTGCTTGGCCAGATATTCACCAACCAGGCGTGCACCCTTGCGGTTGTCCGGACCTACGAAAGGCACATTGATGTTTTTGCTTTTGACCACGGCCGGGTCGAGCTGGTTGTCGATGTTGATCACCGTGATACCGGCGTCAACGGCCTTTTTGATTACGGGCACCATGGCCTTCGAGTCAGCCGGCGCGATCACCAGAGCATCGACTTTCGAGACGATCATCTGTTCGACGATACGGATCTGGTTGGCAGTGTCGGTTTCGTCCTTGATGCCGTTGGACACCAGATCGAAATCGGCGGAGTGTTCTTTCTGGTAGGCCTTGGCGCCGTCTTCCATGGTCAGCAAGAATTCGTTGGCCAGAGATTTCATGACCAGCGCGACTTTGGGTTTTTCCGGGGACTCGGCGAATGCCGAGGAGACAGGTAGTGCAGCGGCTGTAGTAGCCAGCATAGCGACAGCAAGAAGACGTGCGGCGAAGGGCAGCTTCATGGATTCACTCCGATCTTATGATTATTGTGAGCAACGTTTGCGCTGACGTAAGCTACATCACGGCTGCATGGGCGTCCGACCCGCTAAAGCCGCGCAAACGTTTGCGTAGATCGAACTATGGGAATCCCGCCGACATTTGTCAATAATCAGAAATCGTCATTTATCGCAGGGCTAATTGCCGATTGGCCCCATCGACATCATGCGGTGGTGTTGACCAGGCCACCACTGGCGCCCTTGGACATTTCCTTCACCAGTGCACCGGCGACTTCCATCATTGCCGCGCTGGTCTGCGCGATCTGCCCCTGAATGGACATAACTGCCTGGGCCTTGGCTTCGGGCGTTGGATAGCGTGCAGCCTGCGCTGCTGCCAGTTGCTGCTGCTGTTCCTGAAGCTGTTTCTGCAGTTCCTGCATGCGCTTGAGCAGTGTTTTAACGGCGACGCTCTGATTCCCGTCGCTCTCGGCCTTGCTGTCCTCCTGAACAGGACCGCCACCGGTTCTGACCTGATTTTTTTCAGTCTTCTCGGTACCCAGCGCCTGACTCGATGCCTCATTGGTCGCGTCGTTCAGGGTGGTGATCGTCGCTGCAGTTTTACCGCCGATGATGACTGCAGCAGGATTGGCAAAACCGACCGTCAGTGACATGTGAGCTCCTAAGATTTGGTTTCCTTGAGGACGCATCGGCCTGAAGGCACATTTCTTTAGCGGTAATTTGTCACGCGGCCGGCAATTCAAAATATTGCCTATCGGCGAGCCGAACAAGAATCCGCCTGTTGTTCGGAATCCCGGATGGACGAGCCCGCAGCAAGACCCTGACCCTCGACAAATGTTGATGTAAATCATCGAGTTAAACATTTTCCGCTGGCACATTACGCATGGTATGAATCCTGCTCTCCTCCCTACACCTCAAGCGTTCAGATCGGCTTGGGGCGCATCTAGATGAACCTGCACCAGCACCGTCTCACAACTAGAGAGAAAAATAATGAAATCTGCTTTCAATACCTTTATTCCGGGCGCATTGGCCCTCCTCCTGCTCCTGCCCACTGCCATTCAGGCAAAAGAAGTCGAAACCCAGACCAAACTGGCCAACGTCGTTGTCCTGGCCACGGGCGGCACCATCGCCGGCGCCGGCGCGAGTGCCGCAAACAGCGCCACCTATCAGGCAGCGAAAGTCGGCGTCGAACAACTGATCGCCGGCATTCCCGAGTTGAGCAAACTGGCCAACGTACGTGGCGAACAAGTGATGCAGATCGCTTCGGAAAGCATCACCAATGACAACCTGCTGCAATTGGGTCGTCGCGTTTCGGAACTGGCTGACAGCAAGGACGTCGACGGTATCGTCATCACCCACGGCACCGACACTCTCGAAGAAACTGCGTACTTCCTGAATCTGGTCGAGAAGACAGACAAGCCGATCATCGTCGTCGGCTCGATGCGTCCAGGCACTGCGATGTCGGCGGACGGCATGCTCAACCTGTATAACGCCGTCGCCGTAGCAAGCAGCAAAGAAGCGCGCGGCAAAGGCGTGCTGGTTACCATGAACGACGAGATCCAGTCCGGTCGCGACGTCAGCAAAATGATCAACATCAAGACCGAAGCGTTCAAAAGCGCCTGGGGTCCGCTGGGCATGGTGGTCGAAGGCAAATCCTACTGGTTCCGCATGCCGGCCAAGCGTCACACCATGGACTCGGAATTCGACATCAAGGACATCAAAAGCCTGCCTGATGTAGAAATCGCCTACTCCTACGGCAATGTCAGCGATACCGCTTACAAGGCACTAGCGCAATCTGGTGCCAAAGCCATCATCCACGCCGGCACTGGCAACGGCTCGGTCTCCTCCCGCGTGGTTCCGTCCCTGCAAGCACTGCGCAAGGATGGCGTACAGATCATTCGTTCGTCCCACGTCAACGCCGGCGGTTTTGTCCTGCGTAACGCCGAACAGCCTGACGACAAATACGACTGGGTTGTCGCTCACGATCTGAACCCGCAAAAAGCCCGCATCCTGGCAATGGTCGCGCTGACCAAGACCAACGACAGCAAAGAACTGCAACGGATGTTCTGGGAATACTGATTGATCTTCGCCTGATCAGTCCTTGATCAGGCAATTGCTCACCACCTGCCGGACTTGGCAGGTGGTGCCTCGCTTACACCCTCAAGCATTTCTCCCACGAAAACTCGCCAAGCCTTACACCAAAATCGGAAACCTGGTGTCAGAGGATTTTCTTGAATTTTAAGCGGTTGCGAAATTGCTTACAGTTAAATACTGTATGCACGTACAGCTTAATAAGGATAACCTCGTGGTCACCTCTCCTGCTGCTCCTGACGCTTACGAACGCATGGGTATGCGCGTTCAGAAAATCATCAATTCCCCCACCGCGCAAAAGGCCAAAGCCGCACTGATTTTCCGTTTACCGGATGAGCCGATGGATGACTGGGAGCGCCTGCTCGAGGAGATCGACGAGAACGACAACGTCACCCTCGCTTATCGCGATGACGGTGGCGTGCAGATTTTTTGGGTTGTGCCGAAGGAAGATTGATTCAATGAGTGTCCGCTGTGTTGCTTTGCTGTTGTTGTTTTTCGCCATGGGCGCCCAGGCTGGCGCCCCACGAACCTTTTCGGAAGCCAAGAAAGCCGCGTGGAAACTTTATGCTCCGCAGTCAACCGAGTTTTACTGCGGCTGCAAGTACACCGGCAACAAGGTCGATTTGAAAGCTTGCGGTTACGTGCCGCGCAAGAACGCCAAGCGCGCTTCAAGAATCGAGTGGGAGCACATCGTGCCGGCCTGGCAGATCGGTCACCAGCGACAATGCTGGCAGCAAGGCGGACGCAAGAACTGCACACGCTACGATCCGGTGTATCAAAAAGCCGAAGCTGACTTGCACAACCTGGTGCCGAGCATTGGGGAGGTCAACGGCGACCGCAGTAACTTCAGCTACGGCTGGCTGCCGGTGCAATCCGGCCAGTATGGATCCTGCCTGACTCAGGTCGACTTCAAGGCCAAGAAGGTCATGCCCCGCCCTTCGATTCGCGGCATGATAGCCCGTACGTATTTTTATATGAGCAAACAATACGGGTTGCGTCTGTCGAAGCAGGATAGGCAGTTGTACGAAGCGTGGGACAAGACTTACCCGGTGCAGGATTGGGAGCGCCAGCGCAACCAAAGCGTGGCGTGCGTGATGGGGCGCGGCAATGAATTTGTCGGCTCGGTGAATCTGAAAGCCTGCGGCTGATCGCAGCACAAATACAAAGGCCTCGAGCGTTATGCTCGAGGCCTTTTTCATGTCCGTGTCTCAGCTGTGTTGAAGGCGCGTCGTTTATGGCGTGAGCGGATGCTCAATCACCACCGATTCAATATTTTGTTTCTTGGCTTTTACCAATGCTGCATCCACCTGCACCTTGCGCGCCTCGGCGTCAGCCTGGGAGTTGAACGGACCGATCAGAATTCGTGTTTTACCGCTGCCATCCTTGACGACTGTCGGAACGAAAGCGTGCTCGATCAACCAGCCGCTCAGATCACTGACCGCCTGAGGGGTTTCACCACGCACTTCCAGATCCCACTGGGGCGCAGCGGCCGCCGACGCTGCCGCGACCTTCGCCTCAGGCTTGGGCGCATCTACATTCTTGCCTTCACCGCAGCCTGCCAATGCCAGTGCCGCTACCAGCCAAACCAATTTGCGCACAACGCTTTCCTCGGAATTCGTAAAGCGGCGATCTTATCATTCATAAATACTTCGCGAGCCCCGCAAAATGGGCACAAAACAACGAGAATGATGATTGCAGCCTCTGTATAGTTACGCCCTGGGAATTAATGTCGCATCTGCGCGTCAGAAAGAGGCACCCAAACCGTGAGACTTCGCACTAATCTATAGATACCACCGACCTCTGCACTGTCTGAATCAGGTGCCCTACAAAGCAATCAAGGAGAAGACCATGCTGATACTCACCCGCAAAGTCGGTGAAAGCATAAACATTGGTGATGACATCACGATCACCATCCTCGGAGTCAGCGGCCAACAGGTGCGCATCGGCATCAACGCTCCGAAAAACGTGGCAGTGCACCGTGAAGAAATTTACCAACGCATCCAGGCCGGCCTTACCGCTCCGGACAAGCCGCAAACGCCCTGAGCCACACCGCCTCACGTAGCCAGTCCTTTTGCCCCTGCGCAAGACTGGCTAAAGATTCACGCGCCGTTTAGCCATCCGCATTCCACACCGCTGGGCACGGCGCCTGAAGCATGCTGACTTTCCTCGCTTGCCCACTTTTCCCCCCTTGCGCCGATGTTACCTTTCACTCCCGAAGCTGGCTGTCGGACGTTTCTGATAGAGCGCGGAGAATTTCGCCTTCTAAGCAAATACCACTCCGCGCGCCATGCCTGTCGCGGCGACCATCATCAACATCAGAAGCAGCGCCTCAACGTGACTGATGCGCGCGTACAATTTCCCCAGTCCGATATCAGGCGCCGTACCGCGCGATGTCGCGATGCGCCATTTGATCAGAGTGATCATCGGTGCAAGCTCTAGCAGAAGAATCAGCACCAACAGTGTCATCTTAAGGTGGAACAGCGGTTGGTGAAGGTAATAGTCAGAGCCTTTCTCGTAGCCACCAAAGGCACGCATCGCTCCCGTGATCAGCAGCGTCAAAGCTGAAAGCCCCCACAGGTTATCCGCGAGCAAAATACGCTTCACGCCCCCTGCATCCACCGAGAGCTGACTTAAAGCTCTGCCGCGCGTCAGCACCGCCCAGAAAGCCAAAGCAAACGCGAATAGATGAACAGCCGCAAGAACCCAGTGACTCAGCATCGACACACCCCTCTGAAAGAACTGAAAATCGGCCAGTCAGTAGTAGACGAAAAGATCACGCCTCGCTCGGAGGTGAAGAAGGGATGGATGCCAAAGCCAAATCGCAGGCAAAAAAAATCCCAAGCAGCTGATGGAAGCTTGGGATTTAAAAATGCATAAACCGTGGTGGTGAACGCGGGGTGAATGTTACTTAAATTCACAATACGCGACAAGACCTTTTCCGATAACCGGTTGGAGAAAAAGAACTGTAAGCCTTTAAATATTCAGGTTTTTTCCAAGACGGACTCGAATCAATGCGCACCAAAATGGCGCTTGATCATTTAGCCGATACAGTACTGAATGCAGAGCTGACAGAGCGAGGCGACATTTACTGGAAACAACGCGAGCGCAAATCCAAGACAACAAAAAAGGGCCCACCTTTCGGTGAGCCCTTCTAGACCGCCCAGCAGAGCGGATTTTGTTTGGTAGGCGCGATTGGACTCGAACCAACGACCCCCACCATGTCAAGGTGGTGCTCTAACCAACTGAGCTACGTGCCTGCTGTGAGGCGGCATTCTACGGAATTCCGGAGGGGTGTCAACACCTTTTTTTCACCTAACCCTATGAATATGCAAAATATTTAATTCCGGCTCAGCAAAGAACATTTTCCGGTGGCTGGCGGAGGTTTTTCAACTCGGGTAGGATCGGCGCACTCGTAAAATATATTAAACAGAGGCGGCAGGATGGCGAACACCCAATACCCAGAGTCTTATTACGCTGCGTCGGCCAATGCCGTGCCGCCACGTCCTGTGCTGCAGGATGACGTGGAGACGGACGTCTGTGTGATCGGTGCCGGGTATACCGGGCTGTCCTCCGCTTTGTTTCTGCTGGAGAACGGTTTTCGCGTAACGGTACTGGAAGCGGCCAAGGTCGGTTTTGGTGCGTCGGGGCGCAATGGTGGGCAGATCGTCAATAGCTATAGCCGCGACATTGATGTAATCGAACGCACCGTGGGGCCCAAGCAAGCGCGACTGCTGGGTGAAATGGCCTTTGAAGGCGGCCGCATCATTCGCGAGCGCGTTGCCAAATACGATATCCAGTGCGACCTGAAAGACGGTGGCGTGTTCGCCGCCCTTTCCGCCAAACAAATGGGTCACCTTGAATCGCAGAAACGGCTGTGGGAACGCTTTGGCCACACGCAGCTGGAGCTCATGGACGAGCGCCGCATCCGTGAAGTCGTTGGCTGCGAACAATACGTCGGTGGCATGCTCGATATGAGCGGCGGCCATATCCATCCGCTGAATCTGGCGCTCGGTGAAGCGGCGGCAGTCGAGTCTCTCGGCGGCACCCTCTACGAGCAATCACCTGCCGTGCGCATCGAGCGCGGCGCCAATCCGGTTGTGCATACACCGCAAGGCAAGGTCAGGGCCAAGTTCATCATCGTCGCCGGCAATGCCTATCTCGGCAATCTGGTACCGGAACTGGCGGCCAAGTCGATGCCGTGTGGCACTCAGGTGATCACCACCGAGCCACTGGGCGATGAGCTGGCGAAGGCGTTATTGCCGCAGGATTACTGCGTGGAGGACTGCAACTATCTCCTCGACTACTACCGCCTGACCGCCGACAAGCGCTTGATCTTCGGCGGCGGCGTGGTTTATGGCGCGCGCGATCCGGCGAACATCGAAGCGATCATCCGCCCGAAGATGCTTAAAGCCTTCCCGCAACTCAAGGATGTGAAGATCGACTACGCCTGGACCGGCAACTTCCTGCTGACTCTGTCGCGGTTACCGCAGGTCGGGCGCCTGGGCGACAACATCTATTACTCGCAGGGCTGCAGCGGTCACGGCGTCACCTACACGCACTTGGCGGGCAAGGTCCTCGCCGAAGCGTTGCGAGGTCAGGCGGAGCGTTTCGATGCCTTTGCCGACCTGCCGCACTACCCCTTCCCCGGCGGGCAGTTGCTGCGCACACCGTTCGCCGCGCTGGGCGCCTGGTATTACGGCCTGCGCGATAAATTCGGGATGTAAAAAAGGGCCGCAAATAGCGGCCCTTTTCATTTTACGTACACACTTCAAAGCTGATACCGAGCGATCCCGCTGCGAATCCGCAGGATATCTGCCAACACCGCCAGCGCAATTTCCGCCGGCGTCTTGCTGCCGAGATTGAGACCGATCGGCGCATGAATCCGCGCCAGCTCAGCCTCACTCAATCCACCAATGCGCTTTAAGCGCTCGAAACGTTTTTGCGACGTCTGCAGCGATCCCATCACACCAATGTAAAACGCCTCGGTGCGCACCGCCTCCATCATCGCCAGATCGTCGATACGCGGATCGTGGGTCAGCGCCACCACGGCTGTATCGCGATGGCAACCACCGTCGGCAATGAACACCGAAGGCAACTGCCGACGGATTTCCACGCCATTGAGCACCACACCTTCGAGGACTTCATCGCGCGGATCGCAGAGAATCACTTCGAAGCCGAGCCCAACTGCGAACTCGGCGCACGCCTGCGCCACACTGGAGTAGCCGGCCAACAACAAACGCTGCGCTGCGCCAATACGAATGCGCACCCGATCGATCTCACGCTTGATCCGTGCGCCCTGCTCGCGATCAGCAAAAATAGCGCGCGCACCGCTGGCCAAACCGACCTCGCGAATCACACGACGCTGCCCCTGCAGCGCCGACTCCAGTTCACGCAGATGCGCCTGCACCTCGCAGTCGGCGTCAAGTTTCTCCACCAGCACGTCGAGAATGCCACCGCAAGGCAAACTGACCCGCGAGCGCGGATCATCGCCTTCGCCGTAACGCACAACGCAGATCGTTTCGAGAAACGCACCTTCGGCGACGCGCTCAAGAAAATCCTCCTCGACGCAACCGCCCGACAGCGAACCGATCCACTGCCCGCCCTCGTTTACCGCCAGCAGCGAACCCGGCGCGCGCGGTGCCGAGCCATAGGTGCTCAGCACGGTGCACAGCCAGATGCGCTGTCCCGCTACCGACCACTGCAACGCCCGGCGCACCACTTGCAGATCGAGATACTGCATATCAGTGGGCCTTGTGCTCGGCGCTCGGCGCGTCGGCTTGCAGCTTCTGCACGTCACTCACCGCCAGCTCAGCACTCTGGCCACCCCAACCCTGACGCAGGTAGTTGAGCAGATCAGTCAATTGCTCAGGACTGAGCTTGTCGGCGAAACCCGGCATCGGTTGCATGCGCTCGAACCCGGAGAATTTCTGTTCGCCGATGCCGTCTTCGATCACTCGCAACAGGTTGCGCGGATCTTCCAGGCGCAACGTGGTGTTGCCGCGCATGGCCACGGCGATGTGCGACTTGCCTTCACCGCCAGCGGCGTGGCAACCGGCGCAGACGTTCAGGTATTCTTGGCGGCCGCGCTGAGCGCTTGCGCTGAGCTTGTCCAAGGACACCTCGACGAGCTCCTTGGCTGGCGGCGGTTGCTCGCCGAGCAGGAACGTCGCCATGGCCGCCAGATCAGCATCGCTCAGACCTTGAGTGCTGTTGTGAAACACCGGGAACATTTCGTTGAACATCGTCCCTTGCGCGCTCATGCCATGCTTCAGAAACGTGCTCAGATCCTGCTGATTCCAGCCGCGCGCGGCCAAGTCGGTGGCCAGCAGGCTCGGCGCCAGATAACCATTGAGGATGCCGCCGGTCATCCGCTTGTCCATCTGCATCGCGCCCGGCAGGCCGCGTGGCGTATGGCATTCGCCGCAGTGACCGAGAACATCGACCATGTATTGGCCGCGCTTCCACGCCTCACTTTTGCCTTCGGCCGGCTCCAGCTTGACGTCTTTGCCGTAGAGCATGTTCCAGCCGGTCAGGCCCAGACGCACGTTGAACGGAAAGCTCAGGCTGGTCACCGGCGCGGCGCGCTCGATCGGCTCGATGGTTTTCAGATACGCGTGAATCGCATCGGAATCGGCGCGCGGCATAAGGTGATACGAGGTGTACGGCATCGCCGGATACAGATTCGCACCGTCGCGCCGTTTACCTTCGGTTAGCGCAGCGAAGAACTCGTCATCGCTGTACAGACCGATGCCGTGCTCTTTGCTCGGGGTGATGTTGGTGCCGTAGATCGTGCCGAATGGCGAGACGATCGGCAGGCCGCCGGCGTACGGCGCGCCACCCGGTGCGGTGTGGCAGGCCATGCAGTCGGCGGCGCGGGCGAGGTATTCGCCGCGCTTGACCTGATCGTCGGCGTGCGCCCCCAACAGCGGCGCAGCCATTGCGACAGCAAAAGCCAGGCGGGTCAGTAAATGCTTCATGCTCAACCCTCCTTGACCAAGCCGAGATCGGTCAGCACGTTGCGCGTCGCGTTGTAATAACGCACGTAGCCGGTGCAGCGGCAGACGTGATGGCCAAGACTGTCCTCGATGACTTGCTCCAGCTGACTTTTGACGATCGGCTGACGCTGCAGCTTCTCGACCAGCACGGTCGCAGCGTTGACGAAACCCGGTGCGCAGTAGCTGCACTGGAAGGCGAACTCGTCGACGAAGCGCTGCTGGATCGGGTTCAGCTCGGTGACCTGGCCTTGCTCGTCGCGACTGGCGTGACCTTCGATGGTGCGAACTTTCTTACCCTCGAAGTAATGCGCGCCGGTAATGCAGGTACGCACCTCCTCGCTGGTGCCGTCCGGGTTGTCGACGATCACTACGCAGGCGTGGCAGATGCCCTGGCCACAGCCCAGACGCGAGCCGGTGAGGTTTTTGTATTCGTGCAGGTAGTCGATCATCGGCAGGTCATCAGGGATGTCCACCGGGCCGACGGATTGACCGTTGAGGGTCAGTTGAAGCGGACGGTTAGCCATTGAGGGCCTCCTTGATGCGCGCAGCGGTGATAGGCAAGTCCCGAACACGTTTACCGATGGCGTGCGCCACGGCGTTACCGATGGCACCGACAATCGGGATCATCACCACTTCGGCGATGCCTTTGGACGGATCGCTCGGTGACAGCGGCGGCAGAATTTCCGCGGTCTGCTTCCACACCGCAACGTGACGGGCCATCGGCAGACGGTAACGGTTGAAGTTCCAGTCACCCTCCCCCGGCCCGCCTTCATAAAGCGGCATCTCCTCCATCAGCGCGTGACCGATACCCATGGCGATGCCACCTTCGAGCTGGCCCTTGACCAGCTCTTCAACCAGCACACGACCGCACTCGATCCATGAGTGGTGGTTGAGCACCTGAACTTCCGCCGAACCCTTGTTGACCTTCAGCTCGACCAGGGTGGCGACAGGGCTGTAATAGGTCACCGCTGCGTTGTTCAACTGCACAACCGGGTAACTGACGTTCTGCCGATCAAGCAAATGGAAGCCTGCGCTGTTCATTTGCGCTTTCTTGGCTTGCGGCGCGCCATCGCCGTATTTCACTGCCAGACCGTCGAGCGGCAGGCGCTCGCGCACGCCGTCGATGCTGTACTCGGCCTCGGCCCAGCTCCAGCGGTTAAAACCGTGCACCGTGGCGCCGGTCACCAGACCGCGCTCGTGGGCGCGCTTGGCCAACTCTTCGAAGCTCAGCGGCTGCATACCGTTGGCAGTGAGTTTGCCATCGACCCAATGCGCATCTTCGCGACGGACCACATAAGGGTTGGCCTGGCCGCCATACGGGCCCTGACGCCAGATCTCCAACGCCGCCGGCCACAGACCGTGATTGAACAGCACACGCGCCGCTTCACGGGTCGCATGGCTGAAGTAATAGGCGGAGTTGGTCGCCGACGAGGCCGAAGCCAGCTTGCCCACCCAGCGCGGATTGCGCAGCAGATTGTCCTGCTCGGCCTGGCTCATGATGTACGGGTTGCCGCTGGTGATCAGCTGCATTTCCTTCCATTCGGTTTCGCCAGTCTTCACATCATGCGCCGGGCTGCCGAGAAAATCGGCGACGACCAAGGCTTGCGAGGTGGACATGCCGGTGCCAATTTCGATGCCGATGTGACGCAGGGTGATACGGCCGTCAGCGGTGAATTGGATGCTGGCCATCGGCGCTTCGGAACCGGTGCCGAAGTCTTTCTGGCAGATGGCGAAACCAACGCCGTACCAGTTATCCGGATCTGCCGCTTCACGTTGCTGCTTGATCGCGTCGCGGTTTTTCCAGACCTCATGCACCGAGGCCTTGTCGAGAATTTCGTGCAGGCGCAGTGCACCGGCCGGGATCGCGCCCTGGGTATTTTTCATCCCCGAACGCAAGGCGTTCCGACGGCGCAAATCGATGGCGTCGACACCCAGGCGATTGGCGATCTCGTCGACCATCATTTCGGTCGCTGCCATGCTTTGCAGGGTGCCGTAACCGCGCATCGAACCCGCCTCGACCGCGCGCGAGTGATACGCCGTAACCTGCAGATCGTTCTGCGGCATGTAGTAGATCGACTGCGCCGCAGTGGCACCAACTGCTGCCACAGATGGGCTGTAGTTGACCCGACCGCCACCGTCGACGCTCATTTCAGCGCGGAAAATCTTGAAGGTGTAATCGTTCTTGTCCACCGCCAACTGGTAGCGGATATCGAACGGGTGACGCTTGATGCCGCTCTGGAACTGCTCGTAGCGGTCGTTGGCCAGACGCACCGGCACACCGGCGCCGTACAGCGCGGCCAAGGCTGCGTAGTAGACAAAGATGTTGTGGTCTTTGGAGCCGTACCCGACGGTGTAGCCCGGGTGCATGTTCAGATTGGCCAGGCCAAAACGCGACGGCCCGATCATCTTCGCGGTTTCGGTCGCGACTTCTAGCGGGCACTGGGTCGCCACAACGAAATGCAGTGTCTTGGTCTTCGGGTCGTACCAGCCGTTGCCGTTGTCCGGCTCGAGGGCAGCCGGTTCGATCGACGGGGTTTTGTAGCGCTCGTCGAACACCAGCCAGTTGTCCGGCGGCGTGTCGATTTCCTGCTTCATGCGGTCGGCGTAAAACAGCCCGCGCTCGGTGAGATTACCGTGCAGGTTCGGCGATGCATTCCACACCGGACGGCGGTTCTTCAGCATCGGGAACAGGATCGAGTCCTTGAGACTGGCGAACTCGTCCTCATCGGCAGAAGTCGCACCGCCGACGCGCACGTAGCGGAAACTGCCGTAGGGATCACCTTCGTAAAACGGCACCTTGGCACCGTAACGAATCGCTTTGTCGTTGAATTTGAGTTGATTCTTGGCCTGACGGAAACGCTCGAAATCGTTCCAGATCAGAATCGCCACCGGGTGACCGATGAACATCGGCACTTTGCCTTGCGGCAGCAATGGATCGGGAGCGTGCTCTTCAGGAAAGACGATACCGTCCTTGTCCAGGTCGGCAGCGGTGACGATGCGGTCCGGCTGCAGATCAGCGCCGAGCCACGACAAGTCGTAGCCTGCGTAAATGCGGTCGGCCTTGATGGTTTTCAGCAGCATGGCGTGACCTTGTTGCTCAGGCCAGCCGGGCATGTCCTTGGCGCGGATGTCGCGAGCGAAGACTTTGCTCCCGCAGACCTTGGAAAGGGCGTCGTTGCGTTGACGCGCCTTGCCGTTATTGCCGAGCCATTTCTCGGACGGCACGGTGACGCTGTTTTCCATCAAGGCAGCCAGCGCCTGACTGCTGAGCGGCGTAAGCGTAACGCTCACACCCGCCACCAGCCCGCCCTGAAGGAACGAGCGCCGGGATATTTCACGGTTGGACATGGATCATCCTCTGGACGGTTATAGGTCCGCCCTTGTGGTTATGTACTGGGGATCTCGAGTCGTGCAGAAGCTCTTTCTGGCGAAGCAAAGAGCTGTGTTGACAGTGCAAAGCTGACCGAAAGGTTAACTTTAAAGCTTTCTGCGTCCGCAGCAAACAACCAGTTACAAAAACCTGACTAATTAATCAAAAAAATCAATGCGACGTGGTAGCGCAGAAGGCTTGCCGAGATTCTTGTAGGAGCTGTCGAGTGAAACGAGGCTGCGGTCTTTTGATCTTGCTTTTTTTAACCAAGATCAAAAGATCGCAGCGTACCGCAGCTCCTACAGGGCGATGTGCGCAGGAGTTAGGGAGAGGATTAGCCAGATTTCAGACACAAAAAACCCCGGTCTTTCGACCAGGGTCTTTGCTATCGATCCGATTCAGCCGGTGGCTGGTTTCGGCGCTTCAAGGCGTTCAGTGGTCCTTGAAGCAGATATGGCGCAGCGGACGGGACTCGAACCCGCGACCCCCGGCGTGACAGGCCGGTATTCTAACCGACTGAACTACCGCTGCGTATCGCTTTGAGCTTGCACTCAAGTAACTCGTTTGATTGCAGGCTTCGGTGCCTTGCAATCGCGAACCAGATAAATCTGACTCGTAAAATATGGCGCAGCGGACGGGACTCGAACCCGCGACCCCCGGCGTGACAGGCCGGTATTCTAACCGACTGAACTACCGCTGCGCGTCGGTGCAGGCACTTTCAGCCTACTCTCTTGCTTGCGCAAGCTTCTCGGGAGTGGTGGGTGATGACGGGATCGAACCGCCGACATTCTGCTTGTAAGGCAGACGCTCTCCCAGCTGAGCTAATCACCCGTTTGCATCTCCGAGGCCGCGAAATTTACGCAGGTGGCGAAGCTAAGTCAATAGCAGGATTGGAGTTTTTCTGAAAAAGACGAAATTGCTTCATTCCTGAACAAGCCATCGACCGATGGACCGCATTCGCGAGCAGGCTCGCTCCTACAGAACGCGGCTTCGCTTGTTATTCGGCGTAGATCATCTTCTTGGTCATGCCGCCATCGACAACGAATTCCTGCCCGGTGACAAACCCGGCGTTGCGCGACAGCAACCACGCCACCATCGCCGCCACGTCCTCGACCGTGCCCACCCTGCCCGCCGGATGCTGGGCGTGATCGGCATCGGCCAAAGGTTCAGCGCGACGCACCGAGGGATCACGCGCATCGATCCAGCCTGGACTGACGGCGTTGACCCGGATTTCCGGCCCCAGACTGATCGCCAGCGCATGGGTCAGCGCCAACAACCCGCCCTTGCTTGCGGCGTAAGCCTCGGTATCCGGCTCCGACTGCCCGGCGCGAGTCGAAGCCAGGTTGACGATCGAGCCGTTATGCGCACGCAGGTACGGGGCACAGTGCTTGGCCAGCAACATCGGCCCGCTCAGATTCACTGCCAGCACCCGATTCCAATAAGCCAGATCGAGGCTTTCCAGGGTGATGTTGTGCGGATCGGCCACCGCCGCGTTGCAGACCAGCGCATCGAGGCGACCAAACTGCCCCAACACCTCGGCCACGCCCAACGCGACCTGATTTTCATCGGCGACGTCCATGGCGATGAACCAGGCACTCTCGCCCAGCACTTTGGCCACTTTCGAACCGCGCACCCGATCGAGATCGGTGAGCACTACCTGCCAGCCTTCGCTGATCAACCAGGCCGCAATGCCCAGACCGATACCGCGTGCGGCGCCGGTGACCAGCGCCACGCGACCATGGGTATTGGCCACCGGTGTGGACAATTCGATCACAATGCCGCCAGACCGCGCGTCAGGTCAGCTTGCAGGTCAGCCACATCTTCCAGACCGACCGCCACGCGGATCAGGCTGTCACGAATGCCTGCCGCTTCACGCTCCTGCGGCGCCAGACGGCCATGCGAGGTGGTGCTCGGATGGGTGATCGTGGTTTTGCTGTCACCGAGGTTGGCGGTGATCGAAATCAACCGCGTGGCATCGATAAAGCGCCAGGCACCCTCTTTGCCGCCCTTGACCTCGAAGCTGACTACCGCACCGAAGCCCTTCTGCTGACGCTGAGCCAACTCGTGCTGTGGATGGCTCTTGAGGCCGGCGTAATGGACTTTCTCGATGCCGTCCTGCTGCTCCAGCCATTCGGCCAGCGCCTGGGCATTGGCACAATGCGCCTTCATGCGCAGGTTGAGGGTCTCGAGGCCTTTGAGGAAGATCCACGCATTGAACGGGCTGAGGGTCGGCCCGGCGGTACGCAGGAAACCCACCACCTCCTTCATTTGTTCGCCGCGACCGGCAACAACGCCACCCATGCAGCGGCCCTGACCGTCGATGAATTTGGTCGCCGAATGCACGACAATGTCCGCGCCGAGCTTCAGCGGCTGTTGCAGCGCCGGGGTGCAGAAGCAATTGTCGACCACCAGCTGCGCGCCCTTGGCGTGGGCGATTTTTGCCAGCTCGGCGATGTCCACCAGTTCGGCCAACGGATTGGACGGCGATTCGACAAAAAGCAGCTTGGTGCTGGATTTGATCGCCGCGTTCCAGGCCGACAGATCGGCGAGCGGCACGTAATCGACTTCAACGCCGAAGCGCTTGAAGTATTTCTCGAACAGGCTGATGGTCGAGCCGAACACGCTACGCGACACCAGCACATGATCGCCGGCACTGCAAAGGCTCATCACCACGGCCATGATTGCAGCCATGCCGGTTGCCGTGGCGACGGCCTGCTCCGCGCCTTCCAGCGCGGCAATACGCTCTTCGAACGCACGCACGGTCGGGTTGGTGTAGCGCGAATAGACGTTGCCTGGCACTTCGCCGGCAAACCGTGCCGCAGCGTCGGCAGCGGTGCGGAACACGTAGCTGGAGGTGAAGAACATCGGATCACCGTGTTCACCTTCCGGCGTGCGGTGCTGACCCGCACGAACGGCCAGGGTATCGAACGCTACGCCTTCGAGGTCGCTGTCCAGCCGACCGGCATCCCATTCCTGACTCATGCTGTCTCTCCTTGCTGTGTTCTTGAAAAAATGTCAGATACAAAACCGGCCCCTCAGGGCCGGTGGAAACTCAGTTGTTGTACAGATCGATGATCGCACTGACCGCCTGGGTCTTGACCTTCGAGGCATCGTTGCGCGCCTGCTCGATCTTGTCCAGATAAGCCTCGTCGACGTCACCGGTCACGTACTTGCCATCGAAGACGGCACAATCGAAGTTTTCGATTTTGATCTTGCCGCCGCCGACTGCTTCGATCAAGTCAGGCAAGTCCTGATAGATCAGCCAGTCAGCGCCGATCAGATCAGCTACGTCCTGGGTCGAACGGTTGTGTGCGATCAGTTCGTGAGCGCTCGGCATGTCGATGCCGTATACGTTCGGGAAGCGCACCGCAGGGGCCGCCGAGCAGAAGTAGACGTTTTTCGCGCCGGCTTCGCGGGCCATCTGGATGATCTGCTTGCAAGTGGTGCCGCGCACGATCGAGTCATCGACCAACATCACGTTCTTGCCACGGAATTCCAGCTCGATGGCGTTGAGCTTCTGGCGTACCGACTTCTTGCGTGCAGCCTGGCCCGGCATGATGAAGGTGCGGCCGATGTAACGGTTCTTGACGAAGCCTTCGCGGAATTTCACACCCAGGTGATTGGCCAGCTCCAGCGCGGCAGTACGGCTGGTGTCCGGAATCGGGATGACCACGTCGATGTCGTGCTCAGGGCGCTCGCGCAGGATCTTCTCGGCGAGCTTCTCGCCCATGCGCAGACGCGCTTTGTACACCGACACGCCGTCGATGATCGAATCCGGACGCGCCAGGTAGACGTGTTCGAAGATGCACGGGGTCAGCGACGGGTTGGTTGCGCACTGACGGGTGTGCAGCTTGCCGTCTTCAGTGATATAGACCGCTTCGCCCGGCGCGAGGTCGCGAATCAGGGTGAAACCCAGCACGTCCAGCGAAACGCTTTCCGAAGCGATCATGTACTCGACGCCTTCGTCGGTGTGACGCTGGCCAAACACGATCGGGCGGATGCCGTGCGGATCGCGGAAACCGACGATGCCGTAACCCGTGATCATCGCCACAACAGCGTAACCACCGACGCAGCGGTTATGCACGTCGGTCACGGCGGCGAACACGTCTTCTTCGGTTGGCTGCAGCTTGCCGCGCTGGGCCAGCTCGTGGGCGAACACGTTGAGCAACACTTCCGAGTCGGAACTGGTGTTGACGTGACGCAGATCGGATTCGTAGATCTCTTTGGCCAACTGTTCAACATTGGTCAGGTTACCGTTGTGCGCCAGGGTGATGCCGTATGGCGAGTTGACGTAGAACGGCTGGGCTTCGGCCGACGTCGAGCTGCCGGCAGTCGGGTAACGGACGTGGCCGATACCCATGTGACCAACCAGACGCTGCATGTGACGCTGCTGAAACACGTCACGCACCAGGCCATTATCCTTGCGCAGGAACAACCGGCCATCATGGCTGGTCACGATACCGGCAGCGTCCTGGCCGCGGTGCTGGAGCACGGTTAGCGCGTCATACAGCGCCTGATTGACGTTCGACTTACCGACGATACCGACGATGCCACACATGCGACGCAACCCCTACTTAATGGATCTGAACTGAACAACACTCACTGAGGCGTTTTCGCCGTCGGCAAGAGTTGCTCCTTGAACGGAATCTCAGCGGGTACGCTGATTCCGCTGGCAAGCCACTGACTGCTCCACCCGAGTATCAGGTTTTTGGACCAGTCGGCAACCAATAGAAACTTGGGCACGAGCTGTGATTCTTTCCACCACCCGTCCTGCTGTACCGGCCCCAGGCTCAACAGCCCGACCGCCACGACCACCAGCAACACGCCACGCGCTGCGCCGAAGGCCATGCCGAGGAATCGATCGGTCCCGGACAACCCGGTGACGCGAACCAACTCGCCGATAAGATAATTGATCATTGCGCCCACGATCAGTGTGGCGACAAACATGATGGCACAGCCCGCGATGACGCGAGCCGATGGGGTTTCGATGTATCCGGCGAGGTACTCGGACAGTGAGCCACCAAACATCCAGGCAACCGCTCCTGCGATGATCCAGGTCAGCAGCGATAACGCTTCCTTTACGAAGCCGCGGCTCAGACTGATCAAAGCGGAGATGGCGATGATTGCAACGATCGCCCAGTCAACCCAGGTAAATGGCACAGTGCAGCCTACAGACGGATAAGGCGGCGCATTTTAGCAGAGCGCATGGCTGTCGGTAAGCTGCGATTGTCAGTGCTTTTCAATCGAGGTGATAGATTTCAGCCACGTTCAGGCTGGAAACGGACAACAAAGCCCTTGAGGTTCTGCTGTCGGCTCAGCAGATCGCGCAGACGATCGGCTTCGGCGCGCTCGATCAGCGGCCCGACGAACACCCGATTCTTGCCATCGGCCGAGCGAATGTAGGCGTTATAGCCTTGGCTGCGCAGGTTTTTCTGCAGGCTTTCGGCGCTGGCACGACTCGACAGACTGGCCAGTTGCACCGACCAGCTCACCGACAGACCGTTGGCATCGACGCGGCTTTGCGTAGCGTCAGGCTTGTTCGCGGCTGAGGTGATCGGCTGGGCCGGCGCAGGTATAGGCTTGGCCACTGGCGGCGGCGTTGCCGGCCGGGCAATTTGAGCAGGGATGGTCGGCGCCGGAGCAGCCGGAGCAGCAGGCGCCGCTTCTTCAGCGACTTCTTCGTCAGTCGGCACAGGCTCTTGCGGTAAAGCCTGCGGCTCAGGAACGGCAACCGGGTCCATTTGCACTTGGGGCATGGCCGAAGGCTGAGGCGCAGCCGGGGCCTCGACGGTCACCTGACGCTGCTCGTCCTGACGGGAAAACAGCATCGGCAGGAAGATCACCGCCAGCGCCACCAGCACCAGCGCACCAACCATGCGCTGCTTGTACGCTTTATCCAGCAAAGCCATTTGCCGCTTCCTCCGTGGAGCACCGAGCCAGCCATTCAAGGGCTTCGGCGACACAATAAAATGATCCGAACAAAAGAATCTCGTCGTCGCTGGTAGCTACCGCACACTGCCCTTCCAGAGCCGCCGCGACGCTGTCGTAAGACGCAACCGAAGCACCAAGGTTCTGCAGCGCTGCCTCAAGCTCAGCCACGGGGCGCGAGCGCGGCGAATCCAGCGGCGCGACAGCCCAGTGCGCGACACTAGCATTCAACTCGCCAACAACACCATCGAGATCCTTGTCCGCCAGTAGCCCGAACACCGCCAGGCGCCTGCCAGCTGGCGGCCGCGCCGCCAGACGCCGAGCGAGGTATTCAGCGGCATGCGGATTGTGGCCAACATCCAGCAGGACATTCAGGCGCTTGCCGTGCCATTCGAACGAACGACGATCGAGGCGCCCGACCACGCGCGTCGCCTGCAAAGCCGCACCAATCTGCACCGCATTCCAAGGCAAACCTGTCAGCAGGTAAGCTTGCAGCGCCAGCGCGGCGTTCTCCATCGGCAGGTCTAGCAACGGCAAGTCGTGCAGCTCGACTATTTGGCCCTGCACATCGGTGCCGCGCCACTGCCAGTGCCGCTCGGTGATGCCGAGGTCGAAATCGCGACCGCGGAGGAAAAACGGGCAAGCCAGTTCACGTGCCTTGTCGAGCAGCGGTTGCGGAGGATTCAGATCGCCACATAACGCAGGCTTGCCCTGACGGAAAATTCCAGCCTTCTCGTAGGCTACGGATTCGCGGGTATCGCCCAGATAATCGGCATGATCGACGCCAATGCTGGTGACCAGCGCGATATCGGCATCAACCACATTGACCGTGTCCAAGCGCCCGCCCAGACCAACCTCAAGCACCACAGCGTCCAGCGCAGACTGCTGAAACAGCCAGAACGCCGCCAGGGTGCCCATTTCGAAGTAAGTCAGGGAAGTGTCGCCGCGGCCCGCCTCGACCGCAGCAAAGGCTTCGCACAGCTGCGCGTCAGTGGCTTCGACGCCATTGAGCTGCACCCGCTCGTTGTAACGCAGCAGGTGCGGAGAATTGTAGACACCAACGCTCAGGCCCTGCGCACGCAGCAAAGAAGCCACGAAAGCGCAGGTTGACCCCTTGCCGTTGGTGCCGGTGACCGTGATCACCCGAGGCGCCGGCTGGCCCAGCCCCATGCGGGACGCTACCTGTTGCGAACGCTCCAGGCCCATGTCGATGGCCGACGGATGCAACTGCTCGAGGTAGGCGAGCCATTCACCAAGGGTGCGCTGGGTCATACGTTGGCAGGCACCGGCGGCACCACGATCGGCTCGATTGGCGCGGCGACGAATTTCGGCGTCGGTTTACCGGTCATCTGTGCCAGCAGGTTACCCAGACGCGGGCGCAGCTCCTGACGGTGAATGATCATGTCGATCGCGCCGTGCTCCAGCAGGAACTCGCTACGCTGGAAGCCTTCCGGCAGTTTCTCGCGCACGGTCTGCTCGATCACACGCGGGCCGGCGAAGCCGATCAGGGCTTTCGGCTCGCCGACGATGACGTCGCCGAGCATCGCCAGACTGGCGGAAACACCGCCGTAGACCGGGTCGGTAAGCACCGAGATGAACGGAATACCTTCTTCACGCAGACGTGCCAGCACGGCCGAAGTCTTGGCCATCTGCATCAGCGAGATCAGCGCTTCCTGCATACGCGCGCCACCGGAAGCGGCGAAGCAGATCATCGGGCAGCGGTTTTCCAGCGCGTAGTTGGCAGCACGAACGAAGCGCTCACCGACGATGGCGCCCATGGACCCCCCCATGAAATTGAATTCGAACGCCGAAACCACTACAGGCATGCCCTGCAACGTACCGCTCACCGAGATCAGCGCGTCTTTTTCGCCGGTCTGCTTTTGCGCGGCAACCAGACGATCCTTGTACTTCTTGCCGTCGCGGAATTTCAGACGGTCAACCGGTTCCAGGTCAGCACCCAGTTCGTTGCGGCCTTCCGGGTCGAGGAAGATGTCGATGCGCGCACGTGCGCCGATACGCATGTGATGGTTGCACTTGGGGCAAACGTCCAGGGTCTTTTCCAGCTCCGGCCGGTACAACACCGCCTCGCAGGATGGGCATTTGTGCCATAGACCTTCAGGCACCGAGCTCTTCTTGACCTCCGAGCGCATGATCGAAGGGATCAGTTTGTCTACTAACCAGTTGCTCATGCTTTCTTTCTCCAGTACCGGCGGCCCGAACGCTCTGGTTCGCAGCCCCGTGTATGCCCTTGAGCTAAATTCATGTGTTGGCGATGGTTGATAAAGGGTCGCGGTCAGCGCGAAACATGACCTGCGTACGCTTCAGCAACCCTCAGCCGCGCCTGCTTTGTGCAAGTGCATTGATGGACGGCGGCAGACTGCCAGCCGTCACATCGGCGATGTATTGCCGCGCACCGCGTTGATGAATGCGCGAATCTTGTGGTGATCCTTGATGCCTTTGCTCGCCTCTACCCCGCCGCTGACATCCACTGCGTAAGGCTTGACCCGCGCTACCGCGTCGGCAACGTTCTGCGGGGTCAGACCACCGGCCAGAATCAGCGGCTTGCTCAGGTGTTGCGGAATCAGTGACCAGTCAAACGCCTCGCCGGTTCCGCCGGGCACCCCTTCGACAAACGTGTCGAGCAGCACGCCACTGGTGCCGGGAAAGGCATCGCAGGCAGCGGCAATGTCATCACCCGCTTTCACACGCAGCGCTTTGATGTAGGGACGGTGCCAGCCTTCGCACTCCTGCGCGCTTTCGTCGCCATGGAACTGCAGCAGATCCAGCGGCACGGCATCGAGAATTTCTCCAAGCTCACAACGACTGGCATTGACGAACAATCCCACGGTGGTGACGAACGGCGGCAACGCCTTGATGATCGCCCGCGCCTGCTGCACATTCACCGCTCGCGGGCTCTTGGCGTAAAACACCAGACCGATCGCATCGGCACCGGCTTCGACGGCGGCCAGCGCATCTTCGATGCGGGTAATGCCGCAGATCTTGCTGCGAACGGCTGACATGTCAGGAAAACCTCAAGGCAAAATCGAAAACGTCCCGGATGGTAACAAAAGCGTTCAAGGGCGTCAGCCGTCAAGTTCGGAGAAACCCGTAAGGAAATGTGGCCCGATAAAACGCTCGGGCAACGGGAATTCGTCGTGGTACTCGACCTGAACCAGATACAGCCCGTATGGATGCGCAGTCACCCCGCCGGAGCGGCGCTCGCGACTTTCAAGCACTTCCTTCATCCACTCCACCGGTCGCTCACCGGCACCGATGGTCATCAGCACACCGGCAATATTGCGCACCATGTGGTGAAGGAAAGCATTGGCACGGATGTCGAGCACGATCATCTTGCCGTGACGAGTCACACGCAGGTGATGCATTTTCTTGATCGGCGACTTGGCCTGGCACTGACCGGCCCGGAACGCGCTGAAGTCGTGGGTACCGATCAGGTACTGCGCGGCCTCGGCCATGCGCGCAGCGTCGAGCGGACGGTGATTCCAGGTGATTTCTTCGTTGAGGTGCGCAGGGCGAATCTGATCGTTATAGATCACATAGCGATAACGCCGGGCGATGGCTTTGAAGCGGGCGTGAAAATGTGCCGGCATGACCCTGGCCCAACTGACACTGATGTCGTGGGGCAGATTGATGTTGGCGCCCATGACCCAGGCTTTCAGCGAGCGATCGACCAAGGTGTCGAAGTGCACCACTTGACCGCACGCATGCACGCCAGCGTCGGTACGCCCGGCGCACTGCAGCGAAACCGGCGAATTGGCGACTTTGGACAAGGCCTTTTCAAGCTCTTCCTGCACCGTCGCCACGCCGGTCAGTTGGCGCTGCCAGCCGCTGTAACGCGAGCCTTTATACTCAACGCCCAGCGCGACGCGGTAAAAGCCGTCGGGCGCCATTTCGGCGACCGGGTTATCTATGTTTGCCAAGGTGGGCCAGCCTGCTGATTTTGCAAAGGCGGGCATTATAAGGCGGTGGGCCGGGGATGCCAGTTTCAGATCAAAAGATCGCAGCCTTCGGCAACTCCTGCACGGGAATGCGCCCTCTGCAGGAACTGCCGAAGGCTGCGATTTTCTGATTCCAGTGACTCAAACAAAAACGGCAGCCCCACCGGGCTGCCGCTTGTTGTTTACCGCTGAACTTACGCCAGACTGGACAGCATTTCCTTGGCCTCGCCCCGCTGCTTCTCGTCACCCTCGGTCAAGACTTCGTTGAGAATGTCACGCGCACCGTCGGCATCGCCCATGTCGATATAAGCCTGAGCCAGATCGAGTTTGGTCGCCGCTTCGTCAGTACCGGCGAGGAAGTCGAAATCGTCCTCGCCCAAATCATCACCCAACGCTGCGTCCGCTTCAGTGAAGCTCGGTTCGGCCATGCTTTGCGACAGGCGATCCAGCTCGGCGTTGACGTCGTCCAGCTCGGCCGCAAAGGCATCCGGCTCGGCGGCTGGGTTGCTGTCCATTTCGTCGGCCAGCGACAAGTCGAAATCGGCAGGCAACTCCAGATCGTCCTGAGGCACGTCAGCAACTACCGGCGTCTCGACCGGTGGCAAGTCCTTCACGCCGTCATCCAGATCCAGCAGGAAGTCATCTTCAGCCAGCGTAGTTGGCGATGGCTCGGCGCCGAGATCCATGTCCAGATCGAAGTCCGACAGATCGTCGAGATTCTCTTTCATCTCGGTCTGTTCTTGCAGCACCGAGGCGAAACTCAGATCGTCTTCCGCCGGAAATGCATCCAGCTCGACCGGTGCTTCTGGCTCAACCACTGGCGCAGGGTCGACCGGGGTGATGTTGTCGAGATCGTCCAGGCTCAAATCGAACGCGGTGTCCAGATCATCAGCCGCAGGCTCAGGCGTTTGCGGCTCGTCCTGCAGCAGTTCCTTGACGTATTGCGCATCGAGCTCTGCGGCGACGGCGGCAGCCGCAAGCCCACCGGCAGCGACCACGGCCATGGCCGGGAAGCGGCTTTTCAGCGCTTCGACCTTGGCAAAGTTGTCGCCGTTGGCGACCAACTGACGCTCTTGCGCGACGAACGCATCGCGATCGCCCTGCTGGCCGTAGACTTCCATCAGTTTCAGGCGCAGATCACTGCGTTCCGGCTCGAGGCTGACACCTTCTTCCAGCAGCGCGGCGGCCTGGTTCAGGCGACCGGCATTGATGTGCGATTGCGCCTTGTCGAGCACGTCGTCCGAGCGCTCACCCGCCGGAGCCACCAGAGGCGCGGCGATCGGAGTGGTCATCACCACCGGAGCAACGACCGGTGCAGGAGCAGGAGCAGGAGCTGGCGTATTGAGCTTGACGCTGGCTGCCGGAGTTTCCAGGCCCGAAAAACTGCTTTCCGGCAGATCCTGCTCAGCGGAGAACTCCTGCTCTTCAGCCAGAGCGCGGGCCATGCGCAGGTGCTTTTCGGCTTCCTGCTGAGCTTTGCGGCGACGCGCCAGCAGCAATAGCAGGAGCAGCAGAACCACCGCACCGCCGCCGATCAGGCCGAGCAGGATCGGATTGGTCAGCAGTTCGTTGAAAGCTTTGTCATCGTCAGCAGCAGCCGGTGTGGTTTCGACCACTGGCTCGACAACCGGCTCAACCGGTGTTTCCGCTGGTGGCGCAATGGCCGATTCCGGGGTGGGTGAAGCCGCTGCAGCGTCGGCCGGGGTGGCTGGCGGAGTCGCGGCCAGTTCGGCAGTAATCGCCGGTACCGGCGGCACGGCAGCATTGGCGCCAGGCGCAGCGCCCGCGCCGTCAGCCTGCATCTTCGCCAGTTGATTGTTCTTCAGCTCGATGAGCTTTTGCAGCTTGTCCAGTTGGCTCTGAAGATCAGCCATGCGGCTTTTCAGTTCCTCGTTGTCACGACGGGTCGTGTCGAGGTTTTCCTGAGTGATCGCCAGTTTGTTGCTCAGCGCCTTGGCGTCGCCCGCCGGGCCTTTCGCGCCGGGCTTGGCGCTTTCGGCCGAGACCAGGCTCAGGTTGTCCTGAGTGTTCGACGCCGCACCAGCATTGCCACGGCCGCGATTGGTCGCATCCAGCTGCTGCTGACCGGTGCCAGGCTTGGCCACATAACGACGGCCCTGACGCCAGGCTTCGTTCTGCGCTGCCACTTCAGCGATGGCGGCCGATTGCGGCAGCGCCGTGCTTTGCACCGGGTCCGGCAGACGCAGCACTTGGCCGGTCTTCAGACGGTTGATGTTGCCGTCGATGAATGCATCTGGATTGAGTGCCTGGATCGCCAGCATGGTCTGCTGCACCGAGCCGCCGTTGCGCGCTTTCGCGGCGATTTCCCACAGGGTGTCGCGCGGGGTGGTGGTGTACTGATTGCGATGGGTAGCGCCAGTGGTCGGCGCAGTGATGGTCTGCGACGGCGCCGGTTGCGCGGCGGCATCAGCGGTCTGCGGCGAGAACTTCGACGGATCGAGCAGTACGCTGTAGTCACGCAGCAAGCGGCCATTGGGCCACATCACCTGCACAAGAAACTTCACCATCGGTTCCGACAGCGGCTGGCTCGACGTCACGCGCAACACGCTTTTGCCGTTGGCGTTGAGCACCGGAGTGAACGTCAGATCATTGAGAAAGGCCTGACGATCAACGCCTGCCTTGGCGAAGTCTTCAGGTGAAGCCAGGCTCGGCACCACCTCGGCGGCGGTGAGATCCTTGACGTCGAGCAGCTCGATTTCAGCCACCAACGGCTGGTTCAGGGTCGACTTCAGGGTCAGCTCCCCGAGCCCGAGGGCATGCGCCATACCGGAGGACAGCGCCGAGGCGGCCGCTATTGCTAACACCAGTTTGCGAACTTGAACCATAGCCTCATCCTTTGTTTGAACGTTCCTCGGCCAGCGAGAAGCTTTTGAATACCGCTGCCGTAAGGCATTGCACGCGACGACGGAAGTCGCCGCGCGCGATCATTTCTGTGCTGCCCCGGAAAGTCCCGGAGGGTGACTCGTCATCGACGCGCTCCGGGCAAGCATAGCGCTCACCTAGAATCAGTCGACAAATTGTTGCCAAGTATCTTTTACAGCAGGCCTTTTATCAACAACTCAGCCAGTTGCACGGCATTGAGGGCCGCGCCTTTGCGTACGTTATCTGACGTCAGCCAGAGATTTAGTTCCGCCGGGTCGTCGACGCCGCTGCGCACGCGGCCGACATAAACCACGTCCTGCCCCACCGCATCGCCGACAGCGGTCGGATAATCGCCAGCCTCAACCAGTTCGATACCCGGTGCGGCCTCGAGCGCTGCGTTGACCTTTTCCAGGTCAACAGCGCTGCCCGACTGCAAGGTCACGCTAAAGCTATCGCCAAAAAACACCGGGGCTTGAACGCAAGTGGCAGAAATCTTCAATAAAGGTTTCGCCAGGACCTGGCGCAGCTCACGCACCAGACGTTTTTCCAGCAGCGTATGGCCTTGCGCATCCGGCGTGCCGACCTGCGCCAGCAGGTTGAAAGCCATTTGCCGATCGAAGAAGGTCGGTTCCAGCGGGCGCATGTTCAGCAGTTCGGCGGTCTGTCGCGCGAGCTCGGTTACCGCCTCGCGACCTTGCGCAGAAACGGCCAGATTGGCGCTGACGTTGACGTATTGCAGATCGAGCAGACCAAGCAGCGGCGCCAGCACCACGGCAAGCGCAGTGGCCGACGGGCTTGGGCTGCTGACCTGGAATGGGCTTTTCAGACTGGCGAGAATATCGGCATTGGCCTCCGGCACCACCTGCGGCGCCTGATCGGCCGGCAAGGCGCCGGACAGGTCGATCAATGAGCACCCGGCGGCATGGGCGCGCGCCGCATAGCTCAGCGACACCGCAGCGCCGGCAGCGAAGAACGCCAGTCTGACTTTGCTGAAATCGAACTCGTCGACCTCGCGCACGCGCACATTCTTGTTGCGGAACAGCACCGAGCTGCCGGCCGATTCACTGCTGGCCAAGAGGTGCAGATTGCCGACCGGAAAGTCGCGCTCTTCGAGAATCTGTACGAGGGTTTCGCCGACAGTACCGGTGGCGCCGATAACGGCGATATCGAAAGTCTGGGTCATGGAGCTACCTCTGGCAAAACGGGGGGAGCGGCACTTTACCGGGTGGCTGCCATGCAGGCAATTTCTGCAGGGTTTGCGGTGGCCGTTCGGACGCCTTCGCGAGCAAGCCCGCTCCCACACTTCAATTGCATTCCCATGTGGGAGCGGGCTTGCTCGCGAAGAGGCCGGCACACTCACCCGACAAATTTCGGGCATAAAAAACCCGCGCCTTTCTCAAGGCACGGGTTTTTCATTGCTTAAAGCGATCAACGCTCCAGCAGAATCCGCAGCATGCGGCGCAGCGGTTCGGCCGCGCCCCACAGCAGCTGGTCGCCAACGGTGAAGGCACCGACGAATTGCGACCCCATGTTCAGCTTGCGCAGACGACCGACCGGGACATTCAGAGTGCCGGTGACCTTGGTCGGGCTCAGCTCCTGCATGCTGATCTCGCGGTTGTTCGGTACCAGCTTGACCCACGGATTGTGCTGGCTGATCAGCCCTTCGATATCGGCGATCGGTACGTCTTTGTTCAGCTTGATGGTCAGCGCCTGGCTGTGGCAGCGCATGGCACCGATGCGCACGCAGATGCCGTCGACCGGGATCGGGCTTTTGAAGCGACCGAGAATTTTGTTGGTCTCGGCCTGTGCCTTCCACTCCTCGCGGCTCTGACCGTTCGGCAGTTCCTTGTCGATCCATGGGATCAGGCTGCCAGCCAGCGGTACGCCGAAGTTTTCGGTTGGGTACGCTTCGCTGCGCATGGCGTCGGCCACGCGACGATCGATGTCGAGGATCGCACTGGCCGGGTCGGCCAGTTGGTCGGCGACAGCGGCGTGAGTCGCGCCCATCTGCTTGATCAGTTCACGCATATTCTGCGCGCCGGCACCGGAAGCCGCCTGATACGTCATGGCGCTCATCCACTCGACCAGACCGGCTTCGAACAGACCGCCCAGGCCCATCAGCATCAGGCTGACGGTGCAATTGCCGCCGATGTAGTTCTTGGTGCCCGCATCCAGTTGCTGGTCGATGACCTTGCGGTTGACCGGGTCGAGAATGATCACCGCGTCGTCGTTCATGCGCAGGCTCGACGCCGCGTCGATCCAGTAACCCTGCCAGCCGGCTTCGCGCAGCTTGGGGAATACTTCGCTGGTGTAGTCGCCGCCCTGGCAGGTCAGGATCACGTCGAGGGTCTTCAGCTCGTCAATGCTGTAAGCATCCTTGAGCGGAGCAATGTCCTTGCCCACGGACGGGCCTTGGCCACCGACATTGGACGTGGTGAAAAACACCGGCTCGATAAGATCGAAATCCTGCTCTTCCAGCATCCGCTGCATGAGCACGGAACCGACCATCCCGCGCCAACCGATCAGACCTACACGTTTCATCGCAACTACACCTTCTTGAAAAGTGGGCCGCTGCTTTGTATTGAATTTCGCAGCGGGCCCGAGAGATTACAGATTCCGCAGCGCGGCGACTACTGCGTCGCCCATTTGCTGCGTACCGACTTTGGTACAACCGGCCGAATGGATATCGCCGGTGCGCAAGCCCTGATCGAGCACAACGCTGACGGCTTTCTCGATGGCATCGGCGGCGTCGTGCAGATTGAAGCTGTAACGCAGCATCATCGACACCGAAAGGATGGTCGCCAACGGGTTGGCAATGCCTTGGCCTGCGATGTCCGGAGCGGAGCCGTGGCAAGGCTCGTACATGCCCTTGTTGTTGGAGTCCAGCGAGGCCGACGGCAGCATGCCGATGGAGCCGGTGAGCATCGACGCTTCGTCGGAGAGAATGTCGCCGAACATATTGTCGGTGACGATCACGTCGAACTGCTTCGGTGCACGCACCAGTTGCATGGCGGCGTTGTCGACGTACATGTGGCTCAGCTCGACCTCTGGATAGTCTTTGGCTACTTGCTCGACCACTTCACGCCACAGTTGGCTGGACGCCAGCACGTTGGCCTTGTCCACCGAGCACAGCTTCTTGCCACGAACCATGGCCATGTCGAAACCGACACGAGCGATGCGGCGGATTTCGCTTTCGCTGTACGGCAGGGTGTCGTAGGACTGACGCTCGCCGTTGTCCAGCGTACGGGTGCCGCGCGGCGCACCGAAGTAAATACCGCCGGTCAGCTCACGGACGATGAGGATGTCCAGGCCGGCGACGATTTCCGGCTTCAGGCTCGAGGCGTCGGCCAGTTGCGGATACAGGATGGCCGGGCGCAGGTTGCCGAACAGGCCCAGTTGCGCACGGATCTTCAGCAGGCCGCGCTCAGGACGGATGTCACGCTCGATGGTGTCCCATTTCGGGCCACCGACCGCCCCCAGCAGCACGGCGTCGGCAGCGCGGGCGCGATCCAGGGTTTCGTCGGCCAATGGCACGCCGTGCTTGTCGATGGCCGCGCCACCGATCACGTCGTGACTCAGCTCGAAGCCCAGGCTGTACTTGTCATTGGCCAACTCCAGCACCTTGACCGCTTCGGCCATGATTTCCGGACCGATACCGTCACCCGGGAGAATCAGAATCTGCTTGCTCATGCTTTCCTCGTGTCTTCAAGCGGTGCGCCTTCACCGGCGCGCCCGGAAAAATGCTTATCGCTCAGCCATCAGTACGATTACATCGGTACTGAACGAGCCATCGGCATCAATTTCAAAATACTCGCGCACTTCGTTGCCCATCGACTGCTGCAACTGGCGGATCGCTGCGCGCATGACATCGGGCGTACGCATGCGCTCGACCCAACTGCTGTACTCCAGACGCAGGCGCTGACGCGTGGTGCTGCGCACATGCAGACCGGCCTCGCTGACCTGGCGCAGCCACTCGGCGGCGCAGTAGTCGCGGACATGACTGGTGTCGCGCAGCACTTCAACGCTTTGCAGGTAAGTGTCGAACAACGGGCTGCCCGGTGACAACACATCAACGAACGCTGCCACCCCGCCCGGTTTGAGCACCCGGCGCACTTCGCGCAAGGCCAGGCCGAGGTCGCTCCAGTGATGCGCCGAATACCGGCTGAACACAAAATCGAACTCGCCATCGGCAAACGGCAAGCGCTCGGCTGCGCCGTTGACGGTAACGATGTTGCTCAAGCCGCGATCGACGGCGGCGCCGGCAACCACATCGAGCATTTGCTGCGACAGATCGTAAGCCACCACTTCCCTGACCAGCGGTGCCACATGAAAACTCACATGACCGGCACCGCACCCCAGATCGAGCACGCGCGCCCCGCCCTGCCCGGCCAGCTCAGCCTGCAGCAGCGCGAATTCACTGCCTTGGGCGTGAACGGCGCTGCTCAGGTAAGCGGCGGCCTGGTCGCCGAATTGCTTCTGGACGACCTGGGTGTGCTGGGCGGTCCTGGTCATGGTCATTTCCTGGCATTTGTGTTGTTTGAGCTACCGCCTTCGCGAGCAGGTCGAATCGTCGCACCGTCGCTCCCATCTTTGAAATGCGTTCCCCTGTGGGAGCGGGCTTGCTCGCGAAGAGGTCAGCCCTGACTGCATCAATCTCAAATCTTGCTTACGCGTCGCGAAACAACCACGGCTGGCTGACCCGATGCTTGGCCTCGAACGTCGCGATCGCATCGCCGTCCTGCAGGGTCAGGCCGATATCGTCCAGACCATTGAGCAGGCAGTGCTTGCGGAACGCATCAATCTCAAAGCTGTAGACCTTGCCGTCCGGACGGGTCACGGTCTGCGCTTGCAGGTCGACGTGCAATTGATAACCCGGCTCGGCTTCAACCTGCTTGAACAGTTCATCAACTTCCGCATCGCTGAGGATGATCGGAAGCAGGCCGTTCTTGAAGCTGTTGTTGAAGAAGATGTCGGCGTAGCTCGGCGCGATGATGCTACGGAAACCGTACTCTTCCAGCGCCCACGGCGCGTGTTCACGGCTCGAACCGCAGCCGAAGTTCTCGCGGGCGAGCAACACGCTGGCGCCTTGATAACGCTCGGCGTTGAGCACGAAATCCTTGTTCAACGGGCGCTTGGAGTTGTCCTGATACGGCTGGCCGACATCCAGATAACGCCACTCGTCGAACAGGTTCGGACCGAAGCCAGTGCGTTTGATCGATTTCAGGAACTGCTTGGGAATGATCTGATCGGTGTCGACGTTGGCACGATCCAGAGGCGCGACAAGACCAGTGTGCTGGGTAAAAGCTTTCATGCTGCGCTCCTTTAGATCAATTCACGAACGTCGATGAAACGGCCGTTCACCGCTGCTGCCGCCGCCATGGCCGGGCTGACCAGGTGAGTGCGGCCACCAGCGCCCTGACGGCCTTCGAAGTTGCGGTTGGAGGTCGAGGCGCAATGCTCGCCGGACTCCAAACGGTCCGGGTTCATCGCCAGGCACATCGAGCAACCCGGCTCACGCCATTCGAAACCGGCTTCGAGGAAAATCTTGTCCAGACCTTCGGCTTCAGCCTGCGCTTTCACCAGACCCGAGCCCGGCACGACGATTGCCTGCTTGATGGTCGAGGCCACCTTGCGGCCCTTGGCGATCACTGCAGCGGCGCGCAGATCTTCGATGCGCGAGTTGGTGCAGGAACCGATGAACACGCGATCGAGCTGAATGTCGGTGATCGCCTGATTGGCGGTCAGCCCCATGTATTTCAAGGCGCGGACGATTGAGTCGCGCTTGACCAGATCCATCTCTTTAGCCGGATCAGGCACGTTCTGATCAACGGCCAAAACCATCTCCGGGGAAGTGCCCCAGCTGACTTGCGGCTTGATTTGCGCGGCGTCGAGCTCGACCACGGTGTCGAATTTCGCGTCGGCGTCGGAGACCAGATCTTTCCAGGCTTCGACGGCCATGTCCCACTGCTCGCCCTTCGGCGCGAATGGACGACCTTTGACGTAGTCGATGGTCTTCTGGTCCGCCGCCACCAGACCCACGCGGGCGCCGGCTTCAATGGACATGTTGCAAATGGTCATGCGGCCTTCGACGGACAGATCGCGGATCGCGCTGCCGGCGAATTCGATGGCGTGGCCGTTACCGCCGGCGGTGCCGATCTTGCCGATCACCGCAAGGACGATGTCCTTGGCGGTCACGCCGAACGGCAATTGGCCTTCGACGCGCACCAGCATGTTTTTCATTTTCTTGGCGACCAGGCACTGAGTAGCGAGCACATGCTCGACCTCGGAGGTGCCGATGCCGTGTGCCAATGCACCGAATGCACCATGGGTGGAGGTGTGCGAGTCGCCGCAGACCACGGTCATGCCCGGCAAGGTCGCGCCCTGCTCCGGGCTGATCACGTGGACGATGCCCTGGCGAACGTCGTTCATCTTGAACTCGACGATGCCGTATTCATCGCAGTTGTCGTCGAGGGTCTGCACCTGCAAACGCGAAACCTGATCGGCAATGGCTTCAATGCCGCCCTTGCGCTCCGGCGTAGTCGGTACGTTGTGGTCCGGGGTCGCGATGTTGGCATCGATGCGCCACGGCTTGCGCCCGGCCAGACGCAAGCCTTCGAAGGCTTGCGGCGAGGTCACTTCGTGAATGATGTGACGGTCGATGTAGATCAGCGCAGAGCCATCGTCGCGCTGCTTGACCAAATGCGAATCCCAGAGCTTGTCGTACAGCGTTTTGCCGGCCATCAGACGGTTCCTCATCAGCTTGTTTCTATGCCCTGGGCTTATCAATAACCCTTTGGCTTGTGAGGCCGATCCTATGGGGTTAGATTAAATAACTCAAATTCATATTTTTTATGCTTTGGATAACCAACTGGAATGCGACATGGATCTGGCTAACCTGAACGCTTTTATCGCCATCGCCGAGACTGGCAGCTTCTCGGGCGCTGGCGAACGCCTGCACCTGACCCAACCGGCAATCAGCAAACGCATCGCCGGGCTTGAGCAACAATTAAAGGTGCGCCTGTTCGACCGACTGGGCCGCGAAGTTGGCCTGACCGAGGCCGGCCGCGCCCTGTTGCCAAGGGCTTATCAGATTCTCAACGTGCTTGACGACACCCGCCGGGCCCTGACCAACCTCACCGGCGAAGTCAGCGGTCGCCTGACCCTGGCCACCAGTCACCACATCGGCCTGCATCGCTTGCCGCCCTTATTAAGGGAGTTCACCCGCCGCTACCCACAGGTCGCGCTGGATATTCAGTTCCTCGATTCGGAAGTGGCCTACGAGGAAATTCTCCACGGCCGTGCAGAACTGGCAGTTATCACGCTGGCGCCGGAGCCGCACACGCTGGTCAAAGCCACCCCGGTTTGGGACGACCCGCTGGATTTTGTCGTGGCGCCGGAGCACTCGCTGATCAACAACGGCGCCGTCAGTCTGGCCGACATTGCCGGCCATCCGGCGGTTTTCCCTGGTGGCAACACCTTTACCCATCACATCGTCCAGCGTTTGTTCGAAGCCCAAGGCCTGACGCCGAACATCGCCATGAGCACCAACTACCTGGAAACCATCAAGATGATGGTCTCCATCGGCTTGGCCTGGAGCGTGCTGCCGCGCACCATGCTCGACGAACAAGTGGCAAGCATCGCATTGCCGGGCATACAGCTCACTCGCCAGCTAGGCTATATCTTGCACACCGAACGGACGCTATCGAACGCAGCAAGAGCCTTCATGGCCCTGCTGGACGCACAAATCGATCGGCCAGGGATCCCGGCCTGACTTGTGCTACTCCTATAGAGCCGCTCCTGTGCCTCACGCCACTCAGCTCAAGGCCCGCTGACAATGCCGAAATCTGTTGACCGAATTCCGCCGATGCCGCGAATCCAGGCTGTTGATCCGCGCCATTCCGAGCAGAGCTGGGAAAGCGCGCCGCAATTGCTCGCCGCGCTCAACGGCGCGCGGCTCGGTGCCTGGTATTGGGACATCGAGCGCGGGCAGATCAGTTGGTCGCGCGGCACGCAGGCGTTGTTCGGTTTCGATCCACGGCAGCCGCTTCCGGCAGACCTTGAATACCTCGACCTGTTGCCGCCGGAAGACCGCGCGAAAACCGTGCGCGCCTTCCACGCGGTAATCGCCGGCGCACCGCTGGAGCAGGCGATGCACCACCGCATCCGCTGGCCCGACGGCAGCCTGCACTGGCTGGAGATCAGCGGCAGCCTGCTGCCGGACAAAAACGGCCGGCCCCGAATGATCGGGGTGATTCGCGAAATCACCCACCAACGCCAACGCGAGCAAGCCCTCAGCAGCTCGGAGAAACGTTTCGCTACACTTTTCCATCTATGCCCGAACATGGTTCTGCTCACCCGTCAGGAGGACGGTCTGATCAGCGAGGCCAATCAGTATTTCGAAAGCCTGTTCGGCTGGCCGGTGCAAAGCGCCATCGGCCGCACCACGCTGGAGCTTGGCTTGTGGGTGCACCCGGAACAACGCGCCGAACTGGTGAAGAAAACCAAGGCCAAGGGTGAACTGATCAGCATGGAAGTGCAGTTCCGTGCCAGCAACGGCCAGGTCCACGATGGCATCCTCAGCGCGCAAAAGGTCGAGCTCGAAGGCCAGCCCTATCTGCTCAGCACGTTCCTCGACACCACCGAGCGCAAAGCCGCCGAACTGGCCTTGAAGGACAGCCAGGAACGCCTCGACCTGGCGCTGGATTCAGCGCAACTCGGCACCTGGGACTGGCACATCCCCAGCGGCATGCTTTACGGCTCGGCGCGCGCCGCGCAATTGCACGGGCTGGAACCGATTCCGTTTCACGAGTCATTCGAGGAGTTTTTCGAAGGCGTACCGGGCGACGAGCGCGACACCATGCGCGATGCCTACCGAAGCCTGCGCGAAGGCCCGGCGGGCAATTATCAACTGACCTATCGCGTGCAATTGCCCGACGGCAGCTCGCGCTATCTGGAAAGCCGCGCGCGCCTCTATCGTGACGAAAACGGCGCGCCGCTGCGCATGGCCGGCACGCTGTTGGACATCACCGATCAGGTCGAGCGCGAGCAGCGGCTGGTGGCCTCGGAAGAGAAATTCGCCACGTTGTTTCAGGTCAGCCCCGATCCGATTTGCGTAACGCGTCAGGAAACCGGGGAATTCATCGAGATCAACTCCAGCTTCAGCCAGACCTTTGGCTGGAGCGCCGCCGATGTGATCGGCCACACCGCTGAAGAAATCGGCCTGTGGGACGCCTCGGCAAAAAGCCTGCAACGCATCGAACGGGTCATTCGTGAACAAGGCCTGAGCAACGTGGCCATTCTGGTTCAGCACAAGGACGGCCAGTCGCTGACCTGCGTGATTTCCAGCCGGCAGATCAGCGTTGGTGATCAGCCGTGCATCGTCACCACCTTGCGCGACATCACCCAGCAACAACGCTCGGAAGCGGCACTGAAGGCCAGCGAGGAAAAATTCGCCAAGGCGTTTCACTCCAGTCCCGACGCCATCACCATCACCGAGCGCGACACCGGGCGATATCTGGAGGTCAACGACGGCTTCTGTCGCCTCACCGGTTACCGCGCCGACGAAGTGGTGGGCAAAACCGTTTACCAGGTGGGCATCTGGGCCGAAGAAAAACAGCGCTCGACGCTACTCGCCGAACTGCAGATCAAGGGCCGCGTGCATCATCAGGAAATGCTCGGGCGCAACAAGCGCGGCGAACTGCTCACGGTGGAAGTCTCGGTCGAGCCGATCACCCTTAACGAAACCGCGTGCCTGCTGCTGACCGCGCGCGACGTCAGCCTGTTGAAGAATGCCGAAGCGCAGATTCGTCACCTGGCCTACCACGACCCGCTGACCAACCTGCCCAACCGCGCCCTGCTGATGGATCGCCTGAGCCAGCAGATCGCCCTGCTCAAGCGCCATAATCTGCGCGGCGCCTTGCTGTTTCTCGACCTCGATCACTTCAAGCACATCAACGATTCCCTCGGTCACCCGGTCGGCGACACCGTGCTGAAAATCATCACCGCGCGGCTCGAAGCCAGCGTGCGCATGGAAGACACGGTAGCGCGCCTCGGTGGCGATGAGTTCGTGGTGTTGCTTAGTGGGCTTGAGGGTTCACGCAGTGAAGTCAGCGAACAAGTGCGCGCGCTGGCCGACACCATTCGCGAACTGCTTTCGGAGCCGATGTTCCTCGACGGTCAGCGCCTGCAAGTAACGCCGAGCATTGGCGTGGCGCTGATTCCCGATCATGGTTCGACCCCGACCGACCTGCTCAAACGCGCCGACATCGCCCTGTACCGGGCCAAGGATTCCGGGCGCAACACCACGCAGATGTATCACAACACCATGCAGAAAGCGGCCAGCGAGCGCCTGCGCATGGAGACGGACCTGCGTCTGGCGCTGTCTCGCGGCGAGTTCAACGTGCACTTTCAACCGCAGGTCGATGCCCGCGACAATCGCATCATCGGCGCCGAAGCGCTGGTGCGCTGGAATCACCCCGAACTCGGCGCGCAATCGCCCACCGAATTCATCAAAGTGCTGGAAGACAGCGGCCTGATTCTCGAAGTCGGCACCTGGATCCTCGATGAAGCCTGCAACGCCTTCAAACAACTGATCGCGTTGAAACGGGTCGACCCGCTCAACTTCAGCCTGTGCGTGAACATCAGCCCACGGCAGTTCCGGCAGAACGATTTCGTCGAACGCATCGAACACAGCCTGAGCAGTCACGGCCTGCCCTGCTCGCTGCTGAAACTGGAGATCACCGAAGGCATCGTCATTCAGAACCTGGAAGACACCATCAGCAAAATGCGCCGTTTGAAAAAGCTCGGAGTGAGTTTCGCCATGGACGATTTCGGCACCGGTTATTCATCGCTGACCTATCTGAAACGCCTGCCGGTAGACACGTTGAAAATCGACCAGTCGTTCATCCGCGACGCGACCACCGACTCCAACGTCGCGGAGATCATTCGGGCAATCGTCGCAATGGCCCGCAGCCTTGAGCTGGAAGTCATTGCCGAAGGCGTGGAGACGCCGGCGCAACTGGCGTTTTTGCAAGAATTGGACTGCCACTTGTATCAGGGCTATCTGCATAGCCGGCCGGTGGCGCTCAAGGATCTGAAAAAAATGCTGCCCTGAATCGGCGGTTGCACAGCCTGGCAACAGAGCAACAATTGCCACAGTTTGCGGCAGCCTGTAGGGTCGCGGTTTTTGCGCCGTTTCGAGAGCAACCATGCAGGATGCAACCCTTCTCCGCCCGGCCTTGCTGGGCATCGACCTTGGTACCACCAACAGCCTGATCGCCGTCTGGCGTGAGGGCCGCGCTGAACTGATCGCCAACGCCCTCGGCGACGTACTGACACCGTCGGTGGTCAGTCTCGATGAAGACGATACGATTCTGGTCGGCAAAGCCGCCCGCGCCCGCCTGACCACGCACCCGGAACGCACCACTGCCGCGTTCAAGCGCTTCATGGGCAGCGACCGACAAATCCAGCTCGGCACACGCCGGTTCAGCCCGGAAGAATTGTCGGCGCTGGTGCTTGGCTCACTCAAGCAGGACGCGGAAGCGTTTCTAGGCCAACCGGTTACAGAAGCGGTCATTTCCGTACCGGCGTATTTCAGTGACGAACAGCGCAAGCGCACCTTGTTCGCCGCCGAACTGGCCGGGCTGTCCGTGACGCGCCTGATCAATGAGCCGACCGCTGCCGCCATGGCGTACGGCCTGCACGAGCAGAAATTCGAACGCACGCTGATTTTCGACCTCGGCGGCGGCACATTCGACGTCACCGTGCTCGAATACGCGCTGCCGTTGATCGAAGTGCATGCCTCCACTGGCGACAACTTTCTCGGCGGCGAGGATTTCACTGCCGCCCTGCTGCAGGCCTGCCTGAAACACTGGCAACTCACACCTTCATCGATCGATGCGCAAGCCATGGCCAGTCTCGGTGATGCGCTGGAACAGCTGAAATGCAAACTCGGTGAAGGCGCGCAGCAGTTGAGCTGGCGCCACGCCGAGCGAACGTTCGAATGGGAACTGGATGAAGCCGCTGCGGTGAAGATCTGGGAGCCGTTGCTGGCCCGCTTGCGCGCACCCATCGAACAGGCCTTGCGCGATGCCCGACTGAAACCACGCGACCTCGACAGCCTCGTGCTGGTCGGTGGCGCCACGCGCATGCCGGCGGTGCAGCAGATGGTTGCCACGCTGTTCGGACGCCTACCTTATCGGCATCTCGACCCGGACACCATTGTGGCGCTGGGCGCGGCGACGCAGGCGGCATGCAAGGCGCGGGACGGTGCGGTTGAAGAACTGATCCTGACGGATGTCTGCCCCTATACGCTGGGGATTGAAACCATGCGCGGCAAGGATATCGACGGAGCATTTTCGCCAATCATTGAGCGCAACACTATTATTCCAACCTCCAGAGTCGAGCGTTACTACACCACTCATCCTCGACAAACGGTGATCCGGATTGCGGTTTATCAGGGGGAAAGACCATGGGTGCGTGACAACATTCTGATCGATACTTTCGATGTCACCTTGACGCCCAGCGAAGAGATACAAGCGTTGGACGTGCGCTTCAGCTATGACATTAACGGCCTGCTTGAAGTCGACGTAACCCTGCTCAATACCGGCGAACGCCACAGCCATAGCATCGATCGCAGTCCCACTGGGCTGGACGAGCAGGCTCGGCAGGCCAGTCACAACCGTCTTTCGACATTGAAGGTGCATCCGCGCGACGCCCTGCCCAACCGTACCTTGCTGGCACGACTGGAACGGGCATGGATGCAGAGTCTGGGCAGCCAGCGCGAGCAAATTGCCGAATGGCTGGACAGCTTCACTACCGTGCTCGGCGGCCAGCAATCTGCAGAGATCGCCAGCCACCGCTCAGCGCTGAACAATGCGCTGGATCAACTGCGTCTTTAGCCGTTCAGTCGCCGTAAAGCGGCCTGCAGCCCGCCGGACAACACGTGTTCCCCGCTGTCCGGCGGCACGCCATAGCGATTGGGCAACTTGTCTCCAGCGAAACCGAACAACACCAGCGGCAGGAATGGCAGAAACGGCGTCAGCCCAAGCATTATCAGCAGCGTGGGAATGCCACGGCCCATATCATGCAATCGCCGTAGAACCGCCGCAAACAACAGCAGCGCGCCGAGTAACATGATGACGATCCCGCCAATCGTTGTGCCCGTTATCAGCCCGGCGATTGGCGTTAGCACGACACACCCCAAGACCTGTGCGATAAAAGCCTTGCGCCCCAACCGTGTTCCGAGGCGCCAGAAAGCCCTGGCCGGTACTGGCTGAACATCACCGCTGGCCAACAATAAACGCTCCGACCATGACAGCAACGCGCACAGTGCCAAGCGCAAGCCGACGCTGTTCTGCACGTCATCCTTACCCTGCTGCAGTTGCCGTAACACTCGCGTTTTCGGTACACCGGCGGCGCCGTAACGAATCAAACCCTTGAGCGCATCCAGCGCTTCATAAGCCAACAGTTTGTCGACACCGAAATCCGTCAACACTTTGCGCGGTGGCCACACCGGTTCGCCCTTGATCAGACCGTCGCGAAAGCCTTCAAACCAGTCATCCTCACAGCTGACCGCTGCAATCGATTGCAATAACGTCCGGTGTTGCTCGGCGCTCAGGCCTGGATCGTGGTAAAGCACGCTCCAGAACATCAACAAGCCCAGCAGATCGTCGCCGCACGCCGCTCGGTCACTTTCGACGCAGGTGTAAAGCAGTGTATTGGCGGGCAGCCTGGCGCTGTCGAGGGCCTGTTCGACACTGAAGAGTTGTTGCACCAGCAAACCGTGTACCGGATCGTCGCCCTGCAACCAGCCCAGCAAACCGGCGCAATTACCCTGCTCACGCAGCAAGCGCCGCAATAGTGGCTGCAGCCGACTCAAGGGATGCGCAGGATTGAACGACAAGCGTTCCAGGCACTGCGCATCAATCAATTGCAACCAGCGCTCCGGTTGCTCCAGCAATGCCAGCAAAAACGCGGTTTGAGCGTGCCAATCCCAGATCGCCGCGCCTAACCCGATCGGCGGTAACCCCGTCGCGCGACGACTCAGTTGGAGCATCAGATCGAGCTCTGTCAGGTCATTGCCGTCTTTGACTGCACGCAGTTCGAACGCGTCCGCAATGCGCGCGAGCGCGGTGTCGCTGTAGGGTCGCAAGCGCTGCAACCACAGCCGACAAACCTTGTGCAGTTCGCCTTCGGACAACGCCGACGGCCATTGCGGTGAGAGTGCCCGCGAGTCAGTGAAAGCGCTCATGGCCTGCGCTACAGGCGCACTCTCCAACCAGCGCAGATGTTGCCGAGCCTGATACTTGAACTCGCTCAACACCAGGCGTTCCAGCGCGTCAACAGGGAGCGGTTCGTCGACAAGCTGCTGCAACAAGGCCGAATCACCGCGGTGCAGCGCCCAGGCGTGCCGGTACAGACGCAGCAAACGGCTGTCGTGGTGCTCGCCGAGTAATTGCGCGAGCAATGGCAGCTCATCGCCCACCATCCGCCAGTCAACAAAGCTACGCGCCAGTCCATCAAGCGTGAGCCGCCCGACACCCAACCAGCGAGTCAACGTCTCGGGGCGTTGTGACGGACTGCCAAACACCTGGCACTCATCGCCCAGATCATCCGACCAACCGGGGCAGTCTTCCAGGCGGTCGAAGGCCTGAATCAGCAACGGTAGAAAGGTCGGCTGACGCTTGGCGCACAGCTCCAGCAAACGATTTTCGGCCATGGGATGACGATGTTCGCTCCAAAGCCGAATCCAGCATGTAAACGCTTGATCGTCGCGTCCCGACAAGCTGTATTGACACGCCAGCAGGTACAGCCAGTCGACGTTATCCGGCGCGGCATCGTGTTGTTCGACACAACGGTGCAAGAACGTCGGGGTGCCAATCCCCGCTTGGGTGAACTGCACCAGCAAACGCTTGAGGTAGGCGGCATCATTGGGCAACGGCACGCACGTGTGCCGCGTGACAAAATCGGCAAACTCATGCAGGGGTCGGTGGGTGAAGATGTAGTCAAGGCTGCGGGCATACCACAGCGATTCGGTCTGTGCTGGCTCTGGCCATGTACTCATCAGATCCGTATCAAAGGGGTCAGGCGTCTTGATGCGCTGCAAAAAGGTTTCTACCGCTTGCGCGTCATGGAATCCCAGAGCCAGCAGTTGCTGGTCCCAGGCCATGCGTTGCGCCAACAGATTCGCGCAACGGTAGGACAACGGACCGGCGTCGGCCATTCGGTGATACAAGCCCCAACTCAGATCATCGAGCACTTCCAGCGACAAGTCGTCGAGGCTGCGGACGAATGTTTCCCATGCCGCGAAGTGGAACCGGCGAGCGGGATCATCCAGCAACGCACAGAAATCCACGAACGCCCGCGGAACCTCAACAACATTGGCTTGTGCAGCGTCAATCTCGTCTTCGGCCTCTTCCTCCTCCCCTTCACGCGCCAGACGCAGGGCGTTTTCATAGGCCATGCGTAGCGCCTGAAACCCTTCCGGGTCGCTTTCCGGATGGTGCGCCGGCAGACGGGCGCGGTAGGCGGTGCGAATCAGGGTTTCGTCGGTAGTCGGCTCTATGCCCAGTCGAATCCAGCAACTCATGACCAGTCGAACTCCCCAAGCGATGCCGGACGAGGCGGCGCATCAATGTCCATGTGCCAAGGCAGATCGGCGAGAAAGTGTGGAATGTTCTGCGCAAGCCCACGAGCAATCCTGGTGTTGAAAGCGCTGGCGCCCTCGCGACTCATCTCGACCGCCAGTTCATCATCGCTTTTGCTCAAGCAGCACCAGAAGGTTCGCCCTATCAGAAAGCCGCTGAAATAAGCCATCCAGTTGCCGTAATGAAACTGTGCCCTCAATGCCAATCGACTGTGCAACCAGTTGCTCTCGGCCAGATCGATCCATTGATTACGCACTGCGCAGCGCAGCAGAAATCCCATGCGGCCATAATCCCAGGACAGGATACCGCCGGGACCACAGCTGGCGAAGGTACGACTGGCAAACTCATGGAGGACACGTTCACGCGGACTGAGATCTTCGAGCAACGCTTGCCATTCACTCGGCAAACAACGCTGCCATGCCCAATAGGCCGAACTGAGGTGTTTGGCATGACCGTCGTCAGTCATCCGCTCGAGCATGTCGAACAATTGCTGCCGATCATCGATTCCCCAACTCTCTTTGAGGTCGATATAACGGTCGTCGCAGAACGCAGGGTCGTCATACCCGGCGCCGGTGTTGAGCGCGGCCATCGGTGCGGACAAGGCGCACAGCCAGCGCTGTTTGATTTCGTCCATGAACAAAGGCTCCAGGCCGACTGCCGGAAAATGGGGGTCGGCAAAATTGTGCAGATTGTAAAGAGCCCCGACAGCAGCAGCAAACGCCGCATCGCTTTTTCTGCGCACACAAAAAAGGCCCCGACGTTTCGGGGCCTTTCGTTCAACGGCTTATCGTCGGTTCAGACGATTGTGTGTCAGCACGTGAATCAATGCTGCAACGCCGGTTGCTGCGCTCCATTGATCGGGATGCGCTTGGCTTTCGCTTCTTCCGGGACCACACGCAGCAGATCGATGCTCAGCAGGCCGTTGCGCAGTGCAGCGTCCTTGATCTCGATGTGATCGGCCAGACGGAACGACAGCTTGAAGGCTCGCTGAGCGATGCCCTGGTGCAAGAACGTGACGCTCTCGTCAGTGTCGCGCTTGCCGCCACTGATGGTCAGCACACCCTTTTCGACTTGCAGGTCCAGGTCTTCTTCCTGGAAACCGGCGGCCGCAACGACGATACGGTATTGGTCATCACCGTGTTTTTCGACGTTGTAAGGTGGGTAGCTGCTGCCTGGCTCGTTACGCAGCGCAGTTTCGAACAGATCGTTGAAACGGTCGAAACCTACCGAGGAACGGAACAGTGGCGCGAGAGAAAATGCAGTACTCATGATTCAAATCTCCTGAAAACAATCAGCAAGGTTTTGTGTCTCCGCGACCCGAATTCGGCATCGCGTAACCCTTAGATAGGGACCGCTGTTTTGATTTCAAGAGATTATTTTAAGATTTTTTACGCGGCCTCGACGAGCGGCAATCCGAGCAAACGGGAGACCTGATCAGGCTCGGTTTCGCGCCGCAGAACGGTGAACAGCTCGGCGGCTTCGCAGTAGTTGCGCGTCAACATGGCCAGCCATTGCTTGAGGCGGCCGGGCGATTGCCGCGCGGTCATCTGCGCTTTGGCCTGCAGCCAGAAATCCTGGATCAAAGGCATCAGTTCGGCCCAGGTCATCTCGACGACCTCTTCACCAGCGCGAGCGGCGGCGATCTGCCGGGCCAGATCCGGGCGGGAAACCAGACCGCGGCCGAGCATGATGTTTTCTACGCCGCTGATTTCCCGGCAACGGCGCCAGTCTTCAACGCTCCAGATGTCACCGTTGGCGAACACCGGCACCTTGACCACGTCCTGTACGCGCGGGATCCACTCCCAATGGGCCGGCGGCTTGTAGCCGTCAACTTTGGTTCGGGCGTGAACAACAATGTGCTCGGCGCCGCCCTCGGCCAGCGCCGTGGCGCAGACCAGCGAACCGTCGGGGCTGTCGAAACCCAGGCGCATTTTCGCGGTGACCGGGATATGCGCCGGTACGGCGCGACGGACGTGCTCGACGATCCGGTTGAGCAGCTCCGGCTCCTTGAGCAGCACGGCACCACCACGGGATTTGTTGACGGTCTTGGCCGGACAGCCGAAGTTGAGGTCAATCACTTCAGAACCGAGTTCGCAAGCCAGCGCGGCGTTTTCCGCCAGGCACACCGGATCGGAACCGAGCAACTGCACGCGCAGCGGCACACCAGACGCAGTGCGGGCGCCATTGAGCAGCTCGGGGCCGAATTTATGAAAGTACGCCGGGGTGAGCAACTGGTCGTTGACCCTAATGAATTCGGTCACGCACCAGTCAATGCCGCCAACGCGGGTCAGCACGTCGCGCAGGATGTCGTCGACCAACCCCTCCATGGGCGCCAAAGCAATTTGCATGGGAAAGACTACTTGAGGAAAAAACGTCCGGCAGTTTACTGGATATCGCAGAAAACCGCAGATCCCCTGTAAGAGCTGCCGAAGGCCGCGATCTTTGGTCTTGATCTGCAAAAAGCAAAATCAAAAGATCGCTACCGGACCGGGTCAGGCTGGAGCCAGATCGCCGAGCCATAGCCGTCGATAAACTCGGCCGGCATGCGCTTGGGCTTGCCTGTCGACAGTTCGATGCAGACAAAGGTGGTCTGGGCGCGCAACAGGGTGGCATTGTCACTGGGGCGCTTGAGCTGGAAATGCCGGGTCATTTTCAGGCGCTGATCCCAATCGACGATCCAGGTCGCCAACTGCAACTCATCGCCCTCATAAGCCGCAGCCAGATAATCGATTTCATGGCGAACAACGGCCATCGCCCGATCCAGCCGCCGATACTCGACCAGGTCCAGCCCCAGGCGTTGCGAGTGGCGCCAGGCGCAGCGCTCGAGCCAAGTCACGTACACCGCGTTATTGGCGTGCCCGAGCCCGTCGATGTCCTCAGCGCCTACTTGCAGATCAATGGTAAACGGCGTTGCCCGATCCCAGCCCATGCCCCACTCCCGGTCAAAGTTTTCAACCGGGGCAGTGTAACGGAGCTCAGGCCGATTGGCGCGCCTGAAGGCTGCGCCCGGCCAGCAGTGATAACACGCCATCAATCACTCGAGGGTCGGCCAGCACGCGTTGATGACCGCCACTCTCCAAACGCAGCAGGCGGCTGTCGAACCAGGCTTCGTGAATCAGCTGCGATTCCTTGACCGAGACGAAATTGTCGTCCTCGGCATGCACGATCAAGCCCGGCATATCCAGCTGATACTGCGCCACATCGAGGGTCGCGGCGCGCATGCCGACGTCCTGTTCGACCTGACGAATGAACGCGGATCGCGCTCGCGGCGGCATGCCGACCATGCGCGCGAAACCGCGCAGCACGCCGAGAATGCGCGACGGAGCGGCAATGCTCACCAGGGTTTCGGTGCGCAGGCCCAGTTGCACGGCGAGCATCGCACTGGCACCGCCCATGGAATGGCCGATAACCGCTTGCAGCGGCGGCAATTCGGCAGCGGCTTCAAGCATGGCGCGGGCGAACAGCACCACATTGGCTTCGCGCCCGGGCGAGCGACCATGGGCCGGGCCGTCGAGTGCGACGACGGTATAGCCGGCTTCGACCAGAGCATTGATCAGCGAGGCGAATTGCGTGGGCCGTCCTTCCCAACCGTGCATCAGCAACACCGTAGGGCCCTGGCCCCAGCGCAGCGCCGACAGGCCGAAGCGCAAAGTGATGCGCTCGGAGCTCGCCAGCAATGGCAGCTCCCAGTCCCGCAGCGGCAGCGCGCGAGGCGTCATGAACGCCAGACGCATTTTGCTCGCCACCTGTTTCGGTGCAATCCAGCCCAAGGTGCCGTTAACGCCACGAACCCACTTCAACGCGTTCATCGCTCTCTCCTCAGGCTTGTTGCCTTCAGGTCAACGCACAGCCGACTTGGCAGCGCGCAGCAATCGATCGGATAACTCTCCCGGACCCAGCGCTCTTGCCAGGGCCAGACCACCCACCATCAGCGCGACATCGGCCAAAGCCTTGTCGGTGTCTTCAGGACTGGCTGCCAGTTGCGCCACCATCAACTCCAAATGCTCGTTCAGCGCGATGCGGAACGACTCGGGCAGACGGCCAAGTTCGCCAATCGACGCCGGAATCGGGCACGCGGCTTCGCTGGAATCCCGGTGTTTGCGTGACAGATAGAACGCAGCCACCAAGGCGCGACGTTCTTCGCCAGTCAGATCGGCATCCATGTCGGCAATCAGGTCGCGACGCCGGCCCAGCAATTGCCTGAACGCTTCAAGCATCATCGCGTCCTTGCTTTCGAAGTGCGCATAGAAGCCGCCGACGGTCAGGCCGGCTGCGCCCATCACTTCACCCACGCTCGGGTCTGCCGGTCCGCGTTGAATCAGTGCGGCGCTGGCTGCCTTGAGGATACGTTCGCGGGTTTGAGCTTTTTTATCGTTCATCGTCGCCTCCGAATATTACGACTAGAATATTATTCGCATAATAATATTCCGCAAGTCATGAATATGACCGCTGGTCTGAAGCACAGTGTAAGGAAAATGGAGAATTGGCCAAACGCCAGACAAACAAAAGGGCCATTCAATAATTGAATGACCCTTATAAATCCCGCAGAGCGGGTAATCGTGGCGTCCCCTAGGGGACTCGAACCCCTGTTACCGCCGTGAAAGGGCGGTGTCCTAGGCCACTAGACGAAGGGGACACAAACCCTTCTATACAATTGATCAGTGCTGAGAGCTGATCGATTCAAGGCCGGTGTGGCCAGACCTTGAACTGTAAAATTGGTGGAGCTAAGCGGGATCGAACCGCTGACCTCCTGCATGCCATGCAGGCGCTCTCCCAGCTGAGCTATAGCCCCGGATTTTCGCCTCGCGGCGGAGTGATCTCTTGCAACATCACTTCTGTAAAACTGGCGTCCCCTAGGGGACTCGAACCCCTGTTACCGCCGTGAAAGGGCGGTGTCCTAGGCCACTAGACGAAGGGGACGCAAACCCTTCCATACAACTGATCAACGCTGAGTGTTGATCGCTTCAAGGCCGGTGTGGCCAGACCTTGAAGTGTAAATTGGTGGAGCTAGACGGGATCGAACCGTCGACCTCTTGCATGCCATGCAAGCGCTCTCCCAGCTGAGCTATAGCCCCTCATCGCTGAGGACGGGGCGAATCTTAAGGGCGTATCGAAAGCCTGTCAAACTTATTTTTGAAAAATTTCAAAATTTTTTGTCGGGATAACAATCACTTACCGCCCTCCCCCGTAAACTCGGGAGAAACGCCGAAGGCAGGATCAAAAGATCGCAGCCTTCGGCAGCTCCTACAGCGTTCAGGCGATGGCGCCGAGCAGCTTTTCCCACTCTTTGTTTTCTTTCTTCGACACGCCGCCCAGCAGGTCGATTGCCTGGCGCAGGCGATAACGGGTGAGGTCCGGCCCGAGAATTTCCATCGCATCAAGCACTGACACCGAACTGGCCTGCCCGGTGATCGCCGCAAACATCAACGGCATCGCGTCGCGCAGTTTCAACTCGAGGGATTCGACCACCGCCTGAATCGTCGCGGTGATGCTGTCCTTTTCCCACTGCCGCAGGCTTTCCAGTTTCCACAGGATCAACTGCATCAACTGACGAACCTGATCGCCGGAGAGCTTTTTCGACTCAAACAGCTTGGCGTCCGGGTTAACGCCGCCAGCGAAAAAGAACCCTGCCAGCGGTGCGACCTGGCTGAATGTTTCGACGCGGCCCTGCACATGCGGCGCGATCTTCATCATGTATTCAGAGTTGAGCGCCCACTTCTGCACGCGCGCGGCGAACTCTTCCACCGGCAGATCGCGCAGCCACTGGCCATTGAGCCACGACAGCTTTTCAATGTCGAAGATCGGCCCGCCGAGGGATACGCGCTTGAGGTCAAAATTGTCGACCATTTCCTGCAGCGAGAACTTCTCGCGCTCATCCGGCATCGACCAGCCCATGCGCCCGAGGTAGTTGAGCATGGCTTCCGGCATGAAGCCCATGCGCTCGTAGAACGTCACCGAAGTCGGGTTCTTGCGCTTGGACAGCTTGCTCTTGTCCGGGTTACGCAGCAGCGGCATGTAGCACAGCTCTGGTTGTTCCCAGCCGAAGTACTCGTAAAGCAGAATCAGTTTCGGTGCCGATGGCAGCCATTCTTCGCCACGCAGGACGTGGGTGATACCCATCAGGTGATCGTCGACGACGTTGGCGAGGAAGTACGTCGGCAGGCCGTCGGTCTTCATCAGCACCTGCATGTCCATGCGATCCCACGGGATCTCGACGTCGCCACGCAACATGTCCGGCACCACGCAAACGCCTTCGCTCGGCACTTTCATGCGGATCACGTGCGGTTCGCCAGCGGCCAGGCGCGCGGCGACTTCTTCCTTCGACAGCAACAGTGCGCGGCCGTCATAACGCGGAGTTTCGCCACGGGCCATTTGCTCGGCGCGCATCTGATCAAGCTCTTCAGCGGTGCAGAAGCACGGGAACGCATGGCCCATGTCGACCAGTTGCTGGCAATACTTCTGATAGATATCGCCACGCTCGCTCTGCCGGTAAGGGCCATGCGGGCCGCCGACATCCGGGCCTTCGCTCCAGTCGATGCCGAGCCAGCGCAGGGCGTCGAAGATCTGCTGTTCGGACTCGCGGGTCGAACGCAACTGATCGGTGTCTTCGATGCGCAGGATGAACTCACCGCCGTGCTGCTTGGCAAAGCAGTAATTGAACAATGCGATGTAAGCGGTACCTACGTGGGGGTCCCCGGTAGGCGATGGCGCGATGCGAGTGCGGACGGTGGTCATGGCATGTCTCGAAAAGAATGAAAAGCAAAACAATCAAGCGGCGAATGGTAACAGGCGACACCCGCCCCGCTCCAGCGGGCAGGGTATTTAAGCCGGAACCGGGACTCGCTTATACCGAGTCGCCCCCATTCGCGAGCAAGCTCGCTCCCACAGGGATACACAATGATCGTTCCCACGCGCTGCGTGGGAACGATCCCTTAAACCGTAAGCAATCGTTCGCGCAGTTTGGCAATCTCGTCGCGCATCTGCGCCGCCGCTTCAAACTCCAGATCCCGCGCCAGTTGGTACATTTTCTCTTCCAGCGCGCGGATGCGTTTGGTGATTTCGCTTGGCGAGCGCAGTTCGGCTTCGTACTTGGCGTTCTCTTCGGCAGCCTTGGCCATGCCTTTGCGCTTCTTGCTGCGCGAACCGGGCACGGTGGCGCCTTCCATGATGTCGGCGACGTCCTTGATCACGCCTTTTGGGGTAATGCCGTGTTCAAGGTTGTAGGCGATCTGCTTCTCGCGACGGCGCTCGGTCTCGCCGATGGCCCGCTCCATCGAACCGGTCATGCGATCGGCGTAGAGAATCGCGCGACCATTGAGGTTACGCGCCGCGCGGCCGATGGTCTGGATCAGCGAGCGCTCGGAACGCAGGAAGCCTTCCTTGTCGGCGTCGAGAATCGCCACCAGCGACACTTCCGGCATGTCGAGACCTTCACGCAACAAGTTGATGCCGACCAGCACATCGAACACGCCGAGGCGCAAGTCGCGGATAATCTCGACGCGTTCAACGGTGTCGATGTCCGAGTGCAGGTAACGCACGCGCACGCCGTGGTCGGCGAGGTAGTCGGTCAAGTCTTCGGCCATGCGCTTGGTCAGCGTGGTGACCAGCACGCGCTCCTCGATCGCCACACGCTTGGTGATTTCCGAGAGCAAGTCGTCGACCTGGGTCAGCGCCGGCCGCACTTCAACCTGCGGGTCTACCAGGCCGGTCGGCCGCACCACTTGCTCGACCACGCGGCCGGCGTGTTCGGCCTCGTAATTGCCCGGCGTCGCCGAGACGAAAATGGTTTGCGGGCTGACCCCTTCCCACTCGTCGAAACGCATCGGCCGGTTATCCAGCGCCGAAGGCAGACGGAAGCCGTATTCGACCAGCGTCTCTTTACGCGAGCGGTCGCCTTTATACATCGCGCCGACCTGCGGCACGCTGACGTGGGATTCGTCGATGACCAGCAAGGCGTCGGCCGGCAAGTAATCATAAAGCGTTGGCGGCGCCGCGCCGGCCGGGCGCCCGGACAGGTAGCGCGAATAGTTTTCGATGCCGTTGCAGTACCCCAGTTCGAGAATCATCTCCAGATCGAAACGGGTGCGCTGCTCCAAACGCTGGGCTTCTACCAGTTTGTTGTTGCTGCGCAGGTATTCCAGACGCTCCTGCAGTTCAACCTTGATGCCTTCGATGGCGTCGAGCAGGGTCTCCCGAGGCGTCACGTAGTGACTCTTCGGATAGAAAGTGAAGCGTGGCATCTTGCGGATGACTTCGCCGGTCAGCGGATCGAAAGCGGAAATGCTCTCGACCTCGTCATCGAACAACTCAATGCGGATCGCTTCCAGATCCGATTCCGCCGGAAAGATGTCGATCACGTCGCCCCGTACGCGAAACGTCGCCCGGGCGAAATCCATGTCGTTGCGGGTGTATTGCAAGTCCGCCAGGCGCCGCAGCAGCGCGCGCTGATCAAGCTTGTCGCCGCGATCAACGTGCAAGACCATTTTCAGATAGGTTTCCGGACTGCCCAGGCCATAGATGCACGACACCGTGGTGACGATAATGGCGTCCTTGCGCTCCAGCAACGCCTTGGTCGCGGACAGGCGCATCTGCTCGATGTGGTCGTTGATCGACGCGTCCTTTTCGATAAAGGTGTCGGACGACGGCACATACGCTTCGGGCTGGTAGTAGTCGTAGTAGGAAACGAAGTATTCCACCGCGTTGTTCGGGAAGAACGCTTTGAACTCCCCGTAAAGCTGCGCGGCCAGGGTCTTGTTCGGCGCCAGGACCAGCGTTGGCCGCTGTACCTGGGAGATGACATTGGCGATGCTGAAGGTCTTGCCCGAGCCGGTCACACCGAGCAGCGTCTGGTGCGCCAGCCCGGCTTCAATGCCTTCAACCAACTGGCGAATGGCTGTCGGCTGATCGCCGGCGGGCTCGAAGCGGGTGACTAGCTGGAATTCCGACATACACACCTCTGGAATCGCGGCGTTCCGAGACAGACGGAGCACCACGAGGACGACCGCAAACGACCGATGTCGCGCAAGAAAAAATCTGGATTGTGCTTAATGTGGTGGCGATTGCCTGGGCTTTCAAGGCAAACGTCCTACATCCGGTAAAGACTCTGACAAACTCAATCGACTAACGGTCAAGAAATAATCGGAAAAACTTACCGCAAAAGCCGATTCGCCTGTCGCCATTGCGCGGTGATGGCCTCTATACTAGCTCCCCGTTTGTGCACCGCTCTAGTGCATTCGGCTGGAGCGCTACACGTCCCTCCACTCTCCATTCAGAGCCGCCGTAATAATGAGCCTGTTCTCCGCTGTCGAAATGGCACCCCGCGATCCAATCCTGGGCCTCAACGAAGCATTCAACGCCGATACCCGGACCACCAAGGTCAACCTGGGCGTGGGCGTGTATTGCAACGAAGAGGGGCGAATTCCACTGCTGCGCGCGGTGATCGAAGCCGAGACGATTCGGGTCGCTCAACACGCTTCGCGCGGTTACCTGCCGATCGACGGCATCGCTGCCTACGACCAGGCCGTGCAAAAACTGCTGTTCGGCCACGACTCGCCGCTGATCAGCGCCGGTCGCGTCATCACCACTCAAGCCGTCGGCGGGACCGGCGCACTGAAAATCGGTGCCGACTTCCTCAAGCAACTACTGCCGAACGCCGTCGTGGCGATCAGCGACCCGAGCTGGGAAAACCACCGCGCGCTGTTCGAAACCGCCGGTTTCCCGGTGCAGAACTACCGTTACTACGACGCCGCCACGCACGACGTGAACCGTGCCGGCATGCTCGACGACCTCAACGCCCTGCCGAACGGCTCGATCGTTGTCCTGCACGCTTGCTGCCACAACCCGACCGGCGTCGACCTGACCCCGGCGGACTGGAACAAGGTGCTGGAAGTGGTCAAGGCCAAAGGGCACGTGCCGTTCCTCGACATGGCTTACCAGGGTTTCGGCGACGGCATCGATGAAGACGCCGCTGCCGTGCGTCTGTTCGCCGAGTCCGGCCTGACCTTCTTCGTTTCCAGCTCGTTCTCCAAGTCGTTCTCGCTGTACGGCGAGCGCGTTGGCGCATTGTCGATCATCAGCGAATCGAAAGAAGAAAGCGCGCGTGTGCTGTCGCAGGTCAAACGCGTCATTCGCACCAACTACTCCAACCCACCGACCCACGGCGCCAGCATCGTTGCTGCGGTGCTGAACAGCCCGGAACTGCGTGCGCAGTGGGAAGCCGAGTTGGCGGAGATGCGTCTGCGTATTCGCGGCATGCGCGAGCAGATGGTTGCCCTCCTGGCAGAAAAAGCCCCGGGCCGCGATTTCAGCTTCGTCGGTCGTCAGCGCGGCATGTTCTCCTACTCTGGCCTGACCACCGAACAGGTGCATCGCTTGCGTAACGAGTTCGGCATCTACGCTTTGGACACCGGCCGCATCTGCGTGGCTGCGCTGAACCAGAGCAACATCAAGGCGGTGACGGACGCGATCGTTCAGGTCATCTGATTTCGCCGCCTGATGAAAAAACGGGAAGCCTTTGGGCTTTCCGTTTTTATTTGTCCCGGAAAACGCCTTGCAACCTCTAGACTGCACACAATCCAAAGTGTAGGAGCTGACGAGTGCAACGAGGCTGCGATCTTTTGATCTTGTTTCTAAGATCAAGATCAAAAGATCGCAGCGTTCCGCAGCTCCTACCGGTTTTGTGTACACCCGAAATTTTTGAAGAGAACCCACATGAAAAACGACAACCTGCGCGCCGACCGTGACGACCTGGATGATTTCATCCCGCGCGCTCCGGCCAAGCGTGAAAAGAGCCTGGTGTTGCAAGTCGCCACCGGGGTATTCCTCGGTGGTCTGGCCCTGTGGCTGGTGCAACTGGCAGCGACGGCAGCCTATGCCAAGCTGATGCTCGGCACGATCACCTTCGGCAGTTAAGCCAGTTCGGCCGAGCGCTGAGTGGCGGCATCGTCGTAAATCACATACAGCGATTCGGCGACCTGGCTCTTGATCGCTTTGCTGCTTTCCAGACCGAGGACGAATCCTTCAGCCTTGCCGCCCGCCCGGTTCAACGCTTCGGCGGTACTAGCTCCCGCGATTGCATCGAAGAGTTTTTCGGCGTGCGGGCCGATCCCTTTGGGCAGGCTGATTTGTGTGGTGCTCATGCGAGCACCTGGGTGTTGCGAGTGATTTGAGTCATGGCGCGTACCTTTGCGGCGAATGGCCGGCAGCGCGTGTGACCACTTCCGGGCTGCCATGGTAGACCTCTGGGGTCATTCTGGTAACCGCCAATCGCTGACAAAATGCCGCCCGTCCCGACGATTCGCAAAAGTTGCCAACTGGCGCTTGACTTCTCTTTTTGAATCAGTAACATACGCACCAATTCCGCAATAGCTCAGTTGGTAGAGCAAGTGACTGTTAATCACTGGGTCCCTGGTTCGAGTCCAGGTTGTGGAGCCAAATAGCAAAGCCCCTGAATCGAAAGGTTCAGGGGCTTTTTTGTGGGCGCTCGAAAAATACAGAAAAGGCCGATCTGCACGGGCAGGTCGGCCTTTTCTGATTCAGACGCAGCGGTCAGACATGTTCGCTGCTCTTCACCTGCACCTTCGGCGCGCCCTGCCCGAGGTCGTGGTCATCCGGTTCGATCACCGGTACCTCCTTGCCATCGCAGTCATGCAGCTTGCCGTCGCTGAAGTAATCGCCCTCACGCAGCGCGGCCAGATCGCGATAACGCAGAGTGCGCTCTTCCGCTGCGGCGAACACGGACTGCTGATCCGAGTTGCCGGCCGTGAAGTGGTTGAAAGCCAGGTTGAGCAGGATCGCCATGATTGCCGATGAACTGATACCCGAATGGAAAATCGTTGCGAACCAGCTCGGGAATTGATCGTAGAAGTTCGGCGCGGCGATCGGGATCATGCCGAAACCGATCGAGGTGGCAACGATGATCAGGTTGACGTTGTTGCGGTAATCCACCTTCGACAACGTGCGAATGCCGCTCGCCGCCACCGTGCCGAACAGCACAATACCGGCGCCGCCCAGAACCGAAGTCGGCACAGCGGCGATCACACGCCCCATGAACGGCAGCAGCCCCAAAACCACCAGGAACAGGCCGCCGGTGGCAACCACGAAACGGCTCTTGATGCCGGTCACCGCCACCAGTCCGACGTTCTGCGCGAAAGCACTTTGCGTAAACGAACCGAAGATCGGCGCAAACATGCTCGACAGCATGTCGGCACGCAGGCCATTGCCCAGGCGCTTGGAGTCGACCTTGGTGTCGATGATCTCGCCAACCGCCAGAATATCCGCCGAGGTTTCCACCAGCGTCACCATGACCACGATGCACATCGACAGGATTGCAGCGAAGTGGAAGGTTGGCATGCCGAAGTGAAACGGTGTGGGGAAGCCGAACATCGGACCGGTGGTGACGCTGGAGAAATCAGCCATGCCGAGGAATACCGCCAGCACGGTGCCGATCACCATGGCCAACAGGATCGACAGGCGCGAAATGGTCGCACTGCCAACCTTGCTCAGCAGCAACACCAGCACCAGCGTGACCGCCGCCAGACCGATGTTTTGCATGCTGCCGAAATCCGGCGCGTGGCTGTTGCCGCCCATTGCCCAGCGTGCGGCAACAGGCATCAGCGTCAGGCCGATGGTGGTGATCACAATACCGGTGACCAGCGGCGGGAAGAACTTGGTGATGCGTGAGAACACCGGCGTGATCAGCAAACCGATCAACGAGGCGGCAATCACCGCACCCAGCACCGATTGGAAACCGCCCTCCCCGCCGCTGCTGACGATCGCGACCATGGTCGCCACGCCGGAGAACGATACGCCCTGGACCAGCGGCAACTGACAGCCGAAAAACGGCAGACCCAGGGTTTGCAGCAGTGTCGCCAGCCCCCCCGCAAACAATGAAGCAGCAATCAACAGACCAATGTCCGCCGGCGACAAACCGGCCGCCTGGCCAATGATCAGTGGCACCGCAACGATACCGCCGTACATGGTCAGAACATGTTGCAGGCCGTAAGCCATATTCGCGCCGACCCCGAGGTTTTCGTCCTCGGGCCGTTGGTGTGAAACATGGGGCGTTTTCATGGTGGGGGGTTCCCTGGTTTTTGTTATGCGCACACTGTATTCAATACTCAGGACAAATGTCCATAGAGTTGTATACAACTTGTCAGTCACATAATGGTTAGGTAGCCATCCAACCTTCTAGCCGGCACTTCTTGCCCCAACAGATCCGGCAACACATCCCCGTTGCGTGCGCGCCAGTGCCCACCAGGCTGAAGCGTTTACGGCGACCGACGGTGCAGTCGCGTTCTTTTTGCCAGCAGCAGATCCGTCGCGTGCTGGAGCCTGACGTAAAGCCTTAGACCGATAATGGCGCTATTACCGGGGCCAGCGCTTGTCGTACACGCGGTAAATCAGGCACCTCAAGGTCAAACTCACGCCGCAGCAATTCAACCAGCTCGTCGACGTCCGCCACCTCGCGCCGCTCACTCTCCGCCCCTATGCGGTGAATGGCAAAACTGCCGTTGTTCAGGGTCTTGCGCCAACCATTGCCGGTGCGTGCAATCATCAAACGATGCGCAAAAGGTGACTCGGGATGGGTCGAGACGTACCAGTTGCCGACGGTGTAATCGATGTCTTCCTGGCGCTGCAAATCGAACAGGTACATCGGCCGCCACTCGCCCGCGACTTTCGCGCGCAGCAGGTAGCCATCCATTTGTTTGTCGATGCGGTAGGGTTCGTGCGGGGTTGGTTGCTCATCTTCACTGTCGAGCAACAGCGGCGCGGTGGGCACCATGCCGCCGAAGCCGACGTCGGTGATGTAACGCGCTTGGTCGATGGTCACCAGACTCAAACGATGGGTTCGCGCCGTCCAGCTGCCTTCGGGTTGATTCATCACCACGCGCCCGCTGATTGCCCGCGCGTCGAACCCCAATTCCAGCAACAGCGCGAAGAACAAGTAATTGAGTTCGTAGCAATAGCCGCCGCGACCACTGCGCAGGAGTTTTTCTTCGATGGACGCAAGGTCGATCAACACCGGCTCACCACTGACCGTCGCGAGATTCTCGAACACAAACTCGGCGGTATGGCGCAGTTGCAACTGACGCAAGGTTTCCAGCGTAGGTGGCGGCGGCGCATCGAAACCCAGCCGTTGCAGGTACAGATTGGGATTGGTCAGCTGTGGCGCGCTCATTGCTCGATCCTTATGCATAGGGCCGCAGAACACTGCGAGGATGTTGCCCTGTATACGGGATCGGGCACGGCGTTCGACAATTGATTTCGCCAATCGCCCGCTCAGCGTTTTTTCCGCGAGCCGATACGAATCCACGTTGGCGCATGGTCACTGGCGTGCGGTTCGTTGCGCACCCAGGCGTCGACCCCGGCGTCGTGCAGGTACGGACTCAGTGCCGGGTTGAGCAGCAGATGGTCGATGCGCAGGCCGGAGTTGGTTTGCCAATGATTGCGGAAGTAATCCCAGAAGGTATAGATGCGCTCTTCGGGATACACGTGGCGCAGGGAATCAGTCCAGCCCTGATCCAGCAAACGCTGGTAGCACTCGCGGCTTTCGGGTTGCAACAAGGCATCCTTGAGCCAGGAACGGGTGTTGTAGATGTCCATGTCGGTAGGCACGACATTGAAGTCACCGGCCAGCACCACCGGGTGATCGCTGCTCTGCAGATCTTTGGCATAGCTGATCAGGCGTTCGAACCAGGCCAGTTTGTAATCGAATTTGGGGCCCGGTTGCGGGTTACCGTTGGGCAGATACAGGCAACCGACCAGCACGCCGTGCACCGCCGCTTCGATATAGCGGCTGTGCGTGTCATCGGCATCACCCGGCAAACCGCGTCGACTCTCCAGCGGCTGCGCATCGCGCGCCAGAATCGCCACGCCATTCCATGATGCCTGGCCCTGCCAGATCGCGCCGTAACCGGCGGCTTCCAGTTCAGCGGCGGGAAATGCGCTGTCCACTGATTTGAGCTCTTGCAGGCACGCGATGTCCGGTTGTTCGCGCTTGAGCCATTCCAGCAGATTCGGCAATCGCGCGCGCATGCCGTTGACGTTGAAGGTGGCGATTCGCAGGTTTTTCATCGTCCGCAACTCCTGCCCGGTGGGATTAGAAATTGTGACCCTGAGAGCGCCGCGCAGGTTGCATCGAATGCCGACGGCGTGGCTCAGACGCGATGACGCAGCCACTGCAGGAAGCCTTTTTTCGGCGCAACGACTGGCGCGTCCTCAGTCAGCGACTGCGCCTTGTGCAAGCGGAAATCGAGCAACGCCTGCATCGCATCGTGAATGTCATGACGCGCATCCAGGCAGGGTTTCAGGTACGACTTCTCGATGCGATACAGGGCGCAGAACGTCTTCGCCGAAAAATCCGCCGGCAGCGCAGTATCGGAAAGTATTCCGGCCTCGCCGATCACCTCTCCCGGCCCCATTCGCCCGGACTCCAGTGGTGTACCGTGGCGTTTGAGCGTCACCGAGACCACACCGGATTCAATGATGAACAAATGATCGCTGACTTCACCGCCCGCCAGAATCGTGTCCCCGGCACGGAAGGTTTGCAGGGTCATGTTCTGGCTGAAGGTGTCTTTTTCTTCCTCGCGTAGCGTCGAGAAAATCGGTGAGCTTTCCAGCAGTGCCCGTGGCCGCGATAACTGCGGCGCGGCGATGGTTTCGTTGCTCGACAGCAGATTGACCCCGCAGGCCTGCAAATGTCGGTAGGCCAGATCAAACAACTGATTGCGCACCACGCGCTTCTCGCCCATCGAAGCGACAAACCCGCTGATCTCGTATTCCGCGCCGCCGCTGGCAGAACTCTTCAACGACACGCTCGGCGCGGGCGTGTCGAGCAATTGCCGACACCCTTGCATCGCCCGCTCCAGTGCTTCGATCACCGAGCTGGGCCGGGCATGGGGGCTGACGGGCACGCTGATCGACACGCCGAACATGTTGCTTGGCCGACTGAAGTTGATGATTTTGGCCTTGGCCGCCAGCGAGTTGGGAATCACCGCCATGCTGCCCTGACTGGTCTGCAGACGCGTGGCGCGCCAGTCGATGTCGGTGACGCGGCCCTCGGTGCCGTCGATCGAAATCCAGTCATCGAGCTGATAGGGCTTGGTGGTGTTGAGGACGATGCCGGAAAACACATCGCTTAAAGTGCTCTGCAGGGCCAGGCCGACAATGATCGCCAACGCGCCGGAAGTCGCCAGCACGCCTTTGACCGGCAAATCCAGAACGTAGGCCAGCGCCGCAATGATCGCGATGAGGAAAATCACCGCGCCGAGCAAGTCCTGCAACAGGCGACCGGTGTGGCCGACCCGTTGCATCATCACCGCGCCGATCAACACCGTCAGCGTGCGCGCGCCGAACAGCCACCAACCGATCTGCAACCCGGTCGCCGCCAGATGCAGCGGCACATTGTCGGCCCAGGGCGCCGGCTCCAGCGGGTTGAGGCCTTCGTTGAACAGAACGATGCTGAACAGGGCGAAGATCAGCACCCGCACCAGCAACTTCCATTCACTGCCGCGGGAGCTGATCAGCCGCCACAGGCCCAGATCGAGCAGAATCAGGATCAATGCGCAAAACAACGGGTGTTCGGTCAGCAGAGACAGCATCAAACAACTCCGACAAAGGCCAATCGCGAGAAGATCGCACAGATTGGCACAGTGTAGGAGCAATTGATTTGAGCGGATGAACCGCTGCTTGAAAACACTGCGAAACCCTGTAGGGGCTGCCGAAGGCTGCGATCTTGAGGCTATGGGACGCGGAGCGTCCCCGGCTGCATTCCCACGCAGAGCGTGGGAACGATCAGATCAAAAGATCGCAGCCTTCGGCAGCTCCTACAGGGTGTTTTGCGTTAAGGGTGCATCCGGCCAAAGCGGCCGGACTGGAAGTCGGCGAAGGCCTGGTGGATTTCCTCCTCGGTGTTCATCACAAACGGGCCATGGCCGACGATCGGTTCGTCGATCGGCTCGCCGCTGAGCAGTAACACCACCGCGTCTTCGCTCGCTTGCAGTGTGAGGCGATCACCGTCGCGTTCGAACAGCGCCAACTGCCCTACTCCCACCGACTCCGCGCCGTTGACCTGTACCGAACCTTTCAACACGACTAGTGCGGTGTTGCGTCCTTCGTGCAGATCAAGCGTCAGCAGCTTGTCGGCGTTGAGGCGCAGATCCCAGACGTCGATGGGCGTGAACGTCCGCGACGGTCCGGTGTGCCCATCGAATTCACCGGCGATCAGACGCAGGCTGCCGGCGCCATCCTTGAGCGCGACGATCGGAATGTCACGGTCGAGAATCGTCTGGTACCCCGGCGCGGCCATTTTGTCCTTGGCCGGCAAGTTGACCCACAGCTGGACCATTTCCAGCTTGCCGCCGGTTTTTGCGAAGTTTTCCGAGTGAAATTCCTCATGAAGGATGCCGGACGCTGCCGTCATCCATTGCACGTCGCCCGGGCCGATGGTGCCGCCGCTGCCGGTGGAGTCGCGGTGTTGCACTTCGCCGTCGTAGACGATGGTGACGGTTTCGAAACCACGGTGCGGGTGCTGGCCGACGCCACGCTGTTCAGTGGTCGGGGTGAATTCGGCGGGACCTGCGTGATCGAGCAGCAGGAACGGGCTGATGTGCTTGCCCAGGTTGTCGTAGGAAAACAGGGTGCGCACCGGGAAACCATCGCCGACCCAATGGCCGCGCGGGCTGGTGTAGATGCCGATGATGTTTTTCATGGGGTCTCCAATGGGTGATTGCATTGGATTAAGCCTAAAGGCATATCGAATATTCGACTAGATGGTCAAAATCGGCTTGAGTGTTCCATTTACAGAACAGTGCTGGCAATGCGTGCTTCACGAGCAGGTGACGGCATTTGTTCAGAGACTTCGGGCGAGGCCGTGCATGACTTTGCGCAACTCGTCGATGGCACCGTCGACCACCGCGTTTTCACTGTCCCGGCACGCCGTTTCCAGAGCTGCACACGCGGCCACAATTCGCGCCGCGCCGACCATTTGCGCACCGCCCCTGATGCGATGGGTCAACTCGCGCAAGCCTTCGCGGTCGCCCGCCTGCAAATGATCCAGAGTGTGCAGATCGTCGCGCAGGCTGTTGCCGACTTGCTTGCGCAAGCGTTCGATCAACGAGTGATCGGCCCCGACCATCTGTTCCAGAGCACTCAGATCAAGCTCAACGCCCGGCGATTCATCTTCGTAAGGCTCGCAGCCGCGAGCGCCATTCAAGGCTTCAGCCAGATCATGCAAGCGAATCGGTTTGAACAGACAGCCGTCCATGCCGGCATCCAGACAGCGCAAGCGCTCCTCGACCTGCGCATTGGCAGTAAAACCCAGGATCAGACAGGGTCTGCGGCCGCTGGCGGCTTCTTCGTTGCGAATCGCCTGCGCCAATTCATAGCCGTTGCGTCGCGGCATGTTGCAGTCGGTGATCACCACATCGAAGGCCTGCGTGCGCCAGCGTTCCAGCCCCTGCTCACCATCGCCAGCGTCTACCGTGCGATGTCCCAGCTCGCTCAGTTGCCAGCCCATCAGCAAGCGGTTGACCGGATAATCGTCCACCACCAACACGTCCAATACACGGGCAACGGGCGTCACGTCGGGCGATACCGGTGTGGCCGTCATCGCGCTCAGCAGGGGCAACCGCAGGTTGATTTCCACTCGCGTGCCTTGTCCCAGGTCACTGTCGAGGCGCAGCATGCCACCCATCATTGCGCAGAGGTTGCGGCTGATCACCAGGCCAAGGCCGGAACCACTGCGCGCCGCTTGTGGACTATTGCTCACTTGAACGAACGGACTGAACAGACGCTGTTGATCCTCTGCGCTGATGCCGATGCCGCTGTCTTCGATCAACACCTGCACATTCGCTTGCTCGTGCGATATCGCAACCATCTGCAGCCGTAAGCTCACCTCTCCCGCTTCCGTGAATTTGATCGCATTGCTCAACAGGTTTGACAGCACCTGCTTGAAACGCGTCGGATCGATGAGCACATCCGCATTGGCGCGCGGATCAAGTGCGATGCGCCACAACAAACGCTTCTGCTGCGCCAGCCCTTCAAATACTCGGCATACCGATGACACCGTGTCGCGTAGATTGGCTCGTTCGGGTGCGAGGGACAAATGCCCGGACTCGATGCGCGCGATATCCAGGATGTCGCCAATCAACGCCAACAATTGCTGGCCGGCATTCGATGCCAATTGAATTGCCAGTCGGTCGGTGACGCCTTCTTCTGCGCGCTCGAGGGCCAGCTCGAGCGCGCCGATCAAAGCGTTCATCGGCGTGCGGATCTCATGGCTCATGGTTGCCAGAAAAGTGCTCTTGGCCCGATTGGCTTCGTCCGCCGCGTCCTTGGCCTGCTGCAGTTGCAACAGCCATTGCTGACGCTGATGAATCTGCCGGCGCTGCCAGCCGATCCAGAGCATTGCCAGCACGAGCAAGGCAACTGCGCCGGCGAAACCAAGCATTATCTCCTGACGGTGGCGCAGCCAGTAGCTGTCTTCGACCACCAGATCGTGGCTCCAGCGCTCGGCAAGTTCATCCGTTTGCTGCGGCGCAATGCTCAGCAACGCCTTGTTCAGGATCGAGTGCAGCAATGCCGATTGCGGCGCCGTGGCCAAAGCGATGCGCGCCGGCTGATCGCCAACGGTGCCGGTGATTCGCAGACGGTCGCGATACTGCCGGGCTATGAGAAAACGCGCCACCAGCAACGAGCTCACCGTCACGTCGACCTGTCCTTTGGCAATCAGCGCCATGCCTTCGGCAGGGCTTTTGACCTCGACCAGATGCAGCCCGGGCACGCGATGCAGCAGGTAATCACGCAATGGGTGGCCGCGGTAGATGGCCAGGCGTTTGCCCGCCAGTTCGTCGAGCGACAGCGGAGCTTGCCCGTTCGCCGCGCTGACCAGCACGAACGGATTGCTCAGATAGGCGCGGGTGAATCGCAGCTGCGCTTCACGCTCGGTACTCGGCGTCACCGATGGCAGAACATCGAGCTCACCGGCCTGCAGTTGCTCGAATTGATCGTTCAGCGAGGTGCCGCGCACGATCTCGAAATTGAGGCCGCTGCGCTGCGCAATCAGGCTCAGCAATTGCGCTGACAGCCCATTGAAGCGTCCGTCGGCATCGAAAAAAGCCAACGGTGCGAAATCTTCAACGGCGCCCACCCGCACCACTGGATGCTGGTCCAGCCATCGCTGCTCCGCGGCGCTGAGTTGCACTCGAGACTGTTCGGCCATCTCGGCGCGGCCGACATTCCAGCGCTGTTCGATCAGATGACGACGCTCCATGGGCAGGGCCGACAATGCCTTGTCGACGATGCGTTTGAGCATCACGTCGCTGCGCAACAACGCAAAAGCGAAGGCGTTGGCGTCAAGCCCCGACGGCCCGGCCAGTTGCAGGTCGTTGCGATAGTTGGTGTTGATCAGATAACAGGCGCTGATGAAGTCGCCCAGGTACACATCGTCGGCACCGAAGGCGACCGCGCCGAGTGCATCCATTGCCGACGCATAAACTTGAACGTGGGCGGCGGGGTAAAACGCCTGAATATGGGCGAGCGACAGGTAATCTGCGACCACAGCGATGCGTTTGGCCGCCAGGTTGGCGGGCAGTTTCTCATGGTGGCGCGTGACGAGCATCGGCTGATCTTCAGCGTATGGCCGCGACAGAATGAACGCCGGATCCGCCGCTTCGAAACTGTTCGATGTACCCAGCAAATCGACATCGGCGCGCTTGAGCGCCGCCATCAATGCGGGCCGATCGGCGAAACGCCGCACTTCAATCCGGATGCCGAGCAGTTGCGCGAGCAGATCGGCGTAATCGGCCGTCAGCCCTTCCAGCTCATGCTGATTGCGGGTGATCTCGAAGGGTGGGTAATCAGGGCCGGAGATGCCCATGCGCAAGACGGGGTGCTCTCGCAGCCACTGGCGTTCCCGATCATCGAGGCGGACCTGAATACTCCCCGGTTCGAGGCGCGCCAGCACCTCAAGCGTCTGCGGCTGATCATTCGCCCAGACCGAGGCAACAAGCCCCAGCCACAGCGATAAAATCCGCAGCCCGTGCGTCATGTCTTGGGCACTCAAATCAAGTGATTGCGCTTGGCGAATTCACGCAGAAGCACCAGTGAACCCAGGCAAAGTTTCGCCATCATGCGGGTCTTGTAGGTGCTGACGGTCTTGTGACTCAGGTGCATCTCCTGGGCGATGGCCTTGTTCGGCTTGCCCAGCGCCAACTGCACGAAAATGCATAATTCACGATCGGAAAGCTGAGCAATCAGCTCCTTTTCAGTGCGTTGCATGGCGTTGTACAGACCGCTGTTATTGGGCAACGCGGAGAAATAAGTGTGGCCGGACATCAGCGCCTTGATGGCTTCGTGCAGCAGCGTCAGTTGATTGCTCTTGGTTACGTAGCCCCTCGCGCCGGCACGCAGGCAACGCTCCTGGTAATGCGTAGGCTCATGCATGCTGAACACCAGAACCCGGCAGCGCGCCGTCGGCGCCTTGATCTGGATTCGTGTCAGTACTTCCAACCCGTCCATGGACCCCAGCCCCAGATCGAGCACGACCAGGTGCGGATCATGCGCGCAGATCAACGGCACGACTTCGTTGCCATTGGACGCTTCATGAATCTGGCTGAAGCCTTGAGCCTGCAGGACGATTCGAATAGCCGCGCGCACTACTGGATGATCATCGACGATCAGCGCTGACTTCATTTTCGCTCCTGCACAATCGTGAAAGACACCGCAACAGCCGGTGCCAAAATCGGTGGCTGCGCTGGCGCTGCCACCTGGATGAGCAAGAGAATCACTTGTCAGCTCTGACAGTTGGGCGCACCGGTCTTTTATGCATTGGCATGGCGCAACGACCAATGCGAGTCAGGCATTGCCTGGCAGTCGCCAGAGGCCTCGACCCTGGCCATCACTTGCCCGATGAGTTGTGAATTGGGCAATGGCACCGGGCTGATCTGCACGTTTTCCTGGGCAAACCCCGCACTTGCCTGCCACGGCGCGGACGGTTCGTTGTAGATCAGAGCGTGGCGAACCTGTGGGTTATCAAGCAGAAAACCCAGCAGATCCAGGGAGCCCGCCGCCAGTTCGGCATTGATCACCAGCATATCGAACGGCTCGCAGCCGTAGTCGACCAGTGTCAACAATTCGTCGAGATTCTGCACCGGGGCCACGCGGTAATAGGCGAGCGCGTTGAACAGGCGCTCGATTTTCATGCGATGAAAATGCTGCGGGTCGGCGATCAGGATGCGCAACGCTTTGTTGCTCATGGTCATTCTCCCGGTAAGGTTTTGGGGGAGGCAAGACTACGCAAGCGCCGTGGATAGCTCTGTAGGACTTTTCCTAAATATCAGGTGATTTATCCGGGCATCCCCACATCCCACCGCGCTGACGCACCCCTGTCCCCTGCGGGAGCGAGCAGACTCGCTACCACAGGTGAATACGCTCCAGGGCCGTTATTGCCAGCCAAACCGGCGGATGTAGAAACCTTTCACCGCCTGGGTCAGGGCCATGTACGCCAACAGAATCAGCGGCAAAAACACAAAATACAGCGACGGCAGCGCCTGCAGTTTGAAGGAATGCGCCAGCGGCCCCATCGGCAGGAAGATGCCGACCGCCATGATGATCGCGGTCATCACCATCAGCGGCATGGCTGCGCGGCTTTGCAGGAACGGAATCTTCGGCGTGCGGATCATGTGCACGATCAGGGTCTGGGTCAGCAACCCGACGACAAACCAGCCGGACTGGAACAGCGTCTGGTGATCCGGGGTGTTGGCGTCGAACACGTACCACATCAAGGCGAACGTCGTGATGTCGAAAATCGAACTGATCGGGCCAAAGAACAACATGAAGCGCCCGACGTCACCCGGCTGCCAGCGCTGCGGTTGTTTCAACATCTCCTCGTCGACGTTATCGAACGGAATGGCAATCTGCGAAATGTCGTAGAGCAGGTTCTGCATCAGCAGGTGCATCGGCAACATCGGCAGGAACGGGATGAACGCACTGGCCACCAGCACCGAGAACACGTTGCCGAAATTGGAGCTGGCGGTCATCTTGATGTACTTGAGCATGTTGGCGAACGTGCGCCGCCCCTCGAGCACGCCCTCCTCCAGCACCATCAGGCTTTTTTCGAGGAGGATGATGTCGGCCGCTTCCTTGGCGATGTCCACCGCGCTGTCGACGGAAATCCCGATATCGGCGGTGCGCAGCGCGGGCGCGTCGTTGATGCCATCGCCCATGAACCCGACCACATGGCCGTTGCCCTTGAGAATGCGCACGATGCGTTCCTTGTGCGAGGGGGTCAGTCTGGCGAAGACGTTGGTCATCTCGACCGCAACGGCCAGTTCGGCATCGCTCATGCGCTCAATGTCATTGCCCATCAGCAAGCCTTGCTGGGCGAGGCCGACTTCGCGGCAGATCTTCGCCGTGACCCGCTCGTTGTCACCGGTCAGTACCTTCACTGCCACGCCATGCTCGGCCAAGGCCTTGAGCGCTGGCGCGGTGCTTTCCTTCGGTGGATCGAGGAAAGCCACGTAACCGATCAGCGTCAGCTCCTGCTCATCCGCCAGGCTATAAACATCGCGTCCTTCGGGCATTGCGCGCGCGGCGACCGCCACCACACGCAGACCTTCGGCATTGAAAGCACCGGTTACCCGGCGAATCCGCGCCAGCAGTTCGTCGCTCAGCGCTTCATCGACATCGCCATGGCGCACACGGCTGCACACCGCCAGCACCTCTTCCACCGCGCCTTTGCAGATCAGCCGATGTGGCTGACCGCGGCCCTCCACCACCACCGACATGCGCCGGCGATTGAAGTCGAACGGGATCTCATCGACCTTGCGAAACGCACTGCCAACCTTCAGTTCGCGATGGATTTCAACGTGCTCGAGCACGGCAACATCCAGCAGGTTTTTCAGGCCGGTCTGGTAATAGCTGTTGAGGTAGGCGAGTTCCAGCACATCATCACAATCCTCACCCCAGACATCGACATTACGCGCCAGAAAGATTTTGTCCTGAGTCAGGGTGCCGGTCTTGTCGGTGCACAACACGTCCATGGCGCCGAAGTTCTGAATCGCGTCGAGGCGTTTGACGATGACCTTTTTACGCGACAGAAACACTGCGCCTTTGGCCAGGGTCGAGGTGACGATCATCGGCAGCATTTCCGGGGTCAGGCCCACGGCAATCGAGAGTGCGAACAGCAGCGCTTCGGTCCAGTCGCCCTTGGTGAAACCGTTGATGAACAGCACCAGCGGCGCCATGACGAACATGAACCGGATCAGCAGCCAGCTGACCTTGTTGACGCCCTGCTGGAACGAGGTCACCGCACGGTCAGTCGCACCGACCCGTTTCGCCAGCGCACCGAAATAGGTGCTGTTGCCGGTGGTGAGAATCACCGCCACCGCTGTACCGGACACTACGTTGGTACCCATGAACAGAATGTTGTCCATTTCCAGCGGGTTACGTGTGCCGCGATCAGCCTGATGGATGAATTTCTCCACGGGCATCGATTCACCGGTCATTGCTGCCTGACTGACGAACAGATCCTTGGCGCTGAGCACGCGGCAATCGGCGGGAATCATGTCGCCAGCCGAAAGCACGATCAGATCGCCCGGTACCAGCTGTTTGATCGGCAGTTCCCGGCGCGGCGCATTCCGGCGCAGCACGGTGGCGGTGTTGCTGACCATGGCCTTGAGCGCATCGGCGGCCTGAGTGGATTTGCTTTCCTGCCAGAAGCGCAGCAGCGTCGACAGCACCACCATGGAGAAAATCACCACGGCAGCCTTGAGGTCCTCGGTCAGCCAGGAGATCACCGCAAGCAAGGTCAGCAGCAGGTTGAACGGGTTTTTGTAGCAGTGCCACAGATGGTTCCACCACGGCAACGGCTGCTCGTGTTCCACTTCGTTGAGGCCGTGTTGCGCGCGCAGTGCATCAGCCTCAACCTCGGTCAGCCCCTCGCCGTGGGTGCCCAGTGACAACAGCAACGCAGCGCTGTCTTCATGGGCGGCAGCGACCAGCGTACTGGCCAGCGTCGGCGGCACTTCACGGCTGACTGTGGTGTCGTTGATCGAGTCCAGCAGCGCCAGACGACGCAAGTGCCGGCCGATATGGCGGCTGCGCAGAAAGCCTGCGAAAAATTCCTTGAGCGTGAGTTTCATGGCTGTGTCCCCTGTGGTCAGCCAGGAAACCGTCGAGCAGGTACCGCCGCGCCTTGGCACCGGAAAAACCGGCGCGGCAAGGCGTGGCGCGCCGGTCGGGCACGACAGGCGTGTCGATAAGCTCTGATGACGACTGAGGTCGCCAGCACGCTTGGTTCAGTGTCGTTGAGAAGGACGTCGAGGCACGACCCGGAACTGGCCATGCACGGGATGCCGCTGCTCGCTGTTACGGCGAGACAACGGCAGAGAGAAAGGCTGCGCGTTATCTTGCCGAGAATCTGCCGGACATCGAGACCGGCCGACAACTGTCACTCGAACAAGTACCCACTGTGGGTCTCCGCAATTGATGAAAACGCGCGCAGCTTACGCCCGCAGCGAAATGGCTGGAAGCGCTGCTTGAGGGGATGTGAGGGATGTTCAGGCAGGGTTCAGGATTCCCTCTGCGATCGTTCCCGCGCTCTGCGTGGGAATGCAGCCCGGGACGCTCCGCGTCCCTTCCAAAAGCCGAACGCGGAGCGTCCGTTGAGGCATTCCCACGCAGAGCGTGGGAATGATCTAAAACATTTTGCTCTGCCTTCACAGAACCATCGTGGGAGCGGGCTTGCCCGCGAAGGCGGTGTGTCAGGCGCCGCGGAACTCAGCTGGCAGTGGCCAACAACAAATCCGCCACCGAGCGGCTATGCCCGCGCTGCTTGCCATGCTCATACAGCGAGCCGGCAATTTCGTCGGCACGAATCGGCAGCACCGACAGCAGCGTGTCGCTCAGGCCATGACTGGCCTGGCAGAAGCCCTGCATATAAATGCCGGCCTTGCAGCGTTCATCAGTGATCAGTTTGTAATTGCGATCGACTTCGAACTCACCGAGGTATTCCTCCAGCGGCGCGAGCAGTTTGCGGTGCATCTGCCGCTCGTAACCGGTAGCGAGCACCACGGCGTCATAGATTCGCACCGTGACTTCACAGGTGGCGTTGTTGCGCACTGCCAGCTCGATACCGTTTGCCGTGGCCGTGGCACTTTCGACGGTGGTCAGGGTGCGGAAGGCATGACGGGCAATTCCGGAAACCTTCTGCCGATAGAAGATGCCGTAGATGCGTTCGATCAAGTCGATGTCGACCACCGAATAGTTGGTGTTGTGGTACTCGTTGACCAACCGCTCGCGCTCGACGCTGTTCTGCTGGAACACCAGGTCGGTGAACTCCGGCGAGAACACTTCGTTGACGAACGGGCTGTCGTCCGCAGGCTTCAACGCCGAGCCGCGCAGGATCATGTCGACCTGCACCGACGGGAATGAATCGTTGAGATCGATAAAAGCTTCCGCCGCGCTCTGCCCGCCACCGATGATCGCAATGCTCATCGGCTGATTGTTCACGCACGGCTGCCTGGCCATTTGCGACAGGTATTGCGAATGGTGGAATACCCGGTGATCGCCCTTCAGTGCTTTGAACGCCTCCGGAATGCGCGGTGTGCCGCCAGCGCTGACCACCACCGAACGCGTGGTACGCACGAATTGCTGGCCGTCGCTGCCCCGGGAAATAACCCGCAAGGCTTCGACCTGCTGGTTGTGCAATACCGGTTCGATGAACTGCACTTCTTCGCCATAACGGCTCTGTGCGGTGAACTGCCCGGCCACCCAGCGCAGGTAGTCGTTGTACTCCATGCGGCATGGATAAAAGGTGCCGAGGTTGATGAAATCGACCAGACGCCCGTGGTGCTTGAGGTAGTTGACGAACGAGTAAGGGCTGGTCGGATTGCGCAGGGTCACCAGGTCCTTGAGGAAGGAAATCTGCAACTCGCTCTGCGTCGACAACGTGTTGCCGTGCCAGCTGTAAGTGGCCTGCTTGTCGAGAAACAGCACATCCAGTTCGCCCTGGGTCGCGCCGCGTTCTTGCAAAGCGATGGCCAGTGCCAGGTTCGAAGGGCCGAAACCGACGCCGATCAGGTCGTGAACGATGGGCGATGCAATTGCCTGTGTCATTTCCAGTGTCCTCTGGATGAACCCCTCAACGCGGGGAAATAAAGCCTGGGTGGCCTGACCGGCCTGAATCAGGTCAGCAGGTCGTCTGTTGAGTAGGAACGAGGACGATGAAAGGAAATTTAACCGGCGCGGATCACTGGCCATCCCATTGCTGGATGCGCAAGCGGCAATGTTTCATGGCGTTGACGATGTGTTTTTCCACCAGCGCCCGGGAGATGCCGAGGGTCTGGGCGATTTCCGGATGGGACATTCCTTCGATCTTGCGCAGCAGAAAACTGTCGCGGCACAGCGGCGGCAGCTCGGCCAGTGCGCGCTGGAGCATTTCCAGGCGCTGGCCGTGATCAAGGGTGCCGTGGGGTGACGGGGTGAAATAGCGCTCCTCGTTATCGAGCACGTCCAGCGATTCGACCTGACGCAGCGCATTGCGGCGGTGGTCGTCAATGACCAGGTTCAACGCGGTGCGATAGAGGAAGGCGCGGGGTTGTTCGATCGGGACTTCGCTGGAGCGCTCCAGCACGCGTACGTAGGCGTCATGCACCACATCCTCGGCGACCTGACGGTTGCCCAGTCTGGCGTTGAGGAAACACACCAGCTCACGATAGTAGTTCTCCAACATGACTCCCGACCGCATCGATGCCGTTTCTGTCCTTGAGCGCACTGATCAGACCTGCGAATGACGCAGTAGCAAGATAGTGGCAACTTGAGGTGCGTAATTTATAGTAATTCTCATATAGATTTAAAGAGCTGATTCCATATACCGGACAAATAGTGGTGGCCCGGCGTGCAACAGCTCGATGTGTGTGCGGCTAAATTCCGTGGCGCATGCCTCGTTTACAGGACAGCCCCTGTGTCTGTCGTGCCTTGCGACGGGCCGCAACCACTGGCCGGAACCCTGCATGAATCGTCCCCGCCCCGCCCGTCGCGCGCTGTTCGCCGCCCTTTGTCTGATTCCCGTGATCGCTGTTGCTGCCTGGCAAGTGTTGCCACCGGGTCGCGACGCCGTTGCCACTGTGCAGGTCAGCCGCGGCGATATCGAAAACAGCGTGACAGCACTCGGCACCTTGCAGCCGCGCCGCTATGTGGATGTCGGCGCACAGGCTTCGGGGCAGATTCAGAAGATTCACGTCGAGGCCGGCGATACGGTCAAGGAAGGCCAGTTGCTGGTGGAAATCGACCCGTCGACACAGAAAGCCAAGCTCGATGCCGGGCGCTTTTCCATCGAAAACCTCAAGGCGCAGTTGCAGGAGCAACGTGCCCAGCACGATCTGGCGCAGCAGAAATACCAGCGCCAGCAGAAACTCGCCGCCGGTGGCGCCACCCGCGAAGAAGACGTGCAGACCGCCCGCGCCGAGGTTCGCGCAACCCAAGCGCGCATCGACATGTTCCAGGCGCAGATCCGTCAGGCCCAGGCCAGCCTGCGCAGCGACGAAGCGGAGCTCGGTTACACGCGCATCTATGCGTCAATGAGCGGGACCGTGGTCGCCGTCGGTGCGCGCGAAGGCCAGACCCTCAACGCGCAACAACAGACCCCGCTGATCCTGCGCATTGCCCGGCTGTCGCCGATGACGGTGTGGGCCGAGGTTTCAGAGGCCGACATCGGCCACGTCAAACCCGGCATGACTGCCTACTTCACCACCCTCAGCGGCGGCACCCGGCGCTGGAGCAGCACCGTGCGGCAGATTTTGCCGGTGCCGCCGCGCCCGCTCGAGCAAAATCAGGGCGGCAGTCCCACCGGTGGTCGCAGCGGCAGCGAACGGGTGGTGTTGTACACCGTGCTGCTTGATGTCGATAACGCCGATCACAGCCTGATGACCGACATGACCGCCCAGGTGTTCTTCGTCGCCGAACAGGCGCAAGACACCCTGACCGTGCCGACTGCTGCCCTGCAACCGGGCTCGCGTCCGCAGTGGCAGCGGGCGCAGATCGTCGCCGCCAACGGTGATATTCAGGCGCGGGACGTACGCACCGGTATCAGCGACCGCCTGCGCACCCAGGTGCTGGAAGGTCTGGCCGAGGGCGAGCATATTCTCAGCGCGCCGGCCAGCGGTCACGGAGGCTGAATGCACACGCCCCTGATCGACCTGCGGCAGATCCGCAAAGCCTACGGCGGTGATGACAGCCCGCTGGTGGAAGTGCTGCGCGGGATCGATCTGTCGATCCACGCCGGCGAGTTCGTCGCCATCGTCGGCGCCTCCGGTTCGGGCAAATCGACGCTGATGAACATTCTTGGTTGCCTCGACCGCCCCACCAGCGGCGAGTATCTGTTCGCCGGGGAAAATGTCGCGCAGCTGGACAGCGATGAATTGGCCTGGCTGCGCCGCGAAGCGTTCGGTTTTGTCTTTCAGGGCTACCACCTGATCCCCTCCGGCTCAGCCCAGGAAAATGTCGAGATGCCGGCCATCTACGCCGGCACCCCGGCCGCCGAGCGGCATGCCCGCGCCTTGGCGCTGCTGCAACGTCTTGGGCTCGGCACTCGCACCGGCAACCGTCCGCATCAACTTTCCGGCGGTCAGCAACAGCGGGTGTCGATTGCCCGCGCGCTGATGAACGGCGGCCACATCATCCTCGCCGACGAACCCACCGGCGCCCTCGACAGCCACAGCGGCGCCGAGGTCATGACCCTGCTTGACGAACTCGCCGATCAGGGCCACGTGGTGATCCTCATCACCCACGACCGGGAAGTGGCGCAGCGAGCCAAACGCATCATCGAAATCCGCGACGGTCTGATCATCAGTGACAGCGCCGAGCAGGCCTGCGCGCCGCCTGTGGTCAATCCCGGCGCGTTGCAAGCGGTTGATCTGCGCCAGCGCCTGAACAACGGCAGCAGCCAGACCGGCGCCTGGAAAGGTGAATTGATCGACGCCGTGCAAGCGGCGTGGCGAGTGATGTGGATCAACCGCTTCCGCACGGCGCTGACGCTGCTGGGCATCATCATTGGCGTGGCGTCAGTGGTGGTCATGCTCGCCGTCGGCGAAGGCAGCAAGCGTCAGGTCATGGCGCAAATGGGCGCGTTCGGTTCCAACATCATCTACCTCAGCGGCTCGGCGCCGAACCCGCGTACGCCGGAGGGCATCATCACCCTCGACGACGTTGCCGAACTGTCCGCCCTGCCCCAGGTGGAACGGATCATGCCGGTCAACGGCTCGACCGCCGGTGTGCGGTTTGGCAACGCCGACCACAGCAGTTACGTCGGCGGCAACGACACCAACTTCCCCGTGATCTTCAATTGGCCGGTGACCCAGGGCAGCTACTTCACCCAGGCCGACGAGGACAGCGCCGCCGCTGTCGCGGTAATCGGCACCAAGGTTCGCGACAAATTGCTCAAGGATGTCGCCGACCCGATCGGTCAATACATCCTCATCGAAAACGTGCCGTTCCAGATCCTTGGCGTGCTCGCCGAAAAAGGCGCCAGCTCCGGCGACTCCGACAGCGACAACCGCATCGCCGTGCCCTATTCGGCGGCGAGCATGCGCCTGTTCGGCAGTCGCAACCCGCAATACGTGGTGATCGCGGCCAAGGATGCGCGCAAGGTCAAGGACGCCGAACAGGCCATCGAACAGGCAATGCTGCGTCGGCACCACGGCAAGAAGGATTTCGAGCTGACCAACAATGCCGCGATGATCCAGGCCGAAGCGCGCACGCAAGGCACGCTGTCGCTGATGCTGGGGGCGATTGCGGCGATTTCCCTGCTGGTCGGCGGTATCGGCGTGATGAACATCATGCTCATGACCGTGCGTGAGCGCACCCGCGAGATCGGTATTCGCATGGCCACCGGCGCACGGCAGCGCGACATCCTGCGCCAGTTTCTCACTGAAGCGCTGATGCTGTCGGTGGTCGGCGGTATCGCCGGAATCGGCCTGGCGCTGCTGGTTGGCGGCGTGTTGTTGCTCAGCGGCGTGGCGATCGCCTTTCAAGCGCTGGCAGTGGTCGGCGCGTTTGCCTGTGCGCTGGTCACCGGTGTCATTTTCGGCTTCATGCCGGCCCGCAAAGCTGCCCGGCTCGACCCGGTCACGGCCCTTACCAGTGAATGATCGATCTATGAAAGTGCGACTGACATTTCTCGCCGCCAGCCTGTTGCTGGCGGCCTGCAGCAGCCCGACGCCGCGCCTCGACAGCGGCGTGCAGGCGCCGCGCGCGTGGCAGTCAGCCGACAGCCACGGCGCGCTGCACAGCAATCGGCAATGGTGGACGCAATTCGGCAGCCCCGAGCTGGAGCGGCTGGTGGAACAGGCGCGGCTGGGCAGCTACGACCTCGCCGCCGCCGTGGCGCGGGTCAGACAGGCCGAGGCCAGCGCAACCATCGCCGGCGCCCCGCTGCTGCCCGAACTCAAGGCCGGGCTGAATGCCAACCGGCAGAAACTGATCCACGGCAAGGGCTACAGCCAATTGGATGTCAGCCCGGAGAATCGCTCGCTGGACTATTACGATGCCGAGCTCAGCGCCAGCTACGAAGTCGATTTCTGGGGCGGTAAGCGTGCCGCCCGCGACAGTGCCGTGTTCGGCGTGCAGGCCAGCGAGTTCGACCGCGCCACCGTCGAGCTGACCTTGCTCAGCGGCGTCGCCAACAGTTACACCCAAGCCCTGGCCTTGAGAGAACAGGCGCGCATTGCCGAACTCAATCTGGCCAATGCGCAGAATGTGCTGCACCTGGTGCAGACCCGTTTCGACGCCGGCAGCGCCACCGCGCTGGAACTGGCCCAGCAGAAAAGCTTGGTAGCCGAACAACAGCGTCGCCTGCCACTGGTGCAACAACAGGCGCGTGAAGCACTGATCAGCCTCGCCGCGCTGCTCGGCCAACCGGTGCAAGCGTTACCACTGCCCGAGCAATCCTTCGCCCAATTGCACTGGCCGGACATCGCCAGTGGCGTGCCGAGCGACTTGCTCAGCCGTCGTCCGGACATCGCCAGTGCCGAGGCCAAACTGGCGGCGGCCCAGGCTGATGTCACCGTCGCCCGCGCGGCGATGCTGCCGAAGATCACCCTGACCGCCAGCCTCGGCAGCGGCGCCGACCTCGCCGCCGACCTGCTGCGCACGACGTTCTACAACCTGTCGTCGGGGCTGACCGCGCCGATTTTCAACAATGGTCGCCTCAGCGCCGAACGCGACAAGGCCAAGGCTCGTCAGGACGAACTGCTGGAGACCTATCGCGGCGCGATTATCAACGGCTTCGCCGACGTCGAAAAAGCCCTCAGCAGCATTCGCGGCCTCGACGAACAACGGCAATGGCAAAGCGAAGAACTGCACCAGGCACAAACCGCCTTCGACATCGCCCAGAGCCGCTACCAGGCCGGCGCCGAAGACCTGCTCACCGTGCTGCAAACCCAGCGCACCCTGTATGCGGCGCAAGACCTGAACGTGCAACTGCGCCTGTCGCGGTTGCAGGCGAGCATTGCCTTGTACAAAGCCTTGGGCGGTGGCTGGGAGGCGATCTGACGGAGATGCGTCGACTGGACTGGCGTCTTCGCGAGCAAGCCCGCTCCCACGATGGAACTGCGCACAGATCACAATTTACGGCACAACATAGCCCCCCCCTGTAGGAGCTGCCGAAGGCTGCGATCTTTTGATCTTGCTTTTCTGTAGGAGTGAGCCTGCAAGGGATTGCGACCAAGTCAGAGTGTGTGTTGAAGCAATCTAAAGCTGCCGGCCCTTGACCTTCAGATGCCGCGCATACCACGGGCGCTGTGGCACCTTGCGGAACAGCTCGGTCATGTTGTCTTCGTCGCCGAAGGTGATGCGTAGGGCCAGTTTCATGTTTTCCGGGTCCATCTCCACTGAGCGGCCGACTTGCAGGCCGGGCACGGTGCTGCAGCCGTGGGTGTCGGGGCCGAGCCAGGGGTCGGCGACTTCCACCCAGCGTCCCGGTGCAAACCATGGCACGCCGTTGACTTCCAGACGGCTCACTTCGCCCGGATGAAAACGTTCATGGGCGCGGAACCAGTCTTCCAGGCGATCATCGATCCAGCCGTGAAAGCGCCAGAACACCGGGTTCACATGGGAGGAAAACGGATCACCGAGAAAGTCGTTTTCCGGCGCATACCAGCGCGCGGCGAAGTCTGCCTGATCGCGCGCCATCGGCACCGGAATGTCGTTGGACGGGTCACGCGCCACCGAAGCCCAGCGCATGTGCAGCCAGTCGTGCAGGCCCAGTTCGACTTCCGAACCGAACTGGCCAAGGGTCAATTTCGATAAGTAGCGCGGGTCACGGTACTGCGATTCCCATACCAGGAAATTGCTCTGGAAGGTCTCCGCCGCTTTGATGTCGCTGACCCACTTGGTGTACTCGTCATCGCCCTCGGCCAGCCAGGTCGGCGGCAGGGAATTGCCGTCGTGATTGTCGAAATAGCGGGCGAAGCCCTGTCGGTCCCGCTCCAGCTCAGGCTGCGGCTGCGGGAACGCCGGCCAGGAAGGCAAATCCTGCATCGAGCGGGCGATGCCGAGCATGTGCCGGTGCATAAAGAAAAAATCCACGCCCGAGCCATTGCGATCCTTGCTTGGCCCACGGGCATCGCGCTCCTTGTCACGTGGCCCGGGCTGCCAGCCGATGCCGCGCAAGGCTTCGCGTTTTTTCTCCGAGAGCTTGTGCCACTTGTCGCGGGTGGCGTGCCAGAGCTGGTGGAACAACCGATGCTCGGGCGCCACCAGCCAGGCCAACAGTTGCGGATTAAGCCCGGTGCGTTCACGGGCCTCGGGAAAACGCCGCTTGATAGCGATGAACTGATTGTCCTGCTCGGGCAACGCCAACGGCCGGTCCAGACGCAGCACTTGCCCGGTGAACGTGGCGCTGCCGGCATTGCCGAACGCCGCCCAGACTTCATCCAGTTTGACTTTGAATTCATACACCGGCGGCGCAAGTGGCGCATCGGTGCGCAGCAGGCGCCAATACATCTCGGCGCCGTTGCCCGGTGCCAGATCGCCAATGACTTGATAACGCACAGGCCCTTCGGCACGCAGATTCGCGCCGGTGTCGAGATAACCACGCAAGCCGCGCCCACGATGGGCAATGTCTAGAAACAGCTCCAGGCCTTGCGCCGGCAGACCATCAAGCCCTGCCGCCGCACCGGTAAAGCGAATGTCCCAGACCCCACGCAAATTGTCCGCCAGCTGTTGCCCGGCGGTGTCCGCCAGATCGACCGTGGCCTCGCCCGGGGTGATCGGAAACTCCTCGCGAGTCAGTTCACGATGTGCATAAAAAGCGGCAGGCAGCGCGGCGCCCGTGAGTGCCATGCCCGCCATGAACCAGCGTCGAGAGATCGTCATTGCCCTACCTGTGTCAGCCATGAAGCAGGCTTTATCCAAGCTAGAACGTTTGCTCGCCGCGGAAATTTACGCCGCCGGCAATCATCACCCGCGCCGCTGCCGGGCATTTGTAATGCGCGCCTAAATTAGCCCTGCGGCCACTCGTTCTTCCCAGATAGCAAAGGCCCCTGCGCCTGTACCTTGACGGCGAACCTGAATGAGATGGCAATGACAAAACCGCGTTGGAAAAAGGCTCTATTCATCGGCCTGCCACTGGCCCTGGCGATCAGTGCCGGCGCAGGATTTCTGGCCTGGGATTACCTGAACAACCCCGGCTACCCGGTGAAGGTGATGAAACAGGCGAGCGAGTTGCAGGATCGCCTGCTGTCGTTCGACAGCCACATCACCGTGCCGCTGAGTTTCGGCAGCCACGATCACGAAGCCGACAAGGATGGCTCGGGCCAGTTCGACCTGGTCAAGGCCAATCGCGGACGCTTGTCCGGCGCAGCATTGACGGTGTTCGGCTGGCCGGAAATGTGGAACGGCCCGAACGCCCCTCACCGTCCGACCGAGGGTTTTGTCGAAGAGGCGCGCAACCAGCAGGAAGTGCGCTACAAGATCATTTCCGGGATTGTCCGCGACTTTCCCAATCAGGCCGGCATCGCCTACACACCGGATGATTTCCGCCGTCTGCACGGCGAAGGCAAGTTTGCGATTTTCATCAGCATGCTCAACGCCTACCCGCTGGGCAATGATCTGAGCAAGCTCGACCTGTGGGCCGGGCGCGGCATGCGCATGTTCGGTTTCAGTTACATCGGCAACAACAGCTGGGCCGACTCGTCGCGGCCGCTGCCGTTTTTCAATGATTCGCCCGACGCCCTTGATGGTCTCTCGGATATCGGCAAACAAGCGGTGCAGCGCTTGAACGATCTGGGCGTGATCATCGACGTGTCGCAGATGTCGACCAAAGCCCTCGAGCAAGTCGCCGAACTGAGCCGCACACCGCTGGTGGCCTCGCATTCGGCGCCCCGGGCGGCGGTGGATATCCCGCGCAACCTCAGCGACAAAGAACTGCAACTGATCAAGAACAGTGGCGGCGTGGTGCAAGTGGTCGCTTTCTCGCAGTACCTCAAACCCCTGACTCAGGGCACGCAGGACAAACTCAATGCGCTGCGTGCGCGCTTCGATCTGCCGCCACTGCCCAACCTCGCCATGGCGCTGATGCCCGGTGATCCGATCATCACCGCCTGGTCGGAACAGAAGCTCGGCCAGTACGCCAGCGGCCTCTACGCGATCCTTGAAGAAGAACCGAAAGCCACCCTCAAGGACTTTGGCGACGCCATCGATTACACGGTACGCAAGATCGGTATCGACCACGTCGGCATCGCCTCGGACTTCAACGACGGCGGCGGCATCAAAGGCTGGGAAAACGTCGGCGAGATCCGCAACGTCACCGCCGAACTGCTGCAGCGCGGCTACTCCGAAGCGGACATCGCCAAGCTCTGGGGCGGCAACTTCATGCGCGTCTGGGATCAGGTACAAAAAGCCGCGAAACCGGCGCTGGCGTCGCGTCAGGAGGTGGCGCGACCATGACCGATCGTCGCACTTTTCTGAAACAGGCCGGCCTGCTCGCCGCCGCCCTGCCCCTGGGCGCCAGCCTGACAGCACCGGCGGCCATCGCTGCCGCGCCGACTGCGTCGCGGAACAAATGGGCGCAGTTACGTCAGTTGTTCGATCAGGATCCCCAAGCCATCCACTTCGCCAATTTCCTCGTCACCTCGCACCCCAAACCGGTGCGCGAAGCCATCGAGCGCCATCGCGCGGCGCTGGATCTGAATCCGGGTCTGGCGATGGATTGGGATCTGGGCGTCACCGAGAAGCGTGAAGAAAACGTGCGCCATTGGGCCGGCCAGTATCTGCAAGCCAAACCGGCGCAAATCGCCCTGACCGGCAGTACCACCGAAGGCCTGGCGATGATCTACGGCAGCGTGCAGGTGCGCGCGGATCAGGAAATCCTCACCACGGTTCACGAGCATTACTCGACGCGCAATATTCTCGATTTCCGCAGCCGTCGCGATGGCACGCGCGTGCGCAAACTCACCCTTTTCGAAACTCCACAGAGCATTTCGCTGGATCAGGTGCTCGACACGATCAATCGCAATATCCGCCCCGAGACCCGCGTGCTGGGCATGACCTGGGTGCATTCCGGCAGCGGCGTGAAGCTGCCGATCAGCGAAATATCGCAACTGGTCGATGAGCACAACCGCCAGCGCGACGACCAGGATCGGCTGATCTACGTGGTCGATGGCGTGCACGGTTTCGGTGTCGACGACCTGAATTTCCCGCAGATGAACTGCGATTTTTTCATCGCCGGCACGCACAAGTGGATGTTCGGCCCGCGCGGCACCGGCATCGTTTGCAGCCGCACCGAAGAATTGAAATACGTCAGCCCCAGCGTGCCGACCTTCTCCGAGGCCACGGCGTTCTCGACCATCATGACCCCGGGCGGCTACCACGCCTTCGAGCATCGCTGGGCGCTGGACGAAGCCTTCAAGTTGCACCTGCGACTGGGCAAGGCCGAGGTGCAGACGCGTATTCATCAGCTCAACAGCTACCTCAAGCAACGCTTGCAGGAGCACCGCAACATCGAGTTGGTGACCCCGCTCGACTCGCAGTTCTCCGCCGGTTTCACCTTCTTCCGGATCAAGGGCCAGGACAGCGACGAGGTTGCCGCTTATCTCATGCAAAACCGGGTGATCTGCGACGCGGTCAGCCGCGATGTCGGGCCGGTGATCCGCACCGCGCCGGGCTTGCTCAACAGCGAAGCCGAAGTGGATCGCTTCATGGACATCCTCGGCAAAAAGCTGCGTGCCTGACCCTCGACTGCCGTTTTCCTTTCAAAGAGACGACCCATGAAAAAGCCTCACGCGTCACTCCTCTCCAAAGCCCTGCCCGCACTGGCGCTAAGCGCCCTCTGCGCTGCGCTGTTGCCCGGCAGCGCGCAGGCGTCGACCGCGCCCGCTGCGGGCAAAGTGTTCAAGGACTGCAAGGACTGCCCGGAAATGGTCGTGCTGCCAACCGGCAGCTACACCATGGGCACGCCGGATGATGAAGTCGGCCGCCAACCCGACGAAGGCCCGCTGCACACCGTGACGTTCAGCAAACCGTTCGCTATCAGCCGCTCGCAGGTGCTGGTGGGCGAATGGGACGCCTACGTGCGCGAGACCGGCAACAAACCCTACGACTTCGATGATCGCCCGGGCCGTCGTTGCACCGCCGGCAAACCGGAATTCAAACAGACGCCACGCGATCCGGCGGTGTGCATGAACGTCGCCGAAGCCCAGGGCTACATCGACTGGCTGTCGAAAAAGACCGGGCACGCCTATCGCCTGCAAAGCGAATCGATCCGCGAATACGCCGCCCGGGGCGGCAGCACCGGGCCTTTCCCGTTCCCGTTCGATGAGGGCAAGGATTACCAGATTTCCAGGCACGCCAACACTTACGGCGCGGCCGATGGCTACAACTTCACCTCGCCGGCCGGCACCTTCCCGGCCAATGCGTTTGGCGTGTTCGACGCCCACGGCAACGTCTACGAATGGACCGCCGATTGCTACCACCCGGACTACTCCGGCGTGCCCGCCGACGGTCGCCCATGGACCCAGGAAAACTGCGAACGCCAGGTCATGCGCGGCAACGACTGGGGCGAAGCGCCGATCTTCTCGCGCTCGGGCAACCGCAACAGCAGCTGGCCGACCAGCAAGGGCGACTGGCTGGGCTTTCGCGTAGTACGCGACCTCTGACACTGCCCTCGACGAGCGCAGCCACGCCTGCGCTCGGTTAAAGAAACTCCGCGACCATTCGTTTTCCTTAAGTACCGGCACTCCCTCCGCATCGAAGCAGGAATCCTCCATGACCAAGCCTACGCGTGGGGCGATCAACGAATTGTTCGCCCTGCTCAAGCCCTTCCGCCTGATCGTCTCGGCGTCCATCGTGCTCGGCATGCTCGGCGGCCTGAGCGTCACCGTGCTGCTGGCGACCATCAACAACGCCCTGCATTCCGATGACGGCCTGACCCGCACGGTGGTGATGATCTTCGCCGGCCTCTGTGCCCTGGCCCTGCTGACCACGATCCTGTCGGACATCGGCACCAACTACGTCGGCCAGCACATCATCGCCAAACTGCGCAAAGAGCTGGGGGAGAAAGTCCTGTCGGCGCCGATCGACCAGATCGAACGCTATCGCAGCCATCGCCTGATTCCGGTGCTGACCCACGATGTCGACACCATCAGCGACTTCGCCTTCGCCTTCGCGCCGCTGGCAATTTCCATGACCGTGACCCTCGGCTGCCTCGGCTATCTGGCAATGCTGTCGTGGCCGATGTTCCTGATGATGCTGGTGGCCATCGCCATCGGCACCACTATCCAGGCGATTGCACGGGCCAAGGGCATGCGCGGCTTTTACGCCGCCCGCGACTCTGAAGACGAATTGCAAAAGCACTACAACGCGATCGCCGAAGGTGCCAAGGAACTGCGTATCCACCGCCCGCGCCGTCAGCGCATGTTCGTCGCCGGCATTCAGAAAACCGCCGAGAAAATCTGCGACACACAGATAAAATCGATCAACACCTTTGTCATCGCCAAGTCGTTTGGTTCGATGCTGTTTTTCGTGGTCATTGGCATGGCCCTGGCCCTGCAATCGCTGTGGCCGAGTGCCGACAAAGCGGTGATGAGCGGTTTCGTTCTGGTGCTGCTGTACATGAAGGGGCCGCTGGAACACCTGATCAGCACCTTGCCAATCATCAGCCGTGCGCAGATTGCCTTCCGCCGCATCGCCGAACTCAGCGAACAGTTCTCCTCGCCGGAACCGCACCTGCTGCTGCAGGACCAGGGCAGCAAGCCGGCCGCCGTCAACAGGCTGGAACTGCGCAACGTGCGCTACGCCTTCCCGGCCGTGGAAGGCAGCGAACCCTTCCGTCTCGGGCCGGTGAACCTGCGCATCGAACAGGGCGACATCGTGTTCATCGTCGGTGAAAACGGCTGCGGCAAAACCACGCTGATCAAATTGCTCCTGGGCCTGTACGCGCCGACCGAGGGCGAAATCTGCGTCAACGACAAGCCGATCACTGCGGTCAACCGCGACGATTACCGCCAGAACTTCACCACGATCTTCGCCGACTACTACCTGTTCGATGACCTGATTCAGGGCGACCGTGAGGTGCCGCAGGACGCTACGCGCTACCTCGAACGTCTGGAGATCGCGCACAAGGTCAGCGTGCGCGACGGCGCGTTCAGCACCACCGACCTGTCCACCGGCCAGCGCAAACGCCTGGCACTGGTCAATGCCTGGCTCGAAGAGCGGCCGGTGCTGGTGTTCGATGAATGGGCGGCGGATCAGGACCCGACCTTCCGGCGGATCTTCTATACCGAGCTGCTGCCCGACCTCAAGCGTCTGGGCAAAACCATCATCGTGATTTCACACGACGACCGTTACTTCGACGTCGCCGATCAGCTCGTGCGCATGGAGGCCGGCAAGGTCAGAAGCGAACTGCAACCCGCTTGATCGAGGCAGCCGTGGCCAGGCCGGAGAAAAAACTTTTCCGGTTTGCCGCGGCTTCCTCGTCTTAATGAGATGAATAAGAACCATTAACAACTATACCTGCCAAGGTCTTAACCTCATGTCCGCATCCCGTTTCATGCTTCGCCCTCTGACTCGAGCCCTGCTGATGCACGGCGCGACCCGCACACGCCTGGCCGGTAGCGGCCTGGGTCTGGCACTGACCCTCGCGGCAGCGCCGTATGTCCAGGCCCAGGAATGGACGTTGAACATACCGGCCCAACCGCTGGCCCAGGCCCTGCAGACCCTTGGTCAGCAGACCAGCCTGCAAATCGTCTACAGCCCGGAGAGCCTGCAAGGCCTGCGCTCCAGCGCCCTCAACGGCCGCTATCAGGATGACGAGTCGCTCAAGGCCATGCTCAGCGGCACCGGCATCCGCTATCAGCGTGACGGCAACACCGTCACCGTGCTCGGCCCGGCCACCAGCGGCAGTGCGATGGAGCTGGCGCCGACCAACGTCAACGCCAACCGCCTCGGCGCCACCACCGAAGGCAGCAACTCCTACACCACCGGCGGCGTGACCATCGGCAAGGGCGTGCACTCGCTCAAAGACACACCGCAGTCGGTCACGGTGATGACCCGCAAGATGCTCGATGACCAGAACCTCAACACCATCGAACAGGTAATGGAGAAGACCCCGGGCATCACCGTCTACGACTCGCCCATGGGCGGCAAGTATTTTTACTCGCGCGGTTTCCGCATGACCGGCCAGTACCAGTACGACGGCGTGCCGCTGGATATCGGCAGCAGCTACGTGCAGGCGGACAGCTTCAACAGCGACATGGCCATCTACGACCGCGTGGAAATCCTTCGCGGCGCGGCGGGCATGATGAAGGGCGCGGGCGGCACCGCCGGCGGCGTCAACTTCGTGCGCAAGCGCGGCCAGGACACCCCGCACACGCAGCTGTCGCTGTCGGCCGGGACCTGGGACAACTACCGCGGCCAGGTCGACACCGGCGGCCCGCTGAACGACGCCGGCACTGTCCGTGGCCGCGCCGTGGTGACCCAGCAGACCCGTCAGTATTTCTACGACGTGGCTGAACGCCGCGACCAGATCTACTACGGCGCCCTGGACTTCGACCTCAGCCCCGACACCACCCTAGGTCTGGGCATGGCCTATGAAGACGTCGACGCCACCCCGTGCTGGGGCGGCCTGCCGCGCTACGCCGACGGCTCCGACCTGCACCTGAAACGCTCCACCTGCCTGAACACCTCGTGGAACAACCAGCGCAGCAAACGCGCCACCTACTTCGCCGACGTCAAACACCAGTTCAACGATGACTGGTCGCTGAAAGTTGCCGGTGTCTACTCGCGCAACACTCAGGACATGGAATATTCCTTCCCGAGCGGCACAGTGCCGTTGGGCGCGACCGCCACCAACACGCTGATGCTTGGCAGTACCTATGACTACGACCAGCGCGACTACGGTTTCGATGCTTACGTCGACGGCAAATTCGACGCCTTCGGCCAGCAGCACGAACTGATCGTCGGCGCCAACGCCAGCCGTTCGCACAAGGACGACTTCTATGCGGTGGCGGCATTGCCACAGCGCCAGAACGTGTTCAACCCGAACCACAACATCCCGCAGCCGGATGAAAGCTACTACCTGGCCAACGCCTCCCGTGGCGGCCCGGTGGACATGCACATCAAGCAATACGGCGCTTACTCGATCGCCCGCCTGAAACTCGCCGACCCGATGACCCTGGTACTCGGCAGCCGGGTCAGCTGGTACAAATCCGACACCGACTCGGTGCAGTACTTCCGTGGCGAAGGCACCGAGGTCAACACCCAGTCCACCGAAACCGGCCAGGTCACGCCGTTCGCCGGCCTGCTCTACGACCTCAACGACAACCTGACCGCCTATGCCAGCTACACCGACATCTTCACCCCGCAAGGCTCGTACAAAACCATCGACGGCAGCACGCTCAAGCCGCTGATTGGCCAGAGCTACGAATTGGGGATCAAGGGTGAATGGTACGACGGTCGCTTGAACACCACGTTCAACCTGTTCCGCACCATCCAGAAAGACGCGGCCCAGGATGACCTGCGGTGCGCAGACAGTTCCTGCCAGATCAACTCGGGCAAGGTCCGCGCCCAGGGCTTTGAAGCTGAAGTCAGCGGTGAAGTGATCGACCGCCTGCAATTGCTGGCCGGTTATACCTACACCCAGACCAAAGTGCTGGAAGACGCCGATGCTACTCAGGATGGCGCGGTCTACAACTCTTACGTGCCGCGTCACCTGTTGCGCGTCTGGGGTGATTACGCCCTGAGCGGGCCGCTGGACCGTGTGACCATTGGTGCGGGTGTCAATGCGCAGACAGGCACCTACCGGGTTTCGCCTTTTGGCGGAGACAATGTCGACGGCGCGGGTTATGCGGTGTGGAACGGTCGCATTGGTTATCGGATTGACGACACCTGGTCGGTGGCGTTGAACGGCAATAACCTGTTCGACAAGCGTTATTACGCGACCATTGGTACCGAGGGGTTCGGTAACTTCTACGGGGATCCGCGCAATTTTGTGATGTCGGTGAAGGCTGATTTCTGATTTTTTGATTTGAGCTGTGAGAGAGCCCCGCATTGTGAAATGCGGGGCTTTTTGGTTTTGTTTTTTGGAATTGGGGGCAGATCCGTTGTTGCGGGTGCCGCCGCTGGCGGTTTCGCTCTTACAGCGAGTCACCTTTTTCAAACGCCGGAGTGCCGGCCCAGCAAAAAGGTAACCCAAAAGGCTTTGCCCCGGCGTACGGCCCGCTCGCTAAAGCTCGGGGTACCTTCGTTACGGGACCGATCCTGTAACGAAGCCTGCCGAAGGGGAAATAGATCAAGGGCCGGGTCAAAAGCCAAAGCAAAAACAAAAGCAAAAGCCAGATCAAAAGATCGCAGCCTTCGGCAGCTCCTACAGTTGGATCGCGTGAATTCGATAGGAATTGGTTGCCTCGCAGATCGCCTTCGCGAGCAGGCTCGCTCCCACAAAAGCAAAAGCAAAAGCAAGGCAGCGCAGCTGCCCGCGGCGAAGCCGCACCACTCAACAATGAGCGCAAGCTCGAGTGCTCTTGATCTTGATCCACCGGCGACGTCGGAAGGCTGAGTGGAGGGATTGATCCGGGCGTGGGAGCGCAGCGACCGTCTGGCGCAGCCAGACACAGCGGAAGGAGGTGCAGCGAAGCAAACCGGAGCCGCTGCGCCAGGATCAGTCCCGGAGCGAAGGAACCCCGAGCCTGCGAGGGCCGAACGCAGGAGCTAGCGTTTTTTGCTTACTTTTTTTGGCGCTTGTAAAAAAGTAAGTCGCCGTCAGGCGAAACCGCCAGCAGCCGCTACCAAAGCAACGGATATTCACCCAACCTCAAAAGCCCGCGCAAGCGCCCCACCAACCCGCAAATAAACCTCCAGAACCCCAGGCACCACCGCCCCCAACCGCAACAAATCATGAGTCAACCCGGCACAAACCTCGACCTCGACCGCCACCCCCTGCCCGCGCAGCCTGTCAACATAAGCCTGCCCCTCATCCAGCAACGGATCAAACCCGGCCAATACCACAATAGCCGGCGCCACCCCACGCAAATCCTCCGCCAGCAACGGCGAAAAACGCCAATCCAGATAATCCTCCGGCCCTCGCGCATAGTGCTGATAAAACCACTCCAGCGTGTCGTTCTCGAGCAAATAACCCTCGCCAAACAACAGCCGCGAATCATGCACCCGCGAAGCATCCGTCACTGGATAACACAACAACTGCGCCTTCGGCGCGATAGCCACCGTGTGCGGCTGCCGCACAGCCTGAATCGCCAGCACCGTCGCCAACGTGGCACCCGCGCTGTCACCACCAAACGCAACGCGCGAACCATCCAGGCCGAGGCTCGCAGCCTGTTCGGCCAGCCACGACAAAGCGTCTTCGCCATCCTCCAGCGCCGTCGGGAAGCGATGTTCCGGCGCCAGCCGATAACCGACCGAGAGCACCGCACACGGCGTGCGCTGGCAAAACTCGCGGCAGACGTCGTCGTGGGAATCCAGACTGCCAACCACAAACCCGCCACCGTGGAAATACACCAGCACCGGCAGCGGCGACTCAATACCGTTGGGCCGATACAAACGTAACGCCAGCGCCGCACCGTCACGGGCCTGTGTTTCGATCTTGGTGACTTCAAGATCCTGCGGCGCCGGCCAGCGCAGTTGCGCGGTGGTCTGTTCGAAGGTGGCGCGGGCCTCGCTCGGGGTCAGTTGGTGCATGGCCGGCAGGCCGGCGTCCTGGCTGTCTTGAGCGAGGTCGAGGAAAGCTTCCAGATCAGGGTGTAACGACATCGATAAAAATCCTTGTATCCGCAATAAGACGGGCGCGCCTGGGCAGCGCCCGCGCAAAAGGCCGGGTGATCAACCCACCCGCGCCATGCAATGTTCGATCAACGCTTCAAGTTCACGCTGGTAATCGCTCATCAGCGCATCCATGGTGCCGGCGCGGTAACGCTGGCTGCTGTAGATGCAGCGCAACGCCAGTTGCCCGTCATAGACTTGGCCGACGATTTCCAGCCAGTTGCCCAGATTCGCCTTGAGGCTGTAGTTGTCGCCGGTCTCTTCCAGTGCCGGCACCAGCAACGCCTGTTCATCGAAGCTCTGGTCGAACTGCCCGAGGTAGTTGAACGTCACCCGTGCCTGCGGCAATGCGGCCAGTTGCGCGGAGATTTCCGGCCCGGCCAGATGACGCAGCACGCCGTAACCGATGCCCTTCTGCGGTACGCCCGCCAGTTGCGCCTGCACATCGATGATCGACTGGCCGATGTCGTCGCCGTCCGGGCGCAAACGCACCGGGAACATGCTGGTGAACCAGCCGAGGCTGCGGCTCAGGTCGATCGATTCGAAGAGGTCTTCGCGCCCGTGCCCTTCAAGCAGGATCAGCGCCGACGGTTGCTGGCTCCAGCGGCACAGGGCGCGGCTGAGCGCCGACAGCAGCAGGTCGTTGATCTGCGTGCCGTACACCGCCGGGGCCTGTTTGAGCAGTTGTTCGGTGTGCTCGCGGGACAGCTTGAGCCGTGCCTGCGCCTGTTGCCGCACAAGGTTCTTGCCGCGCGGGTTGTCGCACGGCAGATCAACGCCGGGCTGATCCAGTTGCTCCAGCCAATAGCTCAATTCCTGCTCGGCAATCACCGGGGCCTGCGCCTGCAATGCCTCGGCAAACGAACGGTAACTGGTGGTGCGAATCGGCAGCTGCGGCGCCAGCCCCTGCACGCACGCCTCATAAGCGACTTTCAGGTCGTCGAGCAGAATCCGCCACGACACGGTGTCGACCACCAGGTGATGAATCACCACCAGCAACCGCGCCTGACCATCCGGCAAGGCCACATGCATGACCCGCCAGACCGGCCCGTCATCGAGCTTGAGGCTGCGCTGCGCGAGGTTGGCCAAGGCTTCGACCTCTTCGCTGCTTTGCGCTTCACGGCGCCACAGCACAGCCTCGTCGGAGGCGCTGGTGCTATAGCGCTGCAACCAGCGCCCGCCGTCGTTGGAAAAACGCAGGCGCAGCGAATCGTGATGTTGTTCGATCAAGCCCAGCGCTTGTTCCAGTGCATCGAGATCCAGCGACTGACGTGCGCTGAGCAGCAACGACTGGTTGTAGTGATGCGCCTCGACCATGCCTTCGGCGAAGAACCATTGCTGAATCGGCAGCAGATTGAACGCGCCCTCTGCGGCAACCTGAGTCAGGTCCGGCAGCGCTTGCCCGGCGCCCTCCTTCGCCACTTGCTGCTCGAGAATGCCGGCGATGGTTTGATAGCGCATCAGATCGCGCAGCTTCAGCTCCATCTGCAGGGTCGGATGGTTTCGCACCCGCGAGATCACTTGCAGGCTGAGGATCGAATCGCCGCCCAGTTCGAAGAAGTTATCGCTGATACCGACCTGCTCGACCTGCAACACCTGCGCCCAGATTTCCGCCAGCAAACTTTCCTGTTCGGTACGCGGGGCAACATATTCGTCGCTTTTGAATTGCGGTTCCGGCAGGGCCTTGCGATCGAGTTTGCCGTTGGGCGTGACCGGGAACGCGCTGAGGCAGACGATCTGCGCCGGCACCATGTATTCAGGGAGCGAAGCGCGCAGCCCGGCCTTGAGTTCATCACCAATTTCTTCACCGCTGGCGGTGACCACGTAACCGATCAGTTGCTTGCCCGAAGCGTTGTCGCGGGCAATCACCAGCGCATCGCTGACCGCCGGCAACTGACGCAGGCTGGCCTCGACTTCGCCCAGCTCGATGCGGAAGCCACGCACCTTGACCTGATGGTCGATGCGCCCGACGTAATCCACTACGCCGTCCGCGCGACGACGCACCAGGTCGCCGCTGCGGTACAGGCGCTCGCCAGGGGCAAACGGGTTGGGCACGAAGCGCTCGCCGGTCAGATCGGGGCGCCCGTAGTAACCGCGAGCGACACCGTAACCGCCGATGTACAACTCACCGGCAAAACCCGGCGGCAGCGGATTCAGATCGTCGTCCAGCACGTACAGCGAACGCGCACCGACCGCGCGGCCGATCGGCGCGTACGCCGCTTCGCACTGCTGGCTGACGGCGACTTTCCAGAGCATCGGCGTGACCACGGTTTCGGTCGGACCGTAGCCGTTGGTGAAGCATTGCGGACGCAACGCGGCTTTGACCTGCTCGAAGGTTTGCTCCGGCACCGCATCGCCACCGAAGCAGTAGATGCGCACCGGCGGCGGCGCAATGCCGCTGGCTGCCGCGTACTCGGCCAGTTGCTTGAGATAGGCCGGCGGGAAGCAGGCGATGGTCACACCGTAATCATGCAGGGCCTGATAAGTCTGCTCCGGCGTCCACAGGCATCCGTCGCGAATCACCAGCCGACCGCCGCTGTACAAGGTACTCAGCCAGCGTTCGTGGGCACCATCGAAGGCGAACGACATAAAGTGCAACTCACAACTGCTCGCGTCCATTTCGTACAGCTCGGCGATGGCCTGGCAGTGCATGCTCAGCGGGCCTTGGGTGACGGCCACGCCCTTCGGCCGCCCGGTGGAACCAGAGGTGTAAACCAGATAGGCCAGGCTCTGCTCGTGAACATCGCAGATCGGGGCGGCATCGCTGTAACGGCTGCGATCGAGCTGATCGATTTCCAGGCGCAGCACGCCATGCGGCGCCGGTAACGTCGCGCGCAGGCTGGTTTGCGTCAGCAGCAGGGCCATGCGCGAATCTTCGATCATGTACGCCAAGCGCTCGGGCGGGTAATCGATGTCCAGCGGTACGTACGCCGCACCGCTCTTGAGCACGGCGAGGAAACTCACCAGCATTTCCAGCGAGCGCGGCAACGCCACGCCGATCACTACTTCCGGCCCGGCACCGTGGGCGATCAGGCACTGCGCGAGTCGATTGGCCTGCCGCTCCAGCTCTGCGTAGCTCAGGCTCTCGCCCGCGCATTGCACTGCGATCGCGTCGGGTTGCTGTTGCGCATGACGGCTGATCAGCTGCGGCAACAGCGGCGGCGCGTGGCGGTGCGCCGGCTCGGCGCTCCAGGCCTGCGCCGCGTGCCATTGTTCGGCGGATAGACGCTGCAGATTGCCCAGCCGCTCATACGGCGCGGCCATCATCGCCGCGAGGGTGTTTTCCAGAGTCAGGCGAATGCCTTCTACCGCTTCGGCGCTGAAGTGGCTGCGCAGGTACAGGTACTCGATCGACAACTCATCGCCGAGCATCACCGCAAGGTCCATCGGCACGTTGGTCACGCCGTGGCCGATGGATTTGCCGAAGGTCAGCCCGGTGTCGGTTTCTTCCTGCAGGCGCTCGTCGATCGGGAAGTTTTCGAACACCACGATGCTGTCGAACAGCGCCTGACCACCGAGGTTCGACCAGCGCTGTACATCGGCCAGCGGTGCCTGGGAGTAATCGCGGATGTCGAGGTTGTAGGCCTGCACCTCACCCAGCCAGTCGGCCAGACGCTGATCGGCCTGCGGGGTCTGAATGATCGGCAGGGTGTTGATGAACAGGCCGAGCATGTTGCCGACATTCGGCAGGCTTTCCGGACGCCCCGACACGGTGGCGCCGAAGGTCACCGTCTGCTGGCCGGTGTAGCGCTGCAATAGCAGCAACCATGCGCCCTGGATCAGCGTGTTGGGGGTGATGCGCAAGTCGCGGCAGAACTCCAGCAGGCGCGCGGTTTGCGCCTTGTCCCAGTTCGAATAGAGCGCATCGTGACCCGTAACCTCGGCGCTGTGGCGCGGGTGCATCGCCTGGCTCAGCGCAGTCGGTTCGTTGACCACCGCCAGACGCGCCTTCCAGAACAGCTCTTGCGCATCCTGATCCTGCGCCTGCAACCAGGCGATGAAATCGCGATAGCGGCCGTTTTCGCCAGTCACCTGGCCTGTGGAGTAGTACTGCAAGACCTCGCCGAACAGCCGCGAGCTGCTCCAGCCGTCCATCAGAATGTGATGGCTGGTCCAGATCATCTGGTACTGCTCGTCGCCCAGCTGCAGCAGGGTCACCCGCTGCAATCGCGCTTCGGCCAGGTCGAAGCCCAGCGCGCGGTCGGCGCTGGCGAATTCGGCAATCGCCGCCTCGCTGCAGTCCTGGCCACGCCAATCGAGCACCTGCATCTGCAACGGCGCATGGCGATGCACCACCTGCAGCGGTTTGGCCAGCCCATCCTGCCAATGGAAACTGGTGCGCAGGATCGCCTGACGCACAATGATGAATTCCCAGGCCCGGCGGAAACGCTCAACGTCGAGGCCCTTGATCGGCAGGCTGACCTGTTGCACATAAAGGCTGCTGCCGTTATCCGACAGCGTATGGAAAAGCATGCCTTCCTGCATCGGCGACAGCGGGTAGACGTCTTCAATCAGCTGCGCGGGTACCGGCAAGGCGTCGAGCTGCGCCTGATCCAGCTGCGCCAACGGGTAGTCGGCAGCGCTGGCAGATTGCGCGTCTTCAAGCGAAACCACTGCGGCCAGTTTCTGCACCGTCTGCTGCTGGAACAGGTCTTTGGGCGTGAAGCAAATGCCTTGCTGACGCGCGCGGCTGACCAACTGGATCGAGATGATCGAATCACCGCCAAGGGCGAAGAAATTGTCGGTCACGCCGACCTGCTCGATCTTCAGAATGTCCTGCCAGACCTCGGCCAGCTGCTGCTCCAGCGGCGTCGACGGCGCGACGTAATCGCGTTGTGCCTGGCTGGCATCCGGTGCCGGCAAAGCCTTGCGATCAAGTTTGCCGTTGGGTGTCAGGGGCAATTGTTCGAGGAACAGCCACTGCGCCGGCACCATGTAGTCCGGCAGATGCGCCTTGAGCGCGGCTTGCAACTCAGCACTCAGCACGTCCAGTTGCGCGGGGCTTTGATAGGCCTCGGCCGGTACCACATAAGCCAGCAGTTGCTGGCCGCCAACGCCGTCGACCGCCAACACCACGCCTTCGCGCACGCTGGCCTGGGCCAGCAGACGCGCTTCGATTTCGCCCAGTTCGATACGCAAGCCGCGCACCTTGACCTGATGGTCGATGCGGCCGACGTATTCGATACGGCCGTCATCGGTGAAACGCGTCAGGTCGCCAGTGCGGTACATGCGCTCGCCGTTGCTCGCCAACGGGTTGGGCACGAAACGCTCGGCCGTCAGGCCCGGGCGCAACAGATAGCCACGCGTGATGCCCTCACCGGCCAGATACAGCTCAGCCGCAACGTTAAGCGGCGCAGCCTGCAACTGCTCATCGAGCAGGTACGCGGTGGTGTTGCGCAACGGCCGGCCGATATTGGCCCGGCCACCGAGTTCGCGGCGGGTCCAGGTCGAATACGTGGTGTCTTCGGAGGGCCCGTACAGGTCGTAAACGTGGGCAACCGAAGTCTCTCGGTACAAGGTGTCGACCAGCGCCTGCTTGAGCGGCTCGCCGGCCAGATTGATGATGCGTACGCCCGGCGGGATCTGGCCGATGCGTTGCAACGCAGCAATTGCCGACGGCACGGTGTTGATCAGGCGCACCTGAGCACGCTCGGGCAGGTCCGGCAGCTCAAGGGCATTGCGCGCCATGACGATGGATCCGCCACGCGCCAGGGTGACGAAGATCTCCCACACCGACAGGTCGAAGCACACCGACGTCGAGGCCAGCACGCCTTCTAGATCGTCCTCGCGGTAGACCTCGGCGGACCAGTGAATCAGCGCCTGCACGTTGCGGTGGGCAATGGCCACGCCTTTCGGTTTGCCGGTGGAACCGGAGGTGTAGATCACGTAGGCCAGATTGGCCGAGTCGGCCCGCGCCGGCAGGTTGTCCGGTGCCTGCGCGGCAAACGCCTCGCCACCGGCCTCGACCAGCACCACTTGGGCTTCAGTGGACGGCAGTTGCGCCAGCAACGCTTGCTGGGTCAGCAGGACTTTCGCCTGGCTGTCATCGAGCATGTAGGCCACGCGGTCGGCCGGGTAGTCCGGGTCCAGCGGCACGTAGGTGCCACCGGCCTTGAGCACTGCCATCAGGGCGATCACCAGTTCCGCCGAACGCGGCATCGCGACGCCGACGCGCACTTCGGCGGTGACACCCAGCGTCAACAAATGCCGCGCCAGCTGATTCGCCCGCCGGTTCAGTTCGCCATAACTCATAGCCACGCCGGCATGACTCAGCGCCAGTGCATGCGGATGCGCCGCGACCCGTGCTTCAAAGCTCTGCGAGATCAACCGCTCGGCCGGATAAGCCGCGTGATTGTCGTTCCACTGCGCCAGCGTCTGACGCTCGGCCAGCGGCAGCAGGCCGATCTCGCCGAGGGCCCGCTGCGGCGCCTCGATAAATTGCTCCAGCACTTCGCGCAAATGCGTCGCCAGGCCGAGCACGCTGCGTTCGGCAAAGTGCTCGGTGAGGTAGTTGAAATCGAGCTTGAGCACCTCGCTGGCGCCAGCGATCAGGGTCAGACCGTAGTTGGTCTGCTCGCGATGCTCCAGACCGGAAAAGCGCAGCCCGCCCGGATTGGCCTCCAACGCATCGGACACCGGGTAGTTCTCGAACACCAGCAAGGTGTCGAACAACGCTTCGCCACTCAACGCCGCCAGGCGCTGAATGTCCTGCAACGGCGTCTGTTCGTAGTCGCGCAACAGCAGGTTCTTGTCCTGCACGCTGCGCACCCAATCGCCGACGCTGAGGGTGGCCTGCGGGCTGGCGATCACCGGCAGAGTGTTGATGAACAGCCCTAACTGTTCTTCGATGCCCGGCAAATCCACCGGCCGCCCGGAAACCGTGGCGCCAAACGCAACGGTGGCCTGCCCGGTGTAGCGCTGCAACACCAGCAGCCACGCCGCCTGCACCAGGCTGTTGAGGGTCACCTGTTGCTGACGGGAGAAGCTGTTCAGACGCTGGGTCAATGCTTCGTCGAAATGCAGACGATGCATCTGTTTGCCCGGCCCCGGCACAGTGCGTCCGTGGCAGGCCGAGGCCAGTCGGGTCGGCTCGTCGAGTTCGGCCAGTTGCCCGCGCCAGAAGTCCTGCGCGGCCGCCTTGTCCTGGCCCTGCAGCCAGAGCAGAAAATCCCGATAGCGGCCCTGCGCGCTCGGCACCGGCTGGCCGGCGTAATCCTGCAGCACTTCGCCGAACATCCGCGAGTTGCTCCAGCCATCCATGAGGATGTGGTGGCAGGTGAAAATCAACCGATGGCGGTCGTCGGCAGTGCGCAGCAGGCACAGGCGCAACAGCGGCGGATTGTGCAGATCGAAGCCACGTTCGCGGTCGGCCTGCGCGCGTGCTTCGAGCACTGCCGGCAGATCAGCGACATCGCGCACATCGATTTCCGGCATTTCCAGAGTCAGTTGGCGGTTGATCACTTGCAACGGTGCATCGAGGCCATCACGCCCCCAAATGAAACCGGCGCGCAGCACTTCATGGCGATCGACCACGCGCTGCCAGGCTTGCTGGAACCGCGCAACGTCAAGGCCGTCGATGTCCAGCAGCATCTGATAGACGTAGGCGCTGGCGTCCGCGTCGTACAGGCTGTGGAACAGAATGCCTTGCTGCATCGGCGCCAGCGGATAAATATCCTCGATGCGCTGGGCGGCGATCGGCAGGCTGTCCAGATGCACCTGGGACAAACCGGCCAGCGGCACGTCGGACGGCGTCAAGCCGCCCGCATGGCTGAGGCAGTGGTCGATCAATTCACTCAGTGCCACTTCGTAGGCACGGGCCAGCGCGGCGATGGTCGCCTCGTCGAAGACATCGCTGCTGTAAGTCCAGGTCAGGCTCAACTGGCCCTGATAAACCCGGCCATCGATGGTCAGCCAGTTAGCCATCGGCGCGTTTGCGTCCTGACCGGCGCCCTTGTCCTCGGTGGCCGGCCGCCACAGGGCGTCTTCATCGAAGTTGTTATCGAACTGGCCGAGGTAGTTGAACGTCACTTGCGGTTGCGCCAGTTCACGCAGCGCTGCTTGTGCTTCGGCGGTACCGAGATAACGCAGCAAGCCGAAGCCGATGCCCTTGTTGGGGATCGCGCGCAGTTGCTCCTTGATGCCTTTGATCGAGCTTTCCAGGCTGGCGTTTGGCGTCAGGCGTACCGGGAACATGCTGGTGAACCAGCCCACGGTGCGGCTCAAATCGATGTCATCGAAGAGGTCTTCGCGGCCATGACCTTCCAGTTGCACCAGCGCACTGTCGCTGGCGGTCCACTCACACAACACCCGCGCCAGTGCGGTCAGCAGCAGGTCGTTGACCTGCGTGCGATAGATCGCCGGGGCCTGTTGCAGTAATTGGCGGGTACGCTCGGCATCCAGCCGCGTGTCGACGCTGCGTTCGAAGCGGTTGTTCAACTGGCCTTGCGGATTATCCAGCGGCAAACCTGGCGGCGCGTCGCGCAACTGCTCGCGCCAATAGACCAACTCGCTTTCCAGCGCGGCACTGCGCGCATGTTCTTGCAGGCGCGAGCCCCAGTCCTTGAACGCACTGGTTTTGGCCGGCAGATGCACGCTCTGCCCGCTGCTGATCTGCTGATAGGCGCTTTGCAGATCTTCCAGCAGGATGCGCCACGACACGCCGTCGACCACCAGGTGATGAATCACCAGCAACAGCCGCTGACTGGCGTCCGGCAATTCGACCAGCGCCGCGCGGATCAGCGGGCCGTTTTGCAGGTCGAGGCTGCGTTGCAGGTCCAGGCACAGCGCTGGCAATGCGGCGCTGTCGTCCAGCGTGAAAGTGCGCAATAACGCTGGTGGCTGATCCGCCGCACCGTGGCTTTGCTGCCAGCCCTGCTCGGTTTGTCGATAACGCAGACGCAAGGCGTCATGCTGTTTTTGCACCTGCGCCAGGGCCTGTTGCAGCGCGGCTGCTTGCAGGGTTTTCGCCGGGGTTAGCAGAATCGACTGGTTCCAGTGATGCCGCGCGGGGATGTCGCTGTGGAAAAAATACTGCTGGATCGGCGTCAGCGGCGCGTCGCCAAGCACCTCGCCCTGCTGCGTTTGCACGGCGTCGCTCTGCTGCGCGACAGTGGCCAGACGCTGCACGGTCTGGTGCTGAAAAATGTCCTTGGGCGTAAAGCGAATGCCGGCCTGCCGCGCCCGGCTGACCACTTGAATCGAGATGATCGAGTCGCCGCCCAGCTCGAAAAAGTTGTCGTGCAGGCCGACACGTTCGACCTTGAGCACGTCTTGCCAGATCTCGGCCAGACGCTGTTCCAGTTCACTGCGCGGTGCTGCGTAAGCCTCTTGCACCTGGGCAACATCCGGCGGCGGCAGTTGCTTGCGATCGAGTTTGCCGTTGGCGGTCAGCGGCAGTCGTTCGAGGAACGCCCAACTGACCGGAACCATGTAATCGGGCAGGGTTTCGCGCAGGTGCGCCTTGACCGAATCGCGCAGCGCGCCCTGCTCGTCCGCGTTCAATGTCTCGACCGGCACGACCCAGCTCGCCAGTTGCTGTCCACTGAGGCCGTCCACCGCCAGCACCACCGCTTCGCGCACCTGTGGATGCTTGAGCAGTTGCGCTTCGATTTCACCGAGCTCGATGCGGAAACCACGGATCTTCACTTGGTGGTCGATACGGCCGATGTACTCGATCACCCCGTCGCCGCGCAGCCGTGCGAGGTCGCCGGTACGGTACAGACGCTGGCCGGCCTTGCGGTTGAACGGGTCGGGCACGAAGCGGGTGGCGCTCATGCCGGGCTGATTCAGATAACCACGGGCCAGACCGGCACCGGCGATGTACAACTCACCGATGCAGCCTTGCGGCACCAGATTCAGCGAACTGTCGAGCAAGTACCACGACAGGTCGACAATCGGCGCGCCGATCGGGCTGCTGTGGTGGCTGTGCAGATCGGCCAGCGACAACGGTCGGTAAGTCACGTGCACGGTGGTTTCGGTGATGCCGTACATGTTGATCAGCGTCGGCGCGCGGTCGCCAAACCGCTCAAACCACGGCCGCAGATTCTGTACTTCCAAAGCCTCGCCGCCGAACACCACGTAACGCAGGGCGTTGCTGCGGCTCGATTCGCAGGCGACCTGCATCAGCGGCTTGAATGCCGACGGCGTCTGGTTCAACACCGTGACATTTTCATCACACAGCAGTGTGTAGAAATCCTCCGGCGAACGGCTGACATCGTGTGGCACCACCACCAGTTTGCCGCCATACAACAGCGCGCCGAAAATCTCCCACACCGAAAAGTCGAACGCGTAGGAATGGAACAGCGTCCAGCTGTCCTGCGGGCCGAAATCGAACCAGTGCTCGGTGGCGCTGAACAGGCGCATCACGTTGCCGTGCGCCAGCAACGCGCCCTTGGGTTTGCCGGTAGAGCCGGAGGTGTAGATGACGTAGGCCAGATTGTCCGGTGTGGTCAGGCAAGGCGGGTTGCCGGCGATGCCGTGTTCCGGCGCGTGATCCAGTTCGAGGCACAGCAGCCCCGGCGGCAGCGGCAATTGCCCGAGCAAATGGCCTTGGGTCAGCAGCAACTGGATGCCGCTGTCGTCGATCATGAAGCTCAGGCGGTCATCCGGGTAGCTTGGGTCCAGCGGCACATAGGCACCGCCGGCCTTCAGCACCGCGACAATGGCGACGATCATGTCCAGCGAACGCTCGACCGCAACGCCGACGCGCACGTCCGGGCCGACGCCCTGCTCGATCAGCGTATGTGCCCACTGGTTGGCGCGGTGATTGAGTTCGGCGTAAGTCAGGCATTGCCCGGCAAAGCTCACCGCCACCGTATCGGCATGCCGCTCGGCCTGGGCCTCGATGGCTTGCTGGATACACGGCATCAGCGGTTGTTCGATCAGCGGCGGATTCCATTGCGCCAACAGCTGTTGCTGCTGGCCGGCGTCGAGCATCGGCAACTGGCCGATGCGCTGGCTCGGCTCGGCAACGATCGCTTGCAACAGCGCAATCCAGTGTTGCGCCAGGCGCTCGATGGTCGCTGCGTCGAACAGGTCAGTAGCGTACTTGAGCACGGCTTCGATACCGTGGGCCTGTTCGGTGGTGTTGAGGGTCAGGTCGAACTGCGCGGTCTGGCTCTGCCATTCCAGCGGTTCGATGTTCAGGCCGTTCAGGCGTGTCGCGACGCTCGCGCGGCGCTCGGCCTGGTGGTTGAACATGACCTGGAACAGCGGGCTGTGGCTGAGGCTGCGGCCCGGTTCCAGCGCTTCGACCAGTTGCTCAAACGGCAAGTCCTGATGCGCTTGCGCCTCCTGCGCCGTCTGTTTGACCTGACGCAGCAGCTCGACAAACGGCAGCTCTGCGTCGATGTCCGCCTTGAGCACCTGGGTGTTGACGAAGAAACCGATCAGGCGCTCGATTTCTACCCGGCCACGGTTGGCCACCGGCACGCCGACACGGATATCGCTCTGCCCGCTGTAGCGATGCAGCAAAGCCTGAAACGAGGCCAGCAGCAACACGAACAGGGTGACGTTTTCCTGCCGGGCAAAATCCTTGAGGGCACTGCTCAGCGCCGGGTCGAGAATCAGGTTATGGCTGGCGCCGGCAAAGCTTTGATCGACCGCGCGTGGGCGATCCAGCGGCAGTTCCAGCACCGGTTGTTCGCCGCCGAGTTTTGCCTGCCAGTAGGCCAGTTGCCGCTCCTGCTCACCGGCCTCCATCCAGTGGCGCTGCCACAAGGCGTAATCGGCGTATTGAATCGGCAGCGCCGGCAGACCGGCGTCGTGACCGAGGTTGAAACCGGCATAGAGCTGCACCAGTTCCTCGATCATCACTTGCAGCGACCAGCCATCGGAAACGATGTGGTGCAGGGTCAGCACCAGCACATGCTCAGCGGGGTTGACCTGCAGCAGCGCGGCACGCAGCAACGGGCCGTGCTGCAGATCGAAAGTCTTCTGGCTCTGGATCTGAACAAAAGCCTCGATCGAGTGCTCCGGGTCATTCGCCAGATCAGCGCTCAGGTTGTGAATATCGAGGGTAAAAGGTCCTGCGGGCAGGACCACTTGCAAGGGTTGCGCGCTGTCTTGAGAGAACACCGTGCGCAAGGTTTCGTGGCGCTCGATCAGCGCCGCAATGCTGCGTTCCAGTGCCGGCACATCCAGCGGCCCCTGCAAGCGCAGGGCCGTCGGAATGTTGTAGGCCGCGCTGTGCGGTGCCCACTGCCACAGGAACCACTGGCGCTGCTGAGCGTAGGACAGCAGCAACGGCTCTTCAGCCGTGCGCTTGAAAACCGGGGCAATGTCAAAGAGGTTGACGCCTTTCTGCTTGAGCAGAACCGCCAGAGCCTTTCTTTGCTTAGCCGAAAGTTGTCCTACCGACTCGATTAACTCTTGCACGCGTTTTTCCCTCTCAAGAAATCAGTTTTTCCAGATCATCGAGGGATAGACGTTTGAGGGCCTCCAGTGATTTAGCCAATTCATCCTGAACGGGCGACATTTCGACACGCAGCGCTTCAATCCGCGCGCAGAAATCCTTGAGCGTGTCGGTTTCGAACAACGCCTTGAGCGGCACCTTGTCGCCCAGACGTTCCTGCACCCGGCTCACCACCAGCGTCGCCAGCAACGAATGGCCGCCGAGCTGGAAGAAATTGTCCGCCAGCCCTACCCGCTCGACTTCCAGCACCTCCTGCCAGATCGTCGCGACCTCCCGCTGCAGGTCGCTTTGCGGCGCCTGGTATTGCTCCTGCGCCGGGCTCTCGCCCAAGGCCATCAGCGCCTTGCGATCGAGCTTGCCGTTGGGCGTCAGCGCGATCGCGTCGATCAGGTGCAGGTGCCCCGGCACCATGTGCGCCGGCAAGCGACTGGCCAGCGCGTTGCGCACCCGCTCAGTCAGCGTCGACCGCTCGCTGTCCGGTGCGGCAACGAGGTAGGCATGCAGGTGTTTGCCAGCGGCGCCGTCCTGCGCCAGTACCACCGCCTCGCCGATTTCATCGAGTTCCAGCAGGCGCGCTTCGATCTCGCTGAGTTCGATGCGGAAACCGCGAATCTTCACCTGATGGTCGGCGCGACCGATGTATTCGATGTTGCCGTCATCGCCTTGGCGGACCAGATCGCCGGTGCGGTACAGGCGCTCGCCATTGCTCGCGTAAGGATTGGGCACAAAGCGTTCGGCGGTCAGCGCGGCGCGACGCAGATAGCCGCGCGTCACCCCGGCGCCGGCCAGATACAGCTCGGCCGCCACGCCCTCGGGCAACACCTGCAACTGACTGTCGAGCAGGTACGCCACGGTGTTATCCAGCGGCCGGCCAATGTTCGCCCGGCCCTGCGGCGTGCGCAGGGTGAAGGTCGAATAAGTGGTGTCCTCCGAAGGCCCGTAGAGGTCGTAGACCTGCTGCACCTGAGTGCTGGCATAGAGGCTGTCGACCAGACTCTGCTTGAGCGGCTCGCCGGCCAGATTGATGGTGCCGACCGAAGCCGGAATCTGCCCGGCGCGTTGCAACGCGGCAATCGCCGACGGCACGGTATTGATGAGCGTAACCTGATCACGCGCCGGCAAATCGGTCAGCGCCAGAGCGTTGTCGGCCAATACCAGACAGCCACCGCAGGCCAGCGTGACGAAGATTTCCCACACCGACAGGTCGAAGCAGATCGACGTCGAAGCGAGCACGCCGCGCAATTGCTCTTCGCGATAGACCCCCGCTGACCACTGAATCAGCGCTGACAGATTGCCGTGGCTGATCGCTACGCCTTTCGGTTTGCCGGTGGAGCCAGAGGTGTAGATCACGTACGCCAGATTTTCAGCCGCGAGGTTAACCAGTGGCGCAGTGGCCGGGTATTCGCTGGCGACGTTCTCGTCCACCAGCAGCACCTGCGCACTCAAGGTGTCGGGCAGCATCGCCAAGGCCGCTGGCTCAGTGAGCAGCACCGCCGCGCGGCTGTCGTCGAGCATGTGCAGCAAGCGTTCCTGTGGGTAATCCGGGTCGAGCGGTACGTAGGCGCCACCGGCCTTGAGGATCGCCAGCAAGCCGACCAGCATCTGCGGCGTGCGGCGCATGCACACGCCGACGCGCACTTCCGGCCCGACGCCCATGCCTTGCAGCTTGTGCGCCAGACGATTGGCCCGGGTATCGAGGTCTTGGTAAGCGATGGACTGCTCAGCGAACAGCACCGCGTTCGCCTGTGGCTGTCGCTGCACTTGCGCGGCGATGTGCGCCAGCACTGTGCGTTGATCCGGCGTGGTAACCGGCGCCTTGCCCCACTCGATCGCTTGTTGCCGTTGTGGCTCGGCGAGCAGTTGCAGCGCGCCCAGCGGCTGCGTGGCGTCGGCGAGGAACTGCTCGAGCAGGCCTTGCAGTTGCCCACTCAGCGCGCTGATCGCTTGAGCGTCGAAACTGGCCTGATCGTAACTCACGCCAAGACTCAGCTCGCGGCCAGTGACCGCCACCAGCGTCAGCGGATAGTTGGTCTGCTCCTGACGGCGGATCGCCGAGAACGTCAGACCCGTCTGCGGGCCCTGCGCGAGCGCTTCGGCCATCGGATAGTTCTCGAACACCAGAATGCTGTCGAACAACGCCCCGGCACCCGCCCCGGCCCAGCGCTGAATGTCATACAGCGGCGTGTGTTCGTGCTCGCGCAAGGCCAGGTTGAGAGCCTGCACCTGCTGCAGCCATTGGCTGACAATGAGTTCGGCCGACGGCGCTGCCACGACCGGCAAGGTGTTGATGAACAGGCCGATCTGCTGCTCGACGCCCGGCAAGTCGGTCGGCCGCCCGGCGACCGTCGCGCCGAATGCCACCTGATCCTGTCCGGTGTAGCGCTGCAACAGCAGCAGCCACGCCGCTTGCACCAGCGTGTTGAGCGTGACTTTCTGCTCGCGGGCGAAGCGATTGAGATTGGCCGTCAGCTGTTCGCTGAACACCTGCTCGTGATCGGCATAGCCGCTGCCCGCGTGTCTGACCGGCATGGCGCTGGCCAGTCGCGTCGGCTGTTCAAGGTCCGCCAGCGCCGTGCGCCAGAACTGTCGACTGGCCTGCTGATCACGCTGCCCGAGCCATTCGATGTAATCGCGATAACGCCCCTGCCCTGCGCTCGGCACGATGCCGGCGTAACGCTGGAGCACTTCGCCGAACAACTGCGAGGTGCTCCAGCCGTCCATGAGGATGTGATGGCAGGTGTAGATCAGGTGATGAGTGGACTCATCGGTGCGCACCAGCGTCACGCGCAACAGCGGCGCCTCGAGCAGATCGAAACCGTTGTGCAGATCCTCCGCCGCCAGTTGCCCGAGTGCGGCGTCGAGCCCATCGCGACCGCGCCAGTCCTGCACCTGCCAAGGCATCTGCACACGGCTGCGCACCACCTGCACCGGCGCGACGGCATCCTGCGGCCAGACGAACGCGGTACGCAAAATATCGTGAGCGTCGAGGGTCTGCTGCCAAGCCTGGCGGAAGCGCTCGGCGTCGAGCTGCTCGACATCGACGCGCAGCTGATTGGTGTAGGCCGGGCTGTCCGGCTCGTTACGGCTGTGGAACAGAATGCCTTGCTGCATGGGCGACAGCGGGTACAGATCGACGATGTCACGCGGCGCCATCGGCAGCGCCGACAGCTGCGCCTGAGTCAGGTTGGCGAGGTTGAAATCCGAAGGCGTCACGCCACCGACGCCGTTCTCGCAGCAATGTTCGATCAAGCGTTCCAGCTCGCGGCGATAAGCCTCGGCCAGCGCCTCGATGGTCTCGGCGCGGTACATGCCGATGCCGAAGGTCCAGGTCAGTTCCAGCTCACCGCCGAGAACCTGTCCGTCAACGCTCAGCCAATTGCCCAGCGGCGCTTGCCCGTCCTGATTGGCACCGGTGCTGTCGGTGCTTGGCAGGAACAACGCGCCTTGCTCGGCGCTGAACGCGCCGTCGAACTGGCCGAGATAATTGAAGGTCACCCGTGGTTGCGCCAGCGTCTGCAACTCGGTGCAACCCGTGAGGTAACGCAGCACGCCATAACCGATGCCTTTGCCCGGCACCGCCCGCAGTTGCTCCTTGATCGCGCACAGCGATGCAGCGGGATTGGTCTGCGGGGTCAGGCGCACCGGGAACAGGCTGCTGAACCAGCCGACCGTGCGGCTCAGGTCGACGTCGTCGAACAGGTCTTCACGACCGTGACCTTCAAGCTGGATCAACACCGAAGGCTGCTCACTCCAGTCACACAACACCCGCGCCAGCGCGGTCAGCAACAGGTCGTTGATCTGCGTGCGATACGCCGCCGGGGCGACTTTCAACAGTTTGTCGGTGAGTGCCGGGCTCAGGCGCGTACTGGCGCGAGCAGCCTGGGCGCGGGTCTGGCTGTCCTCGGTAAAATCCCGTGGCAGTGCCGCGTCAGCCGCCGCCAGGGTCTGGCGCCAATAATCGCGTTCGCCGGCCAGCGCTTCACTCTGCGCATAACGATGCAACTGCTCGGCCCAGTTGTGCAGCGAACTGCTCTGGCCTGGCAACACCGGCGCCGTCCCCGCCGCCCATGCGTGGTAAGCCTGCTGCAAGTCTTCCAGCAGAATGCGCCACGACACGCCGTCGACCACCAGGTGATGGATGACCAGCAACAAACGCTGCTCGGCATTTGGCAGATTGACCAGCACTGCGCGCAGCAGATGCCCGCGTTGCAGATCCAGGCTGCGCTGCGCCGCGTCGGCCAGCGCGGGCAAGGCATCGAGACTGTCCAGCTCGCGCACCCAGAGCAGTTCGGCATCACGCTGGGCCTGCGGCAGTGCCTGCCAGCTATCCCCCGACTGCACGAAGCTCAGCGCCAATGCCTCGTGCTGTTCGACCAGTGCCGCCAGCGCCGTGCGCAGATGCGCGGCGTCCAGCGCCAGGGTCGGTTGCAGCATCACCGACTGGTTCCAGTGCTGGCGCTGGGCAATCGGCGTCTCGAAGAACCGCACCTGAATCGGCAGCAACGGCAACGGCCCGCGTGCCGCCGGTGCGGCGATGGCAGCCGGTTTGGAGTCGATCAGTTTGGCCACAGCAGCCAGTTGGCCGATGGTCTGTTTTTCGAACAGCTGCTTGGGGCTCAGCTTGATCCCCTGGCGCTTGGCCCGGGCGATGATCTGCAAGCTGAGGATCGAGTCGCCGCCCAATTCAAAGAAGTTATCGCTGCTGCCGACCCGCTCAAGCTTGAGCACTTCGGCCCAGATCGCCGCCAGTTTTTCCTCGATCTCACCGACCGGCGCGACGAACTGCTGGCTGACCACGCCGGGCACTGGCAACGCACGCTTGTCGAGCTTGCCGTTGGCGGTCAGCGGAAGCTTTTCCAGCAACAGCAACTGCGCCGGCACCATGTAATCCGGCAGACGCGCCTGCAACTGTTCGCGCAAATCCTGCGCCTGCGCCTTCGTGCCCACTGCCGGCACGCACCACGCCAGCAGTTGCAGGCGCGCCGGATCGTCATCCACTGGCAGCGCGAGCACGGCGGCTTCGCTGACGCCGTCGAGGCCGAGCAACACCCGCGCAACTTCCGCAGGCTCGACGCGGTAGCCGCGCACTTTGACCTGATCGTCGGCACGACCGATGAATTCCAGCGCCTGCTCGCGATTGCGCCGAACCCGGTCGCCGCTGCGGTAGACCCGCGCGCCCGCTGCGCCGAACGGGTCGGGCAGGAAGCGCTCGGCGGTGAGCCCCGGCTGGTTCAGATAGCCAAGGGCAACGCTGTCGCCACCGATGTACAGCTCACCGGCAACCTGATCGGCTACCGGGTTGAGCACATCGTCGAGCACATAGACGTGAGCACCGGCCAGTGCCGTGCCGACCGGAACGCTGCGTGCTTGCGCGGCAAGCGCTTCGACCTCATGGGTCAGCACGCCCACGGTGGTTTCGCTCGGCCCGTAGTGGTTGATCAGGCGGCAGCCCGGCTTCAGTTGCTGCACGCGCTCGACCAGCGCCGGCGAACAGGCTTCGCCGCCGACGATCAGTGCGTGTCCCGGTAGCACGTCGGCAGGCTTGGCCGCCTGCAGCAGCGCGGCAAGATGCCCGGGGACGATTTTCAGCACGCCGACGCGATGGCGGTCCATGTATTGGGCAAAGCGGTCCGGGTCAAAACCGAGTTCTTCCGGCAGCACATGCAGCAGTCGGCCCGAGCACAACGCGCCGAACAGCACGGTGAAGCCAAGGTCGGCGGCGATGGTCGAGACCAGCGCCATGCTCGCCTCGGGCGCCGGCGCCAGACGTTCGAGTACGCCGCGCACGTAACTGCCCAGCGCGCCGTGGCTGACCAGCACGCCCTTGGGCTGCCCGGTGGAACCGGAGGTGTGAATCAGGTAGGCCGGTGAGTGCGCAAACAGCGTCAGCTCAGGTGCGGACGCCGGCAGCGATTGCCATTGCGCCGGCGCAAACTCCAGCCCCTGACAGCCCTCGACCGCCCGTTCGCTGAGCCGCGCATCGCCTGCAGCACCGATCAGCACGCGGGCCTGCGCAGCGCCGAGCATCTGCTCCAGTCGCGCGCTCGGCGCCTTGACGTCGAGCGGCATGTACACCGCGCCAGCCTTGAGAATCGCCAGCAGGCAAGTCAGCCAGTCCAGCGAACGTTCCAGCAGCACCGCCACCGGGTCGCCGACATTGACCCCCTGCGCTCGCAAATAATGGGCGAGACGATTGGCATCCTGATCCAGCGCCTGGAAAGTGATTGTCTGCTGTAGATCACGAGCGGCCAGCGTTTCTGGTTGTCGGGCCACTTCCCGCGCCCAGTGTTGCAACACCGTCAACGCCGGCTCGCGCTGGATTGAAAGCGCAGCGGGCCGTGGCGTGGCGACCGTGTGCAGTGGCGCCTGCGGGGCCTTCAGCAAATACGCAAACAGGTCGAGCAACATCGGCACGAAACCGGCGACGGTGTCTGCCTGATAGAGATCGCTGGCGTAGGTCATCTGGCCGTGGATCAGCGCGCCGTCGTCAGTGATGTCCAGGGCCAGATCGAAGTGCGTGCCGTCCTTGGCCAGCGGGTATTCGCTGACGGTCAGGCCGGGCAAGGCCATGGAGCGCTGTTTCTGCATGCCGACGTTCTGGTTGAACTTGGCCTGAAACAACGGGTTGTGGCCTAGCGTGCGTTCGGCGACCAACTCATCGACCAACTGCTCGAACGGTAACTCCTGATGTGCCTGTGCGCCGAACGCTGCTTCACGCACCTGCGCCAGCAAATCGGCGAAACTGCCGCGCTCATCGACCTGGCAACGCAGCACTTGGGTGTTGACGAAGAAACCGATCAGCCCCTCGACTTCGGCGCGGCCACGGTTGGCATTCGGCACGCCGACACGAATGTCGCGCTCGCCGGCCAGACGCGAGAGGAACAGCGAGAACCCGGCCAGCACCAGCATGAACAGACTGATGCCCTGGCTACGGGCGAAGGCGTTGAGCTGATGCGACAGGTCGGTGCCGAAATCGAAGCTCAGGGTCTGCCCGGCGAAGCTCTGGGTCAGTGGTCGGGCAAAGTCCGGCGCCACTTCCAGAAGCGGATGCTCATCGCCCAACTGCTGACGCCAGTAGTCGAGCTGACGCTCACCCTCGCCGGCCTCCAGCCAGCGTCGCTGCCATATCGCATAGTCGGCGTACTGCAATGGCAGCGCCGGCAATTGCGGTTCGCGCTGCAGGCTGAACGCCTGATAGCACTGCACGAACTCCCTGACCATGACGTCCATCGACCAGCCGTCGGAGACGATGTGGTGCATGCTCACCACCAGCACGAACTCATCGTCAGCCAAAGCAAACAGGCTGGCGCGCAGCAACGGGCCGTGGCGCAGATCGAACGGTTGCGCGGTGACGTTTTGCACGTGTTGCGCGAGCACTTGCTCACGCTCTTGCGCGGCGGTGCCGGTCAGGTCGAAGCGTTCCAGCGCAATACTTTGTTGCTCGAGAATCAGCTGATGCGCTTGATCGCCGTCAGTGTGAAACACCGTGCGCAATACCTCATGGCGCGCCAGCAGATGATCGAACGAGCGGCTCAGCGCCGACTCGTCCAGCCGGCCTTTCAAACGCAAGCCAGCGGCCATGTTGTACGCGGCGCTGTGCGGTTCGAGCTGCCAGAGAAACAGCAGGCGCTGTTGGGCGAACGACAAAGGGATGTGCGCGCAGTCGTGGCGGCTGACCGGCAGCGGCAACAGGCTGAAATCCTTGCCCTCCTCGCGCAATTTGGCGAGAAACAGCCGACGCTGTTCCAGCGGCAGGCCGACGAACCTTTTTGCAATACGTTCCGCCATCGTGCCGCTCATACTTGTTCTCCTTGCAAAGCATTCATGAACTCATCCAGGTCGGACCAGTCGTCGTTGCCGCTCGCCTCGGCCAGTTGCGCGAGTACCTCGGCGAGATCCGCCAGCAGCGGTTTCTCGAACAGACTGCGCAGCGGCAGCACCACGCCCATCTGCTCCTTGACCCGCGCGATCACCTGCGCGGCCAACAACGAATGGCCGCCCAGTTCGAAAAAGTGATCGTCCAGGCCCACACGCGGCACCTGCAGCACCTCGGCCCAGACCTGCGCCAGACACTGCTCGGCCGGCGATTGCGGGGCGCGGTAATCGCCCTGCAACTGCGCCGGATCCGGCGCTGGCAAGGCTTTGCGGTCGAGCTTGCCACTCGCCGTCAGCGGCAGGTTCGCCAGCAACAGCAGATGCCCCGGCACCATGTAGTCCGGCAGGCTGGCTTGCAGCGCAGCGCGGGTCTGCTGACGGAACGCCGTTTGCGTCGCCGCGCTGGCAAGCACCGCAGGCTCCGTCACCACGTAGGCGACCAGTTGCGCACCGCCGGCGAACGGCACCGCCAGCAGCACCGCTTCGCGAACGCCCGAACATTGCTGCAGGCGCGCTTCGATCTCGCCCAGTTCAATGCGGAAGCCGCGAATCTTCACTTGGTGATCGACCCGGCCGACATACTCCAGCGCGCCATCGCCGCGCAGCCGCGCACGGTCGCCGGTGCGGTACAGGCGCTGGCCGTCGGCGAACGGGTCGGCAATGAACCGCTCGGCGCTGAGGCTCGGCTGACGCTGATAACCGCGCGCCAGCCCCGGCCCACCGATGTACAACTCGCCCACCGCGCCTTGCGGCAGCAGGTTCAGATCATCGTCGAGCACGTACAAGCGCCGCGCCGCCAGCCCCTTGCCGATCGGCATGCCGCGCCACGACACGTCCTGCGCGGTCAGCGCGGTGCAGTCATGAATTGTCGAGACCACCGTCGCCTCGGTCGGGCCGTAGGTGTTGAGCAGGCGCACATGACCGAGCCCGGCCTGTTGCCACAAGCGCAAGCCGTCCACGGCCATGGCTTCACCGCCAACGTGAATCTGCCGCAGCGCGCCGAAACTGGCCGGCGGTTTCGCCGCGTATTCCTGCACCAGCCAATACCAGTAGGCCGCCGGCAGGTCGGCCAAAGTGATGCCCTGATCGACGATGACCTGCTGTAGTGTCGCGCTGTCCCACAACGGCGCATCGCGCATGACCACGCTGGCGCCATGGCACAGCGGCGGGAAAAACTGCTCGACGAAACCGTCGAAACTGCTGGTGGCGAATTGCAGAACCCGATCGCCTTCGCGCAGATCGCTGTAATCGATAGCGCGGGCGATGAACTCGCTCAGTGCGCCATGACTGACCGCCACACCTTTCGGCCGCCCGGTGGAACCGGAGGTGTAAATCACATAAGCGAGGTTGTCGGCTTCGACCGTGACCGGCAGATTGTCGCTCTGCGCGCTGTCGGGCAATTGCTCCAGACACAGGCACTCGATGCCGTCGAGCGGCGGCAGGCTGGCGAGGCTTTGCCGGTCGCTGAGCAATAGTTTCAAACCGCTGTCATCGAGCACATGGCGCAAGCGTTCGGCCGGGGTCTGCGGATCGAGCGGCACATAGGCACCGCCGGCCTTGAGTACCGCCAGCAACGCCACCGCCAGCTCCAGCGAACGCCCCAGCGCGACGCCGACCAGCACGTCCGGGCCGACACCCTGTGCGCGCAACTGATGGGCCAAGCGATTGCAGCGGCTGTTGAGTTCGTCGTAGCTCAATGCCGGCGCAGGCGCAGTGGCCAACAGCACCGCCGAGGCTTGCGCAGTCCGCACGACTTGCGCTTCGAACAGGCTTTGCACGCTGGTGAAACGAGGCGCTGGCGCGGTGGCGTGGATCAACGCGTGGCGTTCGTTTTCGGCGAGCATCGCCACCTCGCCGATAAACTGCTGCGGGTCGCGGCACACCGACTGCAGAATGTTGCGCCAATGCCCGGCCAGCGCGGCGATGGTCGCGGCGTCGAAAATATCGGTGGCGTAAGTGAAGGCGGCAAACAGTTGCTCGCCCTCCTCGCGGGTGTCGAGCATCAGGTCACTGGTGGCCGCGTGTTGTCGAGCGCTGCCGGCCAGTTGCTCTTCGCTCAGATAACCCACGCGCAAGCCTGAAGCGAGTTGCGCCTGATGCAAATCGGTAACCAGCGGCTGGTGGTTGAACATCACTTGAAACAGCGGATTGTGGCTCTGGCTGCGCGCCGGTTGCAGGGCTTCGATCAGGGCGTCGAACGGCAGGTCCTGATGGGCCTGGGCGCCGAGGGCGGCCTGGCGCAGGCTCTGCAGCAGCTCGGCGAATGGCGTTTGTGCAGTAACCGCGCTGCGCAGGATCTGCGTGTTGACGAAGAAGCCGATCAGGCCTTCGGTTTCACTGCGGGTGCGGTTGGCGATCAGCCCGCCGACACGAATATCGGTCTGGCCGCTGTAGCGATGCAACAGGGTCTTGAACGCCGCCAGCAACACCACGAACAAGGTCACGCCCTGACGCTGGGCAAGGTTTTTCAGCTCTTCACGCAGGGCTGCATCGATCACCGTTTCCAGGCGTGCTCCCTGATGGCTGGAGTGCGCCGGGTAGGCGCGATCAGTGGGCAGTTCCAGCACCGGATGGTCGTCACCCAGTTGCGCGCGCCAGTAGTCCAGTTGCCGCTCGCGCTCACCGGCTTCCAGCCAACTGCGCTGCCACAGCGCGTAGTCGCGATAGTGCACGGTCAGCGGCGCCAATGTCGGTTCGCGCCCGGCGACCAGTGCGTCGTAGGTGCGCATGAACTCGTCGATCAGAATGTTCATCGACCAGCCGTCGGCGATGATGTGATGCAAGGTCAGCAGCAGCACATGTTCCTGCGCGGCCAGGCGCAACAGCCGCAGGCTCAGCAGCGGGCCGTTCTGCAAATCGAAGGCCTGGGTCGCCTCGGCCATCATGTGCTGCTGCGCGAGCGGCCAGCGCTGGGCTTCGGGCAACTCGCTCAAATCAGTTACGGGCAGTTTCAGGGGCTGAGGTTCGGCCACGCGCTGGAAGGCACGCTCGCCGTCCTGGCCGAAGGTGGTGCGCAAACATTCGTGGCGCGCCGCCAAACGGCTGAAGGCCTGCTCCAGTGCCGCGACGTGCAGATCGCCCTCCAGACGCACGGCCATCGGCAGGTTGTAGGCTGGGCTGGTCGGCTCCAATTGCCAGAGAAACCACATGCGCTGCTGTGCGTAAGACAGGCCGTCACGCTCGGCGATACCGGCGCAGGCGGTCATGGGCAACTGCGCAAAATCGATGCCTTCGCGGGCCATGCCGGCGAGGAACAAACGGCGTTTGTCCTGGGGCAATTCGATAAAGCGGCGGGCTAGTTTCTGTGCGTCTGCGGCATTCATGCGTGGAGTCCTTGCTGATCGGCGGCGTGACCTGGAGACCCGGTCGTATCAACAAGAACGAATGGCCCGCGCGACGATTTAGCGCGCCAGCGGCAATCGCGGCCCGACGGTACAAAGGCCAGACAGACAAATGCCGAAGCCGGGTACACGTCCGGCTTCGGCATTTGAGTTGAACAGTTGCGAAGCGCTCAGCGCACGTCCTGCGAATGCCCCTCGGCCATCGCCACGATGACTTTGCGCGGCCCTTCGAACGGCGAGCGCGCGTGGGCCGAGAGCATGTTGTCGAGCATCAGCACATCGCCCTCCTGCCAAGGGAAACTGATCGCACAATCGTCGAGCACCGCGCGAATCTGCGCCAGCACTTCATCTTCGATCGGCGAGCCGTCGCCGTAGTAGACGTTACGCGGCAGGTCCTCTTCATCGACGATGTCGAGCAGGCTTTCGCGCACGTCCGCTGGCAGGTTGGAGATGTGAAACAGGTGCGCCTGATTGAACCAGACGTGATCGCCCGTGACCGGGTGCACTGCCACTGCCTGACAGGTCTGGCGCGTGCGCAGCTCACCGTCGTCCTTCCACTCGCAGACAATGCCGTGAGCGTTGCAGTAGGCCTCGACGACCTCGCGGTCTTCGGTGTTGAACACGTCTTCCCAGGCCACATCGAGGCCATTGCCGAAGTTGCGCACATACATCAGGCCTTTGCTGACGAAACGCTCGCGGATCGCCACGGGGATGCGCCGGTAGACTTCGCGGCTGTCGGCAATCGGCGTTTCGCCTCCCGACCTGGCGGCTATCATGCTGTAGAACCAGATCTTCATCGGCCAGTCGCGGGAATAGGCCTGCTCGTTGTGCAGTGGAATGCTCTGGTGCGCCGGGTATTCGGTGGAGGTGTACACCCCTTGGGTGACGTTGATACGCGGCGTCGAGCCGAACTCGTAGTTCAGCAATGGATGGCCGAAACTCGCGGCGAACTGGCGAAACTGCTCGGCGCCATCGAGGCGAAAACCGCGAAACAGTACACCGCCGTCACGCAGCAGATGCTCGTCGACCAACTCCTGCAATTCATCCAATACCGCCAACAGATCGGTGTCGACATCGCTCGCCTCGACCAACAGCGGCAAGCGCCCGCGCTCCGGCAGCAGCGGCCGTACGGAAAATCCCAGAGCAACAGCCATGACTGGCCTCCTGAATATGCGTGATAGATAAGTCGCGTTTCAGAACGCCGGTTGCGCGGCCTGCGCATGGCGCCGGTGATGCACTTCCAGATGCGTCTTGATCGTGCGAATGACCCGCGCTTCATGCTCATGAATGAAGAAGTGCCCGCCGGTCATCATGTCCACCGAGAAACTGCCCAGGGTCTCTTTGCTCCAGCCGATCAGTTGTTCGGTGGTGGCGCGGTCTTCCTTGCCACCGAGCACGTGCACCGGGCAATTGAGCAGAGGCCGTTCGGCAGGCGTGAAACGTCCGCACATCATGAAGTCGGCGCGCAGCACCGGCAGCGTCAGGCTCATCAGCTCTTTATTGGCGAGGACTTCTTCGCGGGTGCCCTGAAAGGTGCGCAACTGTTCGATGAGTTCTTCATCACTGCGCGGTTCGGCAAAGCCGCGGTCGTAGTCGCTGCGCATGGACGGTGCGGCGGTGCCGGAGGCGAACAGCGCCAGCGGCTCGGGCACGCCGAGCTCGCGCAAGGCATGGGCCATTTCGCAGGCGAGCAACGCGCCGAGGCTATGCCCGAACAGCGCATAAGGACCTTGCAGCCCCGGTTTGTGCTCGCGCGCCAGTTGTCGCGCCAGTGCACGCATGTCGGTTTGCAGGGGTTCATCGAACCGCGCGCCACGCCCGGGCAGTTCCACCGGTTGCAATTGCAGCCAGGTCGGCAGTTGGCGCCGCCAGCGGCTGTAAACCATGGCGCTGGCGCCCGAATAGGGCAGGCACAGCAATGTCAGCTTGGTCACCGCGCTTTCCTTGAAAAATGTGTCTGCAAGAAAGACGGATCACTGGCCGGACAAATTAGTCGCCCGGCCGCTAAATTCCCCCGACCGCGGCTCGTTGCCTGTTCAGGAAAAAAACAACAATCGCGAGGGCATCACCGTGGACCTGCAGAGCATTCTGGGCAAGTTGTTCGCCAACGCCGGCGCGGTCGGCATCGAGGGCATTTTCCAGTTCATTTTCAGTGCGCAACGGGCGTACTGGTACGACATCAAGACCAGCCAGCACACGGAAGCCGGGCGCCACCCAAGCCCGGACGTGACCATCGAAGTCGCAGAAAAAGACTTTCTCGGGATCATGGCCGGCGTGGTCAATGTCGAGGAACTGTTCGCCAGCGGCCGCCTGAAGATCGGCGGCAACATGGGCCTGGCGACGATGCTGCCGCAGATTATCGACCACGCTCGCCAGGGTGGCGGCACGGTGGAAAAGGTCGACATGAACAAACGCTATCCGACGCCGCCGCGCTTCAGCGAAAAGCTCACTGCCGCGCTGCCTCGCCAGACCAGCATCGAACGCCGGGCGCGCGCCGAGTTGAGCCGGCACGAATTCGAAACCCGCTATCTGCCCAACGGCATTCCGCTGGTGATCCGCAATGCCCTGCATGACTGGCCGTTGTTCAGCCTGAGCCGCGAGGAGTCGCTGGTGCATTTCGCTGAACTGCAGGGCATCACCCGCCATGGCGATTACGTGAAGAAGACGTTTTCGACCGAACGTGATTTCCGCTCGACCTCAATGGCCGATTTCATCGCTTCGCTGGACAGCCCGGCGATCAAAGCGGCGGACGGCGAGCCGCCGGCGTACATGGGCAACAACATTCTGCCGGCGCAGTTGCTGCAACAGATTCAGTACCCGCCCTACTTCGACACCTCGCTGTTCATCCCGCCGCGCATCTGGATCGGCCCCAAAGGCACGCTGACGCCATTGCACCGCGATGACACCGACAACCTCTTCGCCCAGGTCTGGGGGCAGAAAAAATTCACCCTCGCCGCGCCGCATCACCGCGAAGCACTGGGCACCTGGTCGACTGCGCCCAAGGGCGGCCTGGATGGCTGCGATTTCAACCCGGACGCGCCGGACTATGAACGTTTCCCGGCTGCGCGGGAGGTGACTTTTTTGCAGGTGACGCTGGAGGCTGGGGATCTGCTGTTTTTGCCGGAGGGCTGGTTTCATCAAGTGGAGTCTGTGTCGACCTCGTTATCAGTCAATTTCTGGGTCAACTCTGGCCGAGGCTGGTAACCCAATCCCGTGTAGGAGCTGACGAGTGCAACGAGGCTGCGATCTTTTGATCTCGATCTTGATCTTCAAAATCCAAAGTCAAAGTCAAAGTCAAAGTCAAAAGATCGCAGCCTCGTTGCACTCGTCAGCTCCTACAACAGGATTGTTATTTCAAGTGACGGAAACTTTGAAACGCTGAAACCAGCACCACCGCCCCCGCCGCGATTGCCAGCCAGAACCCGCTACGTGCGCCAAAGGCATCGACCAACGCGCCGGAGCCGGCGGCGCCGATCGCCACACCGATGCTCAGCCCGGTCACCAGCCAGGTCAGGCCTTCGGTCAGTTTGGCTGGTGGCACGATGCGTTCGATCAACGCCATCGCGACGATCAGCGTCGGAGAGAAGAACAGCCCGGCGATAAATACCGCGATCGACAAGCCAAGGATGTTGCTCGCCAAAAGCAGCGGCAGCGTGGTCACTGCCGTCGCCACGCCGCCGTAGAGAAACAGGCGCGGCAGCGGCAGTTTCGAACGCATCGCACCGAAGGCGATGCCGGCCAGGCATGAGCCGATCGCGTACACCGACAAGACAATACTCGCCGCCGCAGGCTGGCCCTGCTGCTGGGCAAAGGCGACGCTGACCACGTCGATCACCCCGACGATCACGCCCATCGCCAGCATCAACGCCAGCAGCCATTGCACGTCGGTGGAGCGAATGATCGAGCCCTTATGCTGCGACTCCTGCGCGTGCACGGGCGGCTCGGTGCTGCGCTGGGCGACAAACGCCGTCACACCGATGGCCAGTGCCAACAACGCCGCCAACGGCCCGGCCTCGGGAAACACCGCGACCGACAAGCCCACCGACAGCGGCGGCCCGACGATAAAACACACCTCGTCGAGCACCGACTCCAGTGCATATGCGGTCTGCAATTGCGGCCGGCCACGGTAGATTTCGGTCCAGCGCGCGCGCACCATCGCCGACATGCTCGGCATGCACCCCGCCAGCGCTGCGAACACGAACAACGTCCAGTCCGGCGCCTGCAAGCGCGTGCACAACAAGAGCATCAACAACCCGCCGCCACCGGTCAGCGCTGCAATTGGCAGCACCCGCCCCTGCCCATAACGGTCCACCAACCGCGACACCTGCGGCGCGCAAAACGCCGTGGCCAGAGCGAACGTCGCCGCCACCGCGCCCGCCAGGGCATAACCGCCATTCAACTGCGCGAGCATGGTGATCAGGCCGATGCCGGTCATCGAAATCGGCATGCGCGCCAGCATCCCGGCCAGCACAAAAGCACGGGCGCCGGGGGCGGTGAACAATTCGCGGTAGGGGTTTGCCATCGATTGCAGCCTCATCAGGGGCGGCCAAGTTGCCACAGGCTTGAATGCCGTGGAAGCGCACAATTGTTAGCCGTCTGTGAAGGCCCCTTCGCTCGCACAGTCGAAATGCAGTCCCCTGTGGGAGCGAGCTTGCTGGCGAAGGGGCCGGCATCACCGCCGCTTTCTGCACCGAATGAACTCTCATGGCCCGCAACCAGTCAGCTGTCTATGCCCACCATTCGAGGCCCAGACATTCATGCAGATCTCCCTCGCCCGACAAGTAGCCCTCGTCACCGGCGCCAGCTCCGGCATCGGCCATGCCGCCGCCAAAGCACTGGCCGCCGCCGGCGCTGCGGTCGTGATCAACTACAACAGCAGCGCCAGACCCGCTGAAGCGCTGGCCGCGCAAATCAACGCCGAGGGCGGCAAGGCCCTCGCCATTGGTGCCGATGTTTCGAAAGAAGACGAGGTCGAGCGGCTGTTCGCCAAGACCGTCGACGCCTTCGGTTCGCTGGACATTCTGGTGGCCAATTCGGGGCTGCAAAAAGACGCTGCCGCCGTGGACATGACGCTCGATGACTGGAACAAGGTGATCGGCGTCAACCTCACCGGGCAGTTTCTCTGCGCGCGGGCAGCGTTGCGGATCTTCCAGCGTCAGGGCGTGCGCGCAGGCGTATCGCGCGCGGCAGGCAAGATCATTCACATGAGCTCGGTGCACCAGCGCATCCCATGGGCCGGGCATGTCAATTACGCCGCCTCCAAGGGTGGCGTCGATCAGTTGATGCAGAGCCTCGCCCAGGAAGTCAGCCACCAGCGCATCCGCATCAACAGCATCGCGCCCGGTGCGATCAGCACCGCGATCAACGCTGAAGCCACCGCAGGCGCGGCCGGCGAAAAACTCCTCGAACTGATTCCCTACGGCCGTATTGGCGATGTCGAGGACGTTGCCAATGCGGTGGTGTTCCTCGCTTCCGACCTGTCCGACTACATCGTCGGCACCACCCTGTTCATCGATGGCGGGATGAGCCTCTATCCGGAGTTTCGCGGCAATGGCTGAGCCTGAAATCGAACAACAAAGCGCCATTGATGCACATGGCATCATCGGCGACATGCGCAGCGCCGCGCTGGTCAATGACAAGGGCAGCGTGGATTTTTTCTGCTGGCCGGAGTTCGACAGCCCGACGATTTTCTGCTCGCTGCTGGACACCCCTGACGCAGGCATTTTCCAACTCGCGCCGGACCTGCCGGATGCGCGCCGCGAACAGATTTATCTGCCCGACACTAATGTCTTGCAAACCCGCTGGCTGAGCGAACACGCGGTGGTGGAAATCACCGATCTGTTGCCCATCGGTGACGACGTCGACGCCTTGCCCCTGCTGATGCGCCGGGTGCGGGTCGTCAGCGGTTCGGCGACATTCAATCTGCGCTGCGCGGTGCGCCACGATTATGGCCGCGCGCAAACCCGGGCAGAGATGGACGAGCGAGACGTAACGTTCAATGCTGCCGGCCAGCCGTCGATTCGCCTTTCCTCTGATCAGGCACTGCAAATCGACGCACAAGCCGCCGTCGCGCAGTTCACCCTCAAGCACAATGAAACCGCCGCGTTCATGCTCGGCGGCAGCGACGACCCGCGTTTTGCCGAAGGCGCCGCCGAGCTGTGCATGCAGCGCACTTTGAAATTCTGGCGCGGCTGGATCGGCCAATCCAACTATCGCGGGCGCTGGCGGGAAATGGTCAATCGCTCAGCCCTCGCCCTGAAACTGCTGACCTCGCGCCGCCAGGGCGCGATTCTCGCCGCCGCTACTTTCGGCCTGCCGGAGACCCCCGGCGGCGAGCGCAATTGGGATTATCGCTACACATGGATCCGCGACGCGTCGTTCACCGTGTATGCGTTCATGCGTCTGGGCTTCGTCGACGAGGCCAACCACTACATGCAGTGGCTGCGCGGGCGGGTCAGCGATTGCTGTGGCAAACCGATGAAACTCAACATCCTCTATGCCATCGATGGCCAACAGGAGTTGCCGGAAACCGAGCTGACGCATCTGGCCGGCCACGGCGGCGCGCAGCCGGTGCGCATCGGCAACGGCGCTTATGAGCAAGTCCAGCTCGACATCTTCGGCGAGCTGATGGACGCGGTGTATCTGGTCAACAAATACGGTGACGCGATTTCCCATGAAGGCTGGCGGCACGTCGGCGAAGTGGTCGATCAGGTCTGTGAGGCCTGGCAGAGCGAAGATGTCGGCATCTGGGAAATGCGCGGCGAGACTCATCACTTCCTGCACTCGCGGCTGATGTGCTGGGTTGCCCTGGACCGCGCAATCCGTCTGGCCTCCAAGCGTTCGCTGCCGGCACCGTTTGCCCGTTGGGATCAGACCCGCCAAGCCATCTACACCGACATCTGGGACAACTTCTGGGACGAAGAACGCGGCCATTTCGTCCAGTACAAAGGCGGCACCGCGCTGGACGGCTCGATGCTGCTGATGCCACTGGTGCGCTTCGTCAGCGCCAAGGATCCGCGCTGGCTGTCGACCCTCGAAGCCATCGAAAAAACCCTTGTGCGCGACGGCATGGTCTATCGCTACCGCAACGACGACGCCAACATCGATGGCCTCACAGGCACGGAAGGCGCGTTTGCCGCCTGCTCGTTCTGGTACGTCGAATGCCTGGCCCGGGCCGGGCAGGTGGAAAAAGCCCATCTGGAGTTTGAACAATTGCTGCGATATGCCAACCCGCTGGGGCTGTACGCCGAAGAGTTCGACAGCCATGGCCGCCACCTGGGCAACACGCCGCAAGCCCTGACGCATCTGGCGTTGATCAGTGCGGCGAGCTTTCTTGATCGCAAGTTGAGTGGCGAGAAGAGTTCCTGGCAGCCATAGCGCTGACTGCTTTTTCGCCAGCGCTTGTCAGACCGATCCCTGATCCAGAGGTATTTTTCAACAACGGGCCTTACGCCAGACAACTGGCTCAGGCCCGTGCCCGCCGTCAAGCCTGCGCAGCGGTTACGTCTGACGACAGTCTGTGTAAAAACCGCGCCTGCAAAAACCACTCACGTCACGTTGAAACGCTTCCCGCAACGTGCGCTTACACCCCGAAATACCTTGTTGCCAGCCGTTACATCCACACCTACCATCCAACGCAACGGGCACAGCGGAGCTGTCCAACCACCCCCGAATTCAAGGAAACGGAATGCCTCACCACGTCCAGCGCAGCATCGCCTCCCCCCTTCGCACCGGGCTGACCCGCACCCAGCTCTGGGAAGGCGCCGACAAGGGCCTGATCAAATGCTGGGAAATCGGCCGCCAGCGCGCCGAACGCTTTCCCGAACTGGCCCAGCGCTGCCTGGCCGGTGAACTGCCAGTGCTGGGCTGGAAGGGTGGCGTCAGTCGCAGCCTGAAGAAAAACGAGAAGTACGGCTCGCTGAAATACCTGGCGCAGTGGCAAGGCTTGCGCGGTGAGGATCTGGACATTGAGCTGGCGCAGGAGCGTTCTTTGACGTGCTCGCGGACGAAGATGAAGGTGACGTTTACGCCGGACCGGACCAAGTATTTCAATCAGGTGGCGGAAGTTGAGGCTTAAGGAGAGGCAGAAATGGTCGATTTACATCAGGAGTTTCAAAGCAGCGGTTTCTTTCACGAAGCGCGTATTGATCGTCGCTCTGCGGATGCCTTGGTTGGTGTCGCAGCGGGACTTGCCCCTGAAGGCATTGGATCTGTTGCAACGCTGACCGAAAACCGCTCCCGATAAGCCTGCGGCGTCACGCCAATGGCTCGCAGAAAACTGCGCCGCAGCGTCTCTTCACTGCCGAAACCGCAATTGGCGGCGATGCGTTTGACCGGCAGGCCGGTGTCGCTGAGCAGCCGCCGGGCGGTTTCCACGCGAATCAACTCGATCGCCCGCGCCGGGGTCTGGCCGGTGTCGGCGCGGTAGTGGCGGATGAAGCTGCGTTCGCTCATGCCGGCCTGTTCGGCGAGGGTGGGGATGCCGAGTTCGCAGGTCAGGTTTTCCGCAATCCAGGCGTGGAGTTCATCGAAGCGGTTGCCTTGTTGTTGCAGCGACAGCGTCACGCTGAATTGCGACTGCCCGCCCGGGCGTTTCAGGAAGACGACCAAGTGCCGGGCGACGTCGAGGGCGATGTCGCGACCGAGGTCTTCTTCGACCATGGCCAACGCCAGATCGATGCCTGCCGTGACGCCGGCCGAGGTCCACACCGGGCCGTCGTTGATGAAAATCGGATTGGCTTCCACCTGCAGATTGGGATGTTGCGCAGCCAGTTGCTCGCAGCGCGTCCAGTGGGTGACCACGCGGCGGCCATCGAGCCAGCCGCTGGCGGCGAGCAAAAAGGCCCCGGTGCACACCGAAGCCACGCGACGGCAATGAATGCCGTGCTGGCGCACCCAGTCGACCAATTGCTGGTCTTCGGCGGCGGGATAAATGCCCCAGCCGCCAGCGATGATCAACGTGTCGCTGGGCGTTTGTGGCAACGGTTCGGCCAGCACCGCCAACCCCGCCGATGACATCACCGCCCCGCCGCCGCTGGCGATCACGCTCGGCGCATAGGGCGTCGGCATGCCGCGCTGGCGCGCAAGATCGTTGGCCGAGGCGAACACCTGCAACGGCCCGGTGACATCGAGAATCTGCATGTTGGCAAACGCGAGGATGTGAATGGCTTTGGGCATCTGGCGTAATTCGTGGGGTGATTGGCGTATGCGCCAGAACCTACGCGCCTACAGTGCAGTCGTCCACTTCTTTCAACGGAGCCAGAACGATGACGCTGCAGATCGGTTTTCTATTATTCCCGCAGGTTCAGCAACTCGACCTGACCGGCCCTTACGACGTGCTCGCCTCGTTGCCCGGCGTGCAGGTGCATCTGGTCTGGAAGGACCTGATGCCGGTGACGTCCAGCACGGGTTTGCTGCTCAAACCGACCACAACCTTCGACGATTGCCCGAATCTGGACGTGATTTGCGTGCCCGGCGGTGGCGGCGTCGGGCCGCTGATGGAAGACCAGCAGACGCTGGACTTCATCAAACGCCAGGCCGCCCAGGCACGTTACGTGACCTCGGTGTGTACCGGCTCGCTGGTGCTCGGCGCGGCGGGTCTGCTGAAGGGCAAACACGCGACTACGCATTGGGCTTATCACGAGTTGCTGCCGACGCTGGGGGCAATTGCGGTGAAGGATCGGGTGGTGCGTGATGGCAATCTTTTTACCGGTGGCGGGATCACCGCCGGAATCGATTTCGCTTTGGTGCTGGCGGCGGAACTGGTCGATGCCGACACGGCGCAACTGGTGCAGTTGCAACTGGAATATGCGCCGGCCCCGCCGTTCAATGCCGGCAGCCCGGACGTGGCACCGAGTGCAGTGGTCGATGAAGCACGGCTGCGCGCGGCGCCTTCGCTGACGTTGCGCACGGAGATTACCGAGCGCGCGGCGGCCAAGCTGGGCCTGCGCTGATACCGAACGCCCAGCGATTTCTGCGTGAAATGATCC
>NZ_PJBC01000063.1 GCF_002836515.1 Pseudomonas sp. Choline-02u-1
CCCATGTGGGAGCGGGCTTGCTCGCGAAGGTGGCGGCCCATTCAACACTTTCATCGTCTGACCCAATGCATCGTGAGCAAGCCCGCTCCCACAGGGGACCTGTGTTGATTTTGGAATTGGGGACCAGCAGTCCATTCAAACTCAGGCAGGCGCGCTGTCTTCGGGCAGTTGGGCATACCACTGCGCATACGGGGTAGTGCTCACCTTGCGCCGGTTGTAATCCGGGCTGTCGTCGTCCCACCACACCGGCCCGCGTTCACCCAGCGCGACTTTCACCTCGTCCACTCGAGCTCTCGCTGACTTCAACGCCTGTGCATCGTCCGCACGTTTCGCCTGTTTCACCGCACGCCGGGCCGCCATGAGATCTGCGACCAGCGACTCGCGTTCGGCGGGTGGCAGCGATGGATTGCTGCAACGCCAGAGCTGCTGCTTGACTACGAAATAGCGGCCATCGGGGGTGGTGGGGTACACGATAATTCTCTTACTCGCCGGTTCTACCAGCGTACCTACCTTCGACGTCCCCTCAGTCACGCACGTTCCGTTCAGTCCCCAACACTGAACAGCAATCCTGACCAACATGACAAATAAGAATAAGTTTCAATTAGCAATGCGCCGGTATACCATGCGCCGCGTTTTCATTGGCGGTTTTGCCCTTCGTTCTGGCCTATTCGTAAAGGTTTACACCTCATGCGTCGAACTCTGCTTTCCATCTGTGTGCTGCAGGCGTTGTCTTCTTCCTCGTGGGCTGAGTCAGCCGAACCGACTTCTTCAACGCTTGAGCTGGACGCCACCGACGTGGTTGGCACAGCAGATTACGAACGGGCAGACGGCCCGGTGCAGGGCTACCGTGCCACGCGTTCGGCCAGCGCCACGCGCACCGACACTTCGATTCATGAAACCCCGCAATCGATCAGCGTGGTGAGCAGGGATGCTGTCGAAGACCTCGGCGCCACGCGTTTGCAGGATGCCCTGGATTACGCCGGCGGCGTCGGTCGGGCGAACAATTTCGGTGGGCAGGGCCTGACCACCTTCACCGTGCGCGGTTTCACCACCGGTGAGTTCTACCGCAACGGTTTCCCGATCAACCGCGGCTACCCGAACATGCCTGACGCCAACACCATCGAGCGTCTGGAAGTGCTGCGTGGTCCGGCGACCATGCTGTATGGCCGTGGCGATCCCGGGGGAACCTTCAACGTGGTATCGAAACAGCCGTTGCCCGAGCGCACCGTCACCTTGGGCAGCCAGTTGAATGACCAAGGCATGAAGCGCGGCACCCTCGACGCTTCCGGGCCGCTGGATGAAGAAGGGCGCCTGGCCTATCGCTTGAATGTGGTGGGCGAGGGCGGTGATACCTTCCGCGATCATGTCGAGACCGAGCGCTACGGCATCACGCCGGTGCTGACCTGGCAGGCGACCGACGCGACCAAGCTGATTTTCGAAGGCGATTTCATGCGCAACAACGCGCCACTCGATCGTGGCGTGACGCGCTATCCGGCGCAGATCGGCACCGCCTCGCGCGACACGTTCTTTGGCGAGAAGGACGTCGGCAAACTGCACAACGACAACAACATGGCCCAACTGCGCTTCGAGCACATGCTCAATGACGACTGGACTCTGGGCGGTGGTTTCCAGTGGCTCGACGGCTCGCTCAAGGGCAACGCGATCGAGGCCAACGGCATTGCCGCCGACGGCCGCACGCTGGGGCGCAACTTCAACTACCGCAAGCTGGAATGGACCGACAAGGACACCCAGCTCAACCTCACCGGGCACTTCGACACCGGCGGCCTGCAGCACACCTTGCTCACCGGCATCGAATACGAAGATTACGATTACAAGTCGATCATCCAGCGCTCCAGCGGCGCGGTCAGTGCCTACCCGATCGACATCTTCAATCCGGTTTACGGCCAGCCGCGCCCGGCGCTGACCCGTACACCGACCCACGACAAAGAAAACCTCAAGACTTACGCAGCGTTCGTGCAGGATCAGGTTGCGCTGACGGACAAACTGAAAGTGCTGGCCGGCGCGCGTTTCGAGCGCTTCGAGCATGACTACGAAACCTACGTGCCGGACGGCAAAAGCTGGCAGGCCAGCGACAATGCCGTCACCCCGCGTATCGGCGTGACCTACGATTTGACCGAAACCCTGGCGGTGTACGCCAACACCGCGCGCTCGTTCAAGCCCAACACCGGCGCCAGTCGCGAAGGCGGCGGCTTCGCGCCGGAGAAGGGCAAGTCTTACGAGATGGGCGTGAAGTGGGAAGCGCTCGATCAGCAGCTGAGTGTTGACGCGGCGATCTACCAGATCGAAAAACGCAACGTGCTGACCACCGACCCGGTGGATTCAACCTTCAAAGTCGCCGCCGGTGAAGTGCGCAGCCGTGGTTTTGACGTCAATGTCACTGGCAATCTCACCCCCGAGTGGCGAGTGGTCGGCGGTTACGCTTACGTCGACGCCGAGGTGACCAAGGACAACACGCTGCGTTCCGGCACGCGCCTGCTAAACATCCCGAAAAACAGCTTCAGCCTGCTCAACATGTACGAATTCCAGGACGGCACGCTCAAAGGCCTCGGCCTCGGCACGGGCCTGAAATACGTCGACGAGCGCGCCGGGCAGACCGCCAACACCGCGTTTTCCATGGGCACTTACACCGTGGTCGACCTGCTGAGCTTCTACAAAGTCAACGACAAAGTGCGGCTCAATCTCGACGTGAAAAACATTTTCGATCGCGACTACGAAGAAGGTGCCTTCGGTAACGTTTACGCCTATCCGGGCGCGCCAAGAACCGTGCAGGTCGGGATTTCGTACACGTTGTAAACCGCCGCAGCGGTTGTCGCCGCCCTCATGGTGGCCTGAGAGTGGCATGTCGAAATCAGACATCGACATGCCGCACTCAGGCTAGTTGTACGGCGGTCGGGCCACGTAAGGTGAAGCATCATTTCGTCGGCAAAGCCTCTGCGTCGCTGCTTTCGCTTGGTGTCGACACAAGGAAATGATGATCGCCTGACGCTCAGTCAGTGGCCCAAACGTCGATCATGAGAACAATAAGAACCCATGAATAGCCTGAACCCCAAGGATTCCAACGGCCAGTTGGCGCAAGGTTTCAAACCGCGTCACGTCACCATGCTCTCCATTGCCGGCATCATCGGCGCAGGACTTTTCGTTGGCTCAGGCCACGCCATCGCCGCCGCAGGACCTGCGGTGCTGCTCGCTTATCTGTTCTCCGGTCTGCTGGTCGTACTGGTGATGCGCATGCTCGGCGAAATGGCCGTTGCGCATCCCGACACCGGCTCGTTTTCCACTTACGCCGATCAAGCCATCGGCCGCTGGGCCGGGTTCACTATCGGCTGGCTCTACTGGTGGTTCTGGGTGCTGGTGATTCCCATCGAAGCGCTGGCCGCAGGGCACGTCCTCAATCAGTGGTTTCCCCAGGTCGATGCCTGGCTGTTTGCCTTGCTGTCGATTGTGCTCCTGGTGATCACCAACCTGTTCAGCGTGTCGAAATACGGCGAGTTCGAATTCTGGTTCGCCATGGCCAAAGTCATTGCGATCATCGGTTTCATCGGCTTGGGCTTTGCGGTGCTGATGGGCTGGATCCCTGAGCGTGAGGCCAGTGGCTTGAGCACGCTGATGGCCGAGCACGGCGGCTTTGCGCCGAACGGCATGTCGGCGGTGGTCGGCGCGTTCATCACCATCATGTTCAGTTTCATCGGCACCGAAGCGGTGACCATTGCCGCAGCGGAATCAAACAATCCGGCGCAGAACATCGCCAAGGCCACGCGCTCGGTGATCTGGCGCATCGGGATCTTCTATCTACTGTCGATCTTCGTGGTGATTTCCGTGGTGCCGTGGAATGACCCGCAACTCGCCTCGGTCGGTTCCTACCAGCGCGCACTGGAATTGATGAACATCCCCAACGCAAAATTCCTCGTCGACGTGGTCGTGTTGATCGCGGTGGCCAGTTGCATGAACTCTTCGATCTACATTTCCTCGCGCATGCTCTATTCGCTGGGCCGACGCGGCGATGCGCCGCCGGCCTTGAAAGTGACCTCGGCGGCCGGCGTGCCACGGGCTGCGGTGATCGCCAGCACGGTGATTGGCGCGGGCGTGACCTTGCTCAGCTACTTCATGCCGGCCGGTTTGTTTCAGTTCCTGCTCGCCAGCTCCGGTGCGATTGCCTTGCTGGTGTATCTGGTGATCGCCATTTCGCAGTTGCGCATGCGCCGCCGACTGGAACGGGAAAAGGTCGAAATGACTTTGCGCATGTGGCTGTTTCCCTGGCTGACCTGGCTGGTCATCGCCTTTATCTGCGCCGCTTTGGCGGTGATGATGATCACGCCCGAGCATCGCCTGGAAGTTACCTCGACCATTGGCCTGGCATTGCTGATCTCGTTCATTGGCTTGGTCACCAGCCGCCAGCATGGGCCGGCGACCAGCGTGGCGGCGGTGGGCAAAGCCTAAGCAAACAACGCCTTGAGCCCACGGATAAACCAGCCGTTCGGGCTCGAAGGCAGAGGCTCGCGCTGATTGGATGAGCCAGTCAACGCGCAGGTTTCACCGGCGAGCGAGCCCATCAATTGCGGCAGCAAAAAGCTGCGCTCGCATTCACTGGCGGACAGTCCGGTTTTCTCTTGCGGCCAAACGACGTTGGTTTCGGCAAGCGGCTTCATGGCACACCTCCTCAAATTCAAACATCCACCACCAGGGTGTCGCTGCCCTGCGCCGGGGCGGCGCAGCAGATCAGCACTTCGTCGTCCGCCAGACGCATGGCCGGCGGGGTAAGGTAATGCACCTGGCCGCTGGTAAGGCGGGTTTTGCAGGTGCCGCACGAACCGCCGCGACAGCTGAACTCGGGGTTCAAGCCACGCGCCTCGGCCAGTTCCAGCAAGGTGCCGCTGCCCGGTTCCCAGCGTGCTTCCTTACCGGACGTGGCGAACAACACCTTGACCGGTTCTTGCGCGACCGGCACTTGCGGCGGCGCCGGGGTGCTGATTTCGACATCGCGGATCAGCGTCGACGGGCCGAAGGTTTCGGCGTGGATGCGATCGTCGGCAATGCGCATTTTGCGCAGGCCGTCGTACAGCGCCTGGGTAAAACTGCCCGGGCCGCACAGGTAGAAATCGTAGTCATCCAGCGGCAGCAGGCTTTTCAGCAAGGCTATGTCGATGCGCCCGGCGTGATCGTAACCCTGCGCTGTTGCCGCCAGCGGCGGTTGGCTGACCACGCGCAGCACTTTGACCTTGTCGCTGGCACTCGCCGCCAAGGCATCGATTTCTTCGCGAAAGGCCAGATCCTCAACGGTGCGACTGCTTTGCACCACCCAGGTCGGGCGCATGCGGCTGATGCGTTTGCCCTGATACACCACTTCGCGCAGCATCGACAGCAATGGAGTCACCCCGACCCCGGCGGCCAACAGCACCAGTGGCCGGCGTTCGGTGGCGTCGACGGTGAAGTCGCCCTGTGGAGCGCGGGCTTCGATCAAGTCCAATGCCTGAACCCGATCATGCAAGTGTGAAGAAACCTTGCCATCACGTTTGACGCTGATGCGCAGGAACTCATCGGACGGTGCGCTGGACACACTGTAAGTGCGGATCGACGCGGCGTCCTGGCCGTCGAGCAAGACCTTGATCGGCAAGTGCTGGCCCGGTTCGAAGCGCGGCAGGCCGAAGCCGTCGTTGGCTCGCAGGTAAAAGGAGCGGATCTGCGAACTCTCATCGACCACCCGCGTGACGTGCAGCGCGCGCCATTGATTGCGCAGCGCCTCGGCCTGCAAACGCTCGCGGGTCTGTTCCCAGCTGCCGGTCATTTGCGAATTGGGCGAATCGCCTTCCTGCTGCTCGGCCCAGCGCAGCGGCAACGCGGCCTGACGGTAAACGATGCGCTGCGGCTTGAAGCGCCACAGACGCTCGGCGCCCTGGAACGCAGCGATCTGCGGATCGTCGAGCAGCACTTCTGCGCTACCGGTCATCTGCAACAGATCGCCGCTTTCGAAATCGATAAAGGTCAGCCCGGCGCGCGGGTTGAGCAGGATGTTGCCCAAGGTGTTGAAGAACAGATTGCCGGAGAAATCCGGGATGGTCAGGGTGCCGTCCTCGTCCATGTGCACGAAGCCGGATTTGCCGCCGCGATGGGACACGTCGACCTGGCGCTCGCCGTCGCGCACCACGTAAGTGGCCACGTAGAACGAGTCGGCGGCGGTGATCATGTCGCGCACCAAGGGTTCGCTGACAGGCAAGTCGAGCGCGGTGTCGGTGGTCTCGTCGACGAAGGCGTAATGGCGCAGATTGATGTAGCGCGGGCAGTTGCCGTAAGCCTGGGTCACGCCGATCTCAAGGATGTTGTCATCGCGGCGGCTGATATTGCCGTTCATGCGATTGCGCCGGCGGGTGTGCAGCTCGATGCCGAGCATGCCGATCGCGTCGCCGGGCTGCAGGCCTTGATTCGCCGGATCGTTAGGCTGGGCGTCGAGTTTGATCTTCAGCACCTGCGGCGACGGCGAATCCATGAAGCCCGGTTGACCGGTGCGCAGCGTCGCCCACGGGTCGCCCTGGCCATCAACGGCGCCGAGCACGACGAAGGGCAGTTGCGCATAGAACTCGCGGTGCTGGTCCGGCATCCAGTCGCGGGCCAGTTGCCGCTGGCCGACACCGACCATCATCTCCACCGCGCCAACGGCACGTTGCAGGGTCAGCTCACCTTCATGCCAGGGCGAGGGCTGCGGTTTCGACGCTGTGTCCATTTCGATTCTCCTCGGGGTGCAAACGGGCCGGTGAGCCGCCAGGGGCTGAAGCTCAAGTGGGCTCATGTTCGCCCTCGGCCGGTTGCGAGGGAATGGCCAGAAACTGCAATCCACTGTTTCAGTCAGTGAAATGATCCATGCGCTCGCTCAAGGAGCAGTGTGTGACTTAACCCCGTGCAGTGCACGGCGGTGGGCCTGCAAGGCACTTGATGTCAGCACACGCCAAACCTCTGTGGGAGCGGGCTTGCTCGCGAAAGCGGTGTGTCATTCAGGATCGATGTTGACTGACCTGGCACCTTCGCGAGCAAGCCCGCTCCCACAGGTACAGCGTGCACCCTACCAAACGCAGTGTGTGACTTGACCCCGTGCAGTGCACGGCGGTAAGCCTGCAAGGCACTTGATGTCAGCACACGCCAAACCTCTGTGGGAGCGGGCTTGCTCGCGAAAGCGGTGTGTCAGTCAGGATCGATGTTGACTGAGTTGAAAGCCGTGAACAGGGTTTACGGCTGACGCTTCAAGGTTCACCTCAGCGATGGATCACTTCGCGGTCGCAGCGGTTTCGATCAGGCTGGCGACGGCTTTCGGGTTGGACACCATCACCACGTGCGACGCGCCTTTGACCACAACGGTTTGCTTGGAGTGAGCGCGCTCGGCCATGAATGCCAGGGCTTGCGCCGGGATGTTCTTGTCCTGGTCGCCGTAGACGAAGTACGACGGCACGGTTTTCCACGCGGGCTCGGTGGCGGCTTCGTTGAGCGCGGCGACGGTCACCGGACGTTGGGTCGCGGCCATCAACTTCGCATCTGCTGTGGAAACGTCGGCAGCAAACTGTTCGTGGAACTTCTCCTGCTGGATGTACAAATCCTTGCCGCCATCGGCCAGCTCAACCGGGGCCGACAGGGTCGGGCCGAGGGTGCTGCCGGGGAAACGCCCGGACAGCTCTGCTGCGGTTTCACCTTTTTCCGGGGCGAACGCGGCGACGTACACCAGCGCTTTGACATTGGCATTGCCATAAGCGGCTTCGCTGATCACCGGGCCACCGTAGGAGTGGCCGACCAGTACCACTGGTGTTTTCACGCTGGCCAGCACATCCGCCACCGATTGCGCGTCACTCTTGACCGAGCGCAGTGGGTTGGCGGCGGCGATCACCGTGTAGCCATCCTTCTCGAGAATCTTGACTACGCCGTTCCAGCTGCTCGAATCGGCGAAAGCGCCGTGTACCAGCACCACGGTAGGTTTGACCGGCGCGGCGAACACGGCAGTGGTACCGAACATGGCTGCGGTGAGGGCGAGGGTAGCGAATACTTTGTTCATGGTGATGTCCTGTCGATTGATTAAGGTCGGAATGAAAACGACAGGGTTATTTAGCGCGCTAAATTTGTCAGTTCTGTGTGCGCATGACCCAACTTCGCATGCGCGTGTATCTGTGTCGGTGAATGCTACACAGTGATACAAAAGCCGCTGACAGCAACGCCGTTCAGAGGCCGGACAGCGGAGCAGTTGCTGCTCCGCACATATTCATGCATCAGGCGTTTGCAATATCTCTATCCATAAGGCGCCTTTGCCTGATGCGGCTTCACCGACCCGCTTCAGTGCGCCATCGTTGCCCACCGCGTAAGTAGCGACCTTGGCGCTTTTTTCGCCAGTCACCAGCAACCAGCGGCCATCGGGGGAGAAAGCGATGTTGCGTGGTTGCTGTTCTTGCACCGGGTAGCTTTCGAGAAACTTGAGCCCTCCGGTTGCCGGATCCACGGAAAATGACGAAACGCTGCTGCTGGTCCGCTCGCTCATCAGCAGCAGTTTTCCATCCGGTGACATGCGCAGGTCAGCCGCCCAGATGCGCGGGGTCGGGTCGTCTTTCAGATCGTTGTTGCGCGCATCACGGACTTTGCCGTGAGCCAGTTTCAAGCGCTCGGGAATGCCATTGGCTTCAGCGATTCTCGTCAACGCGCCGCTGGCTCCGTCGATGGAAAACGCAGTTACGGTGCCGCTCATTTCGCCAACGACGTATAGAAATTTGCCGTTGGGCGAGAACGCCAAGTGCCGAGGGCCGGTGTTGTCCGGGACGCTGACCGAGCCGCTGCCGATCGGGCTGAGCTCGCCAGTCTTGGCGTCCAGGCGATATTGCAGCACCTTGTCGGTGCCCAGGTTGCCGGCGTAGGCAAAGCGATTGCTCGGCTCGGTGCGAATCGAATGCGCATGCAGGCCGGTCTTGTAGCGAACGATATCAGCGGAAGGTTGTTGATCTTCGCCGATCGCTTGAACGCTGAGCGTATCGGCGCCATAGGATGCCGCGAGCAGGTAGCGACCTTTTCGGTCGGTCGAGAGGTAAGCCATGCTCTCTGCCAGAGGCGCCTGGGTAAATGGCGTCAGGTGGCCGCTTCTGGAATCGATCCGATAGCCCAGGACCTGGAAGGGTTTGACCCGCAAGGCTGCAAACAGCACTCTGCCGTCCGGGGACAGGGCCATGGGATTGACCTGATCACCGGCCCGGATCTGCTCGATGAGGGTGAGCGCCCCGTTGGCCTGATCGAGGCGGTACTGCGAGATCAGACCGTCATCGGGACTTGAGATATACGCGTAAGTAGCGGCGTGGGCAGACACGCTCAGCGCCGAGGCGAGGGCAGCGATCAAGAGGGGTTTTTTCATCATTTCCAGCCTTATTGTTTTTGTGATCAGTCATCCTATGAGTGATTTACCGGGACATCAATGGCTTTCCGGTAAGGCTGCAACGTCGCCAAGCTTATTTAATGTGCGCGTAATAGATGGCTTTGATCAGAAGAAATGATCGAAGAGCGTAGTCGTCATCGAGGTTTGACACATTTTTACATACTCTCGTATTAGCGTTGTTGTACGACATCCTACCTAATGTGTGCAGTGCAACAACTCTCACAAAAACAATAACGGAGATACCCCTATGACGAGCATGGCTCCACTCGATCATCAGGCCGCTGCGAAACCGCAAAACCTTTTCCTGCGAACGCTGAAACTGCTCGGCCCCGGCATTATCGCCGTGCTGTCGTGGCTCGGTGCGGGCGATCTCATCACGTCTTCAGTGGCCGGTGCGAATTACGGCTACGCGATGATGTGGGTGCTGGCGGTCTCGCTGTTGCTTAGATACCTGATCGTCAACATCATTGCCCGGTTCCAGCTGTGCAATAACCAGGGCATGACCATTCTGCAGGGCTACGCCCAGCTCAACCCGGTGTTTGCCTGGTTCATGCTGGTTTATGCCCTGTTGATGGGGCACTTGATGAACGCCTACATGATCAAGGGGGCAGGGGAGTCGCTGGCGATGCTGTTCAAGATCGATCAGCCATTGCTGTGCTCGGTGGCGGTGGTGCTGGCGGTGTGGATGCTGGTCGGGCGCAACATCTACACGATGATCGAAGGCGTGATGAAGCTGCTGCTGGCGATCATGACCCTGGCGTTCATCGCCTTGGCGGTGATGTCCGGTCCGGATGTCAGCGGCATCATCAAAGGCACCATCGGCTTCAGCATTCCGCCGGACGAAGGCGTGCATGGCGCGTTGCTGGTGGCGGTCTCGGTGATCGGCGCGGTCGCCGGCTCGATCGCCAACTTCGTGCACCCGTATGTCATGCGCCAGAAAGGCTGGACCGGGCCGCAGCACAAGCGCATTCAGCGTAACGATCTGCTGTTTGCGGTGTTCGTCGGGATCATCATCAACCTGGCGATCTGGATCGTCGGCGCGGAAATCCTGCGGCCCAACGGTATCGAGGTGAAAACCTTGGGCGATCTGGGCAAGGCGCTGGAAATCTTCTTCGGCCCGATCGGCTGGTACGTGTTCTTCATCGGTGTGTTCGCGACCCTGTTTGCCAGTATTTCAGGCAAGACCACGGCGTTTCCGATGCTGATCACCGATGCCTTCCAGCATGTTCGTCCTGAGCGTCGCGAGAAGTACGGCAAAGAGTTCCATCATGACCCGATGCACAAGTGGTTCATGCTGTTCATTCTGGTCACGCCGCTGATCTGGTCGATGCCGGGCATGCCGGATTTCGTCACGCTGACCATCGGTGTCAGCGCATTGAACATCATTGGCTTGCCGGTGATTTCCCTGGGCTTGCTGATCATGTCCAACCAGAAATCACTGCTGGACAAGCAATACCGCAACAACCTGTTTGAAAACATCGCGCTGCTGTTTGCTACCGGTCTGGCACTTTGGGTGGCTTTTCAACTGGGCGTTGATCTGTTTACTTGATAAGGAAAAACCGAGGGGGCAAAAGCCCCCTCGAATTGCCGCTTACAACGGCAGGTCCATTTCGATCCTGCGCCAGGCTGCTTCGGAAAAGCTGTATACCGAGAATGCGATCAGCCCCAACGCCATCAGCATCAACAGCACACCGCCTGCCGGCAGATTCTGCAAAGCGTCGAGCGCTTCCTTCATGCCAGGTGGGTTCGTGGCCTGGTAAACCGAGCCGCTGACCGCCATCAACACTGCAATCTCGATAAACACCACACCTCGGGCGATCAGGCCAAAGCGCGACACCGGGCGCACGTAGCGCATCACTTCCTCATCGGCTTCGAAGTACTTCTCGAACGAAGCCTTCCAGCCTTTGATGATGTGCGCGATACCGACGCCAAGCGGAATCAGCGCGATCAGGTAGATCAACAGGTTCGAGTGCTCGAATGACAGCAGATGCGCAAGCAGATCCTTGGTCTTGCCATCGCCGGAACCGCCCGAACTTCTGAGGCCGCTCACCAACAGGCCCAAGGCAAAGAGAGCCAGCGCCGCGTTAACCATGCCGCCAGCAAGCAAACCTGCGCGAATGACCAAGCCTTTGAACTCGGTGCCGTGGTGGTCGACATCGCGGATTGCTTGCAGCGCACGCCAAGCGGCGAAGGCCAGCAGGCCGGCAACCACAATCCCGATCAACATGTAGCCGAACGGCTGACTGAGCAATGCTTCGAGGCTCTTGTGGCTGTCTTTCGGTTTGGTGGAATCGTGGGCGGCGAGCAGCGCGAAGATGCCAATGATCAGATACAGAACGCCGCGCGCGGCGTATCCGCCTCGGGCAAGCAGGACAAGCGTTTGGTGAGTGGACATGGGGGTTATTTCCAGGGAATCGATGTGAAGCAGACCCGTGGACGGGGCAGGGGTTCGATAAATGCGTCGCCCGTTGGCCACGCGCGCCTTATCAGCCTGCCATTCAGCGCTCGCCAAGCTTCTGCGTCATAACGGCGTGGTCAGCGAAAATGGAATGCGCAGCTCTTCGACTGGCCCTGAATCCCGACCGCACATTTCGTCGTGCACGCATTGTTGTACCAGCACGCAGGGAAACGCCGGAACGGTCTGCAGCAAGTCGCGCAAGTGGGTGATCGAACGCAAATGCATCGGCTTGGCAGCGTCATCGAGCAAGGTGAACTGGCCTTGATCCACGCGAATCCTCGCCAGATAAAAACCACCTTCGAGTGACAGCAGCTCCAGTTCGCGAACTTCACTGTTGGCCGCACGTTCGGTGAGGGTTTGCAGGTTCATGCTTCACTCCTTGCCTGCCGGGGCAGGCGCTTTTCATCGTCGAGGTACGTGCGGTTCATGGGTTCGCGTCAGCGCTCTGACGACGGAAGAACACCGTCACCTGGCCTACCTCCACACCCAACTTGGACATGCTGGTGCGGTTGATCAATGTGTTCTCGTCTATCAGGTACATCCAGTCGTCCATGCTCATCTCGTAGGTCGAGTCGTCGACTGGCAGGTTCAGGCGATAACGCCAATGGAAGGTATTTCCAGCAATCTGACCCTGTGCAACACCGACCACATCATGCGCGCGGCCGCTCCACTGACCATTACCCCCGGGAGTGAGGGTCCAGACTCTACGCTCACGACTGCCGTCGCTGTACACAAAGCGCTCGTCGAGGATCAGGTTGTCGCCTTCGCGACGACTGACAATGTCGACCTCGAAACGCTTGGCGACTTCGCCATTGCGCTTCTGGAACATGCCCCAGGCTTTGACGGGCTGGCTGAAAAAGTGCTCAAGACTCAGTGCCGGTTGCTGATCTGCGTAACGAGCAACATCGACACTGCCGCAGCTTGCGATGCTGAGCGCCAGGCCTAACAGCAGGAGGAATCGGGTCATCTTGCTACTCCTTGAGCTTGTACAAACAACAGGATGTGTATAGGCCTAGCGCCGCCCGATGAGCTGGAGAAATTCCTGTCGGGTCGTCGAGCTGTCGCGGAAGGCGCCGAGCATCACCGAGGACGTCATGATCGAATTCTGCTTCGCGACACCACGCATCATCATGCACATGTGCCTGGCTTCAATAACCACCGCAACGCCGGCGGCATCGGTGATCTGCTGGATAGCTTGAGCAATCTGTTGAGTGAGGTTTTCCTGGATCTGCAGGCGCCGCGCGAACATATCGACCACCCGCGCGACCTTCGAGAGCCCTAGTACCCGGCCAGTGGGGATGTACCCCACATGCGCCTTGCCGATAAATGGCAGCATGTGGTGCTCGCACAGGGAATAGAGCTCGATGTCGCTGACGATCACCATTTCATCGCTCAGCGATTCGAACAGGGCACCGTTGGTAACGTCTTCCAAACTCATCGCGTAACCGTTGCACAGATACTGCATCGCCTTGGCGGCTCGCATGGGCGTATCCAGCAGACCCTCACGCTCGGGGTTTTCACCCACGCCAACGAGGATTTCACGGTAATGGCTGGCTAATTGTGGGCTCATTCGGGTTACTCGTGGCGGTGCTGAGTGAGGGCAACCGTGGCGGCGAAATGTTGTACGTTAGCGATGCATTTGTATAGGTTTTATTGAAGATAGGCTGAAATAGATCAACTGACAACGAGTCGGTGGTTTTTTTGTGCGGGCTTGAAATTTTCAGGCGGGACAAACCCAAGGGCAGGTTTAGTAAATGGCTTGCTTGAGGCGGACATAAAGCACATTGGACACGGAACGGGCAGAGCGACTGAGCCAAACAGTCATTCGTCCGCGATCTCAATGTCCCTTGAACGTCAGGCGGGGGTTTGTCGCGCTGCCGACACACTGGATCGTCGGTCCGCCCACTCGCCGAGCCGCCACCCAAGCACAGCCCAAAGCAATGCACACAACGCGCCGACCAGCGCAGCCATGCCTGCCCCTTGGCCGAGCGCGTCCAGCGCGCTTTTCGCCCAGGCACTGATGGCGTCGCCGGCGCGGTAGACCACGGTGTCGATGACGTTCTTTGCCTTGTATTTGCTTTGAGCATCGAGCGGGGCGAACAGCATCTCCCGGCCTGGGCGCACGAAGGCGTATTCACCGATGCGCCGCACGATCATCAGCGCGGCGATCAGACCAAAGCTGGGGGCGAAGAGCAGCCCGATAAACCCTGCGCACATGACCAGCGGCACCATGGCCAATAACACGCCGACGCCTAGCCTTTGGGCGAGGCGCCCAGAGATCAGTAGCTGGCAGAGCAGGGCGCCCGCTTGCACGACGAAATCGATGATGCCGAACACGCGCACCTGCGCCTCGCGGTCCGGAAAGTGTTCGGCGACGACGCGTGCCTGCTCGAAGTAAAGGAAGGTGGAGACAGTCGCCAGCAGCACCACAAAGGCGCAAATGCCGAGCAGATAGGATGATTTCAAAATGGCCGTCATACCGCTGAAGGGATTGCCCGGCAACGGCCTGCGAGGGCTTTCGCTCGGCGCGGCATCGGGGCGTCCTGCGCCACCGCGTTCACGCCAGCGCATCAACTGGCGCTTGAACCACATCGCAGCGCCGAGCAGAACAGCGGCCAACAGCACCAGGCCGGACTCGCCCACTGGACCGATCAGCAAGGCACTCAGTGCAGGGCCACTCAAGCCGCCAACGCTTGCGCCCGCTGCGATGAAAGCAAACAGGCGTTTGGCCTGGGCACTGTCGAATACATCGGCCATCAGGCTCCAGGCGACCGATACGACAAACAAGTTGTAGACCGATATCCACACATAGAACACGCGCGCCAGCCACGGGCTTTCCTCGCCCAGGAACAAGGCGGCGAATAACAGCAGGTTGGTGCAAAAAAATCCGTACACCCAGTCCACGAAATGCAGGCGCGGCACGCGTGCGCTGAGCCAGGCGAACAGCGGAACGGCCGCCAGCATAACGAAGAAGGTTGCGGTGAACAGCCATTGCAAGTTCTCGATGCCGGCAGTGATGCCCATCGATTCGCGGATCGGACGGAGCATGAAATAGCCGGCGAACAGGCAAACGAACAGCAGAAAACCATAGATCGCAGGGCGCAGCTCGTGAGCCTTGGCATTGATGACGGCGCTGGTGCGGTGGGCGAGAAGGGACATATCCATGTTGCGCTCCTGTAGGCGTGCCAGCGGGCTCAGCGGTAGGTGACGCCGGTCAGTCGCTCGGAAAGTTGCCACAGCACGTCGGAGTTCGAGCGATCGGCAGCGGCTGCGGGCATCTTGGCGAAGCCCAGCGGCCCGCGCTTCTCGTTGTCTCCGGTGGGCCCGTAGTAAGCGCCGCCAACAGCCTCCAGCGCCGTCGCTGCATACAGCGTGGGCAGCGCGCCCTGCGCTGCGCAATGATACCTGTCGCGCTCTACAGCCCATTGTTTGCCGAATTCACTGTCCAGGCCAGGCCCACGGGCGATCAGCTCGGTCACGGCAACGCCGGGGTGAGCGGCGATGCTGCGTATCCCCCAACCGGCGGCATCGCTGCGCTGCTGCAGCGTAATACTCCACTTCAGAACCGCCAGTTTCGATTGGCTGTAGCTGGCGAAAGGGTCGTAACTGCGCTCAGCCTGCAGGTCATCGAAGTTCAGGCTTGCGCGCCCGGCGGCGATGCTCGACAGGCTGACCACCCGACCATCGTCGCTTTGGCGCAGCAGAAGCATCAGCAGGCCGGTCAAGGCGAAATGCCCCAGGTAATTGGTCGCCAGCTGCATCTCGTAACCGTCGGCCGAAACGCCTCTAACCGGCGGCGACATGATCGCGGCGTTGTTGATGAGCACGTCGAGCCTTGGCAGGCGCTCTTGTCGCAGAGAGCTCAGGCGCCTTCAGCATCGTTTCGTAAGGCCAATCACCCATTGGCCGGTCGTTGCCTGTTTTGTATTTCTCTGCGTGATTCATTCAAGCGTAGATCAACTCGAGTATGCCCGTAGTTGACGGTGCCCGCGGTAAGGCGGGCACCGCTTCCAGCATTGGAAAAGGCTCACCCGCCTGTTTACCAGTTGTAACTCAGTTTGGCGGTAATCTCGCGGCCCGGGTTGTAGAAGTTGGCTGTACCGGAACCGACGACGTGCTGCTCATCCAGCAGGTTGCTGACGTTCACCGCCAGGTCGGTGCCTTTGGCGATCTTGTAGTTGAAAGCGGCGTCGAACAGCGTGGTGCCATCGCTCTTGCCGGAGTTGGCTGCATCGAAGTAATAAGCGCCAACGTAACGCGCACCCAAGCCAACGCTGACATCAGTCGCGGGCACGTCGTAATAGCTCCAGAGCGACGCGGAGTGCTTGGGTGCCGTGGCGAACTCGTTACCCTTGAGCGAGCTGCCGTCGTACAACGAACCGCGTAACACCTCGGATTCCATATAGGAATAGCCGCCGATCAGGCTGAGGTTCTGTGTCACTTGTGCCTTGGCTTCCAGGTCGAGGCCACGCGCCCGTGATTCGCCCACCGTCTGCTGCTCAATGATGCCGCTCGGCAGCACCACGGCGATGGTGACGTTTTCCTGGGTCAGGTCATACACGGCGGCGGAGAACAGTGCGTCCATCCCCATCGGCGCATACTTCACGCCGACTTCGTACTGCCTGCCTGTCTGCGGTGTCACGCCAACCTGAGGCGGCGAGACGGATTCGACCATGCTCACATAGGTCGACACTTCATCGTTGACGATGTAGGTCAACGCACCTCGGTAGGAGGTCTCGGAGAAGGTGTCTTTCTCAGTCGATTGCAAGCCTTTGCTGGTCAGGTCCATCGAGTCGTTGCGCACACCCCCGGTGACGATGAAACGCTCGTAGAACGACAGGTTCTGCTGAAGGAATACGGCTTTGGTTGTCGCGTCTCGTTTGTTGACGGCATACGGCGTGATCGAGCGTGGCACACCCGTAAACACAGGGTTGGCAATGTCGATCGGGGTCGTCAGCGCGTAGACCGAGCTTTCCTTGGTGGTCGAATCCAGGTATTCCACGCCCACCAGGCTGCTGCTGTCGATGTTCTCGAAGCGGGCATCGTATTGCAGCATCAGATTGCCGTTGAACTGGTCGGCGTCAGTGTCCGTTCCAAACAGGTACCGATCGACGCTGGTACCGACACGTGCAGCGCTGTCGCTGAGGTACACGTAGCCGAAATCATCGGTCAACTTGCTGTAACGCAGATTGCTGCGCAGTACGAAGCCGTTATCGAAGTCATGGGTGACGTTACCGCTGAGGCTGGTGCGCTCGACGTCATGGAAGTTGTAGCTGGGCTCACCGTAAAACTTGCTGCGGTCGTACTCCCTGTCCAACGGATAACCGCCGCTGTTGGGCGAACTTTCGGTTTTCAGGTAGTCCAGAATCACCGTCGCCGATGTGTAATCCGTCGGGGCCCAGGTCAGGCCACCCATAAACAACTGGTTGTCGTCCTGTGAGTGATCGTACTCGCGGTCGCTGTTCTGGCCTTTGGCAGTAAAACGGCCGGCCAGGGTTTTCTCGTCGTTCAGCGCATCGCCGACATCGATGCCTGTCTCGACATGATCGAACGAGCCGTAGGTGACATAGCCCTGGCCAAACTTCTCGAAGCGCGGCTGCTTGGTCACGAAATTCACCGAACCGCCCGGGTCCGCTGGGCCGAACAGCGTCGAGTTGGCACCGCGCAGAATCTCGATGCGCTCATAGGCGAACGGATCTTCGCGTACGCCGCGCATCGAACTCAGGGTCAAGCCGTCACGGTAGGTGGTGGCCTGAAAGCCACGGATCTGAAAATAGTCGTTGCGGTCATCGGTACCATAGAAATCACTGACCACGCCCGGCGTGTATTGCAGCGCCTCTTCCGTGGTGCTGACGCTGCGTTGCTGCATTTCCTTGTTGGTCACCACCGACACCGACGCCGGTGTATTGAGAATGCTGGTTGCTACCTTGCCGCCGACCCAGAGCTCCTTGGCGACCACCGAGTTGGTGTCGTCGTCGGCACTGACCCTGACCTTGGCATTGATGATGAGCGGGGCGAGGCGGTAGTCCTCGACAGCCGTTGCGTCGAGTTCCAGCGGGCCGGCGACTTTTGCTTGAGGGGTCAGCAGGTAAGCATTCGGGCCTTGCTGTTCGATCTGCAATTCGCTGCCCTGGAGCAACGATGACAGCGCTGCCGATGTATCGAGCGTGCCATTCACGCCAGCCGTGTTGCGGTTCGCCACACTCGACGCGTCGAAGGAAAGACTGATGCCAGCCTCGCGTGCAAAGCGGTCAAGCGCCGGCGCCAGTGGGCCGGGGGCGATATTCCACTGTTTGACTTGATTGCTGTGATCAGCGCCCGAGCTTTGCGCCAGCGATGGCAATGCATAGCTGCTCACGATCAAACCCAAAATCGCACCGTGCATGGCACGACTTAATGGATGGCGCTGCGAAACAGGGGACGAACTCATTTTCTCGCTCCAAGAAAGGACATCGGCAGACTGGCCTGTATTCCGGCCTTCCTTAGAGGTCGAACGAGAATGAGAAACCACCTCATTATTTTTCAAGTAGCAGAAAAATATTCAGGTGGACTCAGGTGGCAGCGCTCACGGTGACCCAATAACGGGTTCGGTAATCAATGTGCAGGCGCAGTGACTGCGCGACCAAAGCCAAGACCCGATCGTTGTCGGCGAGCTGGAAAGTACCCGAAACGCGACGATCGGCGACCTCTTCGGCGCAGCGCAAGACTCCGGGGCGATAACGCGACAACTCCGCGATGAAGTCACCAAGGCGCATATGGTTGGCACTGATCACACCGTCACCCCAGCTCCATAGATCCAGGCCGTTGTCGCTGAACATTCGGGTGCCGCTTGATGTGAACAGCAGCTGGTTTCCTGCCGAGACGCTTCGGCTCGCAGGCGTTTGGCTGGTTCCGGGGAAAACCGTAACCGACCCTTCCTGAGCTGCGACCAGAGTGCCGTCGTCACGCTCGCGGACCAGAAAGCGGAAGCTATGGGTTCGCATGATCCCGTCGCGTGATTGCACCCACAGCGGTCGCGCTTGAGGCGAGTGTTGATCTGCGCCGACGTTCACGATCATTTCACCACGTCGCAGGATGATCAGCCGCCGCTGGGCGTCAAAATCGCTGTCGACGGCGCTATCGCTATTGAGCTGGATGAGGCTGCCATCATCGAGTTCGAAACGTCGTTGCTCGCCGGTGCTGCTGCGCTGTTGTGCAAGCAGGGCGGGCAGGGGGGTGTAGTCGCGGCCGAGCCAGGCTGCCGTGCCGACGGTCGCCAATACGCCCAGCAGCTTCAGGCTTTCCCGCCGGCGCATTCCATGCTTGGCGCCATCAAGGGTCTTTCGAGCCAGTTGAGCTGGCACGCCTTCGAATTCATCTCCAAGCGTTTCCATACGCTGCCATGCCAACGCATGCTCTGGGCGCTGCTGCAGCCAGTGCTCAAAAGAGCGCTGTGTCTGTTCATCGGCTTGATTGAAGCGAAGGCGCACCAGCCATTGGATCGCCTGCTCGACAATGGCCGGATCCAGCGCCTCGGGCTCAGGCCTCGACATAACGCAAGCGATAGCAATGTTGCAGGGCCGTGGCCAGGTCGCGTTCCACCGTCGCGCGGGAGACACCGAGTTTTTCGGCGATTTGTGCGCAGGTCAGACCGTCGAGCCGGGCAAATAAAAAGGCCTGGCGAACTCTTGGTTTAAGCGAGTCGAGCAGACGGTCTATGCGCTCGAGCGCATCGAGAATCATCAGCCGGCTCTCTTCCGAGGGAACCTCGTGATGAGGCAGCAAGGTGATGCTTTCCAGGTAAGCACGTTCGAGTTCGCGACGACGATACTGATCAATCATCAGTCCGCGAGCAATGCTGCTCAGATAGGCGCGTGGTTCGCGCAGGGCGCCGGACTGATGACGGTGTTTGAGCACACGGACGAAGGTGTCTTGCGCCAGGTCTGCGGCGTTATCGCGACAGCCGATGCGGCGGATCAGCCAGCCCTGTAACCACGAGAAATGGGTGCGATAGAGCAGCCCTGGATCTGCAGTACCTAGTGTTTCGTCGCTACGCATCGGCATCCCGGGACATACATGATTGATAATGAATCGCATTCTACTCACGCGATGGGCCCGAGAGCAAATACGTCGCGTTCGGCGTCTGTTTTGGGTGAAAAGACGCCTCAGGTTCCTTTCTGACGGGGACAGTCACGTCTACGACTCCGTCAGTTGCTGGCGGTACTCAGTGGTGGTAATTCCGGCATAGCCCCAGTTATCGGTGTCGACCTCTTCAATGACGATATGAGTGAGGTGCGGGTCCTTATTGAGCACGGTTTGCATGGTTCTGGTTATCTGAGCGATGACTTGAGATTTCTGTTCTTTGGTGACGCCATCGCGAGTGATGCGAACGCTGATGAAAGGCATGGGAAAGTCTCCTGTTGGCGCCCCATCGACATGATGAGGTGGCAGTGGATGGACTTTAGGGCGTTGCTTTCAATGAATAAATGAGGGGCAGAGAACATCACTTACAACGCTGTGTAACCAATGACGGCCTGGCCTGTGGCATTGGTTTTTTGCTTTGTGTCTGGATATCCGATCGGCTGCGTTCTGCCGCTGACACGCGGGAGGATTTCACGGCGCAGTCTTTCCCATGCGCAGCGACGAAGGCTGTGGAGCATGGGAATGACTGGATGCCGCAGAGGAGGGCTGGGCGAGGGCGCGTAGGTGGAGTTTCGCAATGGGCCACTCGTTGTAGCAACTCAGGGGCTGCCGACAAGTTCCGCTCCATCTCTGGTCGAAACCGCCTACGGTATCAAGCGCATCTCGCGTAGTTTGTCGAACACGTCAAAAAATGCCTGATCGCTTGCCTGGTAGGCAGTGAAACCCATCATGCGACTTTTCGACATGTCCGTGACTACTTCGATGGGGCGGCCGAGGTCTGCATCGGTGTGCCATGGGGAAATCAGGCGATCAATGTCGGGTTCTTTCAAGCCGTGCTCCGCGACTATTTGCGTCCATACGGCTTGATCGTCAGCCATCTGCTTCTCGAGGGGTGAAAGCGAAGCGGGATAATCGGCAGCAGGCAAGTTGAAGTATTCGGCGATCCGGCTCCACATCCATTTCCACCGGAATACGTCGCCATTAGTGACATTGAATGCCTGGTTGGCCGCAGCCGGCGTGGTGGCTGCCCACAATTGTTGTTTCGCCAACTGCCGCGCGTCCGTCATGTCGGTGAGGCTGTCCCACTGCACTCTGGATCCTGGAAACACAAAGGGGCGATGGGTGTGTTTGCAAGTCGAGGCGTAGACAGCGAGGGTAGTCGCCATGTTCATCGCATTGCCGACAGCCACCCCAGTGACGGTGTGAGGGCGATGAACGCTCCAGGTGAAGCCGTCCTTTTCGGCAGCGGCGAAGAGCTCGTCCTCTTGGGCGTAATAGAAATTCTCGACATCCAGACGGCCCTGCTCCTCGCGAAACGGTGTCTGCGGCAGGCTGCCTTTACCGTACGCTTCGAACGGGCCCAGGTAGTGTTTCAGGCCAGTGACCAGTGCGACGTGCTTGACACTTTTGGCTGGGCGAATGGCGGCGAGGACGTTGCGCACCATGGCGGCATTGACGCGTATGTTCTGCGCTTCCGTGGCTTGGCGCGACCATGTGGTAATAAATACATGAGTGGGCTTCAAACCCGCCAGCGCGCGGTCCAGCGAAGCCGGATCCTGAAGATCTGCCGCGACAGGGATCACGCCTTGCGCTTGCGACGGGTGCCTCGATAGCGCGGCGACTTGCCATTGGTTGTCGATGAGTAACTGCGTGATGGCGCTGCCGACGATGCCGCTGGCGCCCACGACTAAAGCGGTCTGGGTCATAGGTTTCTCCTGGATTCAGATGTCGGAGTACGTCCGGGTAACAGAGGTTCAACCTGAAATCCGTTAGAGTGTCCGCTCCCCCCCGTTGAAGCCTATGAAAAATGAATCGTCCGCTGTTTGTCGCTCTGGATGGCCCCAAAGGCGTCGGCAAAACCTCGCTGTTGGAGGCCATCACTGAAGTCTTGAGGGCGGACAACCAGAAAGTCATCCGATTGTGCGAGAGAAAAAGCGACCCGTTCAGGGGCGAGACGATGCGTTTGGTGAACAGGCTCGTCCGGCATCCTGACCGGGATCTGGAGCTGGAAGTCTGCCAACGCCTGGCTGATAGCCGCAGCTGGATTTCCCGGCACGTGCTGAGCAAACAACCCACCGACAGCATTATCCTGATCGATCGCTGGTATCCCTCCGATGCTGCGTTTCGCCGGATAGTCCCGTTCGCCGAAATCCTGCAATTGAACCTGGATCGCAGCGTTCAGGTGCCAGACCTGCATGTCGGGGTGGTCACAGCGGCGCAGATTTCGTGGGCGAGGGCGGGGGCACGACGGCGCGGCTTGAGCAGTACAGTGCTTCGTGGCCTGGAAGAGCATGCCGCTTGTACTCGGGCGTTTGAGCAAGCCGCTATCGATCAGGGTTGGTTTTTATGCCGGAACGAGGGAACGATCGAGGAGGCGACGAGGCGGGTGGTCGCGCAGATAAATCAGGTGATGAGCTCCCGGTGTGTCCCCTTGGTCTGACGGCAGACCATGCCCTGCCGACGAGCGGCGCAAATATGACAAAGTATTTCACTGTTGAGCGAGGTCAAGTAATCAGGTTTATTCAGAGGTATCAAGATGAGATTTGCACGCTTTTGCCAGGCACTTTCCACTTGGGCAGGTAGCCCCAAGACCTTTTTGACTGCGATCGTTTTGATCATCGCCTGGGCTGGAACAGGGCCGTATTTTCATTACAACGACACTTGGCAACTCATCATCAACACCTCGACCACGATCATCACTTTTCTGATGGTGTTCCTCATTCAAAACACCCAGAACCGCGACAACGATATTTTGCATCTGAAGATCGATGAGCTGATACGAGCCACGAATGAAGCTCAGAATGCCACGTTGGGCCTGGAGAAGATGGAGGCGCGCGAACTCAGAAGGCTCCGTGATCGATATCGCGCGTTAGGCGAGTCGAGTCAGGTCGATGTAGCGCCTGCCCATGACGATCCGGGTCGTTAGAATACTGGCTGCGAGTTTTTTTTCGCCATCGTGACGATTCACAAGCGGCAATGTTTGCGGTCTTCAATCGTTCAGCACGGCTGGAAAATGCGCGCTCTGTTCCGGGGTAGTTCAGCGGTAGAACACTCGGCGTCAAAACTCAAGGGATCGGGTATTTTCAGGATGTACTCGCGCGCCTGCCAACTCAGCGCGCGAGTGCGATTGGGCAACTGTTGCCACTGTGGACCAGTCCGGATCAGGTTTTGAAAAGCTCCGCGCCCATGAAATCGATGAATGCGCGCAGCTTCGGCGACCGGTGCTTGCTCGATGGCCAAAGCATGCGGAAGGTGCCCTGATGCTGGTTGAAGTCGTCCAGCACCGTCACCAGTTCGCCGGCCGCAATGGCATCACGCACCATGAAGTCCGGCAGGCAGGCGATTCCAAGGCCATCACGGGCGACGTGAAACAGGGCCTCGGTGGTGTTGCATACCATCGAGGCCAAGAGGACGGGTTCTGCCTCGCCCTCCTGCCTGCGCAAGGGCCACGACTCGAGCTTTCCGGTACTCGGGAACTTATGTTGCAGGCAGGCGTGGCCCGTCAGGTCGGCGGGCTCGCGCGGAGTGCCGCGCGCGGTGAAGTACCGGGGCGAGGCAACTAGCAGCAGCTTGAAAGTGCCCAGTGCGCGGGACATCAGCCGGGAATCAGTCGGGTCTCCGGTGCGAATGACCGCATCGAACCCGTCCTCGATTACGTCGACCATCCGATCCGAGAAATCCACGTCCAGTTCGATGGCGGGGTAGCGGTGCATGAAGGCCGTCAGCGCCGGCATGACCAAGCTGCCTACCAACGGCATGCTCAGGCGCAGCTTGCCTTGGGGCGCTTGCCGGGTTTGCGACAGTTCCAATTGCGCCGCCTCGACCTCGCAGAGGATGCGTCTGCAACGCTCCAGGAACAGCGTGCCCTCGGCGGTCAGCGTGATACTGCGCGTGCTGCGGTGCAGCAGGCGTACGCCCAGTCGCTCCTCCAGCCGGGCCACGCTCTTTCCCACGGCGGAAGACGAGACGCCGAGCACGCGCCCAGCTTCCGAAAAGCTACGGGCTTGCGCCGCCTGCACGAAGAACGCGATGCCATTGAGCGAATCCATTCTTCACCGTTCTAGGAAAATTTGTCCGATATGTTCGGAACCTTAGCCCATTTTTCTTAATCGAGCCCGCACTTACTCTCACGGCTGCACAGGTTGGATGCGGCTGTCCTGGCTTTCGAGATATGTGACGCCTGCCTGACCCTCTAATGACTCTTTGCGGATGTTTCCCATGACACAAGCCCTGACCGCCACAAGCGGTACCACCGGACGCGACTGGCTGCAACTGCTTGCCGCCTGCCTTACCGGCATTCTGATCCCGCTGTGCTTCACCGGGCCGGCCGTCGTGCTGCCGTCAATCAGTCAGGAACTGGGCGGGACGGCGGTGCAACTGAACTGGGTGGTCAACGGCTACATCCTGACCTACGGTAGCGCCATGATGGCGGCCGGCAGCCTGACCGACACCTATGGCCGCAAGCGCGTGTGGCTGGTCGGGCTGGCGCTATTCGTGCTGATAACGTTCTCGATCCCGCTGGCGCCGACGGTCGGCTGGATCGACGGGCTGCGCCTGGCGCAAGGGCTGGGCGGCGCAGCCGCCTTCGCGGGCGCCATGTCCTCGCTGGCACAGGCCTTCCACGGCCCGATCCGTACACGCGTGTTCAGCCTGCTCGGCACCACGTTTGGCATCGGCCTGGCCTTCGGCCCGCTGGCGGCAGGCTTGCTGGTGGAGGTGGCGGGCTGGCGCTGGGTGTTCCTGGCGACGGCGCTGATCGGCGTGGCCGGTTTCCTGCTGGTGTGGGTCAGCGCCACAGAGTCCCGCGACCCAGACTCTACCGGCCTGGACTGGCCCGGCGCCCTCAGCTTCACCGCCGCGCTGAGCTTGTTCACCTACGGCATCCTGCTAGCGCCGGAAGAAGGCTGGCGCAGCGCTTCGGTGCTCGGCACGTTATTGGCCTCAGTGGTGCTATTCATCGCATTTGTACGCCTCGAACGCCGTGTCGCGCGCCCGATGCTCGACCTTTCGTTATTCGCCAGTGGGCGCTTCGTGGGCGTGCAGGTGTTGGCCGCATCGCCGGCCTTCTTCTTCGTCACACTGATCGTGATGCTGCCGGGCCGCTTCATCGGAATCGACGGACTGAGCGCATTGGAAGCGGGCCAAATGATGATCGCCCTGGCTGCGCCGCTGCTGGTCGTGCCGTTCCTTGCCGCGTGGTTGTCGCGCTGGTTCACCTCCGGCATGCTGTCTGGCGTCGGGCTGCTGCTGGTGGCGGCCGGACTGGTCTGGATGGGGCAGGTGTTGTCCGGCGGGGCCGGCCCTGCGCTGGTTGCGCCGCTGGCCTTGATCGGCGCAGGCATTGGCCTGCCTTGGGGGCTGATGGATGGCATGGCCGTGAGCGTGGTGGAGACAGAACGTGCAGGTATGGCGACCGGCATCTTCAACTGCGTGCGCGTTTCGGCCGATGGGATTGCCATCGCGGTGGCGGGCGCGATGCTGGCGTTCTTGGTTCAGGGCGGATTGCTCGGCACTTTAGTCGCGGCCGATCCAGCCGTTGTGATCGAGGCCGCCAATCGCGCCGCGCTCGGCGATCTAGCGCATGCCAGTGCCCTTGTCAGCGGCGAGCGCGCCTTGCTGCTTGCGACCTACGACCGGGCATTGCGCTGGGTCTCGTACATCCTGGCTGGATCTTCGGCACTGACTGCGCTGCTAGTGTTCGCTTTGCTGGGTCGATCGCGTGCGCATGAAGAAGTGGTACCCGCGGCATGAATCCGATTGGGACAGGCTCTCGGCCCCCCGACCGCACATAGCATCGGCTATGCGCGGGTATCCAGCGGGGAAGGCTCGGCCCATCTTCGGTTTCATCACCCCAATGGAAGGCTACCCGGAGTTCTCCGTGCCCACGTTGGAGACATGTGTTATTGACTCACCAGGCCGTGTTCGCCGGACGCTTACCCACATACGTCACCGGCCCGGGGTCAGACCTGCAGAGACAGCTTGCCCCTCTATGAAGCTCATCAAACGATGTTCGGCCACACGCAATTGGTGTCGTGTCTGACTTAACCTGCGATGACAGCGTGGCGCAAAGGGCGTTGTTCAGCGCTTTTTCAGAGGCTGGCTTGTTACTCTGGCGAACGACAGTCAATAGAATACCTCTTCGAGTCGTCGATCCGTTTCAAACGTCAAGGAAGCCAATGCGCAGCGCACTCGTGGTAAACGGTCGTCCACAACCACATCAACAGGGAGATCTCCCCGTGCCTTGGTGGAGTTTTACGAAAACCGTTTTGGCGACGACGGCTCTCTCGTTAGTCCGTGACCGCTTTATAGGGTTGGACGACCTCGTTTTTGATCAGCCCTACACATTGCGCCAGCTACTGCGGCATGAGGCAGGTCTGGCCGACTACGGCGAGCTTGGCGAGTACCACCGGGCCGTTGCGAACGGTGAGTCGGCCTGGTCTGTAGATGAAATGTTAAAACGCCTTGATGGTGCTCGACTGCGATACACCCCCGGAGCCGGGTGGCGTTATTCGAATGTGGGTTATCTGCTCATCGGAAGGCTCATTGAACGGCTGACTGATCTCACGCTTGAGGATGCTGTAAATCAACGGGTACTCGCTCCTCTGGGATTGTCCAACGTCCGCTTCGCTAGAACGCGAGCAGACTTAAAAACAAACCACGGGGTGGACACTCTAAACTATGACCCCGCCTGGGTTTACCACGGCCTGTTAATCGGCCCCGTTTCGCAAGCGGCATTGTTTTTGGATCGACTCTTCTGCGCAGACTTGCTTTCAGCGGGCTTGCTCACTGAGATGCGAGGAGCACGCACATTGGGCGGGCCCATTCCCGGACGTCCGTGGATCGCACCGAGTTATGGCCTGGGTTTGATGCAGGGAACGCTTGAGGGTGGATTCGCCCTAAGCGGACATACAGGCTGCGGGCCAGGTAGCGCGATTGCTGTCTACTGGGTTTGTGATGGAGAAGTGTCGGCCAGTGGCGCTGCTTTTCAGGTAGACGCCAGTGAAGGTGCCGTCGAAGCGATCGTTGTTGAACAACTGATGCAAGCTCTGCGACAGACGTTTAAGGAACTCTAATTGCTTATAGCGCTGGGCCCACCATAGGCAGGGGTGATGGCGTTGAGCCTACTGCCGGCGCCTTGGGGCCGATCGCTGCAAGCCGACGATGACAACTGGGTAGGCTTAAAGCTTATTGGGCAGGGAAGCAATTCATGAACGAATACGGTACTCGGATCGATAACGCTCCCAAGGGTATAGCACTGATTGTCGGCGCTGTTTTTCTGCTTGCCCTGGCCGATGCAGCAGTCAAATACTTCAGCGCCAAGCTGCCCCTATGGCAGCTGTTCTTGATCGTGTCTTGCCTTTCGGTTCCCGCCCTGGGCACTTGGCTTGGCCGACGCATCCGCACAGGCCGCCTCAGAATTACTTCCGTTGCGTGGATAATGGCCAGGAGTCTTCTGCTGTTATTGATGTGGGTGACTTACTACTCGGCACTGCCGTTAATCCCACTATCGGTCGCTGCCGTTGCAATCTACACGACGCCGATTTTTATAGCCCTTTTCTCCACCTGCTATGGCGGTGAGCCTTTGTCTCCAACCGGCTGGGCTGCTGTGGGGTTAGGTTTTGTGGGCGTAGCCTTGGTGCTGCGCCCAGGTTCCGAAATCTTTACGCTGGCGACGTTGCTGCCTGTCGTTGGCGCTGTTTTTTACGCACTCGCGATGGTGGTGACGCGCCGACATTGTCGCAGTGAGCATCCTCTGGTATTGGCGCTAGGATTGAACGTCGCTTTCCTTTTTGCCGCCTGCATGGGAGGTATCGCCTCACTGAACGTCAGCGAGGCAACGGTTGCTCGCGCTCCGTTTTTACTCTCTCCATGGCAGACGCTCGGTTGGCAGGAGATGGTCTTCATCTTCTGTTATGCCTGCATGTTGATTCTGATAAATACAGCTACCGCGAGAGCCTACCAGATTGCACCTCCCGCACTTGTCGGCACCTTTGACTATGCCTACCTGGCTTTCGCTTGCTTGTGGGGTTACGTGTTGTTTAACGAAGTGCCGGATTCTTTTACATGGGCTGGAATGCTGTTGATCTTGATCGCAGGTTGGACGATTTTTCGCGTGCAGAAAGACGTTGGATAAGCGCCCGTTGTCGCGCAACTGACGCAAGTTGTGCGCGAGGAGGGCGGGGAGCTCTAAGATTCTGACTTCACCGGTCGTCTGGGTGAACGCACTAACTACGCAAGGCAATGTCATAATGATGTCACGTGGAGAGCGCCGATGCTTTTACCCACTCACTCAATATGCGTGACACTATGCCTTCGACTGACTACACAGCATGGGCCGCTATCCTCACCGGAATCCAAACCGATCCGCTGCCTGCCCTCGATGGTCGACCGGTAGCAGGGGAGAGCTCTACCGCTAAGTAGCATCCAACGGTCGAAGATCTGCAGAAGTCTCCACCGTGCCAATTGCCGCTCTTTATTACGGACCGAAACCCGCCCAAAGCTGCCACTCAGCGCGACTCGATAATTCCCACCCAACCATGCATCATCATGCTCACTACGATCGCGCCGTGGAATCGAAGCGATACGTGCAGAACGTGCCCGCCCGTAGAGAAATTATCCTTTTGAAATGGAAGTCATCTCATGCTCGAACGTAACAAACTGGTGCCGGAGTTGATGGTCACCAACCTGGATAGCAGCTTGGCTTTTTGGGTTTCTTGCTTGGGGTTCCAAGTAGCCTATCAACGCCAGGAAGATGGATTTGCATACCTTGATTTGAACGGTGCTCAAGTAATGCTTGAGCAGGTTGATTCGGACGGGGGTCAATGGCTGACTGCGCCGTTGACCAAACCGTTTGGAAGAGGCATGAATTTACAGATTGATGTTGAAGCCGTCGCACCCATTATCCAAAACATTGATCAGGCGGGATTTCCCCTCTATCGACAATGCAAGGACACTTGGTATCGGGCTGAGAATGTAGAAGTGGGCCAGCGCGAATTCATCGTCCAGGATCCCGATGGTTATCTCGTAAGATTAGTAGAGCGGTTGGGTGAGAGACCGGCTAGCTATATCTGACGCCGAGCCGAGTTGACCGTCAGCTTCGGGTCGATTGCTGCCTTTCACGAAGGGCTGAAACCGTTCAAAAAACGGACCTTCTGGATTACCCACTTTAAGCACGCTTGCCCTTAAACTCGGTGAACTTCAATCTCAATTCCCTCACTCACATCCGGGGCACGAAAGTAGCTCGTGATCAAATCGAACTCAGCGTCAGTCGCTGCAAATTCATGCTCGGCGCGGCCATTGCGCTGATGTAGCCTGGCCCGACAGGTCTCATCATCCAGTTCGATGTAGTGGAAACAGTGGGAAACTCCAGCAGCGTCAGCCAAACCGCATAACCACTGCCTGTCTTCTGGGGTATTAGCCGGGAAATCCAAAATCACGGTCACGCCAGAATTCAGCACGTCGATGACAAGCGTGCCGACCAGTTTCCGAATCTGACGCGAAAGCCGCACGTAATCGACCACTGATTTGATCTGATCGGGATAGAGCTCTGAGAGCCAATAATCTTCACTGAGCAGAATGGCCGAACGTTCGGATGCCAAGGACTTGGCCAATGTCGATTTGCCGGACGCAATCTTGCCTGACATCAGGTGCAGTATTGGTTTGGTCATGAGAGACGTCTCCTTGTCGAGTTTTCATGATGCTCATTGAAAAGCGTCGAAGCAACTAGAGCTACCGCTGTGGCGCTGCAGATCACGCCTGGATTCCCTGTTCTGGATCACGGTAACCGCAGCGATTTCAGGCGGGGGGATCCAGCAGGGAAATCAGGCGCGGCTCGATGCTGTCGGGTTGTATCTCGAGAATTGCCAGCGTGACCGGCAATTTGAAACGCCGAGGGCCGGCGCTTCCAGGGTTCACGTATAGACGATCACCGCGCCATTCGATGCGCGGTTTGTGCGAATGGCCGGTGATGATGAGCTTTGTGTCTGGATCCAGATCGGCGGGGACGTCGGCGATGTCGTGGATAAGGAGAGTGTGCCAGCCGTTGAGAGTGCAGGCCAGACGGTCAGGGAGGTCTTTAGCCCATGGGCTGCTGAGATCATTGTTGCCGCGCACGGCATGGACGGGAGCAATTTCGGACAATTGGGCGAGGATGTCCGGGTTGCCGATGTCGCCGGCGTGGATGATCAGGTCACAGCCTTGGAGCGCGCCGATGGCTTCGGACCGGAGGAGATTATGAGTGTCGGATATCACGGCGGTTTTCATGGGCCAATTCTCCGTGGACGTTTCATGTAGGAGTGACTGTGTTCGACCCAAAGCTGACCTTCAGGTGGGTAAATTTTTTTCACCTCGTGAATGGCATCTTCAATGACTTTGCGATTCGAGCTAAAACTTTTGGACGATCGTCAGCAAGATTTACCACACCCATCCGACCGCTTGAGCATTTGAGCGCGTCTGGCGACGTGTGTTTTACGTCGCCCAATGAAAGGAGAGAACCATGTCAAAGAACATCAAGGCAGTACCAACCTCCGAGCACAACGCTGTCATCGCTACTGCCAATCAATACGTTGAAGGTCTGCGTGTGGGCAGTGCAGAAGTCGTTGCTCAAGCTTTCCATAAAGACGCCGTGAGGTACGGTTTCACCAATGGTGAACTGCTTGGCGGCCCGATCGGGAATCTGTTTGATTTCGTTCAGAAGAACGGCAGCGCCCCAGAAATTACGACTCGCCTCGACATTCTGGCGATCACACCCACGACAGCCGTGGTGCGTGTCGATATGGAAAAGGATGCGATCGGTGCCGACTACAACGACTACCTGACCCTGATCAAAATCGACGGCACATGGAAGGTCATCACCAAGGTTTATCACCATTTCGAAGGTTGGTAGTGATCGGCCATGAACAGCCATGATTTAACATAATATACATTACACGTAACACGATGTTACTTAATCAACGTGGCTACCCAAAATATTCACATCTGGATCGTCATCTCAAAACGGCTTTCTATACAAACCACGTTTACCCGATCCGTTCTTCTCATCACGTGCCTGCTTTTTAATGAGCTCTTCGTGCTGCGGCAATTTGCGCCGTCAATTTTGCACGATCGCCGATTTCCATATCAGCGAAATCAAACCCTGGCGAAACTGCTTCGCTGATCAAACCAAAGCCATTTGATCCTGCGAGCAATCGCGAGGCTTTCCAGGTGCCACCCGGTACATGCAATAGCAGTTGCTGGCCTGCGGAAAGATCGCTGCCCATTACCAGCGTTTGCAGTAAGCCGTGAGCGTGGATCAGGTTGTATTCGATTGCATCGCCAAGGTGCAAATGCTGCGTTTGGAGGCAGTCGCGATGATCGGCCTGATAAGTTCTGCGGTAATAGCCGCCTTCGACATGAGACTCAAGATTCAACGCAGCAATCGCATCGGTTGCGTTCGGCTGACGCTGAATCATGGCCTTCCCCGGCATATTGTCTGTGTTTTTGTTTAGCTCAACTAAACGGTCATTTAGTGTAGTTAATGCATTATCGACGATGATCGATGCATTTACCCTGCTCCATCAGAAATCTATCGTCACCGAGAGCAGATAAGTTCTCGGCGTCGACAGGGTCAATCCCGGCTCGCTATCATCCGAGGCACCCGCCGAGCTCCAGTAGCGTTTATCCAGCACATTTTCGACATTCGCCCGCAACGTAACGGTCTTTTCGTCCAATCTGAAAGCATAGCGTGTGCCTACGTCGAACCGCTCCCAAGAGTCGATTTCCTTGTCGTTCGACTGATCCAGATACTGCGAACTCGAGTAAATCCCGCGACTGGTCAGTGTCAGCCCCTGCACGTTTGGCACATCCCACTCCGCGCCAAGGTTGACGTTGTATTTGGGTGTGGCCGGTGCGCGATTGCCGTCGAATGTGCCGTTGGTGGTCTGGGTCAGTTCGCTGTCGATGTACATCACACCACCGAGTAATCGCACGCCCTTGAGCGGTTCGCCAAACACGCTCAGTTCCACACCGTTGTTCTCGCGCTTGCCATTCGGGCCGAAGACTCGCGTGGTAGCGTTGGTTTCGTAGGCAGGTTGTTTGATGCGGAACACTGCTGCCGTCAGCGCATAGGCGCCCGCGTCATACTTGGCGCCGACTTCGACTTGGCGACTGATGAATGGCGGAAAGATTTCGTCTTCGTTGATCGAGGTCGATGGCGCGATCTTGCCTTGGCTCAGACCTTCCATGTAATTGGCGTAGAGCGACAGTTTGTCTGTCGCCTTGAACAGAACACCGCCCGATGGCGAGACCTTTTCCTCATCGTAGGCCGTATCGCCCTTCACGCCGTCGCTCCAGTCATCGACTTTGACCCGCTGCCAACGCGCACCCAGGGTCAGCAACAAGCGATCGTCGAAGAAGCCGAGCGTGTCGGACAAGGCCACACCGCTGAAGCGATTTTCCGTGTAGACCTTGGCGTCATTGCGGGTCGGTGTGCCGGGTCTGGCGATTTCCACCGGGTCGTAGAGATTGCTGCGCCCGGACGCGTAACGAGCGCCACCGTTTTCGAAGTCCATATAAAAGTAGTTGGCCGCCAGGTTGACTTCATGACTGACCGCACCGGTATGGAACCAGTTGCGCACTCCGGCCGTGGCCGTGCGGACGTTTTCGTCGCGGGTGAAATCTCGCGGCTGTACGCTGAAGTCACCGGCGTCGTTGCTCACCGACACCGCGTGGCGCAAAAAATCGTGATTGCTTTTACGTGCGCCGACGCCGCCATACAGCATGACCGAATCGCTGACATCAAACTCGCCGTTGACCGTGCCGAACGTGTCCCTGGTGCGCGCCTGACTCCAGGGTTGCGCGTAGTTATCGCGCACATTATTGGCGTTCGGCACCTTGGCATTGGCCGCGACCTGCACGCGTTCCTGCGGTGCGTCGGTGTCGCGTTCGGTGTGGCCGATATCGGTGGAAAGTCGCAAGCGTTCACCACGAAAATCCAGACCAAGGACTGCCATGTCGCGATCGACACTCTGATGATCCCATTCGGTATCACCGGACTGTTTAACGCCGTTGAAACGCAGACCGAATTGATTGTCTTCGCCAAAGCGCCGTCCGACATCCACTGCGCCACCGATTTGGTTGTTGGAGGCGTAATTGGTCGTCAGCGAGGTGATCGGCTTGTCGGTCGCGCGTTTCGGCACGACGTTGATCCCCCCTCCTACACTGCCCCGTGGCGAAATCCCGTTGATCAATTGGCTCGGGCCTTTGAGGATGTCGACGCGATCAGCCATTTCCATGTCGATGGTGTACGTCGGCAACACACCGTAGAGACCGTTATAGGAAACGTCACTGTTGAACAGGCTGAAGCCACGGATGGTGAATTGCTCATAGCGCCCACCGGCCGGGTTGGTCGCGCGTACCGAAGGATCGCTGCCGATCAGCTCGCCGAGCGTGCGCGCCTGCTGATTTTTCACTGTTTGGCTGGTGTAGGTGGTCATGCTGAACGGGGTTTCCATGAAATCCCTGGAGCCCAACAGCCCTTGCGAGCCACGCCGCGCCACCTGGCCTCCGGCAAACACGTCGGCATCCGCCGGGTCGTTCGCGCCAAGAATGGAGGTAGGCGCAAGTTGCAAGGTGCTGCCTTCTGCTGCGGGCACCAGCGTATAAGCCTGATCGGCAACCGGTTGCAGCTGCAAACCGGAGCCCAGCAACAACCGGCTGAACCCCTCCTCTACACCGAATTCACCGGACAACCCGTTGCTGTTGCGGCCGCTGACCAGCGCCGGATCCACCGAAAGATTGACTCCGGCGAGACCGGCGAACCGCGTCAGCGCCGCACTCAGGCTACCGGCCGGCACCTGATAACTGCGCCGGCTGCCATCGTAAGCCCAGCTCGATTGAATCAATAAGGGGCTGGCACTCAGGCTCAGCAAAAGGCTCAACTGCAACAACGGACGCAAACGACCTGGGAATACTGCGGGCATTGGAAGAAGCTCTCGATTTTGTTCACTTGCCTGGAATGACCAGCGAGGCGAAAAAAAGGGACAGGCTTCAGCCGGTTTTTTCTGCACGCGGCACCAGCGACACCCAAAATCGCGTCCGCGTGTGCACATCGACGGGCAAGCTTGCGGCCAGCAGTGACAGCACCTGGTCGGTGTCGTCGAGGCGGAAACTGCCCGTGATGCGCAGCGATTCCAGCGCCGGATCCCAGCGCAGCACGCCCGAGCGATAGCGACTCAGTTCGCGCAGGAACTCACCGAGCGGCTGGTTCTGCGCCATCAACACCCCGTCGCGCCAGCCGGGCATCAACGTGTCGAACGCCGTCACCGCCCCGGCGCCGGACGCTTGCAGGCTGACTTGCTGGCCCTGCTTCAATACCAGCGCCGGGCCGTGCAGCGGCTGCAATTGCACCGAACCGCGCAACACGCAGACCTGGCAACTGCGGGTGCTGAGGCGCACCGAGATGTCGCTGTGACTGACGATCATTCGGCCAAAAGGCGCGTTGACGATAAAGGCTGATTCGCCCGCCACATTGAGCGCCATCTCGCCACGGATCAGCGTTAACTGGCGTGCAGGCAGATCGACGTTCACTGCGCTGTCGGTGTTGAGTTGCAATGAAGAGTCCTGCGCCAACTGCACTGTTCGTCGCTCACCGGTGCTGGTGTGCAAATCAGCGCGCCAGACATCCAGCGGCAACTCACGGCCGATCAACCAAGCCGCCGGCACCAGCGCCGCCGCGCCCAAGACACGCTTGAGAGCCGCGCGCCGCGCTGGGTCCGGCCGATCCAGCGTGGCCATGGTCAGCGCCGGCGGCAACCCTGCGAAACGCTGACGCAGCTGCTGGATTTTCTGCCACGCATTTTCGTGGCGACTGTTGCTGCTGCGCCAATGCTGCAACCGGGCGTGATCTTCATCGCTGGCACCGCCGGACTCGAGCAATGCCAGCCATTGCGCCGCCGCCCGCGCCACTTCACGCGTTTCATCGCTTGGAGTAACGCGCATCACAGCTCCACCAGCAGGCAATGCTCGTAGGCCTGAGCCATGTAACGTTTGACGGTACGTTCAGAAACCTGCAAGCGCTCGGCAATCTCGCGGTAACCGAGGCCTTCGAGTTGGCTCCACAAAAACGCCCGGCGCACCGCGCGCGGCAAGCCATCGAGCAACTCATCCAGTGCCTGCAGGGTTTCCAGCAGCAGCCAGCGCTGTTCCGGCGACGGCGCGCAGTCTTCAGGCATCAGCGCCAAGGCATCAAGGTAGGCTTTTTCCAGATGGCGCCGCGTGTAGAAATTGCTCAGCAGACGTTTGCCGACGGTGAGCAAATACGCGCGCGGCTCGCGCAACTCGGCCAATGGCGGTGCGTTGCACAAGACGCGAAGAAAGGTGTCCTGGCTCAGGTCAGCCGCATCCCACGCATTGCCCATGCGCCGGCGCAACCACGTTTCCAGCCAGCCGCGATGCTCGCGGTACAACTGCTGCAGGCTCTGCTCCGCCGGTAACGTGGATTCAATCATCTCAAGAGACCCTGCGCGAAGGTGGATTCAAATGAGACTGATTCTATTTAACTTCACCAAGGACACAAAGCCTTTTTCTGCTCAGCGCCTGAGCGTCTCGCTCGGAAGCTCTTTGAACAGCGCTCGGTAACTGCTGGAAAACCGCCCCAGATGCCAGAACGACCAGCGCATCGCCACCTCGGCAACCGTGGTTTGCGTGGGTCGCCGCCTGAGCAATTCCCGGTGCGCACTGTTCAACCGGCGCAAGCGTAACCAGTGACTTGGGGTCATTCCGGTGTAGGCCTTGAACGCCTGTTGCAACTGGCGCAGCGGTACCCCTGCGACGTGAGAAAGTTCGAGCAGATTGACCGTGTCCTCCGACGAATCAGCCGCCCACTCCCCTACTCGCTGCATGATCTTGCGTTCGTCGTTGCGCCGCAGCAATCCGCCACGGTCGAGCGTGGTTTGAGCGTTGTCAAGGATGAACAGGCAGTCCTCAAGCAGCTGCTGCGTCAGGCAACTTTTATCAAGCGGATCAATTGCTTGCGACAATTTTGTGAGAATCGAGCTTAACCAGCCGCTGAACAAAGCGTTCTGGCCGCAATTCAGCGGCGCCATGAACAAGCCTTCGAGTTTCGCCACATCCAGGCCGTGGTCGCGGACGAAATCCGCTCCGAACACCACCGCGATTTCGCGGTAGTTCTCTGGAGTGATCCAGATGTTGCGGCTCTCTTCATTGAGCAGATACAGCGCGTTGTCGCTGCGATCGAAACAAAATGCCAGCGCACCCGATGGCGCACTGAAATTCTGCTCCACCCGGGTGTTCATCTGCTCTTCGTAGACCTCGACGCCCTGCAGATCGAGATAGCGAATCTGTCCGGCGAAATGCCCCGGCGACATCTGCTGGTAATGCTGAATCCAACCCGGCGTGGCGCGCACTTGTTCGGCCACATCGGCGGTGTTGAACGCTTGAACCTGGAGCGGATTGCACGTTGTCATGGGTGGACCTTGCGCACTCTTTTGGTGCGCTTGGGTGCTGCTGAAAGTGGATAGATGGAATCACAAGCCGCGCCCAAGATAGTCGCCAACGCGCCACAGGGGAAGGGGCGGAAGATGAAACCCGCCCTCCCCGGCGTCTACAAAACCAATAACGAGGTCTTTATGAACGCCCCTTTCGATCAGCTGTTCACCTGGCTGAAAGATCACAAGATTACCGAAGTCGAATGCGTGGTCAGCGACTTGACCGGCATCGCCCGCGGCAAGATTGCACCGACCAACAAGTTCCTGCATGAGCGCGGCATGCGCCTGCCGGAGAGCGTGCTGCTGCAAACGGTAACCGGGGATTTTGTCGACGACGACATCTACTACGACCTGCTCGACCCGGCTGATATCGACATGGTCTGCAAACCGGTTTCCGATGCCGTCTACGTCATACCGTGGGCGATCGAGCCGACCGCCATCGTCATCCACGACACCTTCGACAAGTTCGGCAACCCGATCGAACTGTCGCCGCGCAATGTGCTGAAGAAAGTCCTGCAGCTTTACACCGACAAGGGCTGGAAGCCGATTGTCGCGCCGGAAATGGAGTTCTACCTGACCCAGCGCTGTGAAGATCCGGACCTGCCGCTCAAAGCGCCGCTGGGTCGTTCGGGGCGTGCGGAAAGCGGTCGCCAGTCGTTCTCGATCGATGCCGCCAACGAATTCGATCCACTCTTCGAAGACGTCTACGACTGGTGCGAACTGCAAGGCCTGGACCTCGACACGCTGATCCACGAAGACGGCCCGGCGCAGATGGAAATCAACTTCCGCCATGGCGATGCACTGGACCTGGCTGACCAGATCACCGTGTTCAAACGTACCCTGCGCGAAGCGGCGCTCAAGCACAACGTCACCGCGACGTTCATGGCCAAGCCGATCGGCGACGAGCCCGGCAGTGCCATGCACCTGCACCAGAGCGTGGTCGAGATCGCCACCGGCAAGCCGATCTTTGCTGATGCCGAAGGCAACATGAGCGAGTTGTTCCGGCATCACATCGGTGGGCTGCAGAAATACATCCCGAAAGTCCTGCCGATGTTCGCGCCGAACGTCAATTCGTTCCGCCGCTTCCTGCCGGACACTTCAGCGCCGGTCAATGTCGAGTGGGGCGAAGAGAACCGCACGGTGGGCCTGCGTGTGCCGACTTCCGGGCCGGAGTCGATGCGCGTGGAGAACCGCTTGCCCGGCGCCGACGCCAATCCGTATCTGGCCATCGCCGCAAGCCTGCTGTGCGGCTACATCGGCATGATCGAACAGATCGAACCGAGCGCGGCGGTCGAAGGCCGCGCCTACGAACGCCGCAACCTGCGTTTGCCAATCACCATCGAAGAAGCCCTGACGCAAATGGAAGAGTGCCCGAAAGTAGCCGAATACCTGGGCAGCAAATTCGTTCGCGGTTACGTCGCGGTGAAACGCGCTGAGCACGAAAACTTCAAACGCGTGATCAGCTCGTGGGAGCGTGAGTTCCTGCTGCTAAGCGTCTGACGGCCTTCTCAAAAGAAAATGGCGAAGGTGTGAGTTATTGATCGTTCCCACGCTCCTGCGTGGGAATGCATCCCGGGACGCTCTGCGTCCCATCCAGAGCCGAACGCGGAGCGTCCGTTGAGGCATCCCGACGCAGAGCGTGGGAACGATCATTACAAGAAGAGGTGTCGATATGCGTCTGTTGAAATCCGTACTCCCGGTCGCGCTGAGTGTGCTGTTCAGCGCCACAGCCCACGCCGAGCCACGGGTCAGTGTCTACAACTGGACCGACTACATTGGCGAAACCACCCTCGCCGACTTCCAGAGCAAAACCGGGATCAAGGTGATCTACGACGTCTTCGACTCCAACGAAACGCTGGAAGGCAAACTCCTCGCCGGTCGTACCGGTTATGACGTGGTGGTGCCGTCCAACCACTTTCTCGCCCGTCAGGTGACGGCCGGGGCGTTTATGAAGCTCGATCGTTCGCAGTTGCCATACTGGCAGAACTTAGACCCCAAACTGCTTGAATTACTTGAGAAAAATGATCCAGGCAATGAGCACTCGGTGCCCTATCTGTGGGGTACCAACGGCATCGGTTACAACGTCGACAAAGTCAAGCAAGTGCTCGGCATCGACCACATCGATTCCTGGGCCGTGCTGTTCGAACCCGAGAATCTGAAGAAGCTCAGCCAGTGCGGCGTGTCGATGATGGATTCGGCCGACGAGGTGTTTCCGGCCATTCTCAATTACATGGGCATGGACCCGCGCAGCGAAAACCCTGAGGACTATAAAAAGGCTGAAGCCAAGCTGCTGAGCATCCGTCCTTACATCACCTATTTCCATTCTTCCAAGTACGTGTCGGACCTGGCCAATGGCGACATTTGCGTCGCGTTCGGTTACTCCGGCGATGTTTTCCAGGCCGCCAACCGCGCCCGGGAAGCCAAAAACGGTGTGAATATCGCTTATGCGATTCCCAAGGAGGGCGCCAACCTGTGGTTCGATCTGCTGGCGATTCCCGCCGACGCCAGCAACGCCAAAGAGGCCCATGCCTTCATCAATTACCTGCTCGACCCGCAAGTGATCGCCAAGGTCAGCGCCACCGTCGGCTACGCCAACCCGAACCCTGCGGCCAAGCCATTTATGGACCAGGCACTGGTCAACAATCCTGAGGTTTATCCGCCGCAATCGGTGCTCGATAAACTCTACATTTCCTCGACTCCGCCCCAGACGATCATGCGCCTGATGACCCGGTCGTGGAGCAAAGTGAAGTCAAACAAATGAATCAGCACAGCGCACAACACGCCCGCTCCTGGTACGCCGCCTCCGCGAGGGCGAGCACGCCCTACCCTGTGCTGGACGACGATCTGATTGTCGATGTCTGTGTGATCGGCGGCGGCTTCACTGGCGTCAACACCGCCATTGAACTGGCGCAGCGCGGTTTGTCGGTGGTGCTGCTTGAGGCGCGGCGTATTGGCTGGGGCGCCAGCGGGCGTAATGGCGGTCAGCTGATTCGCGGCATTGGCCATGACGTCGAGGGTTTCGCCCGCTACGTTGGGCGCGACGGCGTGCGGTATCTGCAGCGCGCCGGCATCGATTCGGTGGACCTGGTGCGCCAGCGCATTACGGACAACGCCATCGACTGTGATCTGCGTTGGGGCTTTTGCGAACTGGCCAACACCGCCGCGCAATTCGCCGCGTTCAAGCAGGAACAGGACAGCCTCGGCGAACTCGGCTACGCCCACGCCACGTCGCTGGTAGGCCCTGAGCACATCCGTCAGCAAGTGGTGGATGCCGGTGGATACGCCGGTGGGTTGATCGACATGGGGTCGGGTCACCTCCATCCGCTGGATCTGGTGCAAGGTGAAGCGCGGCTTGCGGCTTCGCTGGGCGTGCGCGTTTTCGAGCAGAGTCCGGTGCTGGAAATTCTCCATGGCCCGACCGTCGAGGTGCGCTGCGCCACCGGTTCAGTGCGGGCCGGTAGCCTGGTGCTCGGCTGCAACGCGCATCTGGACGAACTCGAACCGAAGCTCAGTGGCAAAGTCCTGCCCGCCGGCAGTTACATCATCGCCACCGAGCCGCTGGACGAACTCCGTGCCGCACAGTTGATTCCACAGAACCTGGCGCTGTGCGATCAAAAGGTCGGGCTCGATTATTACCGGCTCTCGGCTGATCGACGTTTGCTGTTCGGCGGCGCTTGTCATTATTCCGGGCGTGATCCGGCGGACATCGCCGCCTATATGCGACCGAAAATGCTCAAAGTGTTTCCGCAACTGGCCGACGTGGGCATCGATTATCAGTGGGGCGGCAGGATCGGCATCACCGCGAACCGCTTTCCACAGGTCGGACGGCTCAAACAGCACCCGAACGTGTTCTACGCACAGGGTTACTCCGGCCATGGCCTGAATGTCACCCACTGGTGTGCAAAGTTGTTGGGCGAAGCCATCCAGGCCGGGCACAGCCAAGGCATGGATGTGTTCAGCGGCGTGCCGCACATGACCTTCCCTGGCGGCCCGGCTCTGCGTTCGCCGCTGCTGGCGCTGGGCATGTTCTGGTATCGCTTGCGCGAAATGCTCGGTTAACAGGCGCTTACACATTCCCTAAGTTAAAGCGGCTGTTGATTTGCTCTATCGCCAAGCACTTCTATATTGATGAAGTGCTTTTGCGTTCCTGACGCTCAGTGCCCGATTAATTGAGGAGGACATGGATGAAGTCGTCAGCCAGCGACGAACCGCGAGCACCCGGTCAGGCGCCGATCAAAACCCGCCGTTTCGGCATTTCGCTGGTATGGATCGTGCCGATTGTGGCGGTGCTGGTGGGCATTTCGCTGGTGATACACAACATCCTGCAGGAAGGCCCGACGATCACCGTCACCTTCAAGACCGGCGATGGCCTGACCGCCAACAAGACTGAAGTCAGGTACCGCAACGTGGTGATCGGCCATGTCTCCGAGGTCGAACTGGCCGACGATCATAAAAATGTCAACGCCACGATCAAACTGGCCAAACAGGCCGAAGCCTTCACTCGCGAGGATTCCCAGTTCTGGGTGGTGCGTCCACGCATCGGCGCTGGCGGCGTCTCGGGCATCGATACGCTGCTGTCGGGTGACTACATTGGCGCCGACATCGGTCAGGCCAACAATCGGACAAAAAACTTCAAAGGCCTCGAGAACCCCCCGCCGATCACCTACGGCGAACCGGGCAAGCGCTTCACTCTGCACACTGCCGACCTCGGCTCGCTGGACATCGGTTCCCCCGTCTATTACCGCAAGATTCCCGTTGGCCAGGTGGTCTCCTACGCGCTCGACCCGGACGGCAAAGGCGTCAACATCGAAGTCTTCGTGCATTCGCCCAATGATGCCTACGTCACCGAAAATACCCGGTTCTGGAACGCCAGCGGCATCGACATCAATGTCGGCGCCAACGGTTTTGCGGTAAAAACCGAGTCGCTGTCGACCTTGCTGGTGGGCGGCATCGCTTTCCGAGCGCCGGACTACAGCCCCAACGACACGCTGGCCAGCGAAGACAGGAATTTCGAACTGTTCGCCAACCAGACCGCTGCCCTCGCCCCGCCCGACGGAAAGGCGCAGTATCTGGCCCTGCGTTTTGATCAGGCCTTGCGCGGGCTCAAGGTCGATGCGCCGGTTGAGTTCCTCGGCATCGAAATCGGTCGAGTGGTGGCAGTCAACCTCGACTTCGACGAGGTCAAACGCACCTTTCCAGTCAATGTCGGCATCGTTATTTATCCGCAGCGACTCGGCCGCGCCCACGCAAAAATCCTCAAGACCTACCATGGCGACGAAAACGACGAGGCCGCCGGCGCGCGCCTGATCGGCACATTCATTGAAAACGGTCTGCGCGCCCAGGCGCGCAATGGCAACCTGCTCACCGGGCAGTTGTATATCTCGCTGGATTTCTACCCCAAAGCGCCGAAGGTCGCGTTCGACCCTACCGCACGACCGGTCACTATTCCGACCGTCCCAGGGAGCCTCGAACAGTTGCAGGAAAAACTCGAAGCCATGGTCAACAAGATCAACGCACTGCCGGTGGAGCGCATCGCCAACAACCTCGACGGCAATCTGGTCGAGTTGCGCAAGGGGCTGAAGCAGTTCAACGCCAGAACCCTGCCGGGTGTACAGAGCACTCTCGCCGACGTCAGCAAGACGTTGCAGTCCGCCAATTCGACTCTCGCCGAGGATTCACCGCAACGCGAGCAACTGACCGAGACCCTCGACGAGCTCGGGCGCATGTCGCGATCGTTGCGTGAGCTGTCGGATTACCTTGGTCGCCATCCTGAGTCGCTGATTCGCGGGCGTCCCGATAACGCCGCACCGCTGGACCTCAAAGGACCGCCACGCAATTGAGCACAGGAGCTGCCTCCATGGCTTTACCGTTGAAGATCACCGTGCTCGCTGCGTTCGTGCTACTGACGTCGTGCCGCAGCGACCCGATCAGCTTTCACACGCTGACCCCGGCGCAACCGGGCGCCAGTCGCAATGGCGCCGACATCGCTATCGAAAGCATCAGCGTGCCGCCGCAGGTCGATCGCGCGCAGATTGTGATTCGCCAAGGCAACAGCGGCGTGGCCATTCTTGATACCGATTGGTGGAGCGCCACGCTTGCTGATGAATTACGCGGCGCGCTGGCCGATCAATTGAGCGGCGGCGTCGGCCAGCATCGAGCCTCCGTGCGCGTCGATGTGCAGCGCTTCGATTCGATTCCCGGCCAGTACGCCTTGATCGACGTGAAATGGCGAGTCCGCCCGCTGGGGGCGGCGGACGCGGCGATGCTTACCTGCCGTTCGGTCCTGCAGACGTCTTCAGGGCCGAGCATCGAAGACCTGGTGACTGCGCAACAGAACAACGTCAAACGTCTCGCTGCGCACATCGCGCAGACTGCCACCGGCTCGCGCTGCCCGCCGCAAAGCTGACACCGTCTATAAATCGAAGCGATCCACCGCCCGCCGCCGCTCATTGTCATCGCGCACGTCGTAGTTGGCGGTCGTCTGGATATTGCTGTGATGGGCAAGCTTCTGCGCGATCGACAGGTCGTGCTCTTCGATCACCCGGGTGATGAATGAACGACGGAAATCATGGGGCATGATCTTCACCCCGACCTGAGTACCACGCTGGCGGGCGATGTAGTAAATCGCGTGTTTGGTGATGCGCTCGCGGGTGATGTGGCTGCCCCGGCGAATGCGGTTGAACAGAAACGCATCGTCGCTCTCGCCTTCCTTGAGCTGGGAACGACGCAGCTGCAGCCAGGCGTCGAGTTTGGCAAATGCCCAGGCCGGCGCGTACTTGATCAACTGCTTGTTGCCTTTGCCGGTGACCGTCAGACTGCGTTCGCGAAAGTCGACCTGACTCAGATCCAGATCCACCGATTCCGACTTGCGCATGCCGGTGCCGTACAGCAACGCAATCACTGCTGCGTCACGCAAGCCCTGCGGGCGCGGGTCGGCAGCGCAGACTTCCATCAGTTCGTGAATCAGCGTGCGCTTGAGGTTGCGCCCCTGAGACAAGCGTGTACCGGCAATGCCTTTGACCGAACGCATCTTCAGCAGGTGATCCTGCGTGATGAGGCTCATGCGCCAGGCTTCGTTCATCACGCCGCGCACCGCGTTCACGTACAGCGACGACGTATTCGGCGCGTAACCGTCGGCACGCAAAGCGGCGACCAGCGCCACCACATCTTCCGGTTGCAGGCCGTGCCAGGGGATTTCTTCGATATCGACATCTTCGAAACCGAGGCGGTCGGCGGCGTCTTGCAGCACATAGCGCATGGTCAACTGGCTGGAAGGCGCCAGTCGAGCCAGGTAAACGGTCAGCGGATTGCTGGTGGACGGTGCGGGCTGGGTACTCGACAAATCACTCAAACGAAACGGCCTTGAAATAAAAAACGATTCAACAAAAACAATAAATGTATGAAATGGAACGCAAAAAAACGGCCTGACTCAATGACAAGGGTTGCCGCCAAAGGGCGACAACCTGACGTTCGAGGTCGTAAAAGTCAATCGGGCATTCCCCGAACGGTCGGAATGCTGCCTCCTCGGCGGTAGGCGAACTGAAACATCGCGCTCTTATCTTCAATGCAGGGAACTGCAAGCAGGAGTGCGGCATGAAGATCACGGTGTTTGGCAGTGGTTATGTCGGTCTGGTGCAGGCGGCGGTGCTGGCTGAGGTCGGTCACGAGGTCGTGTGCATGGATGTCGATGCGCAGAAGATCGAGCAGTTACGCGAGGGCCACGTCAGTATTTTCGAGCCAGGGCTGGCCAGCCTGGTACGCGAGGGCCTGGATTCGAAACGCCTGTTATTCACCACTGATGAGCGGTTCGCGGTGTTGCATGGGCGCGTGGCGTTTATCGCAGTGGGCACGCCGTCACGCGAGGACGGTTCGGCAGATCTGCGCTTTGTGCTGTCAGTCGGCGACGCTATTGCTCAACATCGTGAGCAGCCATTGATCGTGGTGGAAAAATCCACGGTGCCGGTGGGCACGGGCGATGCCTTGCGCAATTACATCGAAAAGGCCCTGATCAAGGTCGGCCGACTGCTGCAGTTCGATATCGTCTCCAACCCGGAATTCCTCAAGGAAGGCTCTGCCGTTGCCGATTGCCGGCGCCCGGACCGTATCGTCATTGGTTGCGAAGGCGCGGAAGTGCGCGAGGTGATGCGCGATCTGTACGCACCGTTCAACCGCAACCATGAGCGCATCCTGTTCATGGACCTGCGCAGCGCCGAGCTGACCAAATACGCCGCCAACTGCATGCTGGCGACCAAAATCAGCTTCATCAACCAGATCGCCGAACTTGCCGAGCACCTCGGTGCGGACATTGAAGCGGTGCGTCATGGCATCGGCGCCGATTCGCGGATCGGCTATCACTTCATCTATCCGGGTTGCGGCTACGGCGGTTCGTGTTTTCCCAAGGACATGCGCGCGCTGATTCACAGTGCCGAGCAGGCGCATTGTTCCAGTGATCTGCTGCAAGCGGTCGAGGCGATCAATCAGCGGCAGAAGCACAAGCTGTTCGAGCGCATCAAGGCGTTCTACCACGGCGACTTGCGCGGCAAGGCCTTTGCTCTGTGGGGCCTCGCGTTCAAGCCCAACACCGACGACATGCGTGACGCGCCGAGCCGGGTACTGCTCGAGGCTTTATGGGCTGCTGGCGCCAGCGTGCGTGCGTTCGATCCCGAAGCCATGCAGCAAACCCAGAGGCTTTATCCAAACGAGCCAAAACTGATGTTGATGGGGACGCCTGAATCAGTATTGGCCGGTGCCGACGCGCTGATCATCTGCACCGAATGGCAACAGTTCAAGGCGCCGGATTTCGAGCTGATCAAACAGCGTCTGAACAGCCCGGTGATTTTTGATGGCCGCAATCTGTATGACGCTGAACGCCTGGCGCGTAACGGTTTTCAGTATTTCCCGATGGGCCGCGGTGAATCGTGCAAGTTACCGATTACGTTGCGGCAGAGGCCGGCGGCTTCGGACGTGGCTTGAGCTGGCCCTGTGGTGTCCAGCTGAAGTTGTGTGTGGTGCCATGGAGGTTGACCGGTGGCGCCTGCACAGAGAGGATGGCGTTCGCCCAAGGCTTCCCGAATAAGGACATTCCCCTTCCGTGGCCATCTATTCTCCGTTCATTCGCCGATTGATGATCAGCTCGCTGACCGTGGTCATCAGTCGCGCACTGATCAGTCCGCTGCTGACCTTGTTTCTCAGCAACAAACTGGGGCTCAATCCGCAGGATGTCGGCTTGCTATTGGGCATCGCCGTGTTCAGCGCCACGTTGCTGTCGCTGTACGGCGGCTACATCATCGACAGGCTCGACAAGCGCAAGTTGCTGATCCTGACCATGCTCTCCAGCGGTATAGGCCTGATCCTGCTGACCGTCGCGCAGAATCTGTATCTGGTCACCGTGGTGCTGATCATCAGCGAGACCGCGTCGGCGCTGTTTCTGATCGGCAGCAAGGCGATCCTCAGTGAACACCTGCCGGTGGGCCAGAGGGTCAAGGCGTTTTCGCTCAATTACACGCTGACCAATATCGGCTACGCCGTCGGCCCGATGCTCGGCGTGGTGATTGCCGGGGTGCAGCCATCCGCGCCGTTCATCGTTGCCGGCGCAATTGCCATTGGCAGTATTTTTCTGCTGTTCGGCGGGGCCAGGGATGCCCGCCCATTATCTGTCGGCAGCGCGCCGCAGAGTTTCCTCAACACCCTGGTGATCCTCAAAAACGACCGGACGATGGTGTTGTTCACCCTTGGCTGCCTGCTCAGCACATTGGTGCACGGGCGTTTCACCCTGTACCTGTCGCAATACCTGCTGGTCACCCACACCCAGCAACAAATGCTCGACACGATGGCCGCCCTGCTGGCCTGCAACGCAATCACGGTCATCGTGCTGCAGTACCAGGTCGGGCGCTGGCTGAGTCGCGAACACCTGCGTCACTGGATTGCCGGCGGCACCGCGCTATTCATTATCGGCCTCATCGGTTTCAGCGTGGCCGACAGCCTGCTCGGCTGGTGCGCGGCCATGTTCATTTTCACTTTGGGCGAGATGATCATCTACCCGGCCGACTTCCTCTTCGTCGACACCCTCGCCCCGGAGGCACTGCGCGGCAGCTACTACGGCGCGCAAAACCTCGCAGCACTCGGCGGCGGGGCGAGCCCGGTCATCTGCGGGTTTCTGCTGATGCATACGCCTGCGCCGAGTATGTTCTTCGCCCTGAGCGGGCTGGCAGCGCTAGGCGGCTATCTTTGTTTTGTCAGCGCGCGCCGCGCTGCTTCAATTCAAAAATAGTGCACTAAAACTGCATTTATATGAATTTGTCAGCATCCACTTTGATCGGCAAACTACGCGCGTTCCTCCCCCAATGTTGGAACGCTTCGAGGGCTTTCCGGATATGCCGGACAAGTCCTTTTTTTTGCCTCGAATTTTGCAAAGGATCAGTTCTACATGCTTGCTCGCTGGTTGCCCGCCGCCATCAATACCCGCCCTACTGAATGGAGCCGTGCCGCGATCGGCATGGGCCTGGGCACGCTGTTCAGCGTGTGGATGTGCGCGCAGGTGTTCGGGCACGACGTTGCGTTTCACCTGATCGGCCCGCTCGGTGCTTCGGCGGTGCTGCTGTTCGCCGTGTCCTCCGGCGCCCTTGCCCAACCGTGGTCGATTCTCGGCGGGTACTTGTGCGCTGGAGTGGTTGCCTTGCTGGTAGCCCATGTGCTCGGTCGAACGCTGGGTAGTGCCTGCCTCGCCGCTGGCATGGCGGTGATCCTGATGTGCTGGCTGCGTTGTCTGCACCCACCGGCCGGCGCCTTGGCGCTGACACTGGTGCTGGCCGATCCGGCCACCATCGCCATGGACTGGAAAGCCATGGAACCGGTGATGCTCGGCGCCCTGTGCATGCTTGCCAGCGCGCTGGCCTACAACAACCTCACCCGCATCCGCTATCCGAAACGCGCTGCTGAACCTGCGCCGCCAGTGGTCCCGGTCGACCGCCAGGCGATCACCGCCGAAGACCTGAAACTGGCGCTGGCCGACATGGAGGCTTTCATCGACGTCACCCCCGAAGACCTTGAGCGCCTGATCCACGCCAGCGAATTGCACGCCAAACGCCGCAGCATTACTGAAACCTTCCGATGATCGCCTTGTAGGAGCTGACGAGTGCAACGAGGCTGCGATCTTTTGATCTTGTTTCTTGAAATCAAAAGATCGCAGCCTCGTTGCACTCGTCAGCTCCTACGCGCACAGAAAGCAGCCCTGAGAGAAAAACGCAGATTCCCCCTGCACATATCCCCGTTGTACACGGCAAATTTGCACTGTTACGATCCGCTAACGCCCGCGCGCGGGCTTTTCGAATAAAGATAATAAAAGCAGGGAGTTACTGATGACAGCTCAGGCTTCATCCCGGCGGACCCCGTCCATGGATGCGATGCAAAACGACGTGCTGGCCGAGGTGCGCAACCATATCGGCCACCTGACCCTCAACCGCCCTGCGGGCCTCAATGCGATCACCCTCGACATGGTGCGTCTGCTGCAACAGCAGCTTGATGCCTGGGCGTCCGACGCCAATGTTCACGCCGTGGTATTGCGCGGTGCGGGTGAAAAGGCATTCTGCGCCGGCGGCGACATTCGCTCGCTGTACGACAGTTTCAAAAGCGGCGACACGCTGCACGAAGATTTCTTCGTCGAGGAATACGCCCTCGACCTGACCATTCATCACTACCGCAAACCGGTGCTGGCGTTGATGGACGGGTTCGTTCTCGGCGGCGGCATGGGTCTGGTGCAAGGCGCCGATCTGCGCGTGGTCACCGAGAAGAGCCGTCTGGCGATGCCGGAAGTGGCCATCGGTTATTTCCCCGATGTTGGCGGCAGTTACTTCCTGCCGCGCATTCCCGGCGAGCTGGGGATTTATCTGGGCGTCAGCGGCGTGCAGATCCGCGCTGCCGATGCACTGTATTGCGGCCTCGCCGACTGGTATCTGGACAGCAGCAAACTGGCCCTGCTCGACGAAAAATTCGACAACATGGAGTGGCAGGACACGCCGCTCAAGTCGCTGCAGAACCTGCTGGCCAAGCATGCCGTACAAACTTTGCCGGACGCGCCGCTCCAGGCTCTACGCCCGGCCATCGATCACTTCTTCGCCCTGCCCGACGTGCCGAGCATGATCGAGCAATTGCGCGCCGTCACCGTCGCCGACAGCCACGAATGGGCGGTCTCCACGGCGGATCTGCTGCAAACCCGCTCGCCGCTGGCCATGGCTGTGACCCTGGAAATGCTCCGTCGCGGCAGGCATTTGAGTCTGGAGCACTGCTTTGCTCTGGAGCTGCATCTGGACCGCCAGTGGTTTGCCCGTGGCGACCTGATCGAAGGCGTGCGCGCCCTGCTGATCGACAAGGACAAGTCACCGCGCTGGAACCCGCCGACCGTCGCTGAGCTGGACGCTGCGCAGGTCGCGAGTTTCTTCCATGGTTTTGATGAGAGCGGGAGCTGAGCCATGCACGATCTCGAACTGACTGAAGAACAAGTGATGATCCGCGACATGGCCCGGGACTTTGCCCGTGGCGAAATCGCGCCCCACGCACAAGCCTGGGAAAAGGCTGGCTGGATCGACGACGCCCTCGTGGCGAAGATGGGTGAGCTGGGTTTGCTCGGTATGGTCGTGCCTGAGGAATGGGGCGGTACTTATGTCGATTACGTCGCCTATGCGCTGGCCGTCGAGGAAATCTCTGCCGGCGATGGGGCCACCGGCGCGTTCATGAGCATCCACAACTCGGTCGGCTGCGGCCCGGTGCTCAACTACGGCAGCGACGAACAGAAACAGACCTGGCTGGCCGATCTGGCCAGTGGGCAAACCATTGGTTGCTTTTGCCTGACCGAACCCCAGGCCGGCTCCGAAGCGCACAACCTGCGCACCCGCGCCGAACTGCGCGAAGGCCAGTGGGTGATCAACGGCGCCAAGCAATTTGTCAGCAATGGCAAACGGGCGAAACTGGCGATCGTCTTCGCCGTGACCGACCCGGACCTGGGCAAGAAAGGGCTTTCCGCATTTCTGGTGCCGACCGATACGCCGGGCTTCATCGTCGATCGCACCGAACACAAAATGGGCATCCGTGCTTCCGACACCTGCGCGGTGACGCTGAACAACTGCAGCATCCCCGAGGCCAATCTGCTCGGCGAACGCGGCAAGGGCCTGGCGATTGCCCTGTCCAACCTTGAAGGCGGACGCATCGGCATCGCGGCGCAGGCATTAGGCATCGCGCGAGCGGCGTTTGAGGCGGCGCTGGCCTATGCGAAGGATCGCGTGCAATTCGACAAGCCGATCATCGAGCACCAGAGCATCGCCAATCTGCTGGCTGACATGCACATGCAGATCAACGCCGCGCGGTTGCTGATTCTGCATGCGGCGCGGCTGCGCACCGCTGGCAAACCGTGTTTGTCCGAGGCTTCACAAGCCAAGCTGTTCGCTTCGGAAATGGCCGAGAAGGTCTGTTCGTCGGCAATCCAGATCCATGGCGGCTATGGCTATCTGGAGGATTACCCGGTCGAGAAGTACTACCGCGATGCGCGGATTACCCAGATTTATGAAGGATCGAGCGAGATACAGCGGATGGTGATTGCGCGGGATTTGAAGAACTATCAGCTCTAAAAGCTTCACGAGCAGGCCCGCTCCCATATTGGGCGGTGGAGATCCCTGTGGGGGCGAGCCTGCTCACGAAGGCGTCAGCTTAGGCACCGCATCTATTTGCCTTGGAATACAGCCTCACGCTTGTCAATAAACGCCGCCATCCCTTCCTTCTGGTCTTGCGTCGCAAACGCGGCGTGAAACACCCGGCGCTCAAAACGCACACCCTCGGTCAGGTTGACCTCGAACGCACGATTCACACTTTCCTTGATCATCATCGCAATCGGCAGTGACTTGCCAGCGATCACCGCAGCGACCTTCAGCGCTTCATCAAGCAGCTCGTCACTCGGCACGATCCGCGCGACGATGCCGCAGCGCTCGGCTTCCACCGCGTCGATCATGCGTCCGCTCAGGCACATTTCCATGGCTTTGGCCTTGCCCACGGCGCGGGTCAGACGTTGGGTGCCGCCCATGCCCGGCAACACGCCGAGGTTGATTTCCGGCTGGCCGAATTTGGCATTGTCGCCAGCCAGAATAAAGTCGCACATCAGCGCCAGCTCACAACCGCCCCCGAGGGCGAAACCGTTGACCGCTGCGATGATCGGTTTGCGTCGGTTGGCCACGCGATCGCTGTCGCTGAACAGGTCGTCCATGTAGATCTGCGGATAGGTCAGCTCGGCCATTTCCTTGATGTCGGCGCCGGCGGCGAAGGCTTTTTTTGAACCGGTGAGGACGATGCAACCAATGTGTGCGTCCGCTTCCAGCGTATCCAGCGCGTGGTTCACTTCGCTGACCAGTTGCGCATTGAGGGCGTTCAGCGCCTGGGGCCGGTTGAGCGTGATCAGGCCGACGCGGTCACGGGTTTCCAGGAGGATGGTTTCGTAAGTCATGAATAAAATTCCTTGTCAGAGATTGCGCGAAATCACCATGCGCTGAATGTCGCTGGTGCCTTCGTAGATCTGGCAGACACGCACGTCACGGTAGATGCGCTCCAGCGGGAAATCGTTGAGGTAACCGTAACCGCCGAGGGTTTGCAAGGCCATGGAGCAGACCTTCTCGGCCATTTCCGAGGCAAACAGCTTGGCCATCGACGCCTCGACCAGCGCCGGCTGGCCGCTGTCGCGCAAGGCGGCTGCGTAGTGCACCATCTGCCGGGCGACGGCGATTTGCGTGGCCATGTCCGCCAGGCGAAACGCCACGGCCTGGTGCTCGATGATCGGCTTGCCGAAGGTGTCACGCTCACGGGCGTAGTCACGGGCAGCTTCGAACGCAGCGCGCGCCATGCCCACAGCCTGCGCGGCGATACCGACGCGGCCACCTTCGAGGTTGGCCAAAGCGATCTTGTAGCCCTCACCCTCCTCGCCGAGGCGATTGGCGACCGGCACTTTCACGTCTTCAAAGAGGATCTGGCAGGTGTCGGAGGCGTGCTGGCCGAGTTTGTCTTCGACCCGTGCGACTTTGTAGCCGGGTGAGTCGGTCGGCACGATAAACGCGCTGATCCCGCGCTTGCCTGCGCTCGGGTCAGTCACAGCGAACACGATCACGACGCCGGCGTTCTGCCCGGAGGTGATGAATTGTTTGCAGCCGTTCAATACGTAGTGATCGCCTTCCCGTCGGGCGCGCGTCTTCAGGCTGCTTGCATCGGAACCGGCCTGCGGTTCGGTCAGGGCAAAGGCCCCGAGCATGGTGCCGCTGGCCAGCGGTTTGAGGAAGCGCTCGCGCTGATCGTCATTACCGAATTTGAGAATCGGCACGCAGCCCACTGAGTTGTGCACGCTCATGATCGTCGAGCACGCTCCGTCACCGGCGGCGATTTCTTCCAGCGCCATGGCATAAGCCAGGTAGCCAGTGCCACAACCGCCCCACTGCTCCGGCACGAGCATGCCGAAAAAGCCCAGTTCGGCCATCTCGGCGATGGCGTTCTTGGGGAAACGGTGCTCACGGTCCCACTCAGCGGCGAACGGCTTGAGCCGCTCTTCGGCAAACTGCCGGGCCATGTCGCGGATCTGGGTTTGGTCATCGTTGAGGATCATGGTGAGTCCTTGAGTGTAGGAGCTGTCGAGTGCAACGAGGCTGCGATCTTTTGATCTTGATCTTGATCTTGAAATTGAAAAACAAGATCAAGAGATCGCAGCCTCGTTGCACTCGTCGGCTCCTACAGGGATTTGTGTGGGTCAGTAGAGGCATTCCACCGCCATGGCCGTGGCTTCGCCGCCGCCAATGCAGATAGCAGCAATCCCGCGCTGGAGCTGTTTGTGTCGCAGCGCTGCCAGCAACGTCACCAGAATACGCGCGCCCGAGGCGCCGATCGGGTGTCCGAGGGCGCAGGCGCCGCCATGCACATTGAGCTTGTCGTGAGGAATTTCCAAATGCGCCATCGCCGCCATGCCGACCACCGCAAACGCCTCGTTCACCTCAAACAGATCAACCTGGTCCAGCGCCCAACCGGTCTTCTTCAGCAGTTTCTTGATCGCGCCAATCGGTGCGGTGGGAAACAGGCCCGGGGTGTCGGCGAACGCAGCGTGTCCGTGAATCACCGCCAGCGGTCTGAGGCCCAGTTGCTGCGCATGGGATTGGCGCATCAGCACCAGCGCCGCCGCGCCATCGGAGATTGAGCTCGAGTTGGCGGCAGTGACCGTGCCGCCCTCACGGAACGCCGGTTTCAGCGAGGCGACTTTGTCGAGTTTGGCTTTAGGCGGCTGTTCATCGTGACTGATCACCACCTGCTCTTTGCCGACGGTGATGGTCAGCGGGACGATTTCGTCCTGGAAGCTGCCATCCTTGATCGCCTGCTGTGCGCGGGTGGTCGAGGCGATGGCGAACGCATCCTGCGCTTCGCGGCTGAAGTCGTTGGCCTCGGCGCAATCTTCAGCGAAGGTGCCCATCAGACGGCCCTTGTCGTAGGCGTCTTCGAGCCCGTCGAGGAACATCGAATCAAGCACGCGGCCATGGCCCATGCGATAGCCGGCGCGGGCGCGATCGAGCAGGTACGGCGAGTTGGACATGCTTTCCATGCCGCCGGCAACCACCACGTCGGCGCTGCCGGCCACCAGCATGTCGTGGGCCATGATCGTGGTCTGCATGCCCGAGCCGCACATCTTGTTGACCGTGGTGCAACGCGTTGATTTATCCAGCCCGGCACCCAGCGCAGCCTGGCGAGCCGGCGCCTGGCCGAGGCCGGCGGGCAGTACGCAACCGAACAGCACTTCATCAACTGCGTCGCTGGCGACACCGGCGCGTTCTACCGCAGCCTTGATCGCCGCCGCGCCGAGTCGCGGTGCGGTGAGACTTTTCAGTTCACCCTGAAAACCGCCCATCGGAGTGCGGACGGCGCTGACGATAACAATCGGATCTTTGGACAGAGTCATGACGGATTCCCCTTTACCTGGCTGCCATGCGCAAGGCGCCGTCGAGACGGATCACCTCGCCATTGAGCATGCTGTTTTCGATGATGTGGCGCACCAGCGCAGCGTATTCGGCGGGCTTGCCCAGGCGTGGCGGGAACGGCACGCCGGCGGCCAGCGAGTCGCGGACTTCCGGGGTCATGCCGGCCATCATCGGCGTTTCGAAGATGCCCGGTGCGATGGTCATCACGCGGATGCCGAAGCGCGCCAGCTCGCGCGCGGCCGGCAGGGTCAGGCTGGCGATCGCGCCTTTCGATGCCGAGTACGCCGCCTGGCCGATCTGGCCGTCAAATGCAGCGACCGATGCGGTGTTGATGATCACCCCACGCTCGCCGTCAGCGTTGGCTTCGCTCTCGGCAATGGCCGCAGCGGCCAGGCGCAGCATGTTGAAACTGCCGATCAGGTTGACGTTGACCACCTGAGCAAAACTGCTCAGGGCGTGCGGACCGTTCTTGCCGAGAATTTTTTCGCCACGGACGATGCCCGCGCAGTTGATCAAGCCATTGAGGCTGCCAAATGCGGCGACGGTCGCCTGCACTGCGGCTTCGGCGGCGGCTTCGTTGCTGATGTCGGCGACCACGCTTTGCGCGCCGAGGCGCTGAGCCTGCGCGGCAACGGCTTCGGCGTTCATGTCGACCAGCATCACTTTGGCGCCGGCACTGACCAGCAATTCAGCGCTGGCCGCACCGAGGCCGGACGCGCCGCCGGTGACGATAAAAACCTTGTTCTCGATCTGCATGACGGTGTTTCCTTGGATTCAAGCTGAAACGTTAGGCGCCGCGGCCTCTTGAGCCTTGGCGATTTCCTGGTTGCGCAAGATAAAGCGCTGCAATTTGCCACTCGGGGTCTTGGGCAATTCGCTGACAAATTCGATTTCACGCGGGTACGAATGCGCGGCCAGACGCTTGCGCACGTGTTGGCGCAGTTCTTCGGCCAACTCCGGCGCGGCGCGGTACTGCGCGCTCAGTACGACAAAGGCTTTGACCAGTTCGGTACGTTCCGGGTCGGGCTTACCGACGACCGCCGCTTCGACCACGGCCGGGTGTTCGATCAGGGCGCTTTCCACGTCGAACGGGCCGACGCGGTAGCCGGAGGTGGTGATCACATCATCACTGCGGCCAACGAAACTGATGCTGCCGTCCGGGTTCCACTCCACGGTGTCGCCGCTCAGGTAGTAGTTGCCGACGAAGGCTTTCGTGGGCGCGCCTTCGTAGCCGCCGAACCAGCACATCGGCGACTGCGGGCGGTCGATGGCGAGGATGCCCGGCTGACCGACGCCGAGTTCGTTGAACTGCTCATCGAGCACGACGATGCGATGCCCCGGCGAAGCGAAACCAGCGGCGCCGACGTGCACCGGATGCTCGAGGCCGTGGTGGTTGCACAAGACCATGCCCAATTCGGTCTGGCCGTAATGATCGTGGATGACCACGTCAAGCTTGTCGGCGAACCAGCGAATCACTTCCGGGTTCAGCGGCTCACCGGCACTGCTGACAATGCGCAGTCTGCCTTTGATCGATGTGGCGAATGCTTCGCCACCGGCAATCAGCAGTCGGTAGGCAGTGGGCGAACCGGTGAGATTTGTAATGCCGTATTTGTTGATCACCCGACAGGTGCTTTCGAGGGTAAACGGGCCATCGTAGAAGGTGATCGGGTGCCCCAGCGCCAACGGCCCGGTCACGCCGAAATAAATGCCATAGGCCCAACCCGGATCGGCGACGTTCCAGAAGGCATCTTCGGGGCGCAGGTCTACCGCATCGCGCGTGTAGTTTTGGAAAGCGACGATGGCTTTAAGCGGCACCGACAGCGCTTTTGCCGGGCCGGTGGTACCCGAGGTGAACATCAGCAGGAACGGGTCTTCGCCAGTCAGCAGCAGCGGTTCGCAAACGTTGGAATAGTGGGCCAGCTCGGCCCAGAAACTGTAGTCACCGCGAACGATACCCTGCCCTTTGTCGCCGCCAACGGTGACGATGATCGGGCATGCGCTGACTTCATTGAGCTTGGGCCGGTTGACCGCGTCGGCCACCACGACTTTCGCCCCGGAGCTGTTCAGTCGATGTTCGAGGGCCTTGGGGCCGAACGCGGTAAACAGCGGCTGATACACCGCGCCGATACGCCAGGTGGCGAGCACGGTGATGAGTAACTCGACGTTGCGCGGCAGCAGTCCGGCAACCTTGTCGCCCTTCTGCACGCCTTGGGCGAGGAGGAAATTGGCGAACCGCGCGGCTTTGTCCTGCAAATCAGTGAAGGTGTAAGTCGCACTCGAGCCGTCGCGACCTTCCCAGAACAACGCAATGCGACCTGGCAAGGCATGGCGGTCGCAGCACTCGATGCAGGCATTGAGTGCCGCGAGCGTGCCGCTGAGCGACGTGTCGACGGTGTGCTGATAATCGAACTGTTCGGTGGCGGACAAGTAATCACGCATTGCCAGAATCCCTCGGTGTTTTTATTAGGCTGGGAACCGTAAACAACGCAGCGATAGTCGCGCTCTGCGGGGCCTGGGGCAATGGTCAAAGCCATCAAGCCGGTTGACTGGTTTGGCCAAAACCTTCAACTCAAATCGCGCTGACTTACAAGTTGTTAACTATGTGCGCTGGCGATTGACGGGGTGTATCGGTAGTTTCGTCGACCTTTCAACCCGCCATTGTTTTTATTCACTCGAGATGTATTTCATGTCGCCTTCTCCAACAATCCTTGAGACAGAGGATTTCATCTTTGAACAATCGTTATTGGCGCAGTTCAAGGATCAGCCGACGTTACGCAAAACAGCCAGAGAGCTGCTTGAAAACTATCTGCAATATTGTCTGGCATCGTCATCTTTGTCGCTGGATGTACTTTTCTATGATGATCTGCGGTCGCCTCCGGGCTCCGACCCGGTCACGTTGCTTGAGGCATTCCTTCAAGCTTTCGCCGCAGGGCGATGCCTGTTGATAAACGCAGAAACTCTAATTGTTCCAGTCAACTCAGCCGATCGGGACAAGATCAACCTGGTCGATTTCCAATCCGCCATTGAGGATATTTGTCATACGTTGGTTGATACATTGCAAGCGCAACTGCTGAATTACTGGCAGCAACCGGCTGATAACCAAATGAGTCGTTGGCAATGGTTGTCGGAAGCATTGAAAGACGCCTGCGCGTCCAATATCAATGAAGCACTTCATCAGAAAGATGAAGCCTTTTATTTTTCATTGACGGGTTTGATCGTCACGCCGGAAAAACAACACAGAGCATTGTTCAATGAGCACTTACGGTCCTCGGCGTGTTTATTGAAATTCGACATGAAGGATGGCGAGGATGTCAGTTCGCTGATTTATCCGGCGCTGATGGTTACCGACACGTCTGGCACTGTGTTGATTCAACCCTCTGGTGCCTGGGAAAGATTCAGCACCGAGTCGGCGTGCCTGCAACACGTAGCTCAGCGCCTGCAACTGCGCTGGGAGGTTGCGTCTCTGAGCGTTCGGCGATACGAGCCGGATGCCAATATCTTTGACGAACTGGCGCGTGTTTTGATCGACCGGCAACTGCTGGACCTTCAAAGCATCCAGTTTCCGCTCGATGAAATGTTCGCCAGCGCCGAGCAACAGTTCAACAGGATCACCGACCCGCTTCGTCTGTTTGCGGGTACGAGGCATACGATCACCCACGCAGCAAGCGTGGAAAAGCATTTGCCGTCGTGGCTTGCACACGCGAATGCCGACGACCGTCGTACCTATCGACGCTTCATTTCGGCGATGGCGGCCACGCATTGGCAGTACGACGGCGCAACGTTTTTTACCCATTTGCAGTCCATCCGCGACTTCACTTATCAGGCACTCATCAAGCAGATGAGTCGCGACGGCCATGAACCGGTCAATCCCGATCACATCGAACTGCACATCAAAGTCTCTGAAGGTGTTCCTGGCGGCTGGGGAATTCAGGAAACGACGCGGCTGGGCGTTATCGATTTCGCTCTGGAGAATCTTGCCGGCCTGCCCTGGGGGCAGATGAGCGTCAAAGGCTTGCAGCAGCAAAGCGTGCCGGATTGGCTGACCCCTCAGTACGCCAAGGCGCTGATCCAGGCAGTGGACATCGGCCGCACCTACCCTGCGTATCTGAAGCAACATCTGCTCGATAACCCGAGCGAAGCGGCGTCGCGACAAAACCTGTTCAAGGTGCAGTTGCGTAACCAACTACCCCTGCAAGCCTTACAGGCAAAACTCAACGGCGAGCACGGTTTTGACGTTCATGGCGCAAACCTGATCATCGCACTGGCTGATGACCGGCAAACGGCAAACCATCTGAGAGTCAGCCCGTTGCACCTGCGCCTGGGTCCGGTGTTGAACATGTTTGTTATTGAGGGCACCGAACGCAATGCGCCGGTCGTGCTCTATCGCCCCTTCTACTCGCCTTCGTTGATTCAGTTTCCCTCGAAGAGCCATCTGCAACGCGCGATCGAATCCGACGCTGCGCTGCAAAAAAGTATTCATGACTGGTACAAAGCCTCGGTTCGTCACACTGGATTGCTGGGCGCCAACGAAATTCGCCTGCGCTGGGAAATGACCGTTTCGCCCGCCATGCATGGCGATATATTTCAGCCGCTGTATGAAGCCAACAGTCAGGCGCTGGTGGAACTGGCGGATCGGCAATCGGTGTCCAACGCTGAAAGCCGCTGGGCCAACTTCAAGACGCTGGGCTGGTTGATATTCGAATCGCTGCTGCCACTGGTCACCGGGCCTGCCGCCACTGCAGGATGGTTGCTGCAATTGGCGGTCAGCCTCAAGGATGACCTTCAAGCGCTATCGACAGCGGACGGCCAGGACAAATCATTTGCCGTTGCTAACCTGCTGCTCAATCTCGCAGCCGTCCTCATGCACGCCGGACGTATCGCCAACGGGGCTCGAAACACCGGAAATGCTCCACACCTTGACCCTGAGGTTTTCGAATTCGCCGTAGACAATTCCGGGCCCGCAGCGCCAGATATTCCGGTCGAAGAAAACCCGATGCTGCCCAGTGAGCAGCACCCGCAGGCAGACCGGGCGAGCACCGAAAACGCATGGGCCACGCCGCGGGCTTACACCGAGGGGCAGCAGGCACTGCTCGATAGCTTCGCACTGGCAAAGCCGACCGATCTGGGAGCACCAGTCGCACAAGGGCGTAACAAGGGCCTGTATCGCTACAACGACAGGTGGCACGCGCTGGTTGGCGAGCAATTCTTCCGCGTATCGATTGAAGAAGGTCCGGTACTGATCATTGATCCCGTCGACAATCTTCGACCGGGCCCATTCCTGACCACCGACGGTCAGGGGCGCTGGACGATCGATAACCGGCTGCATTTGAAGGGCGGTGCGCCTAACAAACGCGCACACGACGGATCCAATACCGAGGCGCCGGGCCCGTCGCGACGGGCGATTGCTGACAGCAGTGGATTCCCGGCCGTCATCGAAACCGAAATCGAGACCCTGCCCGAGCGTCTGTATCACTACGTCAACAAGGAAAAACTGGCGACGATCAAAGCGCTGAGCAGCTCCTTCATCAATAACTCGTCCAACGATGCTTACGGCAGGCCGCAGCGCAGTGTCGTCGGATTGTACGTGACCGACCTGGCCCCTGATTCGATGCCACGGCAGCAGCTGTCTGAAACCCTGTTTGGCAAGAACCGCCACAACGCGTCCTCTCGCGCCAACAAAATCCATGCAGTGCTGGAGCTTGATCCCACGCGGTATCCAAAGGGCAGTGTGAAACTCTACAAACTCGAGAGCCCGAAACTGTCGGATCATATCTATGTGTTGCGTGGTGCAAAGGATGAACTGAGCTTGCGCATCAAAACCACCGCATTTGGCACCGGCACAACGTCGCTGGTCAGCGTAAAGGAGCTTTGATTATTCCTCAGCCGGGCTGGATCCCGTTGGCTGGCTGAGGATCAGGCTACGGTAGTGGCCGGGGTTCGACCCCGACCACTTGCGAAACGCCTTGTAGAACGAGCTGACATCGGCGAAACCGAGGCGCGCGGCGATCTCGATGAAGCTGATCGAAGGCTCGGCGAGCCAGGTAATCGCCAGTTCCTTTCGCACACTGTCTTTCAGCCCCTGATAGGTCTGCCCTTCCTCAGCGAGACGGCGGCGCAGGGTCGAGGCGGACATGCACAATTGCCGGGCCAGCGCTTCGGTTTCCGGCCACTGCTCGGCAGGCAGGTGCCGCAGATCCTGCTTGATTCGGCTGGCCAGACTATCGGGGTCGCGATACTTGACCAGAATGTTCGCCGGCGCCTGGGCAAGGAAACGCTTCAACTCTTCGGCACTGCGCTTGATCGGCAGATCGAGGCAATCGGCGGCGAAAATCATTCGCGTGCGGGGACGTTCGAAACGCAGGTTCTGCGAAAACATCACCTGGTAGTCGTCGGTGAAATCCGGTTCGGCGCAGCGCAGTTCAATCGCGAGAATCGGAATCCGCCGCCCGGCCAGCCAGCACGCCACGCCGTGAACAATCATCCAGTAAGTGAAATAAGTGAAGGCGCGGCGCGGTTCGGTGTCGTCTTCGAGCAAGACAATTTCGGCGAGGCTCTGCTGATGCACCAGTTGCGCCGGCAGTTTTTCGAGCATCAGCGAAAGAAAGCTCAGACCGGTATCCAGCGCTGCCGCCAGCGTCGGTTGCGCCATCGCGCTGCGACACAGAAACGCCAGGCTGCCGGACTTGAGCTTGCGTGGGTCCATGCCGAAGAACTCATCATCGCCGCGCCGGGCCAGCAGGCGCCAGAGCTTGGCATATTGCGAAGCCGGCACCCTGCCCGCGTCGGCTGTCAATAACGCCGGATCGATGCCGACCTTGCTCAACGCCTCATCCGTGGTTGCGCCCGGAGCACAACTCTGCAGCAGCGCTTCGCGCACCAGTTGGATGGCAATGGTGTCTTTTTCCGCCATGGACCGGGATGAACCTTGTTGTTTTTCGGTGGAGGGCATCTTACCTCAGCTGCTAGAGCCACTGCAGGACCAAAGTGGCAGTGGGCTTGCTCACGAAAACGGTGGTTCAGCTTGCTTCTTTATTGCTGACCCGACGCCTTCGCGAGCAAGCCCGCTCCCACCGGGGATCGGTGTTGCCCAGAGAGACTGTGATCAAATCGAAGAACCTGTGGCAGTGGGCTTGCTCACGAAAACGGTGGTTCAGCTTGAACATTTATTGACTGACCTGACGCCTTCGCGAGCAAGCCCGCTCCCACCGGGGATTTGTTGCCCAGAAGGATTTGTGATCAGAGCGAAGAACCTGTGGCAGTGGGTTTGCTCACGAAAGCGGTGGTTCAGATTGAACATTTATTGACTGACCCGACGCCTTCGCGAGCAAGCCCGCTCCCACCGGGGATTTGTTGCCCAGAAGGATTTGTGATCAGAGCGCGGCACCTGTGGGAGTGGGCTTGCTCACGAAAGCGGTGGTTCAGCTTGAACATTTATTGACTGACATGACGCCTTCGCGAGCAAGCCCGCTCCCACCGGGGATTTGTTGCCCAGAAGGATTTGTGATCAGAGCGCGGCACCTGTGGGAGTGGGCTTGCTCACGAAAGCGGTGGTTCAGCTTGAACATTTATTGACTGACCTGACGCATTCGCGAGCCCGCTCCCACCGGGGATCGGTGTTGCCCAGAGAGACGCGCGGCACCTGTGGTAGCGGGCTTGCCAAAAAGAAGGCTTGTTCAGCTCACGTTCAGCTAAATGTCAATGAATGCCATTTGGGAATGAGTGTCATTATGTTACAACTTAGCCTCCTATCTAAATCGCCGTGGCCGTCCAATGCTCGTTCCCTTTTTGATCATGTTGCGTGAAGGCATCGAGGCCGCGCTTATCGTCGGCATCATCGCCAGTTATCTGCAGCAGACCGGCCGCGGCCAATGGATGCCAGCCGTATGGATCGGCGTCTTCCTCGCAGCCGCCCTCGCCCTGCTGGTCGGCGGTGGCCTGGAACTGGTCAGCGCCGAATTCCCGCAAAAGCAGCAGGAGCTCTTCGAAGGCGTCGTCGGTCTGGTCGCGGTGGGCATTCTCAGTTCGATGGTCTTCTGGATGCGCAAGGTCGCGCGGTCGATCAAGCATTCACTGCAAGCTTCGCTGGATCAGGCGCTGGCAGCGTCCAGGCATCAAGTAATTGCGTTGATCGCCATGGTCTTCTTCGCCGTCGCTCGCGAAGGCCTGGAAACCGTATTTTTCTTGCTCGCGGTGTTCCAGCAGAGCGAAGGCCCGGGCGCGCCCATTGGCGCCCTGCTCGGTCTCATCCTGGCGGTCATCGTCGGTTTCCTGATCTATAGCGGCAGCATGCGCCTCAATCTCTCGGCGTTCTTCAAGTGGACCGGCTTGTTCATCCTCGTGGTCGCCGCCGGCATTCTCGCCAACTCGGTGCAAGCGCTGCATGAAGCCGGGCTGTGGAATCACCTGCAGACCGTGCTGTTCGACTTCAGCGCCACGTTGCCGATGGATGGCCCGTTGGGCTCGGTGCTGGCCGGCATGTTCGGTTATCAGGATGCGCCGACCGTCAGCACCCTCGGCGCATATCTGATTTATCTGCTGCTGGCGCTGGTGATGTTCTTCATGCCCGCGCCACGCCAGGCAACGCCAACGACTTCCGTTTCCAGCTAATAAGGCCCCCCATGTCTACTACTCAAACCCCACCGGCCTTGCGTTGGGCGCTGGCCGGCTCGGTGCTGCTGATGATCGGCGCCGGCGGACTGTTCTGGTACGCCTCGAACATGGCCGCCGCCAAGCGTCAGCACAACCATGACGAAATCGTCGTCAATATCCATCCGCACAGTTGCGAGCCGAATGCCCTGACAGTGCCGGCCGGCCGTGCCAGTTTCCGCATCGTCAATCGCTCCGAGCGTGCGGTCGAGTGGGAAATTCTCGACGGCGTGCTGGTGGTCGAAGAACGGGAAAACATTGCGCCGGGCCTGAGCCAGGTGATCAACGCCAACCTGCAACCGGGCGACTACACAATCACCTGCGGTTTGCTGAGCAACCCGCGCGGGATCCTGCACGTCACACCGACGGCCGCTTCAGATGCAGCCGCCAAAGCCAAGCCGTCGATGGTGGCTTTCGTTGGGCCGCTGTCGGAATTTCGCGTGTATCTGGCCGTTCAGGGCAGCGCTTTGATCAAAGCGGTGACAGCGCTGAATCAGGCGATCGCCAGGGGCGACCTGAGTCAGGCGCAAGCGCTGTACCTGCCGGCGCGTGCCGCTTATCAGCGTCTGGCGCCGGCCGCGCAGCGCCTGGCCGAGCTGGACAATCAGATCAATGCCCGCGCCGACTATTTTGAAAAGCGTGAGCAGGATCCAGCGTTTGTCGGTTTCCACCGCCTCGAATACGCCCTTTTCCAGCAGCGCAATCTCGACGCTACCGCACCGATTGGTCAACGCCTGCTCGCTGACGTCACCACCCTCAAGCAGCAGTTGCTCGCACAGTCGCTGCCGCCAGAGCAACTGGTGAGCATCGTCGTGCGCAACCTCAACAGCCTCGCCGAGGTGCGCGCTGTCAGCGGCGAAGAAGAGCGCTACAGCCATAGCGATCTCAACGGTTTCGCCGCCAACGCGCAAACCGCGCACAAAATCGTCGACCTGTTGCGGCCGATGCTGAGCAAATCCGCCGCCGAGGTGCTGGCCACGGTCGACCAGTCGTTGAGCGACTTTGACAGCCAGCTCGACGCGCTCAAATCCGCCGACGGCTACGTCAGTTATGACGCCGTGACCGCCGTGCAACGCCAGCAGATCGCCGCCAAAGCCAAGGCTCTGGCCACGGCGCTGAATGGCATCGACCCCGCCCTCGGCCTCTCCGGCCTGTAAACAGAAGACGACCCGATGAACGATTCAGAACCCCTCAACCTGCAACGGCGCCGCGTGCTGATGGGCATGGGCGCCGCCGGTGTCGCCCTCGCCGGATCAGCCCTGAGCTGCCCGGCCATGGCCGCCGCGCCCGCGCAAGTCACCGAAGCGCCGAGCAGCGACAAGACCCAAGACCGCCACGATTTCCACGGATTGCACCAGACCGGCATCGTCACCCCCCGCCCGGCTTCCGGGATGCTGGTGGCGTTTGATGTGCTGGCCAGCGATCGCGAAGACCTCAAGCGGCTGTTCCGCACGCTGAATGAACGCATCGCATTTTTGATGAAGGGCGGCCCGGTCGCGCAAATCGATCCGAAACTGCCGCCGCCGGATTCCGGCATCCTCGGCCCGGTGGTCACCCCGGATAACCTGACCATCACTGTGTCTGTCGGCGAGTCGCTGTTTGACGAGCGCTTCGGTCTGGCAGCGGCAAAACCCAAACGCCTGCAACGCATGGTCGGCTTCCCCAACGATGCGCTCGATGCCGATTGCTGCCATGGCGACCTGAGCCTGCAGTTCTGCGCCAACACCGCCGACACCAACATTCACGCGCTGCGCGATATCGTCAAAAACCTCCCCGACCTGCTGCTGGTGCGCTGGAAACAGGAAGGCAGCGTACCGCCCCAAGCCCCGGCCAAACCCGGTGAACCTGCACAGTCGGCACGAAATTTTCTCGGTTTTCGCGATGGCTCGGCCAACCCGGATTCCAACGACGCCAAGGCCATGGACCGTATCGTCTGGGTGCAACCGGGAAGCGACGAGCCAGCGTGGGCTGCCCATGGCAGTTATCAAGCGGTGCGCATCATCCGCAACTTCGTCGAACGCTGGGATCGCACACCGTTGCAGGAACAGGAAAGCATTTTCGGCCGGGTCAAAAGCAGCGGCGCGCCCATCGGCGGCCACAGCGAAAGTGAAGTGCCCGACTACAGCCAAGACCCGGCCGGCAAGCTGACCAAGCTCGATGCGCATATTCGCCTGGCCAACCCGCGTACCGCCGCGAGCCAAGCCAACTTGATCCTGCGCCGGCCGTTCAACTATTCAAACGGCGTCAACAAGAATGGCCAGCTCGATATGGGCCTGCTGTTCATCTGCTACCAGGCAGACCTGGAAAAAGGCTTTATCACCGTGCAGACCCGCCTCAACGGCGAGCCGCTTGAGGAATACCTCAAACCGGTCGGCGGCGGCTACTTCTTCACCCTGCCCGGCGTGACCGGCGATGACGATTTCATCGGTTGCTCGTTGTTGGCGGCCACCTCTCACAACAAAACCGCATGACACCCCACCGACACTGGAGCCGCCCCATGAAAAAAACGCCACTCGCGTTATTGCTGACCCTTGGTTTGCTCAACACCCCGCTGTCGGCGTTCGCCGCGACCGCGCCGCTGGATCTGGTGGGGCCGGTGTCGGACTACAAGATCTACGTGACCGAAAAGCTCGATGAACTGGCCAGCCACACCCAGCAGTTCACCGACGCGGTGAAAAAAGGCGACTTGGCCACCGCGCAAAAACTCTACGCGCCGACGCGGGTGTATTACGAATCGATCGAGCCGATTGCCGAGCTGTTCAGCGATCTCGATGCGTCCATCGACTCGCGCGTCGACGATCACGAGAAAGGCGTGAAGGCTGAAGATTTCACCGGGTTCCACCGGCTCGAATATTCCTTGTTCGCCGAGAAATCCACCCAGGGTCTGGAGGCATTGGCCGACGGTTTGAACAAGGACGTGCAGGATCTGCAAACGCGTGTTGCCGGCCTGACATTCCCGCCGGAGAAAGTCGTCGGCGGCGCTGCTGCGCTATTGGAAGAAGTCGCGGCGACGAAGATTTCCGGCGAGGAAGACCGCTACAGCCACACTGATCTGTACGACTTCCAGGGCAATATCGACGGCGCGAAGAAGATCGTCGACCTGTTTCGCCCCCAGATCGAGCAGCAGGACAAGGCATTCGTAGCAAAAGTCGACAAGAACTTCGCCACGGTGGACAGGATTCTGGCCAAGTACAAAACAGCGGATGGCGGCTTTGAAACCTACGACAAAGTGAAGGGCAACGACCGCAAGGCGCTGGTCGGGCCGGTGAATACGCTGGCGGAGGATTTGTCGATGATGCGGGGGAAGTTGGGGCTGAATTGACAGAACTGATTCGTCAGTAGAAAAGATCGCAGCCTTCGGCAGCTCCTGCATTGGCCGGTGTAAATCCTGTAGGAGCTGCCGAAGGCTGCGATCTTTTGCTTTTAGCGATCAAAGAATTCGATAGAGCAACCGCTCAATCCTCACCCGGCTTACGCGCTTGAGAAACTTCGCCACCCCTGCCGGATAATCCGGCAGGGTCTCCAGGGTCTGGAAACTGTCGATCCGTGTGGTATGACGAAAGATGTTTTCCAGCTCTTTCGCCCGAGGCTCCAGCCACTCGCCTTTCGGGTCTTCGATCAGCAGCGCATTTTCCAGGTCGAGGCGGAACGCCCGCGGATTGAGGTTATTGCCGGTCAGCAAGGTGTAGCGCTGATCGATCCACATGCCCTTGAGGTGATAAGTGTTGTCGCCGTCGCGCCACAGGTGCAGGTTCAACTGGCCGCTGTCGATGCTGTGTTGATGGCGTTTGGCGAATCGGCGCAGGCTGATCTCGTACAGATACGGCAGCGCGGCGATCACCTTGAACGGCTCGCTCGGCGGAATGTAGAAATCATTGGCGGTCTTGTCGCCGACCACGATGTCGATCTTCACGCCACGGGCCAGCGCACGGTTTATTTCACGAATCACGCCAAGCGGCAGGTTGAAGTAAGGCGTGCAGATGGTCAGCTGCTTTTGCGCGCTGGCAATGAGTTCGAGAATCGCCCGATTCAGCGGGTTGTTCTTGCCAACCCCGAGCAGCGGCGTGACCGACAGCCCTTCTTTGCTGGTGCTGCCGGCGCCAGTTTCGTAGGTCGCGTATTTGAGACGGCTGCGCAGGTCACCGATGTCATTGCGCAAACTGCGCGTGCTCGGCAGGTTCGGCAGGTCGAGGCGATGCACGGCTTTCGATTCGATCAGGCCATGCTTGACCAAATGATGCATCGAATCCGCCAGCTCGCGACTGCGCAGCACGTGGTAACGATCGAAGCGGTATTTGTCGAGCTTGTGCAGGTAGACGTTGTTCAGGCTGGCGCCGCTGTAGACCACCTTGTCATCGATGACGAAGCCTTTGAGGTGCAGCACGCCAAACAGCTCGCGGGTCTGCACCGGCACACCGTAGATCGGCACTTCGCTCTGATGCGAGCGGGTCATGTCCTGATACCAGGCGGCATTGCCCGGTTGTTTGCCGGCGCCGATCAGACCGCGCTGGGCACGCAACCAGTCGACCACCACGGCGATTTCCAGCTCGGGACGCTTGAGCTTGGCGGCGTGCAGGGCGTCGAGGATTTCCTGGCCGGCTTCGTCTTGCTGCAGATACAGCGCGACGATGTAGATGCGTTGCGTCGCTGCGGCGATTTGCTCGAGCAGGCAGCGTCGGAATTCGGCAGCGCTGGACAGAATGCTCACCGCCTCGGCGGTCAGCGCGAAGCTGCGCAGTTTAGGCAGCAGAGAACGTTTGAAAAGCAACGGCATAAGGCTCGCAAGGTTCGATTCCGAAGAGTTTGAGAGCTTACACCATCGTCTGCGCCGGGTCTCGTCGATGACCATAACGGCCCTTTCGCGGCTGTGCCTTCATCAAGCCAGCGGCGAAACCGGGGACGCACAGAATCCGGTGCGGTGGGTGGCCAAAGAACACAAACACAAGCTGCTCGACTACCTGAGCGGGCTGTGTATCGAATATGGTGCCGAGGATCCGCAGCGGCTGGCCAGACAGTTGCTGATTCTGATTGAAGGCGCCATAACCGTAGGGCTTGTGATGGGTGATCACAGTGCCGCCGATGATGCGCAATGCATGGCGCGAAAATCATTTGGCCTGTAACGCTTAATAAGCCGGACTCGTTGTTCATACATTTAATGAATCAGGAGATTGAACATGTCGACCGCAGCTCAGGTACGTCCGCCATTGCCCCCTTTCAACCATGCGTCAGCCATCGAGAAAGTACGCCTCGCCGAAGATGGCTGGAACACCCGTGATCCGGAAAAGGTCTCGCTGGCCTACACCCTCGATACCCGATGGCGCAATCGCGCCGAGTTCGCCAACAACCGCGAAGAAGCCAAGGCGTTCCTCACGCGTAAATGGGCGAAGGAACTCGATTATCGTTTGATCAAAGAACTGTGGGCCTACTCCGATACGCGTATTGCGGTGCGTTATGCCTATGAATGGCACGACGATTCGGGCAACTGGTTCCGCTCCTACGGCAACGAGAATTGGGAGTTCGATGACAATGGCCTGATGTTCCAGCGCTATGCCTGCATCAACGACATGCCGATCAAGGAAAGCGAACGCAAGTTTCACTGGCCGCTGGGCCGCCGTCCGGATGATCATCCGGGGCTGAGCGAACTCGGCCTCTAAAGGCTACTCACCCCTGTGTAGGAGCTGCCGAAGGCTGCGATCTTTGCGCTTCCCACGCGCAGCAGCCGGAACGCTCTGCGTCCTAGAAGATCGCAGCCTTCGGCAGCTCCTGCACAGGAACGTGTCCAGACCATAATTGACGACGGCATGCTCTGGCTCGCCGCAACAGTTGGATACAGGTAACATAACCGCCCTCCCGCAGCTCCCGTTCTGCGCCCTGCCGAATAAGCCGACTCCATGCCTTTCGAACTCAGCGTTGACCTCACCACCCTGGCCATTCTGGCCGCCGTTGCCTTCCTTGCCGGTTTCATTGATGCCATTGCTGGCGGTGGTGGGCTGTTGACCACGCCGGCGCTGCTGACAGCGGGCCTGCCGCCGCATCTGGTACTGGGCACCAACAAACTGAGTTCGACCTTCGGCTCGGCGACCGCCAGTTTCACCTTCTACAAGCGCAAATTGTTTCACCCGCGCCAGTGGACCCACGCGATTGTCGGCACTTTGGTCGGCGCGCTGACCGGTGCGGTCGTTGCGCACTACCTGCCTGCCGAGTGGCTGAACAAGATGCTGCCGGTGATCGTCTTCGCTTGTGGTGTGTATCTGCTGTTTGGCGGCACGCCCAAAGCGCCGCTGGACAGCGACGCACCGATCAAGAAGAAATGGCAGTCGACCCAGGGTTTCAGCCTCGGCTTCTACGATGGCGTGGCGGGTCCAGGGACGGGCGCGTTTTGGACAGTAAGCAGTCTGCTGCTGTACCCGATCGATCTGGTCAAGGCCAGCGGCGTGGCGCGCAGCATGAACTTTGTCAGCAACATCGCGGCGCTGTCGGTGTTCATTTTCTCCGGTCAGGTCGACTGGATCATCGGCCTGTGCATGGGCCTGTCGGTGATGGTCGGGGCCTTCTTCGGCGCACGCACGGCAATCAGCGGCGGCGCCAAATTCATTCGTCCGGTGTTCATCACCGTAGTGCTTGGCCTGACCGTGCGCCTAGCCTGGCAGCACTGGTTCAGCGTGGCCTAAGCGCCGGGCCACGTAGACATCGATCAGGTAACGGGCAATCGAACGCGACGCTGGCAACGGCGGCAAGTCATGTACGTTGAACCACTGGGCGTCCTCGATTTCATCTTCCTGACAGACAATTTTGCCACCGGCGTATTCGGCATGGAAGCCGAGCATCATCGAATGCGGGAACGGCCAGCACTGGCTGCCGATGTACTGGATGTTCTTCACTTCGATCTGCACCTCCTCGCGTACTTCACGAATCAGGCACTCCTCGGCCGACTCCCCCGGCTCGGCGAAACCGGCCAGCGTGCTGTAAACCCCGGTAACGAAACGCGGCGAACGCGCCAGAAGGATCTCGTCGCCACGCGTGATCAGCACGATCATGCTCGGTGAGATGCGCGGATAGTTGCGTAAATCGCACGGCTGGCAATACATCGCCCGCTCACGCGGCACTTGCGTCATGGGCTGGCCGCAGTTGCCGCAGAAGCGATGTTCGCGTGCCCAAGTACCAATCTGTGCGGCATAACCGAGCACTTTGTACACCGTGTGATCGCCCTCGAGCATGAACGCTCGCAGGCCTTTCCAACCGCAACCGGGCACCTCGCTGACACTGCGCAACTCCAGCAGGTACACCGGTTCGCCGTCGAGATGACCTATGCCATGCTCGGCGAGGACTGAGAGGTCCTGGCGCTTGAGCCATTCGCGCGGGAACAGCGCGCCGTTGTCATCGAACAGAAAGCCTTCCGGGCTGCGCGCTACGGCCCAGCCGCCGGGTTGATCGGTGTCGAGTACTGCAGTGGTCCAGCGAGAGGTCATGGTTTGGTCAATCCAGAAATTCGGGTTTCTGTTTGCTCATGTGGGCGGCCATGGCCACGCGCAAATCGGTGGATTGCAGCATGGCGGCGTTCCAGGTGGCAACGTATTCGAGACCATCGTCGATGCGGTGGTCACGCATGTAGCTGATCATTTCCTTGGTGCCGGTCACGGCAATCGGCGACTTCGCCGCGATGGCACGGGCGATGTCGAACACGCCTTCGAGCAGCGTGTCCTTGTCGCTGTAGACGCGATTGACCAGCCCCATGCTGCGCGCTTCATCGGCGCCAAAGGCGCGACCGGTGTAAGCCAGTTCACGCAGCATGCCGTCTCCGATGATCCGCGGCAACCGCTGCAACGTGCCGACGTCAGCGGCCATGCCGATATCGATTTCCTTGATCGAGAACTGCGCGTCCTCGGCGGCGTAGCGCATATCACACGCTGCGATCAGATCGATCGCTCCGCCCAGGCAATAACCCTGAATGGCAGCGAGCACCGGTTTGCGGCAATTATCCACGGCATTGAAGGACGCTTGCAGATTGAGGATCTTGCGCCGCAGCAGACGTGCATTGCGGCCTACGTCCTTGCCCAGTTCATTGGCAACGCCGGCGAGCATCATCAGATCGATACCGGAAGAGAAATGTTTGCCGTTACCGCTGAGCACCACTACGCGGACTTCATCGGTATCGTCGATCCATTGGAAAATCTCGACGATCTCGCTCCAGAACGCCGTGTTCATCGCGTTGATCTTTTCCGGGCGATTGATCTGCACATGCGCGATGTTGTCAGCCAGTTCGACGCTGAAGGCGGAGTATTGAGTCATGGCAGAAATCCTTTACCGGGGCTGAAAAATAAGGCCCGAACTATAACAAGGCAAGGGGGCGGCGGTTCGGCCAAATACGGGACTGACCGTCATGATTCCGTAGGAGCTGCCGCAGGCTCCGATCTTTCGGAACGTTGCGCTTCACAAGACCACAAGATCGCAGCCTTCGGCAGCTCCTGCACAGGTATGCCTCAGATCGAGGGTTTCAGCCCCAGCCTGTACAACGAGCCATTCTCTTCATCCGTCAGCACATACAGATATCCATCCGGGCCCTGCCGGACATCGCGGATACGCTGATTCAGCTCACCCAGCAAACGCTCCTCATGCACGACCTTGTCGCCATCGAACTGCAGGCGAATCAGCTCTTGCGTCACCAGCGCACCGATGAATGCATTGTGCTGCCAGGGTTTGAAGCGATCGGCGTCGTAGAACGCCATGCCGGTAACGCCGGGCGATTTTTCCCAGACATGATGCGGGGTCACGGTGCCTTCAGCAGTTTTACCCTGCGCTTCCGGAATCGGCTGCATCGAGTAATTGATGCCATGGGTCGCTAACGGCCAGCCATAGTTCTTGCCGCGCTCGATGATGTTCACTTCATCGCCGCCACGCGGCCCGTGCTCGTTCTCCCACAACGTGCCGGTCCACGGATTGAGCGCCGCGCCCTGCGGGTTACGCAGGCCGTAGGCCCAGATTTCCGGCCGAACGCCGGATTGGCCAACGAAAGGGTTATCGTCCGGCACCTTGCCATCGGGGAAGAGGCGTACGACCTTGCCTTGCAACTTGTCGAGATCCTGCGCAGTCGGCCGGTCGTTGTTCTCTCCCAGGGTGACAAACAGATACCCGTCGCGATCGAACACCAGACGAGAACCGAAATGGTTGCTTACCGACAGTTTCGGTTCCTGACGGAAGATCACGTTGAAGTCCTTCAGCGTCTTCAGGTCTTCGGAAAGTCGCCCGCGCCCGACCGCTGTGCCTGCCTTGCCGCCTTCTCCTCCGCCCTCGGCATAGGACAGATAAACCATGCGGTCCTGCTTGAAGTCCGGCGACAGCACCACGTCTAGCAAGCCGCCCTGCCCCTTTGCCCAGACTTGTGGCACGCCACTGATCGGCTCCGACAATTTGCCGTCCTTGCTCACCACGCGCAGATGGCCCGGGCGCTCGGTCACCAAGATGCCCGCCTGATCAGGCAGAAACGCCAGCGCCCACGGATGTTCCAGGCCTTGGGCAATGGTGGTGACTTCAAGAATGCCCTGCTCGCTTTTCAGCTCTTTGGGCGCGGCGGCGAACGCCGAAGCATTGATCAGCGCGGCGGCGCAGCAGGTGGCTAGAAGGGTTTTACGCAACATGCACGATTCCTTTTGTTCGTGTGAAGGGCCGACAGAACCGCAGTCCTGCCGTTCAACGGTTGCTGCCGGTGCTCCGGGAGGGCGGGTTGGGAATGAAGGTCGGCGGATGGCTCGGTACCGAGCGAATGGGCTGGCCATTGCCGATGCCGCGATTGTCGACGGTTGGCTGACGAGGCACGGGAACGGTATTGGGCCCGCGCAGGGGCGGATTGCTGGGCTGGGTGCCCTGCATGCTGTTGGGATTGGCCCGGCGGATCGGGCTGTTGTAGGGATTGTTGCTGTTGCCGGTGGGGCTTTGCGCCAGCACGATGTCGGCATGAACGAGACCGCCACTGAGGGCCAGGACGGCGATGCCAATCAGAAACCGGTTCATGAGCGATGCCTCTCAACGTACGTGGACTAGAGCCTTGGAGCCCACGCTACGCCGTGGGTTCGGATTTGTTAACCCTCGTGTCTCAAACAACATGTAACACGGCTTGACCGTACCGCTGAAAGCCCCGCAATGACTGGAAACTTTCTCGCCGCGCCACGGGTCACCTGATCATCACTCGGAGGACAGGTCATGGCTCGGGCAATCTGGAAAGGCGCAATCAGTTTTGGACTGGTACACATCCCCGTGGCGCTGGTTTCAGCGACGTCGTCGCAAGGCGTGGACTTCGATTGGCTCGACAGCCGCAGCATGGATCCGGTGGGCTATAAACGCATCAACAAGGTCACCGGCAAGGAAGTCACCAAAGAAAACATCGTCAAAGGTGTAGCCTACGAAAAAGGCCGGTACGTGGTGCTCAGCGAGGAGGAGATCCGCTCGGCGCACCCCGTTTCGACGCAAACCATCGACATTTTCTCTTTCGTCGACGCTGAGCAGATTCCGCTGCAGAACATCGACACGCCGTACTATCTGGCGCCGGACAAACGCGGCGGCAAGGTCTACGCATTGCTGCGCGAAACCTTGAGCAAAACCAACAAGGTCGCCCTCGCCCGCGTCGTCCTGCACACCCGGCAATATCTGGCGGCGCTGATGCCGCTCGAGTCGGCGCTGGTGCTGGTGAAACTGCGCTGGCCACAGGAGGTGCGCAGCCTTGATGAGCTGGCGCTGGGCAGCGAAGTGACCAAGCCGCAACTGGCCAAAGGCGAACTGGACATGGCCAAACGTCTGGTTGAAGACATGACGTCGGAGTGGACGCCTGAAGACTACAAGGACGAGTTCGAAGACAAGATCATGGCGCTGGTCGAGAAGAAGGCTCACGAAGGCAAGATCGAGGACGTCGAGACCGCCACCGGCGAGGAAGAACGCAAGACTGCCGATGTTATCGACTTGACGGAGCTGCTCAAGCGCAGCCTCGGCGGCAAGGCACCGGCCAAGCCCAAAGCCAAATCGACCAGTAAGGCGGCGCCGGCGAAGAAGCCCCGCAAGGCGTCTGGGGAATAAGGGTGGAGTCAGGCCGAGACGTGTTGAATGTGAACGAGCATTCGCGAGCAAGCCCGCTCCCACAGGGTTCGGAGTCGAATGCAATATTTGGATTCACCCCAATCAAATGTGGGAGCGGGCTTGCTCGCGAAGAGGCCAGCAATGACACGGTAAAGCTCAGGTCAGAATAAAGATTGCCAGGTGGAGCCAGAACCAAACGTGTTGGATGTGAACCAGCATTCGCGAGCAAGCCCGCTCCCACAGGGTTCGGAGTCGAATGCAATATTTGCATTCACCCAAATCAAGCGTGGGAGCGGGCTTGCTCGCGAAGAGGCCAGCAATGACACGGTAAACCTTCAGATCAGAATAAAGATTGCCAACAACGCGGCAAAAATCGCCCATTTCTCCAGGTAATACCGCGTACGGTTGCGCTTCTTCAGCTCTTTGCCACGCAAACGAACTTTGTAGATTCTGGTAAACAAGCGGTTGATGGCACCGGTCTTGTCTCCTGCATCATTTGGTGCGCCCGCCGCTGACATCACCGTGCGGCTGAACCAGCGGTTGAAGGCGGCGGCCCAGCGATATTTCAGCGGTCGCTCGATATCGCAGAACAGAATGATGCGGTTCTGGTCGGTAGTGTTTTCTGCGTAATGAATAAACGTCTCGTCGAACATTACCGCTTCACCATCGCGCCAGTGATAGTTCTCACCGTCGACATTGATGTAGCAGCCAGGATCGTTTGGCGTATCCAGACCCAGGTGATAGCGATAGGAACCGGCATAGGGATCACGGTGGCGCACCAGTTTCGAGCCCGGTGGCAGTTCGGCAAACATCGCTGCTTTGATCGAGCCGATGCTTTGCACCAGTTCGGTGGTGCGCGGGCACAGTTTCATCGCCGATGGGTGACTGTCGCCGTACCATTTGAGGTAGAAGCGCTTCCAGCCAGTCTTGAAGAAAGAGTTGAAACCGACATCGTCATATTGGTTCGAGCGCTTGATCTCGCCGGCACGCAGCAGGTTCTGGCCTTCCTCGCGGATCTCTTGCCAGTGCGCCTGCAACGGGCTCAGGTCGGGAAAATCAGCCGGATTCAGATACGGCTTGTTGGGCATCTTCGAAAACAGATAGAGGAAGCAGTTGATCGGCGCGAGAAACGTCGAGTGGTCACTCAATTGCCGCCCCAGCTTGTGGCGCACGCGTCCACGTAAATGGACGTAGGCAATAGAGATGACATAAACAGCGGCGATGATGAGTTTCACGGAAAAGGGTCACACGTCAAAAGTGAACAAACTGCGCGCGTGGCGGCCTGGGGCCCAGCGTCTTCTGCAGCGGTCTTGGTGCACAGGGCGCGTCCTTGGCCCGCGCCGTTTCGGGCGCTCGGTGAATGGCTGGCATTTTAGCCACACTTTGTAACCGGTAGTGAACTCTCAACTGTGAAAAACTGTCTCGCGCATCTATCGTGCAATACCGGCGCCGGGGTAAAAGCAGGCGCAACGCCCGTTGCTCATTTCGATGGAACCACCCTTCGCAGACGCTCCTCTATCGCTTATCAACAACGGGAGGAACCCCCATGATCGCCCCACAAACCGGTATGAAACCAGGTCAGCGCTATCGCATTGAAAGCGTCGAACGCGCGCCGCAATTCTCTGGCTTTTTCCTCGACGGGAAGTATTACCTGGGCCCTGAATTGCAGACCGCCGTCGGCTGGCTTGAAGGGCAGACTTTTTTTTACGATCAACTTGATCCGACCGGTGAACCGGTTTATCCGGACAGGATTGCCGGGACTATCGAGGGGCTGACGCTGGTGATGCCGGACGGTTTGCGGCTGGAGATTGAAGAAGCGCCCTATCAGGCTGAACCCGCGGCACCCGTGCGCGCGTCTCTCGCCGGACGCCTCGAGCGTCTCTCGCGCCAGCCCATACGCCCTTCGCCGCTGCTGGTCGCCGGAGCTGCGATGCTAGTGGGGGTTTGTCTGCTGACGATTTCGCGCATCAGAAATCGATAAGGGCCACCGCGCGAGCAGTGGCCCAACCGTCGGTCACTGCTCGCGGGTTACCGTCAGCGCGACCACAGCGATGCGTTCGGCGCGTTCATATTCAGGCTTGAGCAATTCTTCATTGAACACGTCCGGGTCGAGTTCGCGATACGTCCATCCGAAACGCTCGCCCTTAAGCAGCGGCGCCACCGCGTCGCGGAACGGATCCTGGCCGGCCACAATCGCCACGCCGGTATACACCAGCAAAGTGCCGCCGATTTCCAGACGCGGCAAAGCTTCACGCACGATACGCACCGACAAGCCCTCGCCCAGCGCCCCGCCGCCGTGGCGATAAGCGCGTAGTTGCTCGTCGTTCATGTACGGCGGATTGGCGATGATCAGATCGAACTGGCCTTCGACGCTGGCCAGCAGATCGCTGTGATACACCGACACATTGCTGGCCCCGGCCAACTCTGCGTTGACCGCGCTCAAGCGCAAAGCCTGAGGATTGATGTCCACCGCCAACACCTCGGCGTCCGGGCGCGATCTGGCGATGAGCACCGCCCCGGCGCCACTGCCGCAACCGATATCCACCGCGCGCCGGATCGGCGAAAAACGTTGCTGCAATTGCGCTTCGATGGCCTGGGCGAAACGGTAAGTATCCGGCCCGAAAAACACCGCATCGCTTGCCGTGGTCGGGAACGCCGAGTGGGCGAACAGGCGTTCATTAAGCGTCGACCAACGAACATGACTGCGCCACACCGCTCCATCGCGTTCGACTACGCCGGCCTGCTCCAGACTGGCCAACTCGCCTGCCCTGAACAACTCTGAGGGAAACGGCATCGACCAGCCGAATACGTCGCGCAGATCCTTCGCCAACGGCGTGGCAAAGCGCTGAAGCACGCGCTCATGGGTCAATGGTGTTGGAGTAATGAAGTGATAACCAGTGGCGAGCAGGCGCTTGCCCAGCTCGAACAGCGCTCTGTCCGATGATTCTTGTGCCGACATGAAGCCTCCTTGTTTCAACGCAAGCGAGCGCGTAATTGCATGAAGCGACGCGTCGCGAAAAGTCCGGCCGGACGCCAGTGCCGCTGCGGTTGCAACCACGGCAGCAAAATCTCCATTTGCTCGGCGGCAGGCTTGTCAGCGAGTGCGGCTTCGAGGTTCAAAAGATCGGCGTCATCGTCGAAGGCCTCTTCGACGGGGGCATCTCGGCGCACGTAGGGCCGAGGTCGGGATGCAGGGCAATCCTGGGTGATCCAGTCGCGTAACAGCTGCTTTTCATAGCCATTGAACACGCCGAACATTGCCGCATCGCTGCCGTCGATCAACCGCCAGAAACGACTTTCTTCTACAGCCTCGCCCCGCTTGATCCAGCTTTTGCGCTCCAGCGCCGAGAGAAAGTCACCCATTTGCCCCGGCGTAGCCAGCCATTGGTTGATCGTGCGGTTTTCGATGCGGCAGTAATCGGAATGCATGTGCCGGCCAAAGACCGCTTTGCGCTCAAGCATGGCGATGACTTCCTGCTGCAGGTCGAATTCCTTGATCACGGCGGTGGTGCCTTTGCCCACATCATTGAGGCGGTAACCGACGGCCATGCGCCGATAGAACTCGTCGCGCCCGGCGCCCAGCGGCATCAGTCCAAGCATCGATTGCACAGCCTTGCGCGCATGGCCGGTGCTGGCGTTGTCGATGGTCACATGCAGGCGGAAATAGTGAGGGTCGATGCCCAGCTCCGCCAGCTCATAGGCACTGATCAACAAGTGCAGCGGCAGTTGCTCGTAGCCGAGGTTGAAGCCAATGACTTCTGGCAGAAACTGGCTGCCGAAGCGCCCCAGCGCCAGTTGCACTGCCCCCTGCAGGAAATATTCATCGGCGAGTCCGCTCAAATCGGAGCAATCATGCTCGGCCAGCAATTTGCGATAGATCACCACATGGTTCTGCCGTGGCACGCCCTCGCCGAGTTCTTCCAGGTAAGTGTCGAGCAGATCGTCGAGGCGCGGATCCTGCCACTGCGGCAGCAGCCCGGCCAGCCAGGCGCCATCAACCTCTTTGGTCGGCGCCACATGCAAGATGAAGTACAACGCGTGGGATTTGTTGCGGAAATAGCGGCGCGGCGCGCCCTGCTGGCGTTGCTCAAGATAATCGGCGAATTCGCCCGCCACCTTGGCGCTGCGGGTTTCCGACCACTGCAGCAGCGCTTCGGCACTGCCCGGCAAGTCGTCAGGCAGCGCAGCCGCTTTGCTCAATTGCCGGCGCAGAAAATCCAGCGCGACGCGGTCAACTGTGGAGTCTTCCGCCAACAATCGGTCATAGAGCCGGCGCTCGGTATCCGCCGGCGTGGATGTTTTACCCGAAGACTTCCTGGTCGGGATTTCGATCAGCGACATGACTCATTCCCCTGCGTTATTGGCATTGCCTATAAACGAAAGAGTGATTGCTGCTGATAAAAATTCCTTTTTTGTGTGAGGCGATCGCTCAGTGGCGTGCGTAATTTTCTAACCCAATGCAGTGTCAAGAAACATCATCACACCGAAACCGAGCATCAGCCCGAGCGTCGCAGGCGTCTCATGGCCGTTGCGGTGAGTTTCCGGAATCACTTCATGGGACACCACGAAGATCATCGCGCCCGCAGCCAGGCCCATCGCCACCGGAAAGCCCAACGCGAAACTGTTGGTGATACCCAGGCCAATAATCGCGCCCAACGGCTCCATCAATCCCGAAGCGGCGGCAATCAACGCTGCACGCCCGGCCGAAATGCCGGTGACCCGCAGCGCCAACGCCACAGCCAGGCCTTCGGGAATGTCCTGAATAGCGATGGCAGTGGTCAGCGGCAGACCGATCTTCATGTCGCCGGTGGCGAAGCTGACGCCGATCGCCATGCCTTCCGGCAGGTTGTGCAGGGTAATGGCAAGCACAAACAGCCAGACCCGGTTGAAACGCTTTGCCTCCGGCCCGCGCCGCCCGCTCTGTTCATGTTCGTGAGGGACGAAACGGTCAAGGCCGACCATCAGCGCCACGCCCAGGGCCATGCCGGCGACAACGACAGCAGCGGCAAGCATGGGGCTGCTCAGCGCCTCTTTCGCCGCCGCGATGCCCGGCAGGATCAGGGAAAAGGAACTGGCCGCCAACATCATCCCCGCCGCAAACCCGAGCATGCTGTCCTGGGTTCGCGAAGTGATCGCGCGCAAAGCCAGTGCCAATAAGGCACCGACTGCCGTAGCGGCGAAACCCGACAGCCCGCCGAGCGTCGCGAGGCGCAAGGTGTCGCGCCCCGTACTCACCAGGCCGGTGTAGCCGCTGATCAGCAACAACACGGTTACACCGACCAGGGTCAGCCAGAAAATGCGCCCTCCCCAGCCCGTGCGCGACAGGTTCACAAACCATGCTCGCACGGGAGCTGCGAACGAAGATGACGGTAGCGCCATGAAAACTCCTCAGGTTCAAGTGGCCGGTGCGAACGGCGTGGTTTCATCCAGCTGTGCCAGCGGCACATCGCTGCCACCCGGCGTGAGAATCACCTTGCGGCATTCTTCCTGTTTTTTATTGAAGATCTTGTAACCTTCGGCGGCCTGCTCCAGCGACAGCCTGTGAGTGATGATCGCTTCGGGCTGCAACTTGCCGGTCTCGATGTAACCGAGCAACTCCGGCAGAAAGCGCTGCACATGAGTCTGGCCCATTTTGAAGGTGAGCCCCTTGTCAAAGGCATCACCGAACATGAAGCCATGGATGAAGCCGGCATAAACGCCCGGAACGCTGACCACACCGCCGCGCCGTACGGCCGCAATGCACTGGCGCAAGGCTTTACCGCTGCTGCCTTCGAGCTTGAGTGTAGCCATCACCGTTTCGGTGGTGCTGCCCTTGGCTTCAAGGCCCACGGCATCGACCACCGCATCGACGCCACGATGGCCCGCGGTCTGGCTGACGATGGTGTCGGCCGGGTCATCGTCCTCATCGAAGTTGATTGGAATCACCCCGTAAGTGCGCTGGGCATAATCGAGACGGTACTGGTGATGATCGACCATAAAGATCTGCTCGGCGCCGAGCATTCGGGCGCAGGCAGCGGTCAGCAAACCGACCGGCCCGGCGCCATAGATCGCCAGACTCGAACCCTGGACGACGCCAGCGTTGATCACAGCTTGCCAGGCGGTGGGCAGGATGTCGGAGAGAAACAACACTTTTTCGTCCGAGAGCGTGCCCGGCACCTTGAACGGGCCGGTGTTGGCTTTCGGCACGCGTACCAGTTCCGCCTGGCCGCCGGGAATCCCGCCGTAGAGACGGCTATAGCCGAACAGCGCTGCCGGTGGCGGAATCATTTTCTTGTTCAGCGCCGCGCCGGGGCCTTCGTTGGTCGTCTCGCAAGCGGCGTAAAGCTCTTGCTGACAGAAGAAGCAATCGCCACAGGCGATCACGAAGGGAATCACCACACGGTCGCCGCGCTGCACGGCGGTGACGGCGGGTCCGGTTTCTTCGACGATGCCCATGAACTCATGGCCGAAAATATCGCCGTGTTCGACGGTGGGTATTTTGCCCCGATACAGGTGCAAGTCCGACCCGCAAATGGCGGTGGCGGTGACCCGCAGGATGATATCGTCGGCGGCTTCAAGTTTCGGGTCCGGTACGGTTTCAACACGCACATCATGGACGCCGTGGTAGGTCATTGCTCGCATGGCTTGATCCTCACTCGATTGAATGAAATGGCTGCTGCTCCACTTTCCGAAGTGAAAAGGGCCGAGTGAGTTCATTCGGGTTTTCGAGATTTTGATCAGCGGATACTCCGCGTCCGTCTGAGCAGCCGAGGCAGCTGCCTGTTTGCCTGCCATATAACTGCCGTCTGAGTTATGCGACAATGCGCGCCAATGTCCAACAAGAACCCCGTACTCGTCGCTCAGCAGCTTGCCTTCAACGGCCCCAGTTGCGGTCGGCTTATGCGCGTTGGCTCAACTCAAGCACAGACTGGGGGGAGCTGGAAAAGCTCCGGATTGGTACTCAAATCTGTACCAGGCACCAAAGACCAGCTCTAACCCATTGATAGGTAAGGTAATTGATCTCCACAGCTAACATCACGATGCAGTTTGGCGCCAAGCCGCTGTTCGAAAACGTTTCGGTCAAATTCGGCGCAGGCAATCGCTACGGCCTGATCGGTGCCAACGGTTGCGGCAAGTCGACCTTCATGAAAATCCTCGGCGGCGATCTCGATCCGTCCGGCGGTCAGGTCATGCTCGAGCCGAACGTGCGTCTGGGTAAGCTGCGCCAGGATCAGTTCGCCTACGAAGAATTCACCGTGATCGACACCGTGATCATGGGTCACGAAGAGCTGTGGAAGGTCAAGGCCGAGCGCGATCGCATCTACTCGCTGGCAGAAATGTCCGAAGAAGACGGCATGGCTGTTGCGGAGCTGGAAACCGAATTCGCCGAGATGGACGGTTACACCGCCGAATCCCGCGCCGGCGAGCTGTTGCTGGGTCTGGGCATTCCGCTGGAGCAGCATTTCGGCCCGATGAGCGAAGTCTCGCCAGGCTGGAAACTGCGCGTGCTGCTGGCGCAGGCACTGTTCTCCGATCCGGAAGTGTTGTTGCTCGACGAACCGACCAACCACCTGGACATCAACACCATTCGCTGGCTGGAAAACATCCTGACTCAGCGTAACAGCCTGATGATCATCATCTCCCACGACCGTCACTTCTTGAACAGCGTGTGCACGCACATGGCTGACCTGGATTACGGCGAGCTGCGTCTGTTCCCGGGCAACTACGACGAATACATGACCGTGGCGACCCAGTCCCGCGAGCAACTGCTGTCGGACAACGCCAAGAAGAAAGCGCAGATTTCCGAGCTGCAATCGTTCGTCAGCCGCTTCTCGGCCAACGCCTCGAAAGCCAAGCAGGCCACCTCCCGCGCCAAGGCGATCGACAAGATCCAGCTGGCCGAGGTCAAGCCTTCGAGCCGCGTCAGCCCGTTCATTCGTTTCGAGCAGAACAAAAAGCTGCACCGTCAGGCGGTCATGGTCGAGAAAATGGCCAAGGGTTTCGACGGCAAGCCACTGTTCAAGGATTTCAGCTTCCAGGTTGAAGCGGGCGAGCGCGTCGCGATCATCGGCCCGAACGGTATCGGCAAAACCACCTTGCTGCGCACTCTGGTGAACGAACTGACCCCGGACGCCGGTAGCGTGAAATGGACCGATGCCGCTGAGCTGGGCTACTACGCTCAGGACCACGCCCACGACTTCGAAGACGACGTCACCCTGTTCGACTGGATGGGTCAGTGGACTCAGGGCGAGCAGATGATTCGTGGCACCCTGGGCCGCATGCTGTTCTCCAACGACGAGATCCTCAAGTCGGTCAAGGTCATCTCCGGTGGTGAGCAAGGTCGCATGCTGTTCGGCAAGCTGATTCTGCAAAAGCCGAACGTGCTGATCATGGACGAGCCGACCAACCACCTGGACATGGAATCGATCGAAGCGCTGAACCTGGCGCTGGAAAACTACCCGGGCACGTTGATCTTCGTCAGCCACGACCGTGAGTTCGTATCGTCCCTGGCCACCCGCATCATCGAGCTGAGCCCGAACGGCGTGACCGACTTCAGCGGCACTTATGACGACTACCTGCGTAGCCAGGGCGTCGTTTTCTAAGAACAGCCGCGAGTTTCAAGCGGCAAGCTGCAAGTTGAAAGCCCTGTCCATGTGACGGGGCTTTTTGCATTCGGCGTTTGGGAATTGTGGGTGCGCAGATATTCGCGAGCAGGCTCGCACGTTGATCGTTCCCACGCTCCGCGTGGGAATGCAGCCCGGGACGCTCCGCGTCCCAACCACAGACGCGGAGCGTCCATGGCGGCGTTACCACGCAGAGCGTGGGAACGATCATTAAGGTGAAGTAGTTAGCCTGCTTTCATTTATCTCAGCCCCGCGCCATGATGTCGGCAACTCTCCCACCGCCGACCGCGAACGAGTGCTCATGTCTGCGCAGCCACTGCCACCACAAAGCTCCCTGGCGATCACCCTGCAGATCGTCTCCATCGTTTTCTACACTTTCATCGCCTTCCTCTGCATCGGTTTGCCGATCGCCGTGTTGCCCGGTTATGTCCACGAGCAACTGGGTTTCAGCGCGATCATTGCCGGCCTGGTCATCGGTTCGCAGTATCTGGCCACCCTGCTCAGCCGGCCAATGGCCGGGCGCATGTCGGACACGCTTGGGACCAAACGGGCGATCATTTATGGCTTGTGGGGGATTGTGCTCAGTGGCGCGCTGACGTTGTTGTCGACCTTGCTGCAAAGCTTTGCGCTGACCAGCCTGTTGATCCTGATCGCCGGGCGCCTGCTGCTCGGTATAGCCCAAGGCTTGATCGGCGTCGGCACCATCAGTTGGTGCATGGGCCAGGTCGGTGTCGAGCACACGGCCAAATCCATCGGCTGGAACGGTATCGCCTCCTACGGCGCGATTGCCATTGGCGCGCCGCTGGGCGTGGTGATGGTCGCTGAATACGGCTTTGTCAGTCTTGGCATCGTGCTGTCGGCGTTGGCGGCAGGTGCGTTGTGGTTAATCCGCAACAAGCCCTCGGTGCCCGTGATCCGTGGCGAGCGCCTGTCGTTCTGGGCGGTGTTCGGCAAGATTGCGCCGTACGGCACCAGCCTGACACTCGCCTCGATCGGCTACGGCACGCTGACCACGTTCATCACCCTTTATTACCTCAACCGAGGCTGGACTGGCGCGGCGTACTGCCTGACGGTATTTGGCGTGTGCTTCATTCTGTCGCGGCTGCTGTTTATTTCGGCGATTGCCCGCTTTGGCGGGTTTGCCTCGGCTATCGTCTGCATGACGGTGGAAACCGTCGGCCTTGTGCTGCTGTGGCTGGCGCCTTCCACCGCGTATGCGTTGATTGGTGCAGGGCTGGCGGGTTTCGGGCTGTCGTTGGTTTACCCGGCGCTGGGGGTTGAAGCAATCAAGCAAGTGCCGAGTTCGAGTCGCGGGTCAGGCTTGGGGGCATATGCCGTATTCTTCGATCTGGCCCTGGCGATTGCCGGGCCGTTGATGGGCGCGGTGGCATTGAATCTGGGCTATTCGTGGATTTTTTTCAGCGCAGCACTGTTATCCGTGACCGGACTGGGCCTGACCTTGCTGCTCAAGCGCCGGGCGATGCCCTGACTCTGGACACCGCTAACTGAGCACATCGACCCAATCCTTTTTGTTCGCAGCAACCGATCATCAGCGCCATCCCAATTGCCGCCGGCTCTGACCATGATCAACTGCGCCCCCTCGCGCCTCACCCTGCTTGCACTGTTCTGCAGCCTCAGCGCTAGCGCCTGCGCCGATGGTTTTTTCGACGATGCGAAAAGCGATGTGCTGCTGCGCAACTTTTACCTGAACAACGATTACCGCTCGCCAACGCCTGCCGGGAAAAATTACAAACAGGAGTGGGCCCAGGGTCTTATCGGCAATTTCTCATCCGGTTTCACAAAAGGCACGGTCGGCTTTGGCATCGACGCCCACGCCTTCGTCGGTTTGAAACTCGACGGCGGCAAGGGCCACTCAGGTACCGGCCTGCTACCGGTCGACAGCGATGGCCGCAGCGAAGATGACTATTCCAGCGCAGGCGGCGCCTTCAAGCTGAAAGTCTCGCGCACTACCCTGACCTTCGGCGAAATGACTGTGGAGACCCCGGTCTTCGACACGTCCGACAAACGCCTGCAACCGGAATACGCTACAGGCTTTCTGCTCAACAGCACCGAGTTCGAAAACGTCAATCTGGTTGGCGGGCACTTTACTGCGTTCAAGAATCAGGACAGTTCCTCCGGTAAAGACGATTTCTACGGTTACGGCGCCAGCACCGAAGCGGGCGGGATCAGCTTCGTCGGCGCCGACCTGTTCAGCAGCAACCCGGTCGGCGGCGCGCTCTACGCCTCCGAGTTGAGCGACACCTGGCACCAGTACTACGGCAACCTGCACTTCAAACAGTCCGGCGTGCTGCTCGACGCTAACCTCTACCACACCCGCGACACCGGCCGCGCATTGGCTGGCGAGATCGATAACACTGCCTTCAGCCTCTCCGGTAAATACAGCTTCGGCGCCTACGCGGTGATGCTTGGCTGGCAACGCATCAATGGCGACACGCCGTTCGATTTCGTCGGTGGCGACTCGATCTACCTGGCCAACTCAATCAAATACGCCGACTTCAACGGCGCCAACGAACGCTCATGGCAGGCCCGCTACGACCTCGACCTCGGCGCCTTCGGCCTTCCCGGGCTGAACTTCATGACCCGCTACGTCCGTGGCAGCCACATCGACGGCAGCCATGCGCCCAGGAGCGGTGCGTACAACCCGCTCGACGCCGACAGCGGCGGCTATCAACCGCAACAGGGTGATGGCGGCAAGCATTGGGAACGCGACATCGACTTGAAATACGTCGTCCAGTCCGGCGCCGCAAAAGACTTGTCGGTGCAACTCTCCCACGTCACCCACCGCGCCAACGAAGCCCAGGCCGGCGATGACATTGACCGGATTTACGTGGTCATCCAGTACCCGCTGGGTTTCTGAATGACCCGCTCAGCCGTTACTGAAAAAAGGATGTCAACTGTGGGAGCGGGCTTGCTCGCGAAGGCTGTGCGTCAGCCTACATCTGAGTCGCTGACCCGACGCTTTCGCGAGCAAGCCCGCTCCCACACTTGACCTGGGTCGGACACAAATTCTGCGACCTCTGCCAGATACCTGTGGGAGCGGGCTTGCTCGCGAAGGCTGTGCGTCAGCCTACATCTGAGTCGCTGACCCGACGCTCTCGCGAGCAAGCCCGCTCCCACACTTGACCTGGGCCAGACACAAGTTCTGCGACCTCTGCCAGATACCTGTGGGAGCGGGCTTGCTCGCGAAGGCTGTGCGTCAGCCTACATCTGAGTCGCTGACCCGACACTTTCGCGAGCAAGGCCGCTCCCGCACTTGACCTGGGCCAGACACAAGTTCTGCGACCTCTGCCAGATACCTGTGGGAGCGGGCTTGCTCGCGAAGGCTGTGCGTCAGCCCACATCTGAGTCGCTGACCCGACGCTTTCGCGAGCAAGCCCGCTCCCACATTTGATCTGCGTCGGACACAAATTCTGCGACCTCTGCCAGATACCTGTGGGAGCGGGCTTGCTCGCGAAGGCTGTGCGTCAGCCTACATCTGAGTCGCTGACCCGACACTTTCGCGAGCAAGGCCGCTCCCGCACTTGACCTGGGCCAGACACAAATTCTGCGACCTCTGCCAGATCCATGTGGAATCGGAAAGCGCCGGAGGAAAAAACTGGCGGAAGACAGCCGGAGTCGAACCTGCCCGGGAACGGATGCCGTCCCCAACCGGGTTTGAAGCCCGGCCGCGCCACCGGGCGCGATTGTCTTCCTCAATTCAGGGCGCGTCGGCATTGGCCAGCGCGTTGTCGGGGCGGATCTGGCGAGATTCGCCGATGCGGCGGGTCAGGCCGAGTCGGTCGAAGTACTCCAGATACTGAATGCAACGTTTGCGTCCCAAGCCTAGCGCATCACGGAAGGTTGTCACCTCGATCGCTGGATTTTCTTCAGCGAGTTTCAGCAGCAGCGCTGCCATTTGCCGCAGGACGATGTCGCTGATGAACAGGTCGCGCACCACTTGGTGCACCAGGCCCAACCGCGCGAGCTTGCGCAGCAGAAGGCGGACGCTCGCGTCATCTTCACCGAGCATTTTCGCGGCGTCGCGCACCCACGGGGGGTCGAAACCGGCCTGGTCGAACAATGGCTGTAAAGCCAGCCAGAGGGTTTCATCGTCGACGTTCAGGCGCACCTGATGATCGGGCAGGTGCAGCCAGGGCCCGCTGGCGAGGATCGAACCGGCGTCGAGCAGCTCATCGAGCAGACTGATGAAGGTCGACCGTTCCAGTGCCAACGCGCTGAAGCGCCGTAGCCGGTCGCGGTCCGGGCCCATCTGGTCGGGTTCCTGCTCGTGGAATCGCGCCAGTTGCTCGAGCAAGTTGAATTTCAACTGGCCCCAGCGCTGAACATTAAACAGCAGCGGGCCTTGGCGGGTGTCGATCAGGCGGATATTTGCTGCCAGTGCCCACTGCGCACGTGGGCGGTTGAACTGGCGTTCGAGACGTTGCGGGGCGAGGCCGCCGGGGCTGTGGTTGAGCAGCGCTGGCAGGGCCTGTTCGAGGCTGACGCTGAGGGCGAGGGTTTGCAATTGCGCGAGGCGTTCCGGGCTGCGGCGTTGGCGGGCCGGGGCGAACGGGTCGAGAACGACGCCGCCGCCAAGGGTGCGTTGGGCGCTGGAGTCTCGCAGGATCAGCCGATCGCCTTTTACCGCGTGCACCGGTGCGTTGGTCAGCAGTTGCGCGAACATGCGCTCGCCGGGACTCAGACGCGAACCTTGCAGTAAAGCGACGCGAGCGATGACGTCTTGTGTGCCGAGGTGCAGGTGGACCGGGTGAAAATGTTCGAAGGTGCGTTCGCCGGGCAATAGCTGAAAGTCGATGTCAACGCGCTGCGCCGGTGCGTGCAGCCAGTCCGCCAGCAGCCAGTGGCCTCGATGGATCTGCGCCAGTTCCAGGCGCTCCGCGCTGAGGTTCAACGCCACGCGCTGGCCGGCGCAGGCCTGTTGTGCAGCCTGGTTCTGCGCGTGCAGTCCACGAATGCGCACCGTTCTGCCGGCAGGCGCCAAAACCAGCTTGTCACCGACCGCAACCGTGCCCGAAAGCGCCGTGCCGGTGACCACAATCCCCGCCCCGGCCACACTGAACGCCCGATCAATTGCCAGACGAAATCCACCTTCGAAACTGCGCGTCTGCACCTCGTTCTGCGCCTGCAGCAAGGCCGCGCGCAACTCATCAACGCCCTGCCCGTTCACGCTCGAAACGGTGAAGATCGGCGCATCAGCAAACGGCCCGGGCGCAAGCAGATCCAGCACCTGACGCTGCACCTCTTCCACCCTGCCCGCTGCGGCCCGGTCGCATTTGGTGATCGCCACCAACGCGCGGGGAATGCCAAGCAATTGGACGATTGCCAGGTGCTCGCGGGTCTGCGGCATGACGCCGTCGTCGGCCGCAACCACCAGCAACACCAGATCGATGCCCTGCGCGCCGGCGAGCATGTTGTGGGTGAATTTCTCGTGACCGGGTACGTCGATGAAGCCGGTCAGCCCGGCACCCGCTGCCAGTTCGGCGTAGAGGTAACCGAGGTCGATGGTCATGCCGCGTTCGCGTTCCTGCGGCCGGCGGTCGCCGGTTTGCCCGGTCAGCGCCTGCAGCAGCGAGGTCTTGCCGTGGTCGATGTGCCCCGCCGTGCCAACGATCACGGGTCGACCTGCAATTGCGGCAACTGCGCCAGCCACGCCGGCTCATCGTCGAGCTGACGCAGATCCAGCCACAGCGCGTCGTCGGCGATTCGCCCGAGCACCGGAACCGGCAGACCGCGCAACGCCTTTTCGAGATTGAGCAGATGGCGCCCGCGCCAACGCTTGGACACCTGCGGTCGACAGCACAGCGCTGCACTCGGCAGACGCGCCACCGGTTGGCTGCCGCTACCGATCATGCCCAGGGCCTCGACTGCGCTGACCTGCCAGACCTCCCCCACCACGTCGGCAAGCAAAGGGGACAAACGCACAGCCTGAGCATGAATCTCGGTTTGCGAACGGGTCAGCAGGCGCAGGCTCGGCAGACGCTCGGCGAGGCGGTCCGGATCACGGTACAAACCAAGAACCGCTTCCAGCGCGGCCAGGGTCAACTTGTCGACGCGCAGCGCGCGTTTCAACGGATTCTTCTTGATCTTCGCGATCAATTCTTTGCGCCCGACAATCAACCCGGCCTGCGGCCCTCCAAGCAATTTGTCGCCGCTGAAGGTGACAATATCGGCGCCATCAAGCAATGCCTGGCGCACCGTCGGTTCCGCCGGCAGCCCCCATCGGGTCAGGTCGAGCAGGCTGCCGCTACCCAGATCCTCCAGTAACGGCAAGCCATGGGTGTGCGCCAACTCGGCCAGTGCAGCGGTCGGCACTCGTGCGGTGAAGCCCTCGATGCTGTAGTTGCTGGCATGCACGCGCATGATCAAACCGCTACGCGGGCCGATCGCCGCCTCGTAATCGCGGGCATGGGTGCGGTTGGTGGTGCCGACTTCGTGCAAGCGCACGCCGGCACGCGCCATGATGTCGGGGATGCGGAACGCGCCGCCGATCTCGATCAGCTCACCGCGCGAGATGATGCCTTCCTTGCGTGCGCCCAGGCTGTTGAGGGTCAGCAGCACGGCAGCGGCATTGTTGTTGACCACGGTCACGGCTTCGGCGCCGGTCAGTTCGCGGATCATGCCCTCGATGAGGTCGTCGCGATCACCGCGCTTGCCGCTGGCCAGATCGAATTCCAGATTCAGCGGATAACGTGCAGCCATTTGCACCGCTTCGATGGCTTCTTCGGGCAACAACGCGCGGCCGAGATTGGTGTGCAGCACCGTGCCGGTCAGATTGAATACCCGGCGTACCTGGCTGCGTTGCTGTTGCGCCAAGCGCTCGCCGACGCGCCCGGCGAGCACTTCAGCGCCGATTTCAATGGCCGACAACTGCCCGTTCAACACGCCAGGCCTCAGCTCATCGAGCAACTGGCGCAGTCCCGTCAGCAACGAATCCCGGCCGTAACGCTCGGCCAACGGCGCGCACGCCGGATGACGCAACAACCCATCAATAGACGGCAACCGCAGGGCAACGCTGGAAGACATCAAACACTCCTGTTTTGACCGCAAAGGCCCCTTCGGGAGCAAGCCCCCTCCCACAGGTATTCAGCAGTGTAGACGCACTGTGGGAGCGAGCCTGCTCGCGAAAGTGGCAGGTCAGTTAAAGATGATGGTCTGAAACAGCCCCTTCGGGAGCAAGCCCCCCTCCCACATTTTTCGGCAGTGATGAAGTCCGGTGGGAGCGGGCTTGCTCGCGAAGGCGGTGGGTCAGCCAAAGAAGATGTGTCTGGAAAGGCCCCTTCGGGAGCAAGCCCCTTCCCACGGGTGCTCCAGCAGTGTAGACGCTGTGCTCATTCGTCTCCCGGCGCCAGCAACAGATTCGGTGCCAGACGCTGATAACCATCCTGAGCCAGACGCATGTCCAGCAGCAAACTGCCGAGGTCCGCCGACAGCGCCTCGGCCTCGGCATCGTTCTCCAGATACAGCAATTTCAAGTAGCTGTTACAGCTCGGGCAGACTTCGGCGCGCAGCGGCGCCTGTTCGGCGCTGTGCCGATCATCTTCCTGGCTGAGATACTCAAGGCCCTTGCTCTGCTCGCAATACACGCACTTGACCCGCACCACATGCCATTCGCAGGCACACAGTGAGCACACCAGATAACGCAATCCGTTGTGCTTGCCGCGATGGCGGATCACCCCGGCCATGGCCGGCGAACCACAGGCCGGGCATTGACTGAGGCTGTCGCCGGGTTTGAGTTGCAACTGCGGCACGCTGAGCAGCCAGTGGCTCCAGGCGGTTTGCAGCGCCGCGCCGAGAAACGGCACCAGCGCCGCCGGCACCAGCGAATACTGACCGCTGACCAGCGCCACCGCCCACGCGCGCAATTGACCGGAACGGGCGGCGCGCAGACTGTCCAGCGCGTCGATGACCGCTGGCTGATCCGCAGGCGCATAGCGCTGCAGCAAGGCCACCAGCCATGGCTGCCAGACCTCTTCACGCACCAAGGTGTCTGCCGCAAATGGCGGCAGACCGTGCTGTTGACAGGCTTCGAAGCGCTGCGTATCGAACGCTGCCGTTAGCGGCGGATCGTCGAAGACCTGTTGCTGCGCCCGGCACACACCAGCGATCAGCCGCAGATAATCCGCCAGCCCACTGCCCTCGGCCAGACGCTCCAGGCGCTCGGCACGCAGGGCAAACAGGTTACGCGGTGGCAGGTACAGAAACGGCGGCGAACTGGCCGCCGCTTCGATTTCCCCAGGTTCCAGAATGCTTGGCAAAAGTCAGCCCTTTTTCGTCAGCGGTCGCTCGGACAGGTCCCGAGGCTGTTCGTCGCGGGTCACCTCGCGGTACCACAGTTCATGGTGTTTTTTCGCCCACGGCCGGCTGACCCAGCCATGCAACATGGCGTCGACCGAACCCTTGATCCACAAACCAGCGTAGATGTGCACGATGATGCTCAGCACCAGCACGAACCCGGCCAAGGCATGCAGGAGCATGGCCCAGCGGATCGCGGTGATGCCGAAATACGCGCTGAACCACGCACGCCAGATCACCAGCCCGGTGAACAGCAACCCGAGCATGCACAGCAGTAAAGTCCAGAACAGCAGCTTTTGCCCGGCGTTGTACTTACCCACCGGCGGCACGCTTTCTTCGTCGTTGACCATGACCCGATTGATCCGCCGCAGCCATTGGCGGTCGTTGGCGATGAAGAAATTGGTGCGCCAGAAGCTGAACACCAGCCCGAGGAACAGCACGAACATGGCGATGCCCATGTACGGGTGCAGGATCCGCGTCCAGGTACCGCCGCCGAACAGGTGACTCAGCCAGAACAGCGACGGATGAAACAACGCCAGCCCCGACAGCCCGGCCATGAAAAACAGGATCGCCACCAGCCAGTGATTGGTGCGCTGGTTGGCGCTGTAACGCAGGATTGTCTTGTGACTCATGGCCGCTCCTCCCCGCGTGGATCGAAGGTGTGCACCGCCGGGTCGACAACGTGCACCGAAGTGTCGGGCGCCGTCGGCTGTTCATCTTCTTCGACACGATTCGGCCCGACGCGCACATAGTGGAAGAACCCGGCAATCACCGCCGCGCCCATCGCCAGCAGCGCCAAGGGTTTGCTGACGCCTTTCCACAAATCCGCCAGCGGACTGATCGCCGGGTGATCGGGCAAACCGGCATACAGTTTCGGCGTGTCGGCGTGGTGCAAGACGTACATGACGTGGGTGCCACCGACGCCTTGCGGGTCATACAGGCCGGCGTTGTCAAAGCCACGGCTTTTCAGATCGACGATGCGTTCGGCGGCGTGCTCTTTCATGTCTTCCTTGGTGCCGAAAACGATGGCGCCGGTCGGGCAGGTTTTCACGCAGGCCGGCTCCAGCCCCACCGCGACGCGATCGGAACACAGTGTGCATTTGTAGGCTTTGTGATCCTTTTGCGAGATGCGCGGAATGTTGAACGGGCAACCGGTGATGCAATAGCCACAACCAATGCAGTGGTCCTGATCGAAATCGACGATGCCGTTGGCGTGCTGAATGATCGCCCCGGGGCTCGGGCACGCGGCCAGACAACCGGGCTCGGCGCAGTGCATGCAGCCGTCCTTGCGGATCAGCCATTCAAGGTTGCCGGCGTCGGTTTCATGCTCGGTGAAGCGCATCAGCGTCCACGAATCCGCCGTCAGGTCCTGCGGATTGTCGTAGGTGCCGTGGTTGTGGCCGACCTCGTCGCGCAGCTCGTTCCATTCCGAGCAGGCGACCTGGCAGGCCTTGCAGCCGATACATTTGGTGGTGTCGATCAGCTTGGCGACGCCTTGCTGAGTCCTCACCGACGGCGGCACCGTGGTGGTGGCCGAGCGGGCAATGATGTCTTGGCTGGCCATTTACAGTTTCTCCACGTTGACCAGGAATGACTTGGATTCCGGGGTCTGGGTGTTGCCATCGCCGAGGAACGGCACCAGGGTGTTGGTCAGGTAACCGTGACGCGTCAGGCCGGTAAAACCCCAGTGCAACGGGATGCCGATCTGATGCACGACCTGGCCGTTGACCTGCAGCGGCCGGATGCGTTTGGTCACTACCGCCACCGCTTCGATGAAGCCGCGCTTGCAACTGACGCGCACGCGATCACCGGCAGCGATGCCCTTCTCGTTCGCCAGCACTTCGCCGATTTCGACGAACTGCTCGGGTTGGGCAATCGCGTTCAACTTGCAGTGCTTGCTCCAGAAGTGGAAATGCTCGGTGAGCCGATAGCTGGTGCCGGCGTACGGGAAGTCCTTGGCTTCGCCGAGGGTTTCCCAGACCGAATCGAAGATCCGCGCCGCCGGGTTGCTGGTGGCTTGCTTGTTCTGCGGGTGCAACGGGTTGATGCCGATCGGCGTTTCGAACGGCTCGTAGTGCTCGGGGAATGGCCCTTCGTTCATCTTGTCGACGGCGAAGAGCCGCGCCACGCCTTCGGGGTTCATGATGAACGGATTCATCCCGGCTTCCGGCGGCACGTCGGCCTTGTAATCCGGCACATCGGTGCCGGTCCAGGTCTTGCCGTTCCACCACACCAGACGCTTTTTCGCATCCCACGGTTTGCCCGCCGGGTCCGACGAGGCGCGGTTGTAGAGAATCCGCCGATTGGCCGGCCACGCCCATGCCCAGCCCTGATGCTGATGCATGCCGAACGGGTCGGCGTTATCGCGCCGGGCCATCTGGTTACCGGCCTCGGTCCAGCTGCCAGCGAAAATCCAGCAACCGGACGCGGTGCTGCCGTCATCCTTGAGCAACCCGAAGCCGGCCAGCTGAGTGCCCGCCTTGACCGTGACGCCACTGGCGTCGGTGAAATCGCTGACGGCGGTGCCGTTGATTTCCCGCGCCAGTTCCTCCGGCGAAGGCTCGTCAGGGATCTTGTACGGCCACGACAGTTTCAGCAGTGGGTCAGGAAACTTGCCGCCTTCGGTTTGATAGCGCTGGCGCAAGCGCAGGAACAATTCGCTCATGATGCGAATGTCAGTCTGCGCCTCGCCCGGGCCGTCGGCGCCCTTCCAGTGCCATTGCAGCCAGCGGCTGCTGTTGACCAGCGAGCCGTCCTCTTCGGCAAAACACGTAGTGGGCAGACGGATGACTTCGGTCTGGATTTCGGCGGTTTTCACGTCGTTGTAGGGCCCGACGTTTTGCCAGAACTCCGAGGTTTCCGTAGCGAGCGGATCCATGACCACCAGCCACTTGAGCTTGGCCAAAGCGCCCATCACGCGGTTCTTGTCCGGCAATGCGGCGATCGGATTGAAGCCTTGGCAGAAGTAGCCGTTGACCTTGCCCTGGCTCATCAGGTCGAACATTTTCAGCACGTCGTAGTTGGGAATGTCGAGCTTCGGCAAATGGTCGAACAGCCAGTTGTTGTCGGCGGTGGCGTTGGCGCCGTACCAGGATTTCATCAGGCTGACGTGGAATTTGCTGTAGTTCTGCCAGTACGACAGCTGCCCCGGCCTTAGCGGCACCTGCGTGCGCTTGTAGATGAACTGGCCGTAATCCTGCTCGCTGTCGCTGGGCAGCGTGAGGTAGCCAGGCAAGGCATTGGACAGCAGACCGAGGTCGGTCAGGCCCTGGATGTTCGAGTGCCCGCGCAAGGCGTTGACTCCGCCGCCGGGCATGCCGACGTTGCCCAGCAGCAATTGCACCATCGCCGCGCTGCGGATGATCTGCGCACCGATCGAGTGTTGCGTCCAGCCGAGGGCATAGAGAATCGTCATGGTCTTGCCCGGTGTAGAGCAGGTAGCGATTTCTTCCCAGATTTTCTGCATCGCGTCGACCGGCATGCCGCAGATCTGGCTGGCCAGGTCGATGTTGTAGCGGCTGTAATGCTGCTTCATCAACTGATAGACGCAGCGCGGGTCTTGCAGGGTCGGGTCGACCCGCACGAAACCGTCCTCGGCAAATTCGTAGCCCCAGCCGGACTTGTCGGTGTAGCTGCGTTTCTGCGCGTCATAACCGCTGAACAGGCCGTCTTCGAAGCCATAGCCGGCTTTGACGATGAACGACACATCGGTGTAATTGCGCACGTATTCGTGCTGGATCTTGTCCTCGGTCAGCAGGTAATTGATCAAACCGCCCATGAAGGCGATGTCGGTGCCGGTGCGGATCGGCGCGTAATAGTCGGCCACCGAGGCGGTCCGGGTAAAACGCGGATCCACCACGATCAGCCGCGCCGCGTTGTGCGCCTTGGCCTCGGTCACCCATTTGAAGCCGCACGGATGCGCTTCTGCTGCGTTGCCGCCCATTACCAGGATCAGATTCGCGTTAGCGATATCGGTCCAGGTATTGGTCATGGCACCACGGCCGTACGTCGGGGCAAGACTTGCCACCGTCGGGCCGTGTCAGACACGCGCCTGGTTATCGAACCCCAGCAGGCCGAGGCTGCGAATCACTTTCTGGGTGATGTAGCCGGCTTCGTTGGATGCCGCCGATGCCGCGAGGAAACCGGTGGTCAGCCAGCGATTCACCGTTTGCCCGTTGGCATTTTTCTCGATGAAGTTGGCGTCGCGGTCGGCCTTCATCAGGTCGGCGATGCGATCAAGGGCTTCGTCCCAGCCGATGCGCGTCCATTCATTGCTGCCGGGCTTGCGCACCTGTGGGTACTGCAAACGGCCGGGGCTGTGAATGAAGTCGAGCAGGCCCGCGCCTTTCGGGCACAGCGTGCCGCGATTGACCGGGTGGTCGGCGTCGCCTTCGATATGAATGATGTTTTGCGCCACGTTCTTGCCGGCATCGCCCTGGCTGTACATGATCAAACCGCAACCGACCGAGCAATACGGGCAGGTGTTGCGGGTTTCACGGGTGTGGGCGAGCTTGAAGTGGCGCACCTGCTCGGCGAAGGCCGCCGTCGGGGCCATGCCCAACGCGCCCAGGCTTGAGCCTGCAAGGCCTAGACCTGCGACCTTGAAGAACTGACGACGGCTGAGATCCATCGTGCACTCCTGATCAGGTGGAACCCGGTACTTGTGCCGGGCTTTATCTGGACAATCACGGTTGCAGCGCGACGGCGCTGGCTTTTTCACTGTAGACAAAGACCTTGCGGACTGTGTGAAAACCGACCGTCGGCGGCAATCGGTCATGCATCGGTAAACCTGTGCTGGCTCAGGGATCAGACGGTGCGCGCCCGAAATCCCTGTGGGAGCGGGCTTGCTCGCGAAGGCATTGAGTCAGTCAACGCATATGCAGGCCAACCCCGCATTTGGGGCAAGGTCCCTCCCACAGGATTTGAGTGCTCCACTTGGGCCATAGGCTTATCATGGCGCCCAGTACCAATCCTGCCTTGACGAGACCGCGCATGACTTTCGATTTTGATCAGTTGTTCGACCGCCACCAGACTGGCAGCACCAAGTGGAGCCGCTACCCGGCCGATGTGTTGCCGATGTGGGTCGCTGACATGGATTTTGCCGCGCCACCGGTCATCGTCGAAGCCTTGCAGCAGCGCCTGCTGCATCCACTGCTCGGTTACAGCGTGGCGCAGGACAACCTGCGCGAAGCCATCGTCGCCGACCTGTGGAACAAATACGCGTGGCGTGTCCAGCCGCGGGAGCTGATTTTCCTGCCGGGCGTGGAGTCGGGCTTCAACATGGCCCTCAAGGCTTTGGTCCAGGCGCAGCAGAATGTCGTCGTGCAAGTGCCGAACTACCCGCCACTGCGTCATGCGCCGGGGCATTGGGGCCTGAACAAGGTCGAACTGGAATTCAACGCCCAGGCCGATGGCACCTACGCCACGCCACTGGACGCACTGCGCGAGTCGCTGAAAGGCGGCGGCGCCCTGCTGTTGAGCAATCCGCACAACCCGATCGGCAAGGTCTTCGATCGCGAAGAATTGCAGGCAGTGGCGGATATCTGCGCAGCGCAGGACGCGTGGATCATCTCCGACGAAATCCACGCCGAACTGTGCTTCGACGGCCGCGTGCACATTCCCACCGCATCGCTGAGCCCCGAGATTTCCAAACGTACGATCACGCTGATGTCGGCGAGCAAGGCCTACAACATCGCCGGTCTCAAGACCTCATTCATGATCATTCAGGACGCCGCCCTGCGCGAACGCGTCAACCACGCCCGCTGCGGCATGGTCGACAGCGTCAATCCGCTGGGCATGGAAGCCACTCGCGTCGCCTACAGCGAAGCCGGCCCGTGGCTCGCCGAACTGAAAACCTACCTGCAGGCCAACCGCGACTGGCTGGTGGATGCCGTGCGCACGCGCCTGCCGGGCGTGAGCATTAACGTGCCGCAGGGCACTTATCTGGCGTGGCTCGATTGCACGGCGCTGGACCTGCCCGATCCGCAGCGGTTCTTCCTTGAGCAGGGCAAGGTCGGCCTGAGTGCCGGGCTGGATTTTGGCGACCGGCATCAGCAGTTTGTGCGATTGAACTTCGGTTGCCCGCGGGCGCTGCTCGAAGAAGGCATTGCGCGGATGGAGCGGGCTTTGGCTAAACGCAACAGCTGACATCCCACTGGCACAATCAGGTCATGTGGCAGCGGGCTTGCTCGCGAATGCGGTATTCCAGTCAACATCATCGTTGAATGACAGACCGCCTTCGCGAGCAAGCCCGCGCCCACATTGGGTGTGAGCATTTTCTGAAAAATCCATCGCAAATCCGATCGAACTCACGGCGAAGCCACCGGGTCAACCCGGAACACTGGCCTTGAAATCAGGAGACCCTGCGATGACTGACTATCCAAAACCACCCTTCCCGAAACAAGCCCAACCGGTGCCTGGCTCGCAACGCAAAATGGAACCGTACCCAGACTGCGGCGAGCAAAGCTACGTCGGGTCCGGCCGCCTCGCCGGCAAGATTGCGCTGATCACTGGCGCTGACAGCGGCATTGGTCGCGCCGTCGCAATTGCCTTCGCCCGTGAAGGCGCCGACGTTGCCGTTGCTTACCTGAACGAACACGAAGACGCCAAGGAAACCGCGCGTTGGGTCGAGCAGGCCGGGCGTCAGTGCCTGCTGCTGCCGGGCGATATCGCCGAAAAAGCGCAGTGCCAGGCGCTGGTTGACAAGACCGTCGAGCGCTTTGGCCGCATTGATGTGCTGGTCAACAACGCCGCGTTCCAGATGACCCACGAAAACTTCGAAGAAATCCCCGACGACGAATGGGTGATGACGTTCGACGTCAACATCACCGCCATGTTCAGGATCTGTCAGGCGGCGATCAAGCACATGGGGCCCGGCTCCTCGATCATCAACACCAGTTCGGTCAACTCGGACATGCCCAAACCGACCCTGCTGGCCTACGCCACCACCAAAGGTGCGATCGCCAACTTCACCGGTGGTCTGGCGCAGATGCTCGGGCCGAAGGAAATTCGCGTCAACAGCGTCGCACCCGGCCCAATCTGGACGCCGCTGATCGTCTCGACCATGCCCGACGAAGAAGTGCAGAACTTCGGCGGCAGCACCCCGCTCGGCCGTCCTGGCCAACCGGTGGAAGTGGCGCCGATTTACGTGCTGCTGGCCTCCGACGAAGCCAGCTACATCACCGGTCAGCGCTACGGCGTGACCGGCGGCAAACCGATGCTGTAACCGTGCAGCAGAAAAACTGAACCCCAGCGGCATGGCATCCCTCCATACCAGTAAGCGCCTACGGGCCAACAGGAACAGGAGGTTGTCATGTCCGCCCCCCTCGTCAGACTCTTCACCCAACCCAACTTCGCCTGGACCGATATCCGCCGCGAGGAAGAAACCCATCCCCGCCACTACCTCGCCCATTTGCTGCTGCTCGCGCTGATTCCCGCCGTGTGCCTGTTCATCGGCACCGCCTACGTCGGCTGGAGCCTCGCGGTGGGTGAAAACGTGCGTTTGAGCACCGCCAGCGCGCTGCAGTTGAGCGTGCTGCTGTACGTGACGATTGTCGCGGGTGTTGCGGTCATGGGCGGTTTCGTTCGCTGGATGTCGCGTTCATTCGATGCGCGGCCGACGCTGAATCAATGCATCGGTTTTGCCGCTTACACGGTGACCCCGTTCTTCATTGCCGGGATTGCCGGGTTGTACCCGAGCCGCTGGCTGGCGATTCTAGTGCTCGGCGCGGCGTCAATCTATTCGACATTCCTGCTGTTCGTCGGCCTGCCGACTTTCATGCATGAACGCAAGGAGCAAGGCCTGCTGTATTCGGCGTGCGTATGGGGCGTTGGTTTGCTGGTGCTGGTGACCATGCTCGTCTCGATGATTCTGCTGTGGTTCAACGTGCTCATCCCCGAGTACCTTCGTACGACCGTGAGCTGACCCGATGCGACTGTTCTTGAACATTCACTGCAGTGAGCGCTCATGAGTTTCGGCGTGTGGGTTGCGGTGCTCGGCGCCGTGTTGCTGACGTTGGCCCTGACGTCCTCGTGGCTGCGCTGGATGCCGGTGACCACTTCAGCGGTATGCCTGCTGTTGGGCATTGCCATCGGACCCAGTGGCCTCGATTTGTTGAAATTGTCACTGGAAGAATCGTCGTTGTGGATGGAGCACCTGACGGAAGTGGCGGTGCTTTTTTCCTTGTTTGTCTGTGGCCTGAAGCTGCGCTTGCCGCTGGGCAACAAGACCTGGCGCATCGCCTTTGGTCTGGCGGGGCCGGTGATGATCCTGAGCATCATCGGCGTATGTCTGCTGCTGCATTGGGGCCTGCAATTGGCGTGGGGGCCTTCGCTGCTGATCGGCGCGATGCTGGCGCCAACCGATCCGGTGCTGGCGGCGCTGGTGCAGGTCAATGATGCGCAGGACGTCGACAGCGTGCGCTTCGGCCTCTCCGGTGAAGCCGGGCTCAACGACGGTGTGGCCTTCCCCTTTGTATTTCTCGGCTTATTGCTGCTGCACACCGACGGCAGTTTCAGGGAGTTGCAACAGTGGTTTTTAAACGATTTGCTCTGGGCAGTGCCGGCAGGTCTGTTGGTCGGTTACGCAATGGGCCGTGGCATCGGCCGCATCGCCTTGTCGCTGCGCATTCACAACGAAGACAGCACCCTGGGCCCCAACGATTACCTGACCCTCGCACTGATCGCGCTTTCCTACGTGGTGGCCGATGCCATCGGCGGCTACGGCTTCCTCGCGGTGTTTGCCGCCGGCCTCGGTCTGCGTCAGGAGGAAGTGAAGTCCACCGGGATCACCCAAGCGCCTGCCGAGCATCTGGTGCAGCCGGTGGTGGGCCATCAGAACGTCGAACCCGAAAACGCTGTGCATGGCGACACCGAGCGGCTGGAAGACAGCCAGGTCGCGGCGGGCATCATGATGGGAGACATGCTGGCTTTTGGCAGTCTGGTCGAGCGGGCGATGGAAGTGTTTCTGGTGACCCTGCTCGGCGTCGTCCTGATTGCCCACTGGGATTGGCGGGCGCTGTGGATCAGCGCGGTGCTGTTTTGTCTGATCCGGCCGCTGAGCGTTGCGTTGATGCCCTGGGGCAATCTGCTCAGCGGGCCGCAGCGTTTATTGATCGGCTGGTTCGGCATTCGTGGCATCGGCAGCCTGTTTTATCTGTTCTTCGCGCTGAACCATGGCCTGGATTCCGACGTGGCCAAGGTCTGCACCGACCTCACCCTTTCCGTGGTAGCGCTGAGCATTCTGCTGCATGGCATCAGCACCCAGCCGATGCTGGCACGCTATGAAAGCTTGAAGGAACGAAAAAGCTGATTCATCAACCGCAACGCCTCGCTTGAAATCATCGAAGATTTTTCTGAAAAAAAATGGATCGGCGGGTGCGACTCAAGGGTCACAACTTTAACCGCGCCAATCATCCAGCGCGGCCCGGCAGGTTCGGTTCCCCTGCGGTGAACAGCCTATTAAACGGAACCCCGACACAAACAAGGTTACGGTCATGAACGAATGCTCGACTCCTGCGCAAATCAAGGCTTGCAGAGCACTGGCTCTGGAACGCAATCGTCAACTGTTCGAAGAAGCCCACGAACTGAACCGAGCGGCCAACGCGCTGCTGGAACAGACGCCTACCGACTTCGAACGCTTTGAGCAATACCGGGCACTGCGCAAGAAAGCCGATGCGAAATTTGAAGATGCGATTGATCATCTGTGTGTGCTGAATGAGGATTTTCCGCCGATTCCGGCGGCAGTGCAGAATGCTGTGAGTTCGCGGCGCGAGCTTGAAACCGCATAGCAGGTTACCAGCCCCCTCACTCTGGCCAGTGAGGGGGAAACTGATTGAATTGCAAGACTTTCCCCCGCCGACCAATCTCTTTACGGATTGGTCACCTGTATAAACACCGAATAAACCCCCAACATCACCCAGAACGTGGCGAAGATCCAAGGCGTGCGCACCGAAAACAGCAGCGACTTGCGATAACCCTTGTGGCTCGATTCCATTTCGCTGAACAGCGGTGATTCGTCATACGCCGCACCCATCACCGGCTCACTGTGCAGCAACTGGCTCTGTTTGAAGTGCCAGTGGTCGATGATGTCGTAGGCCGCACGAATCCCTGGCCAGGCGTTCAGTGAACTGAGCACGCCAAGCAGCGCCAGAAACGGCGGCACGACTAGGGTGAACATCTTGCCCCATTCGGGGTTGAGGTTGGCCATGCACGAGGCGAAAGCGATCACCAGAAACGACTGCGCCGCCAGATAGGCGTCGGTGCGGTTGGCGAGGATGCTGGTTTCGTACTGGATCTCCCGGCGATAGAAGTCCAGCCGTTCCTTGGGTGAGCCAAACATCTTGGCGTCGTGTTCGGCCAAGGCTTCTTCAGCAGCGCTTGGCTGGGTCAATATGCGAGGCAAGAGACGTGCCCTCCAAAAATGATCAAGACATTTTGGAAAGGCACGCACCCAGACTAGTTCAGCCGGATCGACCAGCGCGTCACGTCATCGACTGGGCGATGATCTGCGCCAGATTCAACTGGGTGAACGGTTTCGGCAGGCGCGGCAGTTCGGCGGCGAAGCCTTCAAGGCGTTCGGCGTAACCGGTCGCGAGGATGATCGGCAGATCCGGCTTGAGCAGGCGTATGGCATGGGCCAGTTGCGCGCCGCTCATGTGCGGCATGGCCATGTCGGTGATCACCAGATCGATCACTTCGCCCTGATCGAACAGTGCCAGCGCCTTGGCGCCGGAAGTCGCACCGATGACACGATGGCCGAGGTCTTCGAGCAGCAGACTGGTGCTGGTCAGCACCAGCGAATCGTCATCGACCACCAGCACACTGAGCCTGGGCACTTTAATTGGCGCCGCGTTGCTGTACATCGGGCGACTGACCGCTCGCTCAAGCGCCACCGGAATCCACAGCTGCGCCGCTGTGCCGTGGCCCTTCTCGCTCTTGAGAATAAAGCGCCCGCCCAACTGCTCAATATAGCCATGCACCATTGACAAGCCCAGTCCGGTGCCTTTGCCCAGGCCCTTGGTGGTAAAGAACGGATCGCGGGCGCAGGCCAGCGTGGCTTCGTCCATGCCTTCGCCGGTGTCGCTCAGGCTCAGGCACACGTAACGCCCCGCCGGCAATGTCGAATGGCTAAGTTCCAGAACCACTTCGGCTTGCGCCTGAATAATCACCGTGCCGCCCTCGGGCATGGCGTCGCGGGCATTGGTGGCCAGATTGAGGATTGCCAGTTCCAGCTGATTGCTGTCGGCCAGCACTGGCTGCAGATCTTCGGGAAAGCGCGTTTCGATGCGAATCCCCGGCCCCAGCGAACTGCGCAGCAGCCCAGTGATGCCTTGCACCAGTTGCGGGATGTCCACCGATTCGGTTTTCAGTTCCTGACGCCGGGCGAAGGCCAGCATGCGCTGGGTCAGCGAAACACCGCGCAAAGCGCCTTGGGTGGCGTTTTCCAGTAGACGGGCGATTTTCGGCGCGTCGCCAATGCGCTTCTGCACGATTTCGAGATTGCCGAGGATCACTGTCAGCAGGTTGTTGAAATCATGGGCAACGCCGCCGCTTAGCTGACCGATTGCCTGCATCTTCTGCGCCTGGAACAACGCCTCACGGGTTTTTTCCAGGGCTTGCTGCGCCTCGTACGCCTCGGTCACGTCGCGGGTGATCTTGGCAAAGCCGAGCAGCGTGCCGGTGTCACCGCGAATCGCATCGACCACCACGTGCGCCAGAAAGCGCGTGCCGTCCTTGCGCATCCGCCAGCTGCGGTTCTCGAACCGGCCTTCGCGGATGGCAATCGCCAGCGAACGCTGCGGCTCGCCAAGTTCGCGGTCTTCGGGGGTATAGAAAATCGAAAAATGCTGGCCGATGATTTCTTCCGGCAAGTAACCCTTGATGCGCTGGGCGCCCTGGTTCCAGTTGCTGACGCAGCCCTCGGGGCTGAGCATGTAAATGGCGTAGTCGGTGACGCCCTGCACCAGCAGGCGGAACTGCTGTTCGCTTTGCTTGAGGGTTTCCTCGGCCATCTTGCGGTCGGTGAGGTCGCGGGTAATCTTGGCGAAACCGAGCAGATTGCCGTCGGGGTCCATGATCGGGTCGATCACTACGTGCGACCAGAAATGCGTGCCGTCCTTGCGTACCCGCCATCCCTCACCTTCGAAGCGCCCTTCGCGGATCGCTGTGTCGAGCGCCCGTTGCGGCATGCCGTTGGCGCGGTCTTCAGGGGTATAGAAGCGGGAAAAGTGCTCGCCGATGATTTCCGCTTCTTCATAACCTTTGAAACGCTTGGCGCCGGAGTTCCAGCTGGTGATGGTACCGTCGGGGTCGATCATGTAGATCGCGTAGTCGACAACCGCATCGATCAGCAGCCGGAAACGGCTGTCTTCGATCGCTGCGGTTCTGTTGTTTTCACTCATCACACTCACCAGCCACTGTCATGGGCTGAAGTATGCGTGAATCCGCCGATTTGAAAAGTGCCGGCGCGCTTTTGATCGCCCACCAGCGCGGCAGCAGCTGCTGGATGCGGCTTTCGGCAAAGCGGTCGTCGATCAGCATCACCGTGCCACGATCCTCGCGGGTACGGATCACCCGGCCGGCGGCCTGTACGACTTTTTGCATCCCCGGGTACAGATAAGTGTAATCGTAGCCGGCACCAAAAATCGCCGCCATGCGCCGCTTCATCTGCTCGTTGACCGGGTTGAGCTGTGCCAGCCCCAGCGTGGCAATGAAGGCACCGATCAGCCGTGCGCCGGGCAAATCGATGCCCTCCCCAAACGCGCCGCCCAGCACCGCAAAGCCGACGCCCTGGCTGTCGGCGCTGAACTGCTCGAGAAACGCCTGCCGCGCCCCCTCGGCCATGCCCCGCGACTGCAGCCATTGAGTGATGTGCGGGTGGCGTTCGGCCAATAACGTCGCGACCTGTTGCAGGTAATCGAAACTGCTGAAGAACGCCAGATAGTTGCCCGGGCGCTCGCTGAACTGGCGGGCGATCAGCTCGACAATGGGCCCCAGCGAAGCCTGGCGATGATTGAAGCGGGTGGAGATCTGGCTGACGATGCGCACCTGCAACTGCTCGGCGCTGAACGGCGATTCGACGTCGATGCACACCGTGTCGGCGGGCGTGCCCAGCAGGTCGGCGTAATAGTTGCGCGGGCTGAGCGTGGCCGAGAACAGCACACTGCTGCGCGCCGCGGTCAGGCGCGGGCCGATGAACGCCGCCGGCACCACGTTGCGCAGGCACAGTTGCGACAGTGGACGCTTGCGGTCGAGGTCGCGTTTGCTGATATCGAACAGGTAATGCTCGTCGTACAGCTCGGCGACCCGGGCAAATTGCAGCAGGTCGAAATAGAAACTCTGCAGACCGCTGTCGAGGCCTTGCGGATGCTCGTTGAGGTAATCGCCAATGGCCGCGCAACACAGCGATATGGCTTGCAGGAGTTTGTCCGGCGCCTTGTCGTACGCCTGATATGCCGCCAGTTGCGGCGCATGCAGCGCGTTCCATTCGCGGTTGACCCGTTGCAGGGAACTCTTCAGCGCTGCGGGTGCGGTTTTGCGCACGCTGGCGAGCGTGAATTGATCAAGGCTGGCGCTGTACATCTGCCGGCCGCGCTCCACGAGGTTGTGCGCCTCGTCGGCGAGCACCGCGACTCTCCACTGATTGAGCTGGGCCAGGCCGAACAACAGCGCGCTGAAGTCGAAGTAATAGTTGTAGTCGGCAACCACCACGTCGGCCCAGCGAGCCATTTCCTGACTCAGATAATAAGGACACACACTGTGTTGCGCGGCGACCTCACGCATCGCAGCCTGATCCAGAAGGTTGATCAGGCTGGCGGCTTCGCGGGCGGCCGGCAAGCGATCGTAAAAACCCTGGGCCAGCGGACAGGATTCGCCATGACAGGCCTTGTCCGGGTGTTCGCAGGCCTTGTCGCGGGCAACCATTTCCATCACCCGCAGCGGCAAGTCCGGCGCTTGCCTGAACAACACCTGGCTGGCATCCAGCGCCAGTTTGCGCCCCGGGGTCTTGGCGGTGAGAAAGAACACCTTGTCCAGTTGCTGCGGCGCCAAGGCCTTGAGCATTGGGAACAGCGTACCGAGGGTTTTGCCAATGCCGGTTGGCGCCTGGGCCATCAGACAGCGGCCGGTGCTGACGGCTTTGAACACTGATTCGGCCAGATGCCGCTGGCCCGGGCGAAAATCCGCATGCGGAAACGCCAGTCGCTGCGCAGCCAGATTGCGCGCCTCGCGGTGGGCCATTTCCTGCTCGGCCCATTGCAGGAACACGCCGCACTGCTGCGTGAAAAACGCCTGGAGTGACTCGGCACTGTGGGATTCGACCAGGCAGGTTTCCTTTTCGCTGACGATGTCGAAATACACCAGCGCCAGATTGATCTGCTCCAGTTGCAGTTTCTCGCACATCAACCAGCCATAGATCTTCGCCTGCGCCCAGTGCAACTGGCGATGATTAGCCGGCTGCTTGCTCAAGTCGCCGCGATAGGTTTTGACTTCTTCCAGGCAGTTTTGCGTCGGGTCGTAGCCGTCCGCCCTGCCCTTGACCCGCAGTTGACCGAACTCGCCTTGCAGCGCCACTTCGTTCTGGTATTGCTCGCTGCGCCGCGAGGCCACCGTGCGATGGCCGACGATGCCTTCCAGCGCGGTCGGTGACGGGGTGAAGCGCAGGTCGAGGTCGCCGGTCTTGGCGGTGAACTCGCACAGTGCACGCACGGCAACGCTGTAACTCAAGCGCTCTGCTCCACCCACTGCACGTAACACACCGCCACCGGCATCTGGTGCTCATGGCAGAACTCCAGCCAGCGCAATTGATTGTCCTGCAAGCGGTCGCCGGGGCCTTTGACTTCGATCATCCGGTAGGTCTTGTGCTGCGGCCAGAACTGGACCAGGTCCGGCATGCCGGCGCGGTTGGCCTTGATGTCGAGCAGCAATCGGTTGAACCAGTGTTTCAGGTGTTGGGCGGGCAGACAGGCCAGCGCCTGCTCCAGCAAGTCTTCGTTGAGCGCGCCCCAGAACACGAACGGCGACTGGATGCCCCACTTGTCGACGAAGCGCTGGCGAATCGTCTCGGCGTAGCGGCCGTCATCGAGTTCGCCCAGGCAGGCCTGAAACAGCTCGGCGCGGCGCTCGAGGAAGTCTTCGCTGAGCAGATCGACCGGGCCGCGCTGGAACGGGTGAAAGAACGCACCCGGCAACGGCGCGAAGATCGCCGGCCAGCACAACAGGCCGAACAGCGAATTGATCAGGCTGTTCTCGACGTAATGCACCGGGCCATCATCGGCATGCAGGTGCGCTTGCACGTGATATTCCACTGACCGCGCCGGATCGGCGCGCGGCAGGTGCAAGTCGAGGCGCTCGACCTCTCTGGCCTTGGCACGCTTGAGCGGCGGGCCACCGAGTTTACGCCGCAGCCGCGGGACGATGCGCTGCAAGCCTTGCTGCTCGGCCGCGCTTTGCGGAGCCTGTTCGGCCAGCGTGCCGAGTTCCAGCGCCAATGCATATTCGCCGCAGCGTTCGAGCACGCGGATCATGCGCAATCGCGCGCCCGGATAAGCACAGTCACGATAAACGCTCAGAGCCAGCGCGAAATCGCCGATGCGCTCGCCATACTGGCCGATCTGGAACAATGCCTTGGCTTGCCGGCGGCGCAGCCACGGGTTGTCCAATTGCACGGCGTTGATCTGTGCGGCGATCGCCTCCAGCGGTTCACCGGCCTCGAAGCGCAACTGGCACTGATGCAGGAACAGGCAGGCATCGACGTCTTCGCGGCTGCGCAGGCCGCGGGAGTCAGCGCAGAATTCGACTTTTTCATAAGTGAAGATGCCAAGGTCGGCCAGCACGAACTCCGACCAGTCCTGATAGAGATTGCCGAAGAACATCAGGCGCAGACGATCACACAAATCCATCAGGGTCAGGCTGAATAGCCGGTCAGCCAGTTGCGGCGCCCAGTTGCGCAGGGTTTGCGCCTCGGTGAATTGCTCGGCGAGCAAGGGCAGCCATTCATCCTTGCGCCCTTTCGGCTGCGTTATGAAGGCGCCAAAGGCTTGCACCAGTTCGGCCTTGAGCAGCACATCGAACAGCTCGGCCAGTGTCAGCGCGGCGTGCTCGTCGAGCCAGCCTTGATCGAGCAACGGCTGCGCCGCCGCAGCGATGTCGCCAATTTCCAGGTAATTGAGTTTGCTCGCGCGAAAATGAATGCCTTTGCGCATGACCATGCGTACCAGCAGTCCCTGCGAGGCTTGCGGCAGCGCATTGAAGTCGCGAATGAAGCCATGCTCGCTCTCGCTCATCAGATCGGCATAGCGAAGTCCAAGCCAATCAAGCACTTGCTGGAAGTTGTTGAGGTAATAGAACGGATCGTCGAGAGGGTTGGAGGTCACGGGAATTCAAAGCCACGGCAAGCGAACACTGGTTATGCGTACAGATAGCAGCTCAACCCTGCCCGGCGCAAACGGAAAAAGATCAATGGCATTTTTTCGCGCCGTCATCGAACTTTTCCGCCGAGGCTGGCACCAACCGCGTTACAGGGCCGACAATGCCCGCAATCACATTCAAGCAAGGAGTCAGAGGTGGGTATGAAAATCAAGATGCTGGGTATTCCTGTAGCGGTTGCAGCCCTGTTGGCGCTGGGCGGCTGTTCGACCCAGACCGTGGTGACGCTGCAGAACGGCACCCAGTACCTGACCGAGGACATGCCGAAGACCGAGACCGAAGATGGTTTCTATGAGTTCGAGGATATTTCCGGAGCCAAGGTCAAGGTTCGCGCTGATGAAGTCGCGACCGTGCGCAAGGAAGACTGATCCACGCCGATCGTTCCCACGCGGAGCGTGGGAATGATCATGCCGTGTGATGTTCGCGAGCAGGCTCGCTTGTATGTTTAGGCTTGAAGGGGCCGGCACAGGCCCCGCATCAACCTCAGGCGATAACGACCCCGGCGGCGCTCAAACTCCCCAGCGCCACGCCGACCAAGGTCACCGAATCGGCACCAAACGTCAGCACGGTGTCGTGCCCGACCGCTGAGGCATGGGCGCGCAAATCATCCCCCGGCAACACACCCTGCACGCCGAGAAACACCAGTTTGTCATCGGCCGTATAGCCAACCACCCGGTCCTGGCCGAACGCGCCGCTGAACAGAAACGTATCCGCCCCGCCGCCCGATTCCAGCAGGTCGTTGCCAGCGCCACCGACAAACACGTCATTGCCCGCGCCGCCGAGCAAATGATCATTGCCCTCAAGGCCAAACAGCCAATCGCCGTCCGCATGCGCCTTGAGCGTGTCGGCACCGGCCGTGCCTTTAACACTCGATTCGTAAGCGGTCAGGTTACCGCCGACGTTCAAACCCGTCGCAGTGACGCTGTGCAGCACGTCGTCCTTGAATACGCCCCAGAGAAAACCCGGCTCTTTGGTCACGATGCTGCCGATGTCGCGGGTGATGCTGATCCCGCCGTTGGCATCGCGGATGTACAGATTGCCGGCGCCGTCGTTGGCAAAATCAAAGTTCTTCACCGTTTGCTGCAAGTCGAGGGTGTTGCTGCCCTGCCCGCCAAGGATGACGTTGTAGCCGCCGCTGTCACGGAAGTTGTCGTTGCCGGCGCGTCCCTCCAGGTAGTCATTGCCGCTGCCGCCCTGGATCAGGTCGTTGCCGTCACTGCCGATGATGAAGGTGCTGCCCTTGTGGGTTTCGGCGTTGCGGTTGAGCGCCTGCACCCACGTGTTGGTCCGCGTCGGGTCGGAGAGGTTGGCGACAATGATTGTCGAGTCGCGGCTGGTCAGGTCATAGAACTTCGACTCGAGCACGCGGGTCATGCCGTCGCCATAGCCCGTGGGCAGGTGCGAAATCCACGTCGGAATATTCAGGATCGAAAACGGCAGCACGTTCCAGGCGCTCGAGGCGTAGTGATCGTTGAAGCTGACGATGTTATCGGTGGTCGAGGCATGCGGCGCGTCGTGCACGCCTACCGAAGCGCTGCTGAAAGTAGACCCGTCGAGGGCACGAAACACCGGGTCGTTTTCGTAACCGATATTCAGCACCTTGTCACCACTGCTCTGGGTGGGCGAGGCGTAGGCGATGTAATTGGAGTCAGCAAAGAACCCACCCCACTTGTCACCGCTCAAGTCGGCCATGCTGTTTACCGCCAGGCCGCCGAGGCTGTGGCCGCTGACCAGCACGTCGTTGCCGCTGAGGCCATTGGACCGGGCGAATGCGACCACATCGTCGAGCAGATTGCCGAAGGCTTCGCCGACGTAGTTTTTTGCGTAATCGGCCGGGCCGAAGGCTGCAAGCAGGTCACTGATCACGTCGCCAATCGAATCGCCGATGAGGATTTCACGCGGACCACTGGTGCCGCGAAAGGCTATACCCAGTTCGGTGAGGTGGCCCTGAGCGTCATACTTGCCGAGGACTTCCACTTGCGCGCTGGTGTAGCCGGCCTTCTCGCCGAAGAAGGTCCCGCGTGCGTCGGTTTTACCGTCGTAGCCCAATTGCGCGGCGCTGATCGGCGTCCAGCCAGCCTTTTGCACGGCTTCCAGGGCGAGTTTTTCCGAGTCGGGATTCCACGGAATCCCGGGGATCACCCCTTGCGAATCGGTGCCGCCAATCAGCGCGGTGACCAGCGTCCCCGGCAGGCCGAGGCCGAAGCCGTTGTGCTGGTAACCGGCAGCGAAGCCGTTATCGAGGTTGTGATAGGAATACAGCGTGATTGCCATGGCATCGCTGAACATCGCCATGGAATCGGCGGTGCCGAAGTTCTTGAAGTCGTATACACCCATTGCCATTGCCTCTCTTGTTGTTGGAATTGTCAGAGATAGCTCACAGCCAGAGCGCAAGGCTCCGGAGCATTTCATTACATCTCGTGATGACCCTCAAATATCATGTGTACGCCGGCCCTGTGGGAGCGGGCTTGCTCGCGAAAGCGAAGTGTCAGACGGCACCTTCTCGACTGACACACCGCTTTCGCGAGCAAGCCCGCTCCCACATTTGGATCTTCTGCACATTTGGATTGTTGTACTCGCACAGTCCCATGTGCAGTGCTCCTTATTCTTGAAAAACCGGCAGCCCGTGACGCGCTGCCGGTTACGCTCAGAACTGCCAGTCGAATCGGCGGTGCCGAAGTTCTTGTAGTCGTATACACCCATTGCCATTGCCTCTCTTGTTGTTGGAATTGTCAGAGATAGCTCACAGCCAGAGCGCGAGGCTCCGGAGCATTTCATTACATCTCGTGATGACCCTCAAATATCATGTGTACGCCGGCCCTGTGGGAGCGGGCTTGCTCGCGAAAGCGAAGTGTCAGACGGCACCTTCTCGACTGACACACCGCTTTCGCGAGCAAGCCCGCTCCCACATTTGGATCTTCTGCACATTTGGATTGTTGTACTCGCACAGTCCCATGTGCAGTGCTCCTTGTTCTTGAAAAACCGGCAGCCCGTGACGCGCTGCCGGTTACGCTCAGAACTGCCAGTCGAGGGTCAGACCAACGCCGTGATCTTTCTCGTTCGAGCCGATCAGACCGTTGTAATCGAGGTTGACCCGCACGTCGCGATTGAGCGCCAGCCCGGCGCGCACGCCGACCACAGCGGCGTCGCGATCCATCGACACACTCTGCACGGTGAAGGCGCTGTTGCCGTTGGCGAAGGCCAGATGGCTGTCGGCATCGACGCTGCTCAGGTTGTGCTGCCAGCCGAGGCTAGCGCCCAGTTCCAGCTGATGCTTATCCGATACGGCGAAGCTGCGCTTGGCGCGTACGCCGAGAGTCGAGAGCACCACGTCGCGGTTGTCTTCGCCGCCCTTCAGCGCGGCCGCGTCACCCTTCTCGGTGAAGCTGTCGGTGTTGAGGTGTACGTAGGACAGATTGGCGAATGGCTCCAGGTTCATCGGTTGCAGGCCCAGATCGTACGCGGCCTCGGTGAACAGTTGCGCGGTGGTCGCGTCACGTTTGGTTTTCTGTTTGCCGCTCACGTCGCCGAACTGCAGATCACGTTTCACGTCGATGCGATGCCAGCTGTAGGCGCCGCCGACGGTCAGGCGCAACGCGTCGATTTCATGCCCCAGATACGCACCCAAGTGGTAGCTGTCGACCGACGCCTGGGAATGCGTGCCGCTGCCCATGCTCAACGAGCTGTCGCTGTAACCGGTGACGAAACCGAGACGGGTATCTTCAGCGATCAGACCGTCGACACCGGCCAGCAGCCCACCGATCGAGCTGTTGGAATCGGCATTGTCATGCCCGCCGTCGCTCTCGCCCCACGATCCGAGCACCTTGACCCAGACGTTGCTGCGCTCGTCCGTCGGCGCATCGGCATTGAACAGATCACGCTCACGCAGGCGCTCGCCAACCGCTTCGCGCACGTAGCGGCTGTCGTTGATCAGCAGCGTGCCGATGGCCGGGTGAATCTCGCCGGACAACTGTTGGAAGGCCTGCTGCGCCGACGCCGCGTTGGGCGACAGCAACAGGGTCTCGAACAGCGCATTGCCCGCGCCCAAACGCTCGGCGGCCGCACCAACGGCGCGCTGGTTCGGCGTCAGACCGACACTGGCGAACGACGCTGCGTTGCGCCCGACCGCCAGTTGAATGCCGCCCGCCGAGTAATCGAGGGTGCCACCAAGGAACGCGTAATCCGGCAAGACCTGACCGAAGCGCCCGTCAATGCCACCCGCTGCCTGCAGGATGTTGTAGCGGGTGCCGAGCAGGCTTTGCACTTCGCCGGTGCTGAGCAAGGTCGGGCTGTTTTCCAGCGACAGGCTCACCGTGGCGCCGTCGATGAACGCTTTGCCGCCCGCGACGATCTGATCGCTGCGGGTTGGCGACAGCTCCACGGCGTAGGTCGAACCGGGGGCGAAGGTCACGTCACCCGCCACATTCAGCGTGCCGATGGAATTGCCCGGCGCCACCGTACCGCCGCTGTTCACCGCCAACGCGCCGATGCGGCCATTGCCGCCGAGAATGCCGCCGTTGTTGACAGTGACCGCCGATTGCAGCGAACCGTTGATGGCCAGTCGGCCCTGATTGACCAGCGTCGGGCCGCTGTAAGTGTTGTTGCCGGTCAGCACCAGCGTGCCGATGCCCTGCTTGGTCAGACCGCCGTGACCACCGATGTCGTTGCGCCAGGTGTCGAGGCCGCACGTGATGTCGCTGCACACGCGCTCGGTCGGTTTGCCCTGATCGATGATCGCGCCGATGCCCGGCAGATCGGCGACGAACTGGCCGGAGCCGTACGCGCCCTGCACTCGGAATTGCTCGGGGATGTCCTGCTCGGTAACGAACATCGCCGGGCCTTCGATGGCCTTGCGCAGGTTGATCATCCCCCAGCCGTACAAGGCGTCGATGCCCGGCGCGCCAAGGTCGGTGGCGGTGGTGCGCAACACGCTGGCGACCTGGTCGCCGCTCATGTACGGGAAGCGCTCCATCAGCACCGCGATGGAACCGGCGACGTGCGGCGCCGCCATCGAGGTGCCGTTGTAGTTGGCATAGCTGGTGGTCAGGTTGCCGGCGTTGGTGCCTTCGATGATCGAGCTGTAGATCCTGGTGCCCGGCGCGGAGACGCAGTAACTCGCGGTGTAGCCGCAACGCGAGGAGAACGTGCTGATCACGTACGGATTGGCGCTGGCCGTGTCCGGGTTCTGCTGTAATGCGGCGACGGTGATCCAGTTCGGCGCGATGTCCGGAACGAAATAGCCGAGGCCGGCGATGGCGTCAGGGTTATTTAGGTTGTAATCGTTGCCGGCAGCGAAAATGGTGACGATGCCGCTGCGTGCGGCGGCAATCGCACCGTCATAGGCGCCGCCGGGTTTGGTGCCAAGCAAGGTGCGGATTTCGTTGAACTGCAACTGCGCGTCGTTGACGGTGAAGTGCGGATACGCCGGATCGCGGCCGCCGAGGTCGAAGCGATCGGTAATGCCGATGCCCCAGCTGTTGTTGATGATCCGCGCACCGCTGGCGATCAGCGCATCCCAACCGGCCTTGTACACCGCGCCGTCGTTGCCACGCACGATGCCGTCTTCAGGCCCTGGGTCGCCATTGTCGGCGCTGATGATCTGCGCGCCAAATGCGACGCCGTGCATCACCCCGCCGTCGCGACTGCCCGCCGCGATGCCGCCAACGTGGGTGCCGTGGGCGCCAAGCTTGCCGTTGGAGCCGACCGAGGGTGAACCGTCATACACAAACGCGTCGCCGGCCTTCACCGGGATATACGGGTCGGTGTATTCGCGGATTCCGCTGGTGACCAGGGTGACGACTTTGTTACTGCCAGAGAACTCCGGGTGGGCGGCGTAGACCGGCTGATCGAAAATTCCCAGTTTCACGCCTTTGCCGGTATAGCCGGCGGCGTAAGCGTAATCCGCGCCGATCGCGCCCAGGCCCCAGTCCGCCTTGAACTCATTGCTGCGCCAACTTGACGGATCGCCGCTGCGGCCGTTTTCCACGTAAGGCGCTGCCTGCGCCATCGCACTGGCACAGAGCATCGCGACTGTCAGGGTTTTCAGGGCAAAGCGGCCACCCGATTGCGCGGGGGTATTGTTGTTATCCATCCACGACCTTCCTTAGTGATGTTGCGAAAAAAACCTGTGTCAGAACTGCCAGTTCAGGCTCAGCCCAACGCCATGCAGCTTCTCGCGGCTGGCGAGTTGGCCGTTGTAATCAAGGTTGACCCGCACGTCTTTGCTCAGGGCCAGACTGGCCTGCACGCCGACCAGCGCCGCATCGCGTACCAGTGCCGAGCTCTCCACCGCGTACGGCGTGCCGCCACTGGCAAAGCGCAAATGTTGCTGCGATTCGATATCGCTGAGGCTGTGCTGCCAGCCGAGACGGGCATTGACGTCCAGTGCTTGTTGGTTCGTAAGGTTGAAGGTTTTGCTCGCCCGCACGCCCAAGGTGCTCAACACCACGTCGCGCCTGTCTCCCGAGCTTTTCAGCGCAGCGGCATCGCCCTTTTCGGTAAAGCCTTCGGTGTCCAGATGCAGGTAAGTCAAATTGGCGAACGGTTCCAGCGCCAGAGGTTGCAGCGGCAAGCGATACGCCGCCTCGCCAAACACCTGAGTGGTGGTCGCATCAAGCTTGGCTTTCTGCTTGGCGCTGACGACGTCGTATTGCAGATCGCGCTTCACATCGCCGCGATGCCAGCTGTACGCCGCGCCGGTGCTCAAGCGCCACGCGCCGAGGTCGTGCCCGGCGTAAGCGCCGAGGTGATAGCTGTCGACTGTCGCCGAAGAATGCGTGCCCGAGCCCATGCTCAAGGAGCTGTCGCTGTAGCCGGTGACCAGACCGATGCGGGTCTGCTCGTCCAGCGCGCCGTCGACACCGGCCAGCAGACCGCCGATCGAAGTGTTGTAGCCGGCCGTGTCGTGACTGGAATCGGTGCTGCCCCACGCGCCAAGTGCTTTGATCCAGCCGTTGCTGCGAGTCGCCGATTCATCGTGCAGCCGCTCGCCGACCGCATCACGCAACTGGCGGCTGTCGTTGATCAGCATCGTGCCCAGCGCCGGATAAATCTCGCCGCTCAGTTGCTGGAAGGCTTGCTGCGCCGAGGCTTGAGTCGGTGCACGAAGCACACTTTCGTAAACCGAATTGCCGGCGCCCAGACCTTCGACTGCCGCCGCCACCGAACGCTGGTTCGGCGTTTGCCCGACGCTGGCGAAGCTGGTCGCGGTGCGCTGGATATTCAGCTGAATGCCGGTTGCGGCGTAATCGAGGGTACCGCCGATGAACAGGTAGTTCGGCACGACCGCAGCAAACTGCCCCTGCACGCCGCCCGCCGCTTGCAGGATGTTGTACTGGCGACCGAGCAGGCTTTGCGCTTCGGCGCTGCTGAGCAGGGTCGGGCTGTTTTCCAGCGCCAGGCTGACATTAGCGCCGCTGACGGTTGCCGCGCCGCCGGCAACGATGCGGTCGCTGCTGGTGGGCGATAGCTCGACGGCGTAAGTCGAGCCCGGGGCAAGTGTCACATCACCGGCGACGTTCAAGGTGCCGATGGAATTGCCCGGTGCAACCCGGCCGCCGCTGTTGGCGGTCAACGCGGCGATGCGTCCGGAGCCGCCGAGGGTGCCGCTGTCGTTGACGGTGACGGCTGACGTCAGCGAACCGTTGACCGTCAGCAGACCGCCGTTGACGGTGGTCGGGCCGCGATAGGTGTTTGCGCCGCTGAGCAGCAATTGCCCGGCGCCGGACTTGATCAGGCTGCCCTGATACACCCGGTTCGCCGCTGCCGCATCACGCAGCATGCCGACCGCGTAGTCGGTCTGGTCCTGCTGACTGGTGCCGGTCGGAACGCCGTTCTGCCAGCCTTTGTCCTGCAGGGTTTGCTGCCAGGCGGTGTGCTCGGCGAGGTCTTCGCGCTGGCGCTGGAGCAGCGCCTTGTCGGAGATGTCGTTGCTCCAGACATCGCGCTGCCCTGCCCCCAGATTGGCATCGAACGCACCGAGCAATTGCCCCGGCCCGCGCATCGCTCGGTTGAGGTTGGCGACGCCCCAGCCGACGCGCTCGTTCGGCGCATCGGTGACCGAGCCGTCGAGCTGGGTGGCGGTGGTCAGTAACACTTCCAGCGCCTGCTGATTGTTCATGTACGGATAGCGTTCCATTACCAGCGCCAACGCGCCCGTCGCGTGCGGCGCCGCCATTGAGGTGCCGGATTTGATCGCGTAGCCGCCGCCGGGAATGGTGCTGTCAATCTTCGCCCCCGGTGTGGTGATGCACCAATACTTGGCGATGCCGCACTGGTTGTACTTTTGCTGATTGCCCTGATCAAGCCCGGACACCGCCAGCCAGTGGCCTTCCAGATCCGGCTGGAAGTACGGCAGCGCCGAGCGCACGCTGGCGTTCGGGTAACCGCTGTTGCCGGCGCTGAACACATTGATCACGCCGCGCCGCGACACATCGGCGGCGGCGTCAAGCCAAGTGCCTTTGTTCCAGTGCTGAGCGTAGGCGTCGTGCAGATCCGCCAAGGTCCGATAGCTGACATCCGGCGGCTGACTGCCCCAGCTGTTGTTGATTGCCCGCACGCCAGCGTCGGTCAGGCTGTCGTAGACCGCTTTGAAATAACGCGGATCAGGACTGGGGCCGAAGAGGAAACTGTCGTTCCTGTTGGTGTTGCCGACGTAGATTTGCGCGTTGTAAGCCACGCCGTGCATACCGCTGCCATCACGCGAGGCGCCCATGGTGCCGACCACGTGGGTGCCATGGGAATCGTTGTTCGGGTTGAGCGTGCCGTCGACGTTGAACGGTGAGCCATCAACATAGCTGCCGCTGGCGGAGACCGGGTGATAGCGCGCGGCGGAGAACTCCGGGTGGGCGGCATCGAAACCGGAATCGAGCGCGCCGATTGTCACGCCCTTGCCGGTGATGCCGATAGCGTAGGCCTGATCCGCCTGCATGCGTTGCAGGCCCCAGTCACGCAGGAACTCGGCGCTGCGCCAACTGGCCGGATTGCCGGGCTGGCCGGATTCGAGGTATTGCGCCTGAGTAGCCGAGGTCACCAGCAACAGCGTGCCGAGCGAAATCGGTTTGATGCGTACGTCCATGGTCATCACTCTCGTTTTTTGTTTTATGCCGGTTCAATGGCGGTTTCGCCCGTTCCCCCTCGGTCAGGGTGAGGGCCGTTGCGCGACCACAAATGCCTCATCCACCCGCGCCAGATCCTGCTCATTCAGGGTTCCGGCGTAGTAATGCAATTTGGTCCACGCCATCAGGTAGTCATAGCGCGCCCGGGCCAGGTCGCGGCGGGTGGTGAACAGTTGCTGTTCGGCATTCAACGCGTCGAGGTTGGTGCGTTCACCGCCCAGAATGCTTTGCCTTGTCGAGACCACCAGCGCCTCGGCGGACTTCAACGCCTTCTGGTAAGCGCGCAATTTGCTCACCCCGGAAAGACAAGCGCTGAACTGTCGGCGCAGTTCGATCAAGGTTTCGCGGGTCTTGCCATCCAGTTCGTATTCGGCCTGTTCCATGGTGCGACTGGCCTGGCGCGTCGAAGCCGACACCCCGCCGCCGGCGTACAGCGGCACGCTGACTTCCAGGCCGATGGTGTTGGTTTCGTAGCGCTGGTTGTAGGTGTTGCCGCTCTCGGACTCGTTATCGCGCATCGAGGCGTAGGCACTCACTTTCGGCAGATGCCCGGCGCGGTTGCGCTCGACTTCATAGCGCGCCACCTCGACCGCCTGACGCTGTGAAGCGAGGTTCGGGTTGTTGCTGATCGCCAGTTCATGCCAGGTGTCGAAGTTGGCCGGTTGCAGCGTGAAGGTCTGGAATTGCTGGCCCAGCGGTGCCAGGTCGCCGATGTCGACCGCCGGCACGCCGACCAGCGCCCCCAGTTCGCGCAAGGCAGCGTCCTGTTCATTGCGCGCTTCGATTTCCTCGGCAGTCGCCAGCTCATAGCGTGACTCGGCTTCGAGAATATCGGTGCGCGTGCCCTCGCCCTGCTTGAACATGTGTTCGTTCTGCTGGAACTGTTGCTCGTAGGCCTTCTTCTTCGCCTGGGCAATGTCGATCTGGTCCTGGGCGAACAAGGCTTTGGTGTAGTTGTCCAGCACGCGCACCAACAGTTCCTGACTCTTGCCGCGAAAGGCTTCGTCGGCAAACAACGACTGCGCCACACCTTTGCGATAGGCCGCGTAAGCCTCGTAATCGAGCAGCGGTTGCTGCACCGTCAGCGCCGAGCCGTAACTGTTGTAGTTGCGCTCATCGGTGCGGTTGCGCGCACGATCATCCAGAGACGTAGCCTTGGACGAGTTGCGACCCTTGTTGTAGCTGTAGCCGATCCGAGGCAACAGCCCGGCGCGTCCAATCACGCGGTTTTCAAGGCCGGCATCACGTTCCTTGATTGCGCCGAGAAACACCGGATCATTGCGCAACGCCTGTTCGTAAATCTCGAACGGCCCCATGGCGGCGACTGCCGAGTGACTCGCGAGCAGCAGCACCACGGCCCCCAACATTGAAAGCTTAGTCATACAGCCGAACATCCTTATTCCTCGGTCAACGCAGAACCGGCGCGATCGAGCAGCGGTTTGAACAGGTAGTTGAGGAGTGACCGCTCCCCCGTGCGCACGAACATCTCCGCCGGCATGCCGGGCTTGATCACCAGCCCGTTGAGCTTTTCCATCGCCTGATCGCTGACGCTGCTGCGCAACACGTAATACGGCACGCCGCTTTTCTCATCGATCATCTGGTCAGCGGCAATCAGGCTGACTTCGCCGGGCACGCGCGGGGTTTTGCTCTGGTTGAACGCGGTAAAAAGAATATCCACCGGCAGATGCGTGCCGACCTTGTCGATCAGGTTGACCGGCAAGTGCCCTTCCACTTCCAGCGTGGTGCCTTGGGGAACGATCTCCAGCAGGGTTTCGCCCTGGCGCACGACGGCGCCCTCGGTGTGCACGCTGAGGTTGACCGCTACGCCATCGGCCGTAGCGAGGATTTCGCTGTGTTGCAGGTCGAAACCGGCGGAGGTCAGTTGCTCGGACAGGGTCACGCTTTTCAGTTGCGCGTCGGCCAGTTGCGTGCGCACTTCCTTCTGGTATTCCTCGCCGTGCTGCTGCAGCTTGAGGCGCGACTCAAGAATGCCCTGCTCCACGCGCCCGCTTTCGCCAGTGTTTTCTGCCAATTGCTGCTGCACCTGCGACAGTTGCCGCTGGTAATCCATCAAGCGGTTGCGCGGGATGTAGCCGTTGTCAGCCAGCGGTTGCAGGTTGCGCAATTGTTGCTGCAAGGAGCTGGCCTGGGCATTGAGGTCACTGCGCGCGCGGCGCATGCCAGCCAGTTGCGCAGTGGCGCCTTCGATATTGGCGCGCAGTGCCGCCTGTTCACGGGAAAACGCTTCGCGGCGGCTGCTGAACAGCTGACGCTGGCCTTCCAGCACCAGCGCCAGACGCGGGTCAGCATCATTGCTCAACTCGGCGGGAAAGCTTACTTGCTTGAGGTTGTCGCGTTCGGCCTGCCAGCGCGCGAGGCTGGCCCAGGCCATGCGGTATTGCGCCTGCAGCGACTGCACGTCGGCGGCGACCTGCGTCTGGTCGAGGCGGAACAGCGGCTGGCCCTGCTTCACGGTCTGGCCTTCGCGCACCAGAATCCGGCTGACCACGCCGCTGCTCATCGACTGCACGGCCTTGCGCTTGCCCGAGACCACCACGGTGCCCTGCACCGCGATGCCCTGATCCAGCGGTGCCAGTGCCGCCCAGGTGAAGAAACTGCCAGCGCCGACGATGGCCAGAATCCAGCCCATGCGCACGAAGTATTTCGCATCGCGTTCCGGACGTTCAGCGACGTAGGCATGTTCCATGCTCGCTTCGTTTTGCGTGTTCATGCTGGCCCTGCTCATACGCCCGAATTCCTTGTCGAGGGCTGATATTGCCTGCTCATACTGAGCCCGCCCGGTGCCTGTGCAGCTTTCTCGCGCTGCTGTTCGTGCTGGCCGGAAAGTGCCTTGAGCACATCCTGACTCGGGCCGAACGCCTGCAAGCGCCCATCGTTGAGCACCAGCAGTTTGTCCGCCTGAGCCAATACCGAAGAGCGATGCGTGACCAGGATCACCGTGGTGCCCTGAGCCTTGAGTTGCGCAATAGCACTGGCCAGTGCGGCTTCACCGACGGTGTCGAGGTTGGAATTGGGTTCATCCAGCACCACCAGGCTTGGCGTGCCGTACAGCGCGCGGGCCAGGGCCACACGTTGCTTCTGGCCACCGGACAAGCCGCTGCCGTCCTCGCCCAGTTGCGTGTCATACCCCAGCGGCAGACGCAGGATCATCTCGTGGACGCCGGCCTGCTGCGCGGCAGTGACGACTTTTTGCGAATCGGCTTCGCTGAAACGCGCAATGTTCTCGGCGATGGTGCCGCTGAACAACTCGATGTCTTGCGGCAGGTAGCCAATGTAGGGACCGAGCTGATCACGATTCCAGCGGTGGATATCAGCGCCATCCAGACGCACCGTGCCGCCCAGAACGGGCCACACGCCGACCAGCACCCGGGCCAGCGTCGATTTGCCCGAGCCTGAGGCGCCGAGCACGCCAAGCACTTCGCCGGCACCTAGACTGAAATTGACCAGGTGCAGCGTCGCCGCACGTTGCCCCGGCGGGCCGGCGCTGACTTGCTCGAAAGTGATCTGACCTTTCGGTGCCGGCAGCGCCATCGCTTCGTCGCTGGGTGGAAAGGCCTGCAACAGCGCATCAAGGCGCTGATAAGCCAGCTTCGCCCCGCTCCACTGTTTCCACACGGCGATCAACTGGTCGATCGGGCTCAGTACGCGGCCCATCAGGATCGAACCGGCGATCATCATGCCGGCGGTCATGTCGCCCTTGATCACCAGCAGCGCGCCCAGCCCAAGCACCAACGATTGCAGGCACAAACGCAGCGTCTTGCTCAGGGAACTGATCACCGCGCCAGTATCGCTGGCCTGGTTCTGCAAGCCGAGAAAGCGCGAATGCACGCCAAACCAGCGTGTGCGCAGCGAGCCGAGCATGCCCATCGCCTGAATGGTTTCGGCGTTGTGCAAATGGCTGGTGGCCAATTGGCTGGACTGCTGGGAAAACCCGGCGGCCTCGCCCAGCGGCTTTTTGGTCATGTATTCGTTGAGGCATGCGAGCGCGATCAACAGCAACGCCCCCGCCGTCGCCAGCACCCCGAGCCAAACGTTGAACAAATAGATGACAAACAGATAGACCGGGAACCATGGCGCATCGAAGAAGGCGAACAGCGCCGGGCCGGTGACGAACTGGCGGATGTGGGTCAGGTCGCCCAGCGCTTGCCCGGCGTTGCCCTCGCCCTTGAACAGGTTGCGTTCAAACGCGGCTTGATAGACGCGCAGATTGAAGCGTCGCTCCAACTGGCTGCCGATGCGGATTACGATGAAGCTGCGGATCACTTCCAGCAGCCCGATGAGGGCAAAGAATCCGACCACCATCAACGACAGCATCGCCAGGGTGGTTTCGTTCTGCGACGACAGCACCCGGTCATAAACTTGCAGCATGTAGATCGACGGTACCAGCATCAACACGTTGATCAGCGCGGTGAAACAACCGACGCTGATCAGGATGCTTTTATAGTCGCCCAGTGCCTTGATTAACGGAGCGGCAGGAGACTTCGCCATCTTCATTGATTCTTCCTGAGTTCATAGTCTCGTCATTGCCGAACGAGCATTCCATTGAATATTGCGCTGGCCTGCAAAGAGGATGAGCAAGTAGCGCTTACAATTTCATAACAAGTAAATGGGCCCCGCGCATATAACCCGCAGGCAGTGCCATATATCAACTACCTGCAACTTTCCATTCGTTGCTTAGTGTTCGACACGCTCCAGCAAAATGAGCAAATGCGGACTCAATCTGCTTGTATACAAGCCTTCACGCTGGCGGCTGAAGAAAGCGATTCTCGAACCTTCCTTGCCGGTGATGGCAATACCATCGGGCTCGGGAAACCAGCCGATCGGCGCTTCGCTCAACCACGCGCCCAGGCACTCGGCGCCTGCACCCAAAGTCTGGTTCGGCGCGAGATCGACCAGGCATGTGTTCGACGGCTTGTCTTGCAGCGTTCGCGCTTCATGCGTGTCGTTGTGACCGGTCAATGTGGCCTGCCAGCGCCCGGCGAATACCGAGGGTTCTTCGAGTCTGAGGCTGCTTGCCATGCTTGTCGCTCCGCTCATCATCAGCGTGACTGCCATCAGCCATGCCATCGTAGTGTCAGTAAAAACGTATCCACGCATAGGAAATTTCACTTCCGCTCGTAGCCTTGCCCGGCGATCAGGCCGATGCAAGCGAAGAAAGCGACGCACGCGGCGCCGCTTTCCCTTTACATCACGCGACGATGTCGCTGGTCGCTGCCTGGCCAACGGTGCTGACGATGAAGTCCGCCACGCCATGCCCGGAGAAATCCACCGACAACAGGCTGTTGCCGCCCGACGACGTCAACACTGCATCGCCAGCGGAACCGCTGAAGCTATTGACGAAGTGCAGGCCAGCGCCGTTGGTGATGCCGGTCAGATCGATTTTGTCGAGACCGCTGACGAAATCGAGAATCTGATCGATCGCACCCGGCTTGGAATCCGAACTGGCCGCGAACACAAAGGTGTCCGAACCGGCACCGCCCCACAGTTTGTCGGCACCGCCTGCGCCGTAGAGGATGTCGTTACCGGCACCGCCCTTCAGCTCGTTGGCCACGCTGTTGCCGATCAACAGATCACTGCCCGAACCGCCAATCGCGTTCTCGATGACTGCGCCCTTGGCAATCGATACGTTGCCGACCATGCCGCCCACGTCGGAGTACGAAGCGCCATTGAGGTTGATCTTCTGGTTTTGGGTGAAACCGGAGAAATCCAGGGTGTCCTTGCCGCCGGCGTCCCACACCGAGAAGACCACTTTGTCGCTCGATGATGAAGCGCTGAGGAAATCACGGCCGGTATTGGAGTTGAAGCCGTAGGTGGTGTCGCCGGTGCGGGTCGTGGTGTTGGCGCCGTAGAGTTTCTGGATCGCCGCGATGTCATCCATCAGCGGGCCGGACGAGTAGGCTTCGACGCCGCCCTTGCTGAAGTTCTGGTTGGTGTTGCTCTCGCTCCAGTAACTCATGACGCTGTAGCCACGAGTGTCCTGGCCGTAAGTCGCGTCGTTGTAGGTCGGGTTGCCATTGCCTGCGTTATAGTCGCCAGGGTGAGCAAGGCCCAGGGTATGGCCGATTTCGTGGGTCAGGGTCTGACGACCGTAGTTGTTCAGATCCGGGTTCTTGTTCTGGGTATAACCGCTGTTGATCAGGTACCACGAAGTACCGTCATAACCAGCGCCGGTGCCCGGCAGATAGGCAAACGCCGCAGCGCCGTCCTGGCCACCGCTGTAGTTGCCGAAGGTCATGTGCCCGTCGCCACCCGAGGCTCGCTCGGTGAAGGTGACATTGGCAACGTCGGCCCAGGATTGCATGGCGAGCTTGGCCTGGGTTTGCTGCTGCGCGCTGAACTGACTGAATCCGCTGATCCCGTGCTTGTTCATTGTGCTGTTCGAGGCCGACGTCAGGAACGTATAGGTCAGCTCGATCGTGCCGCTGCCGTCCTTGTCCTGGTAGACAGCGCCATCACGCAGCAATTGCGTAGCCGCCTGGTCGACGGTATACGAGGGTTTGCCATTGACTGTGAGGTTACCGCCACGGTCGTACTGATGGCTGAAGCTATTGATCTGGTTGTAAGCCGAGCTGAAGGCGGCCAGCTGGAAAGCCTGTTCGGCGCTATCAATAGCGTTGGTTTTAACTTTCGACATAAACACACTTCCTTGTTTAGCAATGGAACAGTTTTTGTCCGACAGGACGATCTTTGGCGAGATCGTCCTATCACTCGCCCAATGAAGGCGTAACGAACCTGACACAATTTGAAATCTGTCGTAAAGGATTTTTTTGCGATCCAATTTGGCGGTGTCAGGAAACTGCCGTAAACAAAGCGTGCGGCGAGGAAAGAATGTTTTTAGTTGGTGGGATAGCAGGATTTGCCTGAAGATTTTCTATTTAAATATTAAATATCAGTAAGTTTTGATTTGTCGGGCAAGTCACACTTTCAAGCTGCGGTGCCAGTGCTTTGATATCAACTCCATGACTTTATTCGGACTGTAGGAGCTGACGAGTGCAACGAGGCTGCGATCTTTTGACTTTGACCTTTTTAAGATCAAGATCAAGAGATCGCAGCCTCGTTGCACTCGTCAGCTCCTACAGAGGACGGAGGTTCAGCTACCGGTACGAATCTTGTTCCACACCCGCGTACGAATCCGGTCGATATTCAACGGCATCGCCTCCAGCGCAAACAGCTTGCCCATCATTTCCGGGCTCGGGTAAACCTTGGTGTCGTTCTTGATCGCCGGGTCGATCAGTTTGTCGGCTTGTTCGTTGCCATTGGCGTAATGCACGTAATTGGTGATGCCGGCCATGACGTCCGGGCGCAGCAGGTAGTTCATGAAGGCGTAGCCGGCCTTTTCGTCCGGTGCGTCGACGGGCATGGCGACCATGTCGAACCAGATCGCAGCGCCCTCCTTGGGAATCGCATAACCGATCTCGACGCCGTTCCTGGCTTCACTGGCGCGGTTTTCGGCCTGGAGGATGTCGCCGGAAAAACCAACCGCGACGCAGATGTCGCCGTTGGCCAGGTCGCTGGTGTATTTCGAGGAATGAAAATAGCTGACGTACGGACGCACTTTCATCAGCAGCGCTTCGGCTTTCTTGTAGTCGTCGGGATTCTTGCTGTGGTGTGGCAGGCCGAGGTAGTTGAGCGCCGCCGGTAGCAGTTCCGGGCCGTTGTCGAGGATCGCCACGCCGCACTTCTGCAGTTTTTCCATGTATTCGGGTTTGAAGATCAGATCCCAGGAATTCACCGGCGCGTTGTCGCCCAGCACCGCTTTGACCTTGGCAATGTTGTAGCCGATACCGGTGCTGCCCCAAAGATACGGGAAGCCGTGCTCGTTGTTGGGGTCGTTGGTCTGCAAGGCCTTGAGCAGCGCCGGGTTTAGATTCTTCCAGTTCGGCAACTGACTCTTGTCGAGTTTCTTCAGCGCCCCACCCTGAATCTGCCGCGCCATGAAGTGATTCGACGGGAAGACCACGTCGTAACCGGATTTGCCGGTCATCAACTTGCCGTCGAGAGTTTCGTTGCTGTCGTAGACGTCATAGGTGACGCCGATACCCGTGTCTTTCTGGAAGTTCTTCGTGGTGTCCGGGGCAATGTAGTCGGACCAGTTGTAGACCTTGACCGTCTCGGCCGCGTGACTGACGGAAGCGGCCAGCAGCAGCGGCGCCAATGCGAGGGTTTTCTGGTTCATGGGGCGATTCCTGTATGGGCTTTTTTTGTTGGCAGGCAATCAAAGGATCAAACAATCAGAAAATCAGCACGTAGCTCTTGCGCACGGTTTGCTGGATATCCCAGATTCCGAGCGTGTTGGCCGGCAACATCAGTGCGTCGCCGCCTTGTATGTGAAGGGTTTCGCCGCCGCCGTCGGGGGTGAACGTGCAGCGCCCGGAAATGAAATGGCAGAACTCCTGCGCGGTGATCTGCCGGCGCCAGCGACCGGGGGTGCATTCCCAGACGCCGGTTTCAACGCCGTCGTCGCGCTCGACGCTGGTGGTCGAAGCAATTGCGACGGGCTCGCCGAGGGGGACGGCGACCGGGTTGGATTCCTCAAGCTCGAGCGTGGCAGTGTTCTTGAATTGGGTGATGCTCATGGCGTGACCTGTTTATTGAGGGAAACGGCGTTTAGTGCATGAAACCTTCCATGAACCCGGCGACACGGCTGGCGAGCTTGCGCCGCCACGGTGCGGTCGCCGGATTGGCCAGCGTCTGGTCTTCATGCACGAAGCTTTTGATGATCGCGTTGTAACCGAGCCAGCGGCATGGCTCCGGCTCCCAGGCACGGAGCGCGTGAATGCCGCCGTCAGGCAGCACCCACGGTTGTTGGGTCAGCTCGCTGTCGCGCTCGAGAATCAGATCGGCCAGCGTCCGGCCGCCGAGATTGCTGGCACCGACGCCCTCGCCGCCGTAGCCGCCCGATAGGGCGATGCCGTTGGCGCGATCGCAGAGCATGTGCGGTTTGAAATGCCGCGACATGCCGAGGTTGCCGCCCCAGGCGTGGGTGATCTGCACATTTTTCAGTGGCGGGAACAGTTCGCCGAACAGATAGCGGCGCAACTCGACCTCGTCACGGGTCAGGTTGAAGTCATGGCGCAGCTTGCCAGCGAACTGATAACCGCCGCGGGCGCCGAAAATCAGGCGGTTGTCGGCACTGCGTTGGCCATAGGTGACCTGACGGCTGAACTCACTGAAGGCCTGCCCGCGATTGAGACCAATTTCGTCCCAGGTCGCAGCAGACAGCGGCTCGGTGGCGACGATCAGGCTTTGCACCGGCAACTGGTAGCGACCGAGTGGCGGCAACGTCACCGAGTAACCTTCCACGGCCGGGACGATCCAGCGGCTGCGCACGCTGGCCTTGGCGGTGCGCAAACTGCCGGATTGCCATTGAATGACCGGGCTGTTTTCGTAGATTTTCACGCCCATGTTCAGCACGGTCCGCGCCAGGCCACGCACCAGTTTCGCCGGGTGAATGGTCGCCACGTGAGGGGCAAAGATTCCGCCGTAGGGTTTCGCCACACGGATCTGCTGAGCCAACTGCTCGGGGCTGAGCCAGCGGTAATCGTTGTCGGTCAGACCCTGAGCGTGCAGCTTACTCAGGTATTCGCGCAACACCGCCTCCTGCTCGGGATAGCGCGCCGCACAATAAAGCACCCCGCCCTTACGGTAATCGCAGTCGATGCGTTCGCGTTCGAGGACGATCTCAACTTCGTCCGGGATGTTGTGCAGCAGGTCGTACGAAGCGCGGCGCTGCTCTGGCGATAATGCTGCCAGCAGACGATCCTCGCCGAGCAGATTGCCCATCAGCCAACCGCCATTGCGTCCGGATGCACCGAAGCCGGCGGTTTGCGCCTCGACGATGGCGATATCCAGGCCAGGCGCGTGTTTCTTCAGGTAGTACGCCGTCCACAATCCGGTATAACCGGCGCCGATGATTGCTACGTCGACATCTAGGTCCCGCTCCAGCGCAGGCCGCGCCAGTAGGGGCTCATCGAGCTGATCCATCCATAAACTGATCGTGCGCCACGCCGACATGCCAGACTCCGCCCTGAAAACCTTCGATGGCGTCGATCCTAGTGGTTGCCTTCAGTGGCTGTCTTGCGCGCGTGCCCGCAGAGAAATTTGTTTGGCGTAGGCCTTGGGTGATTGGCCGGTGTGCTCGCGAAAGCACTTGTAAAACGCCGACAGCGAGTTGAAGCCAGCGGCAAAGGCCAACTCGTCGACGCGCAACGGCGGCATGGCGCTGTTCAGCGCACGCAGCAAATGCTGCAGGCGCGCCTGATTGACGTAGCGATAGAAGCTCTGCCCGAGCACCTGGTTGAGCAAATAGGAAATCTGATTGCGGCTGTACCCGCACTCCTTTGCCACCCGTTGCAGGTCGAGTTCAGGATCGAGATACGGTTGCTGTTTTTCGAAATATTGCTGCAGGTCCTCAGCCATGAAACTCAGTTGCCGTGGCGACAGCCCCAGACGGCTGACCGCCGGGCGCTGATTCGGCGCTGTGCTGCCATCGGCTTGGGTGCGCACCAGCGAGGCGTACTCATTGACGCGCCAGATCAGGCCGTCCTTGACGGTGATCGCTTCGCTGGAACGGAACGACACCAAGCCGTCGCCGCCGCGCAAGGTCACTTCGTACTGAATGAACGCGGTGTCGCCATCCACCCGAATACGATCGCAATGCTCGAGCAGTTCGTCTGATTCTCGCGGCATGCTTACGCGCACGTATTCGCGCAACTCATCCAGAGCAAGCACGCGGTTCTGAAAGAAATCGTTGTACCGGATATCGGCGTGATAAAGCGCCATGACGCTGTCCAGATCCCGGTGTTTCCAGCTCAGGTGATAGCGCATGACCGTGGCGGCCGTGGCCTGGGTCTGTTCTGGGCCGTCGTCATCGGCGTGCATAAGCGGCTCGGCGAAAAAGAACCGAGCTTGCCCAACTTCCACTGCCGCTTCAATGAAAAATCCATAGTGGCGTTTTGGCGATAATCGATGAGCCAGTGACTTACATCAAAAAATGCGAATCAATCGCTAAACGGACTGAAAAATCTCACAGTTTTTTCACACACGGATGCTACTTTTAAAGCTCAAGCACTGGTTGAGCCAATGAAGGCTCTTCCCACCTAACATGAGCAAAAGGAAGCGCTCGATGAAGCAGGCGGGCAACACCATGAACAAAGGGTTCAGCAAAGTCACCTTTCCCAACGCTTGCCAGCTGATGCGCTGGCATTTTCATCCTATGGGTTTCGAGGCGACGATGGATGCGCCGGGCAGCATGATTGCCCGTCTATTCGATCGCGCCAGCGGCGAAACCATGATCGCCATCGCCGGCATTCCCTGCGCGACGGTGATGAACGCGGCGGATGTCGAGCGAATCATTGAAGCCATCGAGGATGAGCTGGAAGCTTTCACTCCTCCTGCATCGCTGAAGAACTACGCCTAACCTTATGATTTAAAAGAAAAAGCCCGCAGCAATGCGGGCTTTTTATTGCTCAGGCAATGGTCTTTTCCATCCGGTGATCGACGAAGAATGGCTTGTCCTTCGCAACTCGGTCTGACGCTCGCGGCATGTTCACCGCCTGGGCCTCCTGCGGTTCGACGTACCAGTAACAATGGCTGACGGCCCGAGTGATGCCCACGTAGGCCAGACGCAGGATTTCGTCCTTTTGCGCAGTGTCGTACGGCTCGCTGTCGCCATGTTTACCCAGCCCGGCCATGCGGTAGACCTGATTTTTGTACGGTGAACTGGTCAGGTGCTGACAATCGCCAAGCATAAACACCGCATCGGCCTGCAAGCCTTTGGCGCTGTGATAGGTCAGTTGTTTCAGCCGCCGAGCTTCATGCGGCAAGCTCGAATCTACATTAAGAACAGGCGCAATGTGCTTTTCAATCAATAACTTATCGCTGCTTTTTCGATACAGCATCAGGATTGAATCACCCCGCCGGTAATGCTCGGCCAGTTGCTGACCCAGCGCTTCATCGTCACGCTCAAGCACGTTGACTGGCTGCAGCGATTTAGGCTCGCCACTCGCCTTGGCCTTCTTGCCCGCGATCGCTGGCGCTGCGCGGACAATGTGTTCGGCGGCGTCGATGATGTGCTGGTGGCTGCGGTAGTTGTCACTGAGCATGACCCGCGTGGTGCTCGGCGAAGGGAATTGCTTGTTGAACTCCATGAAGTAGCTTGGCGAACTGCCGCGCCAGCCGTAAATCGATTGCCAGTCATCGCCAACGCACAACAGCGACGACCGTTGCGCCCCTCGGCCGATGTGCATGGCCGGGCCACGGCTGCGGATTTCATTGAGGCTGGCACGAATCCACGAAACGATCTGCGGCGATACGTCCTGGAATTCGTCGATCATCAAATGTGCCATCGGCCGCAGCAACTCATCGCTGAGCAGCTTGAGGTTTTCCGGCGAGTGTTCACTGAACAGCGCGAACATACGGTTGTAAGTCATCACTGGCGGTTTCTGATCCAGCAAGTGATCCTCAAATGCGCGCCAGAACAGGCTCAGAGCCTCGAAGAAAAAGCGATCGGGATCGTCCTTGGCGAAGCTCATCCGACTGACCGCGTCCGGCACATCCAGACCGAGGTTTTCGATGAAGCCTGCGGCACTGACAAAACAATCCAGCAGCGGTGCTGATGCCAGCTCGCCCTTGACCTTGTAATCGAAGCCGGGGCCGGCGCTGGCATCACCGGCCAATGTCGCCAGAACACGCTTGGATGACTCATAAGTATCAAGCCATATCAACGGCTTACGGCAGAAAGCTTGAAACAGGGTGCGCTTTACCGCCCATTCCGCGCGGACACTCAGCCTGGCATTGGCTCGACTTAGCTGGGCGTTTTCCCTGGGATCAAACCCCAACACCACCCAGGCATCGAGGCTGGGAATATAGCCGTGAGCGTGGAAGTTCGACCCATTGATTTCGAAGGTCTGACGATTGGGCTCGATGCCTTTGATGGGCCACGCTTTGGCGCGAATCCACAGGTCCTCGATGACGTCGCACAGTTCTTCATCGCGCTTGGCCGCCAGTTCCGTGACCGCCATGCGCTTCTGCACATCGGGATGATCGCGCTCCAACTCCTTCAACTGCAGCCCGGCGCGGGACAATGGCTGAATCGACTGACGGAAACGCTCATCGTCGTTGAACAAGCGGTGATAACAAGCGTTCAGTTGCTGTCGCTGCGCATCATTGATGCGCAGGTCAAACGGATTGCTGTCGACCGCCTCTGCGCCGCTTTGCGGGCGATCGCTGAGGTTCTCGAAGGCCTGCAAGCGCTCGAAACCCGGCAGGCTGCGGACCATCGGCAGAATGCGCGAGTGAAATGTTCGCACCAGTTCCCGGGCCTGCTTGAGGTTCAGCGACTGCCCCCACAGCGTGAAGATTTCGATGAGCTTGTTGATGAAGTCCTTGCGCGATTCGCGGGTGAAGGTCACCACGGTCATTGAATCCAGCTCAAAACCCAGATAATGGCTGAGCAATAGAATGCGCAGCACCAACGTAGTCGACTTCCCGGCCCCGGCGCCCGCCACCACCGAGGTGGACGGCGTCTCGCTGAAGATCATTTTCCACTGCGCAGCGCTGGGCTGAGCGTGGGCCGGGAGCAAACGGGCGACGTCAGCCTTGATGCGTTTTTTCAATTCCGCCGTCAGTGGCAGACGCCAGTCATCGAACAGGTTGTTATCGACACTGGGCGGACGATGCTCGGTGTTGCGGCTGTCGCGAATCAGCAGAACCTGGCGGCCCTCTTCCAGCCCCTCGAGTTTGCCTTCCTTGAAGCCGTATTCGACACCGGCGGTGTGTCCGCTGCGAAACCCGTCGGCTTGCCCGTGCAGCCACGACGCCCGGTGCTGGGCGCGTAGTTTTGTCAGGCCGTGACCGAAGAATCGCGCGGCCAGACGCTTGAACCATGGCATCTCGGCCAGTGGGCGAAGTTCAGGAGGAAGATCGGGGGTGTGTTGCGCCACGCTGACGGACTCCAGGTGAGAGACTGTGGCGGCTATGGTGTCTGGATTTACCGTTCAGTTCTAGCGAAATGCTTACAGGTCATCGGTTTAGGCGACGAATTGAAAGTCGGATGAAATGATCCCGAGGCAAGATTCCATCTAATTCTCTGATCCTGATGCGGCAGTTTTTGCGCTTTTTATCGATGATTGTTTGATAGATGATCGCCGTCATCAACCACGGGGCCCGTTCCCTGACGAACCTTATCGAGGAGACGATCATGCTTGAACTCAGACCCTTCAGCTCGCTGGGCGGCGCTCATCATGGCTGGCTGGACGCGCATCACCACTTTTCGTTTGCCGAATACTACGACCCGCAACGGATGAGCTGGGGCAATCTGCGTGTGTGGAACGATGACATCATCGCCGCAGGCACCGGTTTCCCTCAGCATCCGCACCGCGACATGGAAATCATCACTTATGTGCGTGAAGGCGCAATCACGCACCAGGACAACCTCGGCAACAAGGGCCGTACCGAAGCCGGCGATGTGCAGGTAATGAGCGCTGGCACTGGCATCGCCCACAGCGAGTACAACCTGGAGGACAAGGAAACCAGGATCTTCCAGATCTGGATTCTGCCGACGGAAACCGGTGCGCCGCCGTCATGGGGAGCCAAGCCATTTCCAAAAGGTGAGCGCGAAGGGTTTGTAACCCTGGCCAGCGGCAAGGACGGCGACGACGACGAAAGTCTGCGCATTCGCGCCAATGCACGTCTGGTCGCCGCCAACATCAAGGCCGGTGAAACCGCTGAATACCGGCTGGACGAAGGGCGTCGCGCCTATCTGGTACCGGCTACCGGCGTGATCGAGGTCAATGGCTTGCGTGCCCATGCGCGTGACGGTGTGGCGGTCGCGCACGAGCAAGTGCTGACGGTCAGGGCGCTCGAAGACAGCGAGATCGTATTGGTCGACCTGGCCTGATCCGCAGGCAGCAAAAAAGGGCAACCATCACGGTTGCCCTTTTTCATGTGCGCCTCACTTGCTGGAAATAGCGCCATCTACCAGCGTTTGCGCTTCGGCCACCAATTGCTTGAGGTGGTCGTCGCCGAGGAAGCTTTCTGCGTAGATCTTGTAAATGTCTTCAGTGCCTGAAGGACGCGCGGCGAACCAGCCGTTTTCGGTCATGACTTTCAGACCGCCAATCGCCTGATCGTTGCCCGGTGCGTGGCTGAGAATGCTCTGGATCTTCTCGCCAGCCAGTTCGGTCGAGGTAACCTGCTGCGGCGACAGTTTGCTCAGCAGTGCCTTCTGCTCCGGGTTGGCCTTGGCATCAACACGCACCGAGAACGGTTCGCCCAGTTCCTCGGTCAATGCGCGGTAGGCCTGGCTTGGATCGCGCCCGGTGCGCGCCGTCATTTCGGCAGCAAGCAAGGCTGGGATCAGACCGTCCTTGTCTGTACTCCAGACCCCACCATCCTTGCGCAGGAACGAAGCGCCGGCACTCTCTTCGCCGCCAAAACCCAGCGAACCGTCGAACAGACCGTCGGCAAACCATTTGAAGCCGACCGGCACTTCGTACAGGCGACGGCCCAGGCGCTTGGCCACGCGATCGATCAGGCCACTGCTGACCACGGTTTTACCGACGGCGGCATCGGCGCGCCACTGCGGACGGTTCTGAAACAGGTAATCAATTGCCACCGCCAGATAATTGTTCGGCGCGAGCAAACCACCGGACGGTGTAACAATGCCGTGGCGGTCATGATCCGGGTCGCAGGCAAACGCCACGTCGAAACGTTCTTTCAGACCGATCAGGCCCTGCATCGCATGGCTGGACGATGGGTCCATGCGGATCTGGCCGTCCCAGTCGACGGTCATGAAACGGAAGGTCGAGTCGACCTGTTTATTCACCACGTCCAGATCAAGACGGTAGTGCTCGGCAATGGCGGACCAGTAGCGCACCCCTGCTCCGCCCAGCGGATCGACACCCAGACGCAGCTTGGCGTCGCGGATCGCATCGAAGTCGATCACGTTGATCAGGTCGGCGACGTAGGTGTTGAGGTAATCGTGGCGATGGGTCGTGCTGGCCTTGAGCGCTTGCTCGTAGCTGATGCGTTTGACCCCGGCCAGTTTGTTCGCCAGCAGTTCATTGGCCTTGGCTTCGATCCACTTGGTGATGTGGGTATCGGCCGGGCCGCCGTTGGTTGGGTTGTATTTGTAGCCACCGCTTTGCGGCGGGTTGTGCGACGGGGTGATGACGATACCGTCGGCCAGACCGGAGGTACGGCCGCGGTTGTAGCAAAGAATGGCGTGGGAAATTGCCGGGGTCGGCGTGTACTCATCGCCTTCGGCGATCATCACCGTGACACCGTTGGCGGCGAGCACTTCCAGTGCGCTGGCGCCGGCCGGGGTCGACAGTGCGTGGGTGTCAATACCGACAAACAGTGGCCCGGTAATGCCTTGAGCTTCGCGATACAGGCAAATCGCCTGGCTGATGGCCAGAACGTGCCATTCGTTGAAACTCGAATCGAAGGAGCTGCCACGGTGGCCGGAGGTGCCGAACGCCACTCGCTGGGTAGAAATAGATGCATCAGGCTGGCCGGTGTAATAGGCCGTAACCAGTCGCGGGATATCGACCAACAGTTCTGCCGGTGCCGGTTTGCCCGCAAAAGGACTGAGTGTCATGCAAAAACCTCTGAAATCGGAGTGGTTCAGGAAATGCTGTGCAGTTTACTGGCAGTTTGACCACTGTGCGACGGGATGTATCCAAACCTCGCCCGATGTTTTTTAACGTTATGGATCGGGCGACAGGCGCAAGGCATCGCCGAGCAAGCAGATGACACTCGCCAAATCCCGTTCGCCATGGCTCAACGCACTCAACCGCAGGTGGTCGGCGTGTAAGCCCTGCAGGCTGAACAGCTCGCCCGGTGCCACGATGATTTGTTGCCTGAGCAATCGTTGGAACACATTTGCCATGTCGACCGGGCGCAACGAACGCACCCACACCGTCGCCCCGCCCTGCGGCTCGACAATCTGCAAGGTATCGCCCAAACGCTCGCGCAACACTTGAATCAACAAGGTTCGACGTTCGCAGAGCATGCGCCGCAGCACAGGAAGATGCTGATCAAGCCGCCCGCCACTCAACAATCGGGCAATCGCCTTCTGCCGGATTGGCGACAAGCGAAACGCGCGTAACAGAAAATGACGTTGCAGCTCCTGACGCCAATGTCGCGACAGTACAAAACCGAAGGGCGCTTCTGTGCCGATGAACTTCTCGAAAGTGGAAAACACCAGCAGCCGTCGCGGATCCAGCCAGTGCCGCAAGCGCTGGTTATCACAGCGCTCATCAAGCTCGCTGTAACAGTCATTCTCCAGCACCCAGATGCCATACCGATCCAGCATTTGCGCAATGGCCTGCTGATGCTCATGGGTGAAACCGGTGCCTTGGGGTGTGCTCAACACCGAAGACAACAGGATCAAGCGCACCGACTCCCGCTCCAGCAGCGACTCGAGCAAGCGGAGATTGAGCTCGCCTTCCACCAGTGCAGGCCACTCGATCACACGCACTCCGCAAGACTCGAGCAGGCGCAATATCACCCAGTCACAGGGTGATTCAACAATGACGGCGGATTGACGCAACTCCAGTACCGAAATCAGGATCTCCAGCACTCCCCGCAGGTCGGCTCCGATGTAGACGTCATCGGCATGCCAGAAATGCTCCGTCGAGCAGGTGTATCGCGCAGCCAGGGCAACTCGCAGTTCCAGCTCACCGCAAGGCTGTATGAAGGATTGAAGCTGACGAGGGTATTGACGCAGGAGCTCGCGCTCCAACGTTAACAGAGGACTGTCCAGCGGTTGCAGCGAAGCCGGGTCGTCGTCGCTCAAAACGCACATTCCGGGACGCCTGGCGTTGACGTAAACGCTTTCCAGCAGATCTCTGCCGTTGCCCGGGGTATCGATGCCTGGCAGCACCTGCGCGTAATACCCCGACTTGGCTATCGAATAGACCCGCCCTTCCTTCTCCAGTAATGAATAGGCGTACTGCACTGTCGAGATCGACACATCCAGCCGGTCGGCCAGTTGGCGTAACGAAGGCAGACGTACCGCCGTGCTACCGCCGGCGTCATCAATCAGTGTTGTCAGATATCGATAGACCGCCTGATAAACAAAGTCGTTGTCCCGTGCGCCCTTCACGCCCTCTTTTGCACAGACATTTGTTTCGCGCCCCAGGCTTCGGTTCACCGTCAGCGTTCCGTCGACCGCTCGAATGGCGAGGCTGAAACCACCTCATCCAGGCCCGCATTCTGCGAGGCGAATTCTGCGGGCGCGTGAACCTGCACAGGTCCCATGGCATAGAGGCGGATGATCATCCCGACGGGCAAACCACTGACTTCCGTTATCCATTTCACCACCTGTTCAGGGGCGTGCAGGCCTTGCATGGCACGGTGCAGATCGGGCATTGCCACCAACATCCCGGGGTGACAGTTGCGCAGAAACCGCTCAAGTCCTCTGCCGTTGTCAATAAACGGTGCGAACAGCAGGCACGTCAATTGCGTTTCGTTCAGAGCGAAACCATGCAAGAGATAATCCTGTGCCAGTAAACGCAGCGGCTCTGGCCCCCCGAGACTGTCGAAGCTGCCCATCAAATGTTCGCAGACGGACTGCGCAGCTTCTTTTCGATGCAGGTCGGCCAGCGTCTTGTGCAAATAGTCGTCGACACCCGCGTCATAGGTTCGTCCCTCGATGAACCGGGCGTGCAGACCGCGCACGTGTGCGGAAATCAGCGGATCGGCAAATAGCACTTCACCTTGATACAGCGTCAGTTCGTCAGGCTCGAAACCCAGAAATTCACCCAGCAGCGGCCAGCGATCCTCAAGCTTGCCGACCATCATATCGTTCACATCGATGAAGCTGGTGCGCCGGCAGGCTTCGAATTCGCCTGCGGGGCGCCAGACGACACGGTCATCATCGCGACGCAGCTCGCGATAGAAATCGTCACCGAGCCCGTCAAGCAGGGGGAACAGCGCCTCGAATCCGCACGGGACAGGTTCGGGACCCGCGATTGCCACCCTCTGCATCGCGCGGTTCAGACCCTCGAGAAAATGCCGCTGGCTGCTTCGCGATTCAGTGCTGATCATGGCGTCGACACCATTGCTCCAGCGAGCGATGTGGCTGTAATACTCGGCGGTCGCCAGATAGGCGTCATCCCATAATTCGGGTGTTTCGATCCAGGTACGACAGTGCCCGACAAGCAGCAGGTTGACACGATTGCTTTCATGCCCCTGCGCACTGACCGGCGTGCGGTGGTCGAACGCAAGCACCTCGCGGTTATCGACCATCAGCAGCTCGACGCGAGGATCGTCGTAGAGAAACAGTGCGCTGTAGCTTCGATGCAGGTTTTGCTGGGTGGTCGGGCCATTGCCATTCCAGCGCAAGGTGGCCACGCGCAGCTGAAATGTGGCTGGCGCCCGGCCCGCGATGGTCAACTGAGCAGCTCTTAGCAATGCCAGCGTATAGCAGCTGTCACGGGAGCCGGACTGATTGACCAGAACCTTGAACTGACCGATGTTCTCCGTGCCGCCGGCAGCCACGACAAGGCGCTGGATCAACAGCTGCAAGGCCGTGCGCTCTGACCGTGAAAAGAAGCCCAGCAAACGTTGCAAGACTTGCTGGTAAACGTAGTTCATTGCCTGATCGTGGATCGTGCTCATCGGAATATACCCGGTATAGAAAGTTTCATGCCGCACGCACTGAACAGTGGGTCCGCGACAATTGGATCAATAAGTAATAGACGCTGAAATGCTAACACTTACAAAGTTGTAGTTATTTGAAACACTTGATCTGAGAAAATCGCAAAAGACGCCGACCTGCATGCTCAAACACCCGTATTCATTGGATATTTTCGGTCGAAAAATAGTCTGAGGAAACTTCTTACAGCGTCCCACGACATTTCATTACAAGAAAAGAAGAAGTAACTTCCGAATCGCCCTACAGCAAATAAACAGAAAATTACGAAGTCAGCCGGGCCAGCCGTTTGATATTGCCCTGAATAAATTGAACGCACAGCCATAGCTCATTCCTTGAGATGAAAGTAATCATTCAATTATCAGCGCTTATAGTGTGATTAGAAGATACAGATCGAGAGCAAAAACCAGTTCAGTTGCTGAAATGGTCAGCGCTTCGGTGACGGACAGGATCAGTTCCGGAACGGAATATAAACAAAAGAGTCCGTGGGGCCACGGACTCTGTTTAGCGGGTTTACGCGGGTTCGACCTGCAGTGCGACCCGCTCGCGGCATGGGCATTCGTCCATGTAGCGGTGTGCTTCGACGAACTCGTTGAAGGCAAATACACGCGTTTTGAGCGGCAGCAGCACGCGGTCAGCGGTCAACTGGTTGATGTCACGCAACGCGCGTTGCAGCGCGACATGGTCCTGAACAATACCCAGTTCCGGCTTACCGGTGAAATTGCCAATGCAGTGCACAAAGAACTGGATGTTCTTCTGGAACGCTGCGCACGCCGGAAACGGTGTCTGATTACCGCCCTGCAGTCCGTACAAAACCAGACTGCCGCGTGGCGCCAGCACATCGCCGAGCAACGACATCTGCGGACCGCCGAGGCCATCAAACACCACGTCGACGCCGCGGTTGTCGGTGATCTTGTTGATACGCATCAACAAATCTTCCTCTTCGGTGACGATGACCTTCTCAGCACCGAGGGACAGCAGGTACTCGCGCTCCTCCGCCGACTTGGTCGCTGCAATCACTCGCACACCGAGCGCTTTACCGAGTTGGACGAACGAGGGGCCGGCGCAGTGGCTGGCATCAGTGACCAGCGCAAATTGCCCTGGTTTGACCCGCGCCAGATCGGCATAAGCGAAGTAGGCGATCAACAGCGGCGTGTAATGCACGCTGGCTTCGATCGGGCTGAGTACATCCGGGTAGCGGGTCAGTGCCGTGCGCGGCAAGACGATCGACTCGCCGTAGACCGGATAATCGTTCGGGCTTTCAGCCGGGAAACTGGCGACTTTGTCACCGACGGACAGGTCTTCAACGTCGGCGCCGACCGCCGTGACCACGCCAGCCATTTCATGACCAAGACCCGAAGGCAGACGGGCCTGGGATGACGCCAGATTCTGACGCCACAGGGTGTCGTACCAACTGATGCCGATTGCCTCGACACGCACCTGCACTTCGCCAGGACCTGGCTGAGCAGCCGCATGCTCTTCGCATTTGAGCACCTCGGCCGGACCAAACTTGTGAAAACGGATCGTGCGGGACATCGCAAACCTCGTCAAAGTAACCTCTAATGCCATGAACTCTATCTGGGCTTTCGACCCAAGACCATCAGTGGCTATTAATAGTCGACATGCCTGTCATTGATTCCGCATCAGGGGCGGCATTGGCAAAAACCAGCAAAAAAGCGCTGCAGCCGTCTCGTAAAAGCTGAATTTTCCGGTGCAGAGTACCAGCCTTTCCCCGTAAGATTCATGCCGGCCATTGTTCTCATATGGCCGCTCTCGTCAAGCTTGATGACTCTGCCAGGACTCCAGATGAATCGTAATGACCTGCGTCGTGTCGACCTGAACCTGCTGATCGTGTTTGAAACATTGATGCACGAACGCAGTGTGACTCGGGCCGCGGAAAAATTGTTCCTCGGCCAACCGGCTATCAGCGCCGCGTTATCGCGCCTGCGCAGCCTGTTTGACGATCCGCTGTTTGTCCGCACCGGCCGCAGCATGGAACCGTCCGCTCGCGCGGTGGAAATCTTCGCGCTGCTCTCACCTGCACTTGATTCGATCTCAACGGCTGTCAGTCGTGCCGCCGATTTCGATCCGGCGACCAGCACGTCGGTGTTCCGCATCGGTTTATCCGACGACGTCGAATTCGCCCTGCTGCCGATGCTGCTCAAACGCCTGCGTGCCGAATCACCGGGCATCGTCCTTGTCGTGCGGCGGGTCAACTACATACTGATGCCGGGCCTGCTGGCTTCCGGCGAGATTTCGATTGGCGTCAGCTACACCACCGATCTGCCGGCTAACGCCAAGCGCAAGGTTCTGCGCCGCAGCGCACCGAAGCTGCTACGTGCCGACACCGTGCCGGGGCCGCTGAGCCTGGACGACTACTGCGCCCGACCGCACGCGCTGGTGTCGTTCGCTGGCGATCTCAGTGGTTTCGTCGATGAAGAACTGGAGAAACTCGGACGCAAACGGCACGTGGTGCTGGCTGTTCCGCAGTTCAACGGACTGGGAACGTTGCTGGCGGGCACCGATATCGTCGCCACCGTGCCGGATTACACGGCGGACGCACTGACAGCAGCTGGTGGTCTGCGCGCTGAGGATCCACCGTTGCCGACGCGCACTTTTGAATTGCACATGGCCTGGCGCGGTTCGCAGGACAACGACCCAGGTGAGCGTTGGTTGCGGTCGCGGATCCAGATGTTTTTCGGCGATCCGGATAGCCTGTAGCCCGTCGCTCTACCCGAGCTACTTGCCACCGGTCACATCCAGAAATGTACCGGTGACAAACGAGGCTTCCGCGCTGGCCAGCCACAGGATAGCCCGCGCCACCTCCTCCGGCTGGCCGCCCCGCCCCATCGGGATGGAGTCCTTCACGCGATCAACCCGCCCCGGCTCCCCGCCGCTGGCGTGCATGTCCGTGTAGATGTGCCCGGGACGAATGCAGTTGACCCGAATTCCCTCCCGCGCCACTTCCTTGGCAAAGCCGATGCTGAAGGTTTCCAGCGCGCCTTTCGACGCTGCGTAATCGACATATTCATTCGGGCTGCCCAAGCGCGCCGAAGCAGACGACACATTGATCACCACGCCACCCGCTCCGCCGTGGCGCGGGGACATGCGCTTCACCGCCTGCTGCGCACACAGGATCGGCCCCAGAGCATTGACCGCGAAGATCCGCTGCATGCGTTCGAAGCCGAGGTCTTCCATGCGTGACTGCTGCGCCAGCACGCCAGCGTTATTGACCAAAACGTCGATGCGCCCGAATGAACGATCAATCGCCAAGAACAGCTCAATGACCTGCTCGGGCTCGGCGCTGTCGGCTCGCACCGCAAGCCCCTTGCGCCCCAGCGCTTCGACTTCGGCCACCACCGCCAGCGCGGCGGACTCACTGGCAACATAGCTGATCGCGACGTCGTAACCTTGTGCAGCAGCGAGTCTGGCAGTGGCGGCGCCCACTCCGCGACTGCCGCCGGTGATCAGAATCAGCGGGGCCTGCGAGACTTTATCCATGAGACGTGCTCCCGGGTTTGGGCTGTATCAGCCAATGATGATGGCGCCACTGGCGATGACCACACACGCCAGCATCCGGCGGACAGTGAGTCTTTCGCCGAGGAACAGGGAGCCGAGCAGCGCCGCGAACAACACGCTGGTTTCGCGCAGGGCCGACACCGCGCCCAGCGGCGCCTCGTTCATGGCGTAGATCACGATTGCGTACGCCAGCAAGGACACCAGTCCGCCGATCACAGCGGTGAACATTCCTGGCCGCACGGAAAACAGACTGCGGGCATCGCGCAGGCCGATATAGACCGCTGGCATCAACATCCCCCACAGGGCGCTCATCCACACTGTGTAAGCCAGCGGCGCGCCGGAAAGCCTGGCGCCGATGCCGTCGACGACGCTGTAGGCGGCGATGAAACAACCGGTGCCCAACGCGTAAGGCAGGCTCGGCACCGACAGGCTGCGCCCCCGGAATGCCAACGAAATAATGCCCCCGGACACCAGACCGATGCCGAGCAGCTCGCTCGCAGTGATCGTTTCACCGACGAACAGCGCGGCACCAAGTGCGATCAGCGCCGGCGACGAGCCGCGGGAAATCGGATAAATCTGCCCAAGGTCACCGACTCGATAGCTGCGCACCAGAAACAGGTTGTAGCCAACATGCAGCAGTGCCGACAGCAGCGCATAACCCCAGCTTTGTGCTGCAGGCGGGGCCATGAAAACGGCGGCGACGGCGCAAACCATGGCGATGGCAACGCACATTATCGTCATCGACCAGAGCCGATCGGCACCGCCGCGCAACATCGCGTTCCAGCTGGCGTGCAGGAGCGCGGCGAACAGGACGAGGAATACGAGGTGCAAAGGCATGCCGCATTCTAGGCATCCGCAGCATTCGCGTTACAGAGAAGTCTCCTCATCGCCTCATGAGCAATACCTCATGGCTCAACACTGTGCGCTCTGCACCTTGCACGCCTCACCCAGCAACCATTGGCGAAATCTGAGGATGTGCGCCTGCGCTTCGATGCCTTTGGGGCAAACGAAATAATAGGCAAGCGGCGACTGGAACGGCACATCGAACAGCCTTACCAGCCGGCCGTCGCCGATTTCATTTTCGACGTGCCCGCTGCGCACCAGCGCCACCCCCTGCCCGAGCAACGCGGCTTCCACCGTCATGTTGGTGTCGCCAAACCTGACGCTCTCGCGCAGCGGTAAAAACTCCAGCCCGACTGACTGAAACCACACCTCCCATTTCGGCGCCAGCTCGGCGCCGTCGCGAATAAGTAACGGCATTTGCAGCAATTCGGCGGGACTGCCCGGCATGCCGACGCGCTGCAGCAGTTCGGGACTGGCCACGGGGAACACCTGCTCGCCGAACAGGAACTCCGAGTACAGGCCAGGGTAATTGCCCTTGCCCATACGGATCGCGACATCAGCGTCGCCGCTGGCGAAATGGATCACCTTGTCCGTGGTATCGAGCGATACCAACAATTCAGGGTGCTGGCGCGACAGACCAGGCAAGCGTGGCAGCAACCACTTCAAAGCAAACGAATAAGTGGTGCTGACGCTCAGCCGAACCCTGCCTTTTTGTTCGCGCAGATCCTCCAGCGTCGCCTCAAGGCTGGTGAAAAACTCACGTACGATCGGCGCCAGCGCAGCCCCGGCGGCTGTAAGGCGCAACGCTTTGCCGCGCTCGAACAATGGCAACCCCCAAAGATCTTCAAGATGCCGGAGCTGATGACTGACTGCGCTCTGGGTCACATGCAGTTCCTGCGCGGCAGCAGTGAACGTCGGGTGTCGAGTGGCCACTTCAAAAGCGCGCAATGTGGCGGTCGGGGGCAGGTCTCGCATATAGGAAAGGTCCGGCGGGGCTGAAGGTCATGGCATGAATTACCGCTCATGTTAGAGCCAAATGCTTTTGCACGCTTCTTGCCCGAAGTGGATTTGGCAATGATCGGGTTTTGCTTCAGCAGCACACCCACACATCGAAAGTCGAGAGCCGATGACAAAACCCATGTTAACGATTAGATTACGCCGCCCCGCCAATGGAGAGTCGGGCGTTCAGTCTCCTGCTCTCTTTTGCGGACGTCTGCACCAACGGAAACACTCGGGAAGCATCTGCCCCGTCTTTCGACTGATCAATTTTTAGGGAAAAAAACATGAGCCTGGTTTTCTGCCGTGGTTGCGCCAAGGAAATAAGTACGCTGGCGCTGACATGCCCACAGTGCGGCGCACCCCAAGCGCCACTGCATTCCATTGCCAGTGGCCCCGTCATGGCGAGCGGCAACCCGTACGTGGAAGCACTGAAGAAATATGCCGTGTTCACCGGACGCGCCACGCGCCGTGAATACTGGATGTTCTTTCTGATCAACATGGGCATCGCAATTGCCATCAGCATTGTGGACGGTCTTCTCAAAACCGGTGGTGCCCTGCAAAGCCTGTACAACCTGGCAATGCTGTTGCCGAGTCTTGCTGTTGGCGTACGGCGCATGCACGACACTGACCGCAGCGGCTGGTGGATTCTGCTGCCCATCGTCAACATTGTGTTTCTGGCGCAAGACAGCCAACCCGGCCCCAATCGGTTCGGTGCCAACCGCAAAGGCTTCAACTGATCAATCGCCGCCATCGCGGATCGAAACGGCCTTCATGGCCGTTTTTTTGTGCGGAACGCATTCACAGCTGCGCTGGATCGTTGCGGTTAAAGCAACAAACTTTTGCCAGCAAGCCAATTGATAGCCACCTAACGAAAGGCGCATGCTAGAGGGCTGCCTCGGCGCTTATATCATTCCGAATGATAGTTACCTTTGCTTCATTCGATTCGTGCCATCACACCCGCGCCGAGCATCATCCGCCCATCTTCAATACTTCGGCGGATTGCATCCATGGAACAATCACTCAAACATTTGCGCTTCCCGTTGGCCATGCTGGCCGTACTGGTGATGAGCGCCTGCGGCAAAACTCCGGAGACTGCCGGCGCCCCGCCCGCTGCCAAAGTCAGCGTAGCCAAGGTGCTGGAACAACCGGTCAACGAGTGGGACGAATTTACCGGGCGCCTCGAGGCGCCGGAAACCGTTGAAATCCGTCCACGGGTTTCAGGCCAGATCGATCAGGTCGCATTCACCGAAGGCGCACTGGTCAAGAAAGGTGACCTGCTGTTCCAGATCGACCCGCGTCCGTTCCAGGCCGAGGTACGCCGCCTCGAAGCTCTGGTCGCGCAAGCCCGCGCTACCGCCACTCGCAGTGAAAACGAAGCCGCTCGCGGTGAACGTCTGCGCACCAGCAACGCCATTTCCGCTGAATTGGCCGACTCGCGCACCAGCGCTGCCCAAGAGGCCCGCGCCGCCGTCGGTGCTCTGCAGGCACAACTGGATCTGGCGAAACTGAACCTGAGCTTTACTCGCGTCACTGCACCGATCAGTGGCCGCGTCAGCCGCGCCGAAATCACTGCCGGCAACCTGGTGACCGCCGACACCACCGCGCTGACCAGCGTCGTGTCCACCGACAAGGTCTACGCCTACTTCGACGCCGACGAGCGTGTATTCCTCAAGTACACCCAACTGGCCCGCAACGGTCAGCGCGGCGCAACTACGCCGGTGTACATGGGCCTGTCCAACGAAGATGGCAACCCGCACCTGGGTCAGATGAACTTCGTCGACAACCAGGTCAATCCGAAAACCGGCACCATCCGTGGCCGCGCCGTGTTCGACAACACTGACGGCACCTACACCCCAGGCTTGTACGCACGGTTGAAACTGGTTGGCAGCGGCACCTACAACGCCATGCTGATCAATGACGAAGCCGTCGGTACTGACCTGGGCAAGAAGTTCGTGCTGGTCATGGATGGCGACAACAAAACCGCCTACCGCGCCGTTGAACTCGGCCCGAAAATCGAAGGGCTACGCATCGTCCGCACCGGTCTGCAAAAGGACGACACCATCATCGTCAAAGGCTTGCAACGGGTTCGTCCTGGCTCACCGGTCACCCCCGAAGTGATTCCGATGGCCAGCGAGCAGACCCTCGCCGCCCTCGCTCAACAACGTCAAGCGCTGGAAGCCAGCAACCTGCCCAAAGTTGCCCCTGCCAAGGGCGCATCGGGTTCGGCTGCGAAGCTGGCCGCTACGACCCCACGCGGTTAAGGGACGACAACTCCGATGAATTTTTCCCAATTCTTCATTTCCCGGCCGATCTTCGCAGCGGTGCTGTCGCTGTTGATCCTGATCGCCGGTGCGATCTCGCTGTTCCAGTTGCCGATCAGCGAATACCCGGAAGTCGTGCCGCCGACCGTGGTCGTACGCGCCAACTTCCCGGGCGCCAACCCCAAAGTCATCGGTGAAACCGTGGCCGCTCCGCTGGAGCAGGCCATCACCGGCGTCGAGAACATGCTGTACATGTCCTCGCAATCGACCGCTGACGGCAAGATCACCCTGACCATTACCTTCGCCCTGGGCACTGACCTGGACAACGCGCAGGTGCAGGTACAAAACCGGGTGACCCGAACCGAGCCGAAGCTTCCGGAGGAAGTGACGCGCATCGGTATCACCGTCGACAAGGCGTCGCCCGACCTGACCATGGTTGTGCACTTGACCTCGCCGGACAAGCGCTACGACATGCTCTACCTGTCCAACTACGCGATCCTCAACATCAAGGATGAGCTTGCTCGCCTCGGTGGTGTCGGTGACGTGCAGTTGTTCGGTATGGGCGACTACTCGCTGCGGGTCTGGCTTGACCCGAACAAGACCGCCTCGCGCAATCTGACCGCGACCGATGTCGTCACGGCGATTCGCGAGCAGAACCGTCAGGTCGCCGCCGGCCAATTGGGCGCGCCCCCTGCCCCGACGGCGCAAAGCTTCCAGCTGTCGGTCAACACTCAAGGCCGTCTGGTTTCCGAAGAAGAGTTCGAGAACATCGTCATTCGCGCTGGCGACGACGGCGAAATCACTCGTCTGAAAGACATCGCGCGCATTGAACTGGGTTCCAGCCAATACGCCTTGCGTTCGCTGCTGAACAATCAGCCGGCTGTAGCGATTCCGATCTTCCAGCGTCCGGGTTCCAACGCGATCGACATTTCCAACGAAGTGCGCGGCAAGATGGAAGAGCTGAAGAAAGGCTTCCCGCAGGGCATGGACTACAGCATCGTGTACGACCCGACGATCTTCGTCCGTGGTTCGATCGAAGCGGTGGTTCATACCCTGTTCGAAGCGTTGATCCTCGTGGTGCTGGTGGTGATCCTGTTCCTGCAGACCTGGCGCGCCTCGATCATTCCGCTGGTGGCAGTGCCCGTATCGTTGATCGGTACGTTTGCGGTCATGCATCTGTTCGGTTTCTCGCTCAACGCGCTGTCGCTGTTCGGTCTGGTATTGGCCATCGGTATCGTGGTCGACGACGCCATCGTGGTGGTGGAGAACGTCGAACGGAACATCGAACTCGGACTCACACCGGTCGAAGCGACCAAACGTGCCATGCGTGAAGTGACCGGCCCGATCGTGGCCACGGCACTTGTGCTGTGTGCGGTGTTCATCCCGGCGGCGTTCATCTCCGGCCTTACCGGGCAGTTTTACAAACAGTTCGCATTGACCATCGCGATCTCGACAGTGATCTCGGCGTTCAACTCGCTGACCCTGTCGCCGGCGCTGGCTGCTGTGTTGCTGAAAAGCCACGACGCACCGAAAGACCGCTTCTCGAAAGGGCTCGACAAAATTTTCGGTGGCTGGCTGTTCCGTCCATTCAACCGCTTCTTTGATCGCGCCAGCCATGGCTACGTCGGTACTGTGCGCCGGGTCATTCGCAGCAGCGGCATCGCCCTGCTCGTGTATGCAGGCCTGATGGTGTTGACCTTCTTCGGTTTCTCCAGCACACCGACCGGTTTCGTACCCGGCCAGGACAAGCAGTACCTGGTGGCCTTCGCGCAATTGCCGGACGCCGCAAGCCTGGATCGCACCGAAGACGTGATCAAACGCATGTCCGACCTGGCGCTGAAACAGCCGGGCGTGGAAAGCGCTGTAGCATTCCCGGGCCTGTCGATCAACGGCTTCACCAACAGCCCGAACGCCGGCATCGTTTTCGTCACCCTGAAACCGTTCGACGAGCGTAAAGACCCGAGCATGTCCGCCGGCGCGATTGCCGGGGCCTTGAACGGCCAGTACGCGAACATTCAAGAGGCGTACATGGCGATCTTCCCGCCACCGCCGGTACAGGGTCTGGGCACCATTGGTGGTTTCCGCCTGCAAATCGAAGACCGAGGCAACCTTGGCTACGACGAGCTGTACAAAGAAACCATGAACATCATCAACAAGAGCCACAACGTGCCGGAACTGGCCGGCCTGTTCACCAGTTACACCGTGAACGTGCCACAGGTCGATGCCGCCATCGACCGTGAAAAAGCCAAGACCCACGGCGTGGCCGTCAGCGACATCTTCGACACCCTGCAGATCTACCTGGGTTCGCTGTATGCCAACGACTTCAACCGCTTCGGGCGCACCTATCAGGTCAACGTCCAGGCCGAACAGCAGTTCCGTCTCGAATCCGATCAGATCGGTCAGCTGAAAGTACGCAACAACAAGGGCGAAATGATTCCGCTGGCGACCTTCATCAAGGTCAGCGACACCTCGGGTCCGGATCGCGTGATGCACTACAACGGCTTCATCACCGCAGAAATCAACGGTGCCGCCGCCCCCGGCTACAGCTCCGGCCAGGCCGAAAAAGCCATCGAGAAACTGCTCAAGGAAGAACTTCCGAACGGCATGACCTACGAGTGGACCGACCTGACCTACCAGCAGATTCTGTCCGGCAACACGGCGCTGTTCGTGTTCCCGCTCTGCGTACTGCTGGCATTCCTTGTACTCGCTGCCCAGTACGAAAGCTGGAGCCTGCCACTGGCGGTGATCCTGATCGTACCGATGACCCTGCTGTCGGCCATTACCGGCGTGATCATCTCGGGTGGTGACAACAACATCTTTACCCAGATCGGCTTGATCGTACTGGTGGGACTTGCATGCAAGAACGCGATTCTGATCGTCGAGTTCGCCAAGGACAAACAGGAAGAAGGCCTCGACCCGCTCGCTGCGGTACTGGAAGCCTGCCGTCTGCGTCTGCGGCCGATCCTGATGACCTCCTTCGCCTTCATCATGGGTGTGGTGCCACTGGTGTTCTCCAGCGGTGCCGGTGCCGAGATGCGTCACGCCATGGGTGTGGCGGTGTTTTCCGGGATGCTCGGGGTGACCTTCTTTGGTCTGTTGCTGACGCCAGTCTTCTACGTACTGATCCGTAACTTTGTCGAACGCGGCGAGCAGCGCAAAGCAGCCAAGGCGCACACTCTTCAAAAGCCACTGGAGGCGCAACAATGAGTCTGAAAGTCTTCCTGCCGAGTCTGCTGGTGCTGGCCCTCAGTGCCTGCGCCGTCGGCCCCGACTACAAGACCCCAGCCACGGAGGCGGCCAATATCACGACCGCCACCGACGGCGCCGCCGGGCAAAAGAACTTCGACCGTTCGAAATTCGAAGGCATCTGGTGGCAGCAATTCGATGACCCGACCCTCAACCAGTTGGTGACGCAATCGCTGCAAGGCAACCGTGAACTGCGCGTGGCATTCGCTCGCTGGAAAGCCGCCCGGGCGATCCGCGACGACGCCAGCAACGACGCGATGCCGACCATCACCAGCCGCGCCAGCAGTGACTTGGGCAAGGGCCAGATTCCCGGCCAGACCACCGACCGGGTCAACAGCGAACGCTATGACCTCGGCCTGGACATGGCCTGGGAGCTTGACCTGTTCGGCCGCATCCAGCGCAATCTGGAAGCCAGCGATGCCGATCAGCAGGCCGCCGAAGCCGATCTGTATCAACTGCAAGTCACCATGATTGCCGAGCTGGTCGATGCTTACGGTCAACTGCGCGGTGCCCAACTGCGTGAAAAGATCGCCGTGGCCAACCTGAACAACCAGGTGGAATCGCGCAAGATCACCGTCAGCCTGCGTGATGCCGGTGTCGGTGATCAGCTCGACGTTGAGCGGGCCGATGCGCGTCTGGCCAATGTCGAGGCGACCGTGCCGCAGTTGCAGGCGGAACAGGTGCGGCAGAAAAACCGCATCGCCACCCTGCTCGGGGAGCGCCCGGACAAACTGACCGTAGACCTGAGCCCGAAAGACCTGCCAGCGATTGCCAAAGCGCTGCCGATCGGGGATCCCGGTGAACTGCTGCAACGTCGTCCGGACATCCGTAGCGCCGAACGGCAACTGGCCTCGGCCACAGCGCGAATCGGCGTGGCCAAAGCCGACCTGTTCCCACGGGTCAGTCTCAGCGGCTTTCTCGGCTGGACGGCCGGGCGAGGCTCGCAGATAGGCTCCTCGGCAGCTAACGCCTGGGCGCTCGGCCCTAGCATCACCTGGGCTGCGTTTGACCTGGGCAGTGTCCGCGCCCGTTTGCGCGGCGCCGATGCCGAAGCCGAAGGCGCACTGGCGACTTATGAGCAGCAAGTGCTGCTGGCGCTGGAAGAATCGGAAAACGCCTTCAGCGACTACGGCAAGCGTCAGCAACGTTTGATCTCGCTGATTCGTCAGAGCGAATCGAGCCGCAAGGCCGCCGATCTGGCCGAGATTCGCTATCGCGAAGGCACCACCGACTTCCTCGTCCTCCTCGATGCCCAGCGTGAACGCCTGAACGCAGAAGACAGTCAGGCGCAGGCCGAAGTCGAGCTGTATCGCGGCATCGTCGCGATCTACAAGGCCCTTGGCGGTGGCTGGCAACCGGAGACGGTTGCGAGCAAGTAAAGATTGTTAAAGAGCTCCTTTGGTTGGCCGCAACCAACCAGATTTTTTGCCCCGCGTATCATTCGGTCGCGGGGTTTTTTTATGCCACTGAATCACCGATCCCGTGTAGGAGCTGTCGAGTGCAACGAAGCTGAGATTCTTGATGGCAATGCAGCCGGGGCGCACCGCGTCCCAAGATCAAAAGATCGCAGCCTCGTTGCACTCGACAGCTCCTACAGGGGAATCAGGGTTCCAGGACGGTAACGGTGGCGGTGGTACCAGCGCGCAGGCGATTCTTGCCGGCAAAGTCACCGTCGATGCCAATGCGCACCGGCACCCGCTGCGCCAGTTTTACCCAGGTGTAACTCGGGTTGATATTCGCCAACAACCGGCTGCCCGGCGCGTTTTCGCGGTCGGCGATGGCGAAGGCGATGCTTTCGACGGTGCCGCCAAAACTCTCCCCGCTCATCAATTGAATGCGCACCCGGTCACCCTCCTCGATACGTGGCAGCTTGGTTTCCTCGAAGTAACCGCTGACATAGAACGAATCACTGTCCACCAGTGCCAGCAGTGCTCCGCCCGCCTGTGCGTAGTCACCTTGACGGGTCAGCAGGTTGGTGACGTAACCGCTGACGGGCGACTCGACGCGGGTACGCTGCAAGTCCAGCTCGGCCTGAGTCAACGCGGCAATTGCCAGCTGCACGTTGGCTTCAGCCAGGCCGAGGTTGGCCTGATTGCGCAACAGATCCGCCTGGGCAACCGCCACGTCGGTGCTGGATTTCTCCCATTCCTCGCCAGAAATGGCAAAACCCTGCTTCAGCGTGCGGCGACGGCGCTCCTCGCTTTGACGTTGTTTTAGCAACGCTTCACTGGCGACGATCGCTGCTTGCGATTGCCCCAGCGAGGCCCTGGACACTTCAACCGAACGCCGGGCATGTTCGACCGCCAGTTGATAGCGCGCCGGATCGATCTCCAGCAACAACTGACCCTTGGCGACATGCTGGTTGTCCTGCACCGCCAGTTTGACGATTCGCCCCGAGACATCCGCCGACAGCGTCACCACATCTGCCCTCACCCGGGCATCCCGTGTCCACGGCGCGCGGGTGTAATACTCCCAGGCGAACCAGCCAAGTACGATCGCCAGGATCACCACTGCCAAGGTCATCATTCTTGCAACTAACGCTTTCAAGACATCAGGCTCCCATCAACAGAATCAGCGTGGCGCAGACACAGGCATACAGCGCGCCTTCGAACAGCGCTTCATGCCAGACCAGGCGCAGCACGCCCAAGCGCCGCAGACACCAGTCCAGCACGATGAAAATCGGAATCGCCAGTAACAGCGCCTGGGCAATCGGCGGCAGATAGACTCCGCCAATCTCGAAATCAATGGGCAAGTTGCGGTTCTCCTTGCAGAACTTGAGGTTGCAAATGCTCGCCGTGGCGCTCAAGGAACGACACCACTATCAGCAGTGCCACACGCATGCGGAACACTGACCATAAATGCTCATGACTGGCGGCGTGCAGCTCATCCAGCTCATCTCCGAGCTCATGCAGCGTGGCCAGCAGTGCTGGAAGCTGCGCATCGTCGCGTCCGGCAACCAAACGACCGGTCTTGCGCAACGCCGAAGCCAGACGCTGACTGAACGCATCGGTGAGCAGCGCGTTGTTCTGCGCCTGCTGCCTCAGTTGATGCATGGCCACGCCCAACGCCACGCAAGCCAGGCTGATTTCATACAAGCGCTGCATGGCACGATCATTCGCCGCCGGCAGCAGGCCGAGCATGCTGGTCAGGCGATCGGTCATCCGACTCTCGAAGGCGAATTGTTGTTCATCGGTCGCCGGCATTTTGCTCAGTTGGTACACCTGCTCCCGCGCTTCGCCGTACAAGCGGCGGATGCGCAAGGCCGGGCGGAACGGGAAAATCAGCGCGTAGACGATTAACGCCAGCATCGCTGCACTGACGTAGGCACCGGCAAACTCGAACCATTGAATCGCCGTGTTTTGCCCAGTGCCGGTATTTTGCGGGCCGAGCATGAGGAAACTGGACAAGCCCAGGCCCATGCCGATACCGGCGGTGGCCGGACTGGAAATGCCCACGGCAATCGCATACAGCAGCGGCGCCAACAGCAAGGCCAGCAGCTCGAAATCACTGATCGCCGGCACCAGCATGAATTGGTAGAACGCTGACACCAGCAGCGCCAGGCCCAAGCCTCGCGCATAGCTTTGCGCAGCCATCAGCGGCCGCGGAAAAGTCGCCATCAGCGAGCAGAGAATCCCCACCAGAATCATCCCTCCCCGTGCGCCATCCCACGCGGTTTCGATCCAGATCAACCCGCTGACCAACAGCGCGGTAAAGGCGCGAATGGCATTCATCGAGGCCAAAGTGAAATCCAGATGCAACGGGCTGCTCTGGCCGCGATAGAGGCAGCTGGCCGGGCGCCCTTCCTGAATGGCGTCGCTGAGTTCAAGAATCTGTTCCAGTTGCTGTAACAGGCGCGCCTGTTCCCAACGCAGCGCCCAAGCGAGTGAACGCAGGGTCGCGCTCATGTTCTCGTGCTGCTGCTCGGCCTTGTAAGCCAACGCTTCGAACTGTTGCTGCAACGTGACGAAACGTTGCCGATCCGCCCCAGACAGTGCTCGGCCCTGTTGCGCCAGTTGTTCCAACAATGCCAGCTCCTCGGCCCGCAGTTGCTGAACGTCCAGCGGCAGATCGCCCTCCCATCGCTCGATGAGCAATTCCCGTTGATGCCGCAGAGCGGTCAATCGGGATGTCAGCAACATCAGTTGGTTACCGAGCAGCAACACCAGGTTATCGGCACTGCGCAAACGTGGCGCATCGAAATACAAATGACGCCGCAACCCTTCCAGTGCGCTGATTTCACCGAGCAATTGCATTTGCCGGCGCTGGAAATCGGCTTCGCTTTCTTCCGTGCGAAGCACTTCGGCGGCGTGGCTGGCGGCCAGTTTGATCACCTGATCGATTTTGGCGAAGTAACCTTTTGCCACGGCTTCAGGGCGAGCGGTCAGCAAACTGACCACACACACGCAGGCGACCGCGAGCAATGTTTCGGTAACTCGGGTAACCGCCAGCAAAAACGTGCCGTCCTGATCCGGAATCGCCAGCAAAGCCACGACCACAGCGGTGTAACCACTGAGCACGAACGCCTGGGAACTGGTGTAGCGCAACAGCGTGCCGCCCGCCGTGCACAGCGCGAGCCACAACGCCAATGTCGTAATGAACGGCAGCGGCGCCTGAGGAAAGATCGCCATGATCAGCACCGCCACCGCCGCGCCTACGGTCGTGCCGATCACCTGGCCGAAACTGCGTGCCAACGCCATCCCCGCCAACGGTTGGCTGACAATCACCACGGCCATGATCGACCATTTGGGCTGTTCGAGATCGAAAACGAACGCCAGATACAGGGTCAACAGCCCGGCGGCGATGGTTCGCAGGGCAAACAACAGAACAGCCTGACCGGGATGGATCAGAGCCTTGAAATAAGCGAACAACGCAGGCATGGGCACACTCTTTAAAACGACTTCTGCAAGCGTAGACACTGCCACAAAAGCCTGACGGATTTCACAGTCGACACGTGTCGTAGGACGATTCGCTGGCAAGGGTTTGACTCACGCGCCAAGCTGACCGAAGCTTGCCGCTCTGCTCAAGTTCGAAGCTCTCGGAAACCCGCATGACTCAGTCCCGCCGCAACCTGCTGATCGGCCTTGGCCTCGTACTGATCGTCGGCGTCGTCTGGCTGATGTTGCGCAGCAGCACACCGACCATCCCCGATGCTATCAAACATGGTTACAGCGAAGCGCTGAACGCAGCGCGCACCGGTGAACCGGGTGCGGCGCGCCAGTTGTACCAGCAATTGGGCCGCCCGGACATTTCGGTCAAGCGCCGGGTCTGGCTGCATGGTGAGCTGGCCAATTATCCAAGCCCGCAGGCATTGAAACTGGCCGACATCGACTTGCACCATGAATCCCCGCTGGTACGCGTGGCTGCGATAAAAAGTGTCGTCGGCCTGGTGCCCGGCGGGCAGCGCAGTCTGTTGCTTGGGCCGCTGCTCGACGATCAAGAGCAAACTGTGCGATTCGCGGCGATCAACGCCCTGCTCGGCCTGAGCCCGGATGAGCTGGGCCTCTACTTCGCGCCGCTGCAACAGGCTGTGGATGGCTGGCAACAGACGCTGGAAAGCCAGCCGGAAAGCGCCGCCAACTACGCGCAACTGGCACGCCTGTATATTCACAACGCCGAATACAAACAGGCCCGACAAGCGCTGGACAATACCTTGCGCCTTGAACCCGCCAACCTGCCCGCGCTTGTCATGCAGATTGACGTACTTGACCGTCAGGGCCAGAGCGATGCCGCCCGCCAGTTACTTGCCGAGCAACTGAAGGCGCAGCCTGATTCGGCTTATCTGCAACACGCACTCGGGCTATGGCTGTTGCACCATGGTCAGCGCGAGTACGCGCTGCTCGGCCTGTCCAAAGCCGTCGAGCTGGAACCGGACAACAAGGATTATCGCTACGACCTCGCGACCACTCTGCACAGTGCTGAAGAACTGGAAGCGGCGCAGAAACAATTGCAGGAGATCGTCCAGCGCCATCCCGCCGATCGCAAGGCACGAGTACTGCTGATCAACTACTGGAAGGAAAGCGGGCAGTTGCAGAATGTGCAGATTCTGCTGGCGCAACTTGAACAATTGAATCCGGACGACCCGGCCTTGCAACAAGGTCTTTAATCAAGGTAAAGCGCGCTCCAATTGCCGTCGGTCTAAAGAAAAAGCGGAACCGTGAACACGCCATGAGGTCAAGTTATTCAGGCGGCTCACTCAAACCAGCCGCCGGTTACCCTAGTCATAAGAGGGCATTTTTTGACTACATCAAACGAGTTGATCAGTGCGAAAGCTGCCGTCGGCATTGAAGGGCTGGACGACATCCTCGCCGGTGGCCTGTCTCGCGGCCACGTGTTTTTGCTTGAGGGTGAACCTGGTACCGGTAAAACCACGGTGGCGCTGCATTTTCTGCGCGCCGGCGCGCTGGCCGGAGAGCGCTGCCTGTACATCACTCTCTCGGAAACCGAGAAAGAACTGCGCCAAGGCGCGCTGTCCCATGGCTGGGAGCTTAACGAGAACATCAAGATCTTCGAACTGACGCCGCCGGAAAGCCTGCTCAACGCCGAGCACCAGCAAAGTCTGCTGTACTCCTCGGACCTTGAGCTGGGTGAGGCGACCAAGCAGATCTTCGAAGTGGTCGAACGCTTCAAGCCAACCCGCGTAGTGCTCGACAGCCTCTCGGAAATCCGCCTGCTGGCGCAAAGCTCCTTGCGCTATCGCCGGCAAATTCTGGCGATCAAGCACTACTTCGTGCGCTATGACGCCACCGTCCTGCTGCTCGACGATCTGACCACCGAATCCCTCGACAAAACCGTACACAGTGTCGCCCACGGCGTGATTCGCCTTGAAGAGCTGACACCGAGCTATGGCGCCGAGCGCCGTCGGGTGCGGGTGGTCAAGTATCGTGGGCAGAAATATCGTGGTGGCTTCCACGACTTCACCATCATGGGCGACGGCGTGCATGTGTTCCCACGTCTGGTTGCGGCGGAACATCGCGGCGACTATGCGCGTCTGCAACTGTCCAGCGGCATCGCGCAAATGGACGCCCTGCTCGGCGGCGGCATCGAAACCGGCTCGAGCACGCTGATTCTCGGCCCGGCGGGTACCGGTAAATCGCTGATCTCGATGATCTTCGCCGCCGCCGCAGTGGCCCGAGGCGAAAAAGCCGCGCTGTTCATTTTCGATGAAGAGCTGGGCTTGCTGTTCGAGCGCATGCGTCATATCGGCATTGACCTGAAAGCTTTGCAGGCCACTGGCAATCTGCTGATCGAACAGGTCGACGCCGCTGAGCTGTCTCCCGGTGAACTGTCGCACCGTGTGCGCCGTTGCGTCGATGAGCGTGGCATCAAGACCGTGGTAATCGACAGTATCAACGGTTATCAAGCGGCAATGCCGGAAGAAAATGCGTTGGTGCTGCACATGCATGAACTGCTGCTGTACCTGAACCGCAAAGGCGCGGCGACCTTCATGACTGTCGCCCAGCACGGTCTGGTCGGTGACATGCAGGCGCCGGTCGATATCACTTACCTGGCCGACACGGTGATCCTGTTGCGTTACTTCGAAGCCCTCGGCAAAGTCCGTCGGGCGATCTCGATCATCAAAAAACGTACCGGCAATCACGAATCGACCATTCGCGAATACCGGATTTCTTCGCGCGGCATGACCATCGGGCAGCCACTGGAATCCTTTCAGGGCGTGCTGCGGGGCGTACCGACGTATCTTGGAGCGAGCAATCCGTTGCTTGAGGATGAAAGCCCGTGACGGACACTGCGCCGCTGATTCTGGCCGAACGGGTGTTGATTCTGGCGCCTTTGGGGCGCGACAGTCAGATCGCGCTGCAAATTCTCAACGAGGCCGGCTATAGCGGCCTCGTGACGCCCGGTCTCGGGGATTTGTGCACGGAGCTGGAACACGGCGCTGGCCTGTTGCTCATCGCCGCAGAAGCGCTTCGCGGACCGGAACTGGAAATCCTGATTGTGTACCTCGACGAGCAGCCAGCCTGGTCGGATCTGCCCATTGTCCTGCTCACGCATCACGGCGGCCAGGAGCAAGGCCCACCGTCACGCCTGAGTGCGCTGCTGGGTAATGTGACGTTCCTTGAGCGGCCGTTCCACCCTGCGACCATGGTCAGCCTGGTTTCCGCTGCTCTGCGCGGACGGCGACGACAATACGAAGCTCGCGATCGGCTGATCGATCTGAGCGAAAGCGAACGTCGCCTGCAATCAACCCTGGAAACCCTTGAGCAGCAGGTTGAAGAGCGCACTGCACAACTTCGCCATAACGAAGAAGCGCTGCGTCAATCGCAGAAAATGGAAGCGGTCGGTCAACTCACCGGCGGCATCGCTCACGACTTCAACAACATGCTCACCGGCATCATCGGCAGCCTGGAACTGCTGCGCCGGCGTCTGGCTCGTGGCCGCACTGAAGATCTCGACAGCCTGATCGACCTCGGCGTGACTTCCGCCAATCGCGCCGCCGGCCTGACGCACCGCCTGCTGGCGTTCTCGCGCCGTCAGTCACTCGACCCGAAAGCCGTGCAGATGAACACGCTGGTGCTGTCGATGGGTGAACTGCTGCAGCGCAGCCTCAATGAAAGCATTCAGCTGGAAATGTGTCTGGATGATGACCTGTGGGTGGCTGAGGCGGATCCCAATCAATTGGAAAGCGCCCTGCTCAACCTCGTGATCAACGCCCGCGATGCGATGCCCGAAGGCGGCAAACTGGTTGTTGAAACCAGTAATCAGGTGCTGCACCACGACTTTACAGACGCCTACAGCAATCTGGAACCGGGCGACTACGTAATGCTCAGCGTCACCGACAATGGCAGCGGCATGCCGCAAAGCGTGGTCAACCGAGCATTCGATCCATTCTTCACCACTAAACCGATCGGCCAAGGCACCGGTCTCGGACTTTCAATGATCTATGGCTTCAGCAAGCAGTCACGAGGGCATGTTTCGATTGACAGCGAAGTCGATCAAGGCACCACCGTGAGACTGTATCTGCCACGCTTTCGTGGCGAAGAAGTGGAAATTCCCGTCTCGGATTCGCTGCAGGCTCCGTATGCGATGGACGGTGAAACCGTGCTGATTGTCGAAGACGATCCTGCGGTGCGCGTATTGGTCAGCGCGGTGCTCAGTGAGCTGGGTTACGCCTTTGTCGAGGCCAGCGATGCCGATGGCGCAGTGCCGATCCTCAACTCGACGCAGCGCATCGATCTGTTGATCAGCGACGTCGGTTTACCTGGCATGAACGGTCGCCAACTCGCGGAAGTCGGCCGCCAGTATCGGCCGGGTCTGAAAGTGTTGTTCATCACCGGTTACGCCGAACACGCGGCGGTGCGCGGTGGTTTCCTCGACTCGGGGATGCAAATGATCACCAAGCCGTTCACATTTGATCTGCTCACCGCCAAGGTGCGGGAGATGATCAATAGCTGAGCCTGTGGGAACTGCCGAAGGCTCGTTCCGCGATCGGCAGCCTTCGGCAGCTCCTACCTATCAGGCCAGTAATTCCTGAATCTTTTCCTGCAGCACGTCCAGATCGAACGGTTTTTCGAGGATCGGTGCCTTGCTGGTGATCGGGCTGCCGGTCTCACGGATTTCCTGCGGATAGCCGCTGATGAAAATCACTTTGAGGTCCGGTCGCAATTTCACCGCCGGCTCGGCGATCTGTACGCCGGAGATGCCGCCCGGAAGGCGGAAATCGGTAATCAGCATGTCCAGGTGAGGTTTGCTGGCGAGGATCTCGAAAGCCTGCTCGCCATTTTCCGCTTGCAACACGCGATAGCCCTGCCCTGACAGATAATCTGTCAGGACCATCAAGATAACCGGTTCGTCTTCGACGACGAGTACTACATCTTGCGCATCTACGCTCATGGGAAGCCTTTGTTCGGTCAATAGCTGCTGATACGACCGTGTGGTCACTCAGAGGTTGCGTCGGATATGCCGTTTTCCTGGATCGGCAGACAAACGCGAAACAGGGCGCCTTCGTTGATTTCGCTCTCGACGACGATGGAGCCGCCATGGGCGGCGACGATCTGATCGGAAATGAACAGACCCAGCCCGAGCCCGGCCACCACCGTCTTGGCAGACACCCGCTCGAACTGCTGAAAAATGCGCTTCTGGTTCTCAGCGCTGATGCCGATGCCGTGGTCCTGAACTTCAACCCACGCCTCGTCACCTTCGCGATAAACGCGCACCTGAATCGGGCTGCGACCGCCGTAACGCAACGCATTGGTCAACAGGTTGGACACCACTTGCTCAATGCGGAACTCGTCCCAGCAACCTTCGACCGGCGCCCCCGCTTCAAATGAAACACTGGTTTCTGCCGCTTCCATTTGCGGAGCAAAGTTCTGCAGCAGATTGCTCACCAGCTGTACCAGATCGAAACGACTCGGTCGGATCGACAGTTTGCCGGTGCGGATTCGCGACACATCGAGCATGTCCTCGATGAGACGGATGAGGCTTTTGATTTGCCGCTCATCGCGGTCGACCATCGCCTGCATCTTGTCGAGGGTGAACGCCGACGCGTTGTCCCGGGCCAGATGCATCTTGCGCAACTGGGTTTCGAGAATCAGGCCATTGAGTGGCGTACGCACCTCGTGGGCGACGATGGACATGAAGTCATCGCGCATTCGCACCGCTTGCTCCAGCTCAAGCTGCGTGCTTTGCAGCTGTTGCAGCAGCGCTTCCTGCTCACGTCGGGCCTGCTCCAGCGCCTCGACCTGCTGCTTCATGGCCTTGCTCTGACGATACAGATCGACGAAAACGTTGACCTTGCTCTTCACCGCGTGGATATCCAGCGGCTTGTGGAGAAAGTCCACCGCACCGCTTTCGTAGCCCTTGAACGCATAGTTGAGTTCACGGCCGGCGGCACTGACGAAGATGATCGGGATGTTCTTGGTTTTCTCGGTGCCGCGCATCAACTCGGCCAGTTCGAAGCCGTTCATGCCGGGCATTTGCACGTCGAGAATGGCCATGGCGAATTCGTGTTGCAGCAGCAGCGACAGTGCTTCGTCCGCCGACAGAGCCTTGTAGACCGTGCGATCCTCACGCTTGATCAGCGCTTCCAGCGCCAGCAGATTTTCTGGCAGATCGTCGACGATCAACAGTTTGGCTTGGATATTACTCAGCATGCGATTCGTTCCAGCTCGACTAGCAGACGGCCGATGCCGTGAATGGGTAGGACATGATCCGGCTGCAGAACGTTCAGTGCAGCCTGGGGCATGGTGGCAACTTGTGCATCCTCGGGGTCTTGAACAATGGTCAGGCCGGCGCAACGCTTGACGTAAGCCAGCCCGCGCGCGCCATCCTGATTGGCTCCGGTCAGCAGCACGGCGGCAAGCGTCGCCCCGTAAACATCGGCGGCGGATTCGAACAGGTAATCGATCGAAGGCCGCGAATGGTGCAAGCGGTCTTCAAGGCTCAGCGACAGACTGCGATCCGCTTCGACCGACAAGTGATAACCCGGGGTGGCGAAATACACCGTACCGGGTTTGATGTCCTGCTTGTCTTCGGCTTCTTTGACCGGCATCGCCAAGCGGCGGGAAAACACTTCGGCCAGATGGCTACGACGCTCCTCTGGCAGATGCAAAACGACAACGATGGGCAACACGTAGCCTTTGCGCAACGGTCCGAGCAGGCTCAGCAAAGCCTCGACACCGCCCGCAGAGGCGCCGATCACGACAGCCTCGATGCGAGGCAGGCCTGGGGCGCCGTTCATGATTTGCGGTAGATCCGTTCTTGTTTGACCAACGGCTCGAACTGGTTCGAATAGTTGGAAAAATCCAGGGTTTCCTTGCTGCCCAACACCAGGAAGCCGCGATGCGACAGCGATTCATGGAACAGCCCGAACGCCCGGTCCTGCAGCTTCTTGTTGAAATAGATCAACACGTTGCGGCAGGAGATCAGCTGGGTTTCGGAGAACACGCTGTCGGTGGCCAGGCTGTGGTCGGCGAATGTCACGTTCTCGCACAGGCTCTTGTCGAAAATCGCGTAGCCATAGGCTGCGGTGTAGTAATCGGCAAACGAACGCTGGCCGCCCGCCTGCTGATAATTGGCGGTGTAGGCGCGGACGTTTTCCATGGAAAAAATCCCCTGTTTGGCCTTTTCCAGCGAGCGCGGGTTGATGTCAGTGGCATAGATGATCGTGCGGTCGAGCAGGCCTTCTTCGCGCAGCAGAATCGCCATCGAATAGACCTCTTCGCCCGTGCTGCAGCCGGCGATCCATATCTTCAGCGACGGATAGGTGCGCAACAGCGGCACCACTTCGTTGCGGATCGCCAGAAAGTGCGACGGATCGCGGAACATCTCGCTCACCGGAATCGTCAGCAGTTGCAGCAGCTGCATGAACGCGGTCGGGTCGTGCAGGACTTTCTCCTGCAGGGCCGAGATGGTCGCGCATTCGAACTGACCCAGCGCGTGCTGCACCCGGCGCTTGATCGAAGCGCCGGAGTAGTCGCGAAAGTCGTAGCTGTATTTCAGGTAAATCGCCTCGATCAACAAGCGTAATTCGATTTCGCTGTTGCGTTCGGCTGAACTGCTGCGTTCCACTAGATGCGTTCCATTTTCGGTAACCACACACGTATCAGGGAGAACAGTCGATCCAGGTCGATGGGCTTGGCCAGGTAATCGTTGGCGCCTGCCTGCAGGCAGCGCTCCTGATCGTCCTTCATGGCCTTGGCCGTCACCGCGATGATCGGCAGCTTGCGCCAGCGCGGGTCCTTGCGGATTTCCATGGTGGCTTCGAAGCCATCCATTTCCGGCATCATCACATCCATCAAGACCAGATCGATGTCTTCGACTTCATGAAGTTTCTCAATCGCTTCGCGGCCATTACGGCCGATCACCACGACTGCGCCCTTGTGTTCCAGCGCGCTGGTCAGGGCGAAGATGTTGCGCACATCGTCATCCACCAGCAGCACTTTGCGACCTTCGAAGACCTTGTCGCGGCTGCGCGCGGTCTTGAGCATCTTCTGCCGTTCATGGGACAGCTGCGATTCGACTTTGTGCAGAAAGAGTGTGACCTCATCGAGCAACCGCTCCGGCGAGCGCGCGCCTTTGATGATGATCGAGCGTGAATACTTGCGCAGCTCAGCCTCTTCGTCGCGGGTCAGGTTGCGTCCGGTGTAGACGATGACCGGCGGGAACGAGCAGATGTCTTCGGTGGACATGCGCTTGAGCAGATCGTTACCGAGCATGTCTGGCAGTTTGAGGTCGATGACCATGCAGTCGTAGATGGTCGTGCGCAGCAACTCCAGCGCATCCTGAGCCAGACCGACGGCAGTGATTTCGATGTCTTCGTCGCCGATCAGCCGCGCGATGCTTTCGCGTTGCAGATCGTCATCCTCGACCAGCAGCACGCGTTTGACCTTTTGTGTCAGCTTGGCTTCGAGACGGGCGAACACGTCCTTGAGCTCTTCGCGGGTGGTCGGTTTCACGGCGTAGCCGATGGCGCCCATGTGCATGGCCGCTTCGACGCGATCCTCGACGGAAATCACGTGCACTGGAATGTGCCGAGTTTCGGCGCGTTCTTTCAGACGTTGCAGCACGGTCAGGCCGGAGTGATCCGGCAGGCGCATGTCGAGCAGGATAGCGTCCGGCACAAACTCGCGGGCCAGGTCATAACCTTCATCGGCGCCATGGGCAACCAGACACATGTAGCCCAACTCGTGGGCCAGGTCATAGAGGATACGGGCGAAGTTCGGCTCGTCTTCCACCACCAGGATGCAGCGCGTAGCAAATGGCGCCTTGTCGCGGTCATCGGCAAAACGCGGAATAACCGCCGGAACCGCTGATGCCACCGGGGCCACTACGCCCACTGGCGCAGGCGCCGAAGGTGTTGGGTGAAAGGTCAGTGGCGCGGCAGACGTATCACCAAGTTCGTGATACTGGCGCGGCAACACCAGCGTGAACGTACTGCCCTGCCCCGGTACGCTGTCGACGCTGATTGAACCGCCCAACAGCGTCGCCAGATCCCGCGAGATCGACAGGCCAAGACCGGTGCCGCCGTATTTGCGGTTGGTGGTGCCATCTGCCTGACGGAATGCCTCAAAGATACTTTCCTGCTGGTCGGCAGCGATGCCGATCCCGGAATCCTTGACGCTGAAAGCGATGTGATCGTTGGGCTGCGCGGTGATCGTCAGGCTGACGGCGCCGTGCTCGGTAAACTTGATCGCGTTGGACAGCAGATTCTTGATCACCTGTTCCAGACGCTGACGATCGGTAAACAGCAAGCCCGGTGCGTCCGGTTGCACTTCGACGTTGAAGGCAAGTTTCTTGTCCGCCGCGAGCGGCTCGAACATCGAACGCAAACCATCGACCAGCCGATCGACGCGAGTATTTTCGGCAATCACTTCGAGCTTGCCGGCCTCGACCTTGGAGATGTCGAGAATGTCGTTGATCAGGTTAAGCAGGTCGTTGCCGGCCGAGTAGATCGATTCGGCAAATTTCACCTGTTCCGAAGACAGATTCTGCTGCGGGTTTTCCGCCAGCAACTTGGCCAGAATCAGCGAACTGTTCAGCGGTGTGCGCAGTTCGTGGGACATGTTGGCGAGGAATTCGGACTTGTACTTGCTTGAGCGTTGCAGCTCTTCGGCACGCTCTTCGAGCTGAATCTGCGCCTGATTCAGCTCGGTGTTTTTCTTGTCCATCGCATCGCGCTGTTCGGCGAGCTGCTCGTTGGTCTGCTCCAGCTCCACCTGCTGGGTTTCCAGATGCGCCTGGGATTCCTTGAGAATCCGCGACTGCTCTTCGAGCTCTTCGTTGGCGGTTTTCAGCTCTTCCTGTTGCACTTGCAGCTCTTCGTTGAGCTGCTGGGTTTCGGCCAACACTTCCTGCAAACGCTGACGGTAACGCGCCGCTTCGATCGACGTGCCGATGTTACCGGCAATCAACTCCAGCAACTCGATGTCGCGTTCGGACAATGGGCGCAGGAAGCCCAGTTCGATGACGCCGTTGACCCGGTCGTCATCGCTGGTCGGCACCACCATCACGCTATGCGGCAAGCCTGCGCCAAGCCCGGAGCTGACCTTGAAATAGTCGGCAGGCACCGAGTCGAGATGGATCAGCCGCGCTTGCTCTGCAACCTGGCCGACAATGCCTTCGCCGCTGTAGATCGTCTGGTTCAGCTCCTCCTGCTCGCGTGAGAAACCGTAGGTTGCAACGCGTTTGAGGCCGCCATGTTCTTCGCGCACATAAAGAGCCGCGACGGCGGTGCCCAAGTATTGCGCGCAGAATTGCAGAATATTGCGTCCCAGCAAATTCAGTGTGAGTTGCCCCAGCACTTGCTCGGCCAGTTGTGTCTGACCATTGCGCAGCCACGCCTGCTTCTCGAGGCGTTCGGCGCTGGCCTGTTGTGCAGAGAGGTTGGCGCTGTAGTTGGCCGACAGATTGAGCAGGTCACGGCGGCCGATGTAGGCCAGCAAACCGCTGATACCGACGATGAACATCAGATAAAGGCTGATGCTCCAGATCGTCGTGCGGCGCACGTCTTCGTTGCGCGTGGCGCGCAGCACCTGCTCGGTCTCGATGACGTCTTCGAACTGCTTGCGGATTTCGTCCGTCAGCCGCTTGCCCCGCCCGGCCTTGACCGCACCGCGATAATCACCGCTGCTACGCTGCAGGTCGATCATCGATTGTGCGTAGTTGGCCCATTCCACCTGCAACGCCTGCAAACGCCGCAGTCGATCGGTCTGCACCGGATTGTCGGCGGTCAGCTCCAGCAAAGTATTAAGAGCGACCTCGATGCGCGGTTTGGCGATTTCATAGGGATCGAGGAAGTGCTCATCGCCGCTGAGCAGATAACCGCGCATGCCAGTTTCAAGGTCGACGGTGAGCTTCACCGCCTCATTGGCGTTATTGATCACCCGGTCGGTGTGCTCGACCCATTGGATGACCGACAGCAAATAGGTGATCAGCGAGACGAAAAACACCGCGCTGAGCACGCCGACGCCCAGCGGCAGGCTGACGTTGCGACTCAGAAGTTTGCGGAACCGTTGCTCATCAACCGAGGACGGAGAGGACATGGGGCAGCCTTGTCGAACTGTTGAAAACCCGAGAGTTTGCCCCAAAACCCAGGCATGGATCCATTTTTCTCACATAAATGATGGCTTTTTCCTACGCAAGCCTGAGCATTAGACGACGTCAACAGTTATCCTTGCTGCGCCGCAATGATCTGTTTTTTTTGTATCAGACCGGGAACTTGTGGCTACGCGCCACTTACTCATGCAAGAGTCCGGCGATTCCGATCGCCCGGCACCCCCCGATTTCATTTTTCGAGAGTCCCGCCATGTCTACCAACGCCTCCACTATCCTTGTCGTAGAAGATGACGACATCGTGCGCATGCTCATCGTGGATGTGCTTGAGGAACTGGAATTCACTGTGTTGGAGGCTGAAGACGGCGACAAGGCGCTTGAGATTCTCGCCGCCCATGAAAAACCGATCAATTTGATGATGACCGACCACGGTCTACCGGGCATGAATGGCCGCGAACTCGCTAAAAAGGCACGTGATCTGCGTCCTGCCCTGCCCATCCTGTTTGCCAGCGGCTATGCCGAGAATATCGAGGTGCCTGTCGACATGCATGTGATCGGCAAGCCCTTTTCCATCGAACAACTGCGCGAAAAAGTAAATCAAATAATCAATTCTGGCTAATAACCCCCCAGACTTGGCAGCCTCTCATTCAATACCTCGACACAATAAAAACAACGTTCGAGCACTGAAAACTCACACATACAAAGCCTGTTGATCGCCACTGATTTAACGAAGAGCATAAGTCGCACTTACCAAACCACAGCAAGTGAACTTATGAGCATTGACCATGCGAACTCTTTGAGCCATCGCAATTTATCCCGCACTCCTTATATAACGGGCTTTCAGCGCGATCACATTCCCAGTGATATTGGTGAAAGAGAAGAGGCGATTTACAAACTCAAACAAATCGCAGAGGGTCACACCCCTTCTCAAACTATTACTTTGACCGGCACCAAACTTTCTTTGCTGGCCGGCTCTTCTCTGGAGGACGCGCTACTGCCAGGCAGGCAACTACTGCAAAAACTGTGCGAACAGCCCTCCTTCAAAAAATTACTGGCGACATTGCAGCTCTCCGAACGTTTCATCTTCGAAGTAACATCTGCTGGCGAGATCTCTGCAGCCAGCTGGAACAACACCACTGATTTTGCAAACGCTTTTGTACTTTCTCCGGACCTGAAAGAAGACCTGCAGACACTGTTTGAAATGGCACAGTTGACCGGTGGCAAGATTTCCAACACCGATCAAATCGATTTAGCGCAATGGCTGGCATTCCATGGCTTTTTGATCCCCCGCAGCGCCGCCGACATTTCCCGCCTGGTGGCATTCATGAGTGCTACGCCCACTCCAAGTACAGTGTTCGGTAACTATCGGGACATGATCAAGGCCAGTGATGACAACACGGCCACGTTGTCTGCCGCTCAACGCGATGAGCTCCGTAAGCTGATTGCCAGTTATTTGAAAGGACAGTCACTACTGGAACATTTGTCGGAACGCATTCTGGGTGGCCGGTCGGTGCCGTTCAAACGCTCCGAAGCTGAACACATCATTGACCAACTGCTCTCCAGTCCAATCGCCGCGCATTGGGCGGACGCTTACGTTCGCGATCTGGGCTGGTATGGCGCGCAGCCGGATCAGCCACAATCGGCAGCGTCGCGCAAACAAATGATTCTGACCTCTCTTTTGCTCGATCTTCATCCGCAAGTCGGAGAGCAAGCACCGCGCAACCATGTAGCTGGCTTCGATTTATATGCTGCCGAGCATCTGGAAAAGTCCTTCGCAGAGATTCAAACCCGTTTCGAAAATCATCTGATCGCACATCATCGGGTGAGTCAAACCGACGTCGCGCTGGCCGCTCACCTGTTACTGGCGGAGCCCGCGCCTGAGTTTCTGGTCAAACATCTGCCCGCCACGCTATTAGTAGGCACACCGCAATGCGTCGAATACTGCCGAATCGTGGCAGTGCAAGAAATCGTCGCGCCAGGTTCGACCCGCTCGATGAATTACGCGCAGTTGCAACAACTTTCGACACTGGAACCGGTGACCGAATCGCGCAAGAAACTCGATGCCCTGGCGGCTGTTGATCCTGTCATCGATTGGGCGGTACTCAATAAAATAGTTCCACCTCAAGACGTCGAAAAGTCGGTCCCTGAGGCATTGGAAATTGCCACCGAGGCTTACTTACAGCATGCCAGGACCCTGGCCGCAAATGCTGAGACGTTGGCGCGTCCTTTGCCGACGCGCAAAGGCGTTGCACTGGACATTCTCAAGCAGGTCGCCAAGGGCTGCACTTACCTGGAACGGGACGTCCTTCAGCAAACACGCAATGTACCGCTTGAAGACGCCTATACCGCTCTGCGCCTGTCGCCGGTTGAACTACACATGTCCAACGATCTTGCGACCGGCGACTGGGATCGGAAAGAAGGGGAAAGCCTGTATAAAACGTTTCCTGGTCTCCTGCGCAATCTGGTTTCTCCAGATGGCGAATTTCACCGTCAGTTCAACAGGGCCTATGTTACGCATACCCAGGCCATGCATACGCATTTGAAGCAGGCCTTCGCATTCTTGCCACCGCCTGACCGGACTCGTCTGCTCAATGGCAAGGTGACAATGTTCACAGTGAGGCCCTCGGTCGCAAAACTTCAGACCATTACGAGTTTGCCTGTCAATCCCATTGCATCGGTCATTGATGCGATCGTAAAGACGACTGAGCGTAAACCCACCGAAAGTCATAAAGAAATCGACCAAGCCAAAGGCCGCTACGGCGTCGTGATCTATTGCGAGTACGAAGGTCAGGGCTCATGTTACGAACTACTCACGTTGCACGGCGTCTGCCGTGAGAACGCTCAAATGGCAGCGCTGATCAAACAGGAAAACCTGTTGAATGCAAAGGTTCGTCCTGCCGGGATAAATTACTCCGCACCTGCTACAGAGTATCTATTACCGACGGATATCGAGTCTTATACCCATGGTGTGACGCCCGGTCTCGTCGCTTTCAGTTCGGGCATCATCGACAGGATCGATGAACTGCCCGCTGAGCCACCGCCGCAGATCAACGGCTATTATCAGAGTTTCTATTCCAAGGAGTTCGATCGTTTGGTCAACTTCGTGCTCAAGCACAGACCGATAGCCACTTACGATGAACTGGTCAAGGAATGTTGGGGGCAGACCCGGCTTGAGGCATTGCGGATCAAAAGGGACAACGATCTGGATACATTCCTGAATGTCATCGTGCCGTTCAAGTCCTGTATCGAAGATTTGAATTCCGACGATGTAGAACGACAAGCTCAAGGGGCAGCAGCTTGCACGCTGGAAGCCGCAATGACCGTTCTGTTGATCGTCGCGGCCCTCGCAAAAGTGGCCACCGTGGTCGCCACGGGCGTGAGTGTTGCCACAAAGGCCGGCAGAATTGCCGCGACCGGCGTTGGACTGGTGAGCAGCCTGCTCAATCCGCTCGACGGAGCGACAGATGCGCTGGCCAAGGGGGCGAAATTTTTACGTAAAGGCTGGCACAGCGGTGTGGCTGCGCTGGAAGGCGCTATACACGATGCCCGGAAATGGACTGTAAAACCGGCCTACCACGCACTTTCCACGGTGGCCGATACGGACGGTCTGCGACTGGGCATGCGGCAATACGCGCAAAACTCCACCGACCTTTTCCAGGTCTGGGGCATTCGCCACACAGATGAATGGTACGCCGTGAACCGCCTGGGGGAACCGTGGGGGCCAACATTAAGAAACCTGAAATTTGTCAGTTTCTTTCACAATCCTCTCAAGCGAACAAAGCCGTTCAGTTACACCCGTGGCTATCTTAAAAAAGCGATTCCTCACGCTAAAAACAAAATCGACAACACAATTGAGCTGATCTCCAACGCCCGGAACGAAGAGATCAGAACCGTCCTGTTGCATGTATTTGGTATCAACTCGAATGCGGCAGTCGAGCACATCACAAAAAATCTGCGATGCATGCGCAAAGATCTCGACTATTTGCGCCTCGAAAACATGATCTTTCGGCCACCGGGCAGCGATGCCTATGCTGCGTTACAGCCTCAGGCCTATAAACGCTGGCAAGCCGCCGTGTACTCGAATACCAAACTGGACGTCAACACAAGGTCTTTCCTGTCCATTTACCCGGACAATCTGGATGAATTATATGCCGCGTCGAAATTTGACGATGCCAGGATCGGTGATGTTCTGGTACATGAAATGTCTCATGGCGCCCCAGACACCCTGGACTTCTACTACGGAGATATAGTCAAAGGTGCAGCCCCGGCAAAGTACGACGCCGTCGGGTTGCTGGAGTTCGCGAGGGATCCGCGCAAGGCGCATCCCGATAATCCGATGAACCCTCACTACCGTTACGCCAGACCAGAAGACTTTAAAGAGTTTGAGGCTATTACAGACTGGCCAGATATCATCAAAGAGCACCCGGCACTGTTGAATGCCGAATCCTATTCATTGGCGGTTTCCTTGATAGATCAATACCGCTCCAGCCCCAGCACTTTCCAATTCAACCGCTCGGTTATCACCAACACGATCAATAACACCGCTGCCGGAGAGTTCCTTCCGGGGCCACTCTTGCTCGATCTGGCTAGACCTGCGTAGTAAAACGGGTGCACTGCTGACAATAGGGGCGCAGACAACCTTCGCTGTGGTTTAATTGCGCCCTTTTTTTGCCGACCCGGCTGATGCTCAGGACTGCCCTCATGACCCTGCCTTCCACCACTAAAGTCCTTGTCATCGGCTATGTCTGGCCGGAACCACGTTCGTCGGCGGCCAGCGGACACGTCATGCAGATCCTTGAGGCTTTCCTCGCTCAAGGCTGGGACATCACCTTCGGCAGCCCGGCCGGCCCCGGTGAACATAAAGAAGACCTCACTGCGATGGGCATTCACGAAGTGCCGATCGAGCTCAACAGCAGTAGTTTCGATACATTCATCAGCGCGCTGGCCCCGGATATCGTGCTGTTCGACCAGTTCATGATGGAGGAACAGTTCGGCTGGCGTGTGGAAAAACACTGCCCGAACGCTTTGCGTATCCTCGAAACTTCCGATCTGCAAAGTCTGCGTCACGCGCGTCACCAGCGGCTCAAGGAGCGTTTGAAGTCGAACGAGGATCAGGACGATTTCAGTGAGTTGTTCTCACCGGCCTTGCGCGACGAATTCGAGCTGATGAGCGCGAGCGATCTGGCAAAACGGGAGATAGCCGCGCTCTACCGATGCGACCTCAACCTGATCATTTCCCACGTGGAAATCGACTTGCTGGTGGAACATTTTGGCTTGTCTCGCGAGTTGCTGCACTGGTGCCCGCTGATGATTGATGCGCCCGACGCCGCGCCAACCGGGCATGCGACACGTGCGCATTTTTTAAGCATCGGCAACTTCCGCCATGCACCGAACTGGGATGCCGTGTTGTGGCTGAAAAACACGATCTGGCCTTTGATCAGAGCACAACTTCCTACAGCGCAAATACACATCTACGGCGCTTACACTCCGCCCAAAGCCACGGCGCTGCATAACGCAGCGCAAGGTTTCCATATCATGGACTGGGCTGAGGATGCCTTGGAGGTGATGTCAGCAGCGCGGGTTTGTCTGGCGCCGCTGCGATTTGGCGCCGGTATCAAAGGAAAATTGATCGACGCCATGTTGTGCGGCACGCCAAGCGTCACCACGCCTGTCGGCGCTGAGGGCATGCATGGCGACCATCCGTGGCCCGGTGCTGTGGTGAATACAGCGCAGGATTTCGCGCGGCAAGCGGCGCAGTTGTATAACGACCAGACGCGGTGGCAGCAAGCGCAGTATCTGGGTTCGCAATTGCTTGAGCAGCGCTATCAGCGCACAACTCACGCTGCGGCGCTAATTGCGCGAATCGACCACTGCCGACAACAACTAACACAACTTAGAAGAAACAACTTCACGGGCGGCATGTTGCGTCACCACACGCTGAAAAGCACTCAATACATGGCGCAATGGATTGAAGAGAAAAATCGCGGCAAATAGCTACGTACAAAACAACAACTTGCATCAATCAATGCATTGGCAACCAAACCACACCTCTTTATAAACAACCTGCCGCACCAACCATATAGTTGGTGCAAACCAATTAATCAATGCAGGTTCTTTATGAATACTCAATACGACACTTATCAATGGATGACGGCAACGCCGGCCATTGATACGTTATCGCTTCTGGAACTGACACTTCCGGGCACACATAACGCGGGCAGCGATTGGAAAGCCTCATATCCCTTTTTCAGCCCGCCGCGTCATTGGCTGGCGTGCCAGCACGATACTTTCTTCCATCAGCTCCATCACGGCTCCAGAGCGCTGGACATCCGCCTTTCCTATGATCACGGGGCAGAAGGGCTGGGTAAATTCCGTCTACATCACGAGGGCTACCGTAACTCACGAACACTCGGCAACCTGTTTACAGACGTTAAAGACTTCCTTAAAAAATACCCTGACGAATTTATCGTGCTTGACTTCCATGCACTGGACGGCGCGAACTTTGACTTCGTATATTTCAATCAAATGATCATTCACTTGTTGGGTGCGCACATCGTCCCCCGGCGAAATCACAACTTGCCGCTCGAGCAATTGAAGCGTATCAGTCCACAGCAACGTGTTGTGGTAGCAGCGCAATCTCACCGGGATCTCAGCGAAAGCGTATTTGTCGGCAAAATCAATCACCAATGGAGCGGCAGCAATATAACCAACGTTCAAGAACTGCAGCACTTCATCGGCCAGGTACTGAAAAACCCGCCTGCCTATTGGGAGCTTTGGTCCTTGTCGGCAACAAGTTACAGCGCTCTTGGTGGGCCCGTGGATATTCATACCGAACTGGACGGCTGGTTTGATCCAGACAAAAGCGACTGGGCGCAAAAGTGCAACATTATCAATGTCGACTTTATTGAGGAGTCGCGAATAGTGGATTTTTGCCGCACGGCCAATCTGAACAAGGTGCACCAACGCTCGGCATGATCTGCCTCTCCTGCAGACTGGCGCCGGGCGTGGCAAACCGGGCATGATCCTGCGCAGAGAACAGGAAAAGTGCCTCGTCATGACCCGAACCGCTCGCGTGACCGACCCCTCGTACGAATTGATGGATGACCATAACGGGTTGTCCATCATCTACCGGCAGCACGGCTTCCCCTGCCCGCTGGTACGTTGGCACTTTCACAAGGAATACGAACTGCACCTGATCGTAGCCAGTTCCGGCAAGGTGTTCATTGGCGATTACATTGGCAATTTCTATCCGGAAACGCTCTTTCTGACCGGGCCCAACTTGCCGCACAACTGGATCAGCCAGGTGGCCGAAGAGGAAGTGGTTGAGAAGCGCGACATGCTGGTCAACTTCACTGACGAGTTGTTCGAGAGCGGCCATCAGGTCTTCGCTGAACTGAAAAGCCTGGCGCCACTGCTTGAGCGTGCACAGTACGGCATCGAGTTCCGCTGCAAACGCACAATCCGCCAGGCCATGACGCTTATGCAGCGGATCGCCGACAGCACCGGCATCACTCGTCTCGGGCACTTTTTCATTCTGATGGAGCTGCTTGCGGCGAGTGACGATTTCCAGTTGCTGTCCGGCGCCACCACGCCGCAACTCGCCGACGAACACAACATTGACCGCACCAACCGCGCGGTCGATTACATCTTCAGCCACTACGCGCGGGACATTTCGCTGGAAGAAGTGGCTGAGCACCTGGGCATGACGCCGACCTATTTCAGCCGGGTATTCAAACAGGCGACCGGGCGTAACTTCATCGAATTCGTCAATCGCCTGCGCATCAGCAAGTCCTGTGAGCTGCTGGCCGATGGCGACAAACCGGTGACGGAGGTTTGCTTCGAGTCGGGTTTCAACAATATTTCCAATTTCAATCGACGCTTCCAGCAACTCAAGGGCATGACGCCTTCGCACTACCGGCGCCTGGCGGTGCAGCGCCTGACTGAACAGAACCACGTCTGACAACCCACCATCCTGTGTGGGAGCGGGCTTGCTCGCGAATGCGGCTTGTCGAAATCTGTGTTGCTGAGCCACCGCCTTCGGGAGCACCCCCCTCCCACAGGCTGACGTGTTGCATCAGAAACCTGTACGCATCCGCCAGAGCATTTCTGCTGCGTGCCCCTTCTCTGCGTTCACTCAACCAACCCCCTGTGCAAAAAAGTATCGGCAAAAGTGCTAGGGATGATTTGTCAGCCCCGCCATTGAACGCTGTAATCAGCGCAGATTCTTCCTGCATTCGGAAGACACAAAAACAATAACCGTCCTTCTGCCCCCCGGGTGCCAGAAAAGGAGTGCACGATGCAACCCACTGCAAAAGCTCTGCTCGCTCTCACCTGTATGACCCTCAGCAGCATCAGCCTTGGCGCTCAGACCCTGACCATCGCCACCGTCAACAACAGCGACATGATCCGCATGCAGAAACTCTCGAAAACGTTCGAGAGCGAACACCCGGACATCAAGCTCAATTGGGTGGTGCTGGAAGAAAACGTCCTGCGTCAACGCCTGACTACCGACATTGCCACTCAGGGCGGGCAGTTCGACGTATTGACCATCGGCATGTACGAAGCGGCACTCTGGGGCGGCAAGGGTTGGCTGGAGCCGATGAAAGACCTGCCGGCCAATTACGCCCTCGACGATGTCTTCCCATCGGTGCGCGAAGGCCTGTCGGTGAAGGGTTCGCTGTATGCACTGCCGTTCTACGCGGAGAGTTCGATCACCTATTACCGCACCGACCTGTTCAAGGATGCCGGGCTGACCATGCCGGAGCGTCCGACCTGGGAACAGATTGCCGGGTTTGCCGAGAAGCTCACCCAGAAAGACAAAGAGCAGTACGGCATCTGCCTGCGCGGCAAGGCTGGTTGGGGCGAGAACATGGCGCTGATCACCACGGTCGCCAACGCCTACGGCGCTCGCTGGTTCGATGAGCAGTGGAAACCGGAATTCAGCGGCCCGGAATGGAAAAACGCACTGAATTTCTACGTCAACACCATGAAGAAATCCGGTCCGCCGGGTGCATCCAGCAACGGCTTCAATGAAAACCTCGCTCTGTTCAACAGCGGCAAATGCGCGATCTGGGTCGATGCCAGCGTCGCCGGTTCGTTTGTCACCGACAAGACCCAGAGCAAGGTCGCCGATCACGTCGGTTTCACCTTCGCTCCGCATCAGGTCACCGACAAAGGCTCGGCGTGGCTGTATTCGTGGGCGCTGGCGATTCCGACCAGCTCCAAGGCCAAAGACGCAGCGAAAACCTTCAGCGCCTGGGCCACGTCCAAAGAGTACGGCGAGCTGGTTGCCAAAACTGATGGCATCGCCAACGTGCCGCCGGGCACCCGCGCTTCGACCTACAGCGATGCGTACATGAGCGCCGCGCCGTTTGCCAAGGTGACGCTGGAGTCGCTGAAGGCCGCTGACCCGAGCAAACCGACGCTGAAACCGGTGCCGTATATCGGCATTCAACTGGTGACCATTCCTGAATTCCAGGCAGTCGGCACTCAGGTCGGCAAGCTGTTCTCGGCGGCACTGATCGGCCAGACCACGGTAGATCAGGCTTTGGCGGCGGCGCAGCAGACCTCGGAACGCGAGATGAAGCGCGCCGGTTATCCCAAGTAACCGCTGAACGACTTGCTCCTGCCTCTTGTGGGAGCGAGCCTGCTCGCGAAGACATCGTGTCAGCCAGTACACATGACACTGACCCAGCGCTTTCGCGAGCAGGCTCGCTCCTACATGGGGATCTCCATAGGTCTGTATGACTCGGTTGTGATCGCCATGAATACTTCAACTGCCAAAGCCCACATCGACCTGTCGCCGCCCCAGCGCAAGCTGCGCGTGCGCAATCCCGGCTGGTTTCTGGTCAGCCCCTCGGTAGCGCTGTTGCTGCTGTGGATGATCGTGCCGCTGGGCATGACCGTGTACTTTTCGATGATTCGCTACAACCTGCTCTACCCCGGTGAAAATGAATTCGTCGGGCTTGAGAATTTCACCTATTTCCTCACGGATTCGGGCTTCATGCCCGGCGCGACCAATACTTTGTTGCTGGTCGGCAGCGTGTTGCTGATCAGCGTGGTGTTCGGCGTGTTGATCAGTGCGCTGCTCGAAGCGAGCGAATTTTTCGGTCGCGGACTGGTGCGGGTGATGCTGATCTCGCCGTTCTTCATCATGCCCACGGTCGGGGCGCTGATCTGGAAGAACCTGATCTTCCACCCGGTGTCGGGAATCCTCGCCTACCTCTGGAAGCTGTTCGGCGTGCAACCGGTGGACTGGCTCGCCCACTATCCGCTGCTGTCGATCATCATCATTGTCTCGTGGCAATGGCTGCCCTTTGCGATCCTGATTCTGATGACCGCCATGCAGTCGCTGGATCAGGAGCAGAAAGAAGCCGCGCGCCTGGACGGTGCCGGCCCGATCGCGATTTTCTGGCACCTGACCCTGCCGCACCTGGCGCGGCCGATTGCCGTGGTAGTGATGATTGAAACGATTTTCCTGCTCTCGGTGTTCGCCGAAATATTCACCACCACCAACGGCGGCCCCGGCTACGCCTCGACCAACCTCGCCTACCTGATCTACAACCAGGCGCTGGTGCAGTTCGACGTCGGCATGGCTTCGGCGGGCGGTTTGATTGCCGTGGTCATTGCCAACATCGCCGCGATCATTCTGGTGCGAATGATCGGCAAAAACCTGACAGACAAAGCGTGAGGCCTGCCATGACGCTCCAACAATCCCGCCGCCTGCAAAGCCTGCTGCTCGGCACGCTGGCCTGGGCCATCGCGATCGTGATTTTCTTCCCGATTTTCTGGATGGTGATGACCAGTTTCAAGAGCGAAATCGACGCCTTCGCCACGCCGCCGCAATTCATTTTCACGCCGACGCTGGAGAACTACCTGCACATCAACGAGCGCAGCGACTATTTCAGCTTCGCCTGGAACTCAGTGGTGATCTCGTTCAGCGCCACAGCTCTGTGCCTGTTGATCGCGGTGCCGGCGGCATACTCGATGGCGTTCTATGAAACCCAGCGCACCAAAGGCACGCTGCTATGGATGCTCTCGACCAAGATGCTGCCGCCGGTGGGCGTGCTGATGCCGATCTACCTGCTGGCCAAGAGTTTCGGCCTGCTCGACACACGCATTGCGCTGATCGTGATCTACACGCTGATCAACCTGCCGATCGTGGTCTGGATGGTTTACACCTACTTCAAGGACATCCCCAAAGACATCCTCGAAGCCGCCCGCCTCGATGGTGCGACGCTATGGCAGGAAATGGTTCGCGTACTGCTGCCGATCGCCAAGGGCGGCCTCGCCTCGACCGTGCTGCTGTCGCTGATCCTGTGCTGGAACGAGGCGTTCTGGTCGCTGAATCTGACCTCATCGAACGCCGCACCACTGACCGCACTGATCGCCTCGTATTCAAGTCCCGAAGGGCTGTTCTGGGCCAAGTTGTCGGCGGTCTCGACTCTGGCCTGTGCGCCGATTCTTATCTTCGGCTGGGTCAGCCAGAAGCAACTGGTGCGCGGCCTGTCGTTTGGTGCCGTGAAATGATCTCAAAGCGAAACCTTCCCCATGTGGGAGCGGGCTTGGTCGCGAATGCGGTGTGTCATTCAACACTGATGGTGACTGACAGGGCCCCTTCGCGAGCAAGCCCGCTCCCACAAAAAGCCTGCAAGGCTTCAAACGAATAACAATATTGCGGAGGCCCATCTCATGGCCAACCTGAAAATCAAGAATCTGCAAAAAGGCTTTGAAGGCTTTTCCATCATCAAGGGCATCGACCTTGAGGTGAACGACAAGGAATTCGTGGTCTTCGTCGGCCCTTCGGGCTGCGGCAAGTCCACTTTGTTGCGGCTGATCGCCGGCCTTGAAGAGGTCAGCGGCGGCACCATCGAACTCGATGGCCGCGACATCACCGAAGTCAGCCCGGCCAAGCGCGATCTCGCGATGGTGTTCCAGACCTACGCGCTGTACCCGCACATGACCGTGAAAAAGAACATGTCGTTCGCCCTCGATCTGGCCGGCGTGCCGAAAGCCGAAGTCGAGCGCAAGGTTGGCGAAGCGGCGCGCATTCTTGAGCTCGGGCCGATGCTCGAGCGCAAACCGAAACAGCTCTCCGGCGGCCAGCGTCAGCGCGTGGCGATCGGTCGGGCCATCGTGCGCAACCCGAAGATTTTCCTTTTCGATGAACCGCTGTCCAACCTCGACGCGGCGTTGCGCGTGCAGATGCGGCTGGAGCTGCTGCGCCTGCACAAAGACCTGCAAGCGACGATGATCTACGTGACCCACGACCAGGTCGAAGCGATGACCATGGCCGATAAAGTCGTGGTGCTTAATGGCGGCAGAATCGAACAGGTCGGCTCGCCGCTGGACCTGTATCACAACCCGGCCAATCTGTTTGTCGCAGGCTTTCTCGGCACGCCGAAAATGGGTTTCCTCAAAGGCAAGATTGCCCGCATCGACGGCTCCAGCTGCGAAGTCTCGCTGGACGCTGGCACACGCATCACCCTGCCATTCAACGCGGCCAACCTCAGCGTCGGCAGCGCGGTAACGTTGGGCATTCGCCCCGAACATCTGGAGCTGGCGCAACCCGGCGACTGCACGCTGCAGGTGACTGCCGACGTCAGCGAACGCCTCGGCAGCGATACCTTCTGCCACGTCACCACCAGCGCCGGCGAAGCCCTGACCATGCGCGTGCGCGGCGACCTGGCCAGCCGTTACGGCGAGCAATTGGGCCTGCGCCTGGATCCGGCTCACTGCCATCTGTTCGACGCTGAAGGTGTGGCGCTGATCCGTCCACTGCGCGCTGCCGCCTGACTTCGAGACTATCCAATGAAACTCAACCAACAGAATCTCAACCGCCTCTCCGCCGAAGTCCAACTGCCGGCCTATAGCCTCAGCGACACGCGTCAGGGCATCGCCCACATCGGCGTCGGCGGTTTCCACCGCGCGCATCAGGCCTATTACACCGACGCCTTGATGAACACTGGCGAAGCGCTGGACTGGGCAATCTGCGGCGTTGGCCTGCGCCCGGAAGATCGCCGTGCCCGCGATGATCTGCGCGAGCAGGATTACCTGTTCACCCTGTTCGAACTGGGCGACAGCGACGACACCGAAGTGCGCGTCATCGGCGCGATCCGCGACATGCTGCTGGCCGAAGATGGCGCGCAAACACTGATCGACAAACTCGCCGAACCGCAGATCCGCATCGTCTCGCTGACCATCACCGAGGGCGGTTACTGCATCGACGACAGCAACGGCGAGTTCATGGCGCATCTGCCGCAGATTCAACACGACCTGGCGCATCCCGAAGCACCGACCACCGTGTTCGGCTTCCTCTGCGCCGCGTTGGCCAAACGCCGCGGGGCGGGCGTTCCGGCGTTCACGCTGATGTCCTGCGATAACCTGCCGCACAACGGCGCCGTAGCGCGCAAAGCGCTATTGGCCTTCGCTGCACTGCGCGACCCGGAACTGTGCGAGTGGATCGATCAGAACGTCAGTTTCCCCAACGCCATGGTCGACCGCATTACGCCGATGACCAGCACCGCGCATCGACTGCAACTGGCCGACAAACACGGCGTCGACGATGCCTGGCCGGTAGTTTGCGAACCGTTTGTGCAATGGGTGGTGGAAGACAGATTCGTCAACGGCCGCCCGGCCTGGGAAAAGGTCGGCGTGCAGTTCACCGACGACGTTTCGCCCTACGAAGAAATGAAGATCAAACTGCTCAACGGCAGTCACCTGGCGCTGACCTATCTGGGTTTCCTCAAGGGTTATCGCTTCGTCCACGAAACCATGAACGATCCGCTGTTCGTGCGCTACATGCGCGCCTACATGGACCTGGATGTCACACCGCAACTGGCGGCGGTACCGGGCATTGATCTGAGCGAATACAAGGACACGCTGGTCGCGCGGTTCTCCAATCAGGCGATTGCCGATCAACTGGAACGGGTGTGTTCGGACGGCTCATCGAAGTTTCCCAAGTTCACCGTGCCGACGATCAATCGGCTGATTGCCGATGGCCGCGAGACCAAACGCGCGGCACTGGTAGTGGCAGCGTGGGCGCTGTATTTGCAGGGTGTGGATGAGAATGGCGATACCTATTCGATTCCGGATCCGCGAGCGGCTTTCGTTCAGGGATTGGTGGCGGACGATGAGCTGATCACCGAGCGGCTGCTGGGCGTGGAAGAGATTTTCGGCACGGCGATACCGGAGTCGCCAGAGTTTGTTGCAGCGTTCGAGTGGTGCTGCCAGAGTCTGCGCGAGGTTGGGGTTACGCGAACGCTGGAAAAAGTTCTCGCGACCTGATCGTTCCCACGCTCTACAGGGGAATGCAGCCCGGGACGCTCCGCGTCCCATCAAAAGCGGACGCAGAGCGTCCATTGAGGCGTTCCCACGCAGAGCATGGGGACGAGCAGCCGTGGAGTTTTCATGACAACAACAAAGCTCTTCCTGGGTATCGACTGCGGCACCCAAGGCACCAAAGCGATCATCCTCGATGCCGACAGCGGGCAGGTGCTCGGTCTGGGCGCAGCGCCACACACGATGATCAGCGGCGCCAACGGCCGCCGCGAACAAGACGTTCAGCAGTGGCTCGACGCATTCGTCAGCGCTACCCGCCAGGCCTTGCAAGCGGCCAACGTCGACGGCCAGGCGATCCTCGGTGTCGGCGTCTCCGGCCAACAACACGGCCTGGTTCTGCTCGATGAGCAAGGCGCAGTGCTGCGCCCGGCCAAGTTGTGGTGCGACACCGAAACCACGCCGGAAAACGAGCGATTGCTCGCGCAACTGGGCGGCGAGCAAGGTTCGCTGGAACGCCTCGGGGTGGTCATTGCGCCGGGCTATACGGTGTCGAAACTGCTCTGGACCAAAGAGCAGCATCCCGACGTCTTCTCACGCATCGCACGCATTCTGTTGCCCCACGATTACCTGAACTATTGGCTCACCGGCCGCGCCTGCAGCGAATACGGCGATGCATCAGGCACTGGCTACTTCAACGTACGCACGCGGCAGTGGGACGGGCAGATCCTGCGCGACATCGACGCCAGCGGACGTTTGCAAGCCGCGCTGCCGGAGCTGATCGACGCGCACGCGGCCGTTGGCACTATCCTGCCGGCAATCGCCCGGCAACTCGGCATCAACCCCAACGCCGTGGTCTCAAGCGGCGGTGGCGACAACATGATGGGCGCCATCGGCACCGGCAATATCCAGCCCGGCGCGATCACCATGAGCCTCGGCTCGTCCGGCACGGTCTACGCCTATTCGGAGGAGCCGAACGTCAGCGCCGATGCCTCGGTTGCCACGTTCTGTTCCTCCAGCGGCGGCTGGCTGCCGCTGATCTGCACGATGAATCTGACCAACGCCACCGGTGCGATTCGCGAACTGTTCAAGCTCGATCTGCCGACCTTCAACGAACTGGTCGCGCAATCGCCCATCGGTGCCGAGGGCGTGAGCATGCTGCCGTTTCTCAACGGTGAGCGCGTCCCCGCCCTGCCCCACGCCACCGGCAGCCTGCATGGCCTGACCATGGGCAACCTGACCCAAGCCAACCTGTGCCGCGCCGCTGTCGAAGGCACCACCTTCGGTTTGCGTTACGGGCTGGATTTGCTCCGCCAGAATGGTTTACAAAGCCTGCGCATCTGCCTGATCGGCGGCGGCTCGAAGAGCGCGGTGTGGCGCCAGATCGTCGCCGACATCATGAACGCCCCGGTCATCTGCACCGAGCAAAGCGAAGCCGCCGCACTGGGTGCGGCGATTCAAGCGGCGTGGTGCGCGTCGCGCTCTAACGGCGATGATGTGTCCCTGGCCGAGCTGTGCGAGCGCTGCGTGAAACTCGACGCGCGCAGCGAAACCCTGCCGATCGCCGCAAATGTCGCGGCGTTCCAGCAGGCCTACGAACGCTATCAACAGCATGTCGCAACCCTATAACGAGCAAACAACTATGTACCTGGTGTGTGGCGAAGCCCTGTTTGATTTCTTCAGCGAAAACGATGCCAGCGGTCTGGCCTCGAAAGTCAATTTCAAGGCGATTGCCGGCGGCTCGCCGTTCAACGTCGCCGTCGGTTTGCGGCGTTTGGGCGTGGACTCGGCGCTGTTCGGTGGGCTGTCCACCGACTACCTCGGCCGCCGTTTGCAGCAAGTGCTGCAGGACGAGGGCGTGCGTGCGGATTATCTGGTGGATTTCCCCGCGCCGACTACCCTGGCGATGGTTGCCGTGGGCGCCAATGGTTCGCCGCATTACAGCTTTCGCGGCGAGGGTTGTGCAGATCGGCAATTGAGCGAGGCGCATCTGCCGACACTCGGCGACCAGGTTCGCGGCCTGCACATCGGCTCGTTTTCGCTGGTGGTGCAGCCGATTGGCGACACGTTGCTGAAACTGGTCCGGCGCGAAAGCGGCAAACGCCTGATCAGCCTCGATCCCAACGTGCGCCTCAATCCCGAGCCCAACATCGGGCTATGGCGCGAGCGCATCGCCACACTGGTGCAACTGGCCGATCTGATCAAAGTCAGCGACGAGGATCTGAGCCTGCTCTATCCCGAGCAGGATCCGCAAAACGTGATTGAAGGCTGGCTCGAACATCGCTGCCAGATCGTCTTCCTGACGCGCGGTGGCGATGGCGCAACGGTGTTCAGTCGAGCCCATGGCTCGTGGTCGGTACCGGCCAAACAGGTTCAGATCGCCGATACGGTTGGAGCTGGCGACACCTTCCAGGCCGCGCTGATCGCTTGGCTGACCGAGCACTCGCTGGACTCGATCGCCGGCGTGCAGCAACTGAGCCGCGATCAGATCGACGGTATGCTCAGGTTCGCCGTGCAAGCCGCCGCGCTGACCTGCAGCAAAACCGGTCCGGATCTGCCCTATCGTCATCAGTTGAGCTGACCGCGTAGACTGTCGGCCTTTTTGCGCACGACGGAAAACAGCTCTTGAATCACAGGCACATCTTCGCCCTCCTGACCCTGGCCACCCTGCTGAGCGGTTGCGGCACCTCGCCGCCCCGCTCGCCGGAAGACATCTGCGCAATCTTCCGCGAGAAAAGCGACTGGTACGACGCTGCGCAAGTCACCCAGAAACGCTGGGGCGTGCCGATCCAGGTGCCTTTCGCGATCATGTATCAGGAATCCGGCTACCGCTACGACGCCAAGACGCCGCGCAAATACCTGCTCTGGGTGATTCCGTGGGGCCGCGTCTCAACCGCTTCCGGTTACGCGCAAGCCAAGGATGAAGTCTGGGCCGACTACCAGAAAAGCACCGGCCGCAACTGGGCCGATCGCGAAGACTTCGACGACGCCATCGACTTCGTCGGCTGGTACATGGACAAGACCACCTCGATCAACGGCGTGTACAAATACGACGCCTATAACCAGTACCTGAACTACCACGAAGGCTGGGGCGGCTTTCGCAACAAGACCTACGCGAGCAAACTCTGGCTACCGCCGACCGCGCGCAAGGTGCAGAACCGTTCGGATCTGTATGCGCAGCAATATGCCGGGTGCAAGGAAGACTTGAATCGCGGGTTCTGGAGCCGGTTCTGGCATTGGTTGTAGCGGTGTGGCTGAAGACGCCTTCGCGGGCAAGGCCCACAGGACCTTAGTGAACGCCGATTTTGTCTACACCCGAAAAACCTGTGGGAGCGGGCTTGCCCGCGATGGCAATCTCTCAAACACCATCAAAGTCTATGAAAGGCCCGATTTCACTGACCCAAATCGCCCTCCTAAGGGTTTTCCCTATGGCACTGACGCCCCACACCTACGCCATTTGCGCCTTGAATGAGGCCGTCTAATCCTGCAACATCCATCACCTGCTTATTCAACGGACGGAATTCAAGGCATGCTGGACGCCAATGCAACCCACATCACCCTCTCGATCGAAGACGCCAACGCCGACCTGCAAGTCCTTAGCTTCACCGGTCGCGAAGCCCTCAACGAACCGTTCCGTTTCGACCTCGAACTGGTCAGCGCCCGCCCCGACCTGAAGCTCGAAGAGCTGCTGCACAAGCGTGCCTGCCTGACCTTCGGCACCACCGGCGAAGGCAAGATTCACGGCCAGGTCTATCGCATCGAGCAGGGCGACTCCGGCAAGACCCTGACCCGCTACAGCATCAGCCTGATGCCGCAACTGGCCTACCTGCAGCACAACCATGATCAGCAGATCTTCCAGCAACTGACGGTGCCGAAAATCATCGCCCAGGTGCTGGAAGATCGCGGCATTCTCTCTGACGCCTACAGCTTCCAGCTCGGCGCCGAGTACCCGGAGCGTGAGTATTGCGTGCAATACGATGAGTCCGACCTGCATTTCATTCAGCGCCTGTGCGAAGAAGAAGGCATTCACTTCCACTTCCAGCACAGCCGCAGCGGCCACAAACTGGTGTTCGGCGACGACCAGACCGTATTCCGCAAACTGAAGCCGGTCAGCTACCAGCAGGACTCCGGCATGGCCGCCGAGAAGCCGGTGATCAAGCGCTTCAACCTGCGCCTGGAAACCCGTACCACCCGCGTTAGCCGTCGCGACTACGATTTCGAAAAACCCAAGCTACTGCCCGAAGGCGCGGTCAAATCCGAATTCGCCCCGGACCTGGAAGACTACGATTACCCCGGCCGCTTCACCACCCGCGAGCGCGGCAAGTTCCTCTCGACCCGCGCCCTCGAACGCCATCGCAGCGACTACAAACTCGCCGAAGGCAAAGGTGATGAACCCACCCTCACCAGCGGCCATTTCCTCACGCTCGCCGAACACCCGCGCGCTGAA
>NZ_PJBC01000064.1 GCF_002836515.1 Pseudomonas sp. Choline-02u-1
CTGCACCAGAGATCCTGCCGTTAGCGAATAACCTGCCTGCATCGCTTCTGTAGGAGCTGCGGAACGCTGCGATCTTTTGATGTCGCTGTTGAAGATCAAAAGATCGCAGCCTCGTTTCACTCGTCAGCTCCTACAAGGGATTTTTGCTTTTCCTCAGCGCCGGCTCTGCTGCCACGCTGCCGCCAATCCGCTGCAGCAAATCACCGCAATACCAATCACGGTCAAGCCGCTCGGTGTGTGATTGAACAGCAGCCAGCCCAACAACCCCGCGAAGACGATCTGGCAGTAGCCGAACGGCGCCAGCAATGCCGGTGCGGCGTGGCGAAAGGCTTGGGTCAGAAACAGATGTGCCGTCATTCCGCAGCTGCCCAGCGCGAGCATCAGCGCGGCATGAGTCAACGTCGGCACTTGCCAGAAGAACGGCACCAGCGCGCTCATCACCAGGGTATTGCACAGGCCGGCGAAGAAGTTGCTGGTGGTCGGGCTGTCCACTTCGGCGAGCTTGCGCGTCAGCAACTGGTAGAAGCAGAAAAACAGCGCCGAGCAGAACGGCAGCAGGATCGCCGGGGTGAACAGTTCGCCCCCCGGGTGGACGATGATCAGCACGCCGATGAAACCGCAGATCACCGCGATCCATTGCCCGCGCGTCACCCGTTCCTTGAGCAGTGGCACCGACAATGCGGTGACCAATACCGGCGCGAGAAAGTTGACCGCCGTGGCTTCCGCCAGCGGGATGTACAGCAGCGCCGTGGTGAAAAACAGACTGGTGCCGAGCAGGCACAGGGCACGGGCGAGCTGCCATAACGGCTTTTTGGTGCGTAGCACACGCAGGCCGGACTGCGGCAAAAATATCCCCGCCATCAACAGGGTGTGCACCACATAGCGCGCCCACACCACCATCACGATCGGATAAAAACCGGAGAGGTATTTCGACAACGCGTCGTGGCTGGAAAACAGGAACGTCGCCACGACAATCAGCAGGATCCCCTTGAAGGGCTGGTTGACACCGGAGAGCGGGGTGCTGACGGTCATTGGCAATCTCTGAAAAAAAACCGGGCGAACGTTCGCGCTGGCGGCAATCGTTGTGGCAATCATAGTCGGCTGAGCTTTCAGCAAACGCACAGGTTGCAATCCTGTTCGCCGGGAAACTGCCGTTGAGTACAACCGTGACGCAAGATTCCCGCCACTTCGGCGCCAGGCAAGTGTGCAACATCACAGACTGCTGTCGAAACAGCCGGTTCATGAATTCGGCGGAAGAAATTCCTCTCGGGATTGAATTTGCCGCCGGGTCAACCGTCAATACCAAGCCCGCACCACGCGAGCGCGCGTAATTGGACGGACGACCGGACTGGCGCCACACTCACACAGCGGCAACACTCATCAGCACCAGACTCATCACCCGTAATAAAAGAGGATTCCCACATGCTATGGAAAAAAGGCCGACGCAGTGACAACGTCGTCGACGCCCGGGGTGATGATGCCGGCGGTGGCGGCGGCATGCGCTTCGGTGGCGGCAAGGGCCTGAGCCTGACCGCCATCGTGCTGATCGTCGGCATCGGCTGGCTCACCGGCCAGGACCCGATGCAGATCCTCGGTCAATTGACCGGGCAGATGGAGCAACCAGCGGCCACTTCGCAAACCCGTCAGGCGCCGCCGGCCAATGATGAACAGGCCGAATTTGTCCGTTCGATCCTCGGCGACACCGAAGATACCTGGGGTCCGATCTTCCAGCAGGCCGGGCGCCAATACAAAGACCCGACGCTGGTGCTCTTCAGCAACCGGGTGAACTCGGCATGCGGCATGGCCACTTCTGCCACCGGCCCGTTTTATTGCCCGGCCGACCAAAAGGTCTATCTGGACATGGCCTTCTTTCAGGAAATGTCGCAGCGTTTCAAAGCCGCCGGCGACTTCGCTCAGGCTTACGTGATTGCACACGAAGTCGGCCACCATGTGCAGACGCTGCTTGGCGTCTCGGCGAAGATGCAGACGGCGCGCCAGCAAGGTCGGCAAATGGAAGGCGACGGCGGCTTGCTGGTCCGCCAGGAATTGCAGGCTGACTGCCTCGCTGGTGTCTGGGCGTACAACGCTCAAAAGCGCCTGAACTGGCTGGAACCGGGCGACATCGAAGAAGCGTTGAACGCCGCCAACGCCATCGGCGATGATCGCTTGCAGCAACAGGGCCAGGGCCGTGTGGTCCCGGACTCGTTTACTCACGGTACGTCAGCGCAAAGGGTGCGCTGGTTCAAAACCGGATTCGCGCAAGGCCAGGTAAGCCAGTGCGACACCTTTGCGGCGAAAACCCTGTAAATGCATAAATGGCTTGTGGCGTTACTGTTCATTGCCGGCACCGCGCAAGCGGCCGGCGTCGATGCGATCAGCCCCGGTCGCTTGCAGCTGAAGGCCGGGGAAATGGCGGTGGGGATCGGCCCGGCGCCGGAGAAGATCGAGCGTGTACTGATCGTCATTCACGGTCGCCTGCGCAACGCCGAGACCTACCGCAAAAGCGCGCAAAGCGCCGCCGAACTTGCCGGGCAGACCGCGCACACGCTGGTGATCGCACCGCAGTTTCTCAATGAAAGTGACGTCACCCTATATTCCTTGCCGCCGACGGTGCTGCGCTGGCAAGGCGACGAATGGATGGGCGGCGGCTTGTCCATCGGGCCCAATCCGCTCAGTTCCTATGCAGCACTGGATGAAATCGTCGCGCGGCTCAGCGATCGCAAACAGTTTCCGGACGTGAAGCAGATCGTGATCTTCGGCCACTCCGGCGGGGGTCAGGTGGTGCAGCGTTACGCCCTGCTGGCCAAAGCTCAGCCGGCGCTCAAGGCCAACGGCATTCGCTTGCGCTATGTGGTGGCCAATCCCTCTTCCTATGCCTACTTCAACGAACAGCGGCCAGTGGCATTCGATCACGCGCAATGCCCGGGCTTCAATCGCTGGAAATACGGGCTGGCGGACATGCCGGTGTATGCCGGCGGGCAAACGCCGTTGCAGGTTGAGAGCGCTTACGTCAAACGCGAGGTGATTTATCTGTTGGGGCAGCAGGATGTCGACCCGGAACACCCAGCGCTGGACAAGAGCTGCGCGGCCGAGGCGCAAGGGGCTTACCGCTTGATGCGCGGGAAGCTGTATTTCGGCTACTTATTGCGTCGGCACCCGGAAGGGGTCAATCAACGGCTGATTGAAGTGCCAGGGGTCGGGCATGACGGGGATGGCATGCTGACTTCGGCGGAGGGCCAGAAGGCGTTGTTTGATCAGTAGGTTTGTATTGAATGTGCCGGCCTTTTCGCGAGCAAGCCCGCTCCCACATGGGTGCTGTGCCTTGCACAAAATATCTGCGCACTGAAGATCCAATGTGGGAGCGGGCTTGCTCGCGAAGGCGCCCGGTCAGGCAATGAAATCTCAACCCTGAAGCATCCGCCGCAACTCAACACAATCCTTTGCATGCCAATCGGTCAATTCCGGCCACGGGTTATCCGGCAGATTCACCAGCACCGTCCGCGCGCCCGCCGCTCGGCCGCAATCGAGATCAAAGCGGTAATCACCCACCATCACCATGTCACTGGCCGGCACCTGCCAGGCCTCGGCCAGTTTCAGCAAACCGCCGGGATGCGGCTTCGGCGGTGCTTCGTCGCGACCCAGTACATCCTCGACCGCAAAGCAGTCGGCCAGGCCGATCGCCTCCAGCGTCACGTGCGCCAGCTCACGCGCATTGCGCGTGAGAATGCCGAGGCGATAACCGCGCGCATGCAGGTCGCGCACCAGCTCCACCGCGCCGGTGGCCGGGATCGAGCCCAATGCCAGATCGCGTTCATGCTCAAGCAACCAGGCATGCTTGGCCGCTGCTTCATCCGCTGGCAATGCAGCGAGATGGGTGAGGATGTCGTCCTCCGGAGGAATCGCCAACGCCACGCGAATCGCCGCGAAATCATGCACGGCGACAGTCAGCGTGCCGTCCATGTCGAAACCCAATGACGAACCTCGGTCAGGCTCATGCCCAGTCCTTGCGATGGCGGATCAGACCTTCCTGAGTCACCGAAGCGACCAGTTGCCCGGCACGGTTGAACACGCTGCCACGGGAAAAACCACGGGAGTTGCCGGCCCATGGGCTGTCCATCGCGTAGAGCAACCAGTCATCGGCGCGCAGATCATTGTGGAACCACAGCGCGTGATCGAGGCTGGCGACCTGCATGTCTTTCTGCCAGACCGACTTGCCGTGGGGCAGCATCGACGTGGTCAGCAGACCGAAGTCCGAGGCATAGGCCAGCAGGTATTTGTGCAGCGCCGGGATGTCCGCCAGGGCGCCATCGGCGCGGAACCACACATATTTCACCGGATCGGCCGGCTGGGGGTTGTACGGGTCTTTTTCGGTGACCGGGCGTACTTCGATCGGTTTCGGGCACAGCAGTTTTTCACGCATGTGCTCGGGAATCAGGTGCGCGCGCTGCTGGGTCAGTTCCAGCTCCGAGGGCAGGTTTTCCGGGCCGACCACCGCTGGCATCTGGCCCTGATGCTCGAAGCCTTTTTCGTCGTACTGGAATGAAGCACTGCAGGTGAAGATCGGGTGGCCCTTCTGGATCGCCGTCACACGGCGGGTGCTGAAGCTGCCGCCATCGCGCACGCGATCAACCGAATAGACCACCGGCAACTTGGCATCGCCCGGGCGCAGGAAATAACCGTGCAGCGAATGCACATGGCGCGCCTCCTCCACTGTCTGACTGGCCGCCGACAGCGACTGGCCGAGCACCTGACCGCCGAATAACTGGCGGAACCCCAGATCCTGGCTGCGGCCACGGAACAGGTTTTCTTCGATCGGCTCCAGGGTCAGCAAATCGACCAGATCTTCCAGCACTTGGCTCATTCAGACTCTCCTCACACAAAGCAATGGCCGCGCAGTCTTGGCTGCGGCGGACGATTCAGGTTCTGGCACGGGCCAAATACGATGGCGGCCATTGTAAACGTCCGTGTCGGCTTATTCATGCAAGGTTTGCAGCCATTGTTCGCGGCTGATGCGATACAGGACATGGCGGCGCAACGGGTGATCGAGCGCTAGCTTGGGGTGATCGAAATCGTCCTGCGGATCGTGGTGCATGCCAATCGCCTGCATGACCTTCTCTGACTGCGCGTTCTGCCCGGCGGTAAACGAGACGATTTCCTCCAGTTTCAACTGGTCGAAACCCGCGCGCAGTGCGGTCCACGCCGCTTCGCTGGCGTAACCCAGGCCCCAGTGTTCCTTAGCCAGACGCCAGCCGATCTCCACCGCCGGGGTAAACGGCGCATCGAAGCCGACCACGCCCAACCCGGTGAAACCGATGAACTCGCCCGTGTCCTTGCGCTCCAGCGCCCACAGGCCAAAGCCGTGCTCGGCAAAATGTCCGCGCACGCGGCCGATCAATGCGGCGCTTTCCAGCCGGGTCAACGGCGCCGGAAAGTAGCGCATCACCTGCGGATCGGCGCACATCGCGGCGAATGCCGGCAAATCCTCGTCCTGCCACTGACGCATCAACAACCGCGCGCTTTGCAACTCCAGTATCGGCTCCATCGTCCCCTCCATTTCCATGCCGTTGAGTCTACATCGCTGGTAGGATCGTTCATTCTTTCCCTGGTTCTGCGCGAAACAAGCCATGCCCTTGCCGTTGATCTATCACGAAGACTACAGCCCCGAGTTTCCCGCGGATCACCGCTTTCCCATGGACAAGTTTCGTCTGCTGCGCGATCACCTGGTCGACAGCGGCCTGACCCGCGACGCCGACCTGCTGCGCCCGCAGATCTGCCCCAACGACATCCTCGCCCTCGCCCATGACCGCAGCTATATCGAACGCTACATGTGCGGCGAGTTGTCTCGCGAAGACCAACGGCGCTTGGGTCTGCCATGGAACGAGGCGCTGGCGCGACGCACTGTACGCGCGGTCGGCGGCTCGATCCTCGCGGCAGAGCAAGCGCTGGAACATGGACTGGCCTGTCATCTGGCCGGTGGCACCCATCACGCTCACTACGATTACCCAGCTGGCTTCTGCATCTTCAATGACCTGGCAATCATCAGCCAATACCTGTTGCAGAGCGGGCGGGTCAATCGCGTGCTGATCTTCGATTGCGACGTGCATCAGGGCGACGGCACTGCGCGGATTCTGCATGACACGCCGGAGGCGATTACCGTTTCCCTGCACTGCGAAAAGAATTTTCCCGCACGCAAAGCCGAAAGTGACTGGGACATTCCGCTGCCCAAAGGCATGGGCGATGCCGACTATCTGCAGGTGGTCGATGACACGCTCAATTACCTGTTGCCGCTGTATCAACCGGATCTGGTGCTCTACGACGCTGGCGTCGATGTGCACAAGGACGATGCCCTCGGTTATCTGCAACTGACCGACGCCGGGGTGGCCGCGCGCGATGAACGGGTGATGCGCCATTGCCTGGGCCGCGACATTCCGGTGGTAGGGGTGATCGGCGGCGGCTACAGCAAGGATCGCCACGCCCTTGCCCGCCGCCACGGCATCCTCCATCACAGCGCGCAACGAGTGTGGGATTTACACGGCTGTCACTGAAACATGCTGCGTTACCCACAATGCCTGTGAATAACCCGTAGGAGCTGCCGAGGCTGCGGTCTTTTGATCTTGCTGTAAAAATCCACAGCAAAGATCGCCGCCTGCGGCAGCTCCTACAGAGAGCTCGGCTGTTAGAATGCGCGCCTTGTCCCGCCATACCGCAGCGCACGCCCATGACCCAGAATTCCGCTCCCGCCAACACCCACGTCGCCATCATTGGCGGCGGCCCCGCCGGCCTGATGGCCGCCGAAGTGCTGAGCCAGGCCGGAGTCCGCGTCGATCTTTATGACGGCATGCCCTCGGTCGGGCGCAAGTTCCTGCTGGCCGGGGTCGGCGGCATGAACATCACCCATTCCGAAGCCTACCCGGCGTTTCTCTCCCGTTACGCTGAACGCGCCCCGCAAATCGCCCCGCTGCTGCGCGCGTTCGATGCCGATGCGTTGTGCCAGTGGATTCACGAACTGGGTATCGAAACCTTCATCGGCAGCTCCGGCCGCGTGTTCCCCACCGACATGAAAGCCGCCCCGCTGCTGCGTGCCTGGCTCAAGCGTCTGCGCGACCGCGGCGTAGTTATCCACACCCGCCATCGTTGGCTCGGCTGGGATCCAAGCGGTGCACTGCGCATCGCCAGTCCGGAAGGCGAAATCAGCGTAAGCCCCGACGCCACCCTGCTCGCCCTCGGCGGCGGCAGTTGGTCGCGCCTGGGGTCGGATGGCGCGTGGATGTTGCCGCTGGAACAGCGCGGGGTGGATCTGGCGCCCTTGCAGCCGAGCAATTGCGGCTTCGAGGTGCAGGCCTGGAGTGACCTGTTGGTGAGCAAGTTCGCCGGCGCGCCGCTGAAAAATATCGCCATCGGTATGAACGACGATATCCCGCGTCTGGGCGAATGCGTGATCACCGCGACCGGGATGGAAGGCAGCCTGATCTATGCGCTGTCGGCGCCGATACGCGAGGAAATCGATCGCTACGGCGCAGCGGTTATCCACATCGATCTGCTGCCCGGCCGGCCTGTGGATAAATTGCTGGCGGCGCTGGGCAAACCACGCGGCTCGCGCTCGATGGCCAAGCATCTGCACAGTCAGGTGGGGATTGATGGGGTTAAAGCAGCGTTGTTGCGCGAGTTGACCGATGCCGAAACGTTCGCCGATCCGGCGCGCTTGGCGCGAGCGATCAAGGCGTTGCCGCTGACCTTGGTAAAAACCCGCCCGCTGGATGAGGCAATCAGCAGTGCTGGTGGCGTAAGGTTCGAAGCGATGGATGAGCGCTTGATGCTCAAGGCGTTGCCGGGGGTGTTTTGCGCGGGGGAGATGCTTGATTGGGAAGCGCCGACGGGCGGGTATTTGCTGACCGGGTGTTTCGCCAGCGGGCGCGCGGCGGGGTTGGGTATTGTGCAGTGGCTCAAGCACACAACCTTGTAGGAGCTGAAGAGTGAAACGAGGCTGCGATCTTTTGATCTTCAAAAATCAACATCAAAAGATCGCAGCGTGCCGCAGCTCCTGCAGGGAAACGCATTCCCCTTGTGGGAGCGAGCCTGCTCCGAAGGCGCCATTACAGACGCCACATCAAATCAAGGCTTGCGCTTGCGCGGCCCGGTATTGAACACCGGCACTTTGCGCACCGGCTTGATCGACGGCTCCGGTGCCGAGGTCTCGCCGCTGTCGACCCACTTGCCCAGATTGCGTTTTCCACCGCCACCGCCCGAGGCTTTCGGCTTCTTCGGTTTTTTCGGCTTCTTGATCACCTGACCACTGGCATCGGTGTCCGGCACGCGGTGCTCGGGCTCGAAATCCGGTTCGTTCTGGCGCTTCAAGGTCTGACGGGTGAGCATTTCGATTGCCGAGAGCATGTTCACTTCATCGGCACATACCAGCGAAATCGCCTCACCGGTGGCACCCGCGCGGCCAGTGCGGCCGATGCGGTGAATGTAATCCTCGGCGACGATCGGCAGATCGAAGTTGACCACCAGCGGCAGGTCTTCGATATCCAGACCACGGGCGGCGACGTCGGTCGCGACGAGAATCTGCACTTCACTGAGTTTGAACCGGTCCAGCGCGCGCTGGCGGGTCGCCTGCGGTTTGTCGCCATGGATGCCGTCAGCATTCACACCGAGGCCCTGAAGTTTTTCCACCAGCGCATCGACGCCATTGCGGGTCTTGGCGAACACCAGCACCTGCTTCCACTTGTTCTTGCGCATCAGGTGCACGAACAGTTCGGCCTTGCGTTTCTTGTCTACAGTGACGATCCACTGCTTGACCGTGTTGGCAGCGACGTTACGCGGGCTGACTTCGACGCTTAAAGGATCGTTGAGCATCTGCCCGGCCAGCAGGCGAATGTCATCGGAGAATGTCGCCGAGAACAACAGGGTCTGGCGCTTTTTCGGCAGCATGCGGTAAATGTTCGCCAGTTCTTCGGAGAAGCCCAGGTCGAGCATACGATCGGCTTCATCCAGCACCAGCGTTTGCAGCTGATTGAGTTTCAGCGCGTTCTGGCGGAACAGGTCGATCAAGCGACCGGGCGTGGCGACCAGCACATCGACGCCGCCGCGCAGCTTCATCATCTGCGGATTGATGCTGACACCGCCGTACACCGCATAAGTGCGCAGCGGCAGATTTTCCGCGTATTGGCGCACGGCTTCGTGAACCTGCTCGGCCAGCTCGCGGGTCGGCACCAGAATCAGCGCACGCGCCGAGTTGGCGGTGACTTTCGGCCCTTCCATGGCCAGCAACTGCAGCAGCGGCAAGGCGAAACCGGCGGTTTTGCCGGTGCCGGTCTGGGCCGCTGCCATCAGGTCGCGACCGGCCAGCACCGCCGGAATGGCTTGCGCCTGCACCGGCGTCGGGGTCTGGTAGCCGAGCGTCTCGAGGGAGCGCAGCAAGGGTTCGATCAGGCCAAGGGAGGCGAAAGTCATGGGAGTACCGTAGGAAAAAATGACGCGGGGATGCAATGCCGCGCAGTTTACCCTAATTCGTACGCGCTTCCGTCGGAACGGCTTTCGCTTCCGCCTGTGTCTGCTGCGCGGGACGGCGCCACTGCGGCAGGCTGATCAGCAGCACCGCGCTGATGATCACCAGCATCGCCAGCGCTTCTTCGATGCCGATGGTCTCGCCAACAAACACCACGCCAAGCAATACCGCCACCGCCGGGTTGACGTAGGCATAACTGGTCGCTGCCGCCGGGCGCACGTGTTTGAGCAGATACATGTAGGAATTGAAGGCGATGATCGAGCCAAAGAAAATCAGATAGGCCAGCGCCAGCCAGCCTTCGATCGGCGGCAGCGCTTGCAGGTGCTCGCCGCTCAGCGCACTGCCGATCAGCAAGACCACGCCGCCAACGAGCATTTCCAGGGCGCTGGCCATCGCCCCCGCCGGCAACGGCAGGTATTTGCTCCACACCGAGCCGAACGCCCAGCTCGCCGCCGCGAAAATCAGCAACGCTGCGCCGAGCGGGCTCGATTGCAGGTTGGAGCCCATGTTGAGCATGGCGATGCCGAAAATGCCCAGCGCGACCCCGGCCCATTCCAGCCGCGTATTGCGTGCGCCCCAGAAGTAACCGAACAACAAGGTGAACAGTGGCACTGTCGCCACCGCCAGGGCCGCAACGCCGGAGGCCACGCCAGTGTGCTCGGCGACGCTGACCGCGCCATTACCGAAACTGAGCAGCAGAATGCCGACCAGCCCAGCCGCTTTCCACTGCGCCCAGGTCGGCGCCGGAGCCCCACGCCAGCGCAGCCAGGCGTACATCAAGCTGCCCGCAATGACGAAGCGCACCCCGGCCAGCAACAGCGGCGGCCAATATTCGACGCCGATGCGAATCACCAGATAGGTCGACCCCCAAATAACGTACAACGCAAAAAACGCGGCGATCAACGGCAGGGAAAAACGGCGCAAAGCAGACATGGGCGGCTCGACAGTCAGATTTCTGTGGAGGTTTATTCTAGAAAGGCTGTCACGCAAAAATAAGTTACAAAACCGGTTTATCACGCCGGTACACTTTTGCATCAAAGACATCCATCTTGGATCGTTCCCACGCTCCGCGTGGGAATGCCTCAACGGACGCTCTGCGTTCGGCTTTGAAAGGGACGCGGAGCGTCCCGGGCTTCATTCCCACGCAGAGCGTGGGAACGATCAGTCGGAGTGCCTGGAATCAGCGGTAACGCTGCAGGTGTTCACCCATTTTAGCCGCAGGGACTTTCTGCAATTTGCACAGCAGGTCGTGATTCAGTTCGCGCACGCCATGCTTGCCCCGCAACTCTTGCGCCAGATGCGCCATCAGATTGGCCGCCATCTCCGCATCGGCCATGGCCCGGTGAGCCTGGCCGGTATGCGGCAACTGCGCGAAAGTGGTAAGCGTGCCGAGCTTGTGATTTGGCGCAGCGGGCATCAGCCGCCGCGCCAGCAGCAGCGAACAGGCGAAATTCTGCAGGCGCGTGCGCTTGATCCGGCCCAGTTCGAAATCCCAGAACTTCTGGTCGAACGAGGCGTTGTGCGCCAGCAGCGGCGTGCAGCCGACGAATTCGTTGACCTCCTCCATCACCCGCTCGGCTGGCGGCGCGGTGCGCAGCATGGCGTTGCTGATGCCGGTCAGTTGTTCGATGAACGCGGGGACGCGCACGCCGGCGTTCATCAGGCTCTGGTAACGCTCGACGATGCGGCCGTTCTCCAGCATGACCACGGCAATCTCCGTGGCGCGGCAGCTGCTGTTCGGCGACAGGCCAGTGGTTTCAAAGTCGATGACTGCAATGCGTTCCAAACCGGGAGGTACTCCGTTCAAATCTTCTATTCAGCTCAGCTCTTGAGCAACAGCGCGCCTTCGATCGGCACGTAGCGGCTGGCGGCGCGGATCAGCGAGTTGGCGGTAAGCCCAGGCACGCCATAAGCCACCGCTTGCACGCCGTGTTTGTTGATGATGCGTTCGAGCAGCATGTCGAAATCGCCGTCACCGGAGGCCAGCACCACTTCGTCGACATGGTCGGCGGCGTCCATGATGTCCAGGGTAATGCCTACGTCCCAGTCGCCCTTGGCCGAGCCGTCGCTGCGCTGGATGTAAGGCTTGAGCTTCACGGTGAAACCGAGGTTGCGCAGGATCTGTTGAAACTGCTGCTGCTTGCTGTCGCCTCGGTCGATGGCGTAGGCATAGGCCTCGACGATCTGCCCGTTCTTGCTGATGTCCGCCCACAGTGCGGCGTAGTTGAAGTGGCAACCATAGGCCTGACGCACGGTGTAGTAGAGGTTCTGCACATCGGCGAACACTGCGATTTTTTTCACCGGAGTTCCTGTGGGTGCGCGAGCGCACGAAGCGGGGTCAGGCGATCAGGCCCGAAAAAGGCGCTCAGTATGCCAGCCCGAAGGAGGGTTCCGCGAATAATCGGCCCGGAGCCCCGCAGGGCTCCGGACGAATGGTGAATCAGACGAAGGAGTCGTCGTCATCGAAGAACGACGAATTGTCGCTGCTGTAATCGGCGTCGCTGAAACCGCCCTGGTCATTGCCGGAAAAGCCGTTGTCCGCCACACGTTGATCATCGCCCCAGCCATTGCTGCTCTGGTCGGCGACCTGCGCCGGTTCTTCCTTGATGACCTCGACGATTTCTGCAGGTGCTTGGTTGTGATTGAACAGGCTGCTGATGCCCTGCGCCAGCATCACGCCACCGGCCACGCCGGCGGCGGTTTTCAGCGCGCCGCCGAGGAAGCTGTTGCCGGCCGCCGGAGCCGCCTGCTGCGCGTAGCTGGATGGCGCCGTGCCGAAACTCTGCTGCGGTGCCGGCGCTTGGTAGCTCTGTTGTGGGGCCGGTTCACGCCAGCCGCCAGTGGAGGACGGCGCGGCGTTCTGGCTCGGCGCCGGACGCGAATTGCCGCCGCCAAAAATGCTCGACAAGAAGCCACCGCCAGCGCTTGCTGCCGGTGCGCCATTCTGGGCCTTGGCCGCTTGCAGCTCGGCCTGCAGACGCTGGACTTGCTGGGTCAGCTGCTTGTTCTGCTCGTCGAGGCTTTTCAGCGCGGCCTCTTGCACCAGAATCGCCTGGGTCATGAAATAGCCTGCCGCCGGTTGGCGCGTCAGGTGTTCCTTGATCCGCGCCTCGGCCTGTGCGTCGCGCGGGGCTGCCTCCGTTTCGGCCTGTTGCAGCCGGGAAAACAGTCCATCGATCAGGGTTTGCTCTTCGCTGTTCATGGCGACCTCGTAGATTGCCGGTAATAACGTGCCCGCGCCCACTCCGGGCGCGGTGCTCTCCTGTAATGGAGACAGTGACAAAACGTTTCAATGACCTTTACCGAATGTTTACGTTTGTGTCGGCCCGCGTTGCATCGGTTAAAGTGAGCCACTGTTTTCGACCTGCGATACCGACTGATGAATGCCCTCGAAGTACTGCGCGACTCTTTGTATTTTTTCAAACGCCATTTGGGCAGCATCGTGCAGTTGTGCCTGCCATTGGTGATCGTCGAAGCCTTCCTGCAGCAGGCAGTCGATCACGCCACCGGGCCGGACACCTTTGCCGGGGTGAGCATCATCGTCGGCCTGCTGGTATATCCGCTGTACACCGCCGCGCTGATCCTGTTTCTCGATGCGCGCAGCCGTGGCGAGTCGCCGCGCAACCGCGACCTGCTGGCGATGGCGGCAACCCTGTGGCCGCGCTTCGCTGTGCTGACCGCCCTCAATACCTTGCTGATTCTGCTCGGCCTGTCGCTGTACTTCCTGCCGGGCCTGATGCTGATGGTCATGCTCGCCTTCGCTGAATATCTGCTGGTGCTGCGCGGTCTCGGGCCGTTGCAGGCAATGAAGGAAAGCCTGCGTCTGACCCGTGGGCATTTCTGGCGGATCCTGCTGTGCATTCTCTGTGTGATGACGCCGTTGTGGCTGCTCAAAGGCGCGACGCTGGCGGTGTACCCAGAGCCACAGAATCCATTGATCGCCGGGCTGATCGACAGCGCCCACAGCTTCCTGCAACTGTTCACCAGCGTGGTGCTGTTCCGCCTGTTCATGCTGATCAGCGAATTGCCTGACAAACGTAACGGAGCGGTCTGACCGCGCCATGCTTGGGCTTCGTTGCTGCCGTCAGGTATGCTCGGGGCCACTTTCTGTAACGCTATAAGCCGAGCCATGACCCGTCTGCTGCGCTACACCCTGCTCCTCGTCATCCTCGCCGTCGTCCTGTTCGGCGTGCTGCTGTTCAGCCTGACCTGGCGCCCCGACGCTCGCGAAACCCTGCCGGTCAGTTGCGGCACCACCGCGCCGACGCTGGTGCCCGGGCAAGCGCTGAAAGTCATGACCTGGAACGTGCAGTTCCTCGCCGGCAAGCGTTACGTGTTCTGGAATGATCTGGCTCAGGGCGACGACGAAGCGCCGACCCCGGAAGACATGGCGTTCAGCCTCGACGAAGTGGCGCGGGTCATCCGTGACGAACAACCCGATGTGGTGCTGTTGCAGGAGCTCGACGACGGCGCCAAGGCCAGCGATTACCAGAACCAGCTCAAGTTGTTGCAGGAGCGCGTCGCCGACCTGTACCCGTGCAGCACCAGCGCGTTCGACTGGAAGGCCGATTTCGTCCCTGAACCCCACATCTACGGCAGCGTCGGCCGCCAACTCGCCACGTTGAGCCGCTATCGCATCGAACACGCCGAACGTCTGCAGCTGCCCGTCGCCCCGAGCAACTTCATCAGCCGCCAGTTCCAGCCCAAAGACGCCTTGCTCGCAGTCAAACTGCCGCTCAGCGATGGCGGACAACTGACCGTGTTCAACACTCACCTGCAACGCGACAGCCAGGCGGACGGTAACGTGCAGGCGCAAGTCGCTGCGGTGGCTAAAGTGCTCGACAAGTATGAAAGCCAAGGCCTGCCCTGGCTGATCGGTGGCGATTTCAATCTGTTGCCGCTCGGCCAGTACCGTCGCCTGCCCGTCGAGCGACGCACGCCCTACTCCGCCGACAGCGAACTGCATCTGCTGTGGGACAAATACCCGATGATCCCGACCAATAACGAAGCCGGCGGCATCGACCGGGCCAAATGGCTGACCCATTACCCCAACGACCCCGGCCTCAACGGCCCGGATCGCACCGTCGATTATCTGTTCCACAGCCCGAAGCTCAAGCGCGTGCAAGCGCAGGTGCGGCAGGACGATACGTTGCGCATCTCCGATCACTTGCCGGTGATCGCGCGGTTCCTGCTACCCGCTGCGCCGTAAGCGTTTTGCCCTTATAAACCGGGCGGAACGTAACCCGGAACATAGCGAACGTTAGCGCACTTGCCGTGCAGTATCCGCCCGTCTTCGATCAGGAACTGGGCGATCTTCTTCTGCTGATTGATCTTCGCCTGCAACTTGCAGGTAGAACTGTGGCCGACCTGTTGGTAGTGCTCGGTGTAGACCATGCCATTGCCGGTATGGGTCATCGAAGTGCCGGCCGCTTCGGTGGAACTCCAGCTCGCGGACTTGTGCCAGGTCAGCACGGCCAAGGGTTCGCCGTTCGGGCCGGTTTCCTTTCCCATCGAATCGGGTGTGCCGAACAGGTCCAGTGCTTCCTGGAGATCGCGGCCTTCCCAGCGGCTCTGCGCAATGGTCGAACAGCCGCTCAAGAGTAGACCAGCCAACAGGGTTGCCAGCCACAAACGTGTGTAAGTCATTGGAGTCCCCGGCTTATTTCTTGAGTTCGAGCAGGCTGTCGATGTTGTCCATCATCTGGCTCTTTTGCTGAATCGGCGCGAGCTTGAAGAACATCTGCTGCAGCATCTCGATCATTTGCAGGTATTCCATCTTGCCCACGGCGGCCATGTCGTTTTTGGCACGACTGCCCGGTGCGCAGGCAAACTTCAGCGCTTGCTGGACCCAGAACTCTTTCGGGGTCTGCCACTGATTGGCAACTTTCAGATGACGCATGGTGTAAGCGAGACGCTCGATGGACTGGCCATTGATAAAACGTACCTTGCCCGTAGCGCATTGGGCTTCGAGGTTATAAACGTCGATCATCGGTTTGCCGGGCTCTTCATACACCAGGGTCACCGCGACCATGGTCGCGCCTTTGGTTTTCTGCGAAGGCACTACTGAGGTGGCATCGGCGACGTACATGATGTTTTTCTGGGGCACGCCGTTGCCGTAGATCATCCACCAGTCGCCAATCGGGTTGGCTTCTTCGGCCATGGCTGAACTGGAGGCGGCCAATAGCGCAGCCGACAAGAAGATCAACTTCTTGAACTTGAAGAAAGAGGTCATGGGCAGTTCCGTTCCTTGGGCACAAGTTGTCAGGCAACAAGGCTTGTTATTGTTCAGGCGGCGATTCTGCGAGCCTGAACAACCAAGGGCAATTAGCACGGATGGGCTAATGGCGCGCTGCCATTGCCGGTCAGGTGCCCCGAGGTTTCGCCCGCGCCGTGGCTTCGGCAACCAAGGGATCGTCCGGCCAATAATGCTTGGGATATCGCCCCTTGAGATCCTTCTTCACCTCGGCATAGGTGCTGCGCCAGAAGTTGGCCAGATCCTGCGTGACCTGCACCGGCCGCCGCGCCGGCGACAGCAGATGCAGCTTGACCACTTGCCGGCCACCGGCGATCCGTGGTGTATCGGCCAGACCAAACAGCTCCTGCAAACGCACCGCGAGAATCGGTGGATGTTCGCTGTAATCCAGACGAATCGATGAGCCTGACGGCACGCTCAAATGATGCGGTGCCAGTTCGTCGAGCTTCTGCGGCAGTGGCCACGGCAGCAGATTGCGCACGATGCTCGACAGATCGAGGTTGGCGAAATGGCTGAGCCGCGAGACCTTGCCCAGATAGGGCATCAGCCAGTCTTCCAGCGTATTGAGCAATGCCGCATCGCTGACATCCGGCCATTGGCTGTCGTCCTGAGTGTTCAGATCGAGCTGGCGCAACAGCGCCACCCGCGCCTGCCACTGGCGCAGTTCCGGCGTCCACGGCAACAATTCCAGGCCCTTGCGTCGCACCAGATTGACCAGCGCCTGACTGCGTGCATTTTTATCCAGACCGGTCAATGGTTCACGGCTGAGAATCAGCTCGCCGACCTTGCGCTGGCGCTCGGCGCGCAATACGCCTTCACGCTCGTCCCAGTCGAGTTGATCGACGCTGCGCACTTGCTCGGCGAGCACCGAATCGAACAGCGCCGGATCGAAATCCGCCGCCAGGTAAATGCGTTCTTCGCGCTGGCCCTGACGGCTGCCGAGGTCGGCGATGACGATCCACTCGTGCTTCATCAGGCTGTCGGCCTCAGCGAACAGCGCGGCGCGACCGTTGGCCAAACGGTATTCAGCGCCGCCGTCACGCCGTTGCTGGGCGACGCGATCCGGGTAGGCCAGCGCCAATAGTGCACCGAGCCAGCGCGGATGCTCGGCATCTTTGACCGGTTCGCTCGGCTTGCCGCGCAGATAACCGCGATATTGCCGGGCCAATTGCCGGGCACGTTGCACCCCGCCCTGTGCACCACGACCGGCGCGCTCTTCACCGGAAAGCAGGACCAATCGGCTGTGCAGATCCGCGCCAGCGCCACGCAGGATATCGCGCTCGCCGAGCAGCGCCGCCACATCGCAGGCCATCGCCGCCAGCCCCAGCGCCTGACCGCGCAACAGCAAGTGCGCAATGCGTGGATGTGCCGGCAGCTCAGCCATGGCCTGGCCGTGGGCCGTCAGCGTATCGCCCTGCAGGGCGCCGAGACGTTGCAGCAAATCCTGCGCCTGGGCATACGCGGCGGCAGGCGGCACGTCGAGCCAGACCAGTTCGCCCGGGGTGACGCCCCAGCGCCCCAATTGCAAAGCTAGACTGGCCAGATCCGCCGAGAGAATTTCCGCGCAGCCATAAGCCGCCAGTTGTTCGTGCTGATCCTGCGACCACAGGCGATAACACACGCCCGGCTCCAATCGCCCGGCGCGGCCGGCACGCTGGGTGGCGCTGGCCTTGGAGATCCGTTGCGTGTCGAGGCGGGTCATGCCGCTGCCCGGGTCGAAACGCGGCACCCGCGCCAGTCCGGCATCGATGACCACGCGCACTCCGTTGATAGTCAGGCTGGTCTCGGCGATGTTGGTCGCCAACACCACTTTGCGCTGACCGGGCGGCGCCGGATCGATCGCTGCACGTTGCGCGTTGAGGTCGAGCTCACCGTGCAGCGGGCACAGCAAAACGTCTTTGCGCCCACCGATGACGTCGGCCAATTGCTGATGCACGCGACGGATTTCCGCTTGTCCCGGAAGGAACACCAACAGGCTGCCGGTTTCATCGTGCAGCGCTTCGAGCACGGTTTGCGTAACGCGCTGATCGATGTATTCGCCCGGCTGAAATGGCCGCCCCCAGCGCATCGTCACCGGGTACATGCGTCCTTCGCTGCGCAGGATCGGCGCGTCATCGAGCAAACTGGCGAGGCGCTCGCCTTCGAGGGTGGCCGACATCAGCAGAATCTTCAGCGGCTGTTCAGTACGAAACAGCTCGCGACCGTTCAGACTGAGCGCCAGCGCCAGATCGGCGTCGAGACTGCGTTCATGGAATTCGTCAAAGATCAGCAGGCCCACGCCGTCCAGCGCCGGGTCGTCCTGCAAGCGCCGGGTGAGGATGCCTTCGGTGACCACTTCGATACGGGTCTTCGGGCCGACCTTGCTGTCGAGGCGGATGCGATAGCCGACGGTTTCACCGACCTGCTCGCCGAGCTCGCTGGCCAAACGTTCCGCCGCCGCCCGCGCAGCCAGACGCCGTGGTTCGAGCATGACGATGGTCTGCCCGGCCAGCCAGGCTTCGTTGAGCAAGGCCAAGGGCACGCGGGTGGTCTTACCGGCGCCGGGCGGTGCTTCGAGCACGGCTTCGTGGCGTGACGCGAGGGCTTCACGCAGGGCGGGTAAAACATCGTCGATCGGCAAAGAAATCATGCTGGCTCCCAAACAGATCGGCGAGTATAACGGCGAACTGTTTGGCGTAGTCTGAACTCAAAACAGTAGCCGTTATTGTTCAGCTCTCAGGAGACATTTCCATGCGCTTACCCTCTCGCCTGATCGGCAGTGTTCTAGTCGCCACTCTGCTCACGCAACTCTCGGCGTGCGGTTCGATTTTCTACCCGGACCGGCGCGGCCAGATCGACGGCAAGATCGACCCGGCGATCGCCGTGCTCGATGCCGTCGGCCTGCTGTTCTACATCATCCCCGGGCTGATCGCGTTTGCCGTCGACTTCGCCACCGGGGCGATCTATTTCGAACCGGGCCACACCGCGCAGATCGATCCGGCCAAGCTCAAGCAAGCCATCGGCCCGGATGGTCAGGTCGACAATCACAAGTTGCAGGCGATTCTTGAGAGCGAACTGGGTAAAGACTTTCCTCTCGACGACCCACGCCTGATCCAGCACAAGGGCAGCACTCAGCAACTGGCGATGTTCGGCCTGCAACCGGCCGCTTGAATAAGGACGTTCAATGACCTCCAGCCCCGAACACGCCCGCCTGCTGCGGCTGGCGACCCGCGCCTCGGTGGCGGTCGCCTGCACGCTGATCGTCGCCAAGGCAATTGCCTGGTGGTTCAGCGGATCGGTGAGCATGCTCGCCGGCCTCACCGACTCGGCGCTGGATGGCGTCACTTCGATGCTCAATCTGCTGGCGGTGCATTACGCCTTGCGTCCGGCCGATGACGATCACCGTTATGGCCACGGCAAAGCGGAATCGCTGGCGGGCATGGCGCAGGCGTTGTTCATCGGTGGCAGCGCGGTGTTGATCGCGTTTCAGGCCTACCAACGCTTGCAGACACCGGAGCCGCTTGGCGCGCCTTGGTTGAGCATCGGCGTGATCGTATTTTCGCTGTTGCTGACGGCGGCGCTGCTGATGTTGCAGCATCGGGTGATCAAGCAGACCGGCTCCAATGCCGTGCGCGCCGACTCGCTGCATTACCGTTCAGACCTGCTGCTCAACGGCAGCATCCTGATCGCGCTGCTGTTGGCCGGAATGGGTTTTGCGCAACTGGACGCGTGGTTTGGCCTGGGGATCGCCGCGTATATTTTCTGGAGCGCGATCCAGATCGCCCGGGAGAGTTTTTCGGTGCTGATGGACGAGGAACTGCCGACCGATGTCAGCCAGCACATGCTTGAGCTGGCATGCAGCGTGCCCGGCGTGCTGGGTGCGCATGACTTGCGCACGCGAATTTCCGGCAACCACTGGTTTGTGCAATTGCACCTGGAATTGCCGGGCGAACTGACATTGTCAGTCGCCCATGGCATCAGCGACCAAGCGGCGGCGGCGATTCACAAGGCCTATCCGAAGGCCGAGGTGCTGGTGCACGCTGACCCACAGGAAGTGGTGCTCGCCGCACGCGCTCAATAATTGACCTGATAACCGCGACTGCTCAGGCAGTTGCCCTGCGCTTGGCGATAGGCTTGAACCACTTCGGGCGCCGGTTGGTAGGTCGCGGTGCGCGGGTCGAAACCGCTTTGCTGCACCGCATACTGAGAGCACTGGTAACCGTCCTGCTGCACTTGCTGCGGCGACTGGCCGTTGGCCGGGTAGGCTTCGACGTCATAGCCCTGAGCTTGCGGTTGCGACGGTTGCTGCAGCGGCGGCTCGACCACCACGTAATCCTGAGTCGCCTCTTGATAGGCGTAATACGAGCCGGCGGCGAGGAACAGCAGCGAGCCGCCGATCCACACTTCACGGGCGTAATCCGGCAGATATTGAATGCGGATCCCGCGCGGTGGCTGCACGACGATGTAGCGCGGGCCTTGCGGGCGATACCAGTAGCCGCCGGAATAGAAGTAATCCTGACCGCGATACGGCACGCGGTAATCACGATCCGGGAAACGGTCGATCACATGGCCCGGACGATACTGCGGGCCAGGCCCCCAGCCATTGCCATGACCGTTCGGCCGTCCCGGCCAGCGGTTGCCATCGGGACGCGGCGGCGTCTGCCATTGCTGATTGTGGTAACCGTTCTGCGGGCGCTCGTCGCGGTAGTAACCCTGACGCGGCTCCTGAGTCTGGTGCACAGCGTCGGGACGTGGCTGGATCGGCAGGTTGTTGCCCGGCTGGCGAGGTGGCTCTGGCCGATCATCAGGACGGTTGCGGTTCTGCCATTGACCGTCATTGCTGCGCGGCTGTCCGTTGTGCTCGAACTGACGGCTGTTGTCGCCACGAATGATTTCATTGTTCTGCGGCCCATTGCCGGGCCCGCGACTCTGCGGCTCATCCGCCAGCGCTTGCACACTGACACCCACACAGAGCAAACCAACACCGGCCAGACGCCAGATGCGCGAATTCATGCTTTTCCTCACTGCGGGAGCCTGTCGTTGGCAGGGCTTGTTGCTGAGACTCGAAACAGCCCCACCGGGTTCTGCAACAGGTTATCAGTCGCGCGACCTATTTATTGAGGCGTCTGCATGAAATCGCAGGCAAGAAAAAAGGGAGACCCGTCGGCCTCCCTTCTGGAGAACTTCGTCCTGGCTCGACGCTTTTGACGTCGGCTCACCTCACGCCGTCTTCTGGACAGAGTGCAGCTCGGGGGCCGGCACATCCCCGGTGGGGGTGGCGGCCGCGGCGGGCCTGATTGGGCGGGCCGCATGGACTGTGTTACCGAGCAGTGATTCTGGTGATAAGAATAGGCCTGAAGCCGCGACAGAGGATTGCGAAAATTGCTCAATTAAACACTGCTTGCGCAATTTTTAACCCTGGATAGATAATCCGCCGCAATAGTTACAGCCAAGGACAGATTGATGAGCAAACTCGACCGTTACGACCTGAGCATTTTGGCGGAATTGCAACGCGACGCCCGCATCTCCAACCAGGAGCTGGCCGAGCGCATCGGTCTGTCGCCCTCGCCGTGCTCGCGCCGGGTCAAGCAACTGGAAGACGACGGCTACATTTCGCGTCAGGTTGCGCTGCTCGATCGCAAGATGCTCGGGTTGAGCCTGACGGCCTATGTGCTGATCGGCATGGATCGGCATACACCGGAGCGCTTCGAGAATTTCGAAGCGGCCATTCGGACATTGCCGCAGGTGCTGGAGTGCAGTCTGGTGACGGGCGTGGATGCCGATTACCAGTTGAAAGTGGTGGTGCCGGATATGGATCACTATCAAAAGTTGCTGCTGGGGCATCTGACCCGGATCGAGGGGGTCACCAGCGTGCGGTCGAGTTTTGTGCTGAATCAGGTCCTCAACAGCACCGAACTGCCGCTGACCCATTTGCGTAGCTGATTTCGCTTTCGCGAGCAGGCTCGCTTTCACAGGGGATGCATTTCAACCTGTGGGAGCGAGCCTGCTCGCGAAGAGGCCGGCACAGGCGACACAGATCAATGCCCCGCCATCCGCCCTTGGCGTATACTCGCCGCCGCCCTTTCAGCCCGCCCCGCGCCGGAGATCGCCAATGGATCCAGCACTGCTCGAAGAATGGATGATGACCGGTCTGGTCAGCATCCTGATCATTTTCATGGGTTTCATCGTCTGGGATCTGGCGAAGAAGTCCAAGGCCGGGCGGTTCGGCTCGTTCATTCTGTTTTTCGTGCTGGGCCTGGGCGTGGCCGCGTTCATCATCAAGAGTGTGGTGATCGGCCTGATCGAGTCCGGCGCCTTATAAGCGCGCCGGCACTTCCCGCCACTGGCCCTGATCCAGCCCTTCAATCGTCCAGTCGCCTATCCTGACCCGCACCAGCCGCAACGTCGGTAAGCCGACCGCAGCGGTCATGCGCCGCACCTGACGGTTGCGTCCCTCGCGAATCACCAGTTCCAGCCATGCAGTCGGGATGGTCGCGCGAAAGCGTACCGGCGGGTTGCGCGGCCACAACTGGGGCTCATCCAATTGCCGCGCTTCGGCGGGCAGCGTCATGCCGTCATTCAACTCGACGCCATCACGCAGGCGCTGCAACTGCTCGGCCGTCGGCTCGCCTTCCACCTGCACCCAATAAGTCTTCGCCAGTTTGTGTTTCGGATCGGCGATGCGCGCCTGCAACTGGCCGTCGTTGGTCAGCAGCAATAAACCTTCGCTGTCGCGATCCAGACGTCCGGCCGGATAAATCCCCGGCACATCGATGTAATCCTTGAGCGTCGCCCGCCCTTCGCCGTCGCTGAACTGCGTCAGCACATCGAAGGGTTTGTTGAACAGGATCAGCTTCGGCTCGGCCGGCGGCGCTTTGGCGACACGGCGTGGCGAGGAAGACTGCGGCTTCGCACCGGGACGGCGCGAAGGTGGACGTGGCGGACGGGACATAAGAAAGAGAACATTTAGCGATCAGGGCTGACAATGCTAGTGCCCCGACCGCCAAATGACCACGACTAACCGTTAGCGGAACGGCGGCTCGTCGAAGCTGCGCAGTTTGCGCGAGTGCAGCGAATTGAGTTCGGTGCGCAGCAGATCCACCGCTTCGATGCCGATCTTCAAGTGCTGGCTGACCGCGCGTTCATAGAAAGCGTTGGCCGAGCCCGGCAGTTTGATTTCGCTGTGCAGCGGTTTGTCCGAAACGCAGAGCAACGTGCCGTACGGCACCCGCAGGCGATAACCTTGCGCGGCGATCGTGCCGCTTTCCATGTCCACCGCCACCGCGCGGGACAGGTTGATCAGCGGTCGCTCCTGGGCCCAACGCAGCTCCCAGTTACGGTCGTCATAGGTCAGAACCGTGCCGGTGCGCAGGCGCTTCTTCAGATCGTCGCCCTTCTCGCCGGTGACATTCGCCGCTGCCTGTTGCAGGGCAAGTTGCACTTCGGCCAATGCCGGGATGGGGATATTCGGCGGTACCACGCGATCGAGAATGCCGTCGCGACGCATATAAGCGTGAGCCAATACGTAATCGCCGATGGTCTGCGACTGACGCAGGCCGCCGCAGTGGCCGATCATCAACCAGCAATGCGGGCGCAACACGGCCAGGTGATCGGTGATGTTCTTGGCGTTGGACGGGCCGACGCCAATATTCACCAGCGTGACGCCGTGACCGTCATTGGCGATCAAGTGATACGCAGGCATCTGATAACGGTGCCAGACCACACCGGCGGCGATTGCGGATGCCTCACCGTGGTCCATGCTCTTGTCGATGATCACGTTGCCCGGCAGGACCATGCGCACGAAACGCGGGTCGTTGCGCAGTTGCTCCAGGCCATGGACGATGAACTGATCGACGTAACGGTGATAGTTGGTCAGCAGAATCCACGGTTGTACATGGCGCCAGTCGCTGCCGGTGTAATGCACCAGACGGCGCAAGGAAAAGTCCACGCGCGCGGCGTCGAACAGCGCCAATGGCAGCGGATCGGTGTTTTCCCAATCGTAGAGACCGTCGGCAATGCCATCGGTGGCGGCGGACAGGTCGGTACTCGGGAACACTCGCGCCAGCACCGCCGCAGTGACGCCGGAACCGGCCAGTTCATCGCCCTGCTCGACCACGTACGGATACGGAATGTTCTGCTGGCTGACGCCGACTTCGACGGTCACGGTGAAGTCATGCATCAACGGCGTCAGTTGTTCGAGCAGGTATTTGCGAAATGCTGCCGGGTGGGTGACGGTGACGCTGTAAGTGCCCGGCAACTGCACCTTGGCGTACGCCCGGGTGGTCTGCGGGACTTCGCCCTGGCAGTGGTAGGTCAGACGCAGTTCGGGATAACGAAACAGGGCACGCTGTTCGGCGTCGGGCTCGACGCGGTCCTTGAGGTAACGCTTGAGGGCAGAATTCAGCGCGTTGGTGGCCCGCTCATGCAGCTCGGCCAGACGATCCACGGCTTGTTCGGCGGTTTGAACGACAATAAACGCTTCGGTCACGATCAGCTTCCTGTGTTCTGACTTGCAGAGCTTCATCTTGCCTGCATCGTGGTCGCACGGGAACAGTGGCATGTTGGCAATGCGTTCATCTGCGCATAAATCCTGTGGGAGCGGGCTTGCTCGCCAATTCGGTTTGTCATTCAACTTGGATGTCGACTGATACACCGCTATCGCGAGCAAGCCCGCTCCCACAGGGTTTTGTGGTGTTTGGAAGATTGGGCTTAGAAAAGCTGTGGGGTCGAGCGGGCGACGATGGCTTCAACGTCCAGCCCACGCGGCAATGCCCCGTAGACGCGGCCGCCACCACTCAAGCGGCTGGCAATAAAAGCATCACTGACGGCTGAATTTCCGGCCTCCAGCAAAAGCCTGGCCTGCAAACCGAGCGCGATGTCTTCGGTCAATTGCCGCGCCCGATACTGAATGTCGCTGGTGTCCCTGAACTGCGCCTGCAAGCGCTGAATATGCTCAGCCAAACGCTTGTCGCCATGGCCATCGCCCAGTTCGCTGAACAGCACATCCAGCACGCCTGGCTCCTTCGACAGTGCGCGCAGCACGTCGAGACACTGCACATTCCCCGACCCTTCCCACGTCGAATTCACCGGTGCTTCGCGGTACAGGCGCGGCAGGATGCTGTCTTCAACATAACCGGCACCGCCCATGCATTCGGCGGCTTCGTTGATCATCGCCGGCGCGCGTTTGCAGATCCAGTATTTGCCCACCGCCGTTACCAGCCGCGCAAATTGCGCTTCGTGGCGATCATCGAGGTGATCCAGCGCCTTGCCCATGCGCAGACTCAGGGCCAGCGCGGCTTCGCTTTCCAGCGCCAGATCGGCCAGTACGTTTTGCATCAGCGGCTGCTCGCTGAGCAACTTACCGCCGACCTTGCGGTGCGCGCAGTGATGGCTGGCCTGGGTCAGCGCCTGGCGCATCAGCGAGCTGGAACCGACCATGCAATCGAAACGGGTCATCGCCACCATTTCGATAATGGTCGGCACGCCGCGCCCCTCTTCGCCGATCATCCACGCCAGCGCGCCACGGAACTCCACTTCGCTGGAGGCGTTGGACTGGTTGCCGAGTTTGTTTTTCAGACGCTGGATGTAGAACTGATTACGCGAGTCATCCGGGCGATGGCGCGGCAGCAGAAAGCAGCTCAGACCCTTGTCGGTCTGCGCCAACGTGAGGAAGGCGTCGCACATCGGTGCCGAGCAGAACCACTTGTGCCCGACCAGTTCATAAGCCTGACCCGGGCCGCTGGCACCGACCGGATAAGCCTTGGTGGTGTTGGCGCGCACGTCGGTGCCGCCCTGCTTCTCGGTCATCGCCATGCCGATGGTCACGCCGGCCTTGTGCGCCATACCGACATTGCGCGGATCGTATTCGGTGGCGAGGACTTTCGGCAGCCACTGTTCGGCCAGGTCCGGCTGCAAGCGCAGGGCCGGCACGCTGGCGAAGGTCATCGTCAACGGGCAGCCACTGCCGGCTTCAGCCTGGCTGTGCAGATAGGTCATCGAAGCGCGGGCAACCTGTGCGCCGTCCTGCGGGTGTGCCCACGGCAGCGAGGTCAGGCCATGTTCGATCGCGGTGCGCATCAGCTCGTGGTAAGCGGGGTGAAACTCGACCAGATCAATGCGATGGCCGTAGCGGTCATGGCTGGCAAATACCGGTTTGTTCTGGTTGGCGAGAAACCCCGCTTCCATCAGCGGCCCCCCCGCCAGTGCGCCGTAGGCATCGATCCGCGACTCGGCCCAACCGGCACCGAAGCGCCGCGACCACTCCTGTAGCGGCAGGTCGATGCGGTACAGGTTGGTGCCGTCCAGCGATGGCGGCTGATTGGTGACTTCGTGGGTTTCGGCGAACTGATGCAGGTTCATGACGGCGCTCCGTGTTCAGCAATGGCACCAGTTAAGCACTGGTGCTTTTTTGAACAAAGTGTCATACGCGCCGTTTTTGCGGCGCTTTTACCCCATCAGCAACTGAGCACGCGGCGCTGCAACGCAGCCTGCAGATCCTCGAATTTCACCGGTTTGTGCAGATAGTCGATGGCCGCACCCGGGGCGCATTGCTCGCGGTCAGCGCTCAACGCGAGCATGAACACCGGCAAATGCGCACAGCCCGGCAGCGCATGGATCTGGCAGCACAGCGATGCACCTTCGTGGCAGGGCAACTGGCAATCGATCAGCACCGCATCGAAGCTTTCCCGCTGCAGACAGTCCAGTGCGGCGGCGCCGCTGTCGGCGCTGCGCACACGAAAACCGAGCTTGAGCAGCATGCCGCGCATCACCAGTTGGTTGACGCTGTTGTCGTCCACCAGCAGCACCGTGCAATCCTGCGGCGCACGAATGCAATCGCGGGCGGGCTGATCAGCAGCCGCTTCGATAATTGGCAGTTCGAATTCGACATCGAGCTGGAATCGGCTGCCGCATCCAGGCTCGGAGCGGTGAGTAAGTTTGCCCCCTAGCAGTTCGACCAGTTGTCGGCAGATCGCCAGCCCCACCCCCAGGCCGCCGTATTCGCGAGTCATCGAACCGTCGAGCTGGAAGAAGCGCTGATACAGCGTGGCCTCGCCCAGATCGGTGAAACCGATGCCGGTGTCGATCACCGCAAACGACAGCGCCATGCGGTTATCCGTCGACGGCCGCCCCGTGACGCGCAGCGCCAGACCGCCGACACGGGTGAACTTGATTGCATTGTCCAGCAGGCATTCCAGACACTGCGCCAGTTTCGCGCCGTCGCCGTGCAGGCGATCCGGCAGGATCGGCAGCACCTCGACCTTGAAGTCCAGCGACTTGCTCGCCGCATTACCTTCGAACTGCACGCGCAGCGCCTCAACTACCGCACGCAGGCTGAAACTGCCTGGCGTGACCTTGAGCTTGCCGGCCTGCAATTCAGTAAGCGTGAGGATACCGTTGACCATGCGCATCATGTCGCGGGCGGAACCGGCGGCGGTCTGTTGATATTGCTCAAGCTCGGGATCGAGGTCGACGGTCTGCATCAGCTCCAGCGAACCGATCACCCCGTTCATCGGCGTGCGCAGTTCGTGGGTCAAAGTGGCGAGGAATTCATCCTTGAGCTTGTTGCTGTGGGCCAGTTGCTGGTTGAGCACTTCGAGCTTCTGCCCGGCGTCATACAAGGTCTGCGCCTGTTGCTCGCGCATGGCGTTGATGCGGTCGGCCAGCGCCAGCGACAGCAGCGCGACCTCGATCGCCGAGCCGATCTGGCTGGCGTACATGGTCAGGAACACATTGGGCAGCAGGCCCAGCACCATCAGCGTGTTGACGATGCCGCCGAGCAGGAATGCCGACCAGGCGATAATGAAGTAACGCGCCACCCGCAAGCCGCGCCACCAGGCGAGGATCCCGGCCGCAAAGATCACCACGGTGAAGGTCAACGCCAGTGTGGTCGCCAGGCGCAGGGCCAGGGCGTAGCTGGTCATCAGCGACAGACCGATCACCAGCGCACTGAAGGCAATCAAACCGATCAGCAAGCGATCCAGCCAGGCGCTGTGGGTTTTGGTCTGCAAAAAGCTGCGGGCAAACTGGCTGCCGAACAGGCCGGCGCAACCGATGAAAAACGGCGTCGCGGCGTTGGCCCACCATGGGTTGTCCGGCCAGAAATACTCGACCGCCGCGCCGTTCACCGACAATTGATAGAGGCCGAACGAGCCGATATAGAAGATGTAATAGAGGTAACTTGTGTCGCGCACGCTCAGGTAGATGAACAGGTTGTAGACCAGCATCCCCAGCAGCACGCCATAAATGATGCCGAGTACATACAGGCGCACCGGCTGATCTTCAAGGTACGCGGTGCTCGACCACAACGTTACCGGTGCCTGAATCGAGCCTTCACTGGCCAGGCGCAGGTACAGCGTTTGCTGTTGATCCGGTTTGAACGGCAAGTCGAACAGGTAATTGTTCTGGCGGATCTCGCGGCTGGCGAACGGCAATGCATCGCCGGTCTGGCGCACCAGTCGGTATTCGCCGCTGGCGTCGGGCAAGTACAAGTCGAGGTGATCAAGCGGCGGATACGCCAGTTCCAGCAGCCAGGTGCGCTGGGCGGCCGGGTTGCTCGGGCGGTAATGCAGGTCGATCTTCAGCCAGAACGCCGAACGTGAGTAACCGGCATTGAGCGTGGCTTTGTCGTGGGCTTTGAACTGGCTGGCATCTTGTGCGCGGACGTCGGCAATCGTCGCCTGACCGCTCGGGTCTTCGAACACTTGCAGCGATCGGCCCAGTGGCAGGCTCTGGGTGAATTCGTCGAATTCGACGGCGCTCGCCATGAGCGGCAAGCAGAACAGCAACATCAGCAAATAGCGCATTGAAGCCCCAGCGTGGCTCGTCCGGTTGTGTCAGGAAGCCCCCCATTCCCTTTGAGTAGACGTAAAACCGGTATTACCTGTGATTGTTTGGATCCAGCCTAGCATAGCCGTTGATGGCCATTGAGCACCATGGAAATTTTTCCTACAACGGCTCTAGAACGGGCGTTACAGGGCAAAGCACCGAGATAGAGCTGTTGGAATGGTCAGGAACGTCAAAGATTGCAGCCTCCGGCAGCTCCGGCATTTATCTTGCTCTGCCACCCACACCCGTAAATCAGCTTTGGTGGTAAGCTCGCGCACCATGAATATCTACAGCTCCCGCCCCGTTGTCCTCTGTCTCTCCGGCCACGACCCCAGTGGTGGCGCCGGCTTGCAGGCAGATATCGAAGCCTTGCTTGCGCAGGGTTGCCATGCGGCTCCGGCCGTCACCGCCCTGACCGTGCAAGACACCGTCAACGTCACTGACTTTCGCGTCCTCGACCGCGAGTGGGTACTGGCTCAGGCCAACGCCGTGCTCAACGACTCCGAAGTCGCGGCGGTGAAACTGGGCATGCTCGGTTCGCTGGAAATGGTCGACACGGTTGTCGAACTGCTCTCGGCCCACCCGCATCTGCCGGTGGTCTGCGACCCGGTGCTGCGTGCCGGCGGCGGCGGACGCCTGGGCAAGGACGAGGTCGGCTATGCGATGCGCGAGCGTCTGCTGCCGCTGTCGATCATTGCTACCCCGAATCTTCCCGAGGCACGCATCCTCGCCGAACTGCCCGAAGGCACGGCCGACGAGTGCGCGGAAAAACTCCTGCCATTCATCAAAAACCTGCTGATCACCGGCGGCCACGGCGACGAGACTGAAATCCACAACCGCGTGTACAGCCGCGACGGCCTGCGTGAAACCTTTATCTGCCAGCGCCTGCCGGGCAGCTATCACGGCTCGGGTTGTACGCTGGCCAGCGCCCTCGCCGGTCGCCTGGCTCAGGGCGAACACCTCGCCAGCGCCGTGCGCAGTGCGCTGGATTACACCTGGCGGACCCTGCGCGACGCGGAACAACTGGGCCGAGGCCAGTTCGTGCCGCGTCGCCTGCCGCTGGATTTCTGCTCGTAACGTCGTGAGGTCTGTCCGATGAAACTACGTGGCCTGTATGCCATTACCGACAGCCAGTTGCTGGCGGGCAAGTTTCTGTCTTACGTGGAGGCGGCGCTCGATGGCGGCGTCACCCTGCTGCAATACCGCGACAAAAGCAGCGACGAGGCGCGCCGCCTGCGCGAGGCCGAGGCGCTGCGCAATCTGTGCGAGCGTTACAAGACGCAGTTGATCATCAACGATGACGCTGAGCTGGCCGCGCGCCTCAATGTCGGCGTGCACTTGGGCCAGACCGACGGCCCGCTATCGCCGACCCGCGCCCTGCTCGGTTCGAAAGCGATCATCGGTTCGACCTCTCACGGGCAAATCGCCCTGGCTGAACAGGCCGCCAAAGAAGGTGCGAGTTACGTCGCCTTCGGCCGCTTCTTCAATTCCACCACCAAACCCGGTGCGCCGAGTTGCAGCCTCGACTTGCTCGACGAAGCCAAACGCACGCTGCACTTGCCGATTTGCGCGATTGGCGGCATCACCCTCGATAACGCCGCGCCACTGGTCGAGCATGGGGTCGATCTGCTCGCCGTGATCCACGGCCTGTTCGGCGCCCAGAGCTGCGCCGAAGTGACCCGCCGCGCCCGCGCCTTCAACGAACTTCTGAAAATCTGATTTGAGAGCCCGATCATGTCTCGTTCCGAAACCCTGTTTGCCAATGCTCAGAAACACATCCCCGGCGGCGTCAACTCGCCGGTGCGCGCGTTCAAGAGCGTCGGCGGCACCCCGCTGTTCTTCAAACACGCCGAAGGCGCTTACGTCACCGACGAAGACGACAAGCGTTATGTCGATTACGTGGGTTCGTGGGGCCCGATGATCCTCGGCCACAGCCATCCGGACGTGCTCGACGCGGTGCGCAATCAACTGCAGCACGGCCTGTCCTACGGCGCGCCGACGTCGATGGAAACCGAGATGGCCGATCTGGTCTGCTCGCTGGTGCCGTCGATGGACATGGTGCGCATGGTCAGCTCCGGCACCGAGGCGACCATGAGCGCGATCCGTCTGGCCCGTGGTTTCACCAGTCGCGACAGCATCATCAAGTTCGAAGGCTGCTACCACGGTCACTCTGACAGCCTGCTGGTCAAGGCCGGTTCCGGCGCTCTGACCCAGGGCGTACCGAGCTCCGCCGGCGTCCCGGCTGCATTCGCCAAACACACCCTGACCCTGCCGTTCAACGACATCGAAGCGGTCGAGCAGATGCTTGCCGAAGTCGGTGAGGACGTCGCCTGCATCATCGTCGAGCCGGTCGCCGGCAACATGAATTGCGTGCCGCCAGCGCCGGGCTTTCTCGAAGGCCTGCGTTCGCTCTGTGACAAGCATGGCGTGGTGCTGATTTTCGACGAAGTGATGACCGGTTTCCGTGTCGCTCTCGGCGGTGCCCAAGCGCATTACGGCGTGACGCCGGACCTGACCACCTTCGGCAAGATCATCGGTGGCGGCATGCCGGTGGGCTGCTTCGGTGGCAAGCGCGAGATCATGCAGCGCATCGCCCCGCTGGGCCCGGTGTACCAGGCCGGTACGCTGTCGGGTAATCCGCTGGCGATGGCGGCCGGCCTGACGACTTTGCGTCTGATCAGCCGCCCGGGTTTCCACGCCGAGCTGACCGACTACACCGCGCGCATGCTCGACGGCCTGCAGCAGCGAGCCGATGCTGCGGGCATCCCGTTCGTGACCACCCAGGCTGGCGGCATGTTCGGTCTGTACTTCAGTGGCGCCGACGACATCGTCACCTTCGACGACGTGATGGCCAGCGACGCAGCACTGTTCGGTCGCTTCTTCCACCTGATGCTGGAAGGTGGCGTGTACCTGGCGCCGAGTGCCTTCGAAGCTGGGTTCACGTCGATCGCCCACGGCGAAGCCGAGTTGCAACTGACGCTGGACGCTGCCGAGCGTGCCTTCGCCGCGTTGAAATAATCGCCGCACCGCTGACGTTGGCTATGGCCAGCGTCAGCTTTCACCTACATCCGCTTGGTTTTTCCAACGTGCCTGCGCAAATCCTGCCTGAATCGGGCGATATATTCCCCACGCAGCAGAAAAACGAGTAAAGACTTTGTAAGGTTGGCCCTGCTTATTTCATAATGCGCGCTTATTGGATCCCTCGACGGGTCCGCGTGCCCTTCAGAGGTAAGTCGATTCCCATGAACCGCACCGGCCGCACCCTTGCATTGGGCTGCCTGTTGCTCCTTCAGCCCCTGCTCGCGCATGCACAAGCAGGCGGCAACTCGTTGTTGATCCCGGCGATGGGTCGTTGCACCCTCAATACTCAGCCGCAAGACGTCACGCAGGCACTGGCCGCCTGCCAGAAAGCGGCGGACGAAGGGGACGCGCAAGCGCAATACGAGTTGGGTGAGTTCTACTACGACGGCAAGAACGCGCCGCGCGACCTCAATCAGGCCCTGAGCTATTTCGAAAAGGCCTCGTTGCAAGGCCACGCCCAGGCGCAATACAAGCTCGGCAGCATGTTCTTCCACGGTGAAGGCGTGCAGGCCAACAATATCCAGGCCTACATCGTGCTGAAGATGGCAGCAGTCAACGGTGCCGAAGAGGCGCTGGACACGGCTGACGAAGTCTCGGAAAAGATGTCCCGCGAAGATCTGGAAACCGCTACCCAGGTGCTCGGGCAGATCTTCCGCAAATACCTGATGGAACTGCAAAGCGCCGACGGGCGTACGCCGTTTTCGCCGCTTCCCTGACTATTGATCGTTCCCACGCAGAGCATGGGAACGATCATCTGAAACCGGTTTACTTTTCGGGCATCGGCATCGGGAACGGCATGACATTGCCGACCGCGCCGCGGGCTTCGCTGATTTTCGGCGTGCCCAGACGCTCAACCTCGTCGATGCGAACAATCGAATGCATCGGCACAAAGCTGCGCACCACGCCTTCGAATTGCGCCTTGAGCTTTTCTTCGCTCGGATCGACGACCATTTGCGTGCGCTCGCCAAAGACGAATTCTTCAACTTCCAGGAAACCCCACAGATCACTCTGATAGATCTGCTTGGCGTACATTTCGAACACCTGGCCCTGGTTGAGGAAAATCACCTTGTAGATTGGAGCTTCGCGTTTGGTCATGGCGGGCGGATAACATCGGGGTAAAAATGGGGGCGCGAACTATAGCATAGCCACCGGACGCACAGCGGTAGGAACCTGACGGCTTGTTCCCTATAATGCGCGGTTCTTTGAATCACGTGACGACCCGAATCCATGGCCAAGAAGCTTTACATCGAAACCCACGGTTGCCAGATGAACGAGTACGACAGCTCGCGCATGGTCGATCTGCTGGGCGAACATCAGGCCCTGGAAGTCACCGCCCGCGCGGAAGACGCCGACGTGATTCTGCTCAACACCTGCTCGATCCGCGAGCGCGCGCAAGATCGCGTGTACTCGCAGCTCGGCCGCTGGCGCGAACTGAAGCTGGCCAACCCGGAGATGGTGATCGCCGTCGGCGGTTGCGTGGCGAGCCAGGAAGGCGCGGCGATCCGCGATCGCGCACCGTACGTCGACGTGGTGTTCGGCCCGCAGACCCTGCACCGCCTGCCGGAAATGATCGACGCCGCACGCATCACAAAGCTGCCGCAGGTTGACGTGTCGTTCCCGGAAATCGAAAAATTCGACCACTTGCCCGAGCCGCGCATCGATGGCCCGAGCGCCTATGTGTCGGTGATGGAAGGTTGCAGCAAATACTGCACGTTCTGCGTGGTGCCTTATACCCGAGGCGAAGAAGTCAGCCGACCGTTCGATGATGTGATCGCCGAAATCATTCACCTCGCCGAAAACGGCGTGCGTGAAGTGACCTTGCTCGGGCAGAACGTCAACGGCTACCGCGGCCAGACCCACGACGGTCGTCTGGCCGATCTGGCCGAACTGATCCGCGTGGTTGCCGCTGTCGATGGCATCGACCGCATTCGCTACACCACCTCGCACCCGCTGGAGTTCTCCGACAGCCTGATCCAGGCCCACGCCGAAGTCCCGGAACTGGTCAAGCACCTGCATCTGCCGGTGCAGTCGGGCTCGGACCGGATTCTCGCGGCGATGAAGCGCAACCACACAGCGCTGGAGTACAAATCCAAGCTGCGTAAACTGCGCGCCGCCGTGCCGGGGATCTGCATCAGCTCGGACTTCATCGTCGGCTTCCCCGGTGAAACCGAAAAAGACTTCGAACAGACCATGAAGCTGATCGCCGATGTCGGCTTCGACTTTTCCTACTCGTTCGTCTACAGCCAGCGCCCCGGCACCCCGGCGGCAGACCTGGCTGACGACACCCCGGAAGAATTGAAGAAAGAACGTCTGAACGCGCTGCAACATCGCTTGAATCAGCAAGGCTTCGAAATCAGCCGACAAATGGTCGGCTCGATCCAGCGCATTCTGGTCACCGATTATTCGAAGAAAGACCCGGGTGAGCTGCAGGGGCGCACGGAGAATAACCGTATCGTCAACTTCCGCTGCGACAATCCCACCCTGATCGGTCAGTTCGCCGACGTGCACATCGACGCCGCGCAGCCACACTCGCTGCGTGGTTCTTTAATTCAATAGCACCACATTTCCCTTGTGGGGGCGGGCCTGCTCGCGAAAACGGTGTATCAGCATCGTCGATGGAGGCTGACACGACGCTTTCGCGAGCAAGCCGCTCCCACAGGTCAAGCGCAGCGGCGCTTATCGGCTGAGCTGATTTAAGAGCTTTCGCACCCACGCCACTGGCGTTATCCTTGATTTCACTTCAATTGCCCCAGGGCGGCTAAATACGACCTTGAACGCACCTATCGAACCACATCGCTTTCTCCTCGAGCCGTTTGAGGCTCGCCGCTTCGCCAATCTGTGCGGGCAATTCGACGAGCATTTACGCTTGATCGAACAGCGCCTGGCCATCGAGATCCGCAACCGCGGAAACCAGTTCGAGCTGATTGGCGATCCAAAACTCACCACATCTGCGGAAAACCTGCTGCGCCGCCTGTACCGGGAAACCAAGGGTACCGAGCTTTCGCCAGATCTGGTGCACCTGTTCATTCAGGAATCAGCAGATCTCGACAACCCCGCCCCTGCCGAAGCGACCGTCGCCCTGCGCACCAAGAAAGGCATGATTCGCCCGCGCGGCTTGAATCAGCAGCGCTACGTGAAGGAAATCCTCGGTAACGACATCAACTTCGGCATAGGCCCGGCCGGTACCGGCAAGACCTATCTGGCCGTGGCCTGCGCGGTTGACGCGCTGGAGCGCGAGCAGATCCGCCGCATCCTGCTGGTGCGTCCGGCGGTCGAAGCGGGCGAAAAACTCGGCTTCCTGCCCGGCGACCTGTCGCAGAAGATCGACCCGTACCTGCGCCCGCTTTACGACGCGCTGTACGAAATGCTCGGCTTCGAATATGTCGCCAAGCTGATCGAAAAACAGGTGATCGAAGTCGCACCGCTGGCCTACATGCGCGGTCGCACGCTGAACAACAGTTTCATCATTCTCGACGAGAGCCAGAACACCACGGTCGAGCAAATGAAGATGTTCCTGACGCGCATCGGCTTCGGCTCGACCGCCGTCATCACGGGTGACATCACCCAGGTCGACCTGCCGCGCGGCACCAAGTCCGGGCTGCACCATGTCATTGAAGTGCTCAAAGACGTGCCGGGCATCAGCTTCACCCACTTCCAGCCCAAGGACGTCGTGCGCCACCCGTTGGTGCAGCGGATTGTCGAGGCCTACGAGCGCTTCGAGACCCGCGCCGAAGCCGCCAGGGAAGCCTCGCGCGATGCTTGAGCTGGATCTGCAAATCGCCACCGAGGCCAGCGCGCCAAGTGAAGCCGAGTTCCGCCAATGGTGCGAACTGGCTCTGCGTCAGCGCAGCGCCGACTCGGAGATGACCATCCGTCTGGTCGACGAGGAAGAAGGCCGCGAGCTTAACCACACCTGGCGCCACAAGGATTACGCGACCAATGTGTTGTCATTCCCGGCCGAAGTACCCGACGAGTTTCTCGATATTCCGCTGCTCGGCGATCTGGTGATCTGCGTGGCCGTGGTCGAACGCGAAGCCGCCGAGCAGGGCAAGGAACTAAAGGCCCACTGGGCACATCTGGTCATTCACGGCTGCTTGCATCTGCTCGGTTACGACCATATAGATGACGACGAAGCCGAGGAAATGGAAGCACTGGAACGCGAGTTGCTTGCTGAACTGGGCTATCCCGATCCGTACGCGGACGACGAAACCGAACCAACCCCCATCGTTACAACAAAGGATTCAGAGTAATCGCTATGAGCGAAGATCGATCGAGCAACGGGCAGAAGTCATGGCTGGGTAAACTGACCCAGGCTTTTGCCCACGAGCCGAAGAACCGTCAGGAGCTCCTCGAGCTGCTGCGTGATGCACATCAGAACAAACTGCTGGACAGCGAAGCGCTGGCCATCGTCGAAGGCGCCATCCAGGTGGCTGACCTGCAAGTACGCGACATCATGGTCCCGCGCTCGCAGATGATCAGCATCAAGGCGACCCAGACCCCCCGCGAATTCCTCCCTGCTGTGGTCGACTCGGCCCACTCGCGCTACCCGGTCATCGGCGAAAGCCATGACGACGTGATGGGCGTGCTGCTGGCCAAGGACCTGCTGCCGCTGATCCTCAAGGAGAACGGCGACAGTTTCAACATCAAGGACCTGCTGCGCCCGGCCACTTTCGTGCCGGAGTCCAAGCGTCTCAACGTGTTGCTGCGTGAATTCCGCGCCAACCACAACCACATGGCCATCGTCATCGACGAGTACGGCGGCGTGGCCGGCCTGGTGACCATCGAAGACGTGCTCGAGCAGATCGTCGGCGACATCGAAGACGAGCACGACGTCGAAGAAGACAGCTACATCAAGCCGCTGCCCAGCGGTGACTTCCTGATCAAGGCACTGACGCCGATCGAAAACTTCAACGAGTTCTTCGACAGCGAATTCTCCGACGACGAGTTCGACACCGTCGGCGGTCTGGTGATGAGCGCGTTCGGCCACTTGCCAAAACGCAACGAAATCACTGAAATCGGCGCCTATCGTTTCCGCATCCTGAATGCCGACAGTCGTCGGATTCATTTGCTGCGACTCACGCCAATCGCTCGGTAACAAACTTAAGGACTGAAATGCGCTGGACTACCCGCCCCGGCTGGCCCGGTAACCTGCTGGCCGTGGCGGCCGGTGCTATCACCACGTTCGCTCTCGCCCCGTTCAACATCTGGCCGCTGGCATTGCTGGCGGTCGGTCTGTTCTATGCCGGCTTGCGTGAACTGAGCCCGCGTCAGGCGCTGGGCCGTGGCTGGTGCTTCGGCTTCGGCCTGTTCGGCGCCGGTACCAGCTGGATCTACTACAGCATTCACCACTTTGGCGGCGCTTCGGTGTTACTCGCCGGGTTCCTGATGCTGCTGTTCACAGCGGCAATTGCCTGGTTCTTCGCCCTGCCCGCCTGGCTGTGGGCGCGCTGGTTGCGCCGTAACGAAGCACCGGTCGCCGATGCCTTGGCCTTTGCGGCGTTGTGGGTCGGGCAGGAAGCGTTTCGCGGCTGGTTCCTTACCGGTTTCCCATGGCTGTATTCGGGTTACAGCCAGCTCGACGGCCCGCTGGCCGGGCTCGCACCGGTGGGCGGCATGTGGCTGGTGTCGTTTGTTCTGGCACTTACCGCAGCGCTGATCTACAACGCGCCGCGCCTGTTGCAGGCGCGGCGCAAGGGTTTTATCGCGGCCGGTCTGGTGCTTCTGGTCGGCCCTTGGGTGACGGGTATCGCTCTTAAAGGCCATGCCTGGACCAGCCCGTCCGGTGCACCGCTGACGGTCGCCGCGATTCAGGGCAACGTCGCGCAAAGCATGAAATGGGACCCAGCCGAGCTCAACGCGCAACTGGCGCTGTACCGCGACTTGAGTTTGCGCTCCAAACCGGTCGATCTGCTGATCTGGCCGGAAACCGCCGTGCCGGTCCTGAAGGAGTCCGCCGAGGGCTACCTGACGATGATGGGCAACTTCGCCGCAGAGCGTAAATCGGCGCTGATCACCGGTGTGCCGATTCGCCAGACCGTGCATCACGAACGGCGCTTCTTCAACGGCATCACCGTGGTCGGCGAAGGCGATGGCACTTACCTGAAGCAGAAACTGGTGCCGTTCGGGGAATATGTTCCGTTGCAGGATGTGTTGCGCGGCTTGATCGCATTCTTCGACCTGCCAATGTCGGACTTCGCTCGCGGCCCGTCCGATCAGGCGCTGTTGCAAGCCAAGGGTTACCAGATCGCACCGTTTATCTGCTACGAAGTGGTCTATCCGGAATTCGCCGCCGGGCTGTCGGCACGCAGTGATCTGTTGCTGACGATCAGCAACGACACCTGGTTCGGCACCTCGATCGGCCCGCTGCAGCACTTACAGATGGCGCAGATGCGCGCACTGGAGGCCGGACGCTGGATGATCCGCGCGACCAACAACGGCGTTACCGGCCTGATTAACCCGTTCGGCCAGATCACCGAGCAGATTCCGCAGTTCGAGCAAGGCGTGCTGTACGGCGAAGTGGTGCCGATGCACGATCTGACACCCTATTTGCAATGGCGCTCGTGGCCGCTGATCGTGTTGTGCATGCTGCTGTTTGGCTGGGCGCTGATGGCCAGCCGGATGTCGAAGACTCTTTAAAGCAAAAGATCGCAGCCTGCGGCAGCTCCTACATGGGATTGAGATTCCCTCTGTAGGAGCTGCCGCAGGCTGCGATCTTTTGATCTTCAGCGGTAAAACAGCGAATACCCCACCTGCCCCACCGCCTCATTGAGCAGTTGCCCGCTCTGCCAGATCGATTTGAACTCGGGCAGCCAGCCGCCAAACGGCCGGGCGTTATCAGTGCCGAGGAAACCAACCGGCGCCGGTACCACCTCGAATCCCGCCTGTTCAAAGCTCCACACCGCGCGCGGCATGTGCCACGCCTGCGTCACCACGACGACCCGCTTGATCTCCTGCGGCAACAGAATATCTGCCGTCATCCTGGCGTTTTCCCATGTGGTGCGGCTCGCGCCTTCCTGCCAGCGCACGGTCACGTCGAAGTCATCGCGCAGTGAATCCGCCATCAATTTCGCCTCGGTCGGTGGCGTGCCGTAATGCAGGCCGCCACTGGTCAGGATCGGCAAGCCCGAGGCTTTGGCCAGGCGTGCGGCGTATCGCTGACGCTCAAGGCCGACGCCGGTCGGCTGGTCTTCGCCCCAAGCCAGATCACCGCGCTCACGCCCCGAACCCAACACCACAATCGCATCGGCGCGTTGCGCCAGGGTCGTCCACTCTGACCGCGCTAGCGGCGGCTCACGTTCCAGCGCCTTGGCGCCCCACTGCACCACCACCGGCAGGCTCATCAGCAGCAGGCCACCAAAACCAATGCCGAAACATACGCCCGCCAGGCGCGGCCGCGAGCGGCGCAGCCACCAGGCGGCCAGCAACAGCAGCAGAAGAATGCCGGGCGGCAATAAAAGTTGTTTGATGAAATATCGAAAGGGCATCGGGCATCTCCAAAGATGCCCGAAGCCTAAGAGTGTTGATTACGAGTTACAACCAATAGGCGGGATCCTGTTGCAAAAGATCCGTGTCCTGACCTGCCATGCGCTTACTTGGCCTGCACAGAACGCACCTTGCCGGTGTCTCTGCGCGGCGCCTTGTCCTTGAGCCAGATGACCTTGGCCGAATGTGTCGCATCGAGCTGCTTCACTGCTTGAGACAGGCATCCCTGCGTTTCACGTTCACTGCGATCCAGATAGGCCTTGACCAGTTTGAACTCGGCGGGGCTCAAGCCACGCAATTCCAGTTCCAGGGGGCGCTCGTCGCGCAGCCGGCCAGCGGTTTTCACGGCGTCCAGCGCCATGCCCAGACGATCGATCAACCTTTCGTACAACTCGGGTTTCGTTACGTTATTTTTCCGTTGCTCCACCATCCCTCACCTCATTGAAGATAAGACTCACTCCCCAGTTAGAGCTTAGCTTCGCTGCACGAACCGGCTACACGCCGCGACCAACGGCCCTCGCCACTCAAACGCTCGGGCAAACAGCTGTAATCAGGGTTTCCCTCGGTCAAGCGCGGTCATGTATGCTACGGCGCTTCCTGTCATTCCACTTCCAGCGCATCCCGGATGCCGCCGTCGAAGAGGATTAGGCCACCCCTATCCAGTACAAAAGTAGCCATGCACGAACAATATCAGCCCCGTGAGATCGAAGCCGCCGCCCAGTCCTTCTGGGATGAGCAAAAGTCCTTTGAAGTCAGTGAACAGCCAGGCAAGGAAACCTACTACTGCCTGTCGATGTTCCCTTACCCCAGCGGCAAGCTGCACATGGGCCACGTGCGCAACTACACCATCGGCGACGTGATCTCGCGTTACCAGCGCATGCAGGGCAAAAACGTTCTGCAGCCAATGGGTTGGGATGCGTTCGGCATGCCGGCGGAAAACGCCGCGATGAAGAACAACGTAGCGCCCGCCAAGTGGACCTACGAAAACATCGCTTACATGAAGTCGCAGCTGCGCAGCCTCGGCCTCGCCGTGGACTGGTCCCGTGAAGTGACCACCTGCAAGCCGGACTATTACCGCTGGGAGCAATGGCTGTTCACTCGCCTGTTCGAAAAGGGAGTGATCTACCGCAAGAACGGCACCGTGAACTGGGACCCGGTCGACCAGACCGTACTGGCCAACGAGCAAGTCATCGACGGGCGCGGCTGGCGCTCCGGCGCGCTGATCGAAAAGCGCGAAATCCCGATGTACTACTTCAAGATCACCGCTTACGCGGACGAGCTGCTGGAAAGCCTCGACGAACTGACGGGCTGGCCAGAACAGGTCAAGACCATGCAGCGCAACTGGATCGGCAAGTCCCGTGGCATGGAAGTGCAGTTCCCGTACAACGTCGATTCGATCGGCGAAGCCGGCACTCTGAAAGTCTTCACCACCCGTCCGGACACATTAATGGGCGCGACCTATGTCGCCGTGGCCGCCGAGCACCCGCTGGCTACCCTGGCCGCGCGGAACAACCCTGAGCTGCAAGCGTTCATTGCCGAGTGCAAGGGCGGCAGCGTCGCTGAAGCCGATGTCGCCACCCAGGAAAAGAAAGGCCTGCCCACCGGCCTGTTCGTCGAGCACCCGCTGACCGGTGAAAAACTGCCGGTATGGGTCGCCAACTACGTGCTGATGCACTACGGCGACGGCGCGGTCATGGCCGTACCGGCGCACGACGAGCGCGATTTCGAATTCGCCCACAAGTACAACCTGCCAGTGAAATCGGTGGTGCGCACCAGCTCCGGTGACACCAACCCCGCGCCGTGGCAAGACGCCTACGGCGAGCATGGCACGCTGATCAACTCCGGTGAGTTCGACGGCCTCGACTTCGCCGGCGCATTCGACGCCATGGAAGTGGCCCTGATCAAGAAAGAGCTGGGCGCCTCGCGCACCCAGTTCCGCCTGCGCGACTGGGGCATCAGCCGCCAGCGCTACTGGGGTTGCCCGATCCCGATCATCCACTGCGCTGCGTGCGGTGATGTACCAGTGCCGGAAGATCAGTTGCCTGTCGTTCTGCCGGAAGACGTGGTCCCGGACGGCGCCGGTTCGCCGCTGGCGCGCATGCCCGAGTTCTACGAATGCAGCTGCCCGAAATGCGGCGCACCGGCCAAGCGTGAAACCGACACCATGGACACCTTTGTCGAGTCGTCCTGGTACTACGCCCGCTACGCCTCGCCGCACTTCGAAGGAGGTCTGGTCGAGAAATCCGCCGCTGATCACTGGCTGCCGGTGGATCAGTACATAGGTGGTATCGAACACGCCATTCTGCACCTGCTCTATGCGCGTTTCTTCCACAAACTGATGCGCGACGAAGGTCTGGTCAGCTCCAACGAGCCATTCAAAAACCTGCTGACCCAGGGCATGGTGATCGCCGAGACTTACTATCGTCGCGAAGCCAACGGCGCCTATACCTGGTTCAACCCGGCCGACGTAGAACTGGAACGCGACAGCAAAGCCAAGGTCATCAGCGCCAAACTGAAAACCGACGGCCTGCCGGTGGAAATCGGCGGTACCGAGAAGATGGCCAAGTCGAAGAACAACGGCGTCGACCCGCAGTCGATGATCGACCAGTTCGGCGCCGACACCTGCCGTCTGTTCATGATGTTCGCCTCGCCGCCTGACATGAGCGCGGAATGGTCGGACTCCGGCGTTGAGGGCTCGCACCGCTTCCTCAAGCGCGTCTGGCGTCTGGCGCAAGCTCACGTCACTCAGGGCTTGCCGGGCAAACTCGATATCGCCGTTCTGAGCGACGAGCAGAAGACCGTGCGTCGTGCGATCCACCTGGCGATCAAGCAGGCCAGCCATGACGTCGGCCAAAACCACAAATTCAACACGGCCATCGCTCAGGTGATGACGCTGATGAACGTACTGGAAAAAGCCGCGCAAGGCAGCGAACAGGACCGCGCGCTGCTGCACGAAGGCCTGGAAGCGGTGACCCTGCTGCTAGCGCCGATCACCCCGCACATCAGCCATGAATTGTGGAAGCAGTTGGGCCACGCCGATGCCGTAATCGACGCAGGCTGGCCGGCCGTGGATGAAAGTGCTCTGGTGCAGGACAACCTGACCCTGGTCATTCAGGTCAACGGCAAGCTGCGTGGGCAGATCGAAATGCCCGCCATCGCCACTCGCGAAGAAATCGAAGCCGCCGCGCGCGTCAACGAAAACGTGCTGCGTTTCGTTGACGGCCTGACCATTCGCAAGGTGATCGTGGTACCGGGCAAACTGGTCAACATCGTCGCCAGCTAAATTGGATCGGGTGCCGGGTCGCCTGGCACCCAGTTAAACCTTTCGGGCCGCAGAGTCGGCTCACCTGGTTTCAAGGGGAGCAACACAATGATCAAACGCAATCTGCTGGTGATGGGCCTCGCCGTTCTGCTGAGCGCCTGCGGTTTCCAGTTGCGTGGTACCGGCACCAACGAACTGTCGATCAAGGAACTCGACCTGAGCGCGCGCAATGCTTACGGCGAAACCGTGAGACAGCTGCGTCAGACGCTGGAGTCCAGCGGCGTCAAGGTCTACACCGGTGCGCCGTACAAGCTGTATTTGGCTGACGAGCAGGAAAGCCAGCGCATCCTCAGCTATGCCGGTGCCGGTCGCACGGGCGAGTACCAGGTCAGCACCGTGCTGAGCTATGACATCCGCGGCGACAAGGATCTGTCCCTGCTCAGCGACAAACTCGAAGTGCAGAAGGTCTTCATTCACGACGGCAACAACCTGGTCGGCTCCGATCAGGAAGCCAACGACGCCCGTAATGAAATCCGCCGCGAGCTGGTGCAGCGCATGATGCTGCGCCTGTCGCAGCTGACCCCGGGTCAGTTGCAACAACTGCAACAAACCGCCAATGACCGCGCCAAGGCTGAGGCCGATGCGCTGGAAGCGGCGCAAAAGGCTGAAGCGGAAACCCCGCGTCAGTCGCCGCTCGAAATCCCGCAGCAGTAAGCCGGCCGGGGCGCCCAGGCGCCCCGCTCGCCCTTCCTTATGAAGCTCGCTCCCGCGCAACTCGGCAAACACCTGCAAGGCGCACTTGCGCCGGTCTACATCATCAGCGGCGATGACCCGTTGCTGTGTCAGGAAGCCGCCGACGCCATCCGCAGTGCTGCTCGCCAGCAAGGTTTCGATGAACGCCAGGTCTTCGCCGCCGACGCCAATTTCGATTGGGGCACGTTGCTGCAAGCTGGCGCGAGCATGTCGCTGTTCGCCGAAAAACGCCTGCTGGAGCTGCGTCTGCCATCAGGCAAACCCGGCGACAAAGGTGCTGCGGCGCTGATCGAATACTGCTCGCGCCCCGCTGAAGACACTGTTCTGCTGATCAGCTTGCCCAAGCTCGATGGCAGCGCGCAGAAAACCAAATGGGGCAAAGCGCTGGTCGAAGGCCCGCAAACCCAGTTCGTGCAGATCTGGCCGGTGGATGCCAATCAGTTACCGAGCTGGATCCGTCAGCGCCTGTCGCAGGCAGGCCTGTCGGCCAGCCAGGACGCGGTCGAACTCATTGCTGCGCGTGTCGAGGGCAACCTGCTCGCCGCCGCGCAGGAAATCGAAAAGCTCAAGCTGATGGCCGAAGGTGGGCAGATCACCGTCGAAACCGTGCAGGCTGCGGTAGCTGACAGTGCACGTTTTGACGTGTTCGGCCTGACCGACGCGGTGCTCAACGGCGAGCCGGCCCACGCCTTGCGCATGCTTGAAGGTTTGCGCGGCGAAGGCGTCGAGCCGCCGGTGATCCTCTGGGCGCTGGCGCGGGAGTTGCGCCTGCTGGCCAATATCTCCCTGCAATACAGTCAGGGCACGCCGCTGGACAAGTGCTTCAGCCAGTCGAAACCGCCGGTCTGGGACAAGCGCAAGCCACTGATGAGCAAGGCTCTGCAACGCTATTCGGCGCAACGCTGGGCGCAGTTGCTGCTCGAAGCACAGCGTATCGATGCACAGATCAAGGGCCAGGCAGCCGGTTCGCCGTGGATGAGCCTCAGTCGCCTGGCTCTGTTGATGGCAGGCCAGCGCCTGTCTTTGCCTGCCGAATAAGATCAAGAGATCGTCCGAACGCGGCCCGAGCCTTCGGCTGCTCTTACACCAATCCTTGCAGGAGCTGCGGCACGCTGCGATCTTTTGATCTTGTTTTCCCACAAACATTACCCATATTTGCCCTATAGACAGACGCGTCACATCGGCAGACTATTTCCCCCGCAAAATCCACCTCACCGAGAGAATCTTCATGAGCAAAAAGCCAGCAAAGCATGGCCCCAACAAGGCCAAATCCATCGTCGCCCAGCCCTTGTTCCGCAGCCGCCAGGAACGACCAGCCAAGGGCAAAGGCAGCTACCGCCGCGAAGCCTTCCGGTCTGACAACCGGGAGGCTTTTTACTTTCTGGCTGCCTGAGGCGCACTACCCCCCGCTCATGTTAAGGTCTGCACCTGATTCGTTTCCCCTGGAACTGTGCATGCCCCCAAGTCTTTCCCGTCGATGGCCCGTGCGCCAATTGATCGCTGCCTCCAGCTTCATCCTGCTTGTCGCCTGCGCGGAAAAACCCACCGCCGCCGATGCACAACCGCTTCAAGCCGCCCCGGTCACCACGGCCCCAGCGATCATCCCGCCGGTAGTGCCGTCCGCTGATCCGCTCGATATTCAACCGACCCAGACCTTCGCCGAATGGCAAGCCGGTTTCCGCAAGGATGCCCTGGCCGCCGGGATTCGCCCCGAGCTGTTCGATCAGGCATTTGCCAATGTCAGCTTCGACGCCAGCGTGATTCGGGCCGACCGCAGTCAGCCGGAGTTCTCCCGCCCGGTGTGGGAATACCTCGACGGTGCGTTGTCACCGTTGCGCGTGCGTAAGGGTCAGGCGCTGATCAATCAGTACGCCGACATTCTGCAAAGCATCGAGCAGCGTTATGGCGTTGATCGTCAGGCACTGGTCTCGGTGTGGGGCATGGAAAGCAATTTCGGCCAGTTTCAGGGCAGCAAGTCGGTGATCAACTCGCTCGCTACCCTCGCCTACGAAGGCCGTCGTCCAGGCTTTGCCCATGCGCAATTGATCGCCGCCCTGCAGATTCTGCAACAGGGCGATATCACCCCGGAGAAAATGCTCGGCTCGTGGGCCGGAGCAATGGGCCAGACCCAGTTCATTCCGACCACTTACAATACTCACGCCGTGGACTTTGACGGCGACGGTCGCCGCGACATCTGGGGCAGCCCGGCCGATGCGCTGGCCTCGACCGCTCACTACTTGCAAAGCTCGGGATGGCAGCGTGGCCAGCCGTGGGGCTTCGAAGTACAGCTGCCGAGTGGCTTCAACTACACCCTGGCCGATGGCGCGATTCGTAAAAGCGTCGCCGAATGGCGGCAACTGGGCGTGAACCTGCCCAATGGCGCGCAGGTGCCAGCCGGCTCCGAACAACTCTCCGCTGCCCTGCTGTTGCCGGCCGGTTATCGCGGCCCGGCGTTCCTGATCCTCGACAACTTCCGCGCGATTCTCAAGTACAACAATTCCTCGTCCTATGCACTGGCGGTAAGCCTGTTGTCCGAGCGCTTTGAAGGCGCGGGTCTGATCAATGGCAATTGGCCGAAAGATGATCTGCCGCTAAGCCGCACGGAACGCATCGAACTGCAAACGCTGCTCAGCGCGCGCAACTACGACGCCGGCACGGCGGACGGGATTATCGGCGCCAATACGCGCAAAGCGATTCGCAGTGCCCAGCAAGCGCTGGGGTGGCCGGCAGATGGTTATCCGACGCACAAGTTGCTTGAGAGCCTTCGCGCCCAATAAAAGCTTTCGGGAGCAAGTCCCCTCTCACATTCGACGGTGTTCCAACTGAGGGACGCGTTCAAATGTGGGAGGGGCTTGCTCCCGAAGACAATTTGTCTATCGACAAATCTTCAATCTTTGATGACTACATCCTGCTCCAGCAGCAACTCCTGCTTCCCCGCATCCAGCCGCACCAGCGCGCCCAACGGCAGCGTCAGGTTCGGGTCGCAATGGCCACAGCGCCAACCCGACAACACCGGAATCCGCAACGGCCCAAAGGTTTGCTTGAGCAAGCGATTCAGCGCGGTGACATCCACCCCGGCGATATCACCAACCAGCACACCGCGCAGTCGGGCCAGCTTGCCGGCCAGACGCATCTGGGTCAGGAGCCGGTCGATGCGATACAACGGCTCGTTGATGTCTTCAATGAACAGAATCACCCCTTCGACGTCGATTTCGTAAGGCGTGCCCAGGGTCGCGGCGATCATCGCCAGATTGCCGCCGAGCAAGCGCCCATGCGCGATGCCCGGTTCGACGGTTGATAACGGATACGCCACCGGATGGCTCAGCACACTCCCCGTCCTCATTTGCCCGCGCAGCATGGCGAAAAATGAAGTCACCGTCGGCGGCTCCTTGTCGCCCAGCAAGTCGGCATTGAGCAGCGGTCCGTGAAAGGTCACAAAACCGGCGTAACGACTGATCGCCAGGTGCAACGCGGTGATATCGCTGTAGCCGACAAACGGCTTGGCATGACGGCTCAGCAGATCGTAATCGATGCGGTCCAGCAGACGCGGTGTGCCGTAGCCGCCGCGCAGACAAATGATCGCGTCGACTTCGGGATCAGCGAACGCCGCGTGCAGATCGCGCAGGCGTACCGCGTCACTGCCGGCCAGATAGCCATCCTTTTCATAGACGCCGGCAAAGACTTTCAGCCCATAACCACGGGCGCGCATCCATTGCACCGCCTTATCAGTGTCCAGAGCACCAGGGCCGGCAGGTGCAATGACACCGATCAGCCCTTCCGAGGGCAGTGCGGGCACCGCTTTGTGAGGGCAAAGTGTATGGGGCGGTCGAACGGTCATCCTTGGATCTCCCTGTAAATTGATGCTCACACATTAGTCAGGAACGTGAACAAACAGAAGAGGATCACTCACGCCGTACCTCGAAGGAAAAAACAGCAATGAATGTAAGTCGGGCAAAAAAATGCCCGCCGGGTTTCAAACCTCGGCGGGCATTTTTCTCTGGTGCTGAATCAGGAACCCAGCAGCTCGGCCTTGACCAGCTTCGCCTGCTCGTCGGCGTGGTACGAGGAGCGTACCAGCGGGCCCGAAGCGACGTTCTTGAAGCCCATCTTGTAACCTTCCTCGGCGAACCAGGCGAAGGTGTCCGGGTGCACGAAACGCTGCACCGGCAAGTGGCTGCGCGACGGCTGCAGGTACTGACCGAGAGTCAGCATGTCGATGTCGTGTTCGCGCATGCGCTTCATGACTTCGATGACTTCGTCGTCGGTCTCGCCCAGCCCCAGCATCAGGCCGGACTTGGTTGGAATGTGCGGCATCATCTGCTTGAAGCGTTGCAGCAGGGTCAGCGACCACTGGTAATCCGAACCCGGCCGCGCGGCCTTGTACAGACGCGGCACGGTTTCCAGGTTGTGGTTGAATACATCCGGCGGCTCGGCGGCGGTAATTTCCAACGCAATGTCCATGCGCCCACGGTAGTCCGGGACAAGGGTCTCAAGCTGCACGTTGGGCGACAGTTTGCGGATTTCGCGGATGCAGTCGGCAAAGTGCTGAGCACCGCCGTCACGCAGGTCGTCGCGGTCAACCGAAGTGATCACCACGTATTTGAGCTTGAGGTCAGCGATGGCGATGGCCAGGCTTACCGGCTCGTTGACGTCCAGTGGCTTCGGACGACCGTGGCCAACGTCGCAGAACGGGCAGCGACGGGTGCAGATGTCGCCCATGATCATGAAGGTCGCGGTGCCGCCGGAGAAGCATTCGCCTAGGTTCGGGCAGGACGCTTCTTCGCAGACACTGTGCAACTTGTGCTTGCGCAACAGGCTCTTGATGCGGTCGACTTCCGGCGACACCGGGATGCGCACGCGGATCCAGTCGGGTTTCTTCGGCAATTCGGTGGTCGGGATGATCTTGACCGGGATGCGTGCAACCTTCTCGGCGCCGCGCAGCTTGACGCCGGCTTCAACCTTGGGACGCGGGGCCGGGCGCTCGGTCACGTCGAGCGTCGGGATCATGGTTTGCACTGCATCAGTAGTCATATCAGTCGATTCCGCCCGTGAGGGTCGTCTGCTCAGCATAGTCGAGGTGTTTGACGAGCTGCGCGCGCAGCCGGGCACTTACCTCGGCAAATTCAATCGATCCTGCGTGATCGCTCAGCTGGGTCATGGCCAGCCCGGCGTAGCCGCAGGGATTAATCCGTCGAAACGGTTCCAGGTTCATATCCACGTTCAGGGCCAGGCCATGAAAGGAACAACCGTGGCGAATGCGCAAACCCAGAGAAGCGATTTTCGCTCCGTCGACATAGACGCCGGGAGCATCCGGCTTGGCCGCGGCGGTGACGCCGTAGCTGGCCAGCAGTTCGATCAGGCAGGCTTCCATGCGGCTGACCAGGTCGCGCACGCCGAAACCCAGCTTGCGCACATCCAGCAACAGATAGGCCACCAGTTGCCCGGGGCCATGATAAGTCACTTGGCCGCCGCGATCGACCTGCACGACTGGAATATCTCCCGGCAGCAACAAGTGTTCGGCCTTACCGGCCTGGCCCTGCGTGAACACCGGCGGGTGTTCGACGAGCCAGATTTCGTCGGCGGCAGCGTTGCCGCGTTCGTTGGTAAAGCGCTGCATGGCATGCCAGACCGGCTCGTAAGCCATCTGGCCCAGCTCGCGAAAGCCCAGCGTGCCGTGCATCACAGCACCATGTGCACGAAGCCGGTCGCCCGCAGTTCGCTGTTGATGTTGTACAGCTGATCCTGATCGGTGGCGACAATGTGCAGCTGGATGGTGGTGTACTTGCCGGTGCTGCTTTGACGTTCGTCGATGCGCTCATCATTGATGGTCGCGTGTTTCTTGACGATCTCGATGATCTGGTCTTTGCGGCCGACGCCCGTATCGCTGATCACCTTGACGGGATAATCCGTAACAGGGAATTCGATCTTTGGCGCCTTTACTTCGGTATCGGTCATGGCGTAACGGCCTCTAATAGCACAAGCCGTGGTAACGCACATGGCCCCGCTCCGGATCGGGGCGGGGCCATGCAGGTCAACACTGAATCAGTTGAACAAGCCGTAGAAGAATAGTCGGATGCTATCCCACATGCGGCGGAAGATACCACCCTCCTCGACGCCATCCAGAGCGATCAGGTCGGCGCTGTGCACCACCTTGTCTTCCAGTTTGACTTCGACTTTACCGATCACGTCGCCCTTGGCGATGGGTGCGACCAGTTGCGGGTTCATGGTCATGCTGGCAGCGAGCTTCTTCAGCTGGCCTTTTGGCAGAGTCATGGTCAGGTCTTGCGCCAGACCGGCCTTGACCTGGCTGGTGGTGCCTTTCCATACCGGCGCCTGCGCCAGTTCAGTGCCCTTCTGATAGAAGGTCTGGGTTTCGAAGAAGCGGAAACCGTAAGTCAGCAGCTTCTGGGTTTCAGCGGCACGGGCCACTTCGCTGTTCGTGCCGAACACTACAGCGATCAGGCGCTGGCCGTCACGTACCGCCGAGGACACCATGCAGTAGCCGGCTTCGTCGGTGTGGCCGGTTTTCAGACCGTCGACGGTCTTGTCGCGCCACAGCAGCAGGTTGCGGTTAGGCTGCTTGATGCCGTTCCAGAAGAACTCTTTCTGCGAGTAGATCGCGTAGTGAGCCGGGTCTTCGTGGATGATTGCGCGAGCAAGGATCGCCATGTCGTGAGCGGACGAATAGTGCTCAGGGTTCGGCAGACCGGTCGGGTTCATGAAATGGGTATTGGTCATGCCCAGTTCGGTGACGGTCTTGTTCATCAGGTCGGCGAAGGCGTCTTCGCTGCCGGCGATGTGCTCGGCCAAGGCGACGCTGGCGTCGTTACCGGACTGGATGATGATGCCGTGCAGCAGGTCGCTGACAGTCACCTGCGAGCCAACCTTGATGAACATCCGCGACCCGCCGGTGCGCCAGGCGTTTTCGCTGACAGTCACCGGGTCATTTTCACCGATCTGGCCGCGACGGATTTCCAGGGTCGCGATATACGCGGTCATCAGCTTGGTCAGGCTGGCCGGTGGCAGACGCTGGTCGCCGTTGTTTTCGACCAGTACGTTGCCGCTGCTCGCGTCCATCAGAACGTAGGCCTTGGCGGCCAGTTGTGGTGGCGACGGCATCATCTCGGCCGCGAAGGCGGCTGGCGAGAGGAGCAGCGGGACTAGCAGACACAGGCGTTTGGCAAAGGTGGTGATGTTCATCCGTCTCTCGAAATCGCTAATGGAAACTTGCCCGAAGGCAAAACTTATTCAGACAGCCTTCTAACGGGCCATCGCGTGTTCAGTTGCTCACTCCAGTCACCCTTGCCGGGCTTTTGTTCTTCGACGAGCCAACAACCTGGTTCACCCCCCGAATACCGCAAGTGAACCGTCAATCAAGGTCTACGTATTACTCGGTGACCACGCTGGGCGAACCCAGGTTGGCCAGACGCACACTGTTCTGCACCTGGGCGATCTCACCCGGCGAGCCGATCGGCCCCAGGCGTACCCGGTGCAGGGTCTGCTGATTGCGCACGATCGAGCTGATGAACACCGGCGCGCTCACCATCCCGCTGAGCTTCGACCTCAGCAACTCGGCAGCGTCCGGGTTGGCGAACGCGCCCACCTGCAGATACTGGCCAGACGCTGGTGCAGAAGCGTTTTTTTTTGCATCGATCTGCACGGGCACCACGGCCGCGGCATGTTGCTGCGGCGGCGGCGTCCATTGCTCGACGGTGCCGGCCGAAGCCGTAATCACTGGCGCGCTGGTCTGCGCCACTTGCGGCTCGTTGAGCATCAGCGGCGCCGGACGCCCCTTGGCCGCCCACCACTGCTGCGGATCAATGCCTTCGACCTTGACCCGCGCGGTGCCGGTCTCGGCATAGCCGAGCTTCTTCGCCGCCGCGTAGGACAAGTCGATGATGCGATCGGAGTAGAACGGGCCACGGTCGTTGACGCGCAGGATCACCGTCTTGTTGTTGTCCAGGTTCGTCACCCGAACGTAACTTGGCAGTGGCAAAGTCTTGTGCGCGGCGCTCATGCCGTACAGGTCATACACTTCGCCGTTGGCGGTGTTCTGACCATGGAACTTGGTGCCATACCAGGACGCCGTGCCCGAAGCCACGTAGGTCTTGGATTCCTGCAGCGGGAAATAAGTCTTGCCCAGCACGGTATACGGGTTGGCCTTGTACGGGCCGGTGTGCAGGGTCGGCGTCGCATCGGGGATGCGCGAGACATCGACATCCCACCATGGCGCGCCGTCTTTGTGCGCACGGTTGATGTCCAGGCCCGGTTTGGCGCGGACAGCGGTGGACGGGGTTTTCTGCGTCGGCGTGCGGCTGGTCGTGCAACTGGCGACCAAGACTGCCAACGCAGCGAAAGCCACCAGCTTCAGGGGTTTATTGTTAGGCAATGCCTGCATTACTTGACGCCCCGTGCTTGTACCAGCTGTTCAGACAGTTGATGTACGGCCATGGCGTACATCACGCTGCGGTTATAACGCGTGATCGCGTAGAAATTCTGCAGGCCCATCCAGTATTCAGGGCCGTTGTCGCCTTCGAGGCGAAATGCGGTAACCGGCATATCATCGCGCAGCGCATCATGACTTGACCAGCCCAGCGCCCGCAACTCTGCGACCGTCTTCACTGGTTCAATGCCGGTGGTCAGGCCTTCATCGACCTGCTCGCCGCGCACATCGGCGCGGCTGACCACCGGTTCACCGGCGACCCAGCCATGACGCTTGAAATAGCTGGCGACACTGCCGATCGCATCGTCCGGGTTGTTCCAGATATTGATGTGGCCGTCACCGTCGAAGTCCACCGCGTAGGCGCGAAAGCTGCTCGGCATGAACTGCGGCAGGCCCATCGCCCCGGCGTATGAGCCTTTGAGGGTCAGTGGGTCGACTTGCTCTTCACGCGCCAGCAGAAGGAACTCACGCAGTTCCTTGCGGAAAAAGTCGGCACGCGGAGGATAGTCGAAGCCGAGGGTCGATAGAGCATCGATCACCCGGAAATTTCCGGTATTACGTCCGAAAAAGGTCTCGACGCCGATGATCGACACGATGACTTGAGCCGGCACGCCATATTCCTGCTCGGCACGCGCCAGCGTCGCCTCGTGCTGGCGCCAGAAATCCACACCGCGGGCGATGCGCGCGTCGGTAATGAACATCGGACGATATTCGTTCCACTGTTTGACCCGTTCGGCGGGCTTGGAGATGGCGTCGAGGATCGACTGCTTGCGTTGCGCCTCGCGGAACACACCCATCAGTTGTTCACCGGCGAAACCATAGTCGCGGGTCATTTCACCGACGAATTCGGCCACCTGCGGCGAGCCTTCATAGTCGCCGGCCAGCGCTTCCTGCACGCCCCCCAGCAGGCCCATCAGGCCAACCAGCGGCGCGCATCGAGTCGCCCAGCCACGCATTACTTGCATTGCACTCTTCACCTTATTCAAACCTGTGCGATCCACTTGCGATGGGTATGGATCGACATCAAAACCCCAAACGCTGACAGCAGCGTCACCAGCGAAGTTCCTCCGTAGCTAATGAACGGCAACGGCACCCCTACGACCGGCAACAGGCCACTGACCATACCGATGTTGACGAAAACGTAAACAAAAAAAGTCATGGTCAACGCGCCAGCGAGCAATTTGCCAAACAGCGTTTGCGCCTGGGCGGTGATTACCAGCCCGCGACCGATCAACAACAAGTAGATCAGCAGCAGCGCGCAGATACCCACCAGACCGAACTCTTCGCCAAGCACGGCAATGATGAAATCGGTATGGCTTTCCGGGAGGAAGTCCAGGTGCGACTGGGTGCCAAGCAGCCAGCCTTTGCCGAATACGCCACCTGAACCGATGGCGGCTTTCGACTGGATGATGTTCCAGCCGGTACCCAGCGGATCGCTTTCCGGATCGAGGAAGGTCAGCACGCGCTGCTTCTGGTAGTCGTGCATGACGAAAAACCACATCGCTACCGACACCGGCACCGCCGCCGCCAGTACGCTGAGAATCCAGCGCCAGCGCAGGCCACCCATGAACAGGACGAAGGCGCCACCGGCGAGAATCAGCAGCGAGGTACCGAGGTCCGGCTGGCGCACGATCAGAATGAACGGCACGCCAATCAGCATCAGGCTGATGCCGACATGTTTGAGTTGCGGTGGCAAGGTGCGTTTGGACAGATACCAGGCGATGGTCGCCGGCATCAGGATCTTCATGAACTCCGAGGGCTGGAAGCGGATTACCCCGGGAATGTTGATCCAGCGCGTGGCGCCCATGGCGTTGTGGCCCATGATGTCGACGACGATCAGCAAGACCACGCCGATGACGTAACCGAGCGGTACCCAACGGGCCATGAACCGCGGCTCGAGCTGGGCGATGACAATCATCGCGACCAGGCCGATGCCGAACGACGTGGCCTGCTTGCCGAGCAGATCCCAGCTTTTGCCGCTGGCCGAATACAGCACGAACAGGCTGCCGGCGGCGAGGATCAGCAACAGGATCAACAGCGGGCCATCGATATGCAGCCTTTGCAGCAACGTCGCGCGGCGACGCATCACATCCTCGCTGGAGAGCATGCGATCGAAATTATTCATCACGGGCCGTGGCCTCCGAAGTGATAGGGCTGGCGTACTCGGCTTTCAGATGGCCGTTCTGGTCGAGCAACCAGGCGTCCATGACCTGGCGCACCACGGGCGCGGCAACGCCGGAACCGGACTCACCGTTCTCGACCATCACCGAAACCACGATTTTCGGATCATCAGCCGGGGCGAAGCCGACGAACAGGGCGTGGTCGCGATGGCGCTCCTGGACCTTGGAACGGTCGTATTTTTCGCCCTGCTTGATCGCCACCACCTGCGCGGTACCGGATTTGCCGGCGATGCGGTATTGCGCGCCGATCGCCGCTTTGCGCGCGGTACCACGAGCACCGTGCATCACCTGCTGCATGCCGTGGTTGACCTTGTTCCAGTCGGACGGGTCACGCAGGACGATGTTCGGCATCGGGTTGTCATCCACCGGTTTCACCCCGTCGAGGGACTTGGCCAGATGCGGCCGGTTCCAGATGCCTTTGTTGGCCACCAGCGCAGTGGCCTGGGCCAGCTGCAGCGGCGTCGACTGCATGTAGCCCTGGCCGATCCCGAGAATCAGGGTCTCGCCGGGGAACCACGCCTGTTTGCGCGTTGCGCGTTTCCATTCGCGGGACGGCATCAGGCCCGGGGACTCTTCGAACATGTCCAGCGAAACCTTCTGGCCGATGCCGAACTTGTTCATGTAGGTCGACAGCCGATCAATGCCGAGCTTGTGCGCCAGGTCATAGAAGTAGGTGTCATTGGATCGCATGATCGCTGTGTCGAGGTCGACGAAGCCGTCACCGGTGCGGTTCCAGTTGCGGTACTTGTGATCGTAGTTGGGCAGCATGTAATAGCCCGGGTCGAATACCCGGCTGGATGCCGTGACCACGCCGGCGTCGAGACCGGCAATCGCCACCGCCGGCTTGATCGTCGAGCCCGGCGGGTACAGACCGCGCAACACGCGGTTGAACAGCGGCCGGTCAATGGAATCACGCAACTCGGCGTAAGCCTTGAAGCTGATCCCGGTGACGAACAGGTTGGGATCAAAACTCGGCTGACTGACCATCGCCAACACTTCGCCGGTTTTTGGATCGAGCGCCACCACCGCGCCACGCCGCCCGCCCAGCGCGGCCTCGGCGGCTTCCTGCAACTTGATGTCGAGGCTCAGGACGATGTCCTTGCCGGGAATCGGATCAGTGCGCTTGAGCACGCGCAATACGCGGCCCCGGGCGTTGGTCTCGACTTCTTCGTAACCGACCTGACCGTGCAATTCCGGCTCGTAGAAACGCTCGATACCGGTCTTGCCGATGTGATGGGTGCCGCTGTAATTGACCGGATCCAGCGACTTCAGCTCTTTCTCGTTGATCCGCCCCATATAGCCCACCGAGTGCGCAAAATGCGCGCCCTGCGGGTAATGCCGGACCAGTTGCGCAACCACTTCCACCCCGGGCAGGCGGAACTGGTTCACCGCAATCCGGGCGATCTGCTCTTCGGTCAGCTCGAACAGGATCGGCACCGGCTCGAACGGCCGGCGCCCCTGACGCATGCGCTTCTCGAAGATCACACGGTCCTCGGGCGTCATCTCCAGCACCTCGACGATGACGTCGAGCACCTGTTGCCAGTCGCCGGAGCGCTCGCGGGTCATGCTCAGGCTGAAGCTCGGCCGGTTGTCGGCCACGACCACGCCGTTGCGGTCGAAAATCAGCCCGCGCGTCGGCGGAATCGGCTGCACGTGGACGCGGTTGTTTTCCGACAGGGTCGAGTGGTACTCGTACTGGATAACCTGCAGGTAATACAGGCGCGCGATCAGCACACAGATCAGCGTCACGATCACGATCGCACCGAACACGACACGGCTGCGCACCAGACGGGCGTCCTTTTCGTGGTCCTTGATGCGGATCGGCTGAGACATGAGGGCAGGCTTACTTGTGGTAAGGGTGGCCGGACAACACGGTCCAGGCACGGTACAACTGTTCGCCGATCAGGATCCGCACCAGGGGGTGCGGCAAGGTCAGCGGCGACAACGACCAGCGCTGGTCAGCGCGGGCACAGACTTCCGGTGCCAGCCCTTCCGGGCCGCCCACCATGAAGTTGACCGTGCGCGAATCCAGGCGCCAGCGATCGAGTTCGACCGCCAGTTGCTCGGTGCTCCACGGCTTGCCGTGAACCTCCAGCGTGACGATCCGCTCGTTGTGCCCGACCTTGGCCAGCATGGCTTCGCCTTCCTGGCGGATGAAACGGGCCACGTCGGCATTCTTGCCACGGGTGTTGAGCGGAATTTCCACCAGTTCCAGCGCCAGTTCGGACGGAAGACGCTTGGCATATTCATGCCAGCCTTCTTCCACCCACTTGGGCATGCGTGAACCGACGGCGATCAGGCGCAGTCGCACAGCAATCCCTTAGAACTGGTCTTTGTTGAGCTTGGTGAAATGCTCGTGGGTGTTTTCCGGGCTGTGATGCTTGGCGTCGGCCGCACGGCTTTGCTCGGCACCGGCCCACAGACGCTCCAGGTCGTAGAACTGACGCGCCGAGGCGGTCATCATGTGCACGATTACCAGATCGAGGTCGAGCAGCACCCAGTCGCTGTCGCCCTTGCCTTCTTCGCCCAGCGGCTTGGCGCCCTGCTTTTTCACTTCCTCGCGGACCTTGTCCAGCATCGCGTTGATCTGGCGATTGGAGGTACCGGTGGCGATGATCATGTAGTCAGTGATGCTTTGCTTGTCGCGCACATCAATGATCTGGATGTCCTGGGCCTTGACGTCTTCCAGCGCAGCGACGGCAATCTTGACCAGTTCGTCGCCCTTGAGCGGCTCGTTGGTGTTGACGGCTTCCGGCAGTGGTGCGCTCTTGAACGTGCCTTTGCGCTTTACTTTCGGTAGATCTTTATCAGTCATATGAAACTCGTTTTGCTCATGTATTCGGCGGCTTGGGGATACGGTGATTCGTATCTGTGAAGCACGCCTTGTTCAGTTCGACGCACGGTACAGACCGTGCGCATCGATGTAGGCCAGGACCGCGTCGGGCACCAGGAAACGTACCGACTTACCGCTGGCCAGCAGTTGACGGATCTGGGTGGCGGAAACCGCGAGCGGTGTCTGCCAGACGAATGCAATCTGTCCGCTCGGCCCTTTCAGGGCCAGCGGGTCGCTCACCGAACGCGCTGCCAGCAGGTTGCGCAAGGCATCCGGCGGTTCGCTGTCGGCGTCCGGGCGCTGTAGCACCAGGATGTGGCAATGCTGGAGCAACTCTTCCCAGCGGTGCCAAGTGGGCAGGCCGCAAAATGCGTCCCAGCCCAAAAGCAGAAAAACCTGGGTCTCGGCGGGCATTTCTGCACGCAGCGACTCCAGGGTATCGATGGTCCAGGACGGTTTGTCCCGCTGCAATTCGCGGGCGTCCACTACCAGCGGCGGCAATCCGGCCACCGCGCACTCGACCATCGCCAGCCGATCCTGCGCTGCTACCTGCGGCGTACCACGATGCGGCGGCCGGGCGTTCGGCATCAGGCGCAACTCGTCCAGCGCCAGCGCTTCGACAACTTCCAGCGCGCCACGCAGATGACCGATATGCACCGGATCGAACGTACCGCCCAGCACGCCAATGCGTTGCGGGCGTGACTCGCTGCCGGTGTGCGGCGCTGTCAGGTCGAGGTCGGTCAAGTCAGACCGTCGCCTGGCCGCGCAACTGGCCATCGCCGACCACGATGTACTTCTCGCAGGTCAACCCTTCAAGCCCGACCGGGCCGCGGGCGTGCAGCTTATCAGTAGAAATGCCGATCTCGGCACCCAATCCGTATTCAAATCCATCGGCAAAGCAGGTCGGCGTGTTGATCATCACCGAGGCCGAGTCGACTTCCGCCACGAACCGCCGGGTGTCAGCGAGGTTTTCGCTGACGATCGAGTCGGTGTGATGCGAGCCGTAATGGTTGATGTGTTCGATCGCCTGTTCCAGACCGTCGACCACGCGGATCGAGAGGATCGGCGCCAGGTACTCGGTGTGCCAGTCGTCTTCGCTGGCCGCTACAGCCTCGATGATCGCCTGGGTACGCTCGCAACCGCGCAGTTCGACGCCTTTCTCGCGGAACTGCGCAGCCATCGAAGGCAGGAAATCCCTGGCAACAGCCTGATCGACCAGCAGGGTTTCCATCGCGCCGCAGATGCCATAACGGTAAGTCTTGGCGTTGAAGGCGATGCGCTGGGCTTTTGCCAGATCGGCGTGTGCGCTGACGTAAACGTGGCAGATGCCGTCCAGGTGCTTGATCACCGGCACGCGGGCATCGCGGCTGATGCGTTCGATCAGGCCACGGCCACCACGGGGGACGATGACGTCGACGTATTCCGGCATGCTGATCATCGCGCCGACAGCGGCACGATCAGTGGTTTCCACCACTTGCACCACCGCGGCGGGCAGGTCGGCCTCGGCCAGACCACGCTGAATGCACGCGGCAATCGCGCGATTGGAGTTAATCGCCTCGGAGCCGCCGCGCAGGATGGTCGCGTTGCCCGACTTCAGGCACAGGCTGGCGGCATCGATGGTCACGTTCGGCCGGGATTCGTAGATGATCCCGATGACGCCCAGCGGTACACGCATTTTGCCGACTTGAATGCCCGACGGACGGAAGCTCATGTCGCGGATCGCGCCGACCGGATCCGGCAACGCAGCGACCTGGCGCAGACCGACGATCATGCCGTCGATGCGTGCCGGGGTCAGTTCCAGACGTTCCAGCAGCGCCGGTTCCAGACCGCTGGCGCGCCCGGCAGCCAGATCCAGCTCGTTGGCTGCGGCCAGCTCGGCGCGAGCGGCGTCCAGGGCATTGGCGGCAGCCTGCAAGGCGCGGTTTTTCTGCTCGGTGCTGGCGCGACCGATGACCCGGGAGGCAGCGCGGGCGGCGCGACCCAATCGGGTCATGTAGTCAAGAACGGACTCAGTCATGGTCTGCTGGGGTCTTGGCAAAGAGGAAAGCGGCAGATTATAGCTGTCGCGTCCCGGGACTAACAGCGGTGACGGGCGGATGGTCGAAATGAGCTGCGTTTGGCCGTCGCTCAGACGTAATTAAGCTCAGCGTTGTTATCATCACGACCTCTTGAGCCTGGATAAACCTTGCCCATCATGACCAACGTGCCCCTTTGCCCCGAGTCCGCCCGCCTGCCCGTGGGCCTGCCGGACAGTTTTTTCGACCGCGACGCGCAGGTGCTGGCACAGGCTCTGCTCGGCAAAGTCATCCGGCACCGCGTCGGCGATCTGTGGCTGAGTGCGCGGATCATCGAGACCGAAGCGTATTACTTTGCGGAAAAAGGCAGCCATTCCTCACTGGGCTATACAGAAAAACGTAAGGCTTTGTTTCTGGATGGTGGGCACATCTATATGTACTACGCCCGTGGCGGTGACTCCTTGAACTTCAGTGCGCAGGGTCCGGGCAATGCGGTACTGATCAAATCCGCCTATCCGTGGGTTGATGAAGTCAGCGGTCCGGCGAGTCTGGCGCAGATGCTGCTGAATAATCCCGATGCCCAGGGCCGGCCGCGTCCGACGCAAAAGTTGTGCGCCGGACAGACCTTGCTGTGCAAGGCGCTGGGTTTGAAAGTGCCGATGTGGGATGCCAAGCGTTTCGATCATGAATTGCTGTTGGTCGAAGATACGGGGCCGGCGCCCTCGCAGATCATTCAAACCACCCGGCTGGGCATTCCGCTGGGGCGCGATGAACACTTGATGTACCGCTTCGTTGACGCTGCGTATGCGCAATGGTGCACGCGGAACCCGCTGCGACGGGGCCAGGTCGAAGGCCGGGATTTTATTCTTCTGTAAACGCTTACCCCTGTAGGAGCTGCCGCAGGCTGCGATCTTTTGATTCTGCTTTAAAGAAACAAGATCAAAAGATCGTAGCCTGCGGCAGCTCCTACCGGAATCATCAATAGTCTGGAGTTTTTGTATGGGCCCATGGCTCGATAGCATCACCGGATGGCTCGGTGCCAATCCACAGTGGCTGGCCGCAGCGGTGTTCATCGTTGCGTGCGTGGAATGCCTGGCGATTGCCGGGCTGATCGTGCCGGGCACGGTGTTGCTGTTTGCCGTGGCGGTACTGGCCGGCAGCGGCGCCTTATCGTTAAGCGAGACGCTCCTGCTGGGGTTTCTGGGCGGCATACTTGGCGACCTGATTTCATATTTCCTGGGCCGCCACTTTCACCAGAACATCCGACGCCTGCCCGGCCTGCGCCATCACCCGGAATGGATGGCCGGCGCCGAGTCGTATTTCCAGCGCTATGGCATCGCGAGCCTGCTGGTCGGGCGTTTCATCGGCCCGCTGCGACCCATGCTGCCGATGGTCGCCGGGATGTGCGACATGCCCTTTCCGCGTTTTTTCGCCGTCAGCCTGCTCGCTGCGGCCGGCTGGAGCCTGGCCTATCTGCTGCCGGGCTGGGCCACTGGCGCCGCGTTCCGCCTGCCATTGCCTGAAGGTTTCTGGCTGGAGGCCGGAATTGTCGCCGCCAGCATCGCGCTGATGGTCGGCCTGAGCGTCAACAGCAGCGTGCGTCGCCATCGTCGCGCGACGATCTGGATCGGCGGCATGAGCCTGTTGATCCTGATCGGTCTGTTCATCGGTTACCCGTATCTTACGGCGCTCGACAACGGCGTGATGACCCTGGTACAGGAACATCGCCAGCCAGCGCTGGACGAAATCGCCGTGACGCTGACCCTGATCGGCGAATTTCGCAACATGTTGCTGTTCAGCGCCCTGCTCGTCGTACTGCTGCTGTTGTGCAAGCAGTGGCGCCAGGCGATGTTCGCCGGTGCCACCATGCTGATCACAGCCATGGCCAATACCGGGACCAAATACTTCTTCGCCCGAGTGCGCCCCGAAGTACTCAGTGATCCACTGACCACCTACAGCATGCCCAGCGGCCACGCTTCTGGCGCGTTTGCCTTGTTCCTGACGCTGGGCGTGCTCGCCGGTCGGGGCCAGCCGCCACGCATGCGCCTGACCTGGCTGCTGATCGCTTGCATCCCGGCGCTTTCTATCGCCTTGTCGCGGGTCTATCTGGGGGCGCACTGGCCAACCGACATCCTGGCCGGCGCCATGCTTGCCAGTTGCGTTTGCGCCGCGATGCTATGGCTGAGCCAGCGCCAGACTTCCCTCAACCCAATGCCGTTCAAGATCTGGTGGCTGATCCTGCCATCGATGATTGCCTTGTTCGGCTTCTTCGTACTGCGCCATCTTCCGCATACGCTGCTGCGTTACGCTTATTGATTGAAACGGCACAAGCGTTATTTTCTCGCACTGCTCTTTTCGGAAACTTCCGACAAGGGCAGCGCGATTAACTTATTCGAGTTTTCCAATTGCTCGTAAGTTTTCGCGCGTCAGCTCAGTAACTTTCCCACCTGTAAGCATCCGAAAAAACCGGGTTACACAATTCAACCCTTCGCACTGCCATAAACAACTCCCAACTAAAGAAAAAGCATTAGATTGACCCACCTAACTCAATAACTTCGATCATCAAAACACTTCAATTAACCATACTTTGGAGTTTGTGGCTGTGTTGCTGATCCATCACCCGAGTCATTCATGAGCCCAAAGCTGCCACGCAAACCAGCCGCCACCCTACGACCACCCGCACCCCTCAAAGTGGTCCCCCATGAAGAAAACATGCTGTTCAACTGGGCAGCCCGCGAAACGCCCCCGACCCAGTTCCCCTCCGACGACTTCAAAGGGCTGATTTCGGTCACCCGCAGTGGATTGCCGGCCGAGCGCATCTGGCTGTTCAATTCAGTACCGACCAAAGCCGCCCGCATCGATGACATCGCCGGGCAGGCCGGCGACCGCGCCGAACGGATCGAAGCCGCCACTCGCGCCAGCCATGCCAATGTCTGGGAATACGACAGCTTGATCGACAGTGCCGAAGCGGCAGCCAATTCGATCGTCAGCCTTTCCGGCAACCGCAACGAATTCGTCTACGACGTTACCTGGCCGTGAGTACGCAACGGCCTGCACTGAAGCCCCCGGCATGGAAGCCGGGCAAACACATCATTAAAGGACTGATACCGTGTCAACACTCATCACACCCAGCCTCGCCGCCCTCCAAGCTCGCGCTCTTGCAATGGAGCAAATCAGCGCATCAGCCAACCCGTACGGGCGCCAGCCTGCTCGGTTGATACCGCCGCCTTCCGCCACCGTGGCGGACCCGGACGCGCCCTATCGACGCACGCTGGCGACTCTCGACAAACATTTCGGCCCGTTACGCATTGGCGAAGTCATGAGCAGTCGGGTCGAATTGCAGGCCCTCGGCGCGACCGTCCACGGCCACCCCATTAGTCCGGCGAACGCCGGCATGCAGAGCGCCGACCAAGCCTTCTTCGACGGTTTGAATTTCGATGCGGACAAGGTCCATGCACGCTTGCGCTCAGCGGACATCGCCGACAGCGGCGCCCCTGCCATGCTGTTTTTCGAACTCTGCTGCAAGCGTTCGCCTGATGCCGGGGACCTGTTCGTTCGCGCTACCAGTATCGATCCAGGCAGTTCCTTCGAGCGCCTCAATCGCTTGGGCCAGTCCGCGCAAAAACTCGATATTCAGCGCGTCGACGCGTTTGAAAACTCACCTGGCTGGGTCAATCGAGGCAAAAGCTATTTGATGAGCGGCGCCGGCGTCGGCATGCAGGCGTTCGGCATCTATAGCGGTTACATGGCCATGGTGGATGCAATCAAGCACGGTGAAACCGGGGAAGCCTGGATTCAGGGCGGCTCGATAGCTGCCGAGCTGGGTTCGCTGATTCTCGAACAGGGCTTCAGCAAAGGTGGTCAGGCAATGATCAGAAACGGCGGAATGATCTTCCGTTATTTCCCGCGGACTTCTGTCGGCAAATTCCTGAGCCGCGGCGCCGGCATGTTCGCCAGCATCCTCACGCTGCCCTTCGACATCAATGATGCGGTGAAGTCGTTCAATGCCGCAGCGGTAACCTCCGGCAAGGTGGCGCAAGACCACTACGTCAGCGCCGGCCTCAGTGTCGCCGGCGCGGGTATCAGCCTCGCACTGGGCGTGGCGGCCCTGGCCGGTTTCGGCAGCGTCGCCGGCCCTCTCGGCCTGGCTGCCGCCGCACTGTTGATCGCCGGCTCGATGATTTATCAAGCCGCGCGCGTGGTCGATGACATCGACGATTACATCGAACTGACGGCCCACGAACGCTTGCGCTCGGGCTGGTTCGCCTTCACCGGCAAGGAACTGGACAAGGAGGTCATGGACCGCTTCAAGGTCTCCAAGGGTTACCGCGACCATCAGGACCTACTGCAATTGTCCGCCAGACAAATGCTCGAAGGTGCGTACAAACACTCTCTGGAACATGTGATAAACGGTGCATTTCGGGTTGAGCTCAAATCGGTCCAACTCTGGCGCTACCAGTGGAACGAGCAGGCCGGCGAACAGCCGTTCAAGCTTGATAGCCAGGCGGCGGTCGTTGACGGTGATGACGAGATCGACGCTGGCAAAGGCTTGCCAGCGGAGCTTGAAGGCAAGGTTTCCGGCGCGGCGGGCGATGGCAAAGGTGTGCTCTGGCGCCTCGGCGATGGCAATGATCGGGTGGTCGGGGTGAACGATCAACCGAACATGTTTTCTTTCCGCTCCGGTCACAAGGCCCTCACGGGCGGCGCCAAGAGCGACGCGTTTTACCACGAAGTGACCCATGACGAACTCAACCGGGCGAACAAACCGCCTCATCTGAGCGTGTTCGATGGCGGCACCGGCTCTGACACGCTGGCGTTCGAAGGCAGCCGCCCACTCGATGACACCACCCACATCGGCCACGACATCAACCTGCAGACCGGCAAGGTCAGCCTGCGCGGGCTGGATGCCGATGTCGCCGCCGTACACGTCGCCCAGCTGACATCGATCGAAAACGTCTCGACACTGCGCAAAGGCACCAGCCGCGTGACCGGCAGCGGCGAAGCCAACCGGATCGCCGCCAATGGTTACGACCGGGTCAATGCCGGCGCTGGCGACGACACCATCGCCATCGGCGGCGTCGATTGCCGGGTCGATGGCGGCAGCGGCAGGGACCGCTACTACATCGCCGACACCTGCGTGCGCACCACAATCATCGAAGACGGCGAGCACGCCAGCCTGATCGAGTTCGGCTGGCCGCGGGACGTCATTCAGCACTGGGAAATCAACGACACCGCCCTGGTGGTCCGCTCTCTGCGCGGCATCGACGGCAACGATCCCGAGCATGTCCTCACCATCGAAAATGTCTACCAACGGATCGACGGCGAGCGCCAGTTGAAAAATAACCAACTGGTGTTCAAGACTCAGGACGAATACGAGCTGCTCGCGCTGCTGCCGAGCAAACCGGGGGCGGCATCGGTCGAGCAGGTCGACATTGCGGTAACGCTCATCGGCAAACCGAGCCCTGTGGCAGAGATCATCAGTAGCGGTACGGTGGACATCAATGATCAGGGGCGCAAACGGCATTATGTGTCGCGCCTGCCTGGCGATATCGAATTCGTCGCCAAACGTCATGCGACGCGCACTTCACGTACGGTTCACCTCGACTTCAAGAGCACTGAAATAAAAGATGTCGTGGTTAGTTATGAAGTCGAAATCCGCAAGGGTGTCTCCGGCAATACCCACCTGACTTACAAAGACATCGGCCTGGCGCTGCACCTGCCGCAGAAAGTCGTGACCTTCAAAGGGGTGATTCAGCCTATCGCCGCAGCCACCGGCTACAGCGGCAGAAACAGCCTGAAAGTCACTACGCCGTTGCTTGCCCACGACATCGTCCTGATTCTGCAGGATGAGGTTTCATATCGCCTGCAAGTGCCGGAGCTGAACTACCAGGACGATGCGCTTAACCCAGGCTCCCGCAGCCAGAGTACCCGCAGTTGCCTGAAGCGGCGTACCGGCAATTACCTGTTCACCCGGCCGGTGGCCGGAGAAAAACTGGCCTTGCCCGCGCAACCGAGCAAAGTAGTGATTCCCGCCGGGCCGCACACCGGCATCCATGTGCTCCACGGGCAAAGTTCGACGTACGACGTGTACCTGACCAGCAACTCCATCGTGCGCTTGTCAACACCGGGCGCGGCAGCGAAAACCGCCAACGCATCGGTCTGGAACATCTTCACCAGCACCATGACGGAGACGATCAAGCGTGATGACATTCAACTCGAGGCCAACCGCCTGCGCATCGGTAGCGCCGTGATCGAACTGCCGACTGTCGACGACGACGCACCGGTCGAGTCGGTCAGCGTGGTGACGTCCGCGGGGCATATTTACGAAGTGTCGCTGCTGTTCGAAGTGCTTCAGTTGTATGTCATCGATGCCAGCGCTTACACCAGCGTCGAAGCGCTCGTGACCGAGATCGACGCGCACCGCCAGCGCAACGAACTGGCCGCCATCGTGCACCTGCCGCACCTCAGCGCGAAGGGAAAAACCGGCACGCTGGTTTACCACGCGACGAAGCAGTACTGGAGCTTGAAGGGGGACCCGAAGGTACGTATCGAGCCTGAAGATCTATTGATCACTCCAATGCCAACTGTCTGATCGGTAGCAGTCGACGATGACGGCGCACCGCTGCAGCACAGAGGGCTGCAGCGGTGCCATTTTTGACGACGCCTCGGGCTAGGCCATAAGACGCCGAGCAGACCAAGACCGTGGTGTACGCCATCGATCATTCAGAAATGCATGGCGCGTTTTATTGGCTTTAAGTCTGTAACTATCGAACCACTTTGATCACGAACGTCGCCGGTTTGTTGTTGAACGCGTTATGCCCGGTGAGGTTGGGATCTTCATCCACAAAGGTATCCATACCGCCGCTGACGTGGCGGTACAACGGCTTGCTCCTGGATTTACCGTTCACCGCTTCGCTGCTCAACTCAAGATGGGCCGGCCCCGCCTCGAAGTCGCCCAGCGAAGCTTTGGGTACGCCGTACGTACTGATGGAAAAGTGCTGCGCGGGGGCACTGGTACTGGCTAAAAGGTTGTGCGTCAGGGCCTCTATGTAAAGGCGCGCATCGGCGAACGCCCCCGTATGCACCAGTGAGATTTCATAGTTGTCACCCTGCGGGACGAACTTCAGTAATAACGGCTCGTCGTCTTCATGATCGGCCAGCGTAATGAAACTGGCGACACGCGTATCCGCCAGCCCCACTTCGGCTTCCAGTTGCTCGCCTTTGGTCATGCGCAGTTGGCCAAGGGCCTTTTGCAGACGCTGTTGATTAAGCACCACCGGCCGACCGCTGAGATAAAGATGCGCGTTGAATGTTTTGCTGTTTACTCTGGTTATGGACATGGTTTGCACCTGTAAGCATCCCGCCGTCGGCTATACCCACGGCAGGCAATATCGTAAGGGGAAAAGTCTTCAAACAGCGACGGCTGCAACTATGGTCGAGGCGGACGCAGACATCCGTGGCATATCCCCTGCCGGTATTTTTTCGGACTTTCGTTTACGTCGGGCAATTATCATGCGATCGGCATACGTCGATGCAGCTTCAATCACATTGTTGACGTTATGGTCGGTCTCGGCATGTTTCAAAATATACTTGCCGGCAATATCGTCCCAGAACGCCCATTCATCTTCATATACAGTCATGACTTCTTCCTTGTTCTTATTCAAGTTACCCGCGTCCTGCGGGCCACTTGAAAGTAAGACAAAGTCATCGTAGCGACAATAATGGCAAATGCGATCAGTTGATTCAAAGTACAACTAGGCGAACAACTCGCCTTGTAGCTCATCAAGCAAGGCCTGGATCGCGTCCAACCGCTGTTGAGGATCATCGAGTTGCAGCAGGTCGATTTTGTCTTCTTCCGCGAACGGCAACAGATAGGCCAGCTGATTGGCCAGTGACTGCTGGCCGGCGGCTTCAGTCCCCATGGCCAAGGCTTCGACCATCGGGTGTTCGGCCAGTGCCTTGAGCAGTGCAACCAGATCGGCGTCCTCGTCCTGTAGCGGTTGCTCGGGCTCGTCGTCGAGCCACTCGACATCGGCCAGAATCAATTGATCGCGCTGCACTTCGGTGCGCAGCACATTGAAGCGTCGCCCGCCCTGCACACGAATACCGAGCAGACCGTTGTCCTGTTGCTGGAAATCGGTAATCCGCGCTTCACAGCCAACCAGGGCGAACCCCTGGGGCGCTACGCCGACTTCGCTGCCCTCGAGAATGCACACCACACCAAAGCCGACGCCCTGTTTCATGCAGCGGCCGATCATGTCGAGGTAGCGTGCCTCGAAGATCTGCAGATCAAGGTTGCAGCCGGGGAACAGCACCGTGTTCAGCGGGAAAAGCGGCAGACTCATAGACATTTTCCTTACACCACCATTGACACCGCCAACGGCAGGAACACCGCCGTGGCCACGCCCATCAGACTCATCGCCAGCGCGGCGAACGCGCCGCACTCATCGTTTTCCTGCATCGCCACCGCCGTGCCGACCGCATGCGCGGTCATGCCCAGCGCCATGCCGCGCGCTTCGGGGCTGTGCACGCCGAGGCGGGTCAGCAGCGCCGGGCCGAAGATCGCGCCAATCACCCCGGTGATCAGCACGAACACCGCGGCCAGCGCCGCCACGCCACCGATCTGCTCGGCGACCAGCATGGCGATCGGCGAAGTCACCGATTTCGGCGCCATGGTCATCAGGATCATGTGATCGGCACCGAACCACCAGCCCAGCGCCACACCCATGCCTGTTGCCACCACCCCGCCTATCACCAGCGTAGTAAAAATCGGCCAGAACAATTGGCGGATGCGACGCAGGTTGAGATACAGCGGCACCGCCAGCGCGACGGTTGCCGGGCCGAGCAGAATGCTGAGGATTTCGGTGCTCTTGCGGTACTCCGCGTAAGTCAGGCCGCAGCCGACCAGCACACCAATCACCAACAACATGGAGACCAGTACCGGTTGCAGAAAGATCCAGCGGGTTTTCTCGAATGCCGCCAGCACCAGTTGATAGGCGCCGAGGGTGATACCGATGCCGAACAGCGGATGGTGAATCACCGAGGCCCACGCGCCTTGCCAGTCGAACAGCATCAGGACTCCTCCGCCGGCGGCGCGTGACGTTTGACCAACCGTTGCATCAGCACACCGGCAAAGGCCATCGACAGGATCAGCGAGACCACCAGCGCGCCGACGATCGCCCAGAAATCGGCGGCAATCGCCGTGGCATACACCATCACCCCCACCGCCGGCGGCACCAGCAGCAACGGCAGATAACGCAGCAGACTGCCCGCCGCCTGATTCAGCGGCTCGCCGACCTCACCGCGAATGATCAGGTACACCAGCAACAGCAGCAGCCCGATGATCGGCCCCGGCAATATCGGTAACAGCAAGTGATTGAGCGCTGTGCCGAGCAATTGGAACAGCACCAGCAGGGTCAGGCCACGTAACAACATCCGACATCTCCGTCTTACATTTTCAGCCAGCAGGGCTCGGCATTATAAGCATGCCGGCGCTATGGACCGGCATTCGCCAAAAGCATGGTCGGTTGACCTGAGCAAATCGCCATGATGATCTACAGTGGTTCGCAGGCCGGTCAAATCCGCCCCCTGAAAAACTATAAAACCGATGAACCCAAGGAGAGTCTCAATGCCCTATGTTCCCGTTGCAGAGCTCAAAGATTATGTCGGCAAGGAACTTGGACGTTCCCAATGGCTCACCATCGATCAGGAGCGCATCAACCTGTTCGCCGAAGCCACCGGTGATTTTCAGTTCATTCATGTCGACCCGGTCAAAGCCGCGCAAACGCCTTTTGGCAGCACGATTGCTCATGGTTTCCTGTCGCTGTCGCTGATGCCAAAATTGATGGAAGACATCATCGTGCTGCCCGAAGGCGTAAAGATGGTCGTCAACTATGGCCTGGACAGCGTGCGTTTCATCCAACCGGTCAAGGTCAATTCTAAAGTCCGATTGAAGGTCGATATGGTCGAAGTGACCGAGAAAAAACCCGGCCAGTGGCTGCTCAAGGCGACCGCAACACTTGAAATAGAGGGCTCGGACAAACCGGCCTACATCGCCGAGCCACTGTCGCTCTGCTTCGTCTGATCATCCCGGATGCGAAGCAGCGCACGCTGTTTCGCGTCACGTCTGTATATATGCGACGCATAGCTGCGGCATACTCGGTCGCCTAATTGCCCGGATCCCGCTATGCGCTCAATCGCTCGACTTGCACCCCTTGCCCTGACCCTGATGCTCACCGCTTGCGGCGACGGCGAATCGCTGTTGCCGCCAGATGCGCGCCTGCCCGATGGTGGTCGCTATCGCGGTGAACTGGTCGACGGCTTGCTGCAAGGTCAGGGCCGCGTCGACTACCCCAATGGCAGTTGGTACGCCGGAGAGTTCGACAAGGGGCAATGGCACGGGCAAGGCGAATGGCATGGCAGTAACGGCGAGGTCTATCGCGGCCGGTTTCAGCAAGGTCTGTTTGAGGGTCAGGGCAGCCTGACCACCAATGCCAGCAGTTATACCGGCGGCTTCAAACAGGGCCGGCGCGATGGCGAAGGTACGCTGAAAGAAAACGGCATGACCTATCGCGGCGAATTCAAGGCTGACCAGTATTCCGGCCTTGGCCGTCTGGAAATGGACGACGGCAGCTCCTATCAAGGCCAGTTCGCCCATGGCAAACCCAACGGGGAAGGCCAGCGCGGCGACGCCAGCGGCAATTCGTTCACGGGCCACTTCGTCAACGGCCAACTGGAAGGCAACGGCACTTACAACAGCGCCGACGGCGATATCTACGTCGGCGGCTTCAAGAACAATCAACTGCACGGCAAGGGCCGCTACGAGAACGCCGACGGTGACGTCTGGCTCGGCCAGTTCAAGGAAGGCGCGCTGACCGGCAAGGGTGAATTGATCGGCGCCGATGGCAGCCATTACATCGGTGTGTTCAATGACTGGCGCTTCACCGGTCAGGGCCGCCTGAACCTGGCCGACGGCAGCTTTTATATCGGCGGCTTCGACAACGACAGTTACTCCGGCCGCGGCACTTTGGTGCTGACCGATGGCAGCGTGCTCACTGGCACCTGGATCAACGGCCAGCGCGTGCGCGACGCCGACGGCAAATTGCTGCCCGACACCCTCGAACTCGGTTTGCTCGCCCAGGGGCGCTTGCTCGACGAAGCGCTGACGGCGATTCCCGCTTCGACGCCAGCAGTCGAGCTGTACACGCTCACCCTCGGTGGCGACGGCAAGCAAAGTGTGTTTCTGCGCGAATCCGACTACGTTGCCAACATGCTCAATACGCGCTTCGGCGCCTTCGGCCAGATTCGTCTGGTCAATCACCGTGATCATCTCGGCGACCGGCCGATGGCCACCCGCGAAAACCTGCGCCGCGCCGCGCAAGCCCTCGCCGAACGCAGCGGGCCGGAAGATCTGCTGTTCATTTATCTGACCAGCCACGGCACCGCCGAGCATGAACTGGTGCTCGATCAGCCGCGCATGGAATTGGCCGATCTGCCAGCCGATGAACTCGCCGCCGTGCTCGCGCCGCTGAAGCACCGGGACAAGGTCATCGTGATTTCTTCGTGCTATTCCGGCGGTTTCATCCCGGCGCTGAAAGACGAACGCACGCTGATCATGACCGCCTCGCGCGCCGATCGGGTGTCGTTCGGCTGCTCCGAAGAAGCCAACTTCACCTACTTCGGCGACGCGCTGTTTGCCCAGGCACTGAACCAGACGGATGATCTGGAGCAGGCTTTCAAACTGGCCAAGGCCACCGTCGCCGAACGTGAACTGGCCGACGGCTTCGAAGCCTCGGAGCCGCAGATCTGGGCGCCGAAAACCGTACTGTCGCACTGGCAACTGCTGCGTAAACAGCAAGCGCGCAAAGCGTTGCAAAGCAGCGCATTGAACGACGCGGCGATAAAAGGCAACTAAGCTGGACAGTATCAAGGGAGAGACACTATGTACTTGACGCCTCAGCACGTATTGCTTGCCGGAGCCACCGGATTGACCGGTGAACATTTGCTCGACCGTTTGCTCAACGAGCCAACGATTACCCGTGTCCTCGCCCCTTCGCGCCGGCCGCTGGCCGAGCATCCGCATCTGGAAAACCCGGTGGGCGATCCACAAGCGTTTTTGCCGCAACTCAGCGGCCGGGTCGATATCGCCTACTGTTGCCTCGGCACAACGATCAAACAGGCAGGCTCCGAAGAAGCCTTTCGCGCCGTCGATCTGGACATGGTCGTGGCGTTTGCCAAGCGCGCGCGGGAGATGGGCGCGCGGCACCTGATCGTGATCAGCGCAATCGGCGCCGATCCGAATTCGTCGGTGTTCTATAACCGCGTCAAAGGCGAGATGGAACAGGCCTTGCGCGCGCAGAACTGGCCGCAGCTGACCATTTGCCGACCTTCGCTGTTGCTCGGCGAACGTACCGAGCCGCGTTTGGTCGAGCAACTGGCCGGGCCATTGTCAAAGCTGATTCCGGGGAAATACCACGGCATCGAAGCGTGCCAGTTGGCAAGGGCGATGTGGCGCCTGGCGCTGGAAGAACAGGATGGCGTGCGGGTGATTGAATCGGATGAGCTGCGCAAGCTCGGTAAATAATCTGCGGGCGATGGAGTGAAACAAGATCAAAGGATCGCAGCCTTCGGCAGCTCCTACAGAAGAGCCCATTCCCCTGTAGGAGCTGCCGAAGGCTGCGATCTTTTGACCTTTACAATCCACCCGTCGCCTGGAATCCCACGCCAATCACGGTAAGCAGCGACAACGGCAACAACAACGTATCGAGCAACGCACTGGCCGGCAGATCCACTCCCGGGTAGCTCGGCGCCTCGGCGCCGAACCGGTCCACCGCACAGCAGCCGCCATTCAACGCATACAAATCCAGCCGCGTCCCGGCGTACACCACCGGTGCGCCCGGTTTGGCAGCGTCGAGAGTGCGCGCGGTGGCACAACCACCCAATTGCAGCGCCAGCACAATCACCAGCAGCTTATTCATCGCTGCTCAGATGATGCTCGCCCCAGCGCGGCAACATGTCTTGCGCAATGCCGAGCAGATTGAGGATCCGCGCGACCACGAAGTCGATCAAATCATCGATGGTCTGCGGCTGGTGATAGAAGCCTGGCGACGCCGGCAGAATCGTTACGCCAAGGTTCGACAGCTTGAGCATGTGCTCCAGATGAATGCTCGAGTACGGCGCCTCGCGCGGCACCAGAATCAACTGGCGACGCTCTTTCAGCGTGACATCCGCAGCGCGTTCGATCAGGTTGTTGCAGGCGCCAGTGGCAATCGCCGACAGCGTGCCGGTCGAACACGGCACCACCACCATCGCCGCCGGCGCACCGGAGCCGGAGGCCACCGGCGACATCCAGTCTTCCTTGCCGTACACGCGAATCTGCCCGGCGGCGGCGCCGGTGTACTCGGTCAGAAACGCCTGCATCATCTGCGGTTTGTTCGGCAGCGACACGTCGGTCTCGGTGGCCATCACCAGTTGCGCAGCCTTGGAAATCAGGAAGTGTACTTCACGATCTTCGCGCACCAGGCAATCGAGCAGGCGCAAGCCGTACTGCGCGCCCGAAGCGCCGGTCATCGCCAGGGTGATGCGTTCCGGGCCGCCGGCCTGCGAATAAGTGTTCATTGCAGCGCCTCGGCGAGCTTGCCGTGCAGACCGCCGAAGCCGCCGTTGCTCATGATCACCACGTGCGTGCCGGGCTGCGCCTGGCTCTTCACGCGTTCGATGATGCCTTCCAGAGAATCGCTGACGATGGACGGCACGGTGCATAACGCTGCGGTGGCGCCGAGGTCCCAACCGAGGTTGGCCGGGGCGTACCAGATCACCTGATCGGCATCGACCACACTGTCCGGCAAACCGTCACGGTGCGCGCCGAGCTTCATCGAATTGGAGCGCGGCTCGATGATTGCAATCAGTGGCGCGTCGCCGATGCGTTTGCGCAGGCCATCGAGCGTGGTAGCGATGGCGGTCGGGTGATGGGCGAAGTCGTCGTAGATGGTGATGCCACGCACGTCGGCGACTTTCTCCATACGCCGTTTGACGTTCTTGAAGGCGCTCAACCCGGCGATGCCCATCGATGGCACAACACCGACATGCCGCGCCGCAGCCAGAGCAGCCAGGGCGTTGGCGACGTTGTGCTGACCGGTCAATTCCCACTCGACGGTGCCTTGCGACACACCTTCGAACATCACTTCGAACGCCGAGCCGTCCTCGCTCAGCAACTTGACCTGCCACTGACCGCCGGCACCGGTGGTTTGCACCGGGGTCCAGCAGCCCATTTCGATCACGCGCTGCAACGCCGGCTCTGTGGTCGGATGAATAACCAGACCTTCGCTCGGGATGGTCCGCACCAAATGGTGGAATTGACGCTCGATGGCTGGCAGATCGGGGAAGATGTCGGCGTGATCGAACTCAAGATTGTTGAGAATCGCGGTGCGCGGACGGTAGTGAACGAACTTCGAGCGTTTGTCGAAGAAGGCGCTGTCGTATTCGTCAGCCTCGATCACAAAAAACGGCGTACCGCCCAGACGTGCGGACACCGAAAAGTTCTGCGGCACGCCGCCGATGAGGAAACCCGGGCTCATGCCCGCGTGTTCCAGCACCCAGGCGAGCATGCTGCTGGTGGTGGTCTTGCCGTGTGTACCGGCCACTGCCAATACCCAACGACCTTGCAGCACGTGATCCGCCAGCCACTGGGGGCCGGAGACGTACGGCAGGCCTTTGTTCAGTACATATTCCACCGCCGGATTGCCACGGGACATGGCGTTGCCGATCACCACCAGATCCGGTGCCGGATCGAGCTGCGCCGGGTCATAGCCCTGCGTCAGCTGAATGCCCTGGGCCTCGAGCTGCGTGCTCATCGGCGGATAGACGTTGGCGTCGGAGCCGGTAACGTGATGGCCCAGCTCTTTGGCCAACACCGCCATCGAGCCCATGAAAGTCCCGCAGATACCCAGAATATGAATGTGCATAGTCGACCTCGTAAAACATGGCCGCAGGTTAGCGTAGGGAGGGGGAAATGGCACTCTTTAGCTGTATTCGAATACTCCCGGCTACCCCAACTGCACTCGTCAGCTCCTACAGGGAAATTTATGCGGTTCGGGCGATACCGTGCTTGCGCAACTTTCTGTACAGCGTATTGCGACTGACCCCCAACTGTTCAGCGGTACGGGTCATATTCCAGCGCGTCTGCTCGAGCGCACCGAGCAAGGCCAGACGCTCGGCGTCATCCAGTGGCTGCGCGCAAGGCTGCGCCGGCGCAACCGTCGGCCGCGCCTGTCGAATCATTGCCGGCAAATCCGCAACCCCGACCCGCCCGCCATCACACAACGCCGCCAGCGTGCGCAGGACATTGCGCAACTGCCGCACATTGCCCGGCCAGTTGAATGCCAACAACGCTTGCCGCGCCGGTTCGTCGATCAGGATCGTTTCGCCTCCGGCCTCCTCGGCCAGAAGAAAATCCAGTAGTTGCGATTTGTCACTGCGCTCACGCAACGCCGGCAATGCCACTTCCAGCCCGTTCAAGCGGTAATACAGATCCTCGCGAAAGCTGCCGCCCTCGACCCGCTCGAGCAGATTGCGGTGCGTCGCGCTGATGATTCGCACATCCACCGCTTGCGGTTCGCCGCCGATCGGTACCACTTGCCGATCCTCCAACACCCGCAGCAAGCGGGTCTGCAAGGCCAGCGGCATGTCGCCGATTTCATCGAGAAACAGCGTGCCGCCATCGGCCTGTTGCAGCTTGCCGCGCATGCCGTCCTTGCGCGCGCCGGTGAAACTGCCACCGCGATAGCCGAACAGTTCGCTTTCGATCAGGCTTTCCGGGATGGCTGCGCAATTGAGTGCGACGAAGGCGTTGCCAAAGCGCTGGCTGGCCTGATGCACAGCCTTGGCAAAGGCCTCCTTGCCCGAGCCGGTTTCGCCGTTGATCAACAGCGGCACGTCGCGCTCGAATACGCGCAGGGCTTTGCGAAATTCCGCCTGCAACGCTTCGTCGCTCAGGCAAATCCCGGACAGGCGTGGCGCTGGCGCGGCGATGGGCGCTGGAACAATAGCTGCCGGCTTGCGCGATTCGCCGCGCAACACCGCAAACAGATGCCGGCCATCGCGGGTACGCAACGGCCAACTGGCGCTGGCGTTAGCGCTCGCGCGGCCAAGCAGCTCATCCAGCGCACAATCGAAAAACGCTTCCACCGGTTGGCCGAGCAAGCCATCGCGGCTATGCCCGAGCAGGTTCAGCGCACTCTGGTTGACCGCACTGATCCGCCCTTCGCCGTCAAACGCCAGCAGCCCCTCGCTGAACAGACCGACGGACTCGGCCTGCAGGTGGAAACGCAGCAACCATTGATTGTCGAAACAGCGCAGGAAGTAGCAGCTCTCGATCATCTTCGCCGACAGATTGACCAGCGCCATGGTGTGAAACTGGCTTTGGCGCGAAACATCTGGGCGCGCCGAGGACACGTCGAGTACCGCCAGCAATTCCCCGTGCGGGTCGAACACCGGGCTCGCCGAGCAGGTCAGCCCGGTATGGCGGCCGCGAAAGTGTTCGTCCTGATGGATGGTCAGCGCCTGACGCTCGACCAGGCAAGTGCCGATGCCGTTGGTGCCTTCGCACGCCTCGCTCCAGTCAGCGCCGAGCCACAGCCCGGCGCGTTCGAAAATCCTGCGTTCGGCCGGCGCGGTGATGCAATTGAGGATCACACCGCGCGCGTCAGTCAGCAGCACCGCATGGCCGGCGCCGGAAAGTTGTTGATGCAGGCTGCTCATTTCCGTACCAGCGATTTGCAACACTTGTTGCAGACGTTCGCGACTCTCCAGCACCCGGCCGTGTTCAAGCACGGTCGGCGCCATGCTCAGGGCCGGGTCGAGGTGATAGTCCTGCAGACACCGTAGCCAGGAGCGGGCGATCGACGGGTCGGCACCGGGGCCGTGCAAATGCGGCTTGCCCTGGGTGGCGGTGAGAACCTGGCGGGCATGGCGACTCAAATGGTTGTCGTGCATTTCTTATTGTTCTCCCCGAAAGGTCTACGCAATCCCTGTAGGAGCTGCCGCAGGCCGCGTTCTTTTGATCTTGAAAAACAAAATCAAAAGATCGCAGCCTGCGGCAGCTCCTACGGAGATTGCTGTTGGCTGAGGATCCCTCAGCCACCCGCGCATTGCAATGCTGGCAAGACCGTCCGGTCACGGGCTGTGCCGCAAGCGGTACAAATTGTCACGCGCGCTGTACCGAAACCGTCACAGCGCCACTCCATTCGTCCGAGACAAACCGGCCAAGCCCTTGATTTGCCTGACCTGCACGGCAGTGGCCCGAGCCTTGCTCTACGCTTATACCAAGCGCACTTGCGCGTCTCTCTAATAAGTACAAAGCCAAGGAGAACATCATCATGCGTTACGCTCACCCCGGTACTGACGGCGCCAAGGTCTCGTTCAAGAGCAAGTACGGTAACTACATCGGCGGCGAGTTCGTCGCGCCGGTCAAAGGTCAGTACTTCACCAACACCTCGCCAGTGAACGGCCAGCCCATTGCCGAATTCCCCCGCTCGACCGCCGAAGACATCGACAAGGCGCTGGACGCTGCCCATGCCGCCGCCGATGCGTGGGGCGCCACTTCCGTGCAGGCACGCTCACTGATCCTGCTGAAAATCGCCGACCGCATCGAAGAGAACCTCGAACTGCTGGCGATCACCGAAACCTGGGACAACGGCAAAGCCATCCGCGAGACCCTCAACGCCGACATCCCGCTTGCCGCTGACCACTTCCGCTATTTCGCCGGGTGCCTGCGCGCTCAGGAAGGCAGCGCTGCGGAAATCGACGGCAACACCGTGGCCTATCACATCCATGAACCTTTGGGCGTGGTCGGCCAGATCATCCCGTGGAACTTTCCGCTGCTGATGGCCGCGTGGAAACTCGCGCCAGCGCTGGCCGCCGGTAACTGCGTGGTGCTCAAACCCGCCGAGCAGACCCCGCTGGGCATCTGCGTGCTGATGGAACTGATCGGCGACCTGCTGCCACCAGGCGTGCTCAATGTCGTGCAAGGCTTCGGCAAAGAGGCCGGCGAAGCACTGGCGACCAGCAAGCGTATCGCCAAGATCGCCTTCACCGGCTCGACCCCGGTCGGCTCGCACATCATGAAATGCGCAGCGGAAAACATCATCCCATCCACCGTGGAACTGGGCGGCAAATCACCGAACATCTTCTTCGAAGACATCATGCAGGCCGAACCGAGCTTCATCGAAAAAGCCGCCGAAGGTCTGGTGCTGGCGTTCTTCAACCAGGGCGAAGTCTGCACCTGCCCGTCGCGCGCGCTGGTGCAGGAGTCGATCTACGACGAATTCATGCAGGCGGTGATGAAGAAGGTCAGCCAGATCAAACGTGGCGACCCGCTCGACACCGACACCATGGTCGGCGCCCAGGCATCCGAGCAGCAATTCGACAAGATCCTCTCCTACCTGGAAATAGCCAAGGGCGAAGGCGCCGAGCTGCTGACTGGCGGCAAGGTGGAAAAACTCGAAGGCAGCCTGGCCACTGGTTATTACATCCAGCCGACCCTGCTCAAGGGCACCAACAAGATGCGCGTGTTCCAGGAGGAAATCTTCGGCCCGGTGGTGAGCATCACCACCTTCAAGGATGAAGCCGAAGCCCTGGCGATCGCCAACGACACCGAGTTCGGCCTCGGCGCCGGCCTGTGGACTCGCGACATCAACCGCGCCTACCGCATGGGTCGGGCGATCAAGGCTGGCCGCGTGTGGACCAACTGCTACCACCTGTACCCGGCACACGCCGCGTTTGGTGGTTACAAGAAGTCCGGTGTCGGCCGTGAGACGCACAAGATGATGCTCGACCATTATCAGCAGACCAAGAACCTGTTGGTGAGTTACGACATCAATCCGTTGGGCTTCTTTTAAGCGGACGGGGCGAGGCAGTGACTACTGCATCGCCCTTTCAATAGCTTCGCGAGCAGCTCGCTCCCGCAGAGAATTTGCGTGCGACCACAAATCCACTGTGGGAGCGGGCTTGCTCGCGAAGGCGGTCATACCTTCAATATCCAAGTCACTGACAAACCGCTTTCGCGAGCAAGCCCGCTCCCACAGGGGTAATTCGCCACTCCAGCGATCAGGTTGGATAAAAACAATAAAAACAGGTAACTGCTTATGCCAAGCGATCATGCAAACCCGCAACCGGCAACTTCCTCCGTCGACTTCGAAAAAGTCGGCACCGACTACTTTCAACAACGCGAACTGAAAAAAGGTGCCGCCGGCTGGATCCTGCTGGTGGGCCTGGGCGTTGCTTATGTGATTTCCGGCGACTACGCCGGCTGGAACTTCGGCCTCGCCCAGGGTGGCTGGGGCGGCATGTTCCTCGCCACGCTGCTGATGGCGACCATGTACCTGTGCATGTGCTTTTCCCTGGCCGAACTGTCGTCGATGATTCCCACCGCCGGCGGCGGCTACGGTTTCGCCCGCAGTGCGTTCGGGCCGTGGGGCGGGTTTCTCACCGGCACGGCGATCCTTATCGAATACGCCATCGCCCCCGCTGCCATCGCGGTGTTCATCGGTGCGTACTGCGAGTCGCTGTTCGGCATTGGCGGCTGGATGATTTACCTGGCCTTCTACATCATCTTCATCGCCATCCATATTTTCGGCGTCGGCGAAGCGCTCAAGCTGATGTTCATCATCACCGCCGTCGCCGCGCTGGCGCTGGGCGTGTTTCTGGTGGCGATGGTGCCGCACTTCGACGTCGCCAACCTGCTCGACATCCCGGTGACCACTGCGGTCGGCGCCAGCCCGTTTCTGCCGTTCGGCTATGTCGGCGTATGGGCGGCGATTCCCTATGCGATCTGGTTTTTCCTCGCCGTCGAAGGCGTGCCGCTGGCCGCCGAAGAAACCAAAAACCCCAAGCGCGATCTGCCGCGCGGGCTGATCGGGGCGATGCTGGTGCTGCTGATGTTCGCCCTGCTGATCCTGATCGTCGGCCCCGGCGGCGCCGGCGCCAATTCGCTGCTGACCTCAGGTAACCCGCTGGTCGAAGCACTCAGCAAGGCCTATGGCGGTTCGACCTGGATGGGCAGCTTCGTCAATCTCGTCGGTCTGGCCGGGCTGATCGCCAGTTTCTTCTCGATCATCTACGCCTACTCGCGGCAGATCTTCGCGTTGTCGCGGGCCGGTTACCTGCCGCGCAAACTGTCGCAGACCAACAAAAGCAAGGCGCCGGTGCTCGCGCTGGTGATTCCCGGGATTATCGGCTTCGGACTGTCGTTGACCGGCCAGGGCGACCTGCTGATTCTGGTCGCGGTATTCGGCGCTACCATTTCCTATGTGCTGATGATGGCCGCGCACATCACCCTGCGCATCCGCCGCCCCAAAATGGACCGGCCGTACCGCACGCCGGGCGGCATTTTCACTTCTGGCGTGGCGCTGGTGCTGGCTTGCATTGCCGTGGTGGCGGGCTTCCTCGTCGATCCACGGGTGGTGATTGGGGCCGCCATCATCTATGGAGTGTTAATTGCTTACTTTGCTTTCTACAGTCGGCATCACTTGGTAGCAGGCACGCCGGAAGAAGAATTCGCGGCGATTCAGAAAGCTGAACAAGCCTTGCACTGATTGTCGAAAACCACGGCGCAGAGCTGTTCTGCGCCGTCACGGAGAACGCTGAATGGCCAGTTTTGCTCACACGGTCGGCGCGCAGACTTACCGCTTCGACAGCCTCAAAGACGTCATGGCCAAGGCCAGCCCGGCACGCTCGGGAGACTTTCTTGCCGAAATCGCCGCGCTCAACGACGGCGAACGGGTGGCCGCGCAAATGGCCCTGGCGGACATCCCGCTCACCCACTTCCTGCAGGAAGCGCTGATTCCTTACGAAGCCGATGAAGTCACCCGGCTGATCATCGACACCCACGACAAGCAGGCCTTCGCCGTGGTCAGCCACCTCACCGTCGGTGGCTTTCGTGACTGGCTGCTCAGCGACGCCGCCGACGAAACCAGCCTGCGCCTGCTGGCCCCCGGTCTGACCCCGGAAATGGTCGCCGCCGTGTCGAAGATCATGCGCGTGCAGGATCTGGTGCTGGTCGCGCAGAAAATCCGCGTGGTGACGAAATTTCGCGGCACCCTCGGTTTGCGCGGACGCCTGTCGACCCGCCTGCAACCCAACCACCCGACCGACGAGCCGTCCGGGATCGCCGCGAGCATTCTCGACGGCCTGCTCTACGGCAACGGCGACGCGATGATCGGCATCAACCCGGCCACCGACAGCATCGCTTCGATCTGCGCGATGCTGGAAATGCTCGACGCGATCATCCAGCGCTACGACATCCCGACCCAGGCTTGTGTGCTGACTCACGTCACCACCTCGATCGAGGCGATCAACCGTGGCGTGCCGCTGGATCTGGTGTTCCAGTCGATTGCTGGCACCGAGGCAGCCAATGCCAGTTTCGGCATCAACCTCAATGTCTTGCAGGAAGGTTACGACGCCGGGCTCAGCCTCAAGCGCGGCACTCTCGGGCAGAACCTGATGTATTTCGAAACCGGTCAGGGCAGCGCGCTGTCGGCCAACGCCCACCATGGCGTTGATCAGCAAACCTGCGAGACAAGAGCCTACGCCGTGGCGCGCCATTTCAAGCCGTTTCTGGTGAACACGGTTGTAGGATTCATCGGCCCGGAATACCTCTACAACGGCAAGCAGATCATCCGCGCCGGCCTCGAAGACCATTTTTGCGGCAAGTTGCTTGGCGTGCCGATGGGTTGTGACATCTGCTACACCAATCACGCCGAAGCCGACCAGGACGACATGGACACCCTGCTGACGTTGCTCGGCGTTGCCGGGATCAACTTCATCATGGGTATCCCCGGCTCCGATGACATCATGCTCAACTACCAGACCACCTCGTTCCACGACGCCCTCTACGCCCGGCAGACCCTGGGCCTGAAACCGGCGCCGGAGTTCGAACAATGGCTGGCCAACATGGGCATCTTCACGCAAGCCGATGGCAAGGTGCGCTTTGGCAACAACCTGCCGCCGGCCTTCCGCCAGGCCCTGGCGCACTTGGGATGAGTCTTATGGAAAAACCACCGGTCGATTCGCAAAACCCGTGGCTGCAATTGCGCCGCCTGACCCCGGCGCGCATTGCTCTGGGCCGCACTGGCACCAGCCTGCCGACCAGCGCTCAGCTGGATTTCCAGTTCGCCCATGCGCAGGCGCGCGATGCGGTGCACCTGCCGTTCGATCATGCCGGGCTCAGCGCACAGTTGCAGGACGAAGGGCGCGAAAGCCTGCTGCTGCACAGCGCGGCGCCGGATCGCCATACCTATCTGCAACGCCCGGATCTGGGCCGCAAGCTCAGCGACGATTCGGCGCAATCCCTGCGTGATTACGCCAGCGCCCATCCGGGCGGCGTCGATCTGGCGATTGTCGTCGCGGACGGCTTGTCGGCTCTGGCTGTGCATCGACATACCTTGCCGTTTATCAAGCGCCTGGAAGAACAGATGAGCGACGACGGCTGGTCGCTCGCGCCCGTGCTGCTGGTGGAACAGGGCCGCGTCGCCATCGGTGACGAAATCGGCCAGTTACTCGGCGCGAAAATGCTGGTGATGCTGATCGGCGAGCGGCCGGGCCTGAGTTCGCCGGACAGCCTCGGGCTGTATTTCACCTACGCACCCAAGGTTGGCCTGACTGACGCGTATCGCAACTGCATTTCCAATGTTCGGCTTGAAGGTTTGAGCTACGGCATGGCGGCGCATCGCTTGCTGTACCTGATGCGCGAGGCCGGTCGGCGGCAGCTGTCAGGTGTCAATTTGAAGGACGAAGCCCAGCTTCACACGTTGGAGACGGACGACGCTGTCGACATGAAAGGTAATTTCCTACTCGATCCGCCCCCAGCCTGAACCGTTTCCGCATTGCCTTTGCAAGCGAGTTTCAGGCAGGATCGACGCACGGCCGCCCGGGTTTCCCATCGCCGTCAGAGCAGTTGAAGACAGCCACTTGAAGACGAGACCTATCATGCGGATTATTCAAGCGACCCTCGAACATCTGGATTTGCTGACTCCTTTGTTCGTCAAATATCGCGAGTTCTACGGCTCCCTGCCCTACCCGGATTCCTCCCGCGCGTTCCTCGAAAAACGCTTGCGCCGCAAAGAATCGGTGATCTATCTGGCGCTGGCCGACGATGACGACAAGAAACTCATGGGTTTCTGTCAGCTGTATCCGAGCTTCTCTTCGCTGTCGCTCAAACGTGTGTGGATTCTCAACGATATCTATGTCGCCGAAGACGCTCGCCGGCAATTGGTGGCCGACAACCTGATCCGCACCGCGAAGAAAATGGCCAAGGAAACCCAGGCCGTGCGCATGCGCGTCTCGACCAGCGCAGACAACGAAGTGGCGCAGAAGACCTACGAATCGATCGGCTTCAAGGAAGACACCGAGTTCAAGAACTACGTACTGCCGATCAGCGACGAGCTCTGACTCCGAAAGCGTCAGTGATGAGGGAGTTCGCTCCCTCGCCACGGCCAACCGCTGCCTGACAATTGCTCACTTCGCGACACTCGCCGCTACAAAACCGGCGCGCTTTTCAGCGGTCAGACCGTATAATCCCGATCTTTCCGGCTTGTAAGAAAAACTACACCCCGCTGTAGGCTTACACGAAGTCATCCGCACAGGCCTGCCGAGTCGGGCCGTCATACAGGTGCCCCCATGGATTTCAACCCGCTCGACCTTATCCTGCATCTCGATGTGTACCTCGATTTGCTGGTGAACAACTATGGGCCATGGATCTACGCCATCCTGTTTCTGGTGATCTTCTGTGAAACCGGGCTGGTGGTGATGCCGTTCCTGCCGGGCGATTCGCTGCTGTTTATCGCCGGCGCGGTGGCCGCGGGCGGTGGCATGGATCCGGTGTTGCTTGGCGGTCTGCTGATGCTGGCGGCGATCATGGGCGATAGCACCAACTACGTGATCGGACGCACGGCCGGGGAGAAGCTGTTCAGCAACCCCAACTCGAAAATCTTCCGTCGCGACTACTTGCAAAAAACCCACGATTTCTACGACAAGCACGGCGGCAAGACCGTGACCATGGCGCGTTTCCTGCCGATCATCCGCACGTTCGCGCCGTTCGTCGCCGGTGTGGCGCGGATGCCGTACCCGCGTTTCTTCGGCTTCAGCGTGCTCGGCACGATCCTCTGGGTCGGCGGTCTGGTCACTCTGGGTTACTTCTTCGGCAACGTGCCGTTCATCAAGAAAAACCTCTCGCTGCTGGTGGTGGCAATCATCCTGCTGTCGCTGGTGCCGATGATCATCGGCGTAGTGCGCAGCCGTTTCGGCGGCACCAAAGTGCAATCGCACTGATCCGATGTGGTCGCTGACCGCCTGGCGACGCCGGCGCCTCCTGGCCAGGCACCCGATTGCCGACGATCTGTGGCAACGGGTGCGCCATCAACTCTCGTTCCTTGACGGCATCAGCGCCGCTGAGGATCAGTGGTTGCGCGAAGCCTGCGTGTTGTTTCTCGAAGACAAACACCTGACCGCCCTGCCCGGCGTCGAACTGCATCAGGAGCAGCGCCTGCTGCTCGCCGCCCAGGCGCAGTTGCCGCTGCTGCATCTCGGTGACCTGAACTGGTATCAGGGCTTTCACGAGATCGTCCTGTATCCCGACGACTTCCTCAGCCCGCAACGCCATCGCGATGCCAGCGGCGTCGAGCATGAGTGGGACGGCGAACACAGCGGTGAAGCCTGGCAGCAGGGGCCGGTGATTCTCGCCTGGCCCGGCGTGCTGGCAAGCGGTGGCTGGGAGGGCTACAACCTGGTGATCCATGAGTTGGCGCACAAGCTCGACATGCTCAACGGCGACGCCAACGGCCTGCCGCCTCTGCACGCCGACATGCGCGTCAGCGATTGGGCCGCAGTGATGCAGGCCGCCTACGACGACCTCAACCGCCAGCTCGATCACGATCCCGACGCTGAAGCCGCCATCGATCCCTACGCCGCCGAGAACCCGGCCGAGTTCTTCGCCGTCACCAGCGAATACTTCTTCAGCGCCCCGGATCTGCTGCATGAGGCTTATCCACAGGTCTACTTGCAACTGCAGCTTTTCTACCGGCAGGATCCATTGGGCAGACTGCGGCAACTTCAAGCCACAGACCCGGTCTATCAGGCGCACGACTAAGCTCTGCACGACTTCTGGTACGTGGCGTCGGCGTAGGAATGTGCCTATAATCGCCGCCACTTTTTGGTCAATCCGGCCAAGTGTTTTTGGTCAACTACGGGGGCAACGCCCAATGAGCTACAGCAAGATTCCGGCTGGCAAAGACCTGCCGAACGACATCTACGTCGCGATCGAGATCCCGGCCAACCACGCGCCGATCAAATACGAAATCGACAAAGACAGCGATTGCCTGTTCGTTGACCGTTTCATGGCCACCCCAATGTTCTACCCGGCCAACTACGGTTACATCCCGAACACCCTGGCCGACGACGGTGACCCCCTCGACGTGCTGGTCGTGACCCCTTATCCGGTTGCCCCAGGTTCGGTGATCCGTGCCCGTCCGGTCGGCATCCTGAACATGACCGACGACGGCGGCGGCGATGCCAAAGTCATTGCAGTGCCACACGACAAGCTGTCGCAGCTGTACGTCGACGTGAAGGAATACACCGACCTGCCGCCACTGCTGATCCAGCAGATCGAGCACTTCTTTGCGAACTACAAGGATCTCGAAAAAGGCAAATGGGTCAAGATCGAAGGCTGGGCTGGCGCAGACGCCGCTCGCGAAGCGATCACCAAGTCGGTTGCCGCCTACAAGGGCTAAGCAATTGCGCCTCGCGTGAAGCTTGAAAAAAAACCCCGGCCATCCGGGGTTTTTTGTGTCTGCACGCTTCAGTTAAACGAAGCGTTTAAATTCCTACATGCAGTTTTAATCTGTTTAATTTCCCACAAGCGCGTCTTACATCCCGTCGCAAAATACAGGCTTTTTTTGAACGCCCGGTTTATTCAAACCGCTCTAGTGCGGCCGTAGACTCCGTGTTTATGAGAAAGAACACTAGCGGTCCACGATTCAAGGCACTCCTGGAAGCAGCGAACATCAGCACCACAGATTTCGCAAGGTTCTGGGGCACGGAAGCCCAAAACGTTCATAACTGGTACACCCGGGGCGTCCCGGCGTATCGCATGGAAGAAGTCTCACGCCTGTTGTCGGTCAATAGTGAATGGCTGAAAACCGGGGAAGGCGTCAAGGAGGTCCCGCGCCTGCACCCACCCGCCAGCAATGGCGACACGTTCGATGCCCAGGCCATCTGCGGCGTCTATACCGTCATCAACCCCAGCGACATCGACCTGGCTTTTTTCAAGGAAACCCCGATCGCCAACGGCGACGGCAAAACCCATGTCATCCTCGACCCTGACCAATCCCTGCGTCTGCCCCGCGCGCACCTCGATCAACTCGACATCCAGCACAGCAATGCCATTTGCGCGCACATGATCGGCAACAGCATGGCCGAACGCATCGAAGACGGGTCAATCGTCGCCATCGACCGCGGTCTGACCCAGGTCGTCGACGGCGAAATCTACGCCATCGAACACGACGGCATGCTGCGCATCAAATACCTGCACCGCATGCCCGGCAACGGCTTGCGCATGCGTAGCCACAACAGCGCCGAATACCCCGACGAGGTTTTCCGCCCGGCGCAGATCGAGGAGCAGCGGATCCACATACTTGGCTGGGTGTTCTGGTGGTCGACACTGGGTAAGCGCCGGCCGGTGGTGCCGTTTTTATGATTATTGATTCGAACCTGTGGGAGCGAGACTGCTCGTGAAGAGGCCCTGATAACCGGTACAAATTCATAGCTTGTACCGCTTCACAGGCTCTAAACCGCACTTGAGGCTGGGAATCCAACGCAAAACTCAGTATCCTGCGCCCCACATTCGCGCATCGACCCGCCCAGCGGCTCGAGTGACGCCCGACACGGCAGACCAACGTCTGACCAAGTCCCACAGCCGGACGCAGATCCGGATGTACGTTTTGAAGGCTGGCGCGGTTTACCAAAAATAAACCAAGCCAGTCCCCGAGAAGCCGGCCACAAGCCGGCTTTTTAATGTCTGCAAAAAGGTCAGGCCTCGCGCAAAGGAATCGAACAAGCTGGGCCCAGCAGTTCTGAAGCGTTTCACAAGGAAGCTAAAACGTGCGATTCACCCCTCGTTTCACAATGCTCGGACCAGTCATTCTGATCGCCGCGATGAGTTCTCAACTCTGCGGCTGCGTAGGCGCAATCGTGGCTTTGCCTGAAAAAACCACGCACAGAACTGATGAGTACAAAGTTCTAAGCGCTCGCTCGATCCCTCCAGCGGTCACCCGAACTGTTCAATCAACGCCTCAACGTGAGTGGTGTGGCATCACGGTTTGGGCGCTGATCATTCCTGTGCCGTTGAAGTTGCCTGTGTGTTCGTCGTACTCCGAACAGTCCTTTGGCAAGGACGAGTCTGGCGATGAAATCGCTTTGCTCTATTCAAAACAAACGGTGCCGTCGCCGTTCTACGCCTGCGGCCCGTTCATGGTGCTGGGACCGATTGTCCACGGTTATCAGGGCAATGCGCTTTGTGGCGTTTTTCCAAACTAGCCGTGGCTCACGGATAACTAAACGACTTCACCAGCGTCAGCTCACCCACCGCCCGCATCGGCACCAGAAACGTCTCCATCTTCTCGCTCGGCGTGCCTTCCTCGGTAATGACAGTCACCTGCGCCGTGGTCAGCGCCTGCACCGCTTCATCCCCTCCTTCGTCATCTCCGCGATACCCGCCGCCGTAATAATTCACATAGACCAGATACTGCCCCTTGATCGGCGCGGGCATGGCGGCGATTTCCGGGCCGTAGCCGGTGGTGACGTCGACGTCGAGGGCGGCGCCGTTGGGTGCGACGCGGTTGCCGTACCAGATGTGGGCGCCGTCGGGGGTGATCAGGTGCAGGTCGAGGTCGGTGCCGTCGCTGTTCCAGGCCAGCAGCACGCGCAGTTTGGCCGGTGTGGCGCCGCCGCGGGCATTGAGGAACTGCGTCCGGTGGCGTTGCTGGCCGTCGGGGCTGCGGACTTCGACGCTGTTGCTGCCGTTGGGGAAGGAGAACGGCCGATCGAAGCCGCCGGCGGGATCGATTTTCAGCGGCATGCTGACGCCGTTGACGATCAGACGTCCGGGTTCGTTGTTCTTCGGCACGGTTTTAATCTGGCCACTGATTCTGGCGGTATTGGCCTGGCCAAGCGGTGTGTTGACCGACGAGGCCGGGTAGTTGACGGTCTGACGGAAGCTCTCGCCCTCGCCTTGCGGTGCGCCGCTGCGCCAGCCGCCGACCGGGGTGTCGAGTTTGACGCCGTCAGCGGCGTGGGCCAGCGGCAATAGATTGTAGGCACAGAGCAGCAGCAAGACCTGTGGATAACGGAGTGTCATGGTCTATTCCAGCAAAAGGTGACGGGCGAGCCCTTCGATGTAGGTTTCATCCTGGCCGTTGGGGTGTGCTTCGAAGGCCAGGTGCAGATATTCGTGGGTCAAATCGAGGCGATCCTGCAGGGTCAGCACGCCGCGCACGTAAATCCGCTGGCGTTCGCGGTCGACGAAGGGCCGGCCGAAGGCAAGTTTGCAGACAGCGAACGTGCTGACTTCGTCGTAGCCGTTTTCGCTTTCGAGCCTCGGACGCCAGCCGCGTCGCTGTTTCTGCAGCCAGTCGTGCGCGGCGGGCAATGCTTCGCAGGAGGCGACCGGGTTGTCCCAGCGGCTGAGGCTGGCGCGTGGGTAGGCGTGCAGCAGAATCGCGTCGTAACGCTGGCCGGCCTTGGCTTGCTCGACGGCTTGCTGCCAGGCGAGTTTGTCCGGGCCGGGCTGCTCGGAGTGATAGGTGACCGTGCTGCCGGCCAGCACCAGATCGGCTGTCCACGCCGCAATGTTGCGCGATTCGGCTGAAGCCGGGCGCGGAGCGACGCGCTGGCGATTGCTGCTGTCGTCGATGCTCAGGCAGTCGCCATTGCGCGTGGCGTTTTGCAGCAGATAAGTGCGGATCGCTACGGCCAGCGCTTTGGCGGCTTCGGCAGGTTCCGGTTTGGCTTCGCGCTCAAGGACGCGGGCGACATATTCTTCGCGATCAAGTCTTGCGACGAGTTTGTCGTCGAGCAGAAACAGTTCGCCGTCGCTGTGGATATCCAGCGCATTGCCGTTGGCGAACTCGACGCGGTAGTCGCCGCGCAATGGCCCTGACGTGGCAACACGATCCCCGGCCAGAACTTTGGAAACCGGATATTTCGAAAACAGCCCGACTTCCACACAACGCCCCGCGTCCGCTGGCCACGCCGTCGGCAACACGCTGGCCAGCGCCTGACCGTAATGCCGCAGAACCATTTGACCGGTGCCGCGTCCACCCGCCCAGATCGGTGCGCCGTCGGCGGTCCAACCGGCGAATCCGCCTTGCCGCGATTGTGCATCCTGATCGTCGAGCCAGCTCCAGGTTTTCACCCGTAGACGCCCGCCCAGTTGGCCGACGACATTGCCGTCCGCCGCGTTCAGCACGACATCAAGTAATACGCGACGCATTTGATCCTGCGCTGGCAGCAACGCCAGAACGCCCAATAACTCAGCAACCGAAACCCTTGTTGCCGGCTGCACGGCTGGCAAATCCAGCAACCACGACGGCGCCTGCCGCGCCTGCCAATACGCTCGCCAATCCGTCGCAGCAATGCCCAACCGCGTCGGTTCGAAATACAGAGCGCAGGATTTCACCAAGGCCTGATCACGCTCGATCCTGCCGCCCGCCGAGCAGCAATAAACTTCTTCTTTGGATTGCCCGCGACATTCATAAGCCGGTTCCCGTGCACCGGTATCCACCAGCCACGCGTAGACGAACAACTTCCACAGACTGCCCAGCGGCGCATCCAGCGACGCTGGCAACGGTTCGCGCTTGATGAGTTGCGTCTGACTCAACGACAACAACTCGCCCTGATAGGCCACGCGCAGCGGCTCGTCCTGCGCTGTCGCCAGCGCAGGCATCACACACATCAACAGCCACAGCAGCGGCCGGCGCATGTCAGTTGACCGTGACCTGACCGAGGGCGGCTTTCGCTTCCTGGGCCTGATGCTGCGGCGCATAGACTTGTTTGAAGCGCACCGGCGGGAGGCTGAACTGGCCTTTCTGCGAGAAGCGCACCAGATGGCGCAGGCGTAACTCGCCGCTCAGCGCATCGACCGGCACCGCGTAAGCCAGTTGTCCCGGTTCGAACCTGGCTTTCTCCAGCGCGGTCGGTTCGGTGCCATCCTTGCCTTGCAACTTGATGCCCCACGTTGTGCGTTCGACGTCCGCACCCGGTGGCAGCGGCACTTCGAGCATGCCGTAGCGCAGCGGTTTCGGTGCCTTGCTGGTGAGGATCACCTCGTCCAGGTACAAGCTGTCGCTGGACAGCGGTTTCGTGCCGACCGGCTCGAGTTTGAAGGTGAACGCTTCGTCGCCCGGCACCAGACGCGACAGGCGCCGGGTGACGGTCACGGCCATCGGATCGACCTGCGGCTGTTGCGTCTGAAAGCTCAGCGCCGCACGTAGCGGCCGCTCTTGCGTGCCGGACACGCTCAGCACGCTGGGCAGCGCTGTGGTGCCTTGCCATACCCAGTACATCTCGCCGCTGGCCCCGTAGTTTTTCTTCCAGCCCTCACCCGGCATCAGCGCGATGGTCGGCGAAGCCTGAGCGATGCTGCGTTGCAGCCAGGTCAGCGCCAATGCACGTTCCAGTGTCGATTGCTGCGGCAACAGACGTTGCAACAACGCCGTCGCACGGGCCTGATCGAACGGTTGCAGCGACAGGCTCAACGCTTCGACAAATGGCTGCGAACTGACCGCCAGACGTTGTTGCGCTGCGCCCAGTTGGCGATTGAACGCCTCCGGCAAAGCGACTTTCGACTGCGCGGCCAACGATGCGCTGAGCACCCGCGCCGCTGCCAGACCCAGCGCCGAATCCGGATCGCTCATCACCAGACTGTCCTGGCCATCATCGAGCAAGGTTTCGGCGCTGCCCTCACCGGCCTTGGCCAGATCGTCGAGCAGACCGCTGAGCAGCGTGTTCACTGGCAGCTGCATCTGTTTGGCGAACGAGAGAATCAGCGCCCGTTGCAGCAATGGCGTATTCGGCGCTTGCTTGGCGTACACCTCGAGTACGCGCTGCCAGTGCTCCGGCGGCAGGGTCAGATCGAGTACGCGGCTGGCATTCCAGTCGGCGTAATAGGCATAGGCGGTAAGGAATGCATCCGGCTCGCCGTCGTAGCCCCACCAGGTGAAGCTCGCCGATGGCCCGGCCATCTGCACCAGCCGCAGGCGGCTGTTCTGCATGATCAGGCGCAAGCGATCACGTATCTGTGGATTCGAGGCCAGCGATGGATAAGCGATGCTCAACGGCAACAAGCGACTGGCGGTCTGCTCGACGCCGCCGTACGGGTAGCTGAGCAGATCATCGAGGGCCGAACGGAACAGCGCTTGCGGACTGTCATCCAGACGCAGGCGAATATCCGTCGCATCCGCCGGCAAAGTCAAAGGCGTATCGCCGGTGACGACATCAAGGCTTTGTGTCTGAGTGACCTGCCAGCCTTCGCCGGTTGCACTCAAGCGCACAGCCAGGGCATCGGCAACTTTGCCGTCCTGCACCAGCTCCGCTGTCCACTCGCCAGAGGCCAGGGCAAACGCCGGTAGCGGCAAGTAATTGATGCCGCTGTTCAGGGTCACCGGCAGACGTTGTTCGGTGCCGGCATAGTGAGTCACCAGTTCAGCCTTGACCGGTTTCTGAGCCTGACTGAACGCAAACACGCCCAGTTGCGGCTGATCGCCCTTGCGGAATTTGCTCGGCCCGCTCCACTTCAAGTACAGCGGTTTTTCCGAACGGACGAACTGCTTTTTCTGCCCGACCTGGCCATCATCGGCAATCGCTCGCGCGGTGATCCGCCAGCGGGTCAGCGAGTCCGGCATCTTGAAGGTGAAACGGGTTTTGCCGTCTGCGCCGGTCAACAGCTCTGGCTGCCATGCGGCGGTGTCGACGTCCTCCCGGCGCGGACGCTCGAGCACTTTAACGCCGCGCTCGCTGCGGTTGGCCTTGCCCGGCGCACCCGGGCTGCCCGGCAATGCCACGTCATAACTGATGAACGACAGGCTGGCGCTGGTACGCACATTGTTGCGCCGTGGGTGATAGAAGAACTGATCGATAGTCGGCGCGACTTCCGGCTGCAACGCGTAGACCATTTCGTCGACCACGCTGACCGTCAGATGCGCCGGAACCGCTTTGCCGGCGAACTGCGTGGTCAGGTCGACCGTGACCGTATCGCCCGGCAGGTACACCGCTTTGTCGGTGCTAATAGCCACGTCGATTTGCGGCGCGACCACTTTGATCCCGGCGTTCTGGAAACTGTACTGACCGCCCTTGGTGTAGAGCACGGAGAAGGTCAGGTTCGGCGCGAAGTTGTCCTTAACCGGGATCCGCGCGCGGTACTGAGTGTCGCTGAGTTTTTCCAGCTTCAGCCAGTCGCTGCCTTTGGCCAGCAGCGCGGTCGCTTCGACCTTGTCGCGCTCCAGCGACAGCAGCGCATCGCTGACCGGCTCGGGGAAAGTGATCAGCGCCAGCGCTTCTTCGCCCGCCTTGTACTCGGGTTTGTCGAGGACGATTTCCACGGTGCCCGGCACCGCTTTCACACCGTCGCCGGTGACCGAATGGCCGGTGGCGCCGAGGACGCGACCGTGTTGATCCTTCAGCGTCAGGTTGTACGTGCCCGGACGTTCGAAGGCGAGGCTGAAGCCTTTGTCCGTTGCGGCGAGTTTGCCTTCGCCGGTGCTCTGATCTTCGAGGCGCACCCAAGCGTAGCTGCTCGGCGTTACGGCTTTGCTTTGTTCGGTGCCACCCTCATTCGCGTAGCTGAAGGCAACCTTGTCACCGACCGCGCTGAAACGCTGCGGCGCGCTCAAGCGGAAACTCGCCGCACCACGGTCGATGAGGATTTCCTTGGTGGTCTTGACCCGATAAGCCGCGCCGTCGCTGGCGAACACGGTGAGCATGTAGCGGCTCGGTTTATCGGCGGCTGGCAGATCCAGGGTCGCGTTGCCTTTGCTGTCGGTGGTCAATTCGGTGCTGGTCAGCTCCACCGGGAATTGCCCGAGGTATTGCAGCTCGTTGTCGACCATCGACAGTTGCTGGGCGCGCAGGCTCAGGCTCAATTTGGCGTTGGCCACTGGTTTGCCATCCGGGTAGAGCAACACCAGACTGCCTTTGACCGGCTCGCCAGTGCGGTAGTCCTGCCTGGCCAGATTCAGCGAGATTTCGAAGTGCGGCTTTATGTACTCCGCCACACGGAAAGCACTGCTGTAAGCCTGATTCTTGTAGTTGAAGCGGATTTCGTAACCACCGGCCACGGCGTTATCCGGCAATTGGAAACGGCCCTGGGTACCTGCTTTCGAATCAAGCTTCAGATCGAGGGTTTGCAGTTCGGTCCCCGTGGCATCAAGCACGCTGACACTGACATCCGCCGCGCCCGGCAGCACCGAATCCCGCGCGCTCTTGAACTCGCGGCCAACGATCTTCAGCGACACCCAATCGCCCGGGCGATACAGCGGCCGGTCGGTGAAGGCATAGAGTTTGGTGTCGTAGATTTCACTGTCGTAGTAGAAGTTTTCCGAGACGAATACGCCGCCTTCTTCGTCCTCGCCGATGACGAACGAGCGCTCCGGGCTGACGTGTTTCAGGCGCAGCAGACCGTCGGCATCGGTAGCACCGCTGCTCATCACGCCGAGTCCGTCGGTCCACAGCACATTGACCTTGGGCACCGAACTGCCTTCGTGTTTGCGCGCGGCCCAGACCAGCAATTCGTCACCGGAAATCTTGCTCACCGCAACGGTGTTGGAGACGAAAACCATCGTGGTCGCGCGGTACTTGCCGATCAATGCTTCGACCAGATACAGCCCCGGCTTCAGGTTACCCAGCGGAATGTAAACGTTGCCCGGCGCGACACTGACAAAGTCGCTGGACGAGCCGGCCAGATTGACCCCAGCGGGCGGCTGGATCGGCTTGGCCTGCCACAGCGGATAACGGAACTGGCTAACCACCGGCAGACCCGGAATCAAGGCGAATTGTGGCTGCGCGTCGTACGGCGTCGGCGCGACCATGGCCTCGCCCATTTTCAGCTCCGGCACTTCTTCGGTGACCTGCTTGCGCGATTCGTAAGAGAACGCACGCTGCATCACTCGCCGGGACTTTCGATACCAGTTGTCCCACAGATACGCGAGAGTGTTGGACAGCCCTTCGCCCTTGAACTGGCCGTCACTGACGACGCGGTGCAGGTTCTTCTGGCGCTTGAGGAAATCCAGTGGCTTGTCGATACGGTACACGCGAATGTCGGCGCCACCGTACGGCTCCATACGAAAGCGCCGGTAATCACGGCCCGGGGCTTCGAGGCGGACCATCGCCGGCTCGTCGCTGGCAAAACTGCTGTCGGCAAGCAAAAAGAAACTCTCACCGGCCACCGGTGTGTAATTGCTCGGCTCCACCGAGTCTTCGGCGTTGACGCAGGTAAACGGCAGCAACAACGCCAACAGCAAGGAAATTCGCGAACAGATACGCAACATGCGGGCACCGGTCATTGGGAAAGAAAGTTCAGTCGATAGACGCCGATGAAGTTGGGGTTGGCTGCGTCGGGTATCCATCGGGTGTCCTTCCATGTCATGAGTTGCTGCAGGCTTGCCGAACGCATGCCGTTGTCAGTGGGGGTGGTGGTGCCGGTGTGATAGGCGATGTAGCGGCCCATCCAGATCATCAGGTGCTGGTCGTCGCCCTGATCGAAAAACATCAGGTCACCGGGCCGCGCCTGCGATACATCGCGGCCGACCAGATGGCTGTTGAACTGAATCAGTTTGATCGCGTTGACGTACGGCCCGACCTTGCCGCCGCCCTGCTGCCACTGTTGCGCAAGCTTGCGTTGCGCGTCGCTGAGCGCCAGCTCCGGCGGCAGATAGCGATTGGACAGGCCATTGCTTCGCAGCCATTTGTCGTCGTGGACTTTCAACGCTTCGTTGGCGGCAAAGCGCACCAGCCCGGCGCAATCCTGCTGATACCAGCGCGGGCTCGGGCCTTGGCTGAGCTGCTCTTGAGCGATGCGCACGAACCAGGCGCGGAATACCTGGGATTGCGCCGGATCGAGCGCTGGCGCTTCAACCGCACGGGCACCTGCGCTGAGCAACAGCGCGAGCAGGCCGAGGCTGCGGATCAGTGCGCTCACAGCGCTTTCCATTCCAGCGGCAGCCATTGCCAGTGGCCATCCGGCTCGCTGCCTTCGGGCAGGGTCAGGACATATTTGCCGTAGCCACCGAGGGTGCGCAGTTTCGGCATCAGGTAGGTTTGTGCGGCGTTGTAGAACACCGGCTCCATATCCTGCGGCAGGCTGTCGAGGGTCTCGCGCTGCATCAGTTGCGCCATCGCATCCGGGCCGAAGTAGATCGGCATCAGCACGTCGTTCGGCAACACGTCGGCCATTGGCGGGAAGCGCTTGTCGAGGGTGCCGAGGGCTTTGTCGACGAGTTTGTCGTCGAGGGAAAACAGCAGCGTCGAGCCGTGACGGGCGAGGCTGACTTTCATGTACGCCTTGCCGGATATCGCCTCCGGGTTTTCGGCGGTCTTCGCCGCGTACGGCCCGAAACTGGAACTGACCTGACGCTGCCAGAGGTGGCTCTGGCCTTCCTGCTTGTCGATCACCGGGAATACGCTTTCAGCGACGTTGGCTTCGAACGCGCCGACCATCGAGCCGAACAATTTGCCCAGATCAGCGTCGAGTTTGCTGCTGTCCTCGTCTTTGAGGCTGGCGACCAGCAATGGCGTGTACAGCCGAGAATCGGCGTACCAGCACAGGCCCGCCGCACCGGCGACGTGTTCGGTGAGGGTCTGCGCCACTGCTTCTTCAGCGCCGAGCTTGATCAATATCGGTTTTTGCGGTTCGGCCGCCACCGGCAGGGTCACACAAGCGCTCGCCCCCAGGGGCATCGCCTGCCAGACCGGTTTGAAATCGAAGTCCGGCTGGTTTTCCAGCTCGTCCATGGCCAGATAGCTGTGCCAGCCCTTGTCGTCCATGTCGAAACGCAGCCCGGCAAAATTCGGGATGAAGCGCTGATAGCCCATGGCGAGAACGCTGGAATTGACCGATAGGTGCTGTTTGGTTTCCGCAGCTTTCGCCGGTAGGCCGAACGCTTCTGGAAACAGTTTTTCGCCATTGAGCAATGCCGCCAGCGCTTGCGCGGAGACGCGGCCCGACTCTTCCGGGACGCCGCTCTCCGGGTCGTAGTACTTCGCCGGATTGGACAACACCACCAGCTTGTCGCCGCGCGACGCGAACAGCAGCGATTTGCTGGCGTTGTAGCTGAGCTGATACAGCGGGATCTCATCACTGCCGACCTTGAGAGTGCCGAAGACGCTGAGCTGGGTGTCATCCAGCGCAACTTTCGCCAGTGGCTCGAGCAGTTTCGCCAGCCCGCCGCGATCCATCACCAGCAGGAAATCCTTCAAGCGGCCATCGGCGCCTCGCCACAGCGCCACATCCGCCGGTTGATCAAAAAGCTGTTCGATCAAGCTGTCCTGCAACTTCAGGTCATGCTCGTAGATAATCCGGCGCAGGCTGCCGATCAGGCCGAGGCGGTCGGCGTGAGTTTCGTAATAGAAGACGAAATCCTCGGTGAGCGTGGCCTTGAGAAACGGCACCGTCAGGAGGTCCTTGGGCAACTGGCTCAGCGAGCGAGTTTCGAGCAAGGCGTCTGGACGGCCGAGGCCGAGCTTGTCACTGGCAAGTGTCGCCGGCGGCGCTTTGGGCTTGAGCAGCAGCCAGCCGAAACCGCCCGCCACACCGGCCACCAGGCACAGGCCGAGCACGACCAGCGGCCAGCGCCGCGAAGGTTTGGCCGCCGGTGTCGCGGCAGCTGGAGTCACAGTGTTATCGCTCATGTTCACAACATCCGAGTTCATCCGTGGCGGGATGCTTAATAGTTGAAAGTCTTGACCAGCAGCAGATCACCGATCGCCCGCAGGGGCACGATGAAGGTTTCGCGTTTTTCGTCGACGGTGTTTTCGTTGAGCACCAGGGTGATCTGCGAGGTGATCACCTCGTTCTGGTTGCTGGTCTCCTCGAAGTTATAGCCACCATCGCCGTAGTTGCCCCAATAGTTGACGTACACCAGATAAGTGCCGTGCAGCGGCGCGGTCATGGTGAACATTTCCGGGCCGGGGCCGTCGACGCCATCCGGGTCTAGGCCGCCGCCATTGCTCAGCGCCGGTCGTGCCCAAAAGGCATGCTGACCGTCGGGGGTGACAATATGCAGATCCAGCTCGGCTTTCGGGTCGTCCCATCCCAAGACAAGACGAATCTTCGCCGGCGTGCGCAGATTATTTGCTTCATAAAATTGCACGCGCTTGAGCGACTGGCCTTCGGCGCTGATCACTTCAACGCTGTTGGAGCCGGCGCCGAAGGCGTAGGGCCGGGCAAAACGCCCCTGATCGTCGGTGTACAGATTCAATGGATTGCCGTTGACGGCGAGGCTGTGCGGCGGACGCATGTGCCTGAGGGCTTTGAGCTGGCCCTGGATCATCGTGCGATTGCGCTGGATGCCGCGATCGATCGGCGGCGTCGGGTAGGCGACCTGCGGATTTTCCGAGCGATCGAGCAAGCCGTGATAACGCCAGCCGCCGACCGGCTCGGACACCTGCGCAGTCGGCGCGGCCCACAGCGCAGGTGCGCAGGCGAGGCCGATCAGCAGCAAAAGAGATGAACGCATGTGACGCCTCCTGCCATGCCTTGAACGAAACCTTGCACCCGATCCTCGGTACTTCACAGCGGTGAACTGCGTTTCGTCTGAACGCCCCGCAACTGTCGGGGCCGTAGAAGCGGCGAAGAGTAGCGATTCGGCAGTTTTTTAACAATCGGATACATGTGTGATTGCTGTAGGAATCGCGCCATTCTGGTAGACGATGAGCCGAATAGCCGGCATATTCGGCTCACCAAATGAGCCGAATAGCGTTTTTATTCGGCTCACGCTTCTACGACAGGTGATCAATGACCGCACATTGGATCTGGCAACAACCGGATTGGCCCGACTTCAATTGGCAAGCCGAGCGCCTCGCCCCGCTGCTGCGCGAGTGCGTGCAGACGCAGGGCCGACTCTTGGGAATGGCCGGCTCAGTGGGGGATTCGATGAGCGCACAGAGCGAGCTCGATGCGTTGCTTCAGAACATCGTCACCTCCTCCGCCATCGAAGGTGAGCAACTGAATGTCGGCTCCGTGCGTTCTTCTCTGGCCCGGCGCCTGGGTCTGGAATGGGTTGATCGCGATAGCGTCAGCCAGCGTAGCGAGGGCTTGGCGCAATTGATGCTCGATGCCACCCATGGCTTCGACGAGCCGCTGACCCTGGCACGATTGCTGGAATGGCACATCTGGCTTTTCCCCGCCGAGGAAGCGATGTTCAGCGCGCGGCCAATACTCGTCGGTACCTTGCGCGGCGACGAACCGATGCAGGTGGTGTCCGGACGACTCGACCGGCCAACGGTTCACTTTGAGGCGCCACCGCGCCAACGGCTGGAACAGCAAATAGAGCGTTTTTTGAGCTGGTTCGAAGCCAGCCGCGATCAGGTTTCGCTGGATCCGCTGTTACGCGCTGGCATCGCGCATTTCTGGTTTGTCACTCTGCACCCTTTCGACGACGGCAACGGTCGTCTGACCCGCACCATCACCGATCTGGCGCTGGCTCAAGGCGAAGCGCAGGCGATCCGCTTCTATGCGATGTCCGCAAGCATTCTCGAGGATCGCGCCGGTTATTACCGGATTCTGGAGTCGAGCCAAAAGGCCACGCTCGATATCACCGAATGGCTGACCTGGTTTTTGCAGACACTGCTGCGCAGCCTGCAGCAAGCCATCACCCGTATAGATTCGGTGTTGGGCAAGACTCGCTTCTGGCAGGCGCACCGCGCATCCGACCTTTCAGCGGAGCAGATCAAAGTGCTCAATCGCTTGCTCGATGGCGGTGAGCGCGGTTTCGAACAGGGCCTCAGCGCAGGGCAATATCAAGCGGTTGCGAAAGTATCCAAAGCCACCGCGACGCGGCATCTGACGGAGTTGCTGGACAAAGGCTGCCTGCAACGCCTGCCGGGGGGCGGACGCAGCACGCGTTACAAAATCCGCTATCCGGATTGACTCGCCGACCGTTATGGAGGGGCCTAGCGACGGCCCGCTCATTTGCCCATACCCCCCCTATCTGCTAGTGTCGCGCCGGTTTAACGTCTACCGGAAATTGCCGCCATGGCCCGCAAAAAAGCTGCACTGGATTTCGAACAATCCCTCGCCGACCTGCAAACACTGGTCGAGCGTCTGGAGAACGGTGAATTGTCGCTGGAAGACTCGCTGACCGCTTTCGAGCAGGGCATCGGCCTGACCCGTGACTGCCAGGCGGCGCTGGCCCAGGCCGAGCAGAAAGTGCAGGTGCTGCTGGAGCGTGATGGCGAACTCGCCGAGGAACCCTTCGACGCGGATGAGCCAGAATGATCGCGGCGTATTCGGCGAGCAGTCAGGCCCGGGTCAACGCGGCGCTGGAGACGCTGTTCAACGCGCCGCTACCGGAACTGGCGCGGCTCTACGAAGCGATGCGCTACAGCGTGATGAACGGCGGCAAACGCGTGCGCCCGTTGCTGGCTTACGCGGCGTGCGAAGCCCTCGGTGGCCAGGCTGAACAGGCCAGCGGCGCGGCGTGTGCGGTCGAGTTGATCCACGCCTACTCGTTGGTGCATGACGATTTGCCAGCCATGGACGACGACGATCTGCGTCGCGGCCAGCCGACGACCCACAAGAAATTCGATGAAGCCTGCGCGATCCTCGCCGGTGACGGCTTGCAGAGCCTGGCCTTCAGCGCCCTGCTCGATCCGCGCCTGAGCGATTGCAGCAGCGAAATCCGTCTGCAGATGGTCACAGCGCTGGCCCATGCAGCCGGCCCGGCCGGCATGGTCGGTGGGCAGGCCATCGATCTCGGCTCGGTCGGTCTCAAGCTCGATCAACAAGCCCTGGAACAGATGCACCGGCACAAGACCGGCGCGCTGATTGAAGTCAGCGTCAAGCTTGGCGCCCTGGCCAGCGGCCGCGCCCAGCCTGATCAGCTTCAGGCGTTGCAGACTTACGCACAGGCCATCGGCCTGGCCTTTCAGGTGCAGGACGACATCCTCGACGTGGAAAGCGATACCGCGACCCTCGGCAAACGCCAGGGCGCCGACATTGCCCGCGACAAGCCGACCTACCCGGCCCTGCTCGGCCTCGACGCCGCCAAGGCTTATGCGCTGGAACTGCGCGATCAGGCCTTGCAGGCGCTGCGACCGTTTGACGCGGCCGCCGAGCCGTTGCGCGAGCTGGCCCGGTATATCGTCGAGCGGCGCAACTGACGGCGTATCGGCCAAAAAAGACCAACGCGTGGGCAGGGGGCGATGCATCAGGTAAACTGCCGCATCTTTTATACCTATAACGATTCGCCTGATGCCCACGACGTTTCATGAGATTCCCCGCAAGCGCCCGACCACGCCCCTGCTCGACCGTGCGAACACGCCGGACGGCCTGCGCCGGTTAGGCGAAGCCGAGCTGGAAACCCTGGCTGATGAGTTGCGCCTGGAATTGCTCTACACGGTCGGCCAGACCGGTGGGCATTTCGGTGCCGGCCTGGGCGTGATCGAGCTGACCATCGCGCTGCATTATGTCTTTGACACCCCGGACGACCGTCTGCTGTGGGACGTCGGGCATCAGGCGTATCCGCACAAGATCCTCACCGGTCGCCGCGAGCGCATGGCCAGCCTGCGTCAGAAGGACGGCATTGCCGCGTTCCCGCGCCGCTCCGAGAGCGAGTACGACACTTTTGGCGTCGGCCACTCCAGCACCTCGATCAGTGCCGCGCTGGGCATGGCCATTGCCGCCCGTCTGCAGGACAGCGATCGCAAGGCTATCGCCGTGATCGGCGACGGCGCGCTGACCGCCGGCATGGCTTTCGAAGCGCTCAACCATGCGCCGGAAGTCAACGCCAACATGCTGGTGATCCTCAACGACAACGACATGTCGATCTCGCGCAACGTCGGCGGGTTGTCGAATTATCTGGCGAAGATCCTGTCCAGCCGCACCTACGCGAGCATGCGCGAAGGCAGCAAGAAAGTCCTGTCGCGCCTGCCCGGCGCCTGGGAAATCGCCCGTCGCACCGAAGAATATGCCAAGGGCATGCTGGTCCCCGGCACCCTGTTCGAAGAACTGGGCTGGAACTACATCGGCCCGATCGACGGCCATGATCTGCCAACCCTGATCGCGACGCTGCGCAACATGCGTGACCTCAAAGGCCCGCAGTTCCTGCACATCGTCACCAAGAAAGGCAAAGGCTTCGCCCCGGCGGAAGTCGACCCGATCGGTTATCACGCCATCACCAAACTCGAACCACTGGATGCTCCGGCCGCTGCGCCGAAAGCCGCCAGCGGGCCGAAGTATTCGGCGGTGTTCGGCGAGTGGCTGTGCGACATGGCGGCGGCTGATGCGCGTCTGGTCGGGATCACCCCGGCGATGAAGGAAGGCTCGGATCTGGTGGCATTCAGCGAGCGTTTCCCCGAGCGTTATTTCGACGTGGCGATTGCCGAACAGCACGCGGTCACGTTCGCCGCTGGCATGGCCTGTGAAGGCGCGAAACCGGTGGTGGCGATCTACTCGACGTTCCTGCAACGCGGTTACGACCAGTTGGTGCACGATGTCGCGGTGCAGAACCTCGACGTGCTGTTTGCCATCGACCGCGCCGGTCTCGTCGGCGAAGACGGCCCGACGCACGCCGGCAGCTTCGACCTGTCGTACCTGCGCTGCATCCCGGGCATGCTCATCATGACCCCGAGCGATGAAAACGAACTGCGCAAGATGCTCACTACTGGTCACCTGTTCAACGGCCCGGCGGCAGTGCGTTACCCGCGCGGCAGCGGCCCGAACGCGACCATCGAGAAAGACCTTACGCCAATCGAAATCGGTAAAGGCATAATCCGCCGTCAGGGCAGCAAAGTCGCCCTGCTGGTGTTTGGCGTGCAACTGGCCGAAGCGCTGAAAGTCGCCGATAAGATCGATGCCACCGTGGTCGACATGCGTTTCGTCAAACCGTTGGACGAAGCCCTGGTTCGCGAAATCGCCGCCAGCCACGAACTGCTGGTGACCATTGAGGAAAACGCGATCATGGGCGGCGCCGGTGGCGCAGTCAGCGAATTCCTCGCGCGCGAGAACATCCTCAAGTCGATGCTGCACCTGGGCTTGCCGGATATTTACGTCGAGCACGCGAAGCCTGCGCAGATGTTGACCGAATGCGGTCTGGATGAAGCCGGGATCGAAGCGTCGATTCGTCGGCGCCTGGATCTGCTTAAAAAATAAACTGCTGGGTACATGCATAACCCCTGTGGGAGCGGGCTTGCTCGCGAATGCGGCGGATCAGTTGATGATGAGTTGACTGATTCACCGCTTTCGCGAGCAAGCCCGCTCCCACATTTGATTTGTGTAACACCTGAAACTGCCGTTGGACTGTCCATGAACCTCTCGCGCCTCGCCCTGCCCTTCCTCCTGCTGCCAACCGCCAGCGCCCTTGCCGATACATTCGAGCGCGATCAGGCGCTGAAGCTGCCGGACACGTTGATCAGCGCCAATCGTCAGGTCGAGGCGCGCAACGACAGCAGCGCCGCCAACACCGTGTTTACCCGCGAAGACATTGATCGCCTGCAACCAAGCGACGTGCCCGATCTGCTGCGGCGCGTGCCCGGCGTGCAAGTGGCGCAGACTGGCGGGCGCGGCAGTCTGCCGGGGATCTACATTCGCGGCACGCAATCGGCGCAGAGCCTGGTGCTGGTCGATGGCCAGCGCATCGGCAATTCGACTTCCGGCGACAGCAACCTGCAGCATCTGAACATCGAGCAGATCGAGCGCGTCGAAGTGCTGCGCGGTTCGCGTTCGGTGATTTATGGCAGCGACGCGATTGGCGGGGTGATCCAGATCTTCACCCGGCGCGGCACCGAGCAAGGCTTGCAGCCACGCCTGCATCTGGGCTTCGGCAGTCAGCAGACATGGGAGCGCAGTCTTGGATTGTCCGCAGGCGATGAGAAAACCCGCTTCAACCTCGGCGCCAGCCTCAACGAAACTGGCGGGATCGACCGCACTCACGACTCGTACCCCAGCGACGGCGATCACGACGCCTACCGCAACAAATCCCTGAGCCTGAGCATCAGCCACGCGCTGAACGAGGACATCGAAATCGGCGCCAATCTGCTGGATAACCGTGGCAAAAGTGAGTTCGACAATCCGTTCGGCCGCTTCGACCCGGTGACGTTCGAGTCGCTGCAACAACAGCCCTACAGCGATTTCAACGTCAGCAGCCTTAGCAGTTATGTCGATGCGCGAGTCAACGAAACCTGGAAAACCCGCGTCGAATTCGGCCACAGCGAAAACCGCGAAAAGACCTTCGACAAGCTCAGCGACGAGCGCACCGTGTTCAACACCTATCGCGACTCGCTGAACTGGCAGAACGACCTTATGCTGGATGCGCGCAACAGCCTTATCCTCGGCGGCGACTGGTACGAAGACCGGGTCAACAGCAGCACTGCGTTCGACGAGGACAGCCGCTGGAATCGCGCAGCGTTCATCCAGCATCGCTATCAGGCCGACAGTTTCTCCACCGAGATCGGCCTGCGCCACGATGACAATCAGCAGTTCGGCAGCCAGAACACCTGGAGCGGCACCTTCACCCTGCCGCTCAATCCGGACAACGACCTGTTGCTGAGCTACAGCGAAGGTTTCCGCGCGCCGACCTTCAACGACCTGTACTACCCGGACTTCAGCAATCCCGACCTGAAACCGGAAACCTCGAAAAGCTACGAACTGCAATGGCGCAGCCAGTTGAGCGATAGCGCGCGCCTGGAAACCTCGATTTACCGCACCGACCTGGAAGACGCGATCATCTTCGGCAGCAACTCACGCCCGCAAAACGTCGCGTCGGCGCGGATCAATGGCTTTGAAGCGGCGCTCAGACACGAGCTGTTCGGCTGGCAGAGCAATCTTGGCGTGGCGATCATCGATCCGCGTGATCGCGATACCGGGCATACCCTTGCGCGACGGGCGCGACGCACGGCCAGTTGGGATGTGGATCGGCAGTTCGATCGCTTGGGAGTGGGCGCCAGTTGGCAATTGGTCAGCGGCAGTTACGATGACGTGAAAAACACCCAGTCGCTGGGTGGCTACGGCACACTCGGACTGCGCAGCAGTTGGGCGCTTACTCGTGAGATCAAGCTGGATCTGAAGGTCGACAACCTGCTGGACAAGGGCTACAGCCGGGCGAATTACAGCTATGAAGGCGGGCAGTATGGCTATCGGGAGGAAGGTCGGGCGTGGATGTTCGGGGTGACCTGGACGCCTGAACTCTGATCCTTGATTTGTGCTGGATTGACTGGCCTCTTCGCGAGCAAGCCCGCTCCCACAATGAATCTCGGTGCACCACAGATTCATGGTTGAAACCAATCAAATGTGGGAGCGGGCTTGCTCGCGAATGCAGGCGACGCGGTCTACCGGTCAGGCGCAATCAATTGGCAAAGCTTGGCGGTGGCGCTAATCATCTGCCCACTCGGTCGCTCGAGGCCCTTGTCAGCGACCAATAGCAGTCTCCCCTGCCTCACCGCTGCCACCTGCGGCCAGGCCGTCCACGCTTCAAGCTGTGCCTGATCACCGGCGACGATCACTTCTGGATCACGCTGCAACACCGCCTCGATACTCACCTGCGGCGCCGGGAGATCAAGGTCGGCGAACACATTGCGCGCGCCGCACACCTCAAGCGCATCGCTGATGATCTGTCCGCCACCGACGGTGTACAGCGGCTTGTCCCAGACTTGATAAAACACCCGCAGCGGCACGTCTCGACGATAACGCTGGCGCAGATCGTCCAGCTGCTCGCGCAATTCGGCCGCCCGTTTCGCCCCGCGTTCAGGACGCCCGATCTGTTCGGCAATGGCTTCAATCTGTGCGGCGAGCTGCGTCAATGTGTGCGGCTCGGCGACAAAGATCGGAATGTTCAGGCGCTTGAGCAGATCACGCTGCCCCGCGCCTACGCTTGCGGGCCAGAGCAACAGCAAATCCGGTTTCAGGCTGAGCAAGCGTTCCATGTCGAGCTGGCCATAGCGACCCACAGACGGAACATCGGCAATCGCCGCCGGCCGCTCGCCAGCATCGAGCACGCCGACCAGCAAGTCGGCAGAATCCAGTTCAACGACGATTTCAGACAGCGAGGGCGCGAGGCTGACCACCCGCAATGCGGCCAGCGCCGGGCTGCTCAGCACGAGCAGCAGAACCGCCAGCCACAGGCGAGACATCAGCCGAGTTGACGCGGAATACGGTAGAGGTAGAAGAGCACGGCGGTGGACAGCGCCAGCAGCATCAACGGCACGGCTTCGAGGCCGACGAAGACCGCCAGCGCGCCAATCCACGCTGGCAAAGACGCCACCAGAAACGCCGCACGCCGACGCGCCGCGAGGGCGATCCAGGCGGCGGGTTCATCGGCGGTATCGAGAGATTTTTGCGTGGCGATCAATGCGTGTTTGTAACGGCCGAAATACTTCAGGCTGACAAACATCGAGGCCACGCCGGCGATGAACAAAGGCATCGCCAGCACCGGCAAGAGGCCCTGGCCTTCGCCGAACAACGCGTTGAGTACGAACAGCGGCAACAGCGCCAGCGCCAGGTATTGCCACCAGGCCACCGCCAACCGCCGCCGCACCTGGCCGCGGGTCACGCGCGGTCGACCTCGCCCTGATGCTCATTGCCCATCATGTGGTCGAGCTTGCTGGCCTTGGTCGCCAGGTACAGTTTGTTGTGCGGGTTGTGGCCGGTGTGCAGCGGCACGCGCTCGGCAACGACGATGCCCATGTCGGTCAGCGCTTTGACCTTGCGCGGGTTGTTGGTCATCAGGCGCAGGGCTTTCACGCCCAGATGCTCGAGCATCGGCAGGCACATGGCGTAATCGCGCTGATCGGCGGCAAAGCCCAGACGCTCGTTGGCTTCCACGGTGTCGGCGCCGCCGTCCTGCAATTCGTAGGCACGGATCTTGTTCAGCAGACCAATGCCGCGACCTTCCTGACGCAGATACAGCAGCACGCCACGGCCTTCGCGGGCGATCGCCTGCAGAGCGGCGTCCAGTTGCGAACCGCAGTCGCAACGCTGGCTGAACAAGGCATCGCCGGTCAGGCATTCGGAGTGCAAACGGCCGAGTACCGGAGCGCCGTCGGCAATTTCACCCAGGCTCAGCACGACGTGCTCGCGGCCGGTGGATTCATCGAGAAACCCGTGCATGGTGAATTGCGCATAAGGCGTTGGCAGCTTGCAAGCGGCAACAAAGACGACAGGCACCGGTGTGCTCCTGATCTAAAAATTCTGAAAATTCGCAGGCCGGCATTGTAACAGCAGGTTCCTGTAGACGCTTAGGCTGAATTATCGGGCATAACGATCAAAAAGTTTGATGACACTCCCGCTCCTTGTAGGAGCTGTCGAGTGCAACGAGGCTGCGATCTTTTGATCTTGATCTACAAGCAGCAGATCAAAAGATCGCAGCCTCGTTGCACTCGTCAGCTCCTACAGGGATTTGTGTTGGGCTTCAGTTCGGGTTGAACGGGTACGGCTGCTGCCACTTCTCGAAGATCGGCTGTAGCTCCCCGCTCTTGACCAGTTCCGTCATGCGCCGGTCATACAGCGCCATCAACGCGCGAGCCTGTGGGGTATCGGCGAAACCGAGAAACAGCGGCAGTTCAGCCAGATGCGAATAACGGTACTGCGCCGGATCCGCCGCATCGCGCACCACGGCTTGAACCTCGGTCAGCGCGTCGATGTAGTAATCGGCCCGTCCCTGCTTGAGCATCAGCAAAATACCGGTACGCCGCTCGATCTGATTGAAGCGCTTGATGTTCGGCAGGTAGTTTTCGTAGCGGTAGCCGCGCACCCAGGCCAGGCGGTATTTACCCAAATTCGCCTGGGTCGGCGCCGGACTGCTGGCCAGGCCCAATGCGTAGACGTGATCGGAATCGAAATTCCACTGCGGGTACACCAAGTGCTCGGCTTCGTTGCGGTAGGAGCCGACCTGCGCGTCGATTTCCTTCAACTGCGCCAACCCGATGGAACGGGTGTACGGCACGGTGCGAATGTCCAACTTGACCCCGGCCGGCTCGAAGACTTTGCGCAACACGTCCCAGGCCAGACCGTGGCCATCGGCGGCGGTGTAATTTTCCCAGTCTTCGCTGGCCAGATGGATGACCGCAGGCGTCGGCGCGGCCACCTGCGCATGGGCAACGGTGCCCAGCAGAGCGAAAACCAGCAGCGCCAACCCGCGTCGCAGCATCCGTTATTTCCTCACTTGAGACGAATCAGGCGAATACCCAAACCAGCCCTTGCATCGCCAGCCAGGCGAACACTCCGGCCAGCACGTCGTCGAGCATGATGCCGACGCCGCCATGCACGTGCTTGTCGATCCAGCGGATCGGCCACGGCTTGAGAATATCGAAGAAGCGGAACATCAGAAAACCCGCGAGCAGCCAGTACCAGCCTTCCGGCACCAGCCACAGGGTGATCCACATCCCGACCATTTCGTCCCAGACGATGCCTTCGTGGTCATGCACACGCAAATCGTCAGCGACTTTGCCGCACAGCCAGAAGCCGAACAGCATGGTGATGCCCAGCATCAGCCAGTAGCCCCAGTCGGGCAGCATCTGCCACAACGGAATGAACGGCAGCGCCACCAGCGAGCCCCACGTGCCCGGTGCCTTGGGCAAGGTGCCGGAGCCGAAGCCGAACGCGAGAAAATGCCACGGATTGCGCCAGACCGAAGGAGGCACGAATTCGGCAGGGACCTGTTTCGGGTGATCTGTCACGGTGTCTCCTGAAAATGTTGGTAGCCGCGAATTAGCGGGGTGATGTCGCGCCCGTCGCGGTCCAGCAGCGCCACGCCCTGGCCGTCGCTGACCCGGCCGATCACATGGATCGACCAGCCGTCAGCCAACAGCGCCGGCAACTCGGCGGACGGCAAGGTGAAAGCCAGCACGTAATCATCGCCGCCGCTCAGTGCCGCGCGCTCGGCACCGCGTTGCCCGAGAAACGCCACTAAAGCATCCGACAACGGTACGCGCTCGCGTTCAATCTCAAGTCGCACCTTCGACGCCAGCGCGATATGCCCGCAATCGGCCAGCAGACCGTCGGAGATGTCCAGCGCAGCCGTGGCCTTGCCGCGCAGGGCCTGACCGAGCGCCAGTTGCGGTTGCGGTGACCAGTAATGATCAAGCAGCACCTGGCCGATGTCGGGCGCCGCATCACGCTGCCCCAGCACCAGCGGCAAGGCGCCGGCCGCATTGCCCAGTTCGCCGCCGACGCAAAGCAGATCGCCGGGCTGCGCGCCGCTGCGGGTCAACGCCTGGCCGGCCGGTACGCGGCCGAATACGGTGACGGTCAGGCTCAGCGGCCCGCGCGTGGTGTCGCCACCGACCAGCGCCACGCCGCAGCTTTGCGCCATGCGGTTCAGACCACGGGCATAGGCTTGCAGCCAATCGGCAGTCACCGTCGGCAAGGTCAGGGCAAGGGTAAAGGCAACGGGCGCAGCGCCCATGGCGGCCAGATCGCTGACCGCCACGGCCAGCGAGCGCTGACCGAGCAGAAACGGATCGCAGGGGTCGGCGAAATGCACGCCGGCCACCAGCGTATCGGTGGAAACCGCCAGCTGTTCGCCAGCGGGAACCGCCAGCAAGGCGCAGTCGTCACCGATCCCCAGAGCAACGCCTTCGCCGCCCTGCGCACAAGGCGCGGCGGCGAAGAAATTGCGGATCAGCTCAAACTCGCCCATGGCCGAGAAAAAGTGTTCAAGCGCCGATCAGCGCTTGAACGCCTTCACTTCAGCTTCACGCAGGCGCGGGGCCAGCTTGTCGAGCACGCCGTTGACGAACTTGTGGCCGTCGGTCGAACCGAACACTTTGGCCAGCTCGATACCTTCGTTGATGACCACGCGGTACGGCACGTCGACGCGCTTGAGCAGTTCCCAGGTCGACAGGCGCAGAACCGCCAGTTCAACCGGGTCCAGCTCTTCGATCGCCAGATCCAGGCAAGGCGTCAGGGCGGTGTCGATTTCGGTCTTGAACTGCGGAACCCCGTGAAGGATTTCGCGGAAGTAGGCGCCGTCGACATCGGTGAAATCGTTATCCACGCGAAACTGCGCTTCGATCTCGTTCAGCGATTGCCGGGCCATGTGCCACTGGTACAGCGCTTGAGTCGCGAGCTGACGGGCTTCGCGACGCTTGGCGCTTTTCGACGGCTTGCCGGCATCCGCAGGTTTCGGATCGCGCGGGTTGAAACGATCGCTTTCGTCGCTAATCACTTGGCCTCCAACTGCGCCAGCAGGCTGACCATTTCCAGAGCGGACAGGGCAGCTTCGGCACCTTTGTTACCGGCTTTGGTGCCGGAACGTTCGATGGCTTGCTCAATGGAATCGACGGTCAGCACGCCAAACGCGACCGGTACGCCGAATTCCATGGAGACCTGAGCCAGGCCTTTGGTGCACTCGCCCGCCACGTATTCGAAGTGCGGAGTACCGCCACGAATGACCGCGCCGAGGGCGATGATCGCTGCGAACTCGCCTTTCTGCGCGACTTTCTGCGCAACCAGCGGGATTTCGAAGGCGCCCGGTGCGCGGATGATGGTGATGTCGCTTTCGCTCACGCCGTGGCGAACCAGGGCATCAACGGCACCGCTGACCAGGCTTTCAACCACGAAGCTGTTGAAGCGGCCCACTACCAGAGCGTAGCGGCCTTTGGGGGCGATGAAGGTACCTTCGATGGTCTTCAGGGTCATTCGTCAGTTCTCTTAAAGAGCCGGGACGCGTCTGCTACGCGTCCCTCAGTGATTTGTTTGCCGCGAATCGGAGTCCGGAAACAGCCGGTCATTATTCGGAGGGCACGTATTCTACAACTTCCAGATCGAAACCGGATATCGCATTGAATTTCATTGGTGCCGACATCAAGCGCATTTTGCGCACACCGAGGTCTCGCAGGATCTGCGAACCGGCACCGACGATGCTGTAAGTGGTCGGCTTTTTCGGCGCTGCCTGCTCACCGGTTTCACGGATATGCGCCAGCAGCACGTCGCCATCGAGCGGGTGACCGAGCAGCAGCACTACACCGCTGCCGGCCTCGGCGACCGCAGCCATGGCGGCGCGCAGGCTCCAGCGGCCCGGTTGCTTGACCATCAGCAGGTCGCGCAGCGGGTCCATGTTGTGCACGCGAACCAGCGTCGGCTCTTCGGCGCAAACAGTGCCCAGGGTCAGTGCCATGTGCACGTCGCCTTCCACCGAATCACGATAGGTCACCAGGTTGAATTGGCCCAGTTCGCTGTCCAGCGGCTGCTCGGCAATCCGCTGAACGGTACGTTCGTGGATCATCCGATAGTGGATCAGGTCGGCGATGGTGCCGATCTTGATGTTGTGTTCGGCGGCGAACGCTTCGAGTTCAGCGCGACGGGACATGGTGCCGTCGTCATTCATCACCTCGCAGATCACCCCGCTCGGCTCAAAACCGGCCATGCGCGCCAGGTCGCAAGCGGCTTCGGTGTGGCCGGCGCGAGCGAGGGTACCGCCGGCCTGGGCCATCAGCGGGAAGATGTGGCCCGGGCTGACGATGTCTTCGGCCTTGGCGTCTTTAGCGGCAGCCGCTTGCACGGTGCGCGCGCGATCGGCGGCGGAGATGCCGGTGGTCACGCCTTCGGCAGCTTCGATCGAAACGGTGAACTTGGTGCCGAAACCGGAACCGTTGCGCGGCGCCATCAGCGGCAGCTTCAGCAGTTCACAACGCTCGCGGCTCATCGGCATGCAGATCAGGCCACGGGCGTGCTTGGCCATGAAGTTGATGTGTTCGGCCTGGCAGCACTCGGCGGCCATGATCAGGTCGCCTTCGTTCTCGCGGTCTTCGTCATCCATGAGGATGACCATCTTGCCTTGGCGGATGTCTTCAACCAGTTCTTCGATGCTATTGAGCGCCACAAGGCACCCCCTTCTCTTGAATTATTTGAGGTAGCCGTTTTGGGCCAGAAAGCTTTCGGTGATGGTGCTGCCGGCGGTCTTTTCTGCAGCCTTGTCACCCAGCAGTAGACGTTCCAGATAACGCGCCAGCAGGTCGACTTCCAGATTCACCCGGCGGCCCGGTTTGTACGAAGCCATGATGGTTTCGCTGAGGGTGTGCGGAATAATCGTCAGCATGAATTCGGCGCCATCGACTTCGTTCACGGTCAGGCTGGTGCCGTCCACGGTGATCGAGCCTTTGTGGGCGATGTACTTGGCGAGCTCTTTCGGTGCGCGGATGCGAAATTCCACAGCGCGGGCATTGTCGCTACGCGATACCACTTCGCCGACGCCATCGACGTGACCGCTGACCAGATGCCCGCCGAGGCGAGTGGTCGGTGTCAGGGCTTTTTCCAGATTGACCGGGCTGCCGCTTTTCAGGTCATTCATGGCGGTGCAATCGAGCGTTTCGCGGCTGACGTCGGCAGCAAAACCATTGCCCGGCAACTCGACGGCGGTCAGGCAAACGCCGTTGACCGCAATGCTGTCACCCAGTTTGACGTCGCTCAGGTCGAGCTTGCCGGTGTCGACGTGCACCCGCACATCACCGCCCTTTGGGGTCAGTGCGCGGATACTGCCGATGGATTCGATGATGCCGGTGAACATGGGGTTCTCCTTGAGAACGGGGCCAGGGCTAACGCAATGGCCGGGAATTATACGCGGGCTGAAGGGACAGGAATCGCAGTGACTCGCCAGTCATCGCCCACCGCGCGGATTTCAGTGATTTTCAGTTCCGGCGCATCTTTCATCTGCGCCAGCGGCCAGTCGAGCAGCGGACGCGCCGTTGAGCCAAGGAACTTGCCGGCAATGAAGATCACGAATTCGTCGACCAGACCCAGTTGCGCAAAGGCCCCGGCCAGTCGCGGACCGGCCTCGACCAACACCTCGTTGGTGCCACGGCTGGCCAGTTCGATAAGTAATTGATGCAGGTCGACCTGGCCGTCTTCACCCGGCACGATCAGGCATTCCGGGCCGTTGGCGTATTGCTCCTCGACGGCGACACAGGTGGCGACCAGCGCCGGCCCGGCCTTGAAGAATGGCGCATCCAGCGGCACCCGCAGGCGGCCATCGATCAACACGCGCAATGGCGGGCGACTCATGGCCAGCGCAGTTTGCTCGCTGTCGAGACCGAGTTCGTCCGCGCGTACGGTCAAGCGTGCGCCATCAGCCAACACCGTGTCGGCGCCGGTCAGCACTACTGCCGTCTCAGCGCGCAAACGCTGTACCGCAGAACGCGCCGCCGGGCCGGTGATCCATTGGCTCTCGCCGCTTTCCATCGCCGTGCGCCCGTCGAGGCTCATGGCCAACTTGACCCGCACGAACGGCAAGCCATGTTCCATGCGCTTCAGAAAACCTTGATTGAGCTTGCGTGCTTCAGCCTCCAGCACACCACTTTCGGTGGCAATACCAGCCTCGGTCAGGCGCTGCAAACCGCGCCCGGCGACCTGCGGATTGGGATCGCGCATCGCCGCCACGACCCGGGCAACGCCAGCGGTCACCAAGGCATCGGCGCACGGCGGGGTACGCCCGTGGTGGCTGCAAGGTTCGAGGGTGACATACGCCGTGGCGCCCCGGGCCTGCGTGCCAGCGGCGCGCAGGGCGTGGACTTCGGCATGGGGCTCGCCGGCGCGCTCATGCCAGCCTTCGCCGACAATCTGCCCGTCACGCACCACCACGCAACCGACCCGAGGATTGGGATGGGTGGTGTAGTGACCTTTGCGCGCCAGTTCCAGCGCGCGGGCCATGAAATGCGCGTCGAGGATCGCCTGCTCGGCGGCGGTGGTCATTCTTTCACCGGTTCGCGGGCGAGGCGGTCGATCTCTTCGCGGAACTCATTGAGATCCTGAAAGCGCTTGTACACCGAGGCAAAACGGATGTAGGCGACTTCATCGAGCTTTTGCAACTCGGCCATCACCAATTCGCCGACCACGAGGGACTTGACCTCGCGCTCGCCGGTGGCGCGCAGCTTGTGCTTGATGTGGACCAGAGAGGATTCGAGGCGCTCGACGCTGACAGGACGTTTCTCCAGCGCGCGCTGCATGCCGGCGCGCAATTTTTCTTCGTCGAACGGTTGGCGGCTGCCGTCGGTTTTGATCAGGCGCGGCAACACCAGTTCGGCCGTCTCGAACGTCGTGAAACGTTCGCCGCAGGCCAGGCATTCACGCCGGCGGCGCACCTGTTCGCCCTCGGCGACCAGACGCGAGTCGATGACCTTGGTGTCGTTGGCACCGCAGAAGGGACAGTGCATGGTGGCTGGCAACAAAAAATGGGAGGGCCATGGTAGCGCATCCCCGTGGCAAGACAAGCCATAGGCTTTGCGGTATACAGAACGGCATGATCGTCTGATCCATGGAATTCATTCTGCCGGAGCCTCCAATGCCGTTACGTCCGCTCGTTCTGCTCAGTCTTTTCAGCCTGCTGGTGGCCTGTGGCAGCGACGCACCCAAGCCGCAACCGCCGACGCCAGGTCCTGCGCCGCAGCAGGCGCAGAAAAAAGCCAAAGAGGCCGCCGAACTCGGCCCGCTGCCAGCCCATCAGCGCGAACTGAGCGGCACCCTGCAAGGCGTGCCCGCTGGCGCCGAAGTCGAACTGGCGCTGCTGGTGATCGACACAAAGGATCGCCCGCAACAGCTGCTCGCCAGTTCCAGCCTGATCGGCAACAACCAGGTCCTGCCGTTTCATCTGCGCTTCAACCCCGAAGCGTTTCCGGTCGGCGCGCGAGTTGAGCTGCGCGGTCGCGCCAGCCAGTCCGGGCAACTGATTCTGCATCTGCCGTCGCAGACGATCACTCAACCGACCACTCAGGCTCTGGGCCAGCTGCAATTTGTCAAAGCACCATGAAGGCACCGCTCGACCTGCAGCAGGCTTTGGGGGAATTGCTCGGCGACGCCAGACTCAAAGCCTGCACGCTGCCCGGCACCGATTTGCAGTTGTGGTTGATCGACGGCGACAACATGGCCCGCGAATTCAGCCAGGAAGAGACCCAACGCATCCTGCACGAGCCACCCTATTGGAGTTTTTGCTGGGCCAGCGGCTTGGCCGTGGCGCGTTACCTGGCTGAGTGTCCCGAGTGGGTGCGCGGCAAGCGCGTGCTGGATTTCGGCGCCGGCTCGGGGATTGCCGGGATCGCGGCGGTGAAGGCCGGAGCGCTGGAAGTGGTGGCCTGCGATCTCGATCCGCTGGCGATTGCCGCGTGCCGGGCGAATGCCGAGCTCAACGATGTGCAGATGAGTTATTCGACGGATTTCTTTGCCGAGGCCGATCGCTTCGATCTGATTCTGGTCGCCGACGTCCTGTACGACCGCGCCAACCTGCCGCTGCTCGATGCGTTTCTCAGTCGAGGCCGCGAGGCGCTGGTGGCGGATTCGCGGGTTCGGGATTTTCGTCACCCGTTGTATGAGCGAATTGAAATGCTCGAGGCGATGACCTTGCCGGATCTGGCCGAGCCGGAAGAGTTTCGGCATGTGAGCCTTTACCACGCCCCCCGCGCATGATCGTTCCCACGCTCTGCGTGGGAATGCAGCCCGGGACGCTCCGCGTCCCTTCGTACGGCGTAACGCAGAGCGTCACCGGAGGCATTCCCACGCGGAGCATGGGAACGATCAGTGTTACAGCTTTCAGCAGCCCCTCGCGAAGCTTTATAGTGAGCCCATCCACGCTTTTACGAGATCCTCCATGAGTCAGCAAACGCCGTACATCTTCGACGCCACGACTGCCGATTTCGACCAGTCAGTGATCGAAGCCTCCTTCAACAAACCGGTGCTGGTGGATTTCTGGGCCAAGTGGTGTGCGCCGTGCAAGGCGCTGATGCCGATGCTGCAAGGCATTGCCGAGAGCTATCAAGGCGAGTTGCTGCTGGCCAAGGTCAATTGCGACGTCGAGCAGGACATCGTCGCCCGCTTCGGCATTCGCAGCCTGCCGACCGTGGTGCTGTTCAAGGACGGGCAACCGGTCGACGGTTTCGCCGGCGCACAACCGGAGTCCGCCGTGCGCGCCCTGCTTGAACCGCATGTGCAGATGCCCCCGCCGGCCGCTGCCGACCCGTTCGAACAGGCTCAGGCGATGTTCGACGACGGTCACTTCGCCGAGGCCGAAGCGGCGCTGGTCGCCCTGCTCAATGAAGACAACACCAACGCCAAAGCGCTGATCCTTTATGCCCGTTGCCTGACCGAGCGCGGTGAGCTGGGCGAAGCGCAAACTGTGCTCGACGCGGTCAAGAGCGATGAACACAAAGCCGCACTGGCCGGTGCCAAAGCGCAGATCCACTTCCTCGGCCTCGCCCGCGACCTACCGGACGCCGCCGACCTGAAAAGCCGCCTGGCGCAAAATCCTCAGGATGATGAAGCGGTGTACCAACTGGCGATCCAGCAACTGGCGCGCCAGCAGTACGACGCGGCCCTGGACGCCCTGCTCAAACTGTTCATCCGCAACCGCAGCTACGGCGAAGGGTTGCCACACAAGACTCTGCTGCAAGTGTTCGAACTGCTGGGCAATGATCATCCGTTGGTGACGGCTTACCGTCGCAAAGTGTTTGCGGCGCTGTATTAAGGCCTTACCCGATCCAGCTATAGAGCGGCGTATCCCCGCCGCTCGCCACCTTCACTTCGGAACTGTGGCGTAAACGCACGAGCAAACGCTTGCCCGCCGCCGCACTGCCGGTCAGCGCTTCCAGTTGCTCGAGCAGATCCGGCCCACTGAGCTGGCCGGCCTTGCGCAACAAGTCTTTGGCCACCTGCCACAGCGCATCATCCTGATTCACCGGCTTCGCCGCCGAAGCCGACGCCACTGTCTCAGACTGCGCAACCGGCGCCTGCCCGCTTAACGCGGAACCCAGCCTCGCCCAATCGCTGTCATCCAGCTCCACCGTCAAATCCACCGGCACCTCGCCGACCATTCCGCGTATCCGCAACATCGAGTTCGCTCCCGCACTTTTCTGACCTGCATGCTCCCATGGGACTTGTGCAACGCCAAGTAAAGTCGTCCAGTGTGGCGGTTATCGAGCATTCATCTAGAGTGTTCTTTTTCTCACAGCACCATGTAATGAAACGCCCTTATTCGCTCCTCCTCATAATTCCGTTTTTGCTCATCGTGGCATGGCGCATCTGGTTGCCTGCCGATCTTTCGGCTTGTCCCGCTGATGGGGAAACTGCAGGTCCACTGACCCTTGTCATTCGTGATTACTTTGAGCGCAATAGCCGGACCGACTGGCGAGACATGGATGATCGTTTCGACATACTTTCAACCCCCGAAGGCCAGAGCATAGCGAGTCAACCGAATTCACACACTTGCGAAGCATTGCGGGTACTGCAGAGTCCGGCGTTCAGTCAGAGTGAAAAAATCTTCACCATGGCACTGATGTTCAGACTGCCAATCGACCAGTACATGGCCCTGATGGATCGCAGTCATCAACTCTACACGCAGGGCAAAATGGATAAGGAGGTGCTGACTCTGGTGGTATTTCCGCGCGGAACAGCCATCAACTACTGGTGGCTTCCGGCTTGGCGACAGCGTTTCAGTCGCGATGCCCCGAGCGTGCTCGACGCAAATCTGATCAACGATGTTCTTTCGGGACACTATTGGTTCGACTATCCCGGCGCAGGCTTCTGATTCTGCAAGCATGACATCCAATCCCAGCACCGCCCGCGAACTCATCCCGGGCGGTGCTTAGCCACGTCTTGCGCAATCTCAAGCGCACGGGCACACTCTGCGCACTTTCGTTATAAGATTACATAACAACCTTTTCATTTTTCTCGGAGTCCGTCATGCGTCGTCTGTTGCTCGCTTTGCCGTTTGCCCTGTTGCCGCTGGCCGCTGCCCATGCGGTTGATGAGCACGATCACGATCATGAGCACGGCAGCCTCGGCGCTCACGAACATGGTGTGGGTCGGCTGAACGCCGCGCTCGATGGTCAGACCCTGGAGCTTGAGCTGGAAAGCCCGGCGATGAATCTGGTGGGTTTTGAACACGCCGCGACGTCCGATACCGACAAGGCCAAAGTCGCTGCCGCTCGTGCGCAACTGGAAAAACCATTGGCCCTGTTCAGTCTGCCCGCTGCGGCCGGTTGCAAGGTGGTCAGCCAGGAACTGGAAAGCCCGCTGTTCGGCGACAAGCCGGATGCCGACGATCACGACGAAGATGAAGCGGACAAGGACGGTCACGAGCATCACCACGACCACAGCGAAATCCATGCGCATTACCAGTTCAACTGCGCCGCACCGGGGGCGCTGAACACGCTGGATCTGGCGAACATCTTCAAGACCTTCCCGGCGACGCAGAAGATTCAGGTACAACTGATCAGCGCCAGCGGCCAGCAAGGCGCGGAAGTGACGGCGAAATCGGCTGCGCTGAAATTCTGAAGCGAATGAAGATCCCCTGTAGGAGCTGCCGAAGGCTGCGATCTTTTGATTGTGCAGATCAAGATCAAAAGATCGCAGCCTTCGGCAGCTCCTACAGAGATCCGTGTCCAACCATGAAATCGGCGCCATGACCCAAGCACTCATCGAACTCGCAAACCTGGGCTTCAACTGGCCCGGTCACCCGCCGCTGCTGGACATCCCGGCGTTTCGTCTGGAAGCCGGCGAAACCCTGTTCCTCAAAGGCCCCAGCGGCAGCGGCAAGACCACTCTGCTCGGCTTGCTTGGCGGGGTGCAGAAGCCGGGCCGTGGCAGCATTCGCCTGCTCGGCCAGGAACTGACCGAGCTCTCCGCCGGTGCTCGCGACACCTTTCGTGTCGATCACACCGGCTACATTTTCCAGCAATTCAATCTGTTGCCGTTTCTTTCGGTGCGCGAGAACGTCGAACTGCCCTGTCATTTTTCGAAACTGCGCGCCCAGCGAGCGAAACAGCGTCACGGCAGTGTCGACCAGGCCGCCGCGACCTTGCTCGCCCATTTGGGTTTGAAGGACGAAAGCATCCTCAGCCGGCGCGCCGATTCATTGTCGATCGGCCAGCAACAACGGGTCGCCGCCGCGCGCGCACTGATCGGCCAACCGGAACTGGTGATCGCCGACGAACCGACGTCAGCGCTGGATTACGACGCCCGCGAGAATTTCATTCGGCTGTTGTTCGCCGAGTGCCGCGAGGCCGGGTCGAGTCTGTTGTTCGTCAGCCATGACCAGAGCCTGGCGCCGCTGTTCGATCGTCACCTGTCCCTGGCCGAACTCAATCGCGCCGCTACGTCTGCCGAGGTTTGAGATGTATCTGTTTCGTCTGGCCATGGCCAGCCTGGCCAATCGCCGTTTCACCGCGTTGCTCACCGCGTTCGCCATCGCTTTATCAGTGTGCTTGCTGCTGGCGGTCGAGCGCGTGCGCACCGAAGCCAAAGCCAGTTTCGCCAGCACCATCAGCGGCACCGACTTGATTGTCGGCGCGCGCTCCGGTTCGGTAAACCTGCTGTTGTACTCGGTGTTTCGCATCGGCAATGCCACTAACAACATTCGCTGGGACAGCTTTGAACATTTCGCCAGCAACCCGAAAGTGAAGTGGGCGATCCCGATGTCCCTCGGCGATTCCCATCGCGGTTATCGCGTGATGGGCACCACCGAAGCCTACTTCGAGCACTACCAGTACGGTCGCCGGCAGCACTTGGCGCTGGCCGACGGACGTGCGTTTGCGACAGATCCGTTCGAAGTGGTGCTCGGCGCCGAAGTGGCCGAAGCCCTGCACTACAAGCTCGGCGACAAATTGGTACTGGCCCACGGCGTGGCGGCGATCAGCCTGGTCAAGCACGACGACAAACCGTTCACCGTGGTCGGCATCCTGCAGCGCACCGGCACGCCGGTGGACCGCACGCTGCACATCAGCCTCGGCGGCATGGAAGCGATTCACATCGATTGGCACAACGGTGTACCGGCGCGCGGCAACGGGCGGATCAGCGCTGATCAGGCGCGCAACATGGACCTGACGCCGCAAGCGATCACCGCGTTCATGCTCGGCCTCAACAGCAAGATTTCCACCTTCGCCCTGCAACGCGACATCAACGAATACCGGGGCGAGCCGATGCTGGCGATTCTGCCGGGCGTGGCCTTGCAGGAATTGTGGAGCCTGATGAGCACCGCTGAAAAAGCGCTGTTCGTGGTCTCGCTGTTCGTCGTGCTGACCGGGTTGATCGGTATGCTCACGGCAATTCTCACCAGCCTCAACGAGCGCCGCCGCGAGATGGCGATTCTGCGTTCGGTGGGCGCGCGACCGTGGCACATCGCAAGTCTGCTGCTGCTGGAAGCCTTTGCTTTGGCGCTGACCGGGGTGATTGCCGGGCTCGCGTTGCTGTACATCGGCATCGCCGCTGCGCAAGGTTACGTGCAGGCCAATTACGGCTTGTACCTGCCGCTGGCATGGCCGAGCGAGTATGAATGGACGCTGCTCGGTGGCATTCTGGCGGCCGCGCTGCTGATGGGCAGCGTGCCGGCCTGGCGCGCGTATCGCCAATCAGTGGCCGATGGCCTGTCGATCCGTTTATGAGGATGTTCACCATGCCCCGCGCCCTGCTAGCGCTGCTGATGCTGGTCGCCCTGCCCGTGTGGGCAGCGGCGCCGAAAGACCTGACCTGGTCGGAAATGATCCCGCCGGACGCCGCGCCGGAAGTACCCAACATGACCCCGCTGCACGACCTGTCGAAGATGGGCGACGCACTTTCCGCCGAGTCCGCACCGGCGGCCAGGCAAGACATGCCGAATGCGCCGGTGGTGAAGAGCCTCGACGGGCAGAACATTCGCCTGCCCGGTTACATCGTGCCGCTGGAAGTCAGCGAAGAGGGGCGCACCACGGACTTTTTGCTGGTGCCGTATTTCGGCGCCTGCATCCACGTACCGCCACCGCCGTCGAACCAGATCGTCCATGTGAAAAGCGAACTGGGCGTGAAGCTTGATGAGCTGTATCAGCCTTACTGGGTTGAGGGGCCGTTGCAGGTGAAAGCCTCGAGCAGTGAACTGGCCGATGCCGGGTATCAGATGGAGGCGGACAAGATTTATGCGTACGAATTGCCGGAGTAAGGCCCGGTAGTTTTGTGTTGTTTGTCCTATAGCCTTCGCGAGCAAGCCCGCTCCCACATTTGCAACGCATTCCCCTGTGGGAGCGGGCTTGCTCGCGAAAGGGCCAGCACAGACACCGCAAAAATCCGGGGTTTCACTGTTTCATTGAGCTGAGTCAAAACACCGTAGCAGACGGCTTCGTACCCTAGGACATCGAATTTTTATGTCCTTTCGGAGCCCCCATGAACAAGTCCTTGCTCAGCGCCTCGCTGTTTGCCCTCGCGCTCTCAGCCCCGCTCGCCCACGCTCACGAGGCAGGCGATATTCTCGTGCGCGCCGGCGCGATCACCGTCAACCCGAAGGCCGACAGCTCCAGCGTCAAGGTCGATCAGGGTCCGCTGAGCGGCACCAATCTGGGCGGCAAGGCGACCATGAGCAGCGACACCCAGCTGGGTCTGAACTTCGCCTACATGCTCACCAACAACATCGGTATCGAATTGCTGGCCGCCACGCCGTTCGAGCATGACGTCAAGCTCAAGGGCACCGCGCTGCCCGCCGCCAATGGCAAGCTCGGCACCCTGAAACACTTGCCGCCGACTCTCAGCGTCGTCTACTACCCGCTGGATTCGAAATCGGCCTTCCAGCCCTACGTCGGTGGGGGCATCAACTACACCTGGATCTACGACGAGCACGTCGGCAGCGAAGCCAGCGCCAACGGTTTCAGCAACTTCAAGGCGAAAAATTCCTGGGGTCTGGCGTGGCAGGTCGGCGCCGATTACATGATCACCGACAACATCATGCTCAACGCCCAAGTGCGTTACATCGACATCGACACCCGCGCGACCGTCGAGAACAACGCCGTCGCACCGGGCACCCGTGCACGGGTGAATGTGGACGTCGATCCGTTCATCTACATGGTCGGTCTGGGCTACAAGTTCTAAGCCGGTTTTTTACCGAACGTTCACGTGGTGGTGAGTGAGGCTGAGTGGCGGGCAGACGCAGAACTGACGACGACCGTACGCAGTCGATCGGGGGACAACATTCCCTCGCCACAGGGATAGCGATATTCCGGCCGTGAAAAAGGCGCCTGATGATGGGCGCCTTTTTCATGTCCGAAAGCTTGTTTCATCCGCGCCCGAGCAAGCGCGCCAAGCCCACACTCATCGGCGTCTGCGGCGGCATTTCAAAGCGCTGCAACAAGCGTCGGTTATCGGCTCGCGAATGGCGGATATCCCCCGAACGTGCCGGCGCGTAGCTCACGGGCGGCAGTTCACCGACCACCGATTTCAATGCTTCGAGCATCTGCTTCAGGCTCATCGCCTGGTTCCAGCCAACGTTGACCGCCCCTTCCTGCACCTCGGGCTTTTCCAGCGCCTGCACCAGCAAATCGACCAGATCACCGACATACAGAAAATCGCGGGTCTGCTCGCCATCGCCAAACACGGTGATCGGCAAACCTTTCGAGGCGCGTTCGCTGAAGATGCTGATCACTCCGGAATACGGCGAGGACGGATCCTGACGTGGACCGAAAATGTTGAAGAAGCGGAAAATCGCCGGCTCCAGGCCATGCTGGCGGCGGTAGAAATCGAAGTACTGCTCACCGGCCAGTTTGTCCGAGGCATAGGGTGTCAGCGGTGCTTTTGGCGTGTCTTCATCAATCGACTCACCCTCGCCATTGTTGCCGTACACCGCCGCGCTGGAGGCATACACCACACGTTTGACCCCGGCCAGGCGCATGGCTTCGCAGACATTCAAAGTGCCGATGAAATTGCTCTGGTGGGTTTTCACCGGATCATCCACCGAGGCCTGCACCGAGGCCACCGCCGCCAGATGCGCAACAGCGTTGCAACCTTGCATGGCGCGGGCAACCAGTGCGGCATCGGCGACATCACCGACCACCAGTTCAACCTTTGGATTGTCCAACGGCAGGTTGCTGCGCTTGCCGGTCGACAGGTCGTCGAGCACGCGCACCGAATAGCCCTTGGCGAGCAAGGCATCGGTCAGGTGCGAACCGATGAATCCGGCGCCGCCCGTGATTAAAACCTTTGCTTCAGCCATGTCGGTAGAACCTGTCCAGTAGGCTCGGGAGCGCAGCACGCCAGGCACGCGGCTTGATCCCGAAAGTGTGGAGAATTTTCTTGCAGGCCAGCACCGCATGTTGCGGTTCCTCGGCGGCGTCCGGGCGCGCGGCGTGCGCCTGCGCGGTCGGTGCTTCGATCGCCAGCGGATGCAGACTGCGTGCTTCGGTGAGAATCGCCTGGCCCAGCGCCAGCGGCGTGGTCGCTTCATGGCCGGCGTAGTGATAGGTGCCCCAGAGCGGCGCGGCGCAGTCGAGTTGTTTGAGCACCGAGATGATCACGCGTGCGGCATCGTCGACCGGGGTTGGATTACCGCGACGGTCATCGGCCAGCAGCAACTCTTCGGGTTTTTCCGCGCGGGCGAGGAAGCGCCCGAGAGTGCCGTCCGCACTGTCGTCGAGCAGCCAGCCAAAACGCAGCAATACATGTTGCGGGCAGGTTGCGCGCACGCTTTGCTCGATGCGCCACAAGGCCTGACCGCGCAGGCCCAACGGCACCGGTTCGTCTTTTTCGCTGTAGGCCGTGGCCCGCGAACCGTCGAACACGCGATAGCTCGACGGCTGCACGAGGACAATGTTGTGGTGCTGGCACAGTTCGGCCAGACGCTCGATGGCGCGCTCCTGGCCAGTCATGCGGCTTTCGCTGACGCTCTCGGCCTGGAACCAGTCGAAATAGTAGGCGAGGTTGATCAACGCATCGGGACGGGTGTCGTCGAGCAATTGTGTGAGGCTCGCGGCATCCCAGCCATTTTCGGGCGGGCGGGGGGCAAGAAAACCGATGTCTTCTTCCGCACCGAGGCGAATCAGCGCCTGCCCAAGGGCATTTCCGCCGCCCAGTAACATAAGGCGCATTCGCATAGAGTCAGCAGGCCCAGTCTGATTGGAACGATGGCTTTAGCGACGGATCTCGTGGAACCGTCGTCGATAATTGCCGGAATCGTTGCATTTTGCGGGTTTAGTGCGCAACCGTCATCCGCAAAGTGTGTATCGCCAGGATTTGTGTTGTGGCAATTGCCCCCTTCGCGAGCAAGCTCGCTCCCACATGGGCACGCGGTCAACTGTGGGAGCGAGTTTGCTCGCGAGGGGCACTGCCAGACAGCCGAGATCCCCAGCGGTACTTGCATCTTCCCGCCCCCGCCCGCATAACTTCAGTCATGAATCTGCCCCTCCCCGCCAACAGCGCTCTGGCCGGCTTTCACCCCGCCGTCAGCGCCTGGTTCAGCCACACGTTCCCGGCGGTCACAGCTGCCCAGGCCCGTGCGTGGCCGCTGATCCGCCAGCGCCGTTCGACGCTGATTGCCGCGCCCACCGGCTCGGGCAAGACCCTGACGGCGTTCCTCGCCGTGCTCGATGAGCTTGTCCACCGCGGCCTCGAACACCCCGACGGTCTGCCCGCCGAAACCCTGGTGGTTTACGTCTCACCGTTGAAAGCACTGTCCAATGACATCCAGATCAACCTGCAGAATCCGCTGGCCGGCATCACCGAACAACTGCGCCAACTGGGTCTGCCCGAGCTGCAGATCACTACGGCCGTGCGCACCGGCGATACCCCGCAGAAAGACCGCGCCGCCATGCGCAAGACCGCACCGCACATTCTGGTGACCACTCCGGAATCGCTGTACGTGCTGCTCGGTTCCGAGTCAGGCCGTAAGATGCTCGGCACCACGCGCACGGTGATCATCGACGAAATCCACGCCATGGCCGCCGGCAAGCGCGGCAGTCACCTGTCCTTGAGCCTTGAGCGCCTGCAAGCCTTGTGCAGCGAACCGCTGACCCGAATCGGCCTGTCCGCCACACAGAAACCGGTCGAAGCCGTGGCGCAATTTCTCGTCGGCCATGAGCGCCCCTGCGAGATCGTCGACATCGGCCACGCCCGCCCGCGAGACCTGGGCATCGAAGTGCCGCCGGTGCCGTTGTCGGCGGTGATGGCCACCGATGTCTGGGGATTGGTTTATGACCGTCTCGCCGAACTTGCTCGCGAGCACCGCACCACGCTGATTTTCGTCAACACCCGGCGCCTCGCCGAGCGCCTCAGCCGGCATCTGAGCGAACGCCTCGGCAAGCACGCGGTGGCGGCGCACCACGGCAGTCTCGCCAAGGAGTTTCGCCTCGATGCGGAACAACGGCTCAAGCGCGGCGAGCTGCAAGTGCTGATCGCCACCGCGTCGCTGGAACTGGGCATCGATATCGGTGAAGTCGACCTGGTCTGCCAGATCAGTTCGCCGCGTTCGATCGCCGCGTTTCTGCAAAGAGTGGGTCGCTCCGGACACCAGGTCGGCGGCACGCCCAAGGGGCGTTTGTTCGCCACCACCCGCGACGACCTGATCGAGTGCGCCGCCCTGCTCGACTGCGTGCGTCGGGGCGAGCTCGATACGCTGCACATTCCGGAAAAACCGCTGGACGTGCTGGCGCAGCAGATCATTGCCGAGGTCAGTTGCCAGGAATGGTCGGAAGACGCCTTGCTGGCGATGTTCCGCCAAGCGTGGCCGTATCGCGACCTCAATGAAAAACACTATCAGGCCCTGCTGAGCATGCTCGCCGAAGGCTACAACGGGCGCCAGGGCATCCGCAGCGCCTACCTGCATCGCGACGCCGTCAGCCGCACGTTGCGTGGGCGGCGTGGCGCGCAACTGACCGCCGTGACCAGTGGCGGCACCATCCCGGACAACGCCGACTACAGCGTGCTGCTTGAACCGCAGGGTTTGAACATCGGCAGCGTCAACGAAGATTTCGCCGTGGAAAGTATCGCTGGCGATGTGTTCCAGCTCGGCAATACCTCTTACCGCATCCTGCGGGTGGAAAGTGGCAAGGTGCGCGTCGAGGATGCGCAGGGCATGCCGCCGACCATTCCATTCTGGCTCGGCGAAGCGCCGGGGCGCAGTGATGAACTGTCGGCGGCCGTCGCGCGCCTGCAAGCGCAGTTGGACGAATTGCTCAGCGCCAGCCCCGGGAATCTGCAACCGGCGCTCGACTGGCTGACCGCCACACTCGGCCTCAACCTCGCCAGCGCCGAGCAACTGGTCGAATATCTGGCGCGCGCACGGCAAACCCTCGGCGCCCTGCCCTCGCAGGACACGCTGTTGATGGAGCGGTTTTTCGACGAGTCCGGTGGCACCCAACTGATCATCCACACGCCGTTCGGCAGCCGCATCAACCGCGCCTGGGGCCTGGCCCTGCGCAAGCGTTTCTGCCGCACCTTCAACTTCGAGCTGCAGGCCGCTGCCAGCGAAGACGCGATCGTCTTGTCGCTCTCGACCAGTCACAGTTTCGAGCTCGATGAAGTCTGGCGTTACCTGCACAGCAACAGCGCTGAACACACGCTCATTCAAGCGGTGCTTGATGCGCCGTTGTTCGGCGTGCGCTGGCGCTGGAATGCCGGGGTGGCGCTGGCGTTGCCGCGCTTCACCGGCGGGCGCAAAGTCGCTCCGCAACTGCAACGGATGAAAAGCGAAGACCTGATCGCCAGTGTGTTTCCCGACCAGATCGCCTGCCTGGAAAACCTCGCCGGCGAGCGCGAAGTCCCCGAGCATCCGCTGGTCGAACAAACCCTCGACGATTGCCTGCACGAAGCGATGGACAGCGAAGGCTGGCTGACCCTGCTGCGGCGCATGGAGCGTGGCGAGGTGCGCCTGATCGCGCGGGATTTGCCTGCGCCGTCGCCACTGGCGGCGGAAATTCTCAGCGCCCGGCCGTACACGTTTCTCGACGACGCGCCGCTTGAAGAACGTCGCACCCAAGCGGTGATCAACCGACGCTGGAGCGATCCGCAATCGACCGACGACCTCGGTGCGCTCGATGCCGACGCGATCACGGCGGTGCGCGAAGAAGCGTGGCCGTCGCCCAATTCGATGGATGAAATGCACGAAGCGCTGATGAGCCTCGCCTGCATCAGCGACACCGAGGCGCAGGCCAACGCGGGTTGGCCGGACTGGCTGCAAACGCTGATGACCGGCGGGCGTGCTTGCCTGTTACAGGTCGACGCTGAGCATCAGTTATGGCTGGCGCGCGAGCGTTTGAGTTGTCTGCGGGCACTTTATCCACAGGCCACATTGCAGACTGCAGCGGTAGAGCTGCCCGGTTTCGACGAAACGTGGACATTCGATGAAGCCCTGCTCGAAGTGATCCGCGCCCGGCTCGGCGCCTTCGGGCCAATCCCGTTGTCCGCCATCGCCGAGTCGCTTGCTTTGCCAGCCGCGCAGGTCAATCAGTCCCTCGCGCAGTTGGAGCGTGAAGGCTATGTGTTGCGCGGCCAGTTCACGCCGCACAGCGAAATCGAAGAATGGTGCGAACGCCATCTGCTGGCGCGTATTCATCGCTACACGGTCAAGCGCCTGCGCCGGGAAATCGAACCGGTGGCATTGCAGGACTTCATGCGTTTCCTGTTCGACTGGCAGCATCTGACGCCGGCCACCCAAGGTCAGGGCAGCGCGGTGTTGCCGGCGATTGTCGGCCAGTTCGAAGGCTACCCGGCCGCAGCTTCGGCGTGGGACAGCGACATCCTGCCGGCCCGCCTCAAGGACTATTCGCCGAGCTGGCTGGACGAACTGTGCCGCAACGGCAAACTGGTGTGGACGCGCATCAATGCGCGGCAGAAGGTCAGCGGCTCGGCATTGCGCAGTACACCGATTGTGCTGCTGCCGCGTAGCCAGGTGGGTTTGTGGAGCGCATTGGCGGAACAGACGCCAGTGAGTGAGTTATCGCCCAAAACACAGAAAGTTTTTGAGGCGCTGAGTCAGCAGGGTGCGCTGTTTTTCGATGAGCTGATTCATGAAGCGCGCCTGCTGCGCAGCGAACTGGAAATCGCCTTGCAGGAACTGGTCGCCGCCGGGCTGGTGAACGCCGACAGCTTTGCCGGCCTGCGCGCACTGATCACGCCGGCGAGCAAACGCCAACAGCGCAGCAGTCGGCGTGGACGCGGCGCGTTCATCGGCGGCATGGACGATGCCGGGCGTTGGGCTTTACTGCGCCGTGGAACAACCGTGGACGCGGCCGAGACACTCGAACATGTGGCCATGACTCTGCTGCGCCGCTACGGCGTAGTGTTCTGGCGTTTGCTGGAGCGTGAAGCCGACTGGTTGCCGAGCTGGCGGGAATTACTGCGCACCTTCCATCGACTGGAAGCGCGAGGCGAGATTCGTGGCGGGCGGTTTGTCAGTGGCCTGGCCGGGGAGCAATTTGCCTTGCCCGAAGCCATTCCCTTGCTGCGCGAAGTACGCCGTCGCCCGCAGGACGGCAGCCTGGTGGCGGTATGCGGGGTCGATCCGCTGAATCTGGCCGGGACTTTGCTGCCCGGGGCAAAGGTGCCGGCGCTGGCGAGTAATCGGCTGGTGTATCGCGATGGGGTTCCGGTGGCGGCGGTGATCGCCGGCAAACAGCAGGTTTGGGCGGATCTGGATCAGGCGGCCATGGAGCAGACAGGCAGGAAATTGATCCGCCATTGAGGGTGTCTGCTCAGGCCACTTCGCGGGCAAGCGTGCTCCCACAGGGTTCTGCGGCGTACACAAAACCGATGTAGGAGCGGGCTTGCCCGCGAAGAGGCCGGGACATCCAACGCACAGATCAGATCAGGGCCGCGACTCCTGAGGCACCTGCGCCGCAACCACCGCCCCCTCCTCCTGCCGCTTCGGCAACAACACCTGTTGTGGATAAGTCTGCGCAAAATGCACATTCGGGGTGTTATCCACAAGCTTCTTCAAGCGCTGATTGAACGCGCGGCTCACCGCATATTGCCCACCGGACACCGTGCGGAACTGCGCCGTCAGCACCACGCCGTTGAGATCCATCTTGTCCACCCCGAACACATCCAGCGGCCCTTGCAGGTTGTACTTGAGAAACGGGTCTTCGCGGATCGAATCGCCGGCCTCGCGGATCAGCTCGATCGCCTTGTCGACGTCGGTGTCGTAAGTGAACTGCACCGAGAAAAACGCGAAAGCAAACTGGCGTGATTGGTTGGTCACTGCCTTGATCTGGCCGAACGGCACCGAGTGCACAAAACCCTTGCCGTCGCGCAGGCGCAAGGTGCGGATAGTCAAACCTTCCACCGTGCCGGCGTGGCCTGAATCGAGTACCACCCAGTCGCCGATCGACAGAGTGTCTTCGATGATGATGAACAACCCGGTGATGACGTCCTGCACCAGTTGCTGCGAGCCGAAACCGATCGCCAGGCCAACGACCCCGGCACCGGCCAACAGCGGCGCGACGTTGATGCCGAGATTGGCCATAGTGGTGATCGCGCAGATCACCACGAGGATGATTTTGATCGCATTGCGCAACAACGGCAGGATGGTTTTCACCCGCGTGCTCGGCTGACGTGCTCCGCGTTTGCTGACCGGCGGTTTCAGCGCTTCCTGAATCGCCGTGTCGAGCACCACCCACAGCAGCCACGTCACCAGGAAGATCAGGCCGATGCTGCTCAATGCATTACTGATCGCCCGGCCGACCGTGCTGCTCTGGGCGAAATCGAGCAGCGAAACGCCCCAGATCCGCCCAAGAATATCGATGAACACAACCGCCATGACGATGCGCAGCAAGGCATGCAACAGGCTGAGAAAGCGTTCCTTGTAAGCACTGCTGCGCTGGATCGCCTCGGCCTTGCGCGACTTGAACAGGTGCTGCAACACCGTACTGAGAAACACCGTGGCGATCAGCAGCACGGTAGTGAACAAGGCGCAACGCAGGGCTTTCTGATTGTCCTCGCCGATGCCGATCAGACTGACCGCCGAGACCAGCACCATCAACACGATCGGCCAGTACCACAGCCCGGAAAATATCCGCAGCGACTCTTGCAGCGACGGTTGTTTCAAACGTTGAGCCAAAGGGCGATTGCGGATCAGATGCGCCACCGGCCGACGCAGGCGAATCACCAGCAAACCGAAAATCACCGAGGCGATCAGCCCGGTGAACACGGCGATACTGCTGGTGATATTGCCGCCCAGTTGCCGGGCAATCTGCGGGCTGGTCAGCGCATCGCTGAGGGCGGCGAGAAAGCCGATCAGGAACAGCGGTCGCGGACAATATTCACGGATGATTCGCGCGGCGGTGCGCTTGTGACCGACGTTGAACATCACCACCACGCACAACAACATCGACGTGGAAAAGATGCCGCTGCTGGTGGCATAGGCCAGGCACAGCGCCAATGCACGGCCCACCGAACCTTGCAGATAATGGCTGACATACAGCGTCAGCGGCAGGCAGATCAACGCCGGCACGGTGTACGGCAGCACGTAGCCGAGCAAATCCTGACTGCGCTGGCGCGTGCGCAACCAACGGCCCTCACGCAGACGCTTGGCCAGCAAGCTGCCAAGCACGGTCAGCAGGGCGAAACTGCCCAGCCAGACGCCCGACAGCGTGAGGAAATCCCCGGCCACGCTCCAGCCCGAACGGTTCGACGGTTGCTTGACCAACCGATCGACTTCATCCGCCGCACGGTCGGCGCGCAGTCGCCAGGCATCGACCAGATGTTCATCGAGATCGAGTTTTTCCTGCACATCGTCAATGCTCGTACTGATCGCCCCGAGCAGACCACCCTGAACCAGCGGCTCCGGTTCAGCGGGTTTTTCCGCAGCATCGGCGGGAGCCGGAACACCCGGCAGCGCGGCGGCTTGCGATGTGTTGACGCCCAAACACAACAGCGCTGCCAGCAGAATGGCGATCCTGAAATTGCGCAAAACTCCGATCTCCCATGGCCGAACCTCGTAAGGAACTGATCGGTATTTGCGCGGCAAGTTCAGCCATCAGGGCCACGCACCTGCACGAGGAATCGGACGCAACCCCCAATCGCGACCGTCCGTAACACCACCGAAACTTTCCCGCCCCCGCCGCAGTCATCACAGAACATCGGCAACACGAGGACTTTCTACGGGAGGATGGGATGGCGACGATTCACATCGGTATTTCAGGCTGGCGCTACGTCCCGTGGCGCGGGGATTTCTACCCGAAGGGGCTGGCGCAGAAACGCGAATTGCAGTTCGCCTCCCGCGCGGTCAACAGCATCGAAATCAATGGATCGTTCTACGCCCTGCAACGACCCGAACGTTACGCCCAGTGGTACGCCGAAACCCCCGATGACTTTGTGTTCAGCGTCAAGGCGCCGCGCTTCATCACCCACGTGCGCCGCTTGCGCGAAATCGAAAAACCGCTGGCGAATTTTTTTGCCTCGGGGGTGCTGGAGCTGAAGGAAAAACTCGGGCCGATCCTTTGGCAGTTTCCACCCAATTTCAAATTCGATGCCGAGCGTTTCGACCAGTTTCTAGCGCAACTGCCACACGACACCGAAGCTGCCGCCGTACTCGCCCGCCAGCACGACGCCCACATGCCCGGCAATGCCAGCGTCAAAGCCTGGCGCAAAAAGCCGCTGCGTCATGCCGTGGAAATCCGTCATGAAAGTTTCATCGACCCGCAGTTCGTGCGCCTGCTCAAGCGCCATAACGTTGCGCTGGTGGTCGCCGACACCGCCGGCAAATGGCCGTACCGCGAAGACCTCACCAGCGACTTTGTCTACTTGCGTTTGCATGGCGCCGAAGAGCTCTACGCCAGCGGCTACTCCGAACAAGCGCTCAAGCGCTGGGCCGAGCGCATCGACGCCTGGCATCACGGTAAACAGCCAGAGGATGCACATCTGATAGCGCCACGCCTCAAACCCCGCGCACGCAAATCCCGCGAAGTGTTCTGCTACTTCGACAACGACATCAAAGTCCGCGCGCCCTACGACGCGCGCAACCTCCTGCAGCGCTTCGACCTCGACAAAGACCTGGCCACAACGCCCGGGCAAGTCGCCGCTCAAGGAGTTCTGTCATGAGCATTCCCGAACCGGTCGGTTTCACCGACGAAGGCTCCGTGGTTGCGCCCTCGGTGCGCACCTTCACCGTACTGACGGTCAACACCCACAAGGGCTTCACCGCGCTGAACCGGCGTTTCATTCTCCCGGAGCTGCGTGAAGCGGTGCGCAGTGTCGCCGCCGACGTGGTGTTTCTGCAGGAAGTCCACGGCACGCACGAGCAGCATCCGAAACGCTACGACAACTGGCCGACGATGCCGCAATACGAATTTCTCGCCGACAGCCTCTGGCCGCAATTCGCCTACGGGCGCAACGCCGTGTACCCGGCGGGCGATCACGGTAATGCGCTGCTGTCGAAATTCCAGATCATCCGCCACGACAACCTCGACGTGTCGATCAGCGGCCATGAAAACCGTGGCCTGTTGCATTGTGTGTTGCGCCTGCCCGGTGACGGCACCGAAGTGCACGCGATCTGCGTGCATCTGGGCCTGCGCGAGAGCCACCGCAACGCCCAACTCGACCTGCTGATGCAACGACTCGGCGAACTGCCCGCCGATGCACCGGTGATCGTCGCCGGCGATTTCAACGACTGGCGCCAGCGCGCCGATGCGCAGCTCAAGCCCTGTGGCCTGCGCGAAGTATTTGCCGAACACCACGGCAAACCGGCGCGCAGCTTTCCGGCGCGGCTGCCAGCGCTGCGGCTCGACCGCATCTATGTACGCAACCTCAAGGCCAGCCGGCCAAAAGTGTTGACCAACCGGCCCTGGTCCCACCTTTCCGACCACGCACCGTTATCGGTGGAGATTGAACTATGAACAGTGCGCCACTGGAAAAATCCGCCGTCGACCCGGTCACGCTGAACCCACCGGTGCGCGAGCCCGGGCACGTTGACGTCGAATATCAATGGCACAGCAACAACCGTGTGCAATTGCTTGAGAACGGCGAGGAGTATTTCCCCCGCGTATTCGAAGCGATGCGCGCAGCCAAGAGCGAGATCCTTCTCGAAACTTTCATTGTTTTCGAAGACAAGGTCGGCGCCGAGTTGCAGCAGATCCTCATCGAAGCCGCCCAGCGCGGCGTGCGCACCACGGTCAGCCTCGACGGCTTCGGCTGTGGCGAGCTGAGCACCGGCTATCTGTCAGCATTGAGCGATGCCGGCGTGCATTTGCAGATCTTCGATCCGGCGCCCAAGCACCTGGGCATCCGCACCAACTGGTTCCGCCGTTTGCACCGCAAGATCGTGGTGGTCGACGGTCTGATCGCGTTCATTGGCGGGATCAATTTTTCCGGTGATCATCTGGCCGACTTCGGCCCTGAAGCCAAGCAGGATTACTCGGTGGAGATCCAGGGCCCGGTGGTCGCCGATATCCATCACTTCGCCCTGCTGCAAAGCGGTCGTCCCGGACGCGCGCGGTTCTGGTGGCAGCGCCGGCGCCAGCGACAGGAAGAAATGGCATTCACCGATCACGACGGCCAGGTGCGCCTGGTGTTCCGCGACAACGATCAACACAACACCGATATCGAAGACGTGTATTTGCAGGTGCTGCGCAACGCCAAGCGCCGGGTAATTATCGCGAACGCCTACTTCTTTCCCGGCTACCGCCTGCTGCGCGAGATCCGTAATGCCGCGCGCCGTGGCGTCGAGGTGCGGCTTATCCTGCAGGGCCAGCCGGACATGCTCGTCGCGAAACTGGCAGCGCGCATGACTTACGATTATCTATTGCGTGCCGGCGTGCAGATTCACGAATACTGCCAGCGCCCGCTGCACGGCAAAGTCGCGCTGGTCGACGATGACTGGAGCACCGTGGGCTCAAGCAATCTGGACCCGCTGAGCCTGTCGCTGAATCTTGAAGCCAACGTACTGATCCGCGATCGCGCCTTCAATCAGCACCTGTACGAACGCCTCGAAGACCTCAGCCAGAACCACTGCAAAGCCATGGACGCCAAACTGTTGCCGCGCGGGCGCATTTGGCACATGACCGTGGGTTTTCTGGTGTTCCACTTCCTGCGGCACTTCCCGGCGATGGCCGGTTGGCTGCCGGCGCATAAACCGCGTCTGAAGCCTTTCCGAGGTGCGCGTCCATGAGTCATTCCGAAGCACACTCGAGCAGCCCTTCGGCGCAAGCGGCGCCGTCAAAATGGAGCCGCTGGAAACGTCCGCTGACCATCCTGTTCTTTCTCGCGCTGATCGTCCTGTTGACGATGTTCGCTACGCGCATCGAATGGGCCGAGGTGCTGGAGACCCTCGCCGATTTCAAGGTGCGCACACTGATCATCGCTGCCAGCCTGACCGTGTTGAGCTTTCTGGTGTACGCCAGTTTCGACCTGATCGGCCGTACCTACATTCGTCAGGATCTGACCTGGAAGCAGATCCTGCCGGTGGGCATCATCAGTTATGCCTTCAACCTCAACCTCAGCGCGTGGGTCGGCGGCATCGCCATGCGGTATCGGCTGTATTCGCGGCTGGGTGTGAGCAAGGGCAATATTGCCAAGATCCTCGGTCTGAGCCTGGCGACCAACTGGTTTGGCTACATGACCATCGCCGGCGTGGTGTTCAGCAGTGGGCTGGTGCGCATGCCGCCGGGCTGGAAACTCAGCAGTGATGCGCTGCAATTGGTGGGCGTTCTGTTGCTGTTGGTCAGTGCCGGCTATCTGGCGGCGTGTCAGTTTTCCAAGCGCCGCGAGTGGTCGATTCGCGGCGTGGAAATCAACCTGCCGTCGCTGCGCATGGCGGTGCTGCAATTGCTGCTTGGTGCATTGAATTGGTCACTGATGGCGGCAGTCATTTTCACTCTGCTGCCGAGCAAACTGGATTACCCGCTGGTGCTTGGCGTGCTGCTGATCAGCGCGATTGCCGGGGTCATCACGCATATTCCGGCGGGGCTGGGTGTGCTGGAGGCGGTGTTTGTGGCGCTGCTGCAGCACGAGGCATCGCGCGGCAGTCTCGTCGCGGGTTTGCTGGCGTACCGGGCGATTTACTTTCTGTTGCCGTTGTTGATTACGGTGGTGATGTATCTGGTGGTGGAGGCCAAGGCCAAGGCGCTGCGGATCGAGAAGAAACCCACGCATTAGAATCAAGATCAAAAGATCGTCCGAAGGCTCGGGCCGCGATCGGACGATCTTTTGATTTTTCAGGATTGGATAATGCTCAACCGCTCGCCCACCACCATCTCGGTAATCCAGTCCACCAGAATCGAGGTGTAGGCCTGCTGCGACACCGGGTCACTCAACGCGTGATCCGCGCCATCGATGATCCGGTGGGTCAACGAGTGGGTCTGCTGACACGCGGCGCGGTAACTCATGATCGTCGCGTGGGGCACGAAATCGTCGGTTTCCGATTCCACCAACAGCACGTCGCCAGTGAATTGCGAGCACGCATGCAGGGCGCGATTGCTGTCGGCGCGCACCAGCGTGCCGCGATAATCGCGCAGGTCGGCCTTGTCCAGATCGCGTTTGGGCGTGTGCCATTGCTCGTCGCGGTACAGCGCCGGTACGCGCAGCGCCAGCCAGCGCACCGGGCGCAGTGACGTCAGGATCGAGGCCAGATAGCCGCCATAACTGGTGCCGACCACGGCGATCGCCGAAGTGTCGAGGGCCGGGTGCGCCAGCAAGCGATCGTAGGCCGCCAGCAAATCACGCAGATTGTCTTCACGGGTCACCCGGGTCAGCGGGATTCCGGTGCCGCCGGTGTGCCCGCGCAGGTCGAAGGTCAGGCACACGCAACCCAGGCCGGCGATGCCTTTGGCCCGTTCCAGATCGCGCTCCTGACTGCCGCCCCAACCGTGAACAAACAACACCCCCGGGACTTTCGATTTGGGACTGAGAAAGGTCCCGCTCATCTGTTCGTCATCAATGTCGATTTGAATGCTTTCGCTTCTAGCCGTCATAGGATTGGACCGTCACATATTTGAGAAGAAACGCGCTGTTTTCCGCCGGGCCGCGATAGACCTCGATGGCATCCGCCGGCAGCGCCTGATCGGTATAGGTTTCCACCGACGACACGCGGATGGCGCGCATCTGTGGGTCGTTGACGAAGCTCTGCAACGCCGCGACCTCGGCACTGCTGGCGCCGCCCATTCGCCAGGATTGTTCGAGCACGCCGCTGCGCGGCTGGCCGCTGGCGTCGAGGCCTTGCGCGATATCGTAATTGCGCCGCGAGGCGAAGAAGCGCGGGTAGGCTTCGTTGGCAGCGCTGTCGAACACCTGCGCCTGTTCAATGGCCAGGCGCACATCATCGGGCAGCTCCAGCGCCAGCAATTGGTCATAGCCGCCCTGCACCACCAGCAGATTCGAACCGCCGTAGACCTCTTCGCCCTCGCCGTCCTCGGTCAAGTACTGCTCGCCGCAATAACTCAACACTTTGCCGCCGATGAACGACTGACCGACGCTGTGGGTAATGACGTTGCTCAAGTCCTGCTCCAGCACCACGCCGTCACTGAACAGACTTTGCGCCTCGGGGCGCGCGAGGATTGCATCGAACGCGTCGAGGCTTTTGATCACTTCCTGTCCGCGCCCGGCGCAGGCGTGGACCGGCTTCAAGCGAATCGGCCCGGCATACAGCAGATGTTCGGCAGCGGGCCGTGCATCTTCCAGGGCGAATACGCTGAGACCGTCGAGCACGACGTTGCGCACCCGCTCCGAAAACAGCGGCGACCAACCCTGCGGCGCGTGCGCCAGATGGCTGCGCAAACCGTGGCTGATGGCTTTGGTGCAGATGAAATCGTAGTCGACGTAACCGCCCCACAAATCATCAGGGCCTTTGATGCCCAGCGCTTGAGCATGGGCGGCACCGACGATGGTCTGCGTCGGCAGCAGATACAGCTCGCGGCCCGAATGTTTGGCCGGGTCGTAACTGCCGCCGAATTTGCAATTGAGGATCTGCGCCAGCCAGCGCGCCAGGGCCTTGTTGGTCTCGACTTCATGTTGTGGCGCCTCGGCACGTACCGAATGGGCCACGACGATTTTTTTGCTGGGTGTCGGGGTCATGCGTTCCCCTTGTATCAGTCGATGGGTTCACTCAGGGAAATTGCAGAGATCAGGCCAATCAACGCTCACCACGAACCGCCCGGTGATCGGGCGTTTGCCACGAGTGTGCTGGCATCGCGCCTGTTTCAAACTGCACGACGGCGCGGAAAATTCCGGCAAATTGCATGATCTCTCATCCTCGCCGCGATGATTGTGGGAGTTCATTGATTCAGCTTAACGCGTCAGACCAAACCGCCCCCGATAATCACTCGGCCCCAACCCGGTAATCTTCTTGAAAATCGCGCGAAACGCCCCCGGATCCTGATAGCCAACCGTCCAGGCGATGTGATCGATCGTGCCGTTGGTGAATTCGAGCATTTCCCGCGCCTTGCCGACCCGCAGATGCTGGCAATACTCGGTCGGCTTCAACCCTGTCGCCGCGCGGAATCGGCGCAGGAAAGTGCGTTCTTCCAGACTCGCGCGCTCGGCCATTGCCGCCAGCGAAACCTCCGTCGCCCCGGTGCTTTGCAGCCAGTGCTGGACCTTGAGAATCGCCGCGTCACCGTGACTGAGGATCGGCGCGAAATTGCTCCCGCATTCGCTGGCGCTGTCACTGTGTTCCATCACCAGAAACCGCGCAGTTGCGGTGGCGATGCTCGGGCCGAGCAAGCGATCGACCAGACGCAATCCCAGCTCCGACCAGGCCATCAGCCCCGCCGTGGTGATCAGATCGCCGTCATCGACTATCGGCGTATCGGCCTTCAGTTTGATCTTCGGGTAACGCTCGGCAAACGCCTCGGCCGAGGTCCAGTGGGTGGTGGCGCTGCGACCATCGAGCAAGCCGCTTTCGGCAAGCATCAACGAGCCCACACAGACGCCACCGAGGGTCGCGCCGCGCGCATGCTGGTCGCGTAGCCATTGCGTCAGGCCCGGAGTCATCTGCGCTGCATCGAACCCGCCCAGAGACGGCGGAATCAGCACGGCGAGCAAAGCGTCTTCGTCACTCGGATGACTGTCATAAACCCGCGCTGGCAACCGCTCGCCTTCGACCTGCCAGTGACTGACCCGCAGCACAGGCAACTGCACAGCCTGATACTCGGCGGCGATGCGGTTGGCCACCGCAAACAGGTCGGTCAGGCCGTGCACCGCAGCCAGTTGCGCGCCGGGGTAAATCAGCACGCCCAATTCAGCAGTCGCGGCTTTTTGTGCAGCCATTGTCAGTTTTCCCCCGTCTATTGTCGGTGCGGCCAATCCTCCAATCCTCGGCCAGCGCCAATACTGAGGTCACACCCAATCACTGCCTCAAGGACAATCCCATGGCCAAGCAAGCGCTCATCGTAGTCGATATCCAGAACGACTACTTCCCCCAAGGCAAGTGGCCGCTGGTCGGCGCCGACGCCGCAGCCGACAACGCCGTGCGGCTGATCGCAGCCTTTCGCGCAGCGGGCGATTCGGTGGTGCACATTCGCCACGAATTCACCGCCGAAGATGCGCCGTTTTTTACCCCCGGCTCCGAAGGCGCCAAACTGCACCCCAAAGTGCTCAACCACGCTGACGAGCCGGTGGTGCTCAAGCACTTCGTCAACTCGTTTCGCGAGACCGAACTGAAATCGGTGCTAGACGATCAAGGCATCACCGAACTGGTGGTGGTCGGCAGCATGAGCCATATGTGCATCGATGGCATCACCCGCGCGGCGGCGGACATGGGCTACGGCGTCACAGTAATCCACGATGCCTGCGCCAGCCGTGACCTTGAGTTCAATGGCCTGACGGTGCCCGCCGCCCATGTGCATGCGGCATTCATGTCAGCGCTGGGTTTTGCCTATGCCAGCGTGGTATCAACCGAGCAGTTCCTGCACAGCAACGCCTAGCAACAACTGCTCAACCCACAGGCCCGCCGCGTTGCGGGCCTTTTTGCGTCTGTCATGAAAATCTCACGCGTGAGTCGTTGATGGCACTTTGCATTAGTTGTAGTGTGGCCCACGCGTGAGACGCTCATAACCGGATTCCAGCCATGACAAGCCGCACTCGGACGACTGCCGCCGCTAGCCCCAAGGGCGAGCGTGGCAAAGCGTCGGCGAAAAAACCGTCAAGCTTCTACATGAAGCAAATGCGCGCAGGCCTGGCCGCCGCCGGTTATGTGAAACACGAAACTTGGGTGCTTCCGGAAAACCGAAGCGTGCTCAAGCAAATGGAGCAACAGCTACGCCAACCGATTCTGGCTGGCTCTTTCATGTCGGAGAAATACATGAGCGCAGGCAACAACTGGACCATCGACAGCCTCTTCAATGCCCTCAAGGCGCTGGACGAGGTGGCTTCCCAAGAGATTTCGCTGTCCCTGATCCAGAGCTCCGAGCCGAGCATCAAGCTGCAAATGAACGAATTCGGCGGCCTGCCGATTCACATCGCCCTGGCCGGCCAGCAGGTCATCGTCGATACCGTACTGGTCGACATCGACTCGATCAGCAATGTCCAGGCGTTCAACGATGCCGTGCTGCGCAGCCGCGAGATGTTCCCGCTGTCGTCGATCGGTATCGAGTCGATGCCCAACGGGCAGACCGTCTACAACATGTTCGGCGCCCTCAGCGCCGACTCGAGCCTGACCAACGTCATCACCGAGGTGAAAACCCTGGTCGACAACGTGCAGCGCGCCAGCGAAGCCTTCGAACACTTCTTCAAGTAATCAACAGGGAAAATCCAATGACTCAGTCCATCTGGAGCAAGTTGTTCACCGCACTGCGCGGCGGTGCCAATGAAGTCGGCGAAGCCATCGCCGACCAGCAGGCCCTGCGCATCCTCGATCAGGAAATCCGCGACGCCGACAGCGCGCTGTCGAACGCGCGCCGCGAGCTGGTGACGATCATGGCCAAGCACAAACTGGCCGCCGACCGCGTCAGCGAGTACGACGCCAAGATCAAGGATCTCGAAGCCAAAGCCGTTGCCGCACTGAACGCCGGTCGTGAAGACCTGGCGCTGGAAGTGGCCGAAGCGATTTCGACCCTGACCAACGACCTCGCTGCCGAGAAGAAACTCAGCGATGAGTTCGGCGCCTACGCCGACAACATGCGCAAAGACATCAGCAAAGCCGAATCGCGAATCAAGAGCTTGCGCCAGCAGGTGGACATGGCCAAGGCCCGCGACAGCGTGCAGAAAGCCCAGGTCAGCGCCTCGATTGCCAGCGGCGGCGCCAACGGCAAACTCGAAACCGCCGTGGGCACCCTCAACCGTCTGCAAGCCAAGCAGCAGCAACGCGCTGCCGAACTGAACGCCGCAGACGAACTGGCAGACGCCTCCACCGGCAACGACCTGGAACGCAAACTGCGCGACGCTGGCATCACGCCGAACGAAGGCAGCGCCAATGCGATCCTTGAGCGGTTGAAGCAGAAGTCCGCGCAGTAACACTGCAATCATAATTGTGGGAGCGGGCTTGCTCGCGAAGGCGTACTGTCAGTCAAATTTCTACTGCCTGTCACCCCGCCTTCGCGAGCAAGCCCGCTCCCACATGGTTTGCGGCGTGTCGTTCACCGCTTCGCCCGTTACACTACCGCCACTTTTTCACCCCCGAACACCTCCACCCGCTTCAAGGAACGTACCCATGGGATGGTTTAAAGACTTGCTCGGCACCCGCAATTGGCAGGCCCCTGCGCCAACGAGCACCGGCGCAAGCGGCCCGCTGGGCATGGCTCAAGGCAAAGGCGTGCGCTTCGACACGACGCTGGCGTTGCTGCTGGAAGGCTCGACTTCGGTACGGGTGCCGTTCGATCAAGCGGTGTGGAGCGCCGGTTGGGTCGATCTTGGCCAGTCCAACAAACTGCACCGCTATTACATGAACGACGAGGATTTCTGGGTGCAGATCCACGTCACCGGTGAAGACCAGATCGAGTCGGTCACCCTGTTCAATTACCTCAGTTACGTGACGGTCAACAGCGACGCCGAACTGCAGCGTCTGGCCGGCCCGAACAGCCTGATCGGTCTGCCCACCTACAACCACGACGGTGTTGAGTACACCCGCGAATGGGGCACCGAGTTGCAGCAGACCGAACTGGTGCCGATGACCGAACACGTGGTCAACCCGGACGAGTCCTACACCATCAAGCACCACGCCATGCTGTATGCCCGCGACACCGGCCTGACCGATCGCCGCGAACTGCTGCTGTTCTGCGTCGAACAGGATGAAGAAGGCACCGTCAGCCTGAGCACTTCGCTGGGCATTTCGCTGTACACCACTGATTTGAGCGCCATCTAAAAAAGGAAGTTTTTCATGCTGGAAGTCTTGGCCGTTTCCCTGAACAAAACCGCGCTGGTCGGTTTTGTCGTCTACCTGATCGGCGCCGTGTTGCTGTTCATGCTGTTTCAATTCGTCTACACGCGGATCACCGCGCACAAGGAATTCGAGCTGATCCGTGCCGGCAACACTGCCGCCGCCATCGCCCTGTCCGGGGCAATCATCGGTTTCGCCATTCCGGCGAGCAACGTGATCGCCTACTCGGTCAACGTGCTCGACTTTGTACTCTGGGCGGTCATCGCAGCAGTCGTTCAGCTGTTGGCATTTGTTGCGACCGGGCTGGTGCTCAAGGGTACGTCCCAGCGCATCGCCAACGGCGAAGTGGCTGCCGGCATTTATGTGGCCGCCGTGGCGATCAGCGTCGGCATGCTCAATGCCGCGTGCATGACCCCGTCCCACTGACCGGCAGGAAGCCTCCCGATGAAACGCAGCAAATACGTGCAGTTGTCCCTCGCCGCGTCAGTGGCAATGGCGATTTCCGGGGAAGCGGCAGCGGTGGATCAGGCACGCCATTTCCAGAGCGTCGAGCAGTGCGTCGACGCCGAAGTGGCCGCCGATCTCTGCTCCAGCGCCTACGTCGCCGCTCTGAATGAACACCGACGCATCGCCCCGGCCTACAACGACAAGGCCAAGTGCGACGCAGACTTTGCCTCCGGCTGGTGTCAGAAAAATTCCGACGGCCGCTTCGTGCCCAAGCTCGGCGGCTTTAAAGTGCCGCGCGATGCTCAGACGCCGCAAGATCTGGACGCCATCGCCGATGCGCAGATGCCAGCGGGCGACACCACGAGCAGCGCAAGCACCGGCAGCTCACACTACTCCGGCGGCTCGGGTGGCGGCGGTAATGGCTGGCTGACCGGCTGGCTGATCGGCAACGCAATGAGCAACAATGCCAATCGCACCGTTTACCGCGATCGCGAAACGCGCCAGCCGTACAACACCTCTACGCAGTACCGCAGAGCTGAGACCACCACGCGCAGCCAGACGGATTATGAAAGCAGCAAGAGCAAACCGGTGAACGTTGCGTCGTCGACTTCGCGCGGCGGCTTCGGCAGCCAGTCCAGCGCCCGCAGCGGTTGGGGTGGCTGGGGCAGCAGTTCCGGACGCTCGAGCAGCTGACATGAAAAAGATCCACTGCGCCGAGCGCCCCGACTGGAAACACACCGCCGAAAGCCTCGGCTTCATGTTCCACACCATCGATGACGAACCGTACTGGGACGAAAGCGCATACTACCAGTTCAGCCTCGCGCAAATCGAAAACGATCTGGAAGACCCGACTACCGAACTGCATGAAATGTGCATGGATCTGGTTGATCGCGTGGTCAGCAGCGAGGAGTTGCTCGACCGCCTGAGCATTGCGCCGGCGTACTACGACATGATCCGCACCTCCTGGCGCGAAGGTCATCCGCATCTGTACGGTCGCATGGACTTTTCCTATAGCGGTAACGGCCCGGCGAAACTGCTGGAGCTCAACTACGACACGCCGACCAGCCTCTATGAAGCGGCGGCGTTTCAGTGGGGCTGGCTGGAACAGTGCATCGAGCGCGGCACGCTGCCGCGGCATGCTGATCAGTTCAATAGCATCGACACCAAGCTGCACCAGGCCTTCGCCGAGCTGCAGCTCAAGCGGCCGTTCTACTTTGCGTCGATGAAGGGCTCGGTCGAGGACAAAGGCACCACCGACTACCTGCGGCTGATCGCGGAAAAGGTCGGCATCGAATCACGCCACATCGATATCGAAGACATCGGCCTGACGGCTGAAGGTCGTTTCGTCGACCTGCAGGATCGCTGGATTCCACACCTGTTCAAGCTGCACGCTTGGGAATTCATTTTCCACGAACCGTTCGGCGCAGCGATTGCCGAATGCGATACGCAGTTCTTCGAGCCGGCGTGGAAGGCAATCCTGTCCAACAAAGGCGTGTTGCCCTTGTTATGGGAAATGCACAAGGGCCATCCGAATCTGCTGGCAGCGCACCTCGATCCAAATCCGCAACGTGCCGTGCCGAAAGGCTGGGTACGCAAGCCGTATTTTTCCCGCGAAGGTGCGAACATCGAACTGCAAACGGCCCAGGGCCTGATCGTCAAAGAGGACGGGCCCTACACCGATGCGCCATTTATCCTGCAAGAGTTTGCGCCGTTACCGAAGTTTGGCGACAGCTACACGCTGATCGGCTCGTGGGTAATCGGCGATGAGGCGGCGGGTATTGGGGTGCGGGAAGACAATAGCCTGATCACCAGGGATTCGAGCCGGTTTCTGCCACACCTGATCCTCGACTAGATCACTCCCAGACATGAAAAAGCCGTAGCGTTTGCGCTACGGCTTTTTCATTCTGGTCAGGACGGTTCGGTTGTACGCGGCCCGCTCGTTACCGCAACCTCTTCTCTGGCGGGTTCGACCGTTGCCACTCCTGCCAGTCTGCGACGAGCGATTTCAGCACCACGACGACGCAGTGGCGTTTCGACGAAGCGGTAGTTCAGTTCGCTGCATACCACCATGATCAACAAGGCGGTGAGCACAAGCTCAACCGTATGCCCGGCACCCAGCGCCATGCCACTGCTGGCGGCCAATCGCGTCCATATCTCGGTACTCAGGTGATAGGCAAATATGTGCACCACGTACAAGGCGTAGGAACGTGAACCCAGCCACTCGAACAGCCCGCTGAAGATGGATGGGCAATAGATGTAGCCTTTCTGATAGCTGGCCAGCCAGACAATGATCAAAGCCGTTATCGCGATCAGACCGACAGCAATCGGCACCGCGATCATCTGCCCGGCAATCGCGCCCAACAGATACAGCAGAAACAGCGTAGTCGTCAGACGCTTGAACACACTGGTACCGAGCGCAACTGGCTCGATGTCCCGGTAGAGCGGCGTGCGGGAGAACAGGCAGAGCACAATACCCCACATCATCGCATCGAGTCTGAAAGAAAACAGCATCGGTGCCGGGGGTGCGGCAAAGCCATTGCGATCAAAGCCGAACTGCAGGGCGATCAAGGCAAGCAGGACAATCACCCGCCAGCGCGCCGATGTCACAAGCAGCAGAAAAAGCGGGAAGATGAGGTAAAACTGCTCCTCAAGCGCCAGACTCCAGTACACCGAGTTAGGACCGAGCAACAAACCGTACTGATTGGCCAGGTTGCCCGTGAACGTAGCCACGGCAGTAAAACTGCGCAGGTTATAAAACCATGACTGGAACGCATTCGACTCGTTGAAAAGAATCGAAAACGCTAACGGTATCAGCACCCATAACCACGCGGTGGGCAGCAAACGGTAAGCCCGCCGGATCCAGAATGACGTGGCGGCCAATCCGAACCTGTGCTGCTCACGGTGGCTATCGAAATAGTCGAGATACGCCTTGCTGACAACGTAACCGGAAATACAAAAGAACAGATCTACCCCGGTCCATGGGGAATACACGTTGTACAAGTTCATCAGGTACGAATCGTGGAATGGCAACAGTTGTGGAAGATGGGTCAGGACCGTCATGAGAATGGCCGCCCCGCGCAAATACTCGATTTCCTTGTTCTTGCGACTGGTCATGAGACTCTCTTGTTTTTATGTGCAAACAGGCGTTCGAGCGCCTGCAAGCGACGCCGAATGAGCTGACTTGTTATTCGTCGAAGGGATCATGGAGCGGCCCGCGACGACCTTCAAGGCTCCGTACAAAAACTTTTCCGGATATCCACCCGGACTCTTCGGTCTGCTGTCGGCGTTGTTTTCATCGAAGCCCCTGCAAAACGACAAAGCCCCCGCAATAGCGAGGGCTTTGTCTGGAAGCGATCAAATCTCAGAACGGAATATCGTCATCGAAGCTGTCGAAATCCGGAGCCGGTTGCGGTGCGGCCTGCTGAGGCGCTGGCGGAGCCGAACGCTGCTGCGGAGCAGACTGCTGCGGGCGTGGAGCCTGCTGACGTGGCGCCTGCTGCTGGTAGTTGTTGCCGCCGCCTTGCTGATCGCCCTGTTGTGGACGGCCGCCGAGCAGTTGCATGGTGCCTTGCATGTCGACCACGATTTCGGTGGTGTAACGCTTGATACCGTCCTTTTCCCACTCACGGGTCTGCAGCTTGCCTTCGATGTACACCTGCGAACCCTTGCGCAGGTATTCACCGGCGATTTCGGCAACCTTGCCGAACATCGAAACACGGTGCCACTCGGTTTTCTCGACCTTCTGGCCGGTTTGCTTGTCGGTCCATTGTTCGCTGGTGGCCAGACTCAGGTTGGTCACGGCGTTACCGTTAGGCAGGTAGCGAACTTCGGGATCCTGGCCGCAAGTGCCGACCAATATGACTTTGTTAACCCCACGGGCCATAACGTTCTCCTAAGCGTCGCACGCAGCCCCGGCCGGGTTGTTGACCAGGCGTTCGAGGGTCGTGCGATCCACTAATTCTTTGTCCAGTTTGATGTAAACAGCCGCCTCTTCGGCGACTATCACTGCATCCGTTACCCCTACGAGGGCCTTGAGACGCTCGACCAGACCCGCTTCGCGGATCGCTTCGGGCGACAACGGCAAGCGCAGGCTCGTCACGTAGGGAGGTTCGCGCATGGTAACAGCAAAGGCCAGCCAAAGTGCAGCCAGCCCGGCACATCCAAGGAACACAACCGACAGACCGCCATGCTGAAACAGCCAGCCGCCGAGTATCCCGCCGAGTGCCGAACCGAGGAACTGGCTGGTGGAGTACACGCCCATGGCCGTGCCCTTGCCACCTGCCGGTGAAACCTTGCTGATCAGCGATGGCAACGAAGCCTCCAGCAGATTGAACGCGGTGAAGAACACCACGGTGCCAATCACCAGAGCGCGCAGGCTGTCGCCGAACTGCCAGAAGAATAGTTCAGTCAGCATCAGTGTCATGACGGCACCGAGCAAAACTCGTTTCATTTTGCGTCGCTTCTCGCCATAGATGATGAAAGGGATCATGGCGAAGAAGGAAATCACCAGCGCGGTGAGGTACACCCACCAGTGCTGCTCCTTGGGCAGGCCGGCTTTTTCCACCAGCGCCAGGGGCAAGGCGACGAAGCTCGACATCAACATGGCATGTAACACAAAGATGCCCAAATCAAGGCGCAGCAGGTCCGGATGCTTGAGCGTCGGCAGCAATGCCTGCCGCGCCACCCCGGATTCACGGTGCTGCAACGGCCCGGTGGAGCGCGGCACCATGAACATGATGATCAGAATGCCGACCAGCGCCATGGCGCCAGTGGCAAGGAACAGCCCCGACAACCCGAAAGCGCTGGTCAGCAATGGCCCCACGACCATGGCCACGGCGAACGACAGGCCGATGGTCATGCCGATCATCGCCATGGCTTTGGTTCGATGCTGTTCGCGGGTCAGGTCGGACAGCAGCGCCATGACCGCTGCGGAAATCGCCCCGGCGCCCTGCAGGATCCGCCCGGCGATCACGCCCCAGATCGAATCGGCCTGCGAGGCGAGGACGCTGCCGAGGGCGAAGACGATCAGTCCCAGATAAATCACCGGTCGACGGCCGATCCTGTCGGAAATGATCCCGAAGGGGATCTGGAAAATTGCCTGGGTCAGGCCGTAAGCGCCAATCGCCAGCCCGATCAGGGCCGGGGTCGCTCCCGCCAGATCCATGCCATAGGTCGCCAGCACCGGCAACACCATGAACATGCCCAGCATACGGAAGGCGAACACCAAGGCCAGACCGCTCGCCGCGCGGGTCTCGCTGCCACTCATGCGTTCGCTGTGGGGATCGTGCATGGAAAAACCTCGTGTGAACCGGCGGCGATTCTACCAGTCCCATCGGAAGACGGGGTATATCGCGACGCTATGACGCGTATAGATGAAACTCTCTTCATGAACGGCAAGAAGCCTTCGTTGGATAGTGTGCATCCATCCAGTATTTGCCCGTATACTCCTACGTTTTCGACGCCCGCCGAGCGAGGCCACTTTGGACAAGATCCTGATACGTGGGGCCCGTACCCACAACCTGAAGAACATCGACCTGACCCTGCCACGGGACAAACTGATCGTCATCACCGGCCTGTCCGGATCCGGCAAGTCGTCCCTGGCGTTCGACACGCTGTATGCCGAAGGTCAGCGCCGCTATGTCGAATCGCTGTCGGCCTACGCCCGCCAGTTCCTGTCGATGATGGAAAAACCCGACGTCGACACCATCGAAGGCCTGTCGCCGGCGATCTCCATCGAACAGAAGTCGACCTCGCACAACCCCCGTTCCACGGTCGGCACCATCACCGAAATCTACGACTACCTGCGCTTGCTTTACGCTCGCGTCGGTACGCCGCGTTGCCCGGATCACGACATTCCGCTGGAGGCGCAGACCGTCAGTCAGATGGTCGATCTGGTACTGGCGCAGCCGGAAGGCAGCAAGCTAATGTTGCTGGCGCCGGTGATCCGCGAGCGTAAAGGGGAGCACCTGTCGGTGTTCGAAGAGCTGCGCGCGCAGGGCTTTGTCCGCGCCCGGGTCAATGGCCGCATCTGCGAGCTCGACGAACTGCCGAAACTGGATAAACAGAAGAAGCACTCGATCGATGTGATCGTCGACCGCTTCAAGGTCCGCGCCGATCTGCAACAACGTCTTGCCGAGTCGTTCGAGACCGCGCTGAAACTCGCCGACGGCATTGCCCTGGTTGCACCGATGGACGACGAGCCCGGCGAAGAAATGATCTTCTCCGCACGCTTCGCCTGCCCGATCTGCGGCCATGCAATCAGCGAGCTGGAACCCAAGCTGTTCTCCTTCAACAACCCGGCCGGCGCCTGCCCGACCTGCGATGGCCTGGGCGTGAAGCAGTTCTTCGACATCAAGCGCCTGGTCAATGGCGAGCTGACCCTGGCCGAAGGTGCGATACGCGGCTGGGACCGGCGCAACGTCTATTACTTCCAGATGCTCGGCTCACTCGCCTCACACTACAAGTTCAGCCTGGACAAGCCCTTCAACGAGCTGAGCGCCGAGCAGCAGAAGTTCATCCTGCACGGCAGCGGCTCGCAGAACGTCGACTTCAAATACCTCAACGACCGTGGCGACATCGTCAAACGCTCGCACCCGTTTGAAGGTATCGTGCCGAATCTTGAGCGCCGTTACCGCGAAACAGAATCGGCGAGCGTGCGCGAAGAGCTGGCCAAGTTCCTCAGCCATCAGGCCTGCCCGGATTGCCGTGGCACACGTCTGCGTCGCGAAGCACGGCACGTCTGGGTGGGTGAGAAAACCCTGCCGGCCGTGACCAACCTGCCGATCGGTGACGCCTGCGAGTATTTCGCCGATCTGAAGATGACCGGGCGGCGCGGCGAGATCGCCGACAAGATTCTCAAGGAAATTCGCGAGCGTCTGCAGTTTCTGGTCAACGTCGGCCTCGATTACCTGTCGCTGGATCGCAGTGCCGACACCTTGTCTGGTGGCGAGGCGCAGCGGATTCGTCTGGCCAGTCAGATCGGCGCCGGTCTGGTCGGCGTTCTGTACATCCTCGATGAACCGTCCATTGGCCTGCATCAGCGCGACAACGACCGACTGCTCGGCACGCTCAAGCATTTGCGCGACATCGGCAACACAGTGATCGTCGTCGAACACGACGAAGACGCGATTCGCCTGGCTGACTATGTCGTCGACATCGGTCCGGGCGCCGGCGTACATGGTGGGCAGATCGTTGCCGAAGGCACACCGGACGAAGTCATGGCGCACCCGGATTCGCTGACCGGCAAATACCTGTCCGGCCGGGTGAAGATCGAAGTGCCGGCCAAACGCACGCCGCGCAACAAGAAGCTCAACCTGTCGCTCAAAGGTGCGCGTGGCAACAACTTGCGCAATGTCGATCTGGACATCCCGATCGGCCTGCTGACCTGCGTGACTGGCGTCTCCGGTTCTGGCAAATCGACACTGATCAACAACACGCTGTTCCCGCTGAGCGCAACGGCACTCAACGGTGCGACCACGCTGGAAGCCGCCGCGCATGACAGCATCAAAGGTCTGGAACATCTCGACAAAGTCGTCGACATCGACCAAAGCCCGATTGGACGCACACCACGTTCCAACCCGGCGACCTATACCGGGCTGTTCACGCCGATCCGCGAACTGTTCGCTGGCGTGCCCGAGTCGCGTTCCCGTGGTTACGGCCCGGGGCGTTTCTCGTTCAACGTCAAGGGCGGTCGCTGCGAGGCGTGTCAGGGCGACGGCCTGATCAAGGTGGAAATGCACTTCCTGCCGGATATCTACGTGCCCTGCGATGTGTGCAAGAGCAAGCGTTACAACCGCGAGACCCTTGAGATCAAATACAAGGGCAAGAGCATTCACGAGACTCTCGAGATGACCATCGAAGAAGCCCGAGAGTTCTTCGACGCGGTGCCGGCGCTGGCGCGCAAGCTGCAAACGCTGATGGATGTGGGCCTGTCGTACATCAAGCTCGGGCAGTCTGCGACCACGCTCTCTGGCGGTGAGGCACAGCGGGTGAAGCTGTCTCGCGAGCTGTCCAAGCGTGATACCGGCAAAACCTTGTACATCCTCGATGAACCGACCACCGGTTTGCACTTCGCCGATATCCAGCAGTTGCTCGACGTGCTGCATCGTCTACGCGATCACGGCAACACCGTGGTGGTCATCGAGCACAACCTCGATGTGATCAAGACCGCCGACTGGCTGGTGGATCTTGGTCCCGAGGGCGGTTCCAAGGGCGGTCAGATCATTGCTACCGGCACCCCGGAGGAAGTGGCCGAGATGAAGCAATCTCACACCGGCCATTACCTCAAGCCGCTGCTGATCCGCGATCGGGCATAACCGTCAGGCATGAAAAAGCCCCTGTCACCGTTGAAGTGACAGGGGCTTTTTTGTAGCTATTGCAATCAGGACGCGTGGGATTGCAGGTAGTTCTCGAGACCGATGAGATTGATCAGGCCGAGCTGCTTTTCCAGCCAGTAGGTATGATCTTCTTCGGTGTCGTTGAGCTGAACCCGCAGAATTTCGCGGCTGACATAGTCCTGGTGTTGCTCGCAAAGTTCGATGCCCTTGCACAGCGCAGCGCGGACTTTGTATTCGAGGCGCAGATCGGCTTCGAGCATCGTCGGCACCGTAGTGCCAACATCCAGATCATCCGGACGCATGCGCGGGGTGCCTTCGAGCATCAGAATCCGCCGCATCAACGCATCGGCGTGGCCGGCTTCTTCTTCCATCTCGTGGTTGATGCGCTCGTAGAGCTTGGTGAACCCCCAGTCCTCATACATCCGCGAATGAACGAAATATTGGTCACGCGCGGCCAGTTCGCCGGTCAGCAACGTGTTGAGGTAATCGATTACGTCTGGGTGGCCTTGCATCGCCCTACATCTCCCTGCCTGAAAGTCTGTAGTTTGAACCAACCTGACCGGAAGGTCACCCGCTGCGCGCAAGAAAAGCGAAGAATCTCCGAGAAAAGCAGCTTAAATAACGCAAAAACCGCCCAAATGAGGGCGGTTCTGCTTCTCGTTTAGACTTCGTTAAGCTGTACGTTGAGCAGCTTTGCGATTGCTTCTCCGTACGCCGGATCAGCTTTGTAAAAATGCTGCAACTGGCGATCAACGACGTCGCTTGAAACACCTGCCATGGCACCGGCAATGTTGCTGACCAGCAGAGCTTTCTGCTCGTCGCTCATCAAGCGGAACAAGGCACCCGCGTGGCTGTAGTAATCGGTGTCTTCACGGTGATCGTAGCGATCAGCGGCACCGCTCAAGGCCAACGCTGGTTCGGCGTAATGTGGGGCTTGTTTCGGCGATTCGACGTAGCTGTTAGGTTCGTAGTTTGGCGCTGCGCCGCCATTGCTGCCGAACGCCATGGCCCCGTCACGCTGGTAAGTGTTCACCGGGCTGCGTGGTGCGTTCACCGGCAATTGCTGGTGGTTGGTGCCGACACGGTAGCGGTGTGCGTCAGCGTAGGCGAATACGCGACCCTGCAGCATACGGTCCGGTGACAGACCAACGCCTGGCACCATGTTGCTCGGGCCGAATGCAGCCTGTTCAACTTCAGCGAAGTAGTTCAGCGGGTTACGATTCAACTCCAGCTCACCAACTTCGATCAACGGAAACTCCTTCTGCGACCAAGTCTTGGTCACGTCGAATGGATTCTCGTAATGAGCCGCCGCCTGCGCTTCGGTCATGATCTGAATGCACACGCGCCATTTCGGGAATTCACCGCGCTCGATAGCCTCGAACAGGTCACGCTGCGCGTAGTCCGGATCGGTACCCGCCAAACGCGCGGCCTCGGCTGGCGCCAGGTTCTTGATGCCTTGCTGGGTTTTGTAGTGCCACTTCACCCAGTGACGCTCGCCTTTGGCGTTGATCAGGCAGTAGGTGTGGCTACCGAAACCGTGCATGTGACGGTAGCCGTCAGGAATGCCGCGGTCAGAAAACAGAATGGTGACCTGGTGCAGCGCCTCAGGCGAATGCGACCAGAAGTCCCACATCATCTGAGCGCTTTTGAGATTGCTTTGCGGCAGACGCTTCTGGGTGTGGATGAAGTCAGGAAATTTCAGGGGATCACGGATGAAGAATACTGGCGTGTTGTTGCCAACGATGTCCCAGTTGCCTTCTTCGGTGTAGAACTTCAAGGCGAAACCGCGCGGGTCGCGCTCGGTGTCGGCTGAGCCACGCTCGCCACCCACGGTGGAAAAGCGCAGAAAGGTCGGCGTTTGTTTACCTACCGACTCGAACAATTTGGCACTGGTGTATTCAGTGATATCGCGGGTAACGGTGAACGTACCGTAAGCGCCCGAGCCTTTTGCATGGACACGGCGCTCAGGAATATTTTCACGATTGAAGTGCGCGAGCTTTTCGATCAGATGAAAGTCGTCGAGCAGCAACGGACCGCGCGGGCCGGCGGAGCGAGAATTCTGGTTATCAGCGACGGGTGCGCCACTGGCGGTTGTAAGCGTCTTGGTCTGGCTCATGCGGTCATCTTCCTCTGTCAGTCTTGAACTGCCGGCTACTGGGCTTGGCGGGAAGTATTGATCATCGACTGTTTAGCTACAAATTCATTAACTTGCAGGCATCGATAGATAATTACTAATAATGTTTTCCCAGCACATAGTGGCTGTTCAACCATGTCAGAAACTTGTACAAACGGCGCATTTGTTACAGGCACAAAAAACCGGGCACTAGGCCCGGTTTTTCGTTTCAGACTGACGTCTTACTCGGCGGATACAGCTTCGCCAGCAGTAGCACGATCAACCAACTCGACGTACGCCATAGGCGCGTTGTCGCCAGCACGGAAACCGCACTTGAGGATGCGCAGGTAGCCACCCTCACGGGTAGCGTAACGCTTGCCCAGGTCGTTGAAGAGCTTACCAACGATAGCTTTCGAACGAGTACGGTCGAAAGCCAGACGGCGGTTAGCCAGGCTGTCTGTCTTGGCCAGAGTGATCAGCGGCTCGGCAACGCGGCGCAGTTCTTTGGCTTTTGGCAGAGTAGTTTTGATCAGCTCGTGCTCGAACAGCGACACCGCCATGTTTTGGAACATGGCCTTGCGGTGCGAGCTGGTGCGGCTCAGGTGACGACCACTTTTACGATGACGCATGGTTCATTCCTTACCAAACACTACGTTCGGTGATTACGACGATCAGGCAGTCGCCTTGTCGTCCTTCTTAAGACTTGCAGGCGGCCAGTTGTCGAGGCGCATGCCGAGGGACAGACCGCGGGAGGCCAGAACGTCCTTGATTTCAGTCAAGGATTTCTTGCCCAGGTTCGGAGTCTTCAACAGCTCTACTTCGGTACGCTGAATCAGGTCGCCGATGTAGTAGATGTTTTCCGCCTTAAGGCAGTTAGCCGAACGTACAGTCAGTTCCAGATCGTCAACCGGGCGAAGCAGGATCGGATCGATCTCGTCTTCCTGCTCGACAACCAGCGGCTCACTTTCACCTTTGAGGTCGACGAACGCAGCCAGCTGCTGTTGCAGGATGGTTGCAGCGCGACGGATAGCCTCTTCAGGATCCAGAGTACCGTTGGTTTCCAGATCAATAACCAGCTTGTCCAGGTTGGTACGCTGCTCGACACGGGCGTTTTCCACCACGTAGGCGATACGGCGAACCGGGCTGAACGAAGAGTCGAGCTGCAAGCGACCGATGCTGCGGCTTTCGTCTTCATCGCTCTGACGCGAGTCGGCTGGTTCATAACCACGACCACGAGCTACGGTGAGCTTCATGTTCAGGGCGCCGTTAGACGCCAGGTTAGCGATTACGTGATCGGGATTAACGATCTCGACATCATGATCCAGCTGAATATCGGCAGCGGTAACCACCCCCGAACCCTTCTTCGACAAGGTCAGCGTAACTTCGTCACGACCGTGCAGCTTGATGGCCAGACCTTTAAGGTTCAACAGGATTTCAATTACGTCTTCCTGTACACCTTCGATGGCGCTGTACTCGTGGAGCACACCGTCAATCTCGGCCTCGACTACTGCGCAGCCGGGCATTGAGGACAACAGGATGCGGCGCAGCGCGTTGCCCAGGGTGTGGCCAAAACCACGCTCGAGAGGCTCGAGAGTGATCTTGGCGCGGGTTGGACTGACAACCTGCACATCAATGTGGCGGGGTGTCAGGAACTCATTTACCGAAATCTGCATGGATGCACCTATTTTCTAGCCCTTACTTGGAGTAGAGCTCGACAATCAGGCTTTCGTTGATGTCGGCGGACAGATCACTGCGAGCAGGAACGTTCTTGAAAACGCCCGACTTCTTCTCAGTGTCTACTTCTACCCATTCTACGCGGCCACGTTGGGCACACAGATCGAGAGCTTGGACAATGCGAAGTTGGTTTTTTGCTTTCTCGCGAACTGCAACCACGTCACCAGCACGAACCTGATACGACGGAACGTTTACGGTCTGACCGTTGACGCTGATCGACTTGTGCGATACCAGCTGACGGGATTCGGCACGAGTCGAACCAAAGCCCATACGGTATACAACGTTGTCCAGACGGCATTCGAGAAGTTGCAGCAGGTTTTCACCGGTTGCACCTTTCTTGCCAGCAGCTTCTTTGTAGTAGCCGCTGAACTGACGCTCGAGAACGCCGTAGATACGACGGACCTTCTGCTTTTCACGCAGTTGGGTGCCGTAGTCGGACTGGCGACCGCGGCGTTGGCCGTGGATACCAGGTGCTGCTTCAATGTTGCACTTCGATTCGATCGCGCGCACGCCGCTCTTCAGGAAGAGATCGGTGCCTTCGCGACGAGCGAGTTTGCATTTTGGACCAATGTAACGAGCCATTCTTTACAATCTCCTGGATTACACGCGGCGCTTCTTCGGCGGACGGCACCCGTTGTGCGGGATTGGCGTCACGTCGGTGATGCTGGCGATCTTGTAGCCACAGCCGTTCAAAGCGCGGACTGCGGATTCACGACCTGGACCTGGACCCTTGACGTTGACGTCGAGGTTTTTCAGGCCGTATTCCAGCGCAGCTTGACCAGCACGCTCAGCAGCTACTTGAGCAGCGAACGGGGTGGACTTGCGGGAACCGCGGAAACCCGAACCACCGGAGGTAGCCCAGGAAAGAGCGTTACCTTGACGGTCGGTGATGGTCACGATGGTGTTGTTAAAAGATGCATGGATGTGGGCGATGCCATCAACCACTGTCTTTTTAACTTTTTTACGAGGACGAGCAGCAGGTTTTGCCATGATTAAATTCCTGTCGATTCGCTGGGGCGATTACTTGCGGATCGGCTTACGCGGACCTTTACGGGTACGCGCGTTGGTCTTGGTACGCTGACCGCGTACTGGCAGACCACGACGATGACGCAGACCGCGATAGCAACCGAGGTCCATCAAGCGCTTGATTTTCATGTTGATTTCGCGACGCAGGTCACCTTCAGTGGTGAACTTCGCCACTTCGCCACGCAGCTGTTCAATTTGCTCGTCGCTCAGATCTTTGATCTTTGCTGCTGGGTTTACCCCAGTCACTGCACAGATCTTCTGCGCAGTAGTGCGACCAACACCATAGATGTAGGTCAGCGAGATAACAGTATGCTTGTTATCTGGAATGTTAACGCCTGCAATACGGGCCATTCAGTGGGACTCCAATTGACAGCTACCTACGCCCCGGAAGCCAAGAAATAGGGCGCGAGATAATATCGCTGTAATAACAAATAATCAACCCGGTAGCGCACTAGCTACCGGGCTTGAAGCACAATCACACTCAGCCTTGGCGCTGTTTGTGACGCGGTTCCGCGCTGCAAATTACTCGAACAACACCTTCGCGGCGAATAATCTTGCAGTTACGGCACAGCTTTTTCACCGATGCACGAACTTTCATCACCAACTCCTCGAACCTTATGGGTACTCAGCGCAACATGCCGCTGCCGTAACCCTTCAGGTTGGCTTTCTTCATCAGGGATTCGTACTGGTGCGAAACGAGGTGCGATTGTACTTGGGACATGAAGTCCATCACAACCACGACCACGATCAGCAACGAGGTCCCGCCAAGGTAGAACGGAACGTTTGCTGCAACCACCAGGAACTGGGGCAACAGGCACACGGCCGTCATGTAAAGAGCACCGAACAGGGTCAAGCGGGTCAGAACGCCATCAATATAGCGTGCAGACTGCTCACCTGGACGAATGCCCGGAATAAAGGCACCGGACTTCTTCAGGTTTTCCGCTACGTCTTTCGGATTGAACATCAACGCCGTATAGAAGAAGCAGAAGAAAATAATCCCTGCACTAAACAGCAGAATATTCAACGGCTGACCAGGAGCGATCGACTGCGAGATGTCCTGCAACCAGCCCATACCTTCAGACTGACCGAACCAGGCACCCAGCGAAGCCGGGAACAGCAAAATGCTGCTCGCGAAAATAGCCGGAATAACACCGGCCATGTTCACCTTCAGCGGCAAGTGGCTAGTCTGCGCCGCAAAGACCTTACGGCCCTGCTGACGCTTGGCGTAGTGAACAGCAATACGACGCTGACCACGCTCAATGAACACCACGAAACCGATAATCGCTACTGCCAGCAAACCGATGGCAACCAAGGCGAAGATGTTGATATCGCCCTGACGCGCAGACTCGAAAGACTGCCCGATTGCTCTCGGAAGACCGGCGACGATACCCGAAAAGATCAACATCGAGATACCGTTGCCAACACCACGCTCAGTAATCTGCTCACCCAGCCACATCATGAACATCGCACCAGCCACAAATGTGGTTACCGCGACGAAATGGAAGCCAAAGTCACCAGTGAACGCGACGCCCTGCCCCGCCAGACCAATGGACATGCCAATAGCCTGGACCAGAGCGAGAGCGACGGTGAGGTAGCGGGTGTACTGGCTGATCTTGCGACGGCCAGCTTCACCTTCCTTCTTCAACTGCTCCAGCTGCGGGCTGACGGCGGTCATCAGCTGCATGATGATCGATGCCGAAATGTACGGCATGATCCCCAGTGCAAAGATGCTCATCCGCTCCAGCGCGCCGCCGGAAAACATGTTGAACAAGCTAAGAATGGTCCCCTCATTCTGTCGAAACAGGTCCGCGAGACGGTCCGGGTTGATACCTGGAACCGGGATGTGTGCGCCTATTCGGTAGACGATAATCGCCAGGAACAGAAAACGCAGACGAGCCCAGAGTTCAGACATACCGCCTTTGCCGAGCGCAGAGAGAGCACCTTGCTTAGCCATTTATTCCTCGAACTTGCCGCCAGCTGCTTCGATAGCCGCACGCGCACCTTTGGTGGCGCCGATTCCCTTGCCGATAGTGACAGCGCGAGTCACTTCACCGGACAGCATGATTTTCACACGCTGTACGTTGACGTTGATCACGTTGGCATCTTTCAGGGACTGCACAGTAACGATGTCGCCTTCCACTTTAGCCAACTCGGACAGACGCACTTCTGCGCGATCCATGGCCTTCAGAGAAACGAAACCGAACTTAGGCAGGCGACGATGCAGCGGCTGTTGACCGCCTTCAAAGCCTGGAGCGATGGTGCCACCGGAGCGGGAGGTCTGACCTTTGTGACCACGGCCACCAGTCTTGCCCAAACCACTACCGATACCACGGCCCGGACGATGCTTTTCGCGACGGGAACCCGGCGCTGGACTCAGATCATTGAGTTTCATCGATTAACCCTCGACTCGCAGCATGTAGTAAGCCTTGTTGATCATCCCGCGATTCTCGGGAGTATCCTGGACTTCCACAGTGTGACCGATGCGACGCAGACCCAGACCCTTAACGCACAGTTTGTGGTTAGGGATGCGGCCGGTCATGCTTTTGATCAGCGTTACTTTAACAGTAGCCATGATTACTTGATCTCCTCAACACGCAGGCCACGCTTGGCAGCGATGGACTCAGGAGACTGCATAGCCTTCAGACCCTTGAAAGTGGCGTGAACCACGTTTACCGGGTTGGTCGAGCCGTAGCACTTGGCCAGAACGTTCTGAACGCCAGCAACTTCGAGGACAGCACGCATAGCGCCGCCAGCGATGATACCGGTACCTTCAGAAGCAGGCTGCATGTACACCTTCGAAGCGCCATGGGCGGATTTCATTGCGTACTGCAGAGTGGTGCCGTTCAGGTCAACTTGAATCATGTTGCGGCGAGCAGCTTCCATTGCCTTCTGGATCGCAGCAGGCACTTCACGCGACTTGCCACGGCCGAAGCCAACACGCCCTTTACCATCACCAACCACGGTCAACGCGGTGAAAGTGAAGATACGGCCGCCTTTAACGGTTTTGGCTACGCGGTTAACTTGAACCAGCTTCTCGATGTAGCCTTCGTCGCGCTTTTGGTCGTTATTTGACATAACTTAGAACTCCAGCCCAGCTTCACGAGCAGCATCAGCCAGCGCTTTAACGCGGCCGTGGTACTTGAAGCCAGAGCGGTCGAAAGCCACTTGCGATACGCCAGCGGCCTTAGCACGCGTAGCGACCAGCTGGCCAACCTTTGTGGCCGCGTCGATGTTGCCAGTGGCACCATCACGCAGTTCTTTATCCAAAGTCGAGGCACTTGCCAAGACTTTGTTGCCGTCGGCCGAGATGACCTGGGCGTATATGTGCTGCGACGAGCGGAACACGCAGAGACGCACGACTTCGAGTTCGTGCATTTTCAGGCGTGCTTTGCGAGCGCGACGCAGTCGAGTAACTTTTTTGTCGGTCATTTGCTATGCCCTACTTCTTCTTGGCTTCTTTACGACGGACGACTTCGTCCGCGTAGCGCACACCTTTGCCTTTGTACGGCTCTGGTGGACGGAAGTCGCGGATCTCGGCGGCCACTTGACCTACCAGCTGCTTGTCGATGCCCTTGATCAGGATATCGGTCTGGCTAGGAGTCTCAGCGGTGATGCCTTGCGGCAGTTCGTAATCCACTGGGTGCGAGAAGCCAAGAGCCAGGTTCAGAACCTGACCTTTTGCTTGCGCTTTGTAACCAACACCGACCAGCTGGAGCTTGCGCTCAAAGCCTTGGCTTACGCCCTGGACCATGTTGTTTACCAACGCACGCGTGGTACCGGCCATTGCGCGAGTTTGTTGATCGCCGTTGCGAGCAGCAAAACGCAGCTCACCAGCTTCCTCAACGATCTCAACGGACGAATGGATGTTCAGTTCAAGAGTACCCTTGGCACCCTTCACCGAAAGCTGTTGGCCTGCGAATTTGACTTCGACACCGGCTGGCAGCTTAACGGGGTTCTTAGCGACGCGAGACATGCTTATCCCCCCTTAGAACACAGTGCAAAGAACTTCGCCGCCGACACCGGCAGCGCGCGCAGCACGATCCGTCATCACACCTTTGTTGGTGGAGACGATAGACACGCCGAGACCGCCACGAACTTTTGGCAGATCTTCAACGGACTTGTACTGACGCAGGCCTGGACGACTAACGCGCTTCACTTCTTCGATAACCGGACGGCCCTCGAAGTACTTCAGCGAGATGGACAACGACGGCTTGGCGTCGGTGGTGATCTGAAAATCCGCGATGTAACCTTCGTCCTTCAGGACTTTTGCTACAGCAGCCTTCAACGTGGAAGACGGCATGCTTACGACAGACTTTTCAGCCATCTGGGCATTACGGATTCGAGTTAGCATGTCCGCTAACGGGTCCTGCATACTCATGGGCTAGACGCTCCTAATACAAAAAAATTAGCCTTGCGGCTACTACTTGTCGCCGAGAACTTCCGGGCATAAAAACACGGGCTCAGGCGAGCCGGTCATTCTAGACACACCCCAGAAATGAATCAAGCCCCAAAAGGGGCTTGATTCAGATTCAAGGCCACCGATGGTCAGGTTCTTGCGAACCCGAACATCGAGACTTTGACAACTATTACCAGCTGGCTTTAACCAGACCTGGTACGTCACCACGCATTGCAGCTTGACGCAGCATGTTACGGCCGAGGCCGAACTTGCGGTACACGCCGTGCGGACGACCAGTCAGGCGGCAACGGTTACGCATGCGCGAAGCGCTTGCGTCACGTGGTTGCTTCTGCAGAGCTACGGTAGCTTCCCAACGCGCTTCTGGACTTGCGTTCAGATCGACGATGATAGCTTTCAGCGCTGCACGCTTGGTGGCGTACTTGGCAACGGTGAGCTGACGTTTCAGCTCACGGTTTTTCATGCTCTTCTTGGCCATTTTCCTACTCCAATCAGTTGCGGAACGGGAATTTGAAAGCACGCAGCAGAGCGCGGCCCTCATCATCGTTCTTGGCAGTGGTGGTCAGGGTAATGTCCAGACCGCGGAGAGCATCGATCTTGTCGTAGTCGATTTCCGGGAAGATGATCTGCTCTTTCACGCCCATGCTGTAGTTACCACGACCATCGAAGGACTTGGCATTCAGGCCGCGGAAGTCGCGAACCCGAGGCAGGGAGATCGACAGCAGACGATCCAGGAACTCGTACATACGCTCACGGCGCAGAGTCACTTTGACGCCGATCGGCCATCCTTCGCGGACTTTGAAGCCAGCGATGGATTTGCGAGCGTAGGTCACAACGACTTTCTGGCCGGTGATCTTTTCCAGGTCAGCAACAGCGTGCTCGATGACTTTTTTGTCGCCGATCGCTTCGCCCAGACCCATGTTCAGGGTGATTTTGGTAACGCGCGGAACTTCCATCACGTTCGAAAGCTTAAGTTCTTCCTTAAGTTTCGGAGCGATTTCCTTCCGGTAAATCTCTTTTAGTCGTGCCATGGTCTTCTACCTAGCAGTGTTCAAGCATCAACCGCTTTTTGGGTCGACTTGAAGACACGAATTTTCTTACCGTCTTCTACTTTGAAACCAACGCGGTCAGCCTTGTTGGTTTCGCCGTTGAAGATGGCGACGTTGGAAGCGTGCAGTGGCGCTTCTTTCTCGACGATACCGCCCTGTACGCCCGACATCGGGTTAGGCTTGGTATGACGCTTGACCAGGTTCAGACCACCAACAACCAGACGGTTGTCAGCAAGAACCTTCAGCACCTTACCGCGCTTACCTTTGTCTTTGCCGGCGATCACGATGATCTCGTCGTCACGACGAATCTTTTGCATGTCGGATCTCCTTACAGCACTTCTGGGGCGAGCGAGACGATCTTCATGAACTTCTCAGTACGAAGTTCACGGGTCACTGGCCCAAAGATACGGGTGCCGATCGGCTCTTGCTTGTTGTTCAGAAGAACAGCAGCATTGCCATCAAAGCGGATAATGGAGCCATCAGCACGACGTACGCCGTGACGAGTGCGGACTACAACAGCAGTCATCACTTGGCCTTTTTTCACCTTACCGCGAGGAATTGCTTCCTTCACGGTAACTTTGATGATGTCACCGATACCAGCGTAACGACGATGGGAGCCACCCAGCACCTTGATGCACATAACACGGCGAGCGCCGCTGTTATCGGCCACATCGAGCATGGATTGAGTCTGAATCATATAATTTCTCCGACCCCTAGCCCTTAGACTTCCACAGCGCGTTCGAGAACATCAACCAGCGCCCAAGACTTGGTCTTAGCCATCGGACGAGTTTCACGAATAGTGACTTTGTCGCCGATGTGGCACTGATTGGTTTCGTCGTGCGCGTGCAGCTTAGTCGAACGCTTAACGTATTTACCGTAGATCGGGTGCTTTACGCGACGCTCGATCAGAACGGTGATGGTTTTGTCCATCTTGTCGCTGACAACACGGCCAGTCAGCGTACGGACAGTTTTTTCGGCTTCAGCCATGATCACTTACCTGCCTGCTGGTTGAGCACAGTCTTCACGCGAGCGATGTCACGCTTAACTTGCGAGAGCAGATGAGACTGCCCCAACTGGCCAGTTGCTTTCTGCATGCGCAGATTGAACTGGTCGCGCAGCAAGCCGAGCAGTTGCTCGTTCAGCTGCTGTGCGGATTTTTCACGAAGTTCATTCGCTTTCATCACATCACCGTCCGTTTAACAAAGGAGGTGGCGAGCGGCAGCTTTGCAGCAGCCAGGGCGAAAGCCTCACGCGCCAGCTCTTCAGAAACACCCTCGATTTCATACAGGACTTTGCCTGGCTGAATCTGGGCAACCCAGTACTCCACGTTACCCTTACCTTTACCCATACGAACCTCGAGAGGTTTCTTGGAGATCGGCTTGTCCGGGAATACACGGATCCAGATCTTGCCGCCACGTTTTACGTGACGGGTCAGAGCACGACGCGCTGACTCGATCTGACGAGCGGTGAGACGACCACGAGCAACAGACTTCAGCGCGAACTCGCCGAAGCTGACTTTGCTACCGCGCAGTGCCAGACCACGGTTGTGGCCGGTCATCTGCTTGCGGAACTTCGTACGCTTTGGTTGCAACATTTGGCGTACCCCTTACTTAGCAGCTTTTTTACGAGGCGCTGGTGCTTGTGGTTTCAGTTCTTCTTGGCGTCCACCAATAACTTCGCCTTTGAAGATCCAAACCTTTACACCGATCACACCGTAAGTGGTGTGAGCTTCGTAGTTGGCATAGTCGATGTCGGCACGCAGGGTGTGCAGTGGCACACGACCTTCGCGATACCATTCAGTACGTGCGATTTCAGCACCGCCGAGACGACCGCTCACTTGGATTTTGATGCCTTTGGCACCAATGCGCATGGCGTTCTGTACTGCGCGCTTCATAGCGCGACGGAACATTACACGGCGCTCCAGCTGCTGAGCTACGCTCTGCGCAACCAGCATACCGTCGAGCTCCGGCTTGCGGATCTCTTCGATATTGATGTGCACAGGCACACCCATTTGCTTGGTCAGGTCCTGACGCAGCTTCTCAACATCTTCACCTTTCTTCCCGATAACGATACCTGGACGAGCGGTGTGAATGGTGATGCGTGCAGTTTGGGCCGGACGATGGATATCGATACGGCTTACGGACGCGCTTTTTAGTTTGTCTTGGAGATACTCACGCACTTTCAGATCTGCGAACAAATAGTCCGCATAAGTCCGACCGTCTGCGTACCAGACGGAGGTGTGCTCCTTGACGATTCCCAGGCGAATGCCAATGGGATGTACTTTCTGACCCATCTCTTCGACTCCGTTACTTGTCAGCAACCTTGACAGTGATATGGCAAGACCGCTTGACGATGCGATCAGCACGGCCTTTGGCACGTGGCATGATGCGCTTCAGCGAACGCCCTTCGTTGACGAAAACGGTGCTGACCTTCAGGTCATCAACGTCTGCGCCTTCGTTATGCTCGGCGTTGGCTACGGCCGACTCCAGCACTTTTTTCATGATCTCGGCGGCTTTCTTACTGCTGAAAGCCAACAGGTTGAGCGCTTCGCCCACCTTCTTCCCGCGGATCTGGTCGGCGACCAAGCGGGCTTTCTGGGCGGAGATTCGAGCGCCCGACAACTTAGCGGCTACTTCCATTTCCTTACCCCTTAACGCTTGGCTTTCTTGTCAGCCACGTGCCCGCGATAGTTGCGGGTACCGGCGAACTCGCCCAGTTTGTGGCCGACCATGTCTTCGTTAACGAGAACCGGGACGTGCTGACGACCGTTGTGTACTGCGATGGTCAGACCGACCATTTGTGGCAGGATCATGGAACGACGCGACCAGGTTTTAATTGGTTTGCGATCGTTCTTTTCCGCCGCCACTTCGATCTTCTTCAGTAGGTGAAGATCAATAAAAGGACCTTTTTTCAGAGAACGTGGCACTGTCGTATCCCTCTATTTACTTGCGACGACGGACGATCATTTTGTCGGTACGCTTATTACCACGAGTCTTCGCGCCCTTAGTCGGGAAGCCCCATGGCGATACCGGATGACGACCACCAGAGGTACGACCTTCACCACCACCATGTGGGTGGTCAACCGGGTTCATGGCAACACCACGAACGGTTGGGCGAACGCCACGCCAGCGTTTGGCACCAGCTTTACCCAGCGAACGCAGGCTGTGCTCGGAGTTCGAGACTTCACCCAGGGTCGCACGGCATTCAGCCAGGACTTTACGCATCTCACCGGAACGCAGACGCAGGGTCACGTAGACACCTTCACGAGCGATCAGCTGAGCCGAAGCACCAGCGGAACGAGCGATCTGTGCGCCTTTACCTGGCTTCAATTCGATGCCGTGTACGGTAGAACCGACTGGAATGTTGCGCAGTTGCAGAGCGTTCCCTGGCTTGATTGGAGCCAAAGCACCTGCGATCAGCTGGTCGCCAGCACTCACGCCTTTAGGGGCGATGATGTAGCGGCGCTCGCCGTCTGCGTAGCAGAGCAGTGCGATGTGAGCAGTACGGTTTGGATCGTATTCGATACGCTCGACAGTGGCGACGATGCCATCTTTGTCGTTGCGACGGAAATCGACCATACGGTAATGCTGCTTGTGACCACCACCGATGTGACGCGTGGTAATACGGCCATTGTTGTTACGACCACCAGACTTCGATTTTTTCTCGAGCAGCGGTGCGTGAGGAGCGCCTTTATGCAGCTCCTGGTTGACCACCTTGACCACAAAACGGCGGCCAGGGGAAGTCGGTTTGCATTTAACGATTGCCATGATGCACCCCTTCCTTACTCAGCACTGCTGCTGAAATCGAGATCTTGGCCTGGCTGAAGGGAGATAACTGCCTTCTTCCAGTCATTACGCTTGCCCAGACCGCGAGCAGTGCGCTTGCTCTTACCCAGAACGTTCAGGGTAGTGACGCGCTCTACTTTCACGCTGAACAGGCTTTCGACGGCCTTCTTGATTTCCAGCTTGGTTGCATCAGTAGCAACCTTGAAAACGAACTGACCTTTCTTGTCTGCCAGAACCGTAGCCTTCTCGGAAACGTGCGGGCCAAGCAGAACTTTAAATACGCGTTCCTGGTTCATCCCAGCAGCTCCTCGAATTTCTTCACGGCCGACACGGTGATCAACACCTTGTCGTATGCGATCAGACTAACTGGATCGGAACCTTGCACGTCACGTACATCTACGTGCGGCAGGTTGCGAGCAGCCAGGTACAGGTTCTGATCAACAGCGTCCGACACGATCAGAACATCGGTCAGGCTCATGTTGTTCAGTTTGCCCAGCAGATCTTTGGTTTTCGGAGTTTCAACAGCGAAATCCTGAACCACGACCAGACGATCAGTACGCACCAGCTCAGCAAGGATGGAACGCATTGCTGCGCGATACATCTTCTTGTTCAGCTTCTGGGAGTGATCCTGTGGACGAGCTGCAAAAGTGGTACCGCCGCCACGCCAGATTGGGCTACGGATAGTACCGGCACGAGCACGGCCAGTACCTTTCTGACGCCATGGGCGCTTGCCGCCACCACGAACGTCGGAACGGGTCTTCTGCTGCTTGCTACCTTGACGGCCGCCGGCCATGTAGGCCACGACTGCTTGGTGAACCAGCGTCTCGTTGAATTCGCCGCCAAATGTCAGTTCGGAAACTTCGATCGCTTGAGCGTCATTTACATTTAATTGCATGTCAGCTTCCCCTTAACCGCGAGCCTTGGCTGCTGGACGTACAACCAGGTTGCCGCCAGTAGCGCCAGGAACAGCACCCTTGACCAACAACAGATTGCGTTCAGCGTCCACGCGCACTACTTCCAGGGACTGCACGGTCACGCGCTCAGCGCCCATATGACCGGACATTTTTTTGCCCTTGAATACACGACCAGGAGTCTGGCACTGGCCGATAGAGCCTGGGACGCGGTGGGATACGGAGTTACCGTGGGTGTTATCTTGCCCGCGGAAATTCCAACGCTTGATCGTACCCTGGAAGCCTTTACCTTTGGACTGACCGGTTACATCAACCAGTTGACCAGCGGCGAAGATTTCAGCGTTGATCAGATCGCCAGCCTGGTACTCGCCTTCTTCAAGGCGGAATTCCATGGTGGTGCGACCGGCGGCAACGTTCGCTTTAGCGAAGTGGCCAGCCTGAGCTGCTGTTACACGCGAAGCACGACGCTCGCCGACAGTGACTTGCACTGCACGATAGCCATCGGTCTCTTCAGTTTTGAACTGGGTGACGCGATTCGGCTCGATCTCAATGACCGTGACCGGAATGGAGACACCTTCTTCGGTGAAAATACGGGTCATACCGCATTTACGACCGACTACACCAATAGTCATGTTGTAAACCTCATGAGTGTACGGGGCTTTCACCCGCTATGGCCGCCCATTTCAGAGCGTTACACGACCAAGACCGAGTCTTAGCCGAGGCTGATCTGCACTTCCACACCGGCCGCAAGATCAAGCTTCATCAGCGCATCAACGGTTTTATCCGTTGGCTGGACGATGTCCAGAACACGCTTATGAGTGCGGATCTCGTACTGGTCACGCGCGTCTTTGTTGACGTGCGGGGAAACCAGAACGGTGAACCGCTCTTTACGGGTAGGCAGTGGAATTGGACCACGCACTTGAGCACCAGTACGTTTCGCGGTTTCCACGATTTCCTGGGTTGATTGGTCGATCAGGCGATGGTCAAAAGCCTTCAACCTGATACGGATTTGCTGATTTTGCATTGGATTTCAGACTCCGGCTGCTATTCCCACCGGGCGCAATACGCCCGTTAAAAGGAGGCGCAATTCTATAGACGCCCCCGATAGGTGTCAACCCAATAAAAAAGCCCCCGCTGAGCGGGGGCTTTTTCAATCCATCAAGCTGACCTTAAAAGTCTTACTCGATGATTTTGGCTACGACGCCAGCGCCGACGGTACGACCGCCTTCACGGATAGCGAAACGCAGACCGTCTTCCATCGCGATGGTTTTGATCAGGGTAACAGTCATCTGAATGTTGTCACCTGGCATTACCATTTCAACGCCTTCTGGCAGCTCGCAGTTACCAGTCACGTCAGTAGTACGGAAGTAGAACTGTGGACGGTAGCCTTTGAAGAACGGAGTGTGGCGGCCGCCTTCTTCCTTGCTCAGAACGTAAACTTCTGCGGTGAACTTGGTGTGCGGCTTGACCGAACCTGGCTTGACCAGAACCTGGCCACGCTCAACGTCGTCACGCTTGGTACCACGCAGCAGAACGCCGCAGTTCTCGCCAGCACGACCTTCGTCGAGCAGCTTGCGGAACATCTCAACACCAGTGCAGGTGGTGGTGGTGGTGTCACGCAGACCAACGATTTCCAGTGCATCCTGAACGCGAACGATACCGCGCTCGATACGACCAGTCACAACAGTACCGCGACCGGAGATCGAGAATACGTCTTCGATTGGCATCAGGAATGGCTTGTCGATCATACGAACTGGTTCTGGAATGTAGGTATCCAGAGTTTCAACCAGTTTACGAACGGCAGTGGTGCCCATTTCGTTGTCGTCTTTGCCTTCCAGCGCCATACGAGCCGAACCGATGATGATCGGAGTGTCGTCGCCTGGGAAGTCGTAGGTCGACAGCAGGTCACGAACTTCCATCTCAACCAGTTCCAGCAGCTCAGCGTCGTCTACCAGGTCAGCCTTGTTCAGGAAAACCACGATGTACGGAACGCCTACCTGACGGGACAGCAGGATGTGCTCACGGGTTTGCGGCATCGGACCATCAGCTGCCGAGCAAACCAGGATCGCGCCGTCCATCTGGGCAGCACCGGTGATCATGTTCTTCACGTAGTCAGCGTGACCTGGGCAGTCAACGTGAGCGTAGTGACGAATAGTCGAGTTGTACTCAACGTGAGCGGTGTTGATAGTGATACCGCGAGCTTTTTCTTCTGGTGCGCTGTCGATCTTGTCGAATTCAACGACGGCCGAACCGAAAACTTCGGAGCAGACGCGAGTCAGAGCAGCAGTCAGAGTGGTTTTACCGTGGTCAACGTGACCAATGGTGCCAACGTTGACGTGCGGTAGGGAACGATCAAATTTTTCTTTAGCCACGACAATTAACTCCTAGCCTAAAGGGGCTGAATCAGCCTTGTTTTTTGGTTACGGATTCGACGATGTGCGACGGAGCCGTATCGTATTTTTTGAATTCCATAGAGTAGCTTGCGCGACCCTGGGACATGGAACGAACGTCGGTCGCATAACCGAACATCTCACCCAGTGGAACCTCGGCACGGATAACCTTGCCGGACACTGTGTCTTCCATACCCTGGATCATGCCGCGACGACGGTTAAGGTCGCCCATCACATCACCCATATAGTCTTCAGGCGTAACAACCTCTACCGCCATGATCGGCTCGAGCAACTCACCACCGCCCTTCTGGGCCAGTTGCTTGGTCGCCATGGAAGCAGCCACTTTAAACGCCATCTCGTTGGAGTCGACGTCGTGGTAAGAACCATCGAACACGGTAGCCTTCAGGCCGATCAGCGGATAGCCGGCAACAACGCCGTTCTTCATCTGCTCTTCGATACCCTTCTGGATAGCCGGGATGTATTCCTTAGGAACCACACCACCTACAACTTCGTTCACGAATTGCAGACCTTCCTGACCTTCGTCAGCAGGAGCAAAACGGATCCAGCAGTGACCGAACTGGCCGCGACCACCGGACTGACGAACGAACTTGCCTTCGATTTCACAGTTCTTCGTGATGCGCTCACGATACGAAACCTGAGGCTTGCCGATGTTGGCTTCGACGTTGAACTCACGGCGCATCCGGTCAACCAGGATGTCCAGGTGCAGCTCGCCCATGCCGGAGATGATCGTCTGACCAGTCTCTTCATCAGTTTTAACGCGGAAAGACGGGTCTTCCTGAGCGAGTTTGCCCAGAGCGATACCCATTTTTTCCTGGTCATCCTTGGTCTTAGGCTCTACGGCAACCGAAATAACCGGCTCCGGGAAGTCCATGCGAACCAGGATGATTGGCTTGTCAGCGTTGCAGAGGGTTTCACCAGTGGTGACGTCCTTCATGCCGATCAGGGCCGCGATGTCACCAGCGCGCACTTCCTTGATCTCTTCACGGGCGTTTGCGTGCATTTGCACCATACGACCCACGCGCTCTTTCTTGCCTTTGACCGAGTTGATCACGCCGTCGCCAGAGTTCAACACGCCCGAGTAAACACGGACGAAGGTCAGAGTACCCACGAATGGGTCGGTAGCGATCTTGAACGCCAGAGCCGCGAAAGGCTCGTTGTCGTCTGCATGACGCTCCATCTCTTCTTCCTCGTTATCAGGGTTGGAACCCTTGATAGCAGGAATGTCGGTCGGAGCTGGCAGGTAGTCGATAACGGCGTCGAGAACCAGGGGCACGCCCTTGTTCTTGAACGAAGAACCGCAAACGGCCAGAACGATTTCGCCGGCGATAGTACGCTGACGCAAAGCAGCCTTGATCTCTTCGATCGACAGCTCTTCGCCTTCCAGGTACTTGTTCATCAGCTCTTCATTGGCTTCGGCGGCAGCTTCAACCATGTTGTTGCGCCACTCTTCAGCCAGCTCTTGCAGCTCGGCAGGAATGTCCTTGCGAACAGGAACCATACCTTTGTCGGAGTCGTTCCAGTAGACAGCTTGCATGTTGATCAGATCGATCTGACCCTGGAAGTTGTCTTCGGAACCGATGGCCAACTGGATTGGCACCGGAGTGTGACCCAGACGCTGCTTGATCTGACCGATCACGCGCAGGAAGTTGGCGCCGGCACGGTCCATCTTGTTTACGTAAACAAGACGCGGAACGCCGTATTTGTTGGCTTGACGCCATACGGTTTCCGACTGCGGCTCAACACCCGAAGTACCGCAGAACACAACGACAGCGCCGTCGAGTACGCGCAGGGAACGCTCAACTTCAATGGTGAAGTCAACGTGGCCCGGGGTATCGATTACGTTGAAACGGTGCTCGTGAGAGTACTGCTTCTCGGAACCTTTCCAGAAGGCGGTAATGGCAGCAGAAGTAATGGTAATACCACGCTCCTGCTCCTGAACCATCCAGTCTGTGGTCGCGGCGCCATCATGCACCTCGCCCATTTTGTGACTTTTGCCGGTGTAAAACAGCACGCGCTCGGTGGTGGTGGTTTTACCAGCATCCACGTGAGCGACGATACCGATGTTACGGTAGCGGCTAATCGGAGTAGTACGAGCCATAAAGCCCTCGCAAAATTAGTGAAGCTAAAATTAGAAGCGGTAGTGCGAGAAAGCTTTGTTAGCTTCGGCCATACGGTGCACGTCTTCACGCTTCTTAACAGCAGCACCTTTACCTTCAGCAGCATCCAGCAGTTCGCCAGCCAAACGCAGAGCCATAGACTTCTCGCCGCGCTTACGGGCGAAGTCTACCAACCAGCGCATTGCCAGAGCGTTACGACGGGAAGGACGAACCTCGACCGGAACCTGGTAAGTAGCACCACCAACGCGGCGCGACTTCACTTCGACCAGCGGAGCGATGGCGTCGAGTGCTTTTTCGAAGAGTTCCAGGGGATCGGTGCCAGCCTTACGGGCCGCAACGGTTTCCAGGGCACCATAAACGATACGCTCGGCAACGGCTTTCTTGCCGCTTTCCATAACGTGGTTCATGAATTTGGCGAGGATCTGGCTTCCGTATTTCGGATCGTCCAGAATCTCACGCTTTGCTGCTACGCGACGTCTTGGCATGATAAGCCCTCAAGCGGTCTTCAGGTTAGCTCGGGACAGATCCAGAGGATGCGTGCCCGACCTTACTCTTATCGACTCAATAAAATTGAAAAACTGCAAAACGGCCGATTACTTCGGACGCTTGGTACCGTACTTCGAACGACCCTGGTTACGGCCTTTAACGCCGGAAGTATCCAAGGAGCCGCGAACGGTGTGGTAACGAACACCTGGCAAGTCTTTTACACGACCGCCGCGGATCAGGACCACGCTGTGCTCTTGCAGGTTGTGGCCTTCACCACCGATGTACGAGGAAACCTCGAAACCGTTGGTCAGACGCACACGGCAAACTTTACGCAGTGCCGAGTTAGGTTTTTTCGGCGTGGTGGTGTACACACGGGTGCACACGCCACGACGTTGCGGGCAGTTCTGCAGCGCAGGCACGTCGGATTTCTCGACGATACGCTTACGCGGCTGACGTACCAGCTGGTTGATAGTTGCCATCTACTAGCTCCACTGTTGTCTTGCGACGCTATTGTCTTGCAAGAAAAGCAAAATGGCAGGAACGAATTCCCGCCAAATTTAGGGGATCAAGAGTCTAAAGAGGATCTTGATTCCAGTCAAGGCAAGGCCCCGACCTCCCCGCCCATCGAACCTTGACTTGATGTCTCGATTCGACGAACGGAGCGATCAGGGCCTCACTCTCGTATATCGCAGAACTCAGTTACCGCTCGAGTTCAGCGCTTCGGTCAGTGCAGCTTCCACTTCACTGGCGCTTACGCGCAACGGCTTGTCGGCATCACGGCGACGCTTGCGCTCGCTGTGATAGGCAAGACCGGTACCGGCCGGGATCAGACGACCCACGACTACGTTTTCTTTCAGGCCGCGCAGGTAATCGCGCTTGCCGGTGACTGCCGCTTCGGTCAGTACGCGGGTGGTTTCCTGGAAGGAAGCCGCCGAGATGAACGATTCGGTGGACAACGACGCCTTGGTGATACCCAGCAGAACGCGAGTGAATTTGGAGACAAACTTGTCTTCCGCGCCCAGACGCTCGTTCTCGACCAACACGTGAGTCAGTTCCATCTGGTCGCCCTTGATGAAACTGGAATCGCCGGACTCGGAGATCTCAACTTTACGCAGCATCTGACGCAGGATGGTCTCGATGTGCTTGTCGTTGATCTTCACGCCTTGCAGACGATAAACGTCCTGGATCTCGTTGACGATGTACTTGGCCAGCGCGCTCACACCCAGCAGACGCAGGATGTCGTGCGGATCGCTTGGACCGTCGGAGATAACTTCGCCGCGGTTTACCTGTTCGCCTTCGAAGACGTTCAGGTGACGCCACTTCGGAATCAGCTCTTCGTACGGATCGCTACCGTCGTTCGGGGTAATGACCAGACGGCGCTTGCCTTTGGTCTCTTTACCGAACGCGATGGTGCCGCTGACTTCAGCCAGAATCGAAGCCTCTTTCGGACGACGAGCTTCGAACAGGTCGGCAACACGCGGCAGACCACCGGTGATGTCGCGAGTTTTCGAAGTTTCCTGCGGGATACGAGCGATAACATCACCGATCGCAATCTTCGCACCGTCAGCCACACCAACCAGGGCGTTGGCTGGCAGGAAGTACTGAGCGATTACGTCAGTACCTGGCAGCAACAGATCCTTGCCGTTGTCGTCAACCATCTTCACTGCAGGACGAATTTCTTTGCCCGCTGCTGGACGATCTTTCGCGTCGAGAACTTCAATGTTGGTCATACCGGTCAATTCGTCAGTCTGACGCTTGATCGTGATGCCTTCTTCCATGCCCACGTAGGTCACGGTACCTTTCATTTCGGTAACGATCGGGTGAGTGTGCGGATCCCACTTGGCCACGATTGCGCCAGCGTCGACCTTGTCACCTTCCTTAACCGAAATCACAGCACCGTACGGCAGCTTGTAACGCTCGCGCTCACGACCGAAATCGTCAGCGATTGCCAGCTCACCGGAACGGGACACAGCAACCAGGTGGCCATCCACTCGCTCAACGTGCTTCAGGTTGTGCAGACGGACGGTACCGCCATTCTTCACCTGAACGCTGTCGGCTGCGGAAGTACGGCTTGCCGCACCACCGATGTGGAACGTACGCATGGTCAGCTGGGTACCCGGCTCACCGATGGACTGGGCAGCGATAACGCCGACCGCTTCACCGATGTTCACCTGGTGACCACGAGCCAGATCACGGCCATAGCACTTGGCGCAAATGCCATAGCGGGTTTCGCAGCTGATCGGCGAACGCACGATCACTTCGTCGATGCTGTTCAGCTCGATGAACTCGACCCACTTCTCGTCAACCAGAGTGCCGGCAGGAACGATAACGTCCTCGGTACCCGGCTTGAATACGTCACGGGCAATGACACGACCCAATACGCGCTCACCCAGCGGCTCTACAACGTCACCGCCTTCAATGTGCGGAGTCATCAGCAGACCGTGTTCGGTGCCGCAATCGATCTCGGTTACAACCAGATCCTGCGCCACGTCTACCAGACGACGAGTCAGGTAACCGGAGTTCGCAGTTTTCAACGCGGTATCCGCCAGACCTTTACGAGCACCGTGAGTCGAGATGAAGTACTGAAGTACGCTCAAACCTTCACGGAAGTTCGCAGTAATCGGCGTTTCAATGATGGAACCGTCCGGCTTGGCCATCAGACCACGCATACCGGCCAGCTGACGAATCTGTGCTGCGGAACCCCGCGCACCCGAGTCGGCCATCATGTACATCGAGTTGAAAGACTCTTGGTCGACTTCGTCGCCGTGACGGTCGATGACTTTCTCTTTCGAGAGGTTGGCCATCATCGCCTTGGAAACTTCGTCGTTCGCTTTCGACCAGAGGTCGATCACTTTGTTGTACTTCTCGCCCTGGGTTACCAGGCCGGAGGCGTACTGGCTCTCGATCTCTTTCACTTCGTCGGTGGCTGCACCGATGATGCGAGCTTTTTCATCCGGGATAACGAAGTCGTTAACACCGATGGAAACGCCGGAGATGGTCGAGTAAGCGAAACCGGTGTACATCAACTGGTCAGCGAAGATCACGGTCTCTTTCAGACCAACCACGCGGTAGCACTGGTTGATCAGCTTGGAGATCGCCTTTTTCTTCATCGGCAGGTTGACGACGTCGAACGACAGACCTTTTGGCACAACCTGGAACAGCAGCGCACGGCCGACAGTGGTGTCGACAATACGGGTACCGCTCACGCTGTTGCCGTCACGGTCGTTGACGGTTTCGTTGATACGAACCTTGACCTTGGCGTGCAGTGCGGCTTCGCCGGCACGGAACACACGGTCGACTTCCTGCAGATCCGCGAACACACGACCTTCGCCCTTGGCGTTGATCGCTTCACGAGTCATGTAGTACAGACCCAATACAACGTCCTGCGACGGAACGATGATTGGCTCACCGTTGGCTGGCGACAGAATGTTGTTGGTCGACATCATCAACGCACGCGCTTCGAGCTGGGCTTCCAGCGTCAGCGGTACGTGCACGGCCATTTGGTCGCCGTCGAAGTCGGCGTTGTACGCGGCGCAGACCAGCGGGTGCAGCTGGATAGCCTTACCTTCGATCAGTACCGGTTCAAACGCCTGGATACCCAGACGGTGAAGGGTCGGCGCACGGTTGAGCAGAACCGGGTGTTCGCGAATCACTTCAGCGAGAACGTCCCAAACCTCTGGCAACTCGCGCTCGACCATTTTCTTGGCCGCTTTGATGGTGGTCGCCAGACCACGCATTTCCAGCTTGCCGAAAATGAACGGCTTGAACAGCTCGAGAGCCATCTTCTTCGGCAGACCGCACTGGTGCAGACGCAGGGTCGGGCCTACGGTAATTACCGAACGACCGGAGTAGTCAACACGCTTACCGAGCAAGTTCTGACGGAAACGACCTTGCTTACCCTTGATCATGTCAGCCAGGGATTTCAGAGGACGCTTGTTGGAACCAGTGATTGCGCGGCCACGACGACCGTTGTCGAGCAGTGCATCGACCGCTTCCTGCAACATACGCTTTTCGTTGCGCACGATGATGTCCGGCGCGGACAGATCCAGCAGGCGCTTCAAACGGTTGTTACGGTTGATCACTCGACGATACAGATCGTTGAGGTCGGAGGTCGCGAAACGACCGCCATCCAGCGGGACCAGTGGACGCAGATCTGGCGGCAGAACCGGCAGTACGGTCAGCACCATCCACTCTGGCAGGTTGCCGGAACCCTGGAAGGCTTCCATCAACTTCAGACGCTTGGACAGCTTCTTGATCTTGGTTTCCGAGTTGGTTTGCGGAATCTCTTCGCGCAGACGGCCAATCTCGTGCTCCAGGTCGATAGCGTGCAGCAGTTCGCGAACAGCTTCAGCACCCATGCGGGCGTCGAAATCGTCACCGAACTCTTCCAGCGCTTCGAAGTACTGTTCGTCGTTCAGCAACTGACCTTTTTCAAGGGTGGTCATGCCTGGATCAATAACGACATAGCTCTCGAAGTAGAGAACGCGTTCGATATCACGCAGGGTCATGTCCATCAGCAGGCCGATACGCGACGGCAGCGATTTCAGGAACCAGATGTGGGCAACCGGCGAAGCCAGTTCGATGTGCGCCATGCGCTCACGACGAACCTTGGCCAGTGCAACTTCAACGCCGCACTTCTCGCAGATCACACCACGGTGCTTCAAGCGCTTGTACTTACCGCACAGGCACTCGTAATCCTTTACCGGGCCAAAGATCTTGGCGCAGAACAGGCCGTCACGCTCAGGTTTGAACGTACGGTAGTTGATGGTTTCCGGCTTTTTAACTTCACCGAACGACCACGAACGGATCATCTCAGGCGATGCCAATCCGATACGGATGGCGTCGAACTCTTCGACTTGACCCTGGTTTTTCAGCAAATTCAGTAGGTCTTTCAAGGCCTTTCCTCCTGGCGGAGCAGAGAGCGGGCAATCCTGCCCCGCTCTCGATTCGCGTCACGTGTTATTCGGTTTCCAGATCGATATCGATGCCGAGGGAACGAATTTCCTTGATCAACACGTTGAAGGACTCGGGCATGCCCGGCTCCATACGGTGATCGCCATCCACGATGTTCTTGTACATCTTGGTACGGCCGTTCACATCGTCCGACTTCACTGTGAGCATTTCTTGCAGAGTGTAAGCAGCACCGTATGCTTCCAGTGCCCAGACCTCCATCTCCCCGAAACGCTGACCACCGAACTGCGCCTTACCACCCAGCGGCTGCTGGGTAACCAGGCTGTAAGAACCGGTAGAACGCGCGTGCATCTTGTCGTCTACCAAGTGGTTCAGCTTCAGCATGTACATGTAGCCAACGGTGACTGGACGCTCGAACTTGTTGCCGGTACGGCCGTCGGTCAGCTGCATCTGGCCGCTTTCCGGCAGGTCTGCCAGTTTCAGCATGGCCTTGATTTCGCTTTCCTTGGCGCCGTCGAACACTGGAGTGGCCATTGGAACGCCGCCACGCAGGTTGTTCGCCAGATCGAGGATTTCCTGATCGGAGAAGCTGTCCAGATCTTCGTTACGACCGCCGATCTGGTTGTAGATCTCGTCCAGGAAGGTGCGCAGTTCAGCGACTTTACGCTGCTCTTCGACCATCCGGTTGATCTTCTCGCCCAGACCTTTGGCCGCGAGGCCCAGGTGGGTTTCGAGGATCTGACCAACGTTCATACGCGAAGGTACGCCCAGCGGGTTGAGGACCACGTCGACCGGGGTGCCATTGGCATCGTGCGGCATGTCTTCAACCGGCATGATCACGGAGACCACACCCTTGTTACCGTGACGACCGGCCATCTTGTCGCCCGGCTGGATGCGACGACGGATTGCCAGGTAAACCTTGACGATTTTCAGCACGCCTGGAGCCAGGTCATCGCCCTGCTGCAGTTTGCGCTTCTTGTCTTCGAACTTGTCGTCCAGCAGACGGCGACGATCAACGATGTAGGCCTGAGCCTTCTCGAGCTGCTCGTTCAGAGCGTCTTCAGCCATGCGCAGCTTGAACCACTGGCCGTGCTCAAGACCGTCGAGTACTTCGTCGGTGATGTCCTGACCTTTCTTCAGGCCGGCGCCGCCTTCAGCCTTGTGGCCTACCAGTGCGGAACGCAGACGTTCGAAAGTTGCGCCTTCAACGATGCGGAACTCTTCGTTCAGATCCTTGCGGATCTCGTCCAGCTGGGACTTCTCGATCGACAGAGCACGAGCATCACGCTCAACGCCGTCACGGGTGAAGACCTGTACGTCGATGACAGTACCTTTGGTGCCGGTTGGCACGCGCAGGGAAGTGTCTTTAACGTCGCTGGCTTTTTCACCGAAGATTGCGCGCAGCAGTTTTTCTTCCGGAGTCAGCTGGGTCTCGCCTTTCGGAGTGACCTTGCCAACCAGGATGTCGCCTGCGCCTACTTCAGCACCTACGTAAACGATACCGGCTTCGTCCAGCTTGTTCAGTGCAGCTTCACCCACGTTCGGGATGTCCGCAGTGATTTCCTCTGGGCCAAGCTTGGTGTCACGGGCCACACAGGTCAGTTCCTGAATGTGGATCGTGGTGAAACGGTCTTCCTGAACCACACGCTCGGACAGGCAGATGGAGTCTTCGAAGTTGAAGCCGTTCCATGCCATGAACGCGATGCGCATGTTCTGACCCAGTGCCAGTTCACCCATGTCGGTGGACGGGCCGTCGGCCATGATATCGCTACGCTGAACGCGATCGCCTTTACGCACCAGCGGACGCTGGTTGATGCAGGTGTTCTGGTTCGAGCGGGTGTATTTGGTCAGGTTGTAGATGTCGACACCGGCTTCACCGGTTTCAACTTCGTCATCGGCAACACGAACCACGATACGGCTGGCGTCGACGGAATCAATCACGCCGCCACGACGAGCCACGACGCAAACGCCGGAGTCACGGGCTACGTTACGCTCCATGCCGGTACCTACCAGCGGCTTGTCAGCACGCAGAGTCGGTACAGCCTGACGCTGCATGTTCGAACCCATCAACGCACGGTTGGCGTCGTCGTGCTCGAGGAACGGAATCAGCGACGCTGCAACCGACACAACCTGCTTCGGCGAAACGTCCATCAGGGTGACGTCTTCCGGCGCCTTGACGGTGAATTCGTTCAGGTGACGTACCGCCACCAGTTCGTCGATCAGGACTTTCTGCTCGTTCATGGTCGCCGAAGCCTGCGCGATCACGTGATCGGCTTCTTCAATAGCGGACAGGAACACGATCTCGTCGGTGACCACACCCTCTTTCACCACGCGGTACGGGCTTTCCAGGAAGCCGTACTGGTTGGTGCGAGCGTACGCAGCCAGGGAGTTGATCAGACCGATGTTCGGACCTTCCGGCGTTTCAATCGGGCAGACACGACCGTAGTGAGTCGGGTGTACGTCACGAACTTCGAAGCCCGCGCGCTCACGAGTCAGACCGCCAGGGCCGAGTGCAGAGACACGACGCTTGTGGGTGATCTCGGACAGCGGGTTGTTCTGGTCCATGAACTGCGACAGCTGGCTGGAACCGAAGAACTCTTTCACCGCCGCAGCCACTGGCTTGGCGTTGATCAGGTCTTGCGGCATCAGGCCTTCGCTTTCGGCCATCGACAGACGCTCTTTGACCGCACGCTCAACACGTACCAGGCCAACACGGAACTGGTTCTCGGCCATTTCGCCTACGCAGCGAACACGACGGTTACCCAGGTGGTCGATGTCATCGACGATGCCTTTACCGTTACGGATGTCGACCAATGTCTTCAGTACCGCGACGATGTCTTCCTTGCACAGCACGCCCGAACCTTCGATCTCGGTACGACCGATACGACGGTTGAACTTCATCCGGCCGACCGCAGACAGGTCATAGCGCTCAGGGCTGAAGAACAGGTTGTTGAACAGAGTCTCGGCAGCGTCTTTGGTTGGCGGCTCGCCTGGACGCATCATGCGATAGATCTCGACCAGCGCTTCCAATTGGTTGCTGGTGGAATCGATCTTCAGCGTGTCGGAGACGAACGGACCGCAGTCGATGTCGTTGGTGTACAGGGTCTCGATGCGAACGACCTGAGCCTTGGCGATTTTCGCCAGGACTTCAGTGTTCAGCTCAGTGTTGCATTCGGCCAGGATTTCGCCGGTAGCCGGGTGCACGATAGCCTTGGCGGTGGTGCGACCGAGGACGTAGTCCAGTGGCACATCCAGCGTCTTGATACCGGCTTTTTCGATCTGGTTGATGTGGCGCGCGGTAATACGGCGGCCCTGCTCAACGATGACCTTGCCCTTCTCGTCCTGGATGTCCAGAACCGCAACCTCACCACGCAGGCGCGATGGCACCAGTTCCAGGCTGAGGGTTTCGCCGCTCAGGTGGAATACGTTGGTGGTGTAGAACGCGTCCAGCACTTCTTCGGTGGTGTAACCGAGTGCGCGCAGCAGTACCGAGGCCGGCAGCTTGCGACGACGGTCGATACGCACGAAGACGCAGTCTTTCGGGTCGAATTCGAAGTCCAGCCACGAACCGCGGTAAGGAATGATGCGAGCCGAGTACAGCAGTTTGCCGGAGCTGTGCGTCTTGCCGCGGTCGTGGTCGAAGAACACGCCCGGGGAACGGTGCAGCTGGGAAACGATAACACGCTCGGTACCGTTGATTACGAAGGTACCGTTTTCAGTCATCAGGGGGATTTCACCCATGTAGACTTCTTGCTCTTTGATGTCCTTGATCGCTTTGTTCGACGATTCTTTGTCGAAAATGATCAGACGCACTTTTACCCGCAAAGGTACGGCGAAAGTTACACCGCGCAATACGCATTCTTTGACATCAAATGCCGGTTCGCCCAGGCGATAACCGACGTACTCCAGCGCAGCATTGCCGGAGTAGCTGATGATCGGGAAAACGGATTTGAAGGCCGCATGCAGGCCCACGTCGCGGAACTGATCTTTAGTCGCTCCCGCTTGCAAGAATTCACGATACGAATCCAGCTGGATGGCCAGGAGGTAAGGCACATCCATGACGTCCGGCAACTTGCTAAAGTCCTTGCGGATACGTTTTTTCTCAGTATATGAGTAAGCCATCAGCGTTCCCCAGCTTGGTCACCTGCTTGTTTGGCCCCTCCCGACGGGAGCAGCCAGAAAATCGTGCAAACCCCATGGTTTGCGCCACCGCATCGGGTGGTTACAGCGCCTTTATCGACACCGACCCAGTCGGCTGCCAATAACGGAAAAAGGCCGGTGGCAAGAGCCACCAGCCATCAGCCTGTCGCTTGACGCTCGGGCTGGAGGAGCAAAGTCGATGCTTACTTCAGCTCGACTTTAGCGCCTGCTTCTTCCAGCTTCTTCTTGGCGTCTTCAGCCGCTTCTTTCGAAACGCCTTCAGCTACAACCTGAGGAGCGCCGTCTACTTTCTCTTTGGCTTCTTTCAGGCCCAGACCGGTCAGTTCACGAACTGCCTTGATCACGTTAACCTTCTTCTCGCCAGCTTCCAGCAGAACAACGTTGAACTCGGTTTGCTCTTCAACAGCAGCAGCAGCTACAGCTGGGCCAGCCGAAGCGGCAGCAGCGGTAACACCGAAGGTTTCTTCCATCGCTTTGATCAGCTCAACGATTTCCACTACGGATTTCTGGCCGATTGCTTCGATGATTTGTTCGTTAGTCAGAGACATGACTCAATTCCTGAATTGGGGGACGGCCTACGCGACCATCGAAATAAACAAAAAACGCGAGAAGTGACGAGCCTTAGGCTGCGGCAGCTTCTTTCTGGTCGCGAATTGCCGCCAGAGTACGAGCCAATTTGCTGGTAGCGCCTTGAATCACGCTCATCAGCTGAGAAATTGCTTCGTCACGGGTCGGCAGAGTTGCCAGTACGTCGATCTGATTAGCTGCGAGGAACTTGCCCTCGAACGCAGCTGCCTTGATCTCGAACTTGTCCTGACCCTTGGCAAACTCTTTGAAGATACGGGCAGCAGCGCCCGGATGTTCGTTGGAGAATGCAATCAGGGTCGGGCCGGTGAACACGTCGTTGAGGACACTGTATTGAGTGTCAGCAACAGCGCGCTTGAGCAGGGTGTTACGTACAACACGTACGTAAACGCCAGCTTCACGAGCCTCTTTACGGAGTCCGGTCATTGCGCCTACTGTTACGCCACGTGCATCAACCACGACAGCGGACAGAGCGACTTTGGCAGCCTCGTTGACTTCAGCGACGATGGCCTTCTTGTCTTCGAGATTAATTGCCACGGGTTTAACTCCTGCTTGTTACCGTTTCATTCGATCGAAACCGAATGTCGTTTTGGTGTCTGATTCGGTAAGGAACCGGGAGCACCATCTGCGTAGGCTGATGGTTTAAGACTTGCGCCGCCTACGGTCTTGGATAGCCCCCGCCAGGCAGGGACCCCAATTTTTCAATTGACGCGATCTCTCGCGCCAATCCGTGTCTTACGCGTCCAGCGAGCTCTGGTCGATAACCAGACCTGGGCCCATAGTGGTGCTCAGGGTAACGCGCTTGACGTAGATACCTTTCGAAGAAGCTGGCTTGATACGCTTCAGGTCAGCGATCAGGGCTTCAACGTTTTCCTTCAGCTTGACGGCGTCGAAACCGATCTTGCCAACGGAGGTGTGGATGATGCCGTTTTTGTCGGTGCGATAACGAACCTGACCAGCCTTGGCGTTTTTAACCGCGGTAGCTACGTCTGGAGTCACGGTACCAACTTTAGGGTTAGGCATCAGACCACGTGGACCGAGGATCTGACCCAACTGACCAACAACGCGCATAGCATCCGGAGATGCGATAACTACGTCGTAGTTCAGGTCGCCGCCTTTCATTTCGGCAGCCAGGTCGTCCATGCCTACACGGTCAGCGCCGGCAGCCAAAGCGGCCTCGGCAGCTGGACCCTGGGTGAACACTGCAACGCGAACAGTCTTGCCAGTGCCGTGCGGCAGCACGGTAGCGCTACGAACAACCTGGTCGGATTTACGCGGGTCTACACCCAGGTTTACAGCAACGTCGAACGACTCGCTGAACTTGACAGTCGACAGCTCAGCCAGCAAAGCGGCAGCATCTACAATGTTGTAGGCCTTGCCTGCTTCGATTTTGCCGGCGATAGCCTTTTGACGCTTGGTCAGCTTAGCCATTACACACCCTCCACGTTAAGGCCCATGCTACGAGCAGAACCGGCGATAGTACGCACGGCCGCATCCATATCAGCTGCAGTCAGATCCGCGTTTTTGGTTTTCGCGATTTCTTCCAGCTGAGCACGGGTAACAGTGCCAACCTTAACAGTGTTCGGACGAGCGGAGCCGCTAGTCAGACCGGCCGCCTTCTTCAGCAGAACCGAAGCAGGGGTGGATTTGGTTTCGAAAGTGAAGCTACGGTCGCTGTAGACAGTGATGATCACTGGAGTCGGCAGACCTGGCTCAAGACCCTGAGTACGGGCGTTGAAGGCCTTGCAGAATTCCATGATGTTCACGCCGTGCTGACCCAGAGCAGGACCAACAGGTGGGCTTGGGTTAGCCTGAGCGGCCTTCACTTGCAGCTTGATGTAAGCGGTAATCTTCTTGGCCATGAGGCACTCCAATTACGGGTTCGAACGCCTCGAAAGGCTCCCCGGTTACTTGCGCGTTTATCCCAGTGACGACAAAACCCCACAGCCTAGGGCTGCGGGGTTGGGATTGCTTGTCCAGCTAGACCTTTTCGACCTGACTGAACTCGAGCTCCACCGGAGTAGAGCGCCCGAAAATGAGCACCGCCACTTGGATCCGGCTCTTTTCGTAGTTAACTTCTTCCACAACGCCGTTGAAATCGGCGAATGGACCGTCATTGACACGTACCGTCTCGCCTGGCTCGAACAACGTCTTCGGCTTCGGCTTGTCGCTACCGTCAGCAACGCGACGCAGAATCGCTTCTGCCTCTTTATCAGTGATTGGCGCAGGCTTGTCAGCGGTCCCGCCGATGAAGCCCATCACCCGAGGAGTATCCTTGACCAAGTGCCAAGTACCCTCATTCATATCCATCTGGACCAGCACATAGCCCGGGAAGAACTTGCGCTCGCTTTTGCGCTTCTGGCCGTTGCGCATCTCAACCACTTCTTCAGTGGGAACCAGAATCTCGCCGAAGCCATCTTCCATGCCAGCCAGCTTTACGCGCTCGATCAGCGAGCGCATCACATGCTTCTCGTAACCCGAGTAAGCATGCACAACATACCAACGCTTAGCCACGGGACACCCTTAGCCGACAATCAAGGAAACAAGCCAGCCGAGCAGGGAATCAAGCCCCCACAACAGCAACGCCATAACCAGAACAACAGCCACGACAATCAGCGTGGTCTGTGTGGTTTCTTGGCGAGTTGGCCACACGACTTTACGAATCTCGGTGCGAGCTTCCTTAACCAGTACAAAGAAAGACTTGCCCTTCGCGGTTTGCAGGCCTACAAAGGCAGCTACAGCAGCGATGACAAGCAAAGCGAGTACACGGTACAGGATCGGCGAAGCAGCGTAATACTGATTGCCAACAACGCCAACAACTACCAAAGCGACTACTACAAGCCACTTGAGCAGATCGAAGCGAGAGCCTTGAGCTTCAGCCTTAGGAGTCATCTATGAAGATCCTGTGAAAAGAAAGCCAGACACACCAAGTGAATCTGGCAGGTCAGGAGGGAATCGAACCCCCAACCTACGGTTTTGGAGACCGTCGCTCTGCCAATTGAGCTACTGACCTAAAACAAAATCAGGCCGACCATTATGCCGGCCCGAAAAATACATTACAACCGCTTAT
>NZ_PJBC01000010.1 GCF_002836515.1 Pseudomonas sp. Choline-02u-1
TTGTAACGGTCAGCCGTAATTAAACGACTGGAGCACGCCAGTCATCGGAACCCGAAGTACCGGATACTTCGTGGGTCCAGGTGATTTTGCGGTAGGTGAACTGCACTTCTTCCAGGTGGGTGAAGTGCGCGTTGCCTGGATCCTGGCAGTTGTGCATTTTGTTGTTGATGGCGACGATGATCGCGTCTTCCAGTTTGGTGGTGTAGTAGTGCTCTTGGGTGCCTTGGGCCGAAGTGCGGTACCACTGGATAACGATTTCGCTCATGCGCTCGCCGGAAGTCAGTGCTGCTTGCAGCAGTGGCGAAGCCTTGTCGTAGACCTTGGTGATCACAACTGGCTTGTGAACGCGCTGACCGGTTGGCTGACCGGATTGCGGGTCACGCGGGATGATCACGTCGTGGGTGAAAGCCTGAACCATGACCTGGTCTTCGTGGCCTTCCTGGTAGGTGTTGCCAACGGAGTCGGCGGTGAAGGCGCCGGCAGTGATCAGGCCTTGTTTTTCGCCGGTAACCGACATGTACGCTGGTGTTGCCATGGGGTGCTCTCCTTGCGGATAAAGTTAGGGTGCCCGGAGGCGAAATCGCCCGGTGGGTGGCTGAGGGATATCAAGGAGCGTGCCAGGTTTTGCGCGGTGCCCGGATGGCGGGGGCTTGAGGGCGGCGGATTCAGAAACGGCCGATTTTTTACCGCGATAACCGGAAGAAAGTGCGCAAGAAGTTGCGCAGTACTGCGCAACTTCTTGCGCACTTGGCTGCAGGGCTTGAGCGGTGTGGGCTGCAGAGGATTTACCCGCTGAAATATTACAACCAACTGCGCAACTTCTTGCGCAGTTGGGCATTTGCCAGCGCCGAGGTGTCTGCTTCGCGAGCAGGCTCCTTCCTGCAGAGGCGCAAAACACGGGTTGGAAAGCGTCTTATAAATGAAACACCGCGCTCGGCTATACTCCCCGCATTTCGATCAGGCACCGAGGAATCACTGTGAAGAACTGGACGTTGCGCCAACGAATTTTGGCGAGCTTTGCGGTGATTATCGCGATCATGCTGTTGATGGTGGTGCTGTCCTACTCACGGCTGCTGAAGATCGAGGCCAGTGAGAACAGCGTGCGTGACGATGCCATTCCAGGCGTCTATTACAGCTCGATGATTCGTGGCGCATGGGTCGACAGTTATTTGCAGACCCAGGAGCTGCTCGGCCTCAAGGAAGGCCAGGGCATTTCCAATGAAGATGCGGCGGACTACAAGGCGTTCGAAGCGCGTCTGCAGGAACAGATGGCCAACTATCGCAAGACCATGGCCACCGATGAGGACCGATCCGAATTCGCCTTGTTCGAGAAGTATCACGACACCTACATCCAGATTCAGGATGCTGTCCTGGACTTGCACTCGCGCAATCTGGAAGCCGATGCAATCAAGCTCTTTAACGAAAAGCTGACCCCAGCCTGGTACACCGGGCGCATGAAACTCAACGACATCATTGGCGAGAACAAAGTCGTCGCCGATAACGCAATGGCCAACATCGACGACGCGGTGGCAACGGCCAAAGTCAGCATGGTCATTTCCCTGCTGGTTGCGGTGCTGGCCGCCGGCCTCTGCGGTCTGCTGTTGATGCGCGCGATCATGGCGCCGATGAACCGCATCGTGACCATCCTCGACATCATGCGCACCGGTGATCTGAGCTCGCGCCTGAACCTCGATCGCAAGGACGAATTCGGCGCGGTCGAAACCGGCTTCAACGATATGATGACCGAACTGACGTCGCTGGTGTCCCAGGCCCAGCGCTCTTCGGTGCAGGTGACCACTTCGGTCACCGAGATCGCCGCCACCTCCAAGCAGCAACAGGCCACCGCCACCGAAACCGCAGCGACCACCACCGAAATTGGCGCCACCTCCCGCGAGATCGCGGCGACCTCGCGGGATCTGGTGCGCACCATGACCGAAGTCTCCACCGCTGCCGATCAGGCTTCGGTGCTCGCCGGCTCCGGCCAGCAAGGCCTGGCGCGCATGGAAGACACCATGCATTCGGTCATGGGCGCGGCGGATCTGGTCAACGCCAAACTGGCGATCCTCAACGAGAAGGCCGGCAACATCAATCAGGTGGTGGTGACCATCGTCAAGGTCGCCGACCAGACCAACCTGCTGTCGCTCAACGCGGCGATCGAAGCCGAGAAGGCGGGCGAGTACGGTCGCGGTTTTGCGGTGGTCGCCACCGAAGTCCGACGTCTGGCCGATCAGACTGCCGTGGCCACGTACGACATCGAGCAAATGGTTCGCGAGATCCAGTCGGCGGTGTCGGCCGGGGTGATGGGCATGGACAAGTTTTCCGAAGAAGTACGTCGGGGCATGTCCGAAGTGCAGCAGGTCGGCGAGCAGCTGTCGCAGATCATCCATCAGGTGCAGGCATTGGCGCCGCGCGTGTTGATGGTCAACGAAGGCATGCAGGCCCAGGCCACCGGCGCCGAGCAGATCAACCATGCGCTGGTGCAGTTGGGCGATGCCAGCAGCCAGACCGTCGAATCGCTGCGTCAGGCCAGTTTCGCCATTGATGAGCTGAGCCAGGTGGCCGTCGGCCTGCGCAGCGGCGTTTCGCGATTCAAAGTCTGATGAGCGAAATCGTCGCCAAGCGTAGCGCCGCGCCAGTTGCGAAGCAGGCGCTGTTCCTGCTGTTTCGCATCGGCAGCGAACGCTACGCCCTGCGCGCCACTGAAGTGGCGGAAGTGCTGCCGCGCCTGCCGCTGAAGCCGATTGCCCGGGCGCCGCAGTGGGTGGCCGGGGTGTTCGCCTATCGCGGTGCGGTGGTGCCGGTGATTGATCTCAGCGCGCTGACTTTTGGCCAGCCCGCGAAGGAGCGCACCAGCACGCGGCTGGTGTTGGTCAATTATCAGCCGGAGCAATCGCAACCAGCGCAATGGCTCGGGCTGATACTCGAGCAGGCCACCGACACGCTGCGCTGTCATCCGGACGATTTCCAGCCCTACGGCCTCGACAACCGCGAGGCGCCGTACCTCGGCCCGGTGCGCGAAGATGCGCAGGGATTGCTGCAATGGGTGCGGGTCAAAGACTTGCTCGATGATGCCGTGCGCAGTTTGTTGTTCCCCGATCCGCCGCGTGATCCGGCGCAGTCAGAGGCGCAGCCATGAGTGGTGATCAGCGCTTTTTCGATTTCCTCAAAGAACGCATCGGCCTCGATGTCGCTTCGGTGGGCGCGGCGATCATCGAGCGTGCCGTGCGCCAGCGCACCACGCTGTCCCAGGCCGCCCACGCCGACGAATATTGGCAGCTGTTGCAAGGCTCGCGGGACGAACAGCAAGCACTGATCGAAGCGGTGATCGTTCCGGAAACGTGGTTTTTCCGTTACCCGGAATCCTTTGCCACCTTGGGCAAACTGGCCCGTCAGCGTCTCGCCGAGCTCAACAACATGCGCGCGTTGCGCATCCTCAGCCTGCCGTGCTCGACCGGTGAAGAACCCTATTCGATCGCCATGGCCCTGCTTGATGCCGGGATCAAGCCGCATCAGTTCAAGGTCGATGGCATGGACATCAGCCCGCTATCGGTGGACAAGGCGCGCCGTGCTGTTTACGGCAAGAACTCGTTTCGCGGGCAGGATCTGCAATTTCGCGATCGGCATTTCATGCCTGAGCAGGACGGCCACCGGGTCAACGAATACGTTCGCGAACAGGTGCGCTGGCAGGTCGGCAATGTCCTCGATCCGACACTGTTGGCGAGCGAGCCAGCCTTCGATTTCGTGTTCTGCCGCAACCTGCTGATCTACTTCGACCAGCCGACGCAGAAGCAGGTGTTCGAAGTGCTCAAGCGTCTGACCCATGTCGACGGCGTGCTGTTTATCGGCCCGGCGGAGGGCAGTCTGCTCGGGCGCTTGGGCATGCGCTCGATCGGCATCGCGCAGTCGTTCGCTTTCAGCCGTCACAGCGAGCCGCACCCCGAACCGCTGCCGACGCCCAAACCGGTTGCCGTGCCAGTCAGCCAGTCGCCCCGCAGCACGCCGCCCGCGCCAGTGCGCAACCGGCCGTTCGCTGCCGTGACGCCTTTGCCGGTGACGAAAAAAGCCTCCGACCCGGACGCCGCAACACTGCTGGCCAACATCGCCGCGTTGGCCAACGAAGGCAAAAGCGCCGAGGCTCGTGCCGCGTGCGAACATTATCTGCGCCGGCATGAACCTGTGGCGCAGGTGTTCTACTGGCTCGGCCTGCTCAGCGATGTCGCCGGCCTGAGCCTCGAAGCCCAGGGTTTCTATCGCAAGGCCTTGTACCTTGAGCCGCAACACCCCGAAGCGCTGATGCACCTGGCCGCGTTGCTGCAGGCCCAGGGCGACACGGCGGGTGCCCGACGATTGCAGGAGCGCGCCGCCCGCAGCGGGCGCACCGCCGACAGTGAGCGTAAACGATGAGCGCGTCCGACACTTTGAACGTTACCCACGAAGACGCCCGAGCCATCGATGATTGCTGGAACCGTATCGGCATTCATGGCGACAAGACCTGCCCGCTGCTGGACGAGCACATCCATTGCCGCAACTGTTCGGTGTATTCCGCCGCCGCCACGCGGCTGCTCGACCGCTATTCGCTGCAGCAGGACCAGCGCGAAGCGGTGGTCGGCAAGGTCGAAATCGATGTCAAAACCCGCTCGCTGTTGATGTTTCGCCTCGGCGAGGAATGGCTCGGACTGGCGACGCGCAGTCTCGTCGAAGTGGCGCCACTGCAGGCGATTCACTCGTTGCCGCATCAGCGCTCGCGCGCCCTGCTCGGGGTAGCCAATGTCCGTGGTGCGCTGGTCGCGTGTCTGTCGCTGGTGGAGTTGCTCGACCTCGACGGCAGCGCTGCGCCGGTCAGCGGCGGCCGAGTCATGCCGCGCATGCTGATCATCGGCGCCCACGGCGGGCCAGTGGTGGTGCCGGTGGATGAGGTCGACGGCATTCATGCCATCGACGAACGCATCCTCGACGCGGCGTCGCAGTCCGGTGTGCAGGCCAGTGCCAAGTACACTCGAGGCGTTCTGCAATATCGCGGTCGCAGCCTGCGCTGGCTGGATGAAGAACAGCTGTTGTCCGCCGTGACCCGGAGCCTGACATGACCCCCGAGCAAATGCGCGACGCCTCACTGCTCGAACTGTTCAGCCTCGAAGCCGAAGCCCAGACTCAAGTCCTCAGCGCCGGGCTGCTGGCGCTGGAGCGCAATCCGACCCAGGCCGATCAACTGGAGTCGTGCATGCGCGCGGCGCATTCGCTCAAAGGCGCGGCGCGCATCGTTGGTATCGACAGTGGCGTCAGCGTCGCCCACGTTATGGAAGATTGCCTGGTCAGCGCGCAGGAAGGGCGTTTGTTGCTGCGCCCCGAGCACATCGACGCGTTGCTGCAGGGCACCGACCTGCTGATGCGCATCGCCACGCCGACCAATGCGCCGCAACCTGCGGACATTGACGCCTACGTGACGCTGATGGGGCGTTTGCTCGATCCCTCGACCCCAGCCGCTGTGGTTGCCGCGCCGCCGATGGCCGAATTGCAGATCGAGCCAGCGCCAGTAGCGTCAATACCGATCATGGACGAGCCCGCCGAGCCGCCCCCGCGCAAAAACAAACGCACCACCGAAGGCGGCGAACGCGTCTTGCGCGTCACCGCCGAACGCCTGAACAGCCTGCTCGATCTGTCGAGCAAATCGCTGGTGGAAACCCAGCGTCTCAAGCCGCATCTGGCGACCATGCAGCGCCTCAAACGCATGCAGAACAACGGTCTGCGCGCGCTGGAAAACCTCAATGTGCACCTGAAGGAACATGCTCTGAGTCTGGAAGCACTCGAGTCGCTGGAGGATGCGCGGCGCTTGCTCGCCGAGTCGCAGCAACTGCTCAGCGAGAAAAACGCTGAACTCGACGAATTCGCCTGGCAGGCCAGCCAGCGCGCACAAGTGCTTTACGACACTGCGCTGGCCTGCCGCATGCGCCCGTTCGCCGATGTGTTGAGCGGGCAGGCGCGCATGGTTCGCGACCTCGGCCGCAGCCTCGGCAAACAAGTGCGCCTGGAGATCGAAGGCGAGAAAACCCAGGTCGATCGCGACGTGCTGGAGAAGCTCGAAGCGCCGCTGACTCACCTGCTGCGCAACGCCGTTGATCACGGCATCGAAACCCCGGAACAACGCCTGCTCAAGGGTAAGTCCGAAGAAGGCCTGATCCGCCTGCGCGCCTCCCATCAGGCCGGTCTGCTGGTGCTGGAGTTGAGCGATGACGGCAATGGCGTCGATCTGGAAAAAGTCCGCCGCAGCATCGTCGAACGCCAGTTATCCCCAGCCGAAACCGCAGCGCAATTGAGCGAAGAGGAGTTGCTGACGTTCCTGTTTCTGCCGGGATTCAGCCTGCGCGACAAAGTCACCGAAGTGTCCGGCCGTGGCGTCGGCCTCGATGCGGTTCAGCACATGGTTCGCCAACTACGCGGGGCCGTGGTGCTCGAACAGGCGGCGGGCGAGGGCAGTCGTTTTCATCTGGAAGTGCCGCTGACCTTGTCGGTGGTGCGCAGTCTGGTGGTGGAAGTCGGCGAGGAGGCTTACGCATTCCCGTTAGCGCATATCGAACGTATGTGCGATCTGGCCCCCGAAGACATCGTGCAGATCGAAGGGCGTCAGCATTTCTGGCACGAAGGCCAGCATGTTGGCCTGGTGGCGGCCAGTCAGTTGCTCAACCGCCCGGCCAGTCAGAACGATGGCGCTACCCTCAAAGTCGTGGTGATCCGCGAGCGCGAAGCAATTTATGGGGTGGCGGTCGAGCGCTTCGTCGGCGAGCGCACGCTGGTGGTGTTGCCGCTGGATGAGCGTCTGGGCAAGGTTCAGGACATTTCCGCCGGGGCCTTGCTCGATGATGGCTCGGTGGTGCTGATCGTCGATGTCGAAGACATGCTGCGTTCGGTGGACAAGTTGCTCAATACCGGGCGTCTGGAACGCATTGCCCGCCACGGTAACCAGGCCGCCGAAGCAGCGCGCAAACGGGTGTTGGTGGTCGACGATTCGCTGACGGTGCGCGAGCTGCAGCGCAAATTGCTACTCAATCGCGGCTACGACGTCGCGGTAGCGGTGGACGGCATGGACGGGTGGAACGCGCTGCGTTCGGAGAACTTCGACCTGCTGATCACGGACATCGACATGCCGCGCATGGACGGCATCGAGCTGGTCACCCTGTTGCGCCGCGACAACCGTCTGCAATCGCTGCCGGTGATGGTGGTGTCGTACAAGGATCGCGAAGAAGACCGCCGCCGTGGACTGGACGCCGGCGCCGACTATTATCTAGCCAAAGCCAGTTTTCATGACGACGCCCTGCTCGATGCAGTGGTCGAGCTCATTGGGGGAGCGCGGGCATGAGGATCGCAATCGTCAACGACATGCCCCTGGCGGTGGAGGCGCTGCGCCGAGCGCTGGCCTTCGAGCCGGCGCATCAGGTGATCTGGGTCGCCAGCAACGGCGCCGAGGCGGTGCAACGCTGCGCCGAATACACTCCGGACCTGATTCTGATGGATCTGATCATGCCGATCATGGACGGCGTCGAAGCCACGCGGCGGATCATGGCCGAGACGCCGTGCGCCATTGTCATCGTCACCGTCGACCGTCAGCAGAACGTGCATCGTGTGTTCGAGGCCATGGGCCACGGCGCGCTGGATGTGGTCGACACCCCGGCGATCGGCGCTGGCAATGCTCAGGAAGCCGCCGCGCCGTTGCTGCGCAAGATCCTCAACATCGGCTGGCTGATCGGCGACAAGGCGCCGCGTGCGCGCCCGACGCCGAGTTCGCCGCGCAGTTCTCCGTCACGGCAGCGGCTGGTGGCGATCGGTTCGTCCGCCGGCGGGCCGGCGGCGCTGGAAATGTTGCTCAAAGGCCTGCCGAGGGATTTTTCTGCGGCGATCGTGCTGGTGCAGCATGTCGACCAGGTATTCGCCGCAGGCATGGCCGAATGGCTGGCCAGCGCCAGCGGTCTCGATGTGCGTCTGGCCCGCGAAGGCGAGCCGCCGCAGAGCGGCGCGGTATTGCTGGCCGGCACCAATCACCATATTCGCCTGCTCAAGAACGGCACGCTGGCCTACACCGCCGAACCGGTCAACGAGATCTATCGCCCCTCGATCGACGTTTTTTTCGAGAGCGTTGCCAGTTACTGGAACGGTGACGCGGCCGGGGTTTTATTGACCGGGATGGGGCGCGATGGCGCGCAAGGGCTTAAGCTCATGCGCCAACAGGGTTATTTGACCATCGCCCAGGATCAGCACAGCAGTGCGGTGTACGGCATGCCCAAGGCTGCCGCGGCGATCGATGCTGCGGTGGAAATCCGCCCGCTGGAAAAGATAGCGCCACGATTGCTGGAGATTTTCCCCAAATGAACAGGTTGATCCGCAATCCAGGCCCCCGCAGTACTCAGGTGACCGCCCATGAATGATTTACAGATCGACGACATTAAAACCGACGAGAACGCCGCCATGGTGTTGTTGGTGGATGATCAGGCGATGATCGGCGAAGCGGTGCGCCGTGGGCTGTCGAATCAGGAAAACATCGACTTCCACTTCTGCTCTGACCCGCAGCAGGCCATCGCCCAGGCGGTGCGGATCAAGCCGACGGTAATCCTTCAGGATCTGGTGATGCCCGGCCTCGATGGCCTGAGCCTGGTGCGCGAATACCGCAATCATCCGGCGACCAGGGACATCCCGATCATCGTTCTGTCGACCAAGGAAGACCCGCTGATCAAGAGCGCGGCGTTCTCAGCTGGCGCCAACGATTATCTGGTGAAGCTGCCGGACACCATCGAACTGGTCGCGCGCATCCGTTATCACTCGCGCTCCTACATGACCTTGCTGCAGCGCGACGCGGCGTACCGGGCGTTGCGGGTCAGCCAGCAGCAATTGCTCGACACCAATCTGGTGCTGCAACGGTTGATGAACTCCGATGGCCTGACCGGGCTGTCCAACCGCCGCCACTTCGACGAGTACCTGGAACTGGAGTGGCGCCGTTCGCTGCGCGATCAGACGCAGCTGTCGTTGCTCATGATCGACGTGGATTACTTCAAATCGTACAACGACAGTTTCGGCCACGTCGAAGGCGACGAAGCCTTGCGCAAGGTTGCCGCAGCCATCCGTGATGCCAGTGCACGACCGTCGGATCTGCCGGCGCGTTACGGCGGCGAGGAGTTTGTGCTCGTCCTGCCGAACACCTCGCCGGGCGGTGCGCGGCTGTTGGCCGAGAAGCTGCGCCAGACCGTCGCGGCGCTGAAGATCCCACATAACACGCCGACCGAAGGCTCCAGTCTGACCATCAGCATTGGTCTGGCGACCATGGTGCCGCAGTCCGGAAGCGATTGCCGGCTGCTGATTTCGGCGGCGGATCGCGGGTTGTATCTGGCCAAGAACAACGGGCGTAATCAGGTCGGGATTGAATAGGCCCGCGATCCTGGTAGGAGCTGCCGAAGGCTGCGATCTTTTGATCTTGAAAGCAAAATCAAAAGATCGCAGCCTTCGGCAGCTCCTACAGTGAGAATGCGTCAAGTGAATCACCCCCACACCCGCCAGACGGGCTGCCGCAGCAGCCTGTTTACGTTATACTCGCCGGCTTTCAAAAGTTCGCCAACGAGTGCTGCCCGTCATGGAAATCAACCCGATCCTGAACACCATCAAGGACCTGTCCGAGCGCTCCGAAACTATTCGGGGGTATCTTTGACTACGATCAAAAGCATGAGCGTCTGACCGAGGTCAATCGCGAGCTTGAAGATCCGAGTGTCTGGAACAAACCTGAATACGCCCAGGAGCTGGGCCGCGAGCGTGCCGCGCTGGCGCAGATCGTCGACACCCTCGACGAACTGAACGGCGGTCTGGCCGATTGCCGCGACCTGCTGGAAATGGCCGTCGAAGAGAACGACGAAGGCGCAGTGGGCGATGTCGTCGCCGAGCTGGCCCGTCTCGAGGAAAATCTGGCCAAGCTGGAATTCCGCCGCATGTTCAGCCATGAAATGGACCCGAACAACGCCTACCTGGACATCCAGGCCGGTTCCGGCGGTACCGAAGCGCAGGACTGGGCCAACATCCTGCTGCGCATGTACCTGCGCTGGGCCGACAAACGCGGTTTCGAAGCGACCATCATGGAACTGTCCGCCGGTGAAGTCGCCGGTATCAAGGGCGCGACCGTGCATATCAAGGGCGAATACGCCTTTGGCTGGCTGCGTACCGAGATCGGCGTGCACCGTCTGGTGCGCAAGAGCCCGTTCGACTCCGGCAACCGCCGCCACACGTCGTTCTCCGCCGTTTTCGTCTCGCCAGAGATCGATGACAAGGTGGAAATCGAAATCAACCCGGCAGACCTGCGGATCGACACCTATCGCTCCTCCGGTGCCGGTGGTCAGCACGTAAACACCACCGACTCGGCGGTACGTATCACTCACGTACCGACCAACACCGTGGTCAGCTGCCAGAACGAACGTTCCCAGCACGCCAACAAGGACACCGCCATGAAAATGCTGCGGGCCAAGTTGTACGAGCAGGAAATGCAGAAGCGCAACGCCGCCTCGCAAGCGCTGGAAGACACCAAGTCGGACATCGGCTGGGGTCACCAGATCCGCTCTTACGTGCTCGATGCGTCGCGGATCAAGGATCTGCGCACCAATATCGAACGCAGCGATTGCGACAAGGTGCTCGACGGCGACATCGACGAATACCTGGAAGCCAGCCTGAAATCCGGCCTGTAACACCCTCTGTGGGAGCGGGCTCGCCCGCGATCCCCAGCCGAAGGCTGGGGGCAACGAACCTGATGGAATACTTAAAGACATGAGCGACCTACAACTCGACCCGCAAGCCCTGCAACAGGAAGAAAACTCCCTGATCGCCCTGCGCAAGGAAAAGCTTGCTGCCGAGCGCGCCAAGGGCAATGCCTTCCCCAACGACTTCCGCCGCGAAAACTACTGCGATGCCTTGCAGAAACAGTACGCGGACAAGACCAAGGAAGAGCTGGCAGAGGCTGCAATCCCGGTCAAGGTCGCCGGTCGCATCATGCTCAACCGTGGCTCGTTCATGGTGATCCAGGACATGACCGGGCGCATTCAGGTCTACGTCAATCGCAAGACCTTGCCTGAAGAAACCCTGGCCGCGGTGAAAACCTGGGACATGGGCGACATCATTGCTGCCGAAGGCACCCTGGCGCGTTCCGGCAAGGGTGACCTCTACGTAGAAATGACCAATGTCCGGCTGCTGACCAAGTCGCTGCGCCCGCTGCCGGACAAGCACCACGGCCTGACCGACACCGAGCAGCGCTATCGTCAGCGTTACGTTGACCTGATCGTCAACGAAGACGTGCGCCAGACGTTCCGCGTACGTTCGCAAGTGATCGCGCACATCCGCAGCTTCCTGATGAAGCGCGACTTCCTCGAAGTCGAAACGCCGATGCTGCAGACCATTCCCGGCGGCGCTGCGGCCAAGCCGTTCGAAACCCACCACAATGCGCTGGACCTGCCAATGTTCCTGCGTATTGCCCCTGAGCTTTATCTGAAGCGTCTGGTGGTTGGCGGTTTCGAGAAGGTCTTCGAGATCAACCGCAACTTCCGTAACGAAGGCGTTTCGACCCGCCACAACCCTGAATTCACCATGTTGGAGTTCTATCAGGCGTACGCCGATTACGAAGACAACATGGACCTCACCGAAGAACTGTTCCGCGAACTGGCGCAGCTGGTTCTGGGCAGCACCGACGTCCCGTATGGCGACAAGGTGTTCCACTTCGGTGAGCCGTTCGTGCGTCTGTCGGTGTTCGACTCGATTCTCAAGTACAACCCTGAGCTGACCGCCGATGATCTGAATGACATCGACAAGGCTCGCGCCATCGCCAAGAAGGCCGGCGCCAAGGTGCTTGGCTTCGAAGGTCTGGGCAAGCTGCAAGTGATGATTTTCGAAGAGCTGGTGGAGCACAAGCTGGAGCAGCCGCACTTCATCACGCAGTACCCGTTCGAAGTGTCGCCGCTGGCCCGTCGCAACGATGAGAACCCGAACGTCACCGACCGTTTCGAGCTGTTCATCGGTGGTCGTGAAATCGCCAACGCCTATTCCGAGTTGAACGACGCGGAAGACCAGGCCGAACGCTTCATGGCGCAGGTGGCCGACAAGGACGCCGGTGACGACGAAGCCATGCACTATGACGCCGACTTCGTTCGGGCGCTGGAGTACGGCATGCCGCCAACGGCCGGTGAAGGCATCGGCATTGATCGTCTGGTGATGTTGCTGACCAACTCGCCATCGATCCGCGATGTGATCCTGTTCCCGCACATGCGACCGCAAGCGTAAACGTTTCAGTTAAAAAGCCGCCTAAAACAGGCGGCTTTTTATTGCCTGTCTGGTACAAATGTATCAGTTGGTTACTTTGGAATTAGTAGAGGAAGTGCTGTCGTGATGGGTGCAATAGCTCAAGAAGGCGCAGCGGGTATCGCCACTGCGGTCGCTGAAAGTGTTCAGTACCAGGGCCGCAAGGCCAGCCGACAGGGCAGTGAGCAGCGTCGCCAGGACATTCTCGACGCGGCGATGCGCATTGTCGTGCGCGACGGCGTGCGTGCCGTGCGCCATCGTGCGGTGGCGGCCGAGGCCGGTGTGCCGTTGTCGGCGACCACGTATTACTTCAAGGACATCGACGACCTGCTCACCGATACCTTCGCCCAGTACGTGGAACGCAGCGCGGCGTACATGGCCAAGTTGTGGATCAACAACGAAGGCCTGCTGCGCGAAATGGTGGTCAGTGCCGACGGTAGTCCGGAGTCGCGTTCGCAACTGGCCGACGACATTGCGCGGTTGATGGCCGATTACGTGCATCGGCAACTGATCAATCGCCGTGAGCATCTGATGGCCGAACAGGCGTTCCGCCAGGAAGCGCTGCTCAACCCGCGTCTGGCCATTCTGGTGCGCTCGCATCAGCAGATTCTGTTGCAGGGCACTTGCCAGTTGTTCCAGGTGCTGGGCTCGCGTGAACCGCAGCAGGATGCCAAGGTGTTGACGGCGATTATCGGACGGATGGAATATCAGGGCCTGCTCAACGACGCCGAGCCCTTGGCTGAAGAGGACATGCTCGGGATCCTGACGCGCTATATGCACCTTGTATTGGCGTCGGTGTAACACAATGCCGTCCGTCTGACGCCGATCCCCCTGTGGGAGCTGCCGAAGGCTGCGATCTTTTGATCTGCTTTTAGAAGGCCAGGGTCAAAAGATCGCAGCCTTCGGCAGCTCCTACAGGGGGCCCGCGCCCAGTCATTCAAAGCGTCACGTTTTCTACAGGAGTTTCGGGTGGACGATTACCAGCAGACGATACGCATGTTGTCCGATCGCATTGTGCTGGCGCAGACGCCGATCCGCGTGCTCGATGCGGTCAAGTGGGACGACAACGTGCGCAAGGGCTTCCTCAAGGCCAAAGGCAAGGAAATGCCGGCGGTGGATCGCGACTACTACCTCAACCGCCCGCTGTCGTTTGATTCAAGCCAGGTCAAACTGGAATTCCAGAACATCGAACGCGACATCACCCGCCAGCTCGGCCAGTTCAATCCGGTCGGGCAGATCATGCGCCGCATGTGCAAGGAATACCGCATGGTGGTGCGCATGCTGGAGGCGCGCGGCACCGAGGACTTCGGCCTGATTTCGCAGGAGCTTTACGGCGCAGCGTCCGATGCCTTCCACGCCGGCGACCCGACGTTGGCCGACCTCGGCCTGATGATGTCCGATTACCTGAATAACATCGATGGGCGCGGCGACCTCAAGGACGAACCGAAAATTCTTACCGCCAAGGACGCGGTGCACCTGCTGCAAACCCGCTTGAACAAGGTGTTTGGCGAGGCCGAAGAAACCATTCGCGTGTTCGAGTCCGATGGCATTGTTGCCGACGCCGCAGCGGGCGCCGACTACATCAAGATCCGCACCGACGCGCTGTTCAACGACCGCGACGTGCGTGCGCTGGAAGTTCACGAAGGCCTGGTGCATGTCGGCACCACGCTCAACGGTTTGAACCAGCCGATCTGTACCTTCCTGTCGAAAGGCCCGCCCTCGTCGACGGTGACCCAGGAAGGGCTGGCGATCCTGATGGAGATCATTACTTTCGCCTCCTACCCGAGTCGCTTGCGCAAACTGACCAACCGCACCCGTGCGATTCATATGGTCGAGGAGGGCGCGGACTTCTTGCAGATCTACGAATTCTTCCGCGAGCAGGGTTTCGAAATGGCCGAAAGCTACGGTAACGCCAGCCGGGTCTTCCGTGGCTCGACACCGACCGGTCTGCCATTCACCAAAGACTTGTCCTACCTCAAGGGCTTCATCATGATTTACAACTACATTCAGTTGGCCGTGCGCAAGGGCAAGCTTGAGCAGATTCCGCTGTTGTTCTGTGGCAAGACTACGCTGGAAGACATGCGGACTTTGCGTCAGCTGGTGGATGAAGGGCTGGTGGTGCCACCCAAATATCTGCCGGATCAGTTCCGTGACATGAATGCGTTGTCGGCGTGGATGTGTTTCTCCAACTTCCTCAACCATTTGAGCCTGGACCGGATTGAGGCGGACTATTCCAATATCCTCTAACCCCAACCCGTCTATCCCCTGTGGGAGCGGGCTTGCTCGCGAAAGCGGTCTGATATTCAAAAAAGGTGTCGACTGACACACCGCCTTCGCGAGCAAGCCCGCTCCCACCGGTTTGATTTGTGTTCAGCTCTTTTCTCTGCGAGGTTTCACCGGATGAGAATCCTCGGCATTCTTTGCCTGCTCTTGACCCTCGGCGGTTGCAGTTCGCTGCTGTTCTACCCGGAGCCGGGTCAGGTCTTCACCCCGGACAAAGCCAAACTCGAATACCGCACCGTCACTCTGGTCACCGCTGATGGCTTGAAGCTCAACGCCTGGTGGCTGCCGGCCAAATCCGGCGTCGAGGTCAAAGGCACGGTCCTGCATTTGCACGGCAACGGCGGCAATCTGCCGATGCACCTGGGCGGCAGTTGGTGGTTGCCGAAGCATGGCTATCAGGTGCTGCTGGTCGACTATCGTGGCTACGGTTTGTCCGAGGGCAAACCGAGCCTGCCGGCGATTTATCAGGACATCGACGCGGCGTTCGCCTGGCTCGACAACGCGCCCGAGGTCAAGGGCAAACCGCTGGTGCTGCTCGGGCAGAGCCTCGGTGGCGCCATGGCTGTGCATTGGCTGGTGCAACATCCTGAGCGTCAAAAACAGCTCAAGGCGCTGGTGCTGGATGGCGTGCCGGCCAGTTATCGCAGCGTCGGCCAGTTTGCCCTCAGCACTTCCTGGCTGACCTGGCCGTTGCAGGTGCCGCTGTCGTGGCTGGTGCCCGACGGCGACAGCGCAATCAACTCGATGGCGCAGCTGACGGGCGTGCCCAAGCTGATCTTCCACAGCATCGACGATCCGCTGGTGCCGATGGCCAACGGCATTCGCCTGTATCAGGCAGCGCCCCCGCCGCGCGTGTTGCAGCTGACCCGTGGCGGTCATGTGCAAACCTTTGGCGACCCGGTGTGGCGCCAGGTCATGCTGCGCTATCTCGACGATCCCGAACACTTCGACGGCCTGCGCCGCCTCGGCGAAATCCCCAACTATCCGCCGCCCCCGAATTCCGAAGATGAGACCCCGCAATGACTGAAGAACGTAATGCCATCCCGCTGATCATCACCGGTATCTGCAGCATCCTCGGCACCGTCGGGGCGCTGTGGTACTACGGCTACCTGCATTTTGCCAAGCCGGAGGATGCGTTGCTGCTCAGCGAATTCACCATGCTCAAGACCGTGCCGGGCGAAGACTACAAAGTTTCTGTGACCCCCGCGCCACAAGTGGCGCAGTGCATTGATGGCGTGCTGGTGCTGTTTGATACCGAGCAGAAAGGCCTGACCGGGGTGTTGGTCAATGCGCAGAAGAAAGCGGTGCGTTGCATGGGTGAAGAGACCCCACAAAAACTACAGCCTTAAAAGCAAAGATCGCAGCCTTCGGCAGCGCCTACAGGAGATGGATTCCCATGTAGAAGCTGCCGAAGGCTGCGATCTTTTAATCTTCAAAAACCCCCGCCTGATCACTGAGGCGGGGGTTTTTGCGTTACGACGTAAAGCTTAGTTCGAGCTCACCGAAGAACGCGGTGCAACCGGTTGGTTGTCGTTGGAAATGGTCACTTCCACACGACGGTTCATCGCACGGCCCGAGACGCTGCCGTTATCCGCTACCGGGTATTCCTTGCCATAACCCTGAGCGACGATGCGCGAAGGATCGACGCCCATTTTGATCAGGGCCATCTGCACGGAAGTCGCGCGACGCTCGGACAGCGACTGGTTGTAGCTCGCGGTGCCGGTGCTGTCGGTGTAACCCTCGACGATCACTTTGCGATCCGGGTTTTCCTGAAGGAATTGCGCCAGTTTGTTGATGTTCACCAGACCGCTGGATTTCAGATCAGCCTTGTTGGTGGCGAACAGCACGTCACCGAACGTCACCAGCGTACCGCGATCGGTCTGCTTGGCGTTGAGGCTGTCCTGCAGTTGTTTGATCTGCTGGTCACGGGCATCCAGACGGGCCTGGGCGCGTTGGGCAGCGGCGTTCTTCAGGTTGTTTTCAGCGGTGCGCAGGGCGATGGTCTGCTTGGCCACTTCCACGCGCTGGTTGGTCAGATAAGCCAGTTGGTCAACCTTGGCCGCGTCTTCCTTGTCCAGATAAGCCTTGTCGGCCTTGTCCAGATAATCGCTGGCGTCTTTGGTTTCCAGTGCCGCGACTTTGCTCGCCTGTGGGTTGGCCTGCAGGCCGGCGTAGTTGGTGCGCGCCTGTTCCAGGTTCGGGTTAGGCGGGGTGGAGCAGGCAGCCAGTGCAACGCTTGCGGCCAGAAGAGCGGGAATCATCAGTTGCTTACGCATAATTTGTCGTCCTTTCTATCGATAAGAGTTTCAGCTTTGCGGTCGGATGCGCGCTTACTGCACAGTGCGCTGGCTTTCCTGACGCAGTTCCTGAACACCTTTCTGGGAATCCTTCACAGCCTGTTCGGCCTTGGCGGCCTGAGCCTTGCGTTCGGCGACGCGAGCGTCCCATTCAGCCTGTTCGGACAGGCGACGAGCCTCGTCATACTTCTTGTCATGCATGGCGATTTCAGCTTGTTTCAGTTTGTCCTGAGCCTGCTTCATTTCCACTGCAGCGAACTCGGTACCGCCAGCGCTGACGGCGCTGTTGACGGCCGACTGGGTCACGGCGTACTGCTCGGTCGGTGGGTTACCCGCGCAACCCGCGAGCACGAAGCTGGTGCCGATGGCCAGAGCGGCCAGTTTCAGACCGCGCAGGTGGGAAAACGAGGTTTGGGTTTTCATGGTCTTCAACTCCATTAGGCATCTCCTGAAAATACAACTGAATCCATCCTGGCAGAGGAGCCGAAAGCATCGCTTGTTGACGCGAATTGAAACGCTCGTTCCAGGCGTGGTTACCTGTTCCGACCGGCGGCATTTTTGAAAAGTTCAGAAAAGATGGCCTATCGCCAAAAATTAAATTGACCGTTTGGACAAGGCTCTGGGACGGGAACTTTGGCGGTTTGAAGCGGTACGCGCGGGGCGTTAAACAAGCGTAAAAAGATCAAATGTGGGAGCGAGCCTGCTCGCGAATACGGTTTATCAGGCACTGCAGATGTTGGCTTACAAACCGCATTCGCGAGCAAGCTCGCTCCCACAGGTTGAGGTGTTCCAGGTCAGTGCTTCTGCTTGTTCTCAGTCGAGGACAGATCATGCAAATGCCGCCGCGACAACGCCAGAAAACGCGGGGTCGGACCGACATCCTCATACAACGGATCACCTTCCTCATCCGTCGCCACCACCGTCGAGCCCTTCACATACGGCAGGCTTGCTTCGAATTCCTCAAGCGCGGCACCGATCAGCTCGCCGAGCAGCTCCTCGGGATGACGTTTGGGATACATCTCGGCTATTGCCGCCAGGCGCGCGGCGGATTCCACATCCAGATGAATCGTGTAGCCGGTGTCGGTCAGGCGACCTTTGGCGTTTTCTTCCCAATGCTGGGCGAGTTCACGAATTTTCATGATGACCTCATTTCGCGCCTGCGCAGAGCAGGCTTGGGTGAGTGTCCGGCAGCGCCGGCGGCGAGCCGTCGTACGGCTTACTGTTGAGACTGGCTTTGGCGTGCAAGGTTTAAGTCGGTTCGTCGCCTGCTTGTAAGAAGCGGCGCAGAGCGGCACTCTCTGGCAAAGCATTCGTTTCTGCGCTGTCCCCGATTACCGCTGGAGAACTGCTGATGACCGATATTGATGCACGCTTGCGCGAAGATGTTCACCTGCTCGGAGAGCTGTTGGGCAACACCATTCGAGACCAGTACGGCGAGCAATTCCTCGCCAAGATCGAGCAGATCCGCAAGGGCGCCAAGGCCGACCGGCGCGGCTCGATGGATGCCGAACTGAGCGCCAGCCTCAATCAATTGAGCGAAGACGAATTGCTCCCGGTCGCGCGGGCGTTCAACCAGTTTCTCAACCTGGCCAATATTGCCGAGCAATATCAGTTGATCCATCGCCGCGAGGAGTCGCAACCGGCGCCGTTCGAGTCGCGGGTATTGCCGGAACTGCTCGCGCGCCTGCGCAACGAAGGTCACAGCGGCGAATCCCTGGCCCGGCAACTGGCACGGCTGGAAATCGAACTGGTGCTGACCGCTCACCCGACCGAAGTGGCCCGGCGCACGTTGATCCAGAAGTACGACGCGATTGCTGCGCAACTCGCTGCGCAGGACCATCGCGACCTCACCAGCGCCGAGCGCGAGCAGATCCAGACCAAACTGCAGCGGCTCATCGCCGAAGCCTGGCACACCGAAGAAATCCGCCGAACCCGCCCGACGCCGGTCGATGAAGCCAAATGGGGCTTTGCGGTGATCGAGCATTCGTTGTGGCAGGCGATCCCCAATCACATGCGCAAGGCCGATCAGGCGCTGTTCGCCGCGACGGGCCTGCGCTTGCCGCTGGAAGCCGCGCCGATTCGCTTTGCCTCGTGGATGGGCGGCGACCGTGACGGCAACCCCAATGTCACCGCAGCAGTGACCCGCGAAGTTTTACTCCTGGCGCGCTGGATGGCCGCTGACTTGTACCTGCGCGACGTCGATCATCTCGCTGGCGAACTGTCGATGCAGCAGGCCAGCGCCGCGCTGAAAGCCAAGGCCGGCGACAGCGCCGAACCGTATCGTGCGGTGCTCAAGCAATTGCGCGAGCGTCTGCGCGCTACACGCAACTGGGCGCACGCTGCATTGACCGCGCCGACCCCGGCAACCGCCGATGTACTGCACGATAATCGCGACCTGCTGGAGCCTCTGCAGCTGTGCTTTGACTCGCTGCACGAGTGCGGCATGGGTGTGATCGCCGACGGGCCGTTGCTCGATTGCCTGCGCCGCGCGGTGACGTTCGGCCTGTTCCTGGTGCGCCTCGATGTGCGTCAGGACTCGACGCGGCACAGCTCGGCAATGACGGAAATCACCGATTACCTCGGCCTCGGCCGCTATGAGGACTGGGACGAAGAACAGCGCATCAACTTCCTCACCGAGGAGCTGAGCAACCGTCGACCGTTGCTGCCCGCGCATTTCAAACCATCGGCCGACACCGCCGAAGTGCTCAACACCTGCAAGGAAATCGCCGCCGCGCCCGCCGCTTCGCTGGGCTCCTACGTGATCTCCATGGCCGGCGCGGCTTCCGACGTGCTCGCGGTGCAACTGCTGCTCAAGGAATCCGGCGTGCTGCGGCCGATGCGCGTGGTGCCGCTGTTCGAAACCCTCGCCGACCTCGACAACGCCGGGCCGGTGATGGAGCGTCTGCTGCTGTTGCCAGGCTATCGCGCGCGCCTGCACGGCCCGCAGGAAGTGATGATCGGTTATTCCGACTCGGCCAAGGACGCCGGCACCACTGCTGCGGCGTGGGCGCAATACCGCGCGCAGGAACGATTGGTTGAAATCTGCCGCGAACAGCAAGTCGAACTGCTGCTGTTCCATGGTCGCGGCGGCACCGTAGGCCGTGGCGGCGGCCCGGCGCACGCAGCGATTCTGTCGCAACCACCTGGGTCAGTGGCCGGGCGTTTCCGTACTACCGAACAGGGCGAAATGATTCGTTTCAAATTTGGCCTGCCGGACATCGCCGAGCAAAACCTCAATCTGTACCTGGCCGCCGTGCTCGAAGCGACCTTGCTGCCACCGCCACCGCCGACCGCTGAATGGCGGCATCTGATGGACGAATTGGCGGCGGACGGTGTCAGCGCTTACCGTCAGGTCGTGCGGGAAAATCCGCAATTCGTCGAATACTTCCGCCAGTCCACGCCGGAGCAGGAGTTGGGTCGCTTGCCGCTCGGCAGTCGTCCGGCCAAGCGTCGCGCCGGCGGTATCGAAAGCTTGCGGGCGATTCCGTGGATCTTCGGCTGGACCCAAACGCGGCTGATGCTCCCGGCCTGGCTGGGCTGGGAGACCGCGCTGAGCAAGGCGCTGGAGCGCGGCGAGGGCGAGTTGCTCGGGCAGATGCGCGAACAGTGGCCGTTCTTCCGCACTCGTATCGACATGCTGGAAATGGTCTTGGCCAAGGCCGACGCGGATATCGCGCAGTCCTATGACGAACGTTTGGTCGAAGCCGATCTGCTGCCGCTGGGTGCGCAGTTACGCGACCTATTGTCGCAGGCGTGCTCGGTGGTGCTCGGTCTGACCGGGCAGTCGCAGCTGCTGGCGCACAGCCCGGACACCCTCGAATTCATCCGCCTGCGCAACACCTACCTCGACCCGCTGCATCTATTGCAGGCCGAACTGTTGGCGCGTTCGCGGCGGCAGGATGCGGAGCAGGGCAGCCCGGTGGAACAGGCGCTGCTGGTGTCTGTGGCGGGGATCGCCGCCGGATTGCGCAACACCGGCTAAGGTTGCTGACCACGCCGGGCGGCATTCGCGATGAGGGTCGGATGCCGCTACTCCAGCTGCAGGAAAGTGCCGCGAGGCGACAGTTAATGTTGGGGTTGCGACTTGGGTTACCGCGTCGCAAGGTCGCGGCGGGCGTCGGTTTCTCCGACTTTTGGCGTCTTGTGTGGGCGCAGCCTGCTGTGTATCTTGATCAGCCTTTGGCCGTTTGTGCGGCCACGACCCGTATTTTCAGGATCCGCCGGTTACGAGCGAATCCTTTGTTTTGTAAAGCTTTTATATAAAAAATTGAGGAGCACATCGATGCGCGTCATTCTGCTGGGAGCTCCCGGGGCCGGTAAAGGTACTCAGGCAAAGTTCATCACCGAGAAATTCGGCATTCCGCAAATCTCCACCGGCGACATGCTGCGTGCTGCGGTCAAGGCTGGCACGCCACTGGGCGTACAAGCCAAGAGCATCATGGATGCCGGCGGCCTGGTGTCGGATGACCTGATCATCGCGCTGGTCAAGGACCGCATCGCTCAACCTGATTGCGCCAACGGTTTCCTGTTCGATGGCTTCCCGCGCACCATTCCGCAGGCTGAAGCACTGGTCACTGCCGGGGTCGAGCTGGATGCTGTTGTCGAGATCGCTGTAGAAGACGAAGAAATCGTTCAGCGCATCGCCGGTCGCCGTGTTCACGAAGCCAGCGGCCGCGTGTACCACATCGTCTACAACCCGCCGAAACTGGCAGGCAAGGACGACATCACCGGCGAAGAGCTGGTGCAGCGCAAGGACGACACCGAAGAAACCGTGCGTCATCGCCTGTCGGTCTACCATTCGCAGACCAAACCGCTGGTGGAGTTCTATCAGAACCTTTCCGCCAAAAACGGTGGCAAGCCAAAGTACAGCCACATTCCAGGCGTAGGTTCGGTTGATGCGATCACCGCCAAGGTGCTGGCCGCGCTGAGCTGAAAAGTCTGAATCGGCGCATCATCCACGGCCCGCTTGCGGGCCGTAGTTGTTTATACTGACGCACTTTTTTCCCACCCCTGTTTTGGAAACATCGATGAGCACCTTGCTGGCCCTGGACACCGCGACTGAAGCTTGCTCCGTTGCCTTGCTGCATGACGGCAAGGTGACGAGCCATTACGAGGTGATCCCGCGCCTGCATGCGCAGAAGCTGCTGCCTATGATTCAGCAATTGCTCGCCGATGCGGGCACCACGCTGCAAGCGGTTGACGCGATTGCCTTTGGTCGTGGCCCTGGCGCGTTTACCGGCGTTCGTATTGCCATCGGCGTGGTGCAGGGTTTGGCGTTTGCGCTGGATCGTCCAGTATTGCCGGTATCCAACCTTGCCGTGCTGGCGCAGCGTGCCTTTCGCGAGCATGGCGCAAGTCAGGTGGCGGCTGCCATCGACGCGCGGATGGATGAAGTGTATTGGGGTTGCTATCGCGAGACGGCGGGGGAGATGCGTCTGGTCGGTACCGAAGCCGTGCTGCCGCCGCAAGTGGCTGCGCTGCCGGTCGATGCCAGTGGCGACTGGTTCGGTGCCGGTACCGGTTGGGGTTATGGTGAGCGCATCGCGGTCAATCTGAGCGGCTCCGACGCTGGCATGCTGCCCCACGCCGAAGACCTGTTGACCCTGGCACGTTTCGCCTGGGAGCGCGGTGAAGCGATCCCGGCGGACGACGCACAACCGGTTTACCTGCGCGATAAGGTCGCCACCCCCAAAGCCCGCTGACACTTCGAAAGATCGCAGCCTTCGGCAGCTCCTACATTTGGAATGCATTTCCCTGTAGGAGCTGCCGAAGGCTGCGATCTTTTGATCTTCCCTTCGCCAATCGTCAGTTTCTCCCCCCTCGCTTAAAACCTTTTGCGCTTTCTGTGTTCTAGTTATCACTCGGCAGTTTGCTAAGTCGGTCAAGTGCCGCTAAATTGCCATCATCGATACCGAGCATGACATTATGCGTATAGACGGCGTTTCCACTCAGTCCTACCCCATCAAGCGCAAGCCGCGCAAAGGCAACGCGGCGCTGGATGAATCCGTCGAGATTATCGATGGCGAGCTGGAATTTCCGAGCGAGGAGCAACTGGCGGCGCGTGCCGCGCAAGCCGCTGCGCAACGCCTGAGCAACCTGCCCGCCCGTCAGCAAGACATGATCTACCACCGCACCATGAAGAAAAGCGTAGCCATGGCGCTGGCCAGCTACCTGAGCACTGCCGGTTTTGTCGATTGGGACGCGGACGTGCTGGGCCTCGATCTGTATATCTGATGGATCTGCCTTACTACCTCGGTTGCCCGTCCTGGAGCGAGAATGCCTGGCGCGAGTATCTGTATCCGGTAGACGCAAAAACCTCCGATTTTCTCGCTCTCTACTGCCAAGTATTCAACGCGGTCGAAGGCAATACCACCTTCTACGCCAGTCCGTCGCCAGCCACTGTGCAGCGCTGGGCCGAGATCATGCCGGCGCACTTTCGCTTCACTGCCAAATTCCCCGGCGACATCAGTCACAGTGGCGACCTGCGCGAGCAACTGACCGCTGCCGAAACCTTCCTGCAATTACTCAAGCCGTTGGGCGACCGCGTTTCGCCGCTGTGGCTGCAATTGTCGAAAAGCTTCACACCGCAGCGTCTTCCGGAACTGGCGGCGTTCATTGACGCTCTGGATCGCCCACTTGCGGTGGAGGTGCGCAATGAACAATTCTTCGCCAAAGGCGAAAGCGAGCGCCTGCTCAATCGTCTGCTGCTGGATCGCGGTGTCGAGCGCATCTGTCTGGATCCGCGTGCACTATTCAGCTGCCTGTCGACCGAGTCCCCGGTGATTCACGCGCAATCGAAAAAACCGCGAGTGCCGACGCGTCCGGCGGCGTTTACCCAGTTCCCGCAGGTGCGCTTCATCGGCCATCCCGAGCTTGAGGCCAATGATCCATTTCTTGCGCCGTGGGTGACGAAAGTTGCTGAATGGATTGAAGAGGGCCGTACCCCGTACGTCTTTCTGCACACCGCCGACAATTTGCTGGCAGCGAAACTGGCGCAACGTTTTCACGCTCAACTGATGCAACGTTTGCCTGGCTTGCCCGCGCTGCCTGAGCTATACAGAGAACCCGCCGCCGAGCAGCTTGGCTTGCTCTGAAGCGGTTTTTTTCTGCGCGGGAGCCGGTCGATGAACGTCCAGGTCAGTCAACAGCAACTTCTTAAAGCCCAAGCCTTCAAGGCCCTGCATGATCGCCAGGGGACTTTCGTGATTCCCAATCCATGGGATGCCGGCTCGGCGAAGATGCTCGCCAGTCTCGGTTATCAAGCCTTGGCAACCACCAGCGCCGGTTACGCGTTTTCCCAGGGCAAGGCTGATGGCGCACTGAGTCTCGACGAGACCCTGGCCAATGTTCGCGCGATCGTTGCAGCGACGGATCTGCCAGTGGCGGTGGATCTGGAAAACGGCTTTGCCGATGACCCGCTCGAATCGGCGCAGAGTCTTCTACGCGCAGCCGAGGCGGGCGCGGTGGGCGGCTCGATCGAAGACGCCACGGGGCGTCCGGACGCACCGATCTATTGCTTCGAACACGCCGTGGCACGGATCGAGGCCGCCGTCGCGGCGGTGCGCACGCTAGCGTTTCCCTTCATCCTCACCGCTCGCGCGGAAAACTACCTGCACGGTAATCCCGACCTCGATGACACCATTCGCCGCTTGCAGGCATTCGCCGAAGCGGGTGCCGACGTGCTCTATGCACCGGGTTTGCGCACCGTCGAAGAAGTGCGCGCAGTGGTGCAGGCCGTGGCGCCGAAACCGGTCAACGTATTGATGTCCGGCGGTCTGAAATTGACCGTGCAGCAGCTTGAAGAAATGGGTGTACGCCGCATCAGCACCGGGTCAGCGTTGGCGCTGGCGGCGTTCGGCGAGTTCTTTCGCGCAGCAGAAGAAATCCAGCAGTCCGGCACGTTTGGCTTTACGTCGCAGTCGATGCCGTACGCCAGGGCCAATCAATTTTTCAAGGACTGAGCATGGGGCGTTGGCTGTTCTGGTTGGTGGTGCTGGCGCTGGCGGGTGCGGCGTTGAGCGTCTGGCGCGGCTGGCTGGACGTGCCGCCGCAATGGAACCCATGGGCACCCCTTGACGTGAAAACCGCGCCCAACTGGCTGACCGGTTACAAATTCATGCGCCTGCGCAGCGACCCCGAGCTGTGCAAACAGGCGCTGAGCAGTTCGGATTTACGCGTCAGCCGCCAGGCTGACAGCCCCGGCGCCAAGTGTCCGCTGATCGACGCTCTGCGTGTGCAAGGCGGTGAGGTGGCGCTGAGCAGCAGTTTCATCGCCAGTTGCCCGCTGGCGGTGGCCTACGCGATGTTCGAACACCACACCCTGCAACCGGCCGCGCAATCGGTCTACGGCCAGAAGATCGCGCGGGTCGATCACCTTGGCAGCTTCGCCTGCCGCAATGTCTACAACCGAGAGAACGGTGCCCTCAGTCGACACGCCAGTGCCGACGCGCTCGATATTGCTGGTTTCCGCCTGGCTGACGGACGTGTGATCAGCGTGCTCAAGGACTGGCCCAGGCAAAATCGAGACGCAGAATTTTTGCGCCAGGTACGCGATGGCGCCTGCGAGTCATTCAGTGTGGTGTTGAGTCCGGACTACAACGCCGCTCATCGCAATCACTTTCATGTCGATGTCGGGCGCTGGAGCGTGTGTCGCTGAGAATCAGGCGGCGAGGCGCAGGTTCTGCAGAACGATTGGGCGAGCCCAGCCGTTATCGAAGTCCAGAGCCTTCTGTTGCTCGACGATTTCTTCCGGCGGGAACGGCGGGTAAGGCTTCTGCAGCAAGTCCAGATCGAACTCGGCGATCGGCAGGTACAGCGCACGTTTCTGCGGAGCAGGGCCCGGCTCCGGCAGTGGCTGGCCATTGTTGATCACAATCGGGCGCACCCAGCTGCTGTCGAAATCCTGTTGCTCTTGCTGGGCTTTGAGTTCTTCTGGCGGGAATGGTGGGAACGGCTTGTCCAGCAGTTCCATTTCGAACTCGGCGATTGGCAGGAACAGCGGCTCTGGCGGGCGAACTTCGGTTTCGACCACGTCGCACTCGCGCTGGCTGACAATGTGCGCGTGCAGCTCGCTGCCAACGGTCGGTTCTTGCGGGCTGTTCAGGTCAACCGGTGGAAATGTGCCACAGGCCGGCACCACGTCACTCGTCTGTTCGGCCAGTGCCTGGGCAAAGAAATCCTGCCACAGGTGACTGACGCCGCTCAGTGCTTGAGTGTTATGACGGCTGAAGTCGCCATGAGGCGAAACGTAGCCAATCGATGTGGGAAGAATGCCTGACATTTTTTTCGGTTGACGCTCAGCTCTGGCAAAATGCGCGTTGAATGGTTTATCGGCGGTTTTTGTCGATCCTTAACTTTTTTGAGCGTTTTTTCATGATCGAGTCACCTGCGGCCTGCCGCATCCATGTCCAGGCCCTCGCCCCGACGTTTCAAGCGCAAGCCGAGCAATGGGCCGAACGTCTCGGCCTGCCGCTGGGCGAGGCGGACGGCGAGTTCGCCTTGCAGGTTGGCGAGCAGGGTTTGCAATTGCAGCAGCTCGGCCCGGATGCCCCGGGGCCGGTGCGGGTCGACTTTGTCGAGGGCGGCGCGGCGCATCGTCGTCTGTATGGCGGCGGCAGCGGCCAGATGATCGCCAAGGCCGTCGGCATCGCCCAAGGTGTGCGCCCGCGCGTGCTGGATGCCACCGCCGGGCTGGGCAAGGATGCGTTCGTCCTCGCCAGCCTCGGCTGTGAAATGAGCCTGATCGAGCGCCAGCCGTTGATCGGCGCATTACTTGAGGACGGTCTGGCGCGGGCGGCGGAAGATTTCGACGTGGCGCCGATCGTGGCGCGGATGAAATTGCTCAAGGGCAATTCCATCCAGGTCATGCGCGACTGGGAAGGGGAGCCGCCGCAAGTGATCTATCTCGACCCGATGTTCCCGCATCGTGAGAAAACCGCGCTGGTGAAAAAGGAAATGCGCCTGTTCCGCCCGCTGGTAGGCGATGATCCGGACGCTCCGGCCTTGCTTGAAGCCGCGCTGGCCCTGGCCACGCACCGGGTGGTGGTCAAGCGTCCGCGCAAGGCACCGTGCATCGACGGGCCGAAGCCGAGCCATGCGCTGGATGGCAAATCGAGCCGGTATGACATTTATCCGAAGAAAGCCCTCAAACCCTGAGAGCGAGTCGCGCCCTTCGCGAGCAAGCCCGCTCTCACAATGGAATGCATTTCAAACGTGGGAGCAAGCCCGCTCTCACAATGGAATGCATTTCAAATGTGGGAGCAAGCCCGCTCTTACAATGGAATGCATTTCAAATGTGGGAGCGGGCTTGCTCGCGAAAGCATCCGTTCAGACACCGCATGATCAGGGCCTATACGCCTTCATAAACAACCCCACCACCTCGCGCACATGGCACTCCGCCGCGTCGCCAGTCAGCGGCTCGCCGCAGCCATACAACAAACGAAAATTCCCCGCACCCTTGATCAGGCAGAAAAAATGCTCGGCGGCATTGCGTGGCTGGTCGATGTTCAACGCGCCGGTCGCATGGATTTTCGCCAGCAGACCTTCCATGCCATTGACCACGCGCTCAGGCCCGGCCTCGAAGAAGATCAGCGATAGCTTCGGATCCTGACTGCCCAGCGCCATGATCAGCCGGTGCAGGTTAACTGACTCATTACTATTGATCAGTTGATGGAAGCCACGGGCAATGTTCAACAACACATTTTCGACCGGGATGTTTTCCGGCAACTCGAAGAACAACGGCGGCAGTTGCTCCTCGCATTTGGCGACGACGGCGGCGGAAAACAGCGTCTCCTTGTCATTGAAATGACTGTAAACCGTCAACTTCGATACGCCGGCCTCGCTGGCCACCGCGTCCATGCTGGTGTTGGCGTAACCATGAGTAAGAAAGAGGATTTTCGCCGCATCAAGGATTGCCTGGCGCTTGGCCAGATCCTTGGGGCGGCCCGGGCCATTTGGAGCTGAAAGATTGTTCGACATTCTTCGCTTTTAATACTGGACTGGTGAGTTTGCTATTAATACCATACCCGCCAGTATAAATATTCCAAGCCTCATTCGCGAAAGGTCCGTCACCATGTACCGCCATGCGTTGTCTTTTGCCGTGCCAGTCAGTCTGGCGTTCCTGTTATCGGCGTGTGGTCAGGAAGAGGTGACGAAAGTCACCGTGCGCCCGGCCATGGTGGTGCAACCCGAGCCTTCGGCGCAGGCGATGGAAAGTTATCCGGGCGAAGTTCGCGCTCGCTATGAGCCGGATCTGGCGTTCCGCATCGGCGGCAAAGTCAGCCGGCGATTGGTCGACGAAGGCCAGCGCGTCAAGGCCGATCAGCCCTTGGCCGAACTCGATCCGCAGGATGTGCGCCTGCAACTGGAGGCCACTCGCGCTCAGGTCGCCGCCGCCGAAGCCAATCTGAACCTGGTGCGCGCCGAGCGCGATCGCTACAAAACCTTGATGGAGCGGCAGATGGTCAGCCGCTCAGCCTACGACAACGCGGAAAACCTGTACCGCTCCGGCGAAGCCCGCCTGAAACAAATCAAAGCCGAATTCAACGTCTCGACCAATCAGGCCAGTTACGCGGTGCTGCGTGCGCCACAGAATGGCGTCGTGGCCAAGCGTTCGGTCGAAGTTGGCCAGGTGGTCGCCGCCGGGCAAACCGTATTCACCCTCGCCACCGATGGCGAACGCGAAGTGCTGATCAGCTTGCCGGAGCAGAGCTTCGGCCGTTTCAAGGTCGGTCAACCAGTGACCGTGGAACTGTGGGCACAGCAGAACCAGCGCTTCGCCGGGCAGATCCGCGAGTTGTCGCCGTCCGCCGACCCGCGCTCGCGCACTTTCGCCGCGCGCATCTCGTTCACCAGCGGCAAGGTTCCGGCCGAACTGGGGCAGAGCGCCCGGGTGTTCGTGCAATCGGCCGACAGTGTCTCGCTGTCGATACCGCTTTCGGCGCTGACCGCTGAGAACGGCGCGACCTACGTCTGGGTGGTCAACGGCAACAACACATTGAAGAAAACCCCGGTGCGGGTCGGCCCGTTCGGCGAGAAAACCGTGGCAGTGCTCGAAGGCTTGAATGCCAGCGATTGGGTAGTAGCTGCTGGCGTTCACGTGCTACTCGAAGGCCAGCAGGTGCGGCCGGTGGATCGCTCCAACCGTGTAGTCAATCTGGCGAACAAGGAGTAAGCCCCGATGCGCTTCAACCTTTCCGAATGGGCGTTGCGTAATCGCCAGATCGTACTGTTTTTGATGCTCTTGCTCGCCGTTGTTGGCGCGTTGTCCTACACCAAGCTCGGCCAGAGCGAAGACCCGCCGTTCACCTTCAAGGCCATGGTCATCCAGACCCGCTGGCCCGGCGCGACCGCAGAGGAAGTCTCGCGTCAGGTCACCGAACGCATCGAGAAGAAGTTGATGGAAACCGGCGAGTACGAACGCATCATGTCGTTCTCCCGCCCCGGTGAATCCCAAGTCACCTTCATTGCCCGCGATTCGATGCACTCCAAGGACATTCCCGACCTCTGGTACCAGTTGCGCAAGAAGGTCGGCGACATCCGCCAGACCCTTCCGCCGGGAATTCAGGGGCCGTTTTTCAACGATGAGTTCGGCACCACCTTCGGCAATATTTACGCGCTGACCGGCGATGGCTTCGACTACGCCGTGCTCAAGGATTACGCCGATCGCATCCAGATCCAGCTGCAACGGGTCAAGGACGTCGGCAAGGTCGAACTGCTCGGCCTGCAGGACGAGAAAATCTGGGTCGAGCTGTCCAACGTCAAACTCGCCACCCTCGGCTTGCCGCTGGCAGCAGTGCAGCAGGCGCTGGAAGAACAGAACGCGGTGTCCACGGCGGGGTTCTTCGAAACCGGCAGCGAGCGCTTGCAGCTACGCGTCTCGGGGAATTTTCAGACCGTCGATGAGATAAAAAACTTTCCGATCCGCGTCGCCGATCGTACGTTCCGCATCTCCGATATCGCCGATGTGCGTCGCGGTTTCAGCGACCCACCGGCGCCGCGCATGCGTTTCATGGGCGACGATGCGATCGGCCTGGCGGTGGCGATGAAGGACGGCGGCGACATTCTGGTACTGGGCAAGGCGCTCGAAGGCGAGTTCTCGCGCATTCAGAAAAACCTCCCGGCCGGCATGCAGCTGCGCAAGGTCTCCGATCAACCGGCTGCGGTGAAAACCGGGGTCGGCGAGTTCGTTCAGGTGTTGGTCGAAGCGCTGGCGATCGTCTTGCTGGTGAGTTTTTTCTCCCTCGGCGTGCGCACCGGCATGGTCGTCGCGCTGACCATTCCGCTGGTGCTGGCGATGACCTTCGCCTGCATGTATTACCTCGGTATCGGCCTGCACAAGATCTCCCTCGGCGCGCTGGTGCTGGCGCTGGGGCTTCTGGTGGACGACGCGATCATTGCTGTGGAAATGATGGCGATCAAAATGGAGCAGGGCTTCGACCGCATTCGCGCGGCGAGTTATGCCTGGACCAGCACCGCGTTCCCGATGCTCACCGGCACGTTGATCACCGCCGCCGGCTTCCTGCCGATTGCCACTGCGCAGTCCGGCACCGGTGAATACACCCGCTCGATTTTCCAGGTCGTGACCATCGCCTTGCTCGCCTCATGGGTGGCGGCGGTGATGTTCGTGCCCTATCTGGGGGAAAAACTTCTGCCCGATCTGGCGAAAATTCACGCGGCAAAACACGGGGCTGGCGATGGCCAGCCGGACCCATATGCCACGCCGTTTTATCAGCGCGTGCGGCGTCTGGTCGAGTGGTGCGTGGCGCATCGCAAGACGGTGATCGTGCTGACCGTCGGGCTGTTCATCGCCTCAGTGATGCTGTTCCGTTTCGTCCCGCAACAGTTCTTTCCGGCTTCGAATCGGCTGGAGTTGATGGTCGATCTGAAACTGGCCGAAGGCGTGTCGTTGGCTAACACCACCAGTGAAGTCAAACGCCTCGAAGCGCTGCTCAAGGAGCACGCCGGTATCGACAATTACGTGGCCTATGTCGGCACCGGTTCACCGCGTTTCTACCTGCCGCTGGATCAGCAACTGCCGGCGGCGAGTTTTGCCCAGTTTGTGGTATTGGCCAAAACCATTGAAGAGCGTGAAACGCTGCGCAGCGGGTTGATTGAGACCCTCAATGAACAATTCCCCACCCTGCGTTCGCGGGTTACTCGCCTGGAAAACGGTCCGCCGGTTGGCTATCCGGTGCAGTTCCGCGTTACCGGTGAACACATCGAAGAGGTTCGAGCGCTGGCGCGCAAAGTGGCGACCAAGGTTCGTGAGAATCCGCATGTGGTCAACGTGCACCTGGATTGGGAAGAGCCGAGCAAAGTTGTTTATCTGAACATCGATCAGGATCGCGCTCGGGCCCTTGGCGTGAGCACCGCCAATCTGGCGAAATTCCTGCAGAGTTCCCTGGTCGGTTCGACGGTCAGCCAGTACCGCGAAGACAACGAATTGATCGAGATTCTACTGCGCGGCACCGTGCATGAACGCACTGAATTGTCGTTGTTGCCGAGTCTCGCGGTGCCGACGGATAACGGCCGCAGCGTGGCGCTGTCGCAGATTGCCACCCTGGAATACGGTTTCGAGGAAGGCATCATCTGGCACCGCAATCGCCTGCCGAACGTGACGGTACGCGCTGACATTTATGGCAAGGAACAGCCGGCGACACTGGTCAAGCAGATCATGCCGACGCTGGACCCGATTCGCGCCGAATTGCCCGATGGTTATCTGCTGGATGTTGGCGGCACGGTGGAAGATTCCGAGCGTGGCCAGAAGTCGGTGAATGCCGGCGTGCCGATGTTCATCGTGGTGGTGCTGACATTGCTGATGGTGCAACTGCGCAGTTTCTCGCGCACGGCGATGGTGTTTCTCACGGCGCCGTTGGGCTTGATCGGGGTGACGTTGTTTCTGATGGTGTTCCGTCAGCCGTTCGGGTTCGTGGCGATGCTGGGGACGATCGCGTTGTCCGGAATGATCATGCGTAACTCGGTGATTCTGGTGGATCAGATCGAGCAGGATATCGCCTCGGGGCTTAAGCCTTGGCAGGCGATTATCGAGGCTACGGTTCGGCGCTTCAGGCCGATTGTGTTGACGGCGCTGGCGGCGGTTTTGGCGATGATTCCGTTGTCGCGCAGTGTGTTTTTCGGGCCGATGGCGGTGGCGATCATGGGTGGATTGATTGTGGCAACGGCGTTGACGCTGCTGTTTTTGCCGGCGTTGTATGCGGCCTGGTTCAGGGTTCGTCGGGAGGGTTGAGCCTTGGCGGCCTTCGGGCCGACCAGACTCTGGTTGTTTTGGGTGAATATCCGTTGCTTCGGGGGTTGCTTCTGGCGGTTCCGCTCTTACAGCGGGTCACTTTGGCAAACGCCCCAAAGTAACCAAAAGGCTTTGCTCCTGCGTTCGGCCCTCGCAGGCTCGGGTTCCTTCGCTCCGGGATCGATCCGGGCGCAGCGGCTACGGTTTGCTTCGCTGCACCTACGTCCGCTGTGTCTGGCTGCGCCAGACGGTCGCTGCGCTCCCACGCCCGGATCAATCCCTGCGCTCAGCCTTCCGATGTCGCTGGTTTGGCAAGATCAAAAGCACTCGAGCTTCGCTCATTGTAATGAGTGGTGAGAAGCGGCGCATGGCTTGGGATTTGTGGTGGATTTTCCCCTCATCGGCACGCCGCCCGCCCAGCCCTCTCCCCCTGGAGAGGGAGCCGATTTGCGAGCCGTTCAAAAGCTGCGTTCAACTCGGTATCGCATTTCGGTGTAAGTTTCGCATTCACCACGGTCAGTCCCCTCTCCCTACGGGCGGTCCGACGTTTCGGGAGGGCTAGGGTGAGGGGCTTTTGATCTTGCTGGTGTGAATCCTGACTCGGTATTCCAAGCCGACGTTGCTCTCACCCATCGAGTGAGGGCTGGCTCTTGTTGTTCATAGAGCATGATCTTTACGGTCATTCCCTTGCTGAGCTGTCGGGGTATGGTGTCTTCGGTCGGGTTCATTCACAAAGCGGATGCCCGCAAAAAAGCCCGTTGAACCGGTGAGGGTCAGCGGGCATTTTGTTGTAGCTCGGAAATTACAACGTACCAAACACCTTCTTCGCCAGACTCGTCGCCGCAGCGGCCGGGTTCTGACGAATTGTTTCTTCCTGCTTGCCGATCATCTCGAACAGGCCATTCAGTGCTTGCTCTGTGACGTAATTCTCGACATTGGCGCTCTTTGCGTCCACCACGCCAAACGCAGCGGCCTGGCCCGCGAAGGTGTTGTATTTCTGTGCGACGCCGACTTTGTCGGTGGCTTGTTTGACGATCGGCAGGAATTTCGCGCGGATTTGTTCGCGGCTGGATTTGTTCAGGTATTGGGTAGCCGAATCATTGCCGCCGCTGAGGATGCCTTTGGCGTCGGCCACGCTCATTTTTTTCACAGCATCGACGAGGATGGGCTGGGCCTGAGTCACGGCGGATTCGGCGGCTTTGTTCATCGCGGTTTCCAGTTCTTCGACCTGGGCGCCCATGCCGAAGGCTTTCATCTTGCTCGCGGCTTTGCCGAGTTTGCCCGGCAGTTCGATTTTCACGTCGGGGTTGTTGCTGAAGCCACCCGGGGTGCCGAGTTGTTTGACGGCGATCTGTGCGCCTTGGGTCAGGGCGTCCTTGAGACCGCCGGTGGCGTCTTGCTGCGACAGGTCATTGAGCGACAGGGCCAGGGCGTTGGCGCAGATCAGCAGGCTGGCGCAGACGGCGGCGAAGCGAAGGGTAGGGCGGCGCATGGCGGCTTCCTTGTGGCGAAGAATAGGTTAACGAACGGCGTCGACGCGAATTTTCAGCGGCTGCGGGTCATTGCCGTCGAGTTGCACGGCGTGGTTTTGGGTGGTGATGAACAGCAGCTCGCCGTTGACTTCAATGCGCGCGCTGACCGAGTAACGGTGGCCGGGTTTGACTTGCGCCGGATCGTAGCTCAAATGAAACGGCAGCGGCACCTGACCTTTGACCGGGCCTTTCTGTTGGTCGAGGACGACGGCTGGGGCATCGGCGAGCGACACGTCCTGAAGGCTGACGCTTAAGGTTGCGCTCGGCGGCAAGGCGATGCGTTGCAGGTAGAAGACTTCTCCGTCGAGGCTGGCCTTGCCGGCGGGGGTGGTTGATTGGCAGGCGCTGAGTAGCGTGGCGGCAGCGAGGGTCAGCAGTTTTTTCATCGGTGGAGCTCCTTTCAATGTGTGAGCGGGCTTGCTCGCGAAGACGGTTTTTCATTCAACATATAAGTTGTTTGATCAGCCGCTTTCGCGAGCAAGCCCGCTCCCACAGGGTATTTGTGTCAGGTCTCAGGTTGAGGTGTGACCTGGTCCGCCGCATCTTCACTGCGATGCAGCGCGACCTGACGGATCGACAAGCGAATCTCCGCCGGAAGCACGCGTTTCGCCGCGCCTTCGGCGAGTTCACCGAGCAGTTCGTGGTAGCTGAGCTTGCCGGCTTCGTCGCGGCGCAGCACATCGAGGTCGAGCAGGGTCTGGATGAAATGGCGGAACAGGCTCTTGTCGAAGAACTCTGGGGCATTCAGGCCGTGGAGGATCGACAGGCGCTGGGCCATGACCGTGCACAGGTCTTCCAACTCTTCGGCGCTGATACTGTTCTGGCCGCTGTTGAGCAGCAGGGACACGGTCATGTAGAAACGCTGCAAGGTCTGCGCGATGCTTTTCGACAGCAGCGTCAGCAGCACGAAATGTCGCGAACTCGGCGCCGGGCGCAGGTACAGGTCCTTCTCGAAACGCAGCAGGCCCTGCTCGACGAACGCTTCCAGCCATTGATCAACCACGCCGTCCAGCTCATCCAGCGTCCAGCGAATGAACAACTCCGATTGCAGGTACGGATACAACGCGCGGGTGTAGCGCAGAATCTGCTCGCGACTCATGCGCGAGGTGCTCTGGAAGAAACTCGCCAGCAAGGATGGCAGGGCGAAAATGTGCAGGACGTTGTTGCGGTAGTAAGTCATCAGGACTGCGTTCTGCTCGTCCAGATACAGAATCTTGCCCAGTGCATCGTTCTGCTCGGCGAGCAGATCCATGTCCTTCACGTGCTCGATCAGCGCACGGCCATCGCCCTCCGGCAAGGTGGTGTGCGGTGAATACGGGACCTTGCGCAGCAGCGCCAGATACAGATCCAGCACCCGCGCCATGGCGCGATCGTCCAGCGCCAGACGCGTGGTCGAGAGCAATGCCAGCGCCACCAGATTGACCGGATTGATCGCCGCCGCTTCGTTGAGGTGCCGGGCGACTTTCTCGCCGAGGCGGTTGGTGGTTTCGTTGAGCCACGCCGGTTTGAACTGCGGGCCGAGTTCCTGCTGGCGCCAGTCCGGTTGCTCGGCGTCGAGGAATTCTGCCAGTTTGATCGGCTCGCCGAAGTTCACCGCGACCTGGCCGAAGCGCTGCTTGAGTGCGCCGATCACTTTGAAAATATCGAAGATCGATTCTTTTTTCTTGCTCGCCCCGCGCAGTTCGCCCAAGTAGGTGCGGCCTTCGAGCACGCGCTCGTAACCGATGTATACCGGCACGAAGACGATCGGCATCCGCGACGAACGCAGGAAACTGCGCAGGGTGATCGCGAGCATGCCGGTTTTCGGTTGCAACATGCGCCCGGTGCGCGAGCGCCCGCCCTCGACGAAATACTCGACCGGGAAACCTTTGGTGAATAGCGTGTGCAGGTATTCGTTGAACACCGAGGTATACAGCGGGTTGCCCTTGAAGGTGCGGCGCATGAAAAACGCGCCGCCGCGCCGCAGCAGGCTGCCGATCACTGGCATGTTCAGGTTGATCCCGGCGGCGATGTGCGGCGGGGTCAGACCGTTGCGGAACAGCAGATACGAGAGCAGCAGGTAATCGATGTGGCTGCGGTGGCACGGCACGTAGATGACTTCGTGACCCTGCGCGACGTTCTGCACGCCCTCGATGTGATTGACCTTGATGCCGTCGTAGATCTTGTTCCAGAACCAGCTCAGCACCACTTCCAGAAAACGGATCGCGGTGTAGGTGTAGTCCGAAGCGATCTCGTTGCCGTAGCGCAGGGCCTGGGCCTTGGCTTTTTCCGGCGAGATTTTTTCGCGCTCGGCTTCGTCGAGGATCGCTTGCCTGACCAGCGGCTGGTTGAGCAGGCCTTTGACCAAGTTGCGCCGGTGGGAAATGTCCGGGCCGATCACTGCGGCTTTCAGATTGCGGAAGTGCACACGCAGGATGCGCTGAGCCATGCGCACGGTGCGCTCGTGGCCCTTGTTGTGATCGATCAGCTCGCGCAGGTGGATCGGCGCGGAAAATTGCACGCGGGTCTTGCGGCCAAGGACGATGATGCTCAGCAAGCGCCGCAGACGGCCGGTGACCGCCCAGCTGTCGGCGAACAACAGTTTCCACGGGCTGTTTTCGCTGTCCGGCGACTGGCCCCAGAACACGCTGACCGGAATGATCTGCGCATCTTCGGCGGCATTTTGCGACAGCGCGCTGACCAGTCGGGTCAGGGTCGGCGGTGCACCGCGTTTGTCCTGGCGACCGAGCCAGTCCGGATCCGGCGTCAGGTAAAAAAACGCCGCCGGTTCGATCAGCGCACCCACCGACACTGCAAGCACCGGACGGGGCAGGCCGGCCTTGGTGCACTCGGTGTCGACTACCGCCAGATCGGTCAGCGAAGGATTTTGCAGGACGTAGAACACCGGACGACTGCGGTCGAGGTTGAGGGTGAACGACGACTGATTGATGGTCTCGGAGCGAACCCAGAGATACAACAGGCGGCGCAGGGTGCCAAACACAAGACGGCGGAACGGGGAACGGGTCATACGGCTTCTGCGTGAGTGGATAAAACCGAGCGGTTGCTCAAGTGGGCGACAGTTTGCCGTATTGGGTGAAAATCGGCAAAAAAGCACCGAAGTAATCTCCTGTTGAGACTTTTTCCACCTGTCATATACTCGGCGCTCTGTTGCCGGTGCCCTTCGATGGACGTCGGACGCAGGCTGACGTTCCTCGAAGGCTTTCCTGCGAAAAGCCCGTTCAATAATAAAAAAGGAGTATGAACAGATGGCAACACGCGAAACCGGCAACGTGAAATGGTTCAACGACGCCAAAGGCTACGGCTTTATCCAGCGCGAAGACGGGGTGGACGTGTTTGTGCACTACCGCGCGATTCGCGGGGAGGGGCATCGTTCGCTGACTGAAGGTCAGCAGGTCGAGTACGCCGTGATCAGCGGTGAGAAGGGCTTGCAGGCTGAGGACGTTGTAGGCCTGTAACACGACGCTACGGAACACCCTTGTGGGAGCGGGCTTGCTCGCGAATGCGGTATTTCAGTCGCCATGTATGTTGACTGACACACCGCATTCGCGAGCAAGCCCGCTCCCACATTTGCATCTGCATTGCCTGTTGTTAAGTGGTTTTCCAGGTGATCTCTTCTTCCCCGTCAGCGCTGATACGAATCCAGCGATCGGCGGTTTCTTCACCTTCTTCTTCAACCCAGGTTCCCGGTGCGCAACGCACTTCGACGTTCAGCGCGGCAAAGGCTGCGCGGGCGCAGGCGATGTCGTCGTCCCATGGGGTCTGGTCGCTTTCCAGGTACAGGCTGTTCCACTTGCCCACCGCTTTCGGTAGCCAGGTCACCGGCACGTTGCCGGCCTTGCACTTGTACGTCTGGCCTTTCTGCACCCAGTCGCTGCACGGGCCTAACGCGGCGCCGAGCCAGGCGGCGATGGCTTTGTGGTCGACGTCGGCGTCTTTCAGGTAAATCTCGATGTCCGGTTGGCGCATGGATGTCCTCACTGCGGGTCTGAAAAATCCATTCGCGGATTTAGCCGGCCCCGGGCCTGTGCCCGAGACCAAAAATTATTGAAGAACGAAATAATCGTAGCGCATCGACACGGTGGTCTCGAACGGCTCGGCCTGGTCGATCACCGCCGCACGACGCTCGGCACTGGCACGCCAGCCGTGGGGCGTCATCGCCAACAGGTTGGCGCGATCCTCGGGCTTGTCCAGGGTCAGTTTGAATTCCAGGGTTTCGCTGTGCGCCAGTGCCATGCCGGCTGGCACCAGAGCCAGATGCTTGTCGTCGGTGTACTCGCGGACCTCGTCGTACAGGCGCTCGCGCAGTTCCATCAGATGGCCGCGAGTCGGGCCGACTTTCATCAGACCACCGCCGATGCTGAGCAGCCGCTTGGCTTCCTCCCAGTCCAGCGGACTGAAAACGCTGGCGAGAAACTGGCAACTGCCTGAAGCCAAGGGCACGCGCGCCATGCTGGCAATCAACCAGGTAATCGCCGGATTGCGTTTGCAGGCGCGTTTGACCGCTTCGCGAGAGATATCCAGTGCGTAGCCGTCAGCGTTGGGCAAAGCCTCGGCGATTTGCGCGGTGTAGTAACCCTCGCCACAACCGATGTCGACCCAGCGATCCGGCGCATAACCGGCGGCCAGTTCGGCCAGGCGCCTGGCCACCGGTGCGTAATGCCCGGCGTTCAAAAAGTCACGCCGCGCCTCGACCATCGCCTGATTGTCGCCCGGGTCGCGGCTGTTCTTGTGCTGCACCGGCAACAGGTTCAGATATCCCTGACGCGCACGGTCGAACCGATGCCCGGCAGGGCAGACTACGCCGTTGTCCACCGCATTGAGCGGTTCACTGCAGATGGGGCATGCGAGCATCAGGCGAGCAACTTGATCAGAGTCTGGTAATAGATTTCGGTCAGCACATCGAGGTCCGCCGCCAGCACGCGCTCGTTGACCTGGTGAATGGTTGCGTTGACCGGGCCCAGTTCAACCACTTGCGTGCCCATGGTCGCGATGAAGCGGCCATCGGATGTGCCGCCACTGGTTGACGCTTTGGTTTCGCGACCGGTGATGTCCTTGATGCTCGACGACACTGCATCGAGCAGCGCGCCCGGTTCGGTGAGGAATGGCAGGCCGGACAGCGCCCAGTCGATGTGCCAGTCCAGGCCGTGCTTGTCGAGGATGTCGGCGACGCGTTTCTGCAGGCCTTCGACGGTCGATTCGGTGGAAAAACGGAAGTTGAACACCGCCACCAGATCACCGGGAATCACGTTGGTCGCGCCGGTGCCGGAATTGAGATTGGAAATCTGGAAACTGGTCGGCGGGAAGAAATCGTTGCCGTGGTCCCAGTGCTCGGCGGCAAGTTCCGCCAGCGCCGGAGCGGCGAGGTGGATCGGGTTTTTCGCCAGATGCGGGTAGGCCACGTGCCCCTGCACGCCTTTGACCGTGAGCCTGGCACCGAGGGAGCCGCGACGGCCGTTTTTCACCACATCGCCGACCAGCGTGGTGCTCGATGGCTCGCCAACGATGCACCAGTCCAGACGCTCGTTGCGCGCCACCAGACGTTCGACCACAGCCTTGGTGCCGTGATGCGCCGGGCCTTCTTCGTCGCTGGTGATCAGGAACGCGACCTTGCCTTTATGGTTCGGGTAATCGGCGACGAAGCGTTCAGCGGCAACGGTCATCGAAGCCAGGCTGCCTTTCATGTCCGCCGCGCCACGGCCGCAGAGCATGCCGTGTTCGTCGATGATGGCGTTGAACGGATCGATCTGCCATGCGGTAACCGGACCGGTAGGCACCACGTCGGTGTGGCCGGCGAAGCACAGCACCGGGCCATCGTTATTGCCGTGAGTGGCCCAGAAATTATCCACATCTTCGATGCGCATCGGCTCCAGGGTGAAACCGGCATCGCCCAGGCGCTGCATCATCTGCTTCTGGCAGTCAGCGTCGACCGGGGTCACGGAAGGACGGCGGATCAGGTCGATGGCCAGTTGAAGGGTCGGCGATAGGTCGGCGTGGGCCGTCATGTAATAACTCCGGGGTGCGCACGGTAAACCTGTAGGAGCTGCCGAAGGCTGCGATCTTTTGATCTTGTTTTTGAAATCAACAGCAAAATCAAAAGATCGCAGCCTTCGGCAGCTCCTACGGGATGTGTTGGCATTGAAAAAGGCGACCATTCTAATGCAAAACGGCGACCCGAAGGCCGCCGTTTGACGTTAAGCAGTAACCGATCAAGCAGCGGCAGGCTCAGCCTTGGCCACAGGTTTGGGCAGCGACGACAGGAACGCCATGATCAATGCCGCCAGATACGGCAGCGACTGCACCAGCAGCATGGTTACCCAGAAGCGCATGTCATTGCTCGGAATGCCCTGCACCAGGAAAATCCCCAGCGCCGCGCCCCACAGCAACAGCATGATGAACAACTCTTCGCGAGCCTCGCTGATCGCCACCCAGAAACCATGGTTGTCGGCATTTTTCGGCGTGCGGAAAAACGGAATGCTGCTGGTGAAGAAACCGTACAGCACCGCTTTGGCGATGGTGTGCGATAACGCCAGCCCGGCCAGCGCCGCGCAGAACGCATCCTTCAGATTCACGCCGACGGCGCGGCGATAGAGGAAGATGATCTTGCCGACCTTGAACACGAACAGCGCCAACGGCGGGATCGCGAAAATCAGCAACGGCGGATCGACCCGTTGCGGCACGATGATCATCGCCGCTGACCACAACAGCGCGCCAACGGTGAAGAAGATGTTCATGCCATCGGCGACCCACGGCAGCCAACCGGCGAGGAAGTGATAACGCTGACCGCGAGTCAGTTCGGTGTCCTTGCCGCGCAGCAGGCTGCGGGTGTGGCGCTTGATGATCTGGATTGCGCCGTAGGCCCAACGGAAACGCTGTTTCTTGAAGTCGATGAAGGTATCCGGCATCAGGCCCTTGCCGTAGCTGTCGTGGTAATACGCCGCCGACAGCCCTTTCTCGAACACGCGCAGACCCAGTTCGGCGTCTTCACAGATGCACCAGTCGGCCCAGCCCAATTCTTCCAGTACCGAGCGGCGGGTCATGGTCATGGTGCCGTGCTGAATGATCGCGTCACGGTCGTTGCGGGTCACCATGCCGATGTGGAAGAAGCCTTTGTATTCGGCATAGCAAAGCTTCTTGAAGGTGCTTTCGTTCTGGTCGCGATAATCCTGCGGCGACTGCACCACGGCGATTTTCGGGTCGGCGAAGTGCGGCACCATGTGCTTGAGCCAGTTGGGGTGCACGCAGTAATCGGAGTCGATCACCGCGATCACTTCGGCATCCTTGGCGGTGTGCGGAATCAGGTAATTCAGCGCGCCCCCCTTGAAACCGGCCAGTGGCGATACGTGGAAGAACTTGAAGCGCGGGCCGAGTGTCGCGCAGTAATCGCGCACCGGCTCCCACACCGCCGGATCCTTGGTGTTGTTGTCGATGATCAGGACTTCAAAGTCCGGATAATCCAGTGCAGCGAGGGCGTCGAGGGTCTGTTTGACCATCTCCGGCGGCTCGTTGTAGCAGGGCACGTGGATCGACACTTTCGGTCGGTAATCGGAATCGCCCAGCACCGGCAGGAATTCCCGCCGGCGTTTGTGAATCCACACCGCTTCGGCCAGTTCATGGGCCTCGGTGAGCAGGACAATGAACACCCCGAGCGCACCGAGCGCCAGGAGGAATCCGACCGTGAGGCTGAACCACGTGCTGTATTGCTGGCTGTAGTCGTAACCGATGTACACCAGCACCGAACCGCACAGGAACGCGATAAACGTCAGGAACGTGCGGCCGCGCTGGCGCAGCGCCGAGCCGTCGATCATCAGCAGGGTCAGCGACAGCAGTGCCAGCACCACCGAGCCGATGGCCAGCACGCGCCACTGCGGAATCGCCACCACCGGGCCTTCGAAATTGAATTTCTGCTGACGCGCGGCGTTGAACACGCCCCAGTAAGCGCCCACAGAACCTTCGTCGCTGGCCTTCCAAGGCTGATCGAACGCTTCGATCACGAAGTAGTTGAAGCCTTGGCGATTGAGCTTGTTGACCAGAGTGCGCAAATAAATCGCCTGATCTGCCGGCGATGCGTCAGCGCCACCGCGCATGCGCCCATTGCTCGGCCAGCCGACTTCAGACAGCAGCAGCGGTTTTTTCGGAAAGAGCTTTTTCAGGTCGCGGGCGCGGTCGAAAACGAACTGGCCAGCCTTGTCCACCGGAATGAATTCCCAGTAGGGCAAGACATGGGCGGCAATCAGGTCAACGTGCTTGGCCAGTTGCGGGTATTTCTCCCAGATGTGCCATTGTTCGGAGGTGGTTACCGGCACTTTGACGGCAGCGCGCACCCGATCCAGCAGAACGATCAAGGCCTCAGGGGTGATCTCTTCGCGAAACAGCGCCTCGTTGCCGACCACCACGCGCACCACGCTGCGCGAGGTATTCGCCAGTTCGATGGCTTTAACGATTTCCCGTTCGTTGCGTTCCTGATCCGGGCTGATCCAGATACCGAGGGTCACACGCAAACCGAACTCTTCAGCCAGTTTCGGGATGTCTCCCAGCGAACCGTCCACCGAATAGATACGGATGTTGTCGGTCAGCTTGCTCATGATTTCCAGGTCACGGCGCATTTCGTCGTCAGACGGATATTGATCCTTCTGTGGGAATTGCCCCTGCTGGAATGGCGAATAAGAGAAGCCGGAGATTTGCTGCGGCCAGTCCGGCGCCGTGACCGGGCGATTGACCAGCGCCCAGAAACCGGTGAACAAGGCAGCGATGGCCAGCACCACCACCAGGTTGAGTCCAAATTTACGCGATGACATAGCTGTTTCGGGTTCCAAAGGCTGTGGAACGGAGGATCGGTAGGCTAATACGCCGAAGGGCGCGCATCCTACACCGACAGTTCGCCGGTCGTACATCAGACAGGGAAATGGCTCACATTGGGCAAGCCTCTTTGACTTAAGTTCTTGCACTTGTCGCTTGCAGCTTAAAACTTGTCGCTGCGTAGCCCTATAATGCGCGCCGGTTTTTGGGGTAATGGTCATGAGTACAGAAGATCCGCGGTTTGCAGGCATCGCCCGTTTGTATGGCATCGAGGGCCTGGAACGCTTGCGCGCCGCCCATGTGGCGATCGTCGGCGTCGGTGGCGTCGGTTCCTGGGCGGCGGAAGCCATGGCCCGGTGCGGGGTTGGCGAGATTTCGCTGTTCGACCTCGACGACGTCTGTGTCAGCAACGCCAACCGCCAGTTGCACGCCCTGGACAGCACCGTGGGCAAACCCAAGGTCGAAGTGATGGCCGAGCGTCTGCGCGGGATCAATCCCGATTGCACGGTGCACGCCGTGGCCGATTTCGTCACTCGCGACACCATGGCCGAATACATCACGCCGAACATCGACTGCGTGATCGACTGCATCGATGCGGTCAATGCCAAAGCGGCGCTGATCGCCTGGTGCAAACGCCGCAAGATCCAGATCATCACCACCGGCGGCGCGGGTGGGCAGATCGACCCGACGCTGATTCAGGTCTGCGATCTGAATCGCACCTTCAACGATCCGCTGGCTTCGAAAGTCCGTTCGACTTTGCGCCGGGACTACGGCTTTTCCCGCACCGTGACCCGCCACTACAGCGTGCCGTGTGTGTTTTCCACGGAACAGCTGCGCTATCCGAAACCGGACGGCAGCATTTGTCTGCAGAAGAGTTTTGTCGGCGACGGCGTAAAACTCGACTGCGCCGGCGGGTTTGGCGCGGTGATGATGGTCACGGCGACGTTCGGCATGGTCGCGGCGACCAAGGCTGTGGACAAGATTGTGGCGGGGGTGCGGCGCCCTTCGGACCGAGTAAAACCTCAGGCTTGATGTTGGGGCTGCTGGCCCCTTCGCGAGCAAGCCCGCTCCCACATTGGATCTGTGGTGTAAAAAAATCCCCTGTGGGAGCTGGCTTGCCAGCGATGGCGATTAACCGGCCAATTCATTCATCCGCTGGAGCACGGCATTCAAGCCATTACTGCGCGAGGGCGATAGCTGGCGCGACAGGCCGAGCTGATTAAACCAGTCAGGCAAGTCGATTTGCTTTAAATCAGCCGCCGACAAGCCGTTGACCCGCAGCAGCAATAAAGCCACCAACCCGCGAATCATCCGCGCATCGCTGCTCGCCCTGAACTGCCAGTGCCCGTCGCGCAAATCCCCGACCAGCCACACCTGACTCTCACAGCCATGCACTCGGTTGGTCTCACTCTTTTGCGCGTCATCCAGCGCTGGCAAGCGATCACCAAACTGCATCAGCAATCGCGCCCGCTGCTCCCAGCCCGCCGCGTTTTGGAAAGTCTGCAGCGCTTCGGCCGCTTCCACCGGCAAACTCATCGCAACAGCTCCAGCGCCTGATCCAGCGCCTCGAAAAAGCGCTCCAGATCTTCCGAATCGTTGTACAGGGCCAGCGACACGCGAATCGCGCCGGCCAGTTCGAAGCTTTTCATCAAAGGCATGGCGCAGTGATGCCCGGCACGCACGGCGATGCCTTGTTCGGTGAGCAGATGCGCGAGATCGGCGTTGTGCACGCCGTCGACGACAAAACTGGCCAGCGCCAGTTGCGGCGTGCCCAGCAGGCGAATGCCATTGCGTGCGGCAAGCCCACGCAGCAGATAGTCGTGCAATGCCGCTTCATGGGCAGATACGGCGTCCTGATCCAAACCGGCCAAGTAGTCGAGGGTCGCTCCGAGGCCGATGACACTGGCGATCGGCGGTGTGCCTGCCTCGAACCCCAACGGCGCGGGGCGGAAGCGCGAATCCTGATAATTGGCATCGAGCACCATTTCGCCGCCGAACTGCCAATGCTGCAATTGCTCCAGCGCAGCGTTGCGCCCGAACAGCACGCCGAGCCCATCGGGGCCATACAGTTTGTGGCTGGAAAATACATAGAAATCGCAACCCAGCGCCTGCACATCATGCCGGCCGTGCACCACACCCTGCGCGCCATCGACCACCGTCAGCGCATTCTGCGCCTTGGCCATGCCGAGCAAAGCGGTCAGTGGCTGCCAGGCGCCGAGCACGTTGGACAACTGGCTGACCGCCAACAAGCGTGTGCGCGGGCCGATCAGATGCACGGCAGCGGCGAGATCGATCAGGCCGTCGGCGTCCAGCGGCAGGATCACCAGTTTCAGCTGACGGCGTTGCGCCAGTTGCTGCCACGGCAGCAGGTTGGCGTGATGCTCCAGTGCGCTGATGACAATCTCATCGCCCGGCTGAAACAGAGGCTCCAGACCATAAGCCAGCAGATTCAGCGCACTGGTGGCGCCGTGCGTGAAAATGATCTGCCCGCTGTCACCGGCATTCAGCCATTGGCCTGCCTTTCGGCGACTGTCTTCGAACGCCTGAGTCGCGTGCGCGCCAGGCAGGTGTTGCGCACGATGCACATTGGCCGCGCCATTGGCGTAGTAATGCGTCAGTGCGTCGAGCAGGGCTTGAGGTTTTTGTGTAGTGGCGGCGCTGTCCAGATAGGTCTGGTCTTGCCGTTGCAGTGCGGCGATAGCCGGGAAATCGGCGCGCCAGGGGGAGGGGATCATCATGTTAGCGGGCCCAGGAGGGTGTACGCCTGACCCTGTGGGCGCGAGCTTGCTCGCGAAGGGGACCTGTCAGCCAACATGGTTGCCGAATGACAGACCGCTTTCGCGAGCAAGCCCGCTCCTACAGGTATTGGGTGGTGCTGCTTAGTTATGAGCGTGCAGCGCTTCGTTCAGTTCGATCGCCGATTTGTGGGTTTTGCATTCCACGGCACCGGTTTCCGAATTGCGACGGAACAGCAGATCAGTCTGGCCAGCCAGCTCACGCGCCTTCACGACCTTGACCAGATTGTTGTGCTCGTCGAGCAGTGCAACCTTGGTGCCGGCGGTGACGTACAGGCCTGACTCGACAGTGTTGCGGTCGCCCAACGGAATGCCGATACCGGCATTGGCGCCGATCAGGCAGCCTTCGCCGACCTTGATCACGATGTTGCCGCCGCCCGACAGGGTGCCCATGGTCGAGCAACCGCCGCCCAGGTCCGAACCCTTGCCGACGAAGACGCCAGCGGAAACGCGGCCTTCGATCATGCCCGGGCCTTCGGTGCCGGCGTTGAAGTTGATGAAACCTTCGTGCATGACGGTGGTGCCTTCGCCGACATAAGCGCCCAGACGCAGACGTGCGGCATCAGCGATACGCACGCCGGCCGGTACCACGTAGTCGGTCATTTTCGGGAATTTATCCACCGAGAACACTTCCAGCAGCTCGCCGCGCAGACGCGCTTCGAGTTGCATTTCCGCCAGTTCGCTCAGGTCGATGGCGCCCAGGCTGGTCCACGCCACGTTCGGCAGCAGTGGGAAAATACCGGCGAGGCTGACGCCGTGCGGCTTGACCAGACGGTGCGAGAGCAGGTGCAGTTTGAGGTAGGCCTCAGGTGTCGAGGTCAGTTGTGCATCTTCAGCCAGCAGCGTGGCGACCAGTGGCTTGTGGCTCTCGGCCAGACGGGTCAGCAACTTGCCCTGGACGGCGTCGATGCCTTTGACCGCTTCAGCCAGTTGCGCGGCCTGGGCAGTGGTGAAGGTGATGGCCTGGTTGCCTTCGGTGTAACCGAGGATCGGCGCAACAGCCGCGACCAGTTCAGCCGAAGGGTTGAGCAGTGGCTGGGCGTAGAACACTTCCAGCCATGCGCCTTGACGGTTCTGGGTGCCGACACCAAAGGCGATGCTGAACAGGGAATTGGACATGTGAATACCTCTACAAAGAGTGACGGGCTGCTTACTTCAGAGCGGCCGCGTAGATGTCTGGCTTGAAGCCAATCAGGGTTCGGTCACCGAGATCGAGCACCGGGCGCTTGATCATCGAGGGTTGTGCGAGCATCAGTTCGATGGCTTTCGACTGGTCGAGATCGGCTTTGCGTTCGTCGTCGAGTTTGCGAAAGGTCGTGCCGGCGCGGTTCAACACGGTTTGCCAACCGTGCTCGTCGCACCATTGGGTCAGGTGCTCACGGTCAATGCCGGCGGTCTTGTAATCGTGGAAGTCATAGCTGACAGCGTGTTCATCGAGCCAGGTGCGCGCCTTTTTCATGGTGTCGCACGCCTTGATGCCGAAAAGGTGCAACGTTTTACTTGAAACGGCCAAGGAATCGCCCCCTTTACAGGTGCTGGAAAAAAATGGTGACGGATTATGCCATGACCGGACGGTTTCGCGGCGCCTCAGGGCAATTTGGCAATGCAAAACCCTGTAGGAGCTGACGAGTGAAACGAGGCTGCGAGCTTTTGATTTTGTTTTTAAATATCAAAAAATCGCAGCGTGCCGCAGCTACCACACGAGAGCCGTGCAGGTGGGCTGCGACATAGGTGCAACGGTCAGCCACAGCCTAAGGCGCTAATATGGCAGTTCAACGCTGTCGACCGTCTGAGATTTTCGTTTTATGCAAACTGCTTACACCGTCCTGATCCTGCTGACGCTGGTCAGCGTCTCGCGCCTGCTCGGGCGAGTCATCCCGTTGCCGTTGCCGCTGGTGCAGATCGCCGCCGGCGCCTTGCTCGCCTGGCCGACTTTGGGCCTGCACGTCGCCCTCGATCCCGAGCTGTTTCTGTTTCTGTTTTTGCCGCCACTGCTGTTTTCCGATGGCTGGCGCATGCCCAAACGCGCGCTCTGGCAATTGCGCGGTCCGATACTGACCCTGGCCGTCGGCCTTGTGTTGTTCACAGTGGTCGGTGCCGGATTTTTCATTCATTGGCTATTGCCGACGATCCCGCTGCCCGTCGCTTTTGCCTTGGCGGCGGTTTTGTCACCGACCGACGCAGTGGCGGTTTCGGCAATTGCACAGAACCGCTTGCCGACACCGCTGATGCACATGCTGCAAGGCGAGGCGCTGATGAACGACGCCTCGGGTCTGGTGACCTTCAAGTTTGCCTTGGCAGCGGCAGTGACAGGCGTGTTCTCGCTGACCAACGCCAGTCTGACCTTCGTCGCCGTGGCGTTCGGTGGCCTGGCGGTCGGCGTGGCACTGAGCTGGCTGGTGGGGCGCCTGCGCGCATGGATGATCAGCCGTGGCTGGGATGACCCGGCCACTCACGTGGTGTTCATGTTGCTGCTGCCGTTCGCCGCGTACGTATTGGCCGAACGTCTGGGCGCTTCCGGGATTCTTTCGGCGGTGGCGGCGGGGATGATGCAGAGCTGGCTCGATCTGCTGCCGCGCCAGACCAGTACGCGATTGCTTAATCGCAGCGTTTGGTCGCTGCTCGAATTCGCTTTCAACGGCTTGATCTTCTTGCTGCTCGGTCTGCAACTGCCGGACATCATCAAAGCTGTCGTCAGCCACGAACCCACCTTGTGGCCGACGCTGTTCTATCGCTGCCTCGATGTACTGGCGATTTTCGTCGCGCTGGTGTTGCTGCGATTCATCTGGGTACAGAGCATCTGGCGCCTGTCGGTGTTGCTGCGCCGGTTGCGCGGCAAGGGCGAGCTGACCCAGGTGCCGACGGCGCGCTCCTGCTGGTTGCTGACGGTCGGCGGTGTACGCGGGGCGGTGACGCTGGCGGGCGTGATGTCGGTGCCGATGCTGATCGGCGCCGAGGCTTTTCCTGAGCGCGACTTGCTGATCTTCATCGCTGCCGGAGTCATTCTGCTGTCGCTGGTCTCGGCCTGTATCGCGCTGCCGTTGTTGCTGCGCGGCATCGACAAAAGTCCCGACGACAAACGTCGTCAGGAAGTGCGCGATGCCTGGCGCAAGACTGCTGAAGCTGCGATCCACTCGCTGGAAACCGAAGAGGTCGTGCCGCAGGATGCCGCTCAAGCGGCGCTGGCAGCGGAGCTCAAAGCGCGGATCATGTCCGAATATCGCCATCAACTGGAGGTGTTCAACGATTCCGCCGAAGCCCAGGCGCTGGCATTCCAGATGGATCTGCTTGAGCGTCGGCTGCGTCTCAAGGCGCTGCGCGCGCAACGCCTCGAGTTGTATCGCCTGAGCCGTCAGCATCAGATCGGTGATGATGTGCTCAGAGAGGTATTGGGGGAGCTGGATCTGAGCGAGGCCAACCTGGGGCAGGTCAAGTAGGCCAAGCGTCACTTGGGATAGAGCAGTCGCATCAGGCGTTTGTCTTTTTTGCTGATCTTGCGATTGATCGGGACGTGCCAGTCGCCCACCGTTAGTGCATTCGCTACAGGGTGATGCATGATCGAACGCTTGTCATAGGCGGTGAAAATGGCATCGAGCGTGTTGAAAGAGGCGAACAGATTGTGGTCGACCTGCTCGCGGGTCAGCGGATTCATTGGCCGATTTTGATAGAACTCATACACCTTGGGTCTATCCCACGGAATGTTGGCCTGAGGGTGCTGGTGCTCGTGCAGTGCTCCGAGAGCATGACCGAATTCGTGGGTCACGATCACCTCGAAGTCGGCATGATCGGGTTTGACTCCCAGATTCATGGTCGCGTGGTCTGGATGAATCAGCAGCGCATCGGTGCCGAGCATCGAGCTGTTGTCATTATTCTTTGTGGCGATACGGATATCGCCTTTCCGATCGTCGACGAATTCAAACTTGAGGTTGACGTACGGTAACCAACGGCTGGCCGCGTCGATGATTCTGCGTTTGTGATCGCGCTCGGGTGCATCCATGAAGGCAATCTTCAAGGTGCGGCCGTTAGCCCACAATTTTGAGTAATCGAGCACAGATCGCTTGCGGCGCGAACGGGTCGCGCTGTCGGTGCCGGCGTTGGCCGGGTTTTCATTGATCGCAGCCAGGTAGGCCGCTTGATTGTCTGGCCACTGAACGAGTTGGCAATCCAGGAGTTCTTGCATTTCACTTCTTCCTTGAAGTTGAGGGCTCTATGGAGACGCGGTTTAAGACTAGCGTCTGGACGGCAAAAAGGCGGGGTACAGGAATAGGCGAACTGTTACGCGATGTTTGAATCGCCTGTGCCGGATTGCCCGGCACAGGCGATCGGGTGTTACCGGCGGCGCTGAATGAAGTCGCGAATGCGTTCAGCCGCTTCGACACACTCGGCCAGCGGCGCAACCAACGCCATGCGCACGCGGCCTGCCCCTGGATTGACGCCATCGACATCGCGCGACAGGTACGAGCCAGGCACCACGGTCACATGTTCGTGCTCGAACAGATCCCGGCAGAACGCCGCGTCATCGCCCTGCACATTCGGCCACAGATAGAAGCTGCCATCCGGACGCTGTACGTCCATGACCGGGCTGAGGATGTTCAGCACTGCATCGAATTTCTCGCGATACAGCGCACGGTTGGCGCGCACGTGCACTTCGTCATTCCACGCGGCCACGCTGGCCAGTTGGGTCTGCACCGGCATCGCGCAGCCGTGGTAGGTGCGATACAGCAGGAAGCCTTTGAGGATGTCGGCATCGCCGGCAACGAAGCCTGAACGCAGGCCCGGCAGGTTGGAGCGCTTGGACAGGCTGTGGAAGACCACGCAGCGCTTGAAATCCTTGCGGCCGAGTTCGACGCAAGCACTCAACAGGCCCGGCGGCGGGGTCTGTTCGTCGAAGTACAGTTCGCTGTAGCACTCGTCGGCGGCAATCACGAAGTCGTACTGATCAGCCAGCGCGATCAGCTTCTTCAGGGTCTCGACCGGAATCAGCGCGCCGGTCGGGTTGCCGGGCGAGCACAGGAACAGGATCTGGCAGCGCTGCCAGATCTCTGGCGCTACAGCATCGAAGTCCGGGTTGAAGCCGTTTTCATCCAGACACGGCAGGTAGTGCGGCTTGGCCCCGGCGAGAAACGCCGCACCTTCGTAGATCTGATAGAACGGGTTGGGGCTGACCACCAACGCATCGTCGCCACGATTGACCACGGTCTGGGTGAAGGCGAACAGCGCTTCACGGGTGCCGTTGACCGGCAGCACGTTGCGCGCCGGATCGATCCAGCCGTTCGGCACGCCAAAGCGACGCTCGCACCAGCCGGCGATGGCTTCGCGCAGGGCCGGGATGCCGAGCGTGGTCGGGTACACCGCCATCTGATCCAGATTGTTCGCCAGCGCTTCGGCGACAAAACTCGGCGAGCGGTGTTTCGGTTCGCCGATCGACAGGGCGATCGGGCGCTTGTCCGGGTTCGGCGTGACGCTGCCGAGCAGGGCGCGGAGCTTTTCGAACGGGTACGGCTGGAGCTGGTTCAGAGCGTTGTTCATCGGGGCTGGGTCTCTCGCAAAGCCATTTGAATCCGAGGCGCCATCAAATACTGAGGCGCGACAATTTGATATCCGGTTCCTGATTGACGCTCAGCTGTTCGACGATCGCATCCTGCAAACGGCTGCACAGCAGCGGGTCGGACAGCGGCTGATTGTGCGCGTCAGTGATGAAGAACACGTCTTCCACACGCTCGCCCAAGGTCGCAATCTTGGCGTTCTGCAGCGACAGGTCGAACTCGAGGAAAATCCCCCCGACACGCGCCAGCAGGCCCGGCCGGTCGGGCGCAGTCAGTTCCAGCACGGTCACCGGACGCTGCGCGTCGTTGTGAATCGTCACTTGCGGGGCAAAGGCAAAATGCTTGAGCTGACGCGGCACCCGGCGCTGGATGATCGTCGGGTAGTCGTCCGGGTTACGCAGGGCTTCGGTGAGGCCCTCGCGGATCTGCTTGATCCGCGCCGGGTTATCGCCGATCGATTCGCCTTCGTTGTCGAGCACGATGTAGGTGTCGAGGGTGAACTGGCTGCTCGAGGTGATGACCCGCGCGTCGTGAATGTTCAGGTTGAGCTGGTCCATCGCCGCCACGGTCACAGCGAAGAAGTCGTGCTGATCCGGCGCATAAATGAAGATCTGCGTGCCGCCCTCGAACTCGCGCTGGGTGGTTTCCTTGATCAGCACCAGCGGCCCGCCATCGACCGGCTGCTGCAGGATCGCGTCGCTGTGCCAGGCCACGTCGCCGGCGGTATGACGCAGGAAATAGTCATCGCCCAATTGCGCCCACAGCTGCTCGACGTCATCCGGGTCGGTGCCACCGCGCACCAGAATATCCAGCGCCGCACTTTGCGTCTGGCGAATCTGTTCTTCGCGATCCACTGGATTTTCCAGGCCCCGGCGCAGGGCCCGTTTGGTTTCGGTGTAGAGCTGGCGCAGCAGGCTGGCGCGCCATGAATTCCACAGCGTCGGATTGGTCGCGTTGATATCCGCCACGGTCAGCACGTAGAGGTAGTCGAGGCGCGTTTCATCGCCGACCGCCTGGGCGAAATCGTGGATCACCTGCGGATCGGACAGATCCTTGCGCTGGGCAGTGGTGGACATCACCAGGTGGTTCTGCACCAGCCAGACGATCAGGCGGCTGTCCCACACCGGCAACTGGTGGCGCTGGCAGAACGCCTCGGCATCGACCGCGCCGATCTCCGAGTGATCGCCGTGCCGACCCTTGCCGATGTCGTGGTACAGGCCGGCCATGTAAATCAGTTCAGGCTTGGGCAGCTTGGCCATGAGCTTGGCCGCCAGCGGAAATTTCTCCGAAACCTGGGTGTACTGCAGTTTGCGCAGGTGCTTGATCAGATTCAGCGTGTGCGCGTCGACCGTATAAATGTGGAACAGGTCGTGCTGCATCTGCCCGACTATAAAGCCGAACTCCGGCAAGTAGCGCCCAAGAATGCCGTAACGGTTCATCCGCCGCAGATTGCGGTGGATGCCGATCTTGCACTTGAACAGCTCGATGAACAGGCTGGTGTTGCGGATGTCGTTGCGGAAATTGTCGTCGATCAGATGACGATGTTCGCGCAGCAGACGAATGGTGTCGGCGCGCACGCCTTTGATTTCCGGCTGCTGGGCCATCAGCACGAAAATTTCCAGCATGGCGAACGGCGTGCGGCGGAAGACATTGTCGTTGCGCGCCTCAATGTAGCCGTCATGCAATTGGAAGCGCGAGTTGATCGGCTGCGGCGGCGCTTCGTCTTCCGGAGCGAGGATGACTTCCTCGAAGTGCTGGATGATCAGATCGCTCAGTTGGGCAATGCTCATCACCGTACGGAAGTACTGCTGCATGAAGTTTTCGACCGCCTGTTTGGCGTCGTCTCCTTCAAAGCCGAGCAGGCCGGCAATGGTGCGCTGGTGATCGAACAGCAAGCGGTCCTCGGAACGACCGGCGAGCATGTGCAGGGCGTAGCGCACTTTCCACAGAAATTCCTGCGAGGAAGCGAGCAGGGCGTTTTCGCTTTCGACCAAAAAGCCTTCGCCAGCGAGGGCGCGCAGGTTCAGGGTGCCGTACTGACGTCGGGCCACCCAGAGAATCGTCTGGATATCGCGCAGGCCACCGGGCGAGCCTTTGACGTTGGGTTCGAGGTTGTATTCGGTGTCGTTGTATTTGTGGTGACGAGCCTTTTGTTCGGCACGCTTGGCCAGGAAGAACTCCTTGGCCGGCCACATGTGCGCGGTGCTGGTGACTTCGAGCATGCGCTGGCGCAGACGCTCGGGGCCGCAGATGGTGCGACTTTCCATCAGATTGGTGACCACGGTCAGATCGGCGCGGGCCTCTTCGGCGCATTCGTCGACCGAGCGCACGCTCTGGCCGACTTCCAGGCCAATGTCCCACAACAGCGTCAGAAAACGCTCGATGGAATCGCGGAAAACTTCGTGGTCGGCACTGTCGAGCAGGATCAGCAGATCGATATCGGAGTAGGGGTGCAGTTCGCCGCGGCCGTAGCCGCCGACCGCCACCAGAGCGATATCGGCGTCTTCGCTCCAGTTGAACTGCTCCCAGGCCTTTTGCAGGATGTTGTCGACAAACCAGGCACGGTCTTCGATCAGGCGGCGGATGTCGCGGCCATTGCGAAAGCGCGTGTCGAGGACCTCGCGGGCCTGGCGGATCGCCTTCTTGAACGCCGCGATAGGACTCGCTTTGAGGGCCAGTTCAGCCTGGAACTGGCCGCGGTCGAAGAGTTCGGGATCCACCTGCGGCATCGATTGGCTTTCCTTCTATAGGCTGGGAGCGTTCTGAGTGTCAGGCCGAGATGCGCGCGATGGTGTCATCGCTGCGCAAAGTGAAGATCTCATAGCCAGTGTCGGTGACCAGCAGGGTATGTTCCCACTGGGCCGAGAGCTTGCGGTCCTTGGTGATTGCAGTCCAGCCGTCGCCGAGTACCTTGGTGTCGGCCTTGCCCTGGTTGATCATCGGCTCGATGGTGAAGGTCATGCCCGCCTTCAGTTCCATGCCGGTGCCGGCGCGACCGTAGTGCAGGATTTGCGGTTCTTCGTGGAAGACCTTACCGATACCGTGACCGCAGAACTCGCGCACCACCGAGAAACCATTTTTTTCCGCATGCTTCTGGATCACTTCACCGATGTCGCCGAGGCGGCAACCGGGCTTGACGATCTCGATGGCCTTGTACATGCATTCCTGGGTGACCTGCGACAGACGCTCGGCCCAGACCGGCACTTCGCCGACGTGGAACATGCGGCTGGTATCACCGTGGTAGCCGTCCTTGATCACGGTGACGTCGATGTTCAGCGTGTCGCCGTTTTTCAGCGGCTTGTCGTTCGGGATGCCGTGGCAGACCACGTGGTTGATCGAGGTGCAGATCGACTTCGGGTAGCCCTTGTAGTTGAGCGGGGCGGGGATGGCTTCCTGCACATTGACGATGTAGTCGTGGCAGATCTGGTTGAGCTGATCGGTGGTCACGCCCGGTTTGACATGTTCGGCAATCATTTCCAGCACATCGGCGGCCAGTTTGCCGGCGACACGCATGCCAGCGATGTCCTCGGGGGTTTTGAGGTTGACGGTCATACAGGCTCTCTCTGCGCTCGGCGGCGCTTACGGATACGAATTGGGTGGCAGGTGTGGATTTTGCGACCCTGAAAAACGCGATTCTATCAGACGGGAGGCGCAAAACTGCGCCTGCCTGTCTGGCTTGTGTCTATACAATGGTGCCCATCGAACCGATTCCAAGGGGGCTGCGTCCATGTGGCCGGAGGGAATACAGATTCCGGTTTCCGTTTCTGCGCACCCTGTGGTATAAAATGCGCCGCTTTCCGGGGATGCCCCGAAAAGCTTAAATCCACACACGTGTCGACACGATGACCTGGGTGCCTTGGGCTTTATGCCTCTGGTTGGTCATTGGGATACGTGGAGGCCAAACCCGACTTATCAAGGAACTATCATGTCCCAAGTCAACATGCGCGATATGCTGAAGGCCGGTGTGCACTTCGGTCACCAAACCCGTTACTGGAATCCGAAAATGGGCAAGTACATTTTCGGCGCGCGTAACAAGATTCACATCATCAACCTTGAAAAAACCCTGCCAATGTTCAACGAAGCTCTGACTTTCGTAGAGCGTCTGGCCCAGGGCAAAAACAAGATTCTGTTCGTCGGCACCAAGCGTTCCGCTGGCAAGATCGTTGCTGAAGAAGCAGCACGTTGCGGTTCGCCGTACGTCGATCACCGCTGGTTGGGCGGCATGCTGACCAACTTCAAGACCATTCGTGCTTCCATCAAGCGTCTGCGTGACCTTGAAGTTCAAGCCGAAGATGGTACTTTCGCCAAGCTGACCAAGAAAGAAGCGCTGATGCGCTCCCGTGATCTTGAGAAGCTGGATCGTTCGCTGGGCGGCATCAAGGACATGGGCGGTCTGCCTGACGCACTGTTCGTGATCGACGTTGACCACGAGCGCATCGCGATCACCGAAGCCAACAAGCTGGGCATCCCGGTTATCGGTGTTGTCGATACCAACAGCAGCCCGGAAGGCGTTGACTACATCATCCCAGGCAACGATGACGCAATCCGCGCTATCCAGCTGTACATGGGTTCGATGGCTGACGCAGTTATCCGTGGTCGCAACAATGTTGCTGGCGGTACTGTTGAATTCGCAGCCGAAGAAACTCAGGCTGCAGCTGAGTAATCGACGCCCCTGGCGTTGACTCAGTAAGCAAAAAGGGGGCTTGGCCCCCTTTTTGCCACCTCGAAAACCATTTGTCGGCAGCGCAGCTACAGCGTCTGTAACGTGCAGCAGCTACAAGTTGGTTCGGGAAGAATTGATCGCCCGTTCGATCGGGTGGAATGGTTGAAAACCTATCCAAGAGGAATTTGAAAATGGCAGCAATTACTGCGGCGTTGGTCAAAGAACTGCGCGAGCGTACCGGCGAAGGCATGATGGATTGCAAGAAAGCCCTGGAAAAGGCTGACGGCGACATCGAAAAAGCCATTGATGACATGCGTGCTTCGGGCGCGATCAAGGCTGCGAAAAAAGCCGGCAACGTTGCCGCTGAAGGCGCAATCGCCATCAAATCGAATGACAAGGCAGCCGTGCTGCTGGAAGTCAACTCGCAGACCGACTTCCTGGCCCTGCAAGACGACTTCAAGAACTTCGTTGCTGCCAGCGTAGAAAAAGCTTTCGACGAAAAACTGACCGACGCAGCTCCGCTGATCGCCGCTCAGGAATCGGCTCGTGAAGCTCTGGTTGCCAAAGTCGGCGAGAACGTCAACATCCGTCGTCTGGTCCGCGTAGAGGGTGACGTTGTCGGCACTTACCTGCACGGTAACAAGATCGGTGTTGCGGTTGTCCTGAAAGGCGGTGACGTCGAGCTGGCCAAAGACATCGCCATGCACGTTGCGGCAAGCAACCCTGAGTTCCTGCTGCCTTCGCAAGTCTCCGACGAAGCGATCGAGCGTGAGAAAGCTGTGTTCCTGCAGTTGAACGAAGAAAAGATCAAAGGCAAGCCAGAAAACATTGTTGAAAACATGGTCAAGGGCCGTATCAGCAAGTTCTTGGCAGAAGCAAGCCTGGTCGAGCAGGCGTTCGTCAAGAACCCTGAAGTCAAGGTTGGCGAGCTGGCCAAGAAAGCCGGCGCAGAAATCGTTTCCTTCACTTACTTCAAAGTAGGCGAAGGCATCGAGAAGCCGGTCGACAACTTCGCTGAAGAAGTTGCTGCCCAGCTGGCTGCCGCCAAGCAATAAGACGGTTTTTCAACTGTCGCCCAAAAGAGGCTGCCCGCTAACGCGCGCAGCCTCTTTTCAGATGAGGTACCAAATTTTTTATTTGGTTTCCGTCCGGAACTGACTTACAAAGCCATGTTCCGATGGCGCTGCAGCAGCGCCAAGCTAGAGTGAACGCCAGCTGTAAACAGCTCGCAAAGAATTTTAAATACGCCGCAGGAGAGATTCGCAATGGCTCAGCAGGGCAGTGGTTATCAGGCTCGCTATAAACGCATTCTACTCAAGCTTAGCGGCGAGGCCCTGATGGGCTCGGAAGAGTTCGGGATCGATCCAAAGGTTCTGGATCGCATGGCGCTGGAAGTCGGTCAACTGGTTGGCATCGGCGTCCAGGTCGGTCTGGTAATCGGCGGTGGCAACCTGTTCCGTGGCGAAGCCCTGAGTAAGGCCGGTATGGATCGTGTCACCGGCGACCACATGGGCATGCTGGCCACCGTAATGAACGCACTGGCCATGCGCGATGCTCTGGAGCGTGCCAATATCTCCGCCATCGTCATGTCGGCCATTTCAATGGTTGGCGTAACCGATCACTACGATCGCCGCAAAGCCATGCGCCACCTGAACTCCAAAGACGTCGTGATCTTCGCGGCCGGTACCGGCAATCCGTTCTTCACCACGGATTCGGCTGCCTGCCTGCGTGCGATCGAAATCGACGCCGACGTTGTGCTCAAGGCGACCAAGGTTGATGGCGTCTACACCGCAGACCCGTTCAAAGACCCGCATGCCGAGAAGTTCGATCATCTGACTTATGATGAAGTACTGGATCGCAAGCTGGGCGTGATGGATCTGACTGCTATCTGCCTGTGCCGCGATCACAAGATGCCGCTGCGCGTATTCAACATGAACAAGCCCGGCGCCCTGCTGAACATTGTGCACGGCGGCGCTGAAGGGACTTTGATCGAGGAAGGCCAACAATGATCAACGAAATCAAGAAAGACGCCCAAGCGCGTATGCAGAAATCCCTGGAATCCCTGAACCACGCGTTCGGCCAGATCCGTACCGGCAAGGCTCACCCGAGCATTCTCGGCAGCGTCATGGTGCCTTACTACGGCACTGACACTCCGCTGAGCAGCGTCGCCAACGTCACCGTGAAAGATTCGCGCACCCTGCAGGTCGTGGCGTTCGAGCGCAACATGCTCGCGGCTGTCGACAAGGCAATCCAGAGCGCCGGTCTGAATCTCAACCCGACCAACCTTGGCGAGTTGCTGCTGATCCCTATGCCGGCCCTCACCGAGGAAACGCGTAAAGGCTTCACCAAGCAGGCCCGCAGCGCAGCCGAAGACGCGCGCGTTGCTGTGCGCAACATTCGTCGTGACGCATTGGGTGAGCTGAAAAAACTGGTCAAGGACAAGGAAATCAGCGAAGACGAAGAGCGTCGTGCCATCGCTGATATCGACAAGCTGACCAAAGAATCCGAGGCCCTGATTACCAAGGCCACGGACGAGAAAGAAAAAGACCTGATGGCCGTATAAGGGTCGAGCTTTAAATGGACAAGACCAAGCAGACTGCGCCGTCCGCGGTGCCGCGCCATGTCGCGATCATCATGGATGGTAATAATCGCTGGGCGAAAAAACGCTTTATGCCGGGTGTCGCCGGGCATAAAGCGGGCGTGGATGCTGTGCGGGCGGTGATTGAGGTGTGCGCTGAGGCCAAGGTCGAGGTCCTGACCCTGTTCGCCTTCTCCAGCGAAAACTGGCAGCGCCCGGCCGATGAGGTCAGTGCCTTGATGGATCTGTTTTTCAAGGCGCTGCGTCGCGAAGCCAAGCGCCTCAACGACAACAACATCAGCCTGCGCATCATTGGCGATCGCTCGCGCTTCCACCCTGAGCTTCAGGCGGCGATGCGCGAGGCCGAGGCCATGACGGTCGGTGCCAATCGCTTTGTCCTGCAGATCGCCGCCAACTATGGCGGTCAGTGGGATATCGCTCAGGCCGCGCAGCGTCTGGCGCGTGAGGTTCAGGCCGGGCACTTGCGCCCGGAGGACATCACTCCGGATCTGCTGCAGACCTGTCTGGCCACCGGCGATCTGCCGTTGCCTGACCTGTGCATTCGCACCGGTGGCGAGCATCGCATCAGCAATTTCCTGCTGTGGCAGCTGGCTTACGCCGAGCTGTACTTCTCCGACCTGTTCTGGCCGGACTTCAAACACGAAGCCATGCGCACCGCGCTGGCCGATTTCGCTTCGCGCCAGCGTCGTTTCGGTAAAACGAGCGAACAGGTCGAAGCTGGAGCCCGGGTTTAATGCTCAAGCAAAGAATCATCACTGCACTGATCCTGCTGCCGATTGCCTTGTGCGGGTTTTTCCTGCTCAAAGGTGCCGGCTTCGCGCTGTTCATCGGCCTGGTGGTGAGCCTCGGTGCCTGGGAATGGGCGCGTCTGGCCGGCTTCACCGCACAGTCGTTCCGCGTCGGCTTTGCCGCTGTGGTCGCCTTGATGCTGTTCGTCATGTATGTGCTGCCGGGCCTTGCGCCCTGGGTGCTCGGTGCATCGGTGATCTGGTGGGCGATTGCGACATATCTGGTGCTGACGTATCCACGCTCCAGCGCGCACTGGTCCACAGCGGCGACCAAGTTGGTCATTGGCCTGCTGATCCTGTTGCCTGCGTGGCAGGGCCTGGTGCAGATCAAGCAATATCCGCTGGGTAACTGGTTGATCATGGCCGTGATGGTGTTGGTCTGGGGCGCGGACATCGGTGCTTACTTTTCCGGGCGCAAGTTCGGCAAGCGCAAGCTGGCGCCGCAGGTCAGCCCGGGCAAGAGCTGGGAAGGCGTTTACGGTGGTCTGGCGCTGAGTCTGGTGATCACTGCGGTTGTCGGGCTGGTACGCGACTGGACCGTGGCCGAGCTGCTCAAAGGCTTGATCGGCGCTGCGCTGATCGTCTTCATTTCCGTGGTCGGTGATCTGACCGAAAGCATGTTCAAGCGTCAATCCGGCATCAAGGACAGCAGTAATCTGCTGCCCGGGCATGGCGGTGTGCTGGATCGTATCGACAGCCTGACCGCTGCTATTCCGGTATTTGCCGTATTGCTCTGGATGGCCGCACCGTGAGTCGCCCCCAGCAGATTACGGTGTTGGGTGCGACCGGTTCGATTGGTCTGAGCACTCTGGATGTGATCGCACGTCATCCTGAGCGTTATCAGGTTTTCGCATTGAGTGGCTTCTCGCGCCTCAGCGAGTTGCTCGCGTTATGCGTGCGTCATGTCCCGCAATTTGCCGTAGTGCCCGAAGGTGCAGCGGCGCGCGGTTTGCAGGATGACCTGCGTGCAGCCGGCTTGCCGACTCGCGTATTGGTAGGTGAGGAGGGCTTGTGTCAGGTCGCCTCGGCGCCTGAAGTCGACGCGGTGATGGCAGCCATTGTCGGTGCGGCCGGGCTGCGTCCGACCCTGGCGGCAGTCGAGGCGGGCAAGAAGATTCTCTTGGCCAATAAAGAAGCATTGGTAATGTCCGGCGCTCTGTTCATGCAGGCCGTGCGCAAAAGCGGCTCGGTTCTGCTGCCGATCGACAGTGAGCACAACGCGATTTTTCAGTGCATGCCAGCGGATTTCTCGCGCGGCTTGAGCTCGGTGGGGGTGCGGCGGATATTGTTGACAGCCTCAGGCGGTCCTTTCCGGCAGACGCCGATGGCCGAGCTGGCGCATGTTTCGCCTGAGCAGGCTTGCGCGCATCCGAACTGGTCGATGGGGCGCAAGATCTCCGTGGATTCGGCGAGCATGATGAACAAGGGCCTGGAACTGATCGAAGCCTGCTGGTTGTTCGATGCCAAACCTGCGCAAGTCGAGGTGGTGATCCATCCGCAGAGCGTGATTCATTCTCTGGTCGATTATGTGGACGGCTCGGTATTGGCGCAGTTGGGTAACCCTGACATGCGCACGCCGATCGCCAACGCTTTGGCCTGGCCGGAGCGCATCGACTCCGGCGTACCGCCACTGGATCTGTTTGCCATTGCGCGACTGGATTTCGAGGCGCCCGATGAGGGTCGTTTCCCCTGCCTGCGGTTGGCTCGTCAAGCGGCGGTAGCTGGTGACAGCGCTCCGGCGATGCTCAACGCGGCCAATGAAGTGGCCGTGGCAGCGTTTCTCGACGGACGGGTCCGCTATCTGGAAATCGCGAGTATCATCGAGGAAGTCTTGAATCTGGAGCCGGTGGTGGCGCTGAGCGACCTCGACGCCGTGTTTACGGCGGACGCTAAAGCGCGAATGCTGGCTGAGCAATGGTTGAGTCGGCACGGCCGATAGTTTTGCAACTCAATGGCGACACGCGACACTGAACAGGATTGCGGAGAAAGTAGATGAGCGCGCTCTATATGATTGCCGGCACCCTGATCGCCCTGGGTGTGCTGGTCACCTTCCATGAATTCGGCCACTTCTGGGTCGCGCGTCGCTGTGGCGTCAAGGTTCTGCGTTTCTCCGTGGGCTTCGGCATGCCGCTGCTGCGCTGGCATGACAAGCAAGGCACCGAATTCGTCGTAGCGGCGATCCCGTTGGGCGGCTACGTCAAGATGCTAGACGAGCGCGAAGGCGAAGTGCCGGTCGATCAGCTCGACCAATCGTTCAATCGCAAATCGGTGCGTCAGCGTATCGCCATTGTCGCCGCCGGGCCAATTGCCAACTTTTTGCTGGCGCTGGTGTTCTTCTGGGTTTTGGCGATGCTCGGCAGCGAACAGGTTCGCCCGGTCATTGGTGCGGTCGAGTCCGGCAGTATTGCCGCCAGGGCCGGTCTGAATGCTGGTCAGGAGATCGTCTCGATCGATGGCGAGCCAACCTCCGGTTGGGCGGCGGTCAATCTGCAACTGGTGCGTCGTCTCGGTGAGAGCGGTGCGATTCAATTGCTGGTGCGCGAGCAGGGCTCGACCGCTGAGTCGCCGCGCACGCTGGCACTGGATAACTGGCTCAAGGGTGCCGACGAACCGGATCCGATCCGTTCGCTGGGTATCCGTCCGTGGCGTCCGGCCTTGCCGCCAGTGCTTGCCGAGCTCGATCCGAAAGGCCCGGCTCAGGCGGCCGGGCTGAAAACCGGCGATCGCTTGCTGGCGCTCGATGGGCAGCCGCTCGATGACTGGCAGCAGGTAGTCGATACCGTTCGTACGCGTCCTGATACCAAAATCATGCTGCGCATCGAGCGCGACAATGCTCAAATCGACGTGCCTGTGACCCTGGCGGCACGCGGTGAAAGCAAATCGCCAAGCGGTTATCTGGGCGCTGGCGTGAAAGCCATCGACTGGCCGCCGGAAATGATCCGCGAGGTCAGCTATGGCCCGCTGGCCGCGATTGGCGAGGGCGCCCGTCGCACTTGGACCATGAGCATTCTGACGCTGGATTCACTGAAGAAAATGCTGTTCGGCGAGCTCTCGGTAAAAAACTTGAGTGGACCGATAACCATTGCTAAAGTGGCGGGCGCTTCTGCCCAGTCGGGTGTCGCTGATTTCCTGAATTTCCTTGCTTATCTGAGTATTAGCCTGGGCGTTCTGAATTTGCTGCCCATTCCTGTACTGGATGGGGGGCATTTGTTGTTTTATCTGATCGAGTGGGTGCGTGGTCGCCCCTTGTCGGATCGGGTGCAAGGTTGGGGGATACAGATCGGTATCAGTTTGGTGGTCGGGGTGATGTTGCTTGCTCTGGTCAACGATCTGGGTCGACTGTAACGCTTCGCTGAATTGCGAATCTGCCGCATTTTGCGGCAGTTTGTTTATTGCCAGTTGGAATAAGAAAGGACTTCATGAAACGTCTGCTGCTAACTGCGGTTCTCACCGTATTGATGATCGCCGAAGTTCACGCCGAGTCCTTCACTATCTCTGATATTCGCGTCAATGGCCTCCAGCGGGTCTCCGCGGGTAGTGTCTTTGGTGCCTTGCCGTTGAACGTCGGCGAGCAGGCGGATGATCGTCGCCTGGTGGAATCCACTCGTGCGTTGTTCAAAACCGGTTTCTTTCAGGATATCCAGCTGGGCCGCGAAGGCAATGTCCTGGTGATCACCGTGGTTGAACGCCCATCCGTTGCCAGTATCGAGATCGAAGGCAACAAGGCGATTTCCACTGAAGACCTGATGAAAGGCCTCAAGCAATCCGGATTGTCCGAAGGCGAGATTTTCCAGCGTGCCACTCTCGAAGGTGTGCGCAACGAACTGCAACGTCAGTACGTCGCCCAAGGCCGCTATTCGGCTACCGTCGATACCGAAGTGGTCTCGCAGCCGCGTAACCGTGTGGGTCTGAAGGTGAAAATCAACGAGGGCACCGTTGCCGCCATTCAGCACATCAACGTGGTCGGTAACACGGTGTTCCCCGAGGAAGACCTGACCGACCTGTTCGAGTTGAAAACCACCAACTGGCTGTCGTTCTTCAAGAACGATGACAAATATGCTCGCGAAAAACTCTCCGGTGACCTGGAGCGTCTGCGCTCCTACTACCTGGACCGCGGCTACATCAACATGGACATCGCCTCGACCCAGGTATCGATTACCCCGGACAAGAAGCACGTCTACATCACCGTCAACGTGACCGAAGGCGAGAAGTACACCGTTCGTGACGTCAAGCTCAGCGGTGACCTGAAAGTTCCTGAAGACCAGATCAAGTCGCTGTTGCTGGTGCAGAAAGGCCAGGTGTTTTCGCGCAAGCTGATGACCACCACATCCGAGCTGATCACTCGTCGTCTGGGTAATGAAGGTTACACCTTCGCCAACGTCAACGGCGTACCACAGCCGCATGACGACGACCACACGGTAGACATTCTTTTCGCTGTCGATCCGGGCAAGCGTGCCTACGTCAACCGCATCAATTTCCGTGGCAACACCAAGTCCGAGGACGAAGTGCTGCGTCGTGAAATGCGTCAGATGGAAGGCGGCTGGGCTTCGACGTACCTGATCGACCAGTCCAAGACCCGTCTGGAGCGTCTGGGCTTCTTCAAGGAAGTCAACGTTGAGACGCCGGCTGTGCCGGGTGTCGATGACCAGGTCGACGTGAACTATGCCGTTGAGGAACAGGCGTCCGGTTCGATCACCGCCAGCGTTGGTTTTGCGCAGAGCGCCGGTCTCATCCTCGGTGGTTCGATCACCCAGAACAACTTCCTCGGTAGCGGTAACCGCGTCAGCATCGGCCTGACACGCAGCGAATACCAGAGCCGCTACAACTTTGGCTACGTTGACCCGTACTGGACCGCCGATGGCGTAAGCCTGGGTTACAACGCGTTCTATCGCACCACCGACTATGATGAACTCGATGCCGACATTTCCAGCTACGCGGTAGACAGTCTTGGTGCGGGCGTCAACGTCGGTTACCCGATCAGTGAGACTTCGCGTCTGACGTTCGGTCTGTCTGCCCAGCAGGACAAGATCAACACCGGTCGCTATACCGTTGACGAGATTTTCGACTTCGTTGAGAAAGAAGGCGACAACTACCTGAACTTCAAGGCCTCGGCCGGCTGGTCCGAGTCGACCCTGAACAAAGGCGTCCTGCCGACACGTGGTCGTTCCCAGAGCCTGACCCTGGAAACCACGCTTCCTGGTAGCGACCTGTCGTTCTTCAAACTTGATTACCGTGGTCAGTTGTTCCAGCCGATCACTGAAAACTACACCCTGCGCCTGCACTCCGAACTCGGTTATGGCGACGGCTACGGTTCGACCGATGGCTTGCCGTTCTATGAAAACTACTATGCCGGTGGTTTCAACTCGGTTCGTGGCTTCAAGGACAGCACCCTTGGCCCGCGCAGTACGCCGAGCCGCGGTGCAGCTGTAACGGGTAACTCGGGTACGCTTGCCGACCCGGATCAGGATCCGCTGCCATTCGGCGGTAACGTGTTGATTCAAGGTGGTGTTGAGCTGCTGTTCCCGCTGCCTTTCGTGAAAGACCAGCGCTCGCTGCGCACGTCCGTATTCTGGGACGTAGGTAACGTGTTCGATTCCAAGTGCGACAAGACGACCAACGCAGCCGCAGGGTCGACTTCCAGCACTCAATGCAACGACATCAGCCTGAGCAACATGGCCAGTTCCGTCGGTGTCGGCGTGACCTGGGTCACTGCACTGGGGCCGTTGAGCTTCGCCCTGGCGATGCCGATCAAGAAACCGGATGACGCTGAAACTCAAGTGTTCCAATTCTCCCTCGGCCAGACGTTCTAAGCGTCTGACCCAAGATAACGACAATGGATTTTGTAGGAGTGCATCGTGCGTAAGTTGACTCAATTGGTTCTCCTGGCCTCCGTACTGGTGGCAGGCCCGGCGTTCGCCGACATGAAAATTGCCGTGCTGAACTATCAGATGGCACTGCTGGAATCCGACGCGGCGAAGAAGTACGCGGTGGATGCAGAGAAGAAGTTCGGTCCGCAACTGACCAAACTGAAAACCCTGGAAAGCAGCGCCAAAGGCATTCAGGACCGTCTGATGGCCGGTGGTGACAAGATGCAGCAGGGCGAGCGTGAGCGTCTGGAGCTGGAATTCAAGCAAAAGGCCCGCGACTTCCAGTTCCAGTCCAAGGAACTGAACGAAGCCAAAGCTGTTGCCGACCGCGAAATGCTCAAGCAACTGAAGCCAAAGCTGGACGGCGCTGTGGAAGAAGTCATCAAGAAAGGTGGTTTTGACCTGGTGTTCGAGCGTGGTGCAGTTATCGATGTCAAACCTCAGTACGACATCACGCGCCAGGTTATCGAGCGCATGAATCAGCTGAAGTAACCCATGACCGTGACTATCAGGCTCGGCCAGTTGGCCGAGCACCTCGGCGCCACCCTGCGTGGCGACCCCGAGACGCAAATTACTGGGCTAGCCACTTTGCAAGAGGCTGGCCCAGCTCAGTTGAGCTTTCTGGCAAATCCCCAATACCGTAAATACCTGGCCGGTTCGCAGGCAGCTGCGCTGCTGCTCAAGGAAGCCGATGCCGAGGGCTTTGCCGGTAATGCTTTGGTGGTGCCGGATCCTTACCTGGCCTATGCGCGCATTTCGCACCTGTTCGATCCAAAGCCAAAAGCTGCCGCGGGTATTCACCCGACAGCGGTGATCGCGCCGGATGCGGTAGTTGACTCGAGTGCCAGCATCGGCCCGTTCGTGGTCATCGAAGCCGGTGCACGCATCGCTGCACGGGTAACGCTGGGCGCGCATTGCGTGGTCGGCGCTCGCAGCGAGATCGGTGAAGCAGGCTGGCTGGCTCCACGCGTCACGCTGTATCACGATGTGCGTATCGGCAAGCGTGTGGTCATTCAGTCCGGTGCGGTGATTGGCGGTGAGGGCTTCGGCTTCGCCAACGAAAAAGGCGTCTGGCAGAAAATCGCCCAGATCGGTGGCGTGACCATCGGCGACGATGTCGAGATTGGCGTGAATACCGCCATCGACCGTGGCGCTCTGGCCGATACCGTGATTGGCAATGGCGTGAAGCTCGACAACCAGATTCAGATCGCACACAACGTCCAGGTCGGTGATCACACTGCCATGGCCGCGTGTGTCGGCATTTCGGGCAGCACCAAAATCGGCAAGCACTGCATGCTCGCCGGTGGTGTCGGTCTGGTCGGCCACATCGATATTTGCGACAACGTTTTCCTGACCGGGATGACCATGGTGACCCACTCGATTACCGAGCCAGGCGCCTATTCTTCCGGCACAGCCATGCAACCGGCGGCCGAATGGCGCAAAAGCGCGGCCCGTATCCGTCAGCTCGATGACATCGCGCGACGGTTGAAACAGCTGGAAAAGCGCGCTGGGGAAGTGACCCCTGACGGCAATGCTTCATCTGATGGCTGATACCATTTCCATATCAAGTGTGCACAGCCTCTGGACTGCCTCCTTGATTTGCTAGAGGAGTGCGCGTCAGTCGCGCTCCCAATCTTTACATAGGCTTCCCCCTGAAATGATGGACATCAACGAGATTCGCGAATACCTGCCTCACCGTTACCCGTTCCTGCTGGTGGACCGGGTGGTGGAACTGGACACTGAAGGCAAGCGAATTCGCGCCTACAAGAATGTCAGCATCAATGAACCGTTTTTCAATGGTCACTTCCCTGCGCATCCAATCATGCCAGGCGTGCTGATCATCGAAGCGATGGCTCAGGCTGCCGGGATACTTGGTTTCAAGATGCTCGACGTCAAACCGGCCGACGGCACCCTGTATTACTTCGTCGGCTCCGACAAGCTGCGCTTCCGCCAGCCAGTCAAGCCGGGCGACCAGTTGATCCTTGAAGCGACCTTCATCAGTTGCAAGCGCAAGATCTGGAAGTTCGAGTGCCAGGCTTCGGTTGATGGCAAGCCGGTCTGCTCGGCAGAAATCATCTGTGCGGAACAGAAAGTATGAGTTTGATTGACCCTCGCGCAATCATCGATCCGTCCGCCGTTCTGGCTGACGGCGTCGAGGTCGGCCCGTGGTCGATCATCGGCGCAGGTGTGGAAATCGGCGAGGGTACCGTGATCGGGCCGCATGTGATCCTCAAGGGGCCGACCCGCATTGGTAAACACAATCGTATCTACCAGTTTTCCTCGGTAGGCGAAGACACCCCGGATCTGAAATACAAAGGCGAGGAAACCCGCCTGGTAATCGGTGACCACAACGTTATCCGCGAAGGCGTGACCATTCATCGTGGCACCGTTCAGGACCGTTCGGAAACCACTCTGGGTGATCACAACCTGATCATGGCCTATGCCCACATCGGTCACGACAGCGTCATCGGCAATCACTGCATTCTGGTCAACAACACTGCGCTGGCCGGGCATGTACACGTGGACGACTGGGCGATTCTCTCCGGCTTCACTCTCGTTCATCAGTACTGCCACATTGGCGCGCACAGTTTTTCCGGCATGGGCACGGCGATCGGCAAGGACGTTCCGGCGTTCGTCACCGTATTCGGTAACCCGGCCGAAGCGCGCAGCATGAACTTCGAAGGCATGCGCCGCCGCGGTTTCAGCGAAGATGCAATCCACGCCCTGCGTCGTGCCTACAAGACGGTTTATCGCCAGGGCCTGACGGTCGAGCAGGCACTGGCCGAGCTGGCCGAGCCATCTGCGCAGTTCCCTGAAGTCGCCGTGTTCCGCGATTCGATCCAGGCATCGACTCGCGGCATCACCCGCTGATCATGGCCAGTCTGCGTATTGCGCTGGTGGCGGGTGAGGCTTCCGGTGACATCCTCGGCGCCGGCCTCATGCGCGCGCTAAAGGCTCAGCACCCGGCAGTCGAATTCATCGGTGTCGGCGGTCCGCTGATGCAGGCCGAAGGCCTGACTTCGTACTTTCCCATGGAACGCTTGTCGGTCATGGGGTTGGTGGAAGTTCTGGGTCGGCTGCGTGAATTGCTCAAGCGCCGCAAAGAACTGATCGCCACGCTGATCGCCGCGAAGCCAGACGTGTTCATCGGCATCGACGCTCCGGATTTCAATCTCAATATCGAACTCAAGCTGCGTCAGGCCGGGATCAAAACCGTGCATTACGTCAGCCCGTCGGTGTGGGCATGGCGGCAGAAACGGGTGCTGAAGATCCGCGAAGGCTGCGATCTGATGCTCACCCTGTTGCCGTTCGAAGCGAAGTTCTACGAAGAGAAAGGGGTGCCGGTGCGCTTCGTCGGCCATACCTTGGCCGATACCATTCCGCTTGAGGCTGATCGCGCCGCTGCACGTGCCGAGCTGGGCTTGCCCGACGGTCCGCTGGTCGCGCTGATGCCGGGCAGCCGTGGCGGTGAAGTCAGTCGCCTCGGCGCGCTGTTTCTGGATACCGCCGAACGTCTGCGCGACATGCGAGCGGGCGTGCGCTTTGTCATTCCTTGTGCCAATCCGGAGCGCCGCGTGCAACTTGAAGCGTTGCTCGCCGGCCGCGATTTGCCGGTGACGTTGCTCGATGGTAAATCGCATCTGGCCCTTGCCGCGTGCAACGCCGTGTTGATCGCATCGGGCACTGCTACCCTTGAAGCGCTGCTGTACAAACGGCCGATGGTGGTGGCGTATCGGCTGGCGCCGCTGACGTTCTGGATTCTCAAGCGCATGGTCAAAAGCCCGTACGTGTCGCTGCCCAACTTGCTCGCCCAGCGCTTGCTGGTGCCGGAGTTGTTGCAGGATGATGCGACTGTCGAGGCGTTGGCACAGACGCTGTCGCCCTTGATCGACGACGGCGAGGAACAGACCCGCGGCTTCGACGAGATCCACCGCACGTTGCGGCGCGATGCTTCCAATCAGGCGGCGCAAGCCGTCCTCGACCTGATCGGCAAACCACAATGAGCAAGACAAGCATGCAGATGGGCCTGGATTTCACCCTGGTCGCCGAAGTCGACGAGCTGGTCGCCGGTGTCGATGAAGTGGGGCGTGGCCCGTTGTGCGGCGCGGTGGTGACGGCGGCAGTGATTCTTGATCCGAATCGGCCGATTCTTGGCCTCGACGATTCGAAGAAACTCACCGAAGCCAAGCGCGAAAAGCTCTACGAAGAGATCTGCGAAAAGGCCCTGAGCTGGTGCATCGCCCGCGCCGAAGTCGAAGAAATCGATGATTTGAACATTCTGCACGCGACCATGCTGGCCATGCAGCGTGCGGTCGCCGGCCTGCACGTTCAGCCGAAACTGGCGATGATTGACGGCAACCGCTGCCCGCATTTGCCAATGCGCGCTGAAGCGGTGATTCAAGGTGACGGCAAGGTGCCGGCGATCGCAGCGGCGTCGATTCTGGCCAAGGTCAGTCGTGATCGCGAGATGGCGGCGTTCGAATTGATCTACCCGGGCTACGGCATTGGCGGCCATAAAGGCTACCCGACACCCGTTCATCTGGAAGCACTGGCGCGGCTCGGCCCGACGCCGATTCACCGTCGTTCTTTCGCTCCGGTGCGCCTGGCTTACGAGGCGCGGGAAAGCCTGACGCAGGTTTAGGCGCAAGGCTGATGTTTTAATTCAGGCCCGGTACAATCCGGGCCTCGTTGTCTTTATGTAACTGGACAGGATCACCATGCCGGCTTCATTCGTTCATCTACGCCTGCACACTGAATACTCCCTGGTCGACGGGCTGGTGCGAATCAAGCCGCTGGTCAAGGCGCTGACCGCCATGAACATGCCGGCGGTCGCGGTCACCGACCAGAACAACATGTGTTCCCTGGTCAAGTTCTATAAAAACGCCATGGGCGCCGGCATCAAGCCGATCTGCGGCGCCGACCTGTGGCTGGCGAACAAAGACCCGGATGCACCGCTGAGCCGCCTCAGCCTGCTGGTGATGAACGCTCAGGGTTATCGCAATCTCACCGAACTGATCTCGCGCGGGTTCATCGAAGGCCAGCGCAACGGCATGGTCATCGTCGAGCGCGAGTGGGTGGCCGAGGCCAGCGATGGCCTGATCATGCTGTCCGCCGCCAAAGAAGGCGAGATCGGCATGGCCATGATCGGCGGCAACCCGGCGGAAGCCGAAGCGCTGACTCGCGAGTGGATGGCCGTGTTCCCGGATCGCTTCTATCTGGAAATCCAGCGTACCAATCGCCCTAACGACGAAGAACAACTGCACGGCGCCGTGGCCCTGGCCGACAAGCTTGGCGCGCCGCTGGTGGCGACCAACGATGTGCGCTTCATCAAGCAGGAAGACTTTGCTGCCCACGAAACCCGCGTATGCATCGGTGAAGGCCGCGCCCTTGACGATCCGCGCCGTTCGAAGAATTACAGCGATCAGCAATACCTCAAAAGCGCCGAGGAAATGCTCGAGCTGTTCAGCGATATCCCCGACGCGATCGAAAACACCGTCGAGATTGCCAAGCGCTGCAACATCGAAGTGAAGCTGGGCACGCACTTCCTGCCCAACTTCCCGATCCCCGATGGGATGACCATCGACGAATATTTCCGCAAGGTGTCCTTCGAAGGTCTTGAAGAACGCTTGGCAGTGCTGCTGCCCAAAGACACTACCGAAGACTACGAAGCCAAGCGTCAGGTCTATGTCGACCGCTTGAATTTCGAGCTGGATATCATCATCCAGATGGGCTTCCCCGGTTACTTCCTGATCGTGATGGACTTTATCCAGTGGGCCAAGAACAACGGTGTACCGGTAGGTCCGGGCCGGGGGTCGGGTGCCGGTTCGCTGGTGGCCTACGTACAGAAGATCACCGACCTCGACCCGCTGGAATATGACCTGCTGTTCGAACGTTTCCTCAACCCGGAGCGGGTTTCCATGCCCGACTTCGACGTCGACTTCTGCATGGACGGTCGCGACCGCGTGATCGACTACGTGGCCGAGAAATACGGCCGCAACGCGGTGAGCCAGATCATCACCTTCGGTTCCATGGCCGCCAAGGCTGTGGTGCGCGACGTGGCGCGCGTGCAGGGCAAGTCCTACGGGCTGGCGGATCGTCTGTCGAAGATGATTCCGTTCGAAGTGGGCATGACCCTCGAAAAAGCCTACGAGCAGGAAGAGATCCTGCGTGACTTCATCAAGGTCGATGAAGAGGCCGCGGAAATCTGGGAGATGGCGCGCAAGCTCGAAGGCGTGGTGCGTAACGTCGGCAAGCACGCCGGTGGCGTGGTGATCGCACCGACCAAACTGACCGACTTCTCGCCAATCTATTGCGACGAGGCCGGCGACGGTCTGGTGACCCAGTTCGACAAGGATGACGTTGAAGCGGCCGGTCTGGTCAAGTTCGACTTCCTCGGCCTGCGAACCCTGACGATCATCGACTGGGCGTTGAAAACCATCAACCGCGACCGTGCCAAGGTCAACGAACCGCCGCTGGATATCGCGTTTATTCCGCTGGACGACAAACCGACTTACCAGTTGCTGCAAAAAGCCGAAACCACGGCGGTGTTCCAGCTTGAATCGCGAGGCATGAAAGAGCTGATCAAAAAGCTCAAGCCCGACTGCCTGGAAGACTTGATCGCACTGGTGGCACTGTTCCGTCCGGGGCCGTTGCAATCGGGCATGGTGGACGACTTCATCAACCGTAAGCACGGTCGCGCCGAACTGGCATATCCGCACTCGGACTACCAGTACGACGGGCTCAAGCCGGTATTGGCGCCGACTTACGGCATCATCCTGTATCAGGAACAGGTGATGCAGATTGCCCAGGTCATGGCCGGTTACACCCTCGGCGGTGCGGACATGCTGCGTCGGGCGATGGGTAAGAAAAAGCCTGAAGAAATGGCCAAGCAGCGCGGCGGTTTCATTGAGGGTTGCGCGACCAACGGCATCGACGCGGATCTTGCCGGTAACATTTTCGACCTGGTGGAGAAATTCGCCGGTTACGGCTTCAACAAATCCCACTCCGCCGCTTACGGCCTGGTGTCGTACCAGACTGCCTGGCTGAAAGCTCACTACCCGGCGCCGTTCATGGCCGCGGTACTCTCGGCGGATATGCACAACACCGACAAGGTCGTGACCTTGATCGAAGAAGTGCGGACGATGAAGCTGCGCCTCGACGCGCCGGACGTGAACACTTCGGAGTTCAAGTTCACGGTGAACGACGACGGCCGTATCGTTTATGGCCTCGGCGCGATCAAGGGGGTCGGTGAAGGTCCGGTGGAAGCAATCACCGAAGCGCGTCAGGCCGGTCCGTTCAAGGATCTGTTCGATTTCTGCGCGCGTGTCGACCTCAAGCGCATTAACAAGCGCACCCTCGACGGTTTGATCCGCAGCGGCGCGCTGGATCGCCTCGGCCCGTATTTCCACGATGAACAAAAGGCGTATCAGGCCAACATCGACCGCAACCGCGCCGTGCTGCTGGCGGCGATGGAAGAGGCGATCAAGGCGGCCGAGCAGACTGCGCGGACCCACGACTCTGGCCACGCCGACCTGTTTGGCGGCTTGTTCGTCGAAGAAGATGCCGACGTTTACGCGTCTCATCGCAAGGCCAAGGAGCTGACCCTCAAGGAACGTCTGAAGGGTGAAAAAGACACCCTGGGCCTGTACCTGACCGGTCACCCGATCGACGAATACGAAGGCGAGATCCGCCGTTTCGCCCGTCAGCGCATCATCGACCTGAAACCGGCGCGCGATACGCAGACTGTGGCGGGGATGATCATTGCCCTGCGGGTGATGAAGAACAAGAAGGGCGACAAGATGGGTTTCATCACCCTCGACGACCGCTCCGGGCGGATCGAGGCGTCGCTGTTTGCCGATGCGTTCCATTCGGCGCAGTCGCTGCTGCAGACCGACGCGATGGTGGTGGTCGAAGGCGAGGTCAGCAACGACGACTTCTCCGGCGGCCTGCGCCTGCGGGTCAAGCGTGTGATGAGCATGGAAGATGCACGGACCAATCTGGCCGAGAGTCTGCGCCTGAAGCTGCACACCCAGGATCTCAAAGGCGATCAGCTACGCTGGTTGGGCGAATTGCTCAAGCGTCATCGCGGCGCGTGCCCGGTGACCATGGAATACACCAGCCCGGATGCGAAGACCTTGCTGCAGTTCGGCGAGACCTGGCGGATCGACCCGGCGGATGCGTTGATTCAAGCCCTGCGTGACCAGTTCGGGCGAGACAACGTCTTCCTCCAATACCGTTGACCGGCAGGCGCCATCATTGCGCTTGCCCGCAACCTGAATTTTTAATCTCGACCTTAGCGCGCCTCTCCCTTAAGGTAGGGCGCGAATAGACAACCGGCCGGCCCAAGCTCATTTGGGACACGACCCAAGACGGACGCCTATGAACCCGAATTTTCTAGATTTCGAACAGCCGATCGCCGACCTGCAAGCCAAGATCGAAGAGTTGCGCTTGGTCGGTAATGACAATTCGCTGAATATCGGCGATGAGATCTCCCGCCTGCAGGACAAGAGCAAGACGCTCACCGAAGACATCTTCGGCAAGCTGACCAGTTGGCAGATCGCACGTCTGGCGCGTCACCCGAAACGTCCTTACACCCTCGATTACATCGAGCACATCTTCACCGAGTTCGACGAACTGCACGGCGACCGTCATTTCTCCGACGACGCCGCGATTGTTGGCGGTATCGCCCGTCTGGAAGATCAGCCGGTGATGATCATCGGCCACCAGAAGGGCCGTGAAGTGCGCGAAAAAGTTCGCCGCAACTTCGGCATGCCGCGTCCGGAAGGCTACCGCAAGGCCTGCCGTCTGATGGAAATGGCCGAGCGCTTCAAAATGCCGATCCTGACTTTCATCGACACCCCGGGTGCCTACCCTGGCATTGACGCTGAAGAGCGCAACCAGAGCGAAGCGATTGCCTGGAACCTGCGTGTGATGGCGCGTCTGAAGACCCCGATCATCGCCACCGTGATCGGTGAAGGTGGTTCCGGCGGGGCACTGGCCATCGGCGTTTGCGATCAGTTGAACATGCTGCAGTACTCGACCTACGCGGTGATCTCGCCGGAAGGTTGCGCATCGATCCTGTGGAAAACCGCCGAGAAAGCACCGGACGCCGCTGAGGCGATGGGCATTACCGCCGAGCGTCTGAAAGGCCTGGGCATCGTCGACAAGGTGATCAGCGAGCCACTGGGCGGCGCGCACCGTGATCCGGCTGCTGCCGCTGCGTCGATCCGCGCCGAGCTGAGCTCGCAACTGGCGATGCTCAAGCAGTTCGATAACGAAGCGCTGCTCAAGCGCCGTTATGATCGCCTGATGAGCTACGGTCTCTGATCGAACGCAATACCCATGTGGGAGCGGGCTTGCTCGCGAAAGCGGTATCACAGTCGACGAATGTGTTGAATGTTGAGACGCCTTCGCGAGCAAGCCCGCTCCCCACATTTGATTGGGGCATAGAGGCGGATATGAGTCAGCGTTCGATGGATTTGCCTTCACGGCTTCTGCTGAACCTTGAGCCTTGGCGCAATGCCGCTCACTGGCGCATCGCCTTCTCCGGCGGTCTCGACTCCACCGTCCTGCTGCATCTGCTCGCCACTTTGGCGAAAACCGAATCCCTCCCTGCGCTAAGCGCCATCCACATCCATCACGGCCTTCAGGCTGCGGGCGATGCGTGGCCGCAACATTGCCAGGCCGTCTGCGATGCGCTGGATATCTCTTTGCAAGTGGAGCGGGTAAGCGTGAAGGAGGGGGCGAGCCTGGAGCGGGCGGCGCGGGATGCGCGTTATGCCGTCTTCAGTTCGCTGACGCAAGCCGATGACGTGTTGCTGACCGGTCAGCACCGCGACGACCAAGCGGAAACGCTGCTGTTTCGGCTGTTGCGCGGCGCGGGTGTGCGCGGACTTGGCGGGATGCCGCAGCAGCGCCCCGTGGGGCAGGGCACACTGGTTCGACCGTTGCTGGATATCAGCCGCGTTGAGCTGGAACGTTATGCGCAGGCGCATCAGTTGCGCTGGGTCGATGACCCGTCGAACCAGGATCGCCAGTTTTCGCGCAACTATCTGCGCCACCAAGTCATGCCGGTGCTGACCGAGCGCTGGCCACAAGCGCAAGCGAGCATGGCGCGCACGGTTGCGCATCTGCGTGAGGCGCAGGGCTTGCTCGATGAGCTGGCGCAAATGGATCTGGCGCAGGCCCGCACGGCGCATGATTTCCAATGGTTGGGTTTATTCTCGCTGGATTTGGCGCCGCTGGCCGCGCTATCTCCGGCTCGTCAGCGCAACGCCCTCAGCCATTGGCTCCAGCCTTTGACTCGTTTGCCGGACGCTGACCATTGGTCGGGCTGGACCGACCTGTGCGACGCCGCTACCGATGCTTCGCCCATCTGGCATCTGGCTGATGGCGAACTGCACCGCAGCGCGGGTCGGGTATGGTGGCTGAGTGGCGAATGGCTGCGCGCGCCAATCATCGGCACTGACTGGCAGACCCCGTCGATGGCGCTACGCTTGGCCGATAACGGCCGTGTGCGGTTCGACGGGGCGGCGCCATCCGGGCCGTTGCGCATTGCTTATCGGCAGGGCGGTGAGGTGATGCAACTGGCCGAGCGTGGCCGCCGTGATCTCAAGCGTCTGCTCAACGAACGCGCTGTGCCGGGGTTCGTCCGTGGCAGATTGCCGCTGCTGTTTCGCGGCGATGAACTGCTCGCCGTGGCGAACCTGCCGGGTCTGGATGGTCAGATGCACGAAGGCTGGGCGTTGCGCTGGCAGCCAACAGACGAAGATCAAGGTTTGAGCTGAAAGGAGCATTCCGGTAGACTACGCTCCCTTCTTGATACAACTTCTGTGGATTCGCCTGAATTGCAGGAGTTGCCGATTACCAAGCAGTCTTTGCTGGGCGATTCCAAAAAATGTGTAGCGAGCAACGTACCGGTGTTTCATCTGCCGGTCTGTCACAACGCGGCGGTTTTTTCGAAAGGTGCACTGTGATTAATGCAGGTGATCGGGGGCTTCGGCCTTCCTTCGCTTTCCCCGGCGGCTCGTTCCGCTTTAACGCAGACTTCTAGGGTTTTTCATGACGCGCTACATATTCGTCACGGGCGGTGTTGTTTCTTCATTGGGGAAAGGCATTGCCTCGGCTTCATTGGCGGCTATCCTGGAGGCGCGGGGGCTTAAGGTCACCATGCTGAAGCTGGATCCGTACATCAACGTCGATCCAGGCACCATGAGTCCGTTCCAGCACGGTGAAGTGTTCGTCACCCACGATGGCGCCGAGACCGACCTGGACCTGGGTCACTACGAGCGGTTCATCCGCACGACCATGACCCAGAACAACAACTTCACCACTGGCCGTGTCTACGAGCACGTGCTGCGCAAAGAGCGCCGTGGTGACTACCTGGGTGCAACCATCCAGGTGATCCCGCACATCACCGACGAAATCAAGCGCCGCATCATCAAGGGTGCCGGTGACGCAGACGTGGCGATGGTCGAGATCGGTGGCACTGTCGGTGACATCGAGTCGCAACCATTCCTCGAAGCCATCCGCCAGTTGCGTTTCGAAGTCGGCGCCAAGCGCGCGATGCTGATGCACCTGACGCTGGTGCCGTACATCGCCACCGCTGGCGAAACCAAGACCAAACCGACCCAGCACTCCGTCAAGGAACTGCGCTCGATCGGTCTGCAGCCAGACGTGCTGGTGTGCCGCTCCGATCACCCGATCGACGTGTCCTCGCGTCGCAAGATCGCGCAGTTCACCAACGTTGAAGAACGTGCGGTGATCGCCCTGGAAGACGCCGACACCATCTACAAGATCCCGGGCATCCTGCATTCGCAGGGTCTGGACGATTTCGTCGTTGAGCGTTTCGGTCTGCAGTGCGGCAGCGCTGACCTGTCCGAGTGGGACGCGGTGGTCGATGCCAAGCTGAACCCGGAACACGAAGTGACCATCGCCATGGTCGGCAAGTACATGGAACTGCTCGACGCCTACAAGTCGCTGATCGAAGCGATGAGTCACGCCGGCATCAGCAACCGCACCAAGGTCAACCTGCGCTACATCGACTCCGAAGACATCGAGAACCAGGGCACTGCGCTGCTCGAAGGTGTCGACGCGATTCTGGTGCCGGGCGGGTTCGGTCTGCGTGGCGTGGAAGGTAAGATCACTGCTGTTCAGTACGCTCGTGAGAACAAGGTTCCGTACCTCGGTATCTGCCTGGGCATGCAAGTGGCGGTCATCGAATTCGCCCGTAACGTACTGGGCTGGAAAGATGCCAACTCCACCGAGTTCGATCGTGCCAGCGGCCATCCGGTTGTCGGTCTGATCACCGAGTGGGAAGACGCCACCGGCGCTGTCGAAGTGCGTACCGAAGCGTCCGATCTGGGCGGCACCATGCGTCTCGGCGCCCAGGATTGCCTGCTCGAGCCGGGCTCCAAAGTTCACGACTGCTACGGCAAGGACGTGATTGTCGAGCGCCACCGTCACCGTTACGAAGTGAACAACAACCTGCTGCCGCAGATCATTGAAGCCGGCCTGAAAATCTCCGGTCGTTCCGCCGATGCCGCGCTGGTCGAAGTGGTCGAAGCGCCGGATCATCCATGGTTCGTCGCCTGCCAGTTCCACCCAGAGTTCACCTCGACACCACGAGACGGCCACCCGCTGTTCAGCGGTTTTGTCAAAGCCGCGTTGGCTCAACACCAGAAGAAGGCGTAACCCGATGGCACAGAAGATCATCCGCGTCGGCGACATCGAGATTGCCAACGACAAACCCATGGTTCTGTTCGGCGGCATGAACGTGCTGGAAAGCCGTGACATGGCCATGCAGGTTTGCGAGGAGTACGTAAAGGTCACCGAAAAACTCGGTATCCCGTACGTGTTCAAAGCCAGCTTCGACAAGGCGAACCGTTCTTCTGTGACTTCGTATCGCGGTCCTGGCCTGGAAGAGGGCATGCGCATCTTCCAGGACATCAAGCAAGCCTTCGGCGTGCCGATCATCACCGACGTTCACGAGCCGGATCAGGCTGCGGTCGTCGCTGAGGTCTGCGACATCATTCAGCTGCCGGCCTTCCTGTCGCGCCAGACCGATCTGGTTGTCGCGATGGCCAAGACCAACGCAGTGATCAACATCAAGAAAGCCCAGTTCCTCGCGCCTCAGGAAATGAAACACATCCTGAACAAGTGCGTGGAAGCCGGTAACGATCAGTTGATCCTCTGCGAGCGCGGTTCGAGCTTCGGCTACAACAACCTCGTGGTCGATATGCTCGGCTTCGGCATCATGAAGCAGTTCGAATACCCGGTGTTCTTCGACGTGACCCACTCGCTGCAAATGCCCGGCGGTCGTTCCGACTCCGCCGGCGGTCGCCGCGCGCAGGTTACCGATCTGGCCAAGGCCGGCATGAGCCAGTCGCTGGCGGGGCTGTTCCTCGAAGCGCACCCGGATCCGGACAACGCCAAATGCGACGGCCCTTGTGCCTTGCGTCTGGACAAACTGGAGCCATTCCTGGCCCAGCTCAAAGCTCTGGACGAACTGGTGAAGAGTTTTCCGACGGTAGAAACCGCGTAACGCTCGATTCTCCGGTAAAGTACCGCACGATTTGTCGCTCAGGCCTTCGGGCTTGAGCGCTGTCGTCTGCAAGTCTGCCCGCTGTACCTCGCTTGCCGACGATAAAGATTTCCTCTAGCTGCGTCGTTTTCGTCAACTTTGGAGTGTTTACAACAATGGCAAAAATCGTCGACATCAAAGGTCGTGAAGTTCTCGACTCCCGTGGCAATCCCACCGTGGAAGCGGACGTGCTTCTCGACAACGGCATCATCGGCAGCGCCTGCGCGCCGTCCGGTGCATCCACTGGCTCGCGTGAAGCACTCGAGCTGCGTGATGGCGACAAGAGCCGTTACCTGGGCAAGGGCGTGCTCAAGGCGGTAGCCAACATCAATGGTCCGATCCGCGATCTGCTGCTGGGCACCGACCCAAGCGACCAGAAAGCCCTTGACCACGCGATGATCAAGCTCGACGGTACCGAAAACAAGGCAACCCTGGGCGCCAACGCCATTCTCGCGGTATCCCTGGCTGCGGCCAAGGCGGCTGCGCAGGATCAGGACCTGCCGCTGTACGCACACATCGCCAACCTCAACGGCACCCCAGGTGTGTACTCGATGCCGGTGCCGATGATGAACATCATCAACGGTGGCGAGCACGCCGATAACAACGTCGACATCCAGGAATTCATGGTGCAGCCGGTTGGTGCCAAGTCGTTCTCGGAAGGTCTGCGCATGGGCACCGAGATTTTCCATCACTTGAAAGCTGTGCTGAAGGCCCGTGGCCTGAGCACTGCGGTGGGCGACGAAGGCGGTTTCGCACCGAACCTGGCGTCTAACGAAGACGCGCTGAAAGTGATCTCCGAAGCCGTGGCCAACGCCGGTTACAAGCTGGGCACCGACGTGACGCTGGCGCTGGACTGCGCCGCGAGCGAGTTCTACGAAGACGGCAAGTACAACCTGTCCGGCGAAGGCCAGGTGTTCACTGCTGAAGGTTTCGCCGACTACCTCAAAGGTCTGACCGAGCGTTACCCGATCATCTCGATCGAAGACGGTCTGGACGAGTCCGACTGGGCTGGCTGGAAAATCCTCACCGACAAGATCGGCGAGAAGACTCAGCTGGTAGGCGACGACCTGTTCGTGACCAACACCAAGATCCTGAAAGAGGGCATCGATAAAAAGATCGCCAACTCGATCCTGATCAAGTTCAACCAGATCGGCACCCTGACCGAAACCCTGGAAGCCATTCAGATGGCCAAGGCTGCCGGCTACACCGCCGTGATCTCGCACCGCTCCGGCGAAACCGAAGATTCGACCATTGCCGACCTGGCCGTGGGCACCTCGGCTGGCCAGATCAAGACCGGTTCGCTGTGCCGCTCCGACCGTGTTTCCAAGTACAACCAACTGCTGCGTATCGAAGAGCAGTTGAACGGCAAGGCCAAGTACAACGGTCGCACCGAGTTTCGCGGTTAAGCGCAACCTGATCAAAGGACACCGGATTGTGTCGGAAAAGTCGTGACAGCGATGGATTTGCCACTAATCTGATGCCTTAAGCACAAGCCTGGACCTTTCCAGGCTTCGTGCTATCAGATGCTGCAACATTATGCGTGGCTGTCTTTTTTCACTGGATACCTGATATTCGATGCGCAGTCCTTACTGGTTGTTTCTTGTTTTGCTCTTGCTGCTGGCCGGTCTGCAGTACCGCCTGTGGGTGGGCAATGGCAGTCTGGCGCAGGTCGCCGAGCTGAAACAGCAGATCGCCGATCAACATGCCGAAAACGAAGGCCTGCTGGAGCGCAACCGGGTGATGGACGCTGAAGTCAGCGAGTTGAAAAAAGGCATGGAGACCGTTGAAGAGCGGGCTCGTCACGAACTGGGCATGGTCAAGGACGGCGAAACCCTTTACCAGTTGGCCCAATGATCGATTCCCTGCCGGCCTTCTGGGCCGTGATTCCTGCCGCGGGCGTCGGTGCCCGAATGGCCGCGGACCGTCCCAAGCAATACCTGCAACTGGGCGGGCGCACAATTCTCGAACACAGCCTCGGCTGTTTCCTCGATCATCCGAGCCTCAAGGGGCTGGTGGTCAGTCTTGCTGTAGACGATCCTTATTGGCCTAACCTGGCTTGCGTCAGCGATCCGCGCATTCAACGGGTGGACGGCGGGGGCGAGCGTTCAGGCTCGGTGCTCAATGCCTTGTTGCATTTGCATGCGCAGGGTGCCGGTGATGAGGACTGGGTGCTGGTGCACGATGCGGCGCGGCCGAATCTGAGTCGCGATGATCTCGACAAGTTGTTGACCGAGCTGGCGGATGACCCGGTCGGTGGTCTGTTGGCGGTGCCCGCCCGGGATACGCTCAAGCGCGTCGATAAAAACGGTCGTGTGGTTGAAACGGTGGATCGCAGCGTTATCTGGCAGGCCTATACCCCACAGATGTTTCGCCTCGGCGCGTTGCATCGGGCGTTGGCGGACAGTCTGGTGGCTGATGCGGTGATTACTGACGAAGCGTCGGCAATGGAGTGGGCGGGGCTGGCACCGCGTCTGATTGAAGGGCGGGCGGACAACCTTAAGGTGACCCGGCCGGAAGATCTGGAGTGGTTGCGCCAGCGTTGGGCTAACCGCCATTAAAGGCCAAAAGATCGCAGCCTTCGGCAGCTCCTGCAGGGGAATGCGATCTCCTGTAAGAGCTGCCGAAGGCTGCGATCTTTTGACTTTTCAATCCCGATATTCCGGGCGCTCAGTCAACCCCACCTTCAAATAATCCACCAACTTGCGCACCTTCGGCGACAAATGTCGTTGTTGCGGATACAACGCCCACACCGCCGTGTTCGGTGGCTGATGCGCCTCCAGCAAAGAAATCAACGTGCCCCTGTGCAAATGCTCAAGCACGTAATAATCCGGCAGTTGACACAAACCCACCCCCTGCAGCGCCGCATCCAGCACCGCCTGTCCACTGTTGCAACGCCAGTTACCCTGCACGCGCTGGGAAAATTCGCGGCCGTTCTGCTCCAGTTGCCAGATATCCGAACTGCCGATCAGGCAATTGTGCCGACTCAATTCCGACAAGCTGTGTGGGCGCCCGTACCTTTCCAGGTAGGACGGGGACGCGCACAGATACATCCTTCGGGGCGCGAGCCGGGTGGCGACCAATCGCGAATCCTGTAAGCGGCCAAGGCGAATCGCCAGATCCAGCCCTTCATGTACCAGATCCAGTTGACGATTACTCAGCTCGATATCAATGCGTAACTGTGGATGAAGGCCCATGAACCGCGTCACCAGCGGCACGATGAAGCGCTCGCCATACGCCACGGCACACGTCATGCGCAGCATGCCTTTCGGTTCGCTGGCCAAATCGCCTACCGCGCGCAAGGCTTCCTCGCGACCGTCCTGCAGACGCTGGCAATGCTGCAGGAAGGTTTGCCCAGCTTCGGTCAATGTTACCCGTCGAGTACTGCGATAGAGCAAGCGCGTCTGTAAGCGCTCCTCCAGTCGTACGATTTGTCGACTGATGTGCGAGGAAGAAACCCCAAGGCGTTCAGCCGCTGCGGTGAATTGGCTGCACTCGGCGACCGCGACAAATTCATCGATGCCTTCCCAACGGTTTTCGGACATTGGATTATCCCTGTACAGCAATAATATTTTGCATTTGCCCGGATTATTAATCACTTGGCGCTGAACTACACTGTTTGTCTGCTTTTTTATTCACTGGATTCACTGGAGAGTCAGCATGATCAAATCGCGTGCCGCCGTTGCCTTCGAGGCCAAGAAGCCGCTGGAAATCGTAGAAGTCGATGTGGCCATGCCCAAGGCTGGTGAAGTGTTGCTGCGCGTCGTTGCTTCCGGCGTTTGCCACACGGACGCCTACACCTTGTCGGGCGCGGATCCGGAAGGCATCTTCCCGTCGATCCTCGGGCATGAAGGTGGCGCCGTCGTGGAAGCGATCGGTGAGGGCGTGACCTCGGTTGCAGTCGGCGATCATGTCATTCCGCTGTACACCCCGGAATGCGGCCAGTGCAAATTCTGCAAGTCGGGCAAGACCAACCTCTGTCAGGCGATTCGAGCCACTCAAGGCAAAGGCCTGATGCCGGATGGCACTTCGCGTTTTTCCTACAAGGGCGAAACCATCTTCCACTACATGGGCACATCGACTTTTTCGGAGTACACCGTGCTGCCGGAAATTTCCGTAGCGAAGATCTCCAAAGACGCTCCGCTGGAAAAGGTTTGCCTGCTCGGTTGCGGCGTAACCACCGGTATCGGCGCCGTGCTCAACACTGCCAAGGTCAAACCGGGTGACACCGTGGCCATTTTCGGTCTCGGTGGGATTGGCTTGTCGGCCGTGATCGGTGCGGTGAAAGCCAAGGCTGCGCGGATCATCGCCATCGACATCAACCCGGCCAAATTCGAAATCGCCAAACAGCTGGGCGCCACCGATTGCGTGAACCCGAAAGACTACGATCGTCCGATTCAGGAAGTGATCGTCGACATGACCGATGGCGGCGTCGACTTCTCCTTCGAGTGCATCGGCAATGTGCAACTGATGCGCGCCGCGCTTGAGTGCTGCCACAAAGGCTGGGGCGAGTCGGTCATCATCGGTGTTGCCGGCGCCGGCCAGGAAATCGCCACTCGCCCATTCCAACTGGTCACCGGTCGCGTCTGGCGCGGTTCGGCGTTCGGCGGCGTGCGTGGCCGCAGCGAATTGCCAAGCTACGTCGACATGGCCCAGAGCGGCGAAATCCCGCTTGATACCTTCATCACCCACACCATGGGCCTGGAAGATATCAACAAGGCTTTCGACCTGATGCACGAAGGCAAGAGCATCCGCACAGTCATACATTTCTAACAGCAGCTCCAAGTTTCAAGCTTCAAGCTGCAAGTAAGGGCGAACGTGCCTTTTCTTCTAGCTGGAAGCTTGCCGCTTGCCGCTGGGGAGAATCCCTTGAATCTGGAAAACATTTCCTGTCAGAAAAGTTTCGGTGGCTGGCACAAGCGCTACCGCCATCGTTCCGAAGTGCTGGATTGCGACATGGTCTTTGCCGTGTACCTGCCGCCCCAAGCAGAGCAGGGCGGCAAGCTGCCGGTGTTGTACTGGTTGTCGGGGCTGACGTGCACCGACGAGAACTTCATGCACAAGGCCGGTGCGCTGCGCATGGCGGCGGAACTCGGTTTGATCATCGTCGCTCCGGACACCAGCCCACGCGGCCCGGACGTCCCGGATGATGCGGACAAAGCCTGGGATTTCGGCCTCGGTGCCGGGTTTTATCTGAACGCCACGCAGGAGCCGTGGGCGCGACACTATCGGATGCATGACTATGTCGTGAAGGAATTGCCTGCTTTGGTTGAAGCGCATTTTCCCGCTTCCGAAAAACGCAGCATCAGTGGTCACTCCATGGGTGGTCATGGCGCTCTCGTCTGCGCGTTGCGCAACCCTGGGCGTTATAAATCGGTGTCGGCCTTTTCGCCGATCACCCATCCGATCGATTGCCCGTGGGGCCAGAAAGCTTTCTCGCATTATTTGGGCGAAGACCGTTCCAAGTGGAAGGAGTGGGACGCCTGTGTGCTGATCGCCGATGCTGCCGAGAAGTTGCCGTTGCTGGTCGATCAGGGCGATCGCGACGACTTCCTCGCCAGCCAGCTTAAACCCGAAGCCTTGCAACACGCGGCAAAACAAGCGAATCATCCGCTGCAGTTGCGCCTGCAACCGGGCTACGACCACAGCTATTTCTTCATCTCAAGCTTCATTGACGACCACTTGCAGCATCACGCACGCGCTCTAGGCGCCTAATGTCCGACAAAGCAGGTAGAATCACGCCCTGACAAAAATCGGGGCGTTTTTTTATGCGTATTGGCCACGGCTACGATGTGCATCGTTTCGCTGAAGGCGACTTCATCACTCTGGGCGGCGTGCAGATTGCACACGGCTTCGGGCTGCTCGCTCATTCCGACGGTGACGTCCTGCTGCACGCCTTGAGCGACGCCTTGCTTGGCGCGGCGGCGCTGGGTGATATCGGCAAACATTTCCCGGACACCGATCCGCAATTCAAGGGCGCCGACAGCCGCGTGCTGCTGCGTCATGTGGTCAGTCTGATCCACGCCAACGGCTGGAAAGTCGGCAACGTCGACAACACCATCGTTGCCCAGGCGCCGAAAATGGCGCCGCATATCGAATCGATGCGCGCGCTGATCGCGGCGGATCTTCAAGTTGAGTTGGATCAAGTGAACGTCAAAGCTACCACCACCGAAAAGCTTGGCTTTGTCGGTCGCGAAGAAGGCATCGCCGTGCACTCCGTTGCCTTGTTGCTGCGCGCATGAATGAACTGCAATTGCTCGGCCCGCGAGCCTATGGCGAACCCCTTGGCACGGCGGTATTGAAAGCCATCGCCGAAGATTTTCAGGTCGATGAAGTGCTGGATATTCCGTTCAGCGGTGACGGCGAACATCTGTGGATCTGGGTGGAAAAGCGCGGCCTCAATACCGAAGAAGCGGCGCGGCGGATTGCCAAAGCGGCGGGCGTGCCGTTGCGCACCGTCAGCTACGCCGGCCTGAAAGACCGTCAGGCCCTGACCCGACAGTGGTTCAGCGTGCAATTGCCGGGCAAGGCCGATCCGGATCTTTCGGCAGCGGAAAACGACACGCTGAAGATCCTCAAGATCACGCGCCACAAGCGCAAGCTGCAACGCGGTGCGCACTCGGCCAACGGTTTCACGCTGCGCCTGACTCAACTCAATAGCGATAAAGATGCGCTTGAAGAGCGGCTGCAACTGATCGCCAAACAAGGCATTCCCAATTATTTCGGCGCCCAGCGCTTCGGCCATGACGGCGGCAATGTCGTCGACGCGCGGGCGTGGGCGGCGCGCAAGGCCTTGCCGGAACAGCGCAATGTGCGTTCGCGCTTGCTGTCGACGGCGCGCAGTTATCTATTCAATCAGGTGCTGGCGGCGCGCGTCGCCAATGGCACCTGGAACACCGCACTGGTTGGCGATCTGCTGGCGTTCACTGACAGCCGCAGTTTTTTCCCCGCTGGTGAGGCCGAATGCAGCGATCCGCGTCTGGCGATTCTCGACCTGCACCCGACCGGTCCGCAGTGGGGTGAAGGTGACTCGCCCGCAGCTGGCGCAGTCCATGCACTGGAGCAGGCGATCGCCGCCCGTGAAGCGGATCTGCGCGACTGGTTGATCCACGCCGGCATGAGCCATGAACGTCGCATCCTGCGGCTGCCCATTGGCGGGTTGACGTGGCATTATCCCCAACCTGACATTCTGCAACTGGAATTCGTCCTCCCGGCCGGATGCTTTGCCACTGTACTGGTGCGCGAGCTTGTTGATCTGGTGCCGGTGGGGCAGACGGACAGCCCATGCGTATTCTGATTTCTAACGACGATGGGGTAACTGCACCCGGTCTCGCCGCGCTTTATGCTGCGCTGGCGGATTACACCGAATGCGTGGTTATCGCCCCGGAACAGGACAAAAGCGGCGCCAGCAGTTCGCTGACGCTCGACCGTCCGTTGCACCCGCAATACCTGGCCAACGGCTTCATCAGCCTCAACGGCACACCGACCGACTGCATTCACCTGGGCCTCAACGGCTTGCTTGAGCGCGAGGCGGACATGGTGGTTTCCGGCATCAATCTGGGCGCCAATCTCGGTGACGACGTCCTGTATTCCGGGACCGTGGCGGCAGCGCTTGAAGGACGTTTTCTTGAGCGTCCGTCGTTCGCGTTTTCCTTGGTCTCGCGCCAGGTGGATAACCTGCCGACCGCGGCCTACTTTGCGCGCAAACTGGTCGAGGCCCATGCCGGGCTCGATCTGCCACCGCGCACGGTGCTCAACGTGAACGTTCCCAATCTGCCGATCGATCACATCCGCGGCATTCAGTTGACCCGCCTCGGCCATCGCGCCCGTGCGGCGGCACCGATGAAAGTGGTCGATCCGCGCGGCAAGGCCGGTTACTGGATCGCCGCTGCCGGCGACGCTGAAGACGGCGGCCCGGGCACTGATTTTCATGCCGTCATGCAGGGCTATGTGTCCATCACGCCGTTGCAGCTCGATCGCACCTTCAACGATGCGTTCAGAAGTCTCGATGGCTGGCTGGGAGGGCTGAGCTGATGCGTGAACATGACGACCGCCTGCGCAGCGGCATTGGCATGACATCACAGCGCACGCGTGAGCGACTGATCCAGCGTCTGTATGAAGAAGGCGTGTCGAACGCCAAGGTGCTGGAAGTGATCCGCCGCACCCCGCGTCACCTGTTTGTTGACGAGGCACTGGCCCATCGCGCTTACGAAGACACCGCGCTGCCGATCGGCAACAACCAGACCATTTCCCAGCCTTACATGGTGGCGCGCATGAGCGAGCTGCTGCTGGAGGCGGGCCCGCTGGACAAGGTGCTGGAAATCGGCACCGGCTCTGGTTACCAGACGGCGGTGTTGTCGCAACTGGTTGAGCGGGTGTTTTCCGTCGAGCGCATCAAGGTGCTGCAGGACCGCGCCAAAGAGCGACTGGTCGAGTTGAACCTGCGTAACGTGGTGTTTCGTTGGGGCGATGGCTGGGAAGGCTGGCCGGCGCTCGCGCCGTACAACGGCATCATCGTCACCGCCGTTGCCACCGACGTGCCGCAGGCATTGCTCGATCAACTGGCTCCCGGTGGGCGCATGGTGATTCCGGTCGGCTCCGGTGAAGTGCAACAACTGATGCTGATCGTGCGCGAAGAACATGGCTTTTCCCGACACGTTCTGGGCGCTGTGCGTTTCGTGCCGTTGCTCAATGGGCCACTGGCCTGAGCATTTATAAACAGACGCTGAATTCCTTTCAACGGTGCCGGTCTTACACCGGCAGCCAGGGTTTAAACGCAGCGTAGTTGCCCTTGGCAAACGTGTGCGTCCGGTGATTTCGCATCATTGAAGGTAAAGCCGGTTCGGCCCGTTATACTTGCGACGTTTCATGCCGCAACGCGGCATCCAGAATTTTCAGCCACCACAAAGGGAGCGGCGGGTGAGTCTCACAGTCATTGCGCAGCGTATGGGTAACACGAGCTTTCAGCGCCTGGTGACTGGCCTTGTCTTGAGCACCTTGCTGGTCGGTTGCTCCAGCACCAAATCGAGCAGCGTGCACGTCGTTGATCGCAATAATGCGGTGGCGCAACGTCCTACCGTCACCACCGGGCAGTATGTAGTCCGTCCTGGCGATACTTTGTTTTCGATCGCTTTTCGTTACGGCTGGGACTACAAAACCCTCGCCGCGCGGAACAACATTCCTACGCCGTATACGATCCACCCGGGTCAGACAATTCGCTTCGACGGCCGTAGCGGTTCAGCGCCGACGGCGGTGGTGAGCAACTCCAGTTCTTCGCCATCTTCGTCGAGTAAAACCACGGTAATCCGGCGCCAGGCGAATGGCACCACAACCACTACAACCACCGGTTCCAAAGGGGTTGTACCGTCCGTCGCGAGCAAACCTGCGCCCGCTCCACTGCCTCCGGCAGGCCCGGCCCCGACCGGCTGGGGGTGGCCATCTAGTGGCGTTCTTATTGGAAAATTCTCTTCAAACGGTAGTTTGAATAAAGGAATTGATATCGCCGGAGATTTGGGACAGCCTGTTTTAGCTGCGTCTGATGGGACGGTCGTATACGCCGGGAGTGGCTTAAGGGGCTACGGCGAATTGGTCATCATCAAACACAGCGAAACCTACGTCAGTGCTTACGGACATAACCGCAGGCTGTTGGTTCGGGAGGGGCAGCAGGTCAAGGTCGGACAGACAATTGCCGAAATGGGGTCAACGGGTACAGACCGGGTGAAACTGCATTTTGAGATTCGCCGCCAAGGTAAACCTGTGGATCCGCTGCAGTTCCTGCCAAGACGTTGATTTGAAGGCCAGCCTGTTCCGTCGCGTAGAGGGGACAGGCTCCAGCGTTGCCAAGGATAAAGGCGTCGCTTGAGCTTGGGGTCGAACTCACCAAAGGACTATAACAATGGCTCTCAGTAAAGAAGTGCCGGAGTTTGACATCGACGATGAGGTTCTCCTTATGGAGACCGGCATCGATTCGGATTCGATGTTGAATGATGAAGGGGCTGCTCCACCTTCCGTTCGTTCCAAATCCAGACACTCCGCCACACTCAAACAACATAAGTACATCGACTACACTCGGGCACTTGATGCCACGCAGCTGTATCTCAACGAAATCGGCTTTTCCCCTCTGCTCTCTCCGGAAGAAGAAGTTCATTTTGCGCGCTTGTCGCAAAGTGGTGACCCGGCCGGGCGCAAGCGCATGATCGAAAGTAACCTGCGGCTGGTGGTCAAGATCGCTCGGCGTTACGTCAATCGTGGGCTGTCGCTGCTGGATCTCATCGAAGAGGGCAACCTCGGCCTGATCCGCGCGGTGGAAAAGTTCGATCCCGAGCGCGGCTTCCGCTTCTCGACCTATGCGACCTGGTGGATCCGTCAGACCATCGAACGCGCGATCATGAATCAGACCCGGACCATTCGGTTGCCGATTCATGTGGTCAAGGAACTCAACGTGTACCTGCGGGCTGCACGGGAGCTGACGCAAAAACTCGATCACGAACCTTCACCCGAAGAAATCGCCAACCTGCTGGAAAAACCGGTAGGCGAGGTCAAGCGTATGCTCGGCCTGAATGAACGGGTATCTTCGGTCGACGTCTCGCTGGGTCCGGATTCGGATAAAACCCTGCTGGACACGCTCACTGACGATCGTCCCACCGATCCTTGCGAACTGCTGCAGGATGACGACCTGTCTCAGAGCATCGATCAATGGCTGTCGGAGCTGACCGACAAGCAGCGTGAGGTGGTGATTCGCCGCTTCGGCCTGCGCGGCCACGAGAGCAGCACCCTGGAAGACGTAGGCCTGGAGATCGGTCTGACCCGTGAGCGGGTTCGGCAGATCCAGGTTGAGGGCCTCAAGCGTTTGCGCGAAATCCTCGAGAAGAATGGCCTGTCGAGCGAGTCGCTGTTTCAATAAGTGCTTTTTTGACCGCCCGCAAAAAGCCCCGGCTGATTTGATCAGTCGGGGCTTTTTGTTGACAACCTTCCTCGTGCACTCGGTCTGGCAGGCAGGGCACCAGACAAGCGGTCGGCAATTTCTGTGTTTGTCGTCTCGCGCTGTAAGCCTTCGCTTACTGTGCCGTAAGTGTTCGTTATTTTTACACTTCGGTAGACGGCGATCGCCATCTGCTACAACCGCTAAGCTTCTGATTTTTAATCGTATTTTTTCATTGTTATGCCTTTATGACAGGTCGCAAGCGCACCGAGGGCCAATTGCTCCTCAGCGCAAAACCGCTAATATCTCAAGTGTGTCGACGGACAGACACGCCCTTCACGGAGGAGGGGAATGGACATCGCAGGAAGCGATTCATCAGGACGATGAAAAGGATCACAGGGAATAGGGAAAAAATGTGGGCGGGTCATACCGCCCCTTTTTTCGCCTGCAGAAAAGTGATAGCTGCAAAAGCAAAAAGGCCCGCAAGGGCCTTTTCAATCGAGCGCGAGCGATCAGCGTTCGAGTTGTTCGATCTTGTTCGGCTTGCCATCCCACTCGGCGGAATCCGGAAGAGGATCCTTGCGCTCGGTGATGTTCGGCCAGATATCTGCCAGCTCGGCGTTGAGCTCGATGAAGTTTTCCATGCCACTTGGGATCTCGTCTTCCGAGAAGATCGCCACAGCCGGGCATTCTGGTTCACACAGCGCGCAGTCGATGCACTCGTCCGGGTGAATCACCAGGAAGTTCGGGCCTTCGTAAAAGCAGTCCACCGGACAGACTTCTACGCAGTCGGTGTACTTGCACTTGATGCAGTTGTCGGTGACGACGAAGGTCATTTCTAATTTTCTCCTCAGGCGGCGGCAGCGTTGCCCCTTCACGGTTGGGGTCGCCAGGTTCGGGAGCGATACCTGCTGACCAGGCTATGAGCCAGCAGCATCCCGAACCGCGCGAGATTCTAACAGCTTGAAGCGATTTGCGTTATATCCGCTTCTTCAGTGCTTATATCCGGTTCTTCAGTGCGTAGAGCATTTCGAGCGCACGCCGTGGCGTCATGTCGTCCAGATCCACTTTCGCCAATTCGTCCAGTACAGGATGCGGCAGCGAGGCAAACATATCGCTTTGCTGGGGTGTCGAGGGTTTCCCCTTGGCCGCCGGTTTCGGGGCTTCGTGGGGCAGGGCAGTGTCTTCCAGGCGGCTCAGATGCTCGCGCGCGCGCAGGATCACTTCGCTCGGCACGCCCGCCAGTTGCGCCACCGCCAGGCCATAGCTCTGACTGGCAGGCCCGGGCAGAACGTGGTGCAGGAACACGATGCGTTCGTTGTGCTCGGTAGCGTTGAGGTGCACGTTAGCGACAAGAGGTTCGGCTTCGGGCAGCACGGTCAGTTCAAAATAATGGGTGGCGAACAGGGTGTAGGCGCGCAGATGGGCCAGACGCTCAGCCGCCGCCCACGCCAGCGACAGACCGTCGAAAGTGCTGGTGCCACGTCCGACTTCGTCCATCAGCACCAGACTGCGCTCGGTAGCGTTATGCAGGATATTGGCGGTTTCGCTCATCTCGACCATGAAAGTCGAACGACCGCCAGCGAGGTCATCGCTGGAACCGATGCGGGTGAAAATCCGATCCACCAGCGACAGCTCGCAACTGGCGGCCGGTACAAAGCTGCCGATATGCGCCAGGAGCACAATCAGAGCTGTTTGCCGCATGTAGGTGGACTTACCGCCCATGTTCGGGCCGGTGATGACCAGCATGCGCGTGTTGTCGTCCAGGCTAAGATCGTTGGCTACGAACGGTGTGGTCAGCACTTGCTCGACCACCGGGTGACGACCCTGGGTGATGCGCATGCACGGCTCGCTGACGAAACGCGGGCAGTTGAGGTCAAGATTCAGCGCACGCTCGGCGAGGTTGCTCAGCACATCGAGCTCAGCCAGCGCCCCGGCGGTGTCCTGCAACGGCGGCAATTGGCTGATCAAGTCCTCGAGCAGCGCCTCGTAAAGCATTTTTTCCCGAGCCAGCGCGCGGCTCTTGGCCGACAGCGCTTTATCTTCGAACTCTTTCAACTCCGGCGTGATGAATCGCTCGGCGCCCTTCAGTGTCTGCCGGCGGATGTAGTCCGCCGGCGCCGACTCAGCCTGCTTGCTCGGCAATTCGATGAAGTAGCCGTGGATGCGGTTGTAGCCGACTTTCAGATTGGCCAGGCCGGTGCGGGCCTTTTCGCGGGCTTCCAGATCGATGAGGAACTGTCCGGCGTTTTCGCTCAGTGATTGCAGTTCATCAAGCTCGCTGTCGTAACCGGTTTTCAGCACGCCGCCGTCACGGATCACCGCAGGCGGGTTATCGATAATGGCTTTTGCCAGCAGCGCCGCCAGTTCCGGGTAAGTGCTGGTGGTAGCCGCCAGATGCTGCAAGTGCGGCGCTTCCAGATCGGTCATCGCCACTTGCAGTTCAGGCAGTGCGCCGAGTGCATCGCGCAGACGCGCAAGGTCACGCGGCCGCGCGTTGCGCAGACCGATCCGCGCCAGGATCCGCTCGATGTCACCGATTTCCTTGAGCTGCGGTTGCAGCTTTTCGAAGCGGTAACCGTCGAGCAGGCAACGGATCGAGGTTTGGCGGGCCAGCAGTACGGAGAGATCGCGCAGTGGCCGGTTCAGCCAACGAGTGAGCAAACGGCTGCCCATGGCGGTCTGGCAGCGATCAACGACCGATTGCAGGGTGTTGTCGCGGCCGCCGGCCAGGTTGGTGTCGAGTTCCAGATTGCGCCGGCTGGCACCGTCCAGCACCACGGTGTCATCGAGGCGTTCGTGACGCAGGCTGCGCAAGTGAGGCAGGGCGGTGCGCTGGGTTTCCTTGGCGTAGGCCAACAGGCAACCGGCAGCGCCAATGGCCAGGGTCAGGTTTTCGCAGCCGAAGCCTTTCAGGTCTTGGGTGGAAAACTGCTGGCAGAGACTTTTCAACGCAGAGTCACGCTCGAAGTCCCACGGCGCACGACGACGCACGCCACGGCGTTTTTCCGCCGGCAGGTCTTTCGGCCAGTCATCCGGGATCAGCAGCTCAACCGGATTCACGCGCTCCAGCTCGGCCAGGAGGTTTTCCCAGCCTTTGATTTCGAGCACGGTGAAATTGCCGCTGGTGATGTCCAGCACCGCCAGACCAAACAGACGCTCGTCGCCCAATACGGCTGCGATCAAATTATCGCGACGCTCGTCCAGCAGCGCTTCATCACTGACCGTTCCCGGGGTGATGATACGCACGACCTGGCGTTCGACCGGGCCTTTGCTGGTGGCCGGGTCACCGACCTGTTCACAGATCACCACCGACTCGCCGAGCTTGACCAGTTTCGCCAGATAACCTTCCGCGGCGTGGTAAGGAATCCCACACATCGGAATCGCCTGACCCGCCGACTGCCCGCGCGCGGTCAGGGTGATATCCAGCAATTTGGCGGCTTTCTTCGCATCTTCGTAGAAGATCTCGTAGAAATCGCCCATGCGGTAGAACATCAGCTGATCCGGGTGCTGATTCTTCAGGCGCCAGTATTGCTGCATCATTGGGGTGTGGGAGGACAGGTCGGAAGTTGCTTTATTCATCAATGACTTAGCGCTTTTCTTTAAAAGTGTGGGGCGAAAAGAGAGCGTCTAGATAAGCGATTTGATCGCGGAGCCTATGCGGCTTGGTGCTGCGAACGCAGGCCGATCTATTCACTGTCCGGAGATGAAACTCTCGCCCATAGTTTTGCTAATTAGTGCAAGGTTACCATGGAGGGTGAGGCTCGAGCAGAAGCGCATGCGAAAGGACTGTCCATCGAGCGCTTACGCGATTATGACTATTTTGAGAGTTGAATTCTGAGCTTCTCGGCATCCCAATTGAGAAGTTCGGCAATTTCGGACTCTCTCAGTGTTGAGAGCACTGTATCAGTGGGCTGTCTTTTTATGACGTCGTAATAGCAAGTAAGTTGAGCACTCTTTGCCTTGCTTATTTTTTCACTTGTAAAGGTTCCTGCGCCTTTAATGAAAATAACGTCGGGGAGCTCTTCGTATGCCGATAGCTGGCGTTCAGCGTCCTCACGGCTCTCAAATATATGGGCTTGGGCGCCCATGAACACCACATGGTCAGGATAGAGAGCCCAGCTCTCTTTGATACGAGTGATGTGCTCCGGGTTTAATGAAAGCTCATGAAGTCTGATGTCCGACACAGGATTGTATGTTGCGCCGCACACTAGGCTTATAGGCAAGGGTACCTCCAAGGGGGCAAAGTGTGCTGGTTGAGTCCTGAAGAATTTCGTCAGATAGTTCAAGAGGTTATCTATTTCCTCTATGCTCTCGCCCCCGAGGATGACGCCGTGACTCTTTAAAAAAATGACACGAGTTTGATCCGAGTTTTCAAGTTGATCAGCAACGCCTTTCGCGAGATCGACCCCTGGTTTTAAATAGTTCACTACCCTTGCATTCAATGTGGTGTCGAGATCTGGATAGGCTGAAAGCTCGAATGTTTCACGCACTAAATGAGCAAGCACTTCCACTGCGTGCAGGTGAACGACTACCGGGTGTGGCATTAGTGCGTGAAGCAAAGTTTCAATCGAAGGCTTCAATGAACCTGGCTCGATCACTTGAGGCGTGATGCTATAGTTTTTGTTTTGCAGTTCTTGGGTGAGGTTCTTGAGCTCAACCTGAACGAAAATTTCGTCTGTCATCGCCTCAGCCAACCAGGTGCCCGACGCTTTAATCCATAAAGTAGCGTCTTCTTTCCAAGAGACGTTTCCTCCAGCGCCTTGAACCAGTAGCGGATTCTCACCGATCGTTGCGCAGAATTTTCGCACGGACTCATGCATGTTCATGTTTGTCCCTCAATTTTGAGATCAGGCGACGTAGCTCTTTGAAATCAGTGAATGCGGCGTCCGGAGAGTTCTCGCCAGTACCCATTGGGGTCCCGGTATGAATCTTTTGCAATGTGACCGCGTTGATCTGCTCGCGGCCACCTCGGATGTCGTTGATTGGGTTGTCGCCAATCATCCAGATGCAATTGCCTTTTGGACGCATTTTCTCCAGGGCAATCTCGAATGGTGCCGGATGAGGCTTGTCGTAACCTGCCTCTTCGCTGGTCACGATGTAATCAAAATAATGATCAAGCCCGAAGTAGACTACCTTGCGAAACTGAATCTGGGCCGTCAGATCTGTGACGATCGCAGTGGGTATTCCCATCAGTCTCAGGTCGTCAAGAAGGTCTTTGACCTCGTCGAATAGAACCGCATTGCTGAGAAAGGTACGCCAATACGTCTGTTCAAAATCGAGCGCCAGAAGGACTTGTGAGCCCAGTCCCATGATTTCCAGCATACGTTGAAGGTACAACAGGCGACTATGAGATGAAGCCGTGTGTTTGAGCCGGGTCTTCACCTGTTGACGAGCCTCCTTGAAAGCGGCGTCGAAAACTTCCGGTTTGATAGAGAAAGTGTTGACGACTTTATCCCGAATCGCCTGCTGGGCAGCCGCATGTGCAGGATCATAGGGATAAAGAGTGTTGTCGGTGTCGAACAAAATAGCGTCGGGAAGCCGGTCAAACCGCTCAGGTGTAAAAATTTTCACTATATAAACCGTTTCGTGAGTGCTTGATTGATGTGAGAGAGGGTGATCAATTGCATCAGCCCCATTACGCCATCCTGCCATTGGGGCGTCAGATCCAGAAACTCGAAGATCCTTGGACAGATCATCCTCGCTGCCATCTCAATATCCTGAGCAGAGGTTTCGCCTTCGATAGTCAGCTCTACTTGAGTCGCATCGTCATTGGTCGACATATCGACATGCAGCCCACAAACCCCGACCAGCACCCGGACCAGGGACATCTCGTTCAAGCCATTGCACGAACGGGCCACAATCTTGAAGTGCAGAAGACGTTCTATGTCTGCCCCATCGAGAATACGCGGGTGTATCGGTTGCAAGGACAATACGAGATCTGCATGTGCCGCCTGAGGGCGTATAAAACGCGCGGAATCGGGTTCTCTGCGAGCGAAAGACGAGAGCACCTTTTCTTCCGTATGTCCGCGCTGGTGTACATCACGTTGAAGCTTGAAATGGCGCCTCAAATCCTCATCGATATCCAAGTAAACACTCAAGTTGTAGCATTCGCGCAAGATCGGTAAGTACAGAGCGTGCAAACCACTTGCAATGATGAAGTCATTGCTGTTGATGACGAAGGGACGGCTCATGCGACCCGTATGGTGGTCATAGTGACGAGAGTGGATGGGTTTTGAGTCCGTCAGTGATATCAGATCATTGGCGAAACCTTCGAGGTCGTTGGCCATCGGGTTCAAGTGGGTCATCACTTGCCACATTGGTTTCTGACGATCCCATAGATGGTAGTCGTCGCCAGATAGCGTCGCTACCGAGTGGCCCCCGAACAGACCTTTGATGGCGTCTGAAAAGGTATCTTTGCCTGCCCCGGAATCTCCAGCCACACCAATGACGAAAGGCTTTCGACTCAGTCTGAAATAATCGTTGCGACTGACAGATTCACGCCATATACGAAGGGTCAGAATAATGCCCGTCGCAACCATGGCTGTATGAATCAGAGAAGACAACTTGCCGTTTAGCAACCACTGGCTGACGACTTGCGGTAACCAGGTCGCTTGCTGAGCGGCTACACCGAGATCAGAGATGATCAGCGCCGAGCTTGCGACGTAGAGCAGCGAAAAAACTCCGGTAATCACAATAGCAATCCGATCACTGGCTGCCTGGTAAGCTACCAGAGAAGGAATGACCCAGATAAACCAGCCAGGTGACGCAGGTGTCATGAGCACCACAAGTAAAAAAACGACGCCTAGTGTTGAGTGAAAGAGTTCAAAGTTAGGCCGTTTAATTCTCCATGTTGCATAAATCATCAATAAGTATGCAAGCGGTACGATGTACAGGAGGTTATTTTCGTTGATGCTGATAGTTAGCTTGTAGACCTTTTGAATTTCCGGGTTGTTGTAAAGCATGCTCAAACCGGAACTGAACAGAAGGAATGGCAATATCGTGACAAAGGCACCCACCGCAAGGGCGATTAGAAAACGCGGTAAAAACTGACGTAGTGGTCGGTTGTGTTGCAAGTAAACGAGGAAAAAAGGCAGGGCCAGTACCATACTGAGTTTCGCAGATACCGCACAGACAAATATCAGTCCCGCGATAACCAATCGGGCACGTTTGATAAAGTAGAGTGAGCCAGCAAGAAGAAGCACTGGAATCAAGTCGTTAAAGCCCAGTACATAGCTGCCCACTATCACTATGGGCGACAACCAATAGACTGCCAGCAGCAAGCGATCGCGATTTGGGATCAGTTTTTGCAAAACGATCAATAATAGCAGGTCGGTGCCAAACAAAGTCAGGCCATAACCCACAGAAAGCGGTATTGAAAGGAGCTTGCATAGCGCTATCAAAGGCGTGAAGGCTGTCCACATAACGTAACCATAGGGAAACGCAGCGATATCGCCACCTTGTTCAAGCCACGTAGCCCACGGGTCAATTGTCAATGTACTAACGCTGGTATCCAGAAAGGGCACATACCAATTTGTCATTGACGCGGGAGCGATACACAGTATGAGCAGAATGCGCAGTGCCAGACCGATCAGGAAGAGCGGGTGGATAAATAGCTTTGATTTCATGCCTTCGTCGCCAATTTTTCCCACAAATCAGGTCTTTTGGTGCAGACAGCTTCCGCAACAATGTTCCGTTCACTCAGCATGTTTATCAGTAACGGGATTTCCGACTCTGCATCCCGGCCTTGCAATTCTGGAGATACCAGGCACAGCTTAAAGCCAGCATTCTGCAAGCGCGTGGCGTCTTCATTACTGAGCGGAAAGCGGGAAAAACAGTCGACCCATACCCATTCGATTTTTCCGGCAAGTGTCAAAGCTGTTTCAATGGACTCAAACTCTGATACACGCACAGCACATCGGCGTTCACCCGCTTTGGACCACTTGATCAGGAACGGAAATGACTGATCCAGAAAGAAGTAATCCTCAATTGCCTTTTCTTTCATCAGCGCAATCAGGCGCGCCTCCAGTCCTTCTTCCTTCACGTTCAGAATCAGCGTACCGTGACGATAGTCATTAACCCACTCCTCGAACGACTCACCCTTTGTATAGGGGTCGTGGTGGATGACCAGCTCATTTCCGAAGCTGCGGATGTCGACTTCAATACCGTATTTTCCATCAGTGGCATTGAGTTCTTGGCGAGTGTTACGCCGATGCGAGATGAGCTTCATTTCCTTAGACTCTTTTTAAGTTGCAAGCTGAAATCGATAGTTCTGCGGATAAACTTTCTTTTAGCAGCCCAGTTGACGTTCCAGTGGGATACACCATGGTGGCGCTCACCAAAGCGAACCGCAAATCGATGAATTTTCAGTCCTTCGGCCTGTGCCAGATGGTAGGCATATAAATCCAGTGCAAAATCTGCAGGAGCTGACTCCCAACGCGCAAAGAAGTCTCTCGAAAACATGGTGGGTTGAGCGTTGATATCCCACATGGGTTTACCCAGCAGAATGGTTTCGAAGACGCTCATGCCAAACGTGAACGCGACGTCCGCTAAGGGGCGACCAAAGCGACGACCCTTGACGAAAATTTCCGGTCCATACTGATCAAAGATAGCTAGCCCACGCAGTGCGTCCATTGGATCGGTTTGTAGATCTGCGTGCGTCCATCCGAGAACGTCGCCTTCGGCCGCACGCAAACCACAGAGAATACCGTGGCCATATCCATGATTAACGTCGACTCGCACGCTTCTGCAACCTGGGTAAGCAGGTAGCAGGCTTTCCAGTACTTGCGGTGTGCTATCGGTCGATCCGTTATCGACCAAAATGACCTCTACGCCCTTTTGCGCAACCAGGCCTTTGCAGCGTTCAAGCAATAACGGCAAACTGGCCGACTCGTTATAGCAGGGAATGACGAGCGAGAACTTCATGACCTCTCCTTAGTAGTGTGCGCTTTGAACACATAGAGCTTCATTCCCAGAAAGTTGAGCGCGGCGGACATTGCCGTGGCGACCAGAAACGACATCTGGATTGAACCGGGCAAGGAGTGGAGCAGACTCAGGCACATCGAGTTTACCCAGACGTTGGCGCCCAAAGTGATCGCGTAAAGCGGTATAAAGCGCCATGCGCTCCCGGGCGCATGTTCCCTTTGATCAAACGTCCATCTCCTGTTTGCAACGTAGGCGAATAAGGTACCTGCCAGAAAACCAGCTGCTTTGGCCATGTCGATATCCAGTCGCGCGGTCCAGATAATGGCGCGGTAGGTCAGGAAATCGATGAGAACGGTCAAGATTCCAACGATTAAAAAAACCTTAAGCTCGCGGAGGATCATACGTTTGAGCCAGGGAGTTCGGGTAGTATCGCTTGGTAACGCGATTCCAGCTCTACAACGGCTTGCGGTGGAATTCGTGCGTCGTTCTGCAATCGATAAGGGTGGCTTGGCCATTTGTGAAAGCAGGATTGCCAATATTCAAACGTGCGCAGATCGTTCGGGGTGCCCCACGATAGAAAGCTATCTACCTCAAACAGCTCGCAACGCAGGCCTGTTTCAATTGCGTCATTGATAACAGAGTCAATATAAAACTCGCCGTTGATACGACCATCTCTCTGAATCAAATTAGAGATTGCCAAACGGAAGTCTTCTGCACGTCGGAAAGTGAATGTTCCGAGGATGATCGGGTCTGTTTCTGGAGACGCCAGTGGTGTCTTCACCGAAACACGAAGAATGCGGCCATTCTCCGAGTCGATCCAGCCGTACATTTGTGGCTGACGGATCGCATTTGCATGGCCTCTCACGCCCCAGACAATTACGTCCACTTCAGGATTGTCGATCAGGGTTCGAAACGCCTGTTCATCATAAAGAGCACCGTTATCACAGGCGCCGAAAGTAATAGGACCGTCAATATGCCCAATGGCGCTCTCAAGTGCATCAAGACCGAGTAACGCTGTGCAGGCCTGCCCCTGTGTAACGTTCGGAATTGTCTTGATTACCGTGCCAGGATACAGACCTTCAAGTTGCTCCGCGGTTTCGGCATATCCCGGCATGTCTTGGCGAATGACGAATGCATGATGTTTGGCTTTAGGCAAATCGTCGGTTGCCTGATTGACCATGGTTTTGCCTGAAACAGGTATCAGGGGTTTAGTCAGCGCATAACCTTCGTTGGCAAAACGTTGACCCATACCGGCCATTGGAATGATCAGCGCGCCGGCGGGTGGGGCAGAGAGAGGGGCGGACAGCTGGTTCATCTTTCTGAATGCTGTAGACCAGCCGTTATACTCTCTGACGTCATCGGGTGTGCCCCACTGCATGAAGTGCTGGAGCGGATAAACCATTACAGAACGGCTGTCGGCCAGTAACGGCTTGTAGGCCAGACTGACATAATATTCTCCATTGACGTTGAGTTGCTGGTCCATGGTTTGCCGGAACGCATCGATCATCGTCCTGCCTGAGTCGAAGTAATAGGTACCACTGGAAGCATACTCATCCATTCGATTATTGGTGTAAGGCTGTTTTTCCTGAATGTCCTGTACAGCGCCTAAAGTTTCTCGAATATAGGCATAATTAGTGCTGCCCAGCGAGTGGGGGTGGAATCCTTTGTAGGCAGGTATTGCACCGGCGCAGCCTGTGGTTTTTACAAAGCTCTTAAAATGCGGCCAATCCCAGTAACAGGTAAAGTCACAATAGTTAACCACGACCGGGCTGTCGAGTTTGATCAAGTGCTCAATTTGGCGAACAGCATAGACAGGCCCGAGTTTATGCGCAGGTATGCCGATGATTTTACCCGTCGGGCAAAGATTCTTCAGGAGCGACTCCATACGGTAGTCGGAGTTATCAAGATGATCCTGATTGCAAATAAAAATGACGTCCTGCTCACCAGGGAACATATCTAGAACATGTGCAATGATAGGCTTGCCGTCTATTTCAATTAGCGGTTTTGGAACGGTATAACCGGCACGGCGGAACCGTTCACCAAAGCCTGACATTGGAATGATTATTTGCAAGATGTCCTCGCCATGTACTTGGTTGATATCGAAAGCTACTAGGGGGCAGCACGCTTTGAAGTGTCGCGATTATACGTCTTGGAACGGCGCTTTAGAAGGCCTGTGAGTGGCCAAATCTGCCCGTTTCAGACGCGGGACGAGCTAGCGATGAACTGAGGTCCGGCTTCGACTCGTGGTTGTGGAAATCCGGTGACAGGAGCAATTCATTTGCCGTAGATCAGATTTTGGCATCCATTAATGCAAAGCCAGAGCCCGATTACTCCTGGTCTGCTTCAGCAAATTGCTTCGACTTGTGTTAGCCACAAGCAGGGTTGGCAGGTATCATCCCGCGCATCGCAGGGGGGATGAGCGCCTTGATCTGCTGCCCCAGAAAAGGGGGGCGGTGGACGGTGATGTCCTCAGCGAATAGGCTGCTCTGATTTTTTCGGAAGTTTTGTCTGATTTTCAACCAGGGAATTTTTTATGCAATCCGTAGAATCCCCAAATAGAAATAACTTCCTCGGGAGAGGCGCTATATTATTTTGGGCAGCAGTTTTATTTCATGTGGTCTATTTACTGGCCCTGCAACCTGGTTGGTTGTTGGGTGGTGCAATGTGGGCGGAAATGGGGCCTAATTATTTTGATAATGCGAACGCTCCATCGCTTTATCAGAATTTTTTCGCTGTGGACGCGGGGTACGTACCTTTACCGCAACGTATTGTCGCTTATATAGGTGCGTTGTTTTCAATTCCGGCAGTCTCCGTGCCGTATTACTATAGCTGGATGTCTGTTGCACTTATCTCTCTGTTAATCTGCTCTTTTTTGATCGAGCGGTTTCGAGCTGTTATCGAAAGCGACGGGTTACGATTGCTGGTTGTTATAGCTGTCTTGATGGTTGCTGACTTTGAAAGCCGTACGTTTATCAATTTTACTTATTTTTCGGTTTTCTTCATTGGCGCTGTAATCGCTCTTGCATTGAGCGATCGAAAAAATGACCTACCGCTATGGGCCTGGTTAGTACCCTTTCTATTCGTCTCGAAACCAGCGGTAATGACGATTCTCCCAGTATTGGTCTTCGCAGCACTCTTGAGGCCGGGACGTATAAGGGCAATTGCTGTCGTTTCTGTACTGTTTTGCCTGGTGCAGGTCGCACGGATGGTCGTAAGTGCGAATACCGGGTGGACGCCGCTGCAACACAGTGATAGTTCTTTGTTCTACAAAGGCTACCTGGCACTCGTTTATACGGTGACCTTGTTTGGACGTTTTTTACTGGGTCCTGACTTTCAGGCTGGTTTTGGCACATTTGCAGTGGTCGGTTCCCTGGTGTTGGCCATCCTCGGATTGGCATTTGCAAAGGTAATTAATGCCCGTCCTCTATTGTTGGTTGGGGTCGGCTTGGTAGCGTTCACGGCGCTTTTAAATTGTTTGGCGTTTAGTCTCGTCTGGACCGATTCCTTTCAGCCAGTAGTGACAGATTTCAGAATTTCCAGATATATACTGACTGCTTACATTGGGTTTGTATTTGTTGTCGCTGCCTGTGCAGCCATTTTGGCGTCGGCTGCTGCCAGGTTTCGCTTCGGGCGCCTGGCCGCCCTGGTGATTTTCTCTCTTTGGTTTATTGGCACTGGCTGGGCTTCCTATGGTACCAAGATCAGTCGTCAGTGGGTTGCTCCGGGTCTTGGAAACTCCTATTGGAAGGAGTTTTCGGGAGCTATTGACCAAGGTGTCACGCCCTTGTGCGTTCCTATTGATCCTTTTCCATGGCTGTACGGGAGAAACTGTGAGCGGTTAACGCCTTTGGCAGAGCAAAATTACGTATTAAAACAAATTAAAAAGAGCGATGAGGGTTACCTCTTGGAGGTGCCGATATCTGCGTCTGTTCAGAGCCGAAACCTGGTGTCGATCGCTTTGTTTATTAAGCCTGCCTCCGATTCCGATAGTGACATACGTGGCCGAGCACTGGTGGAGGATATGCAGGGGCAAGTGCATGAGCTGCACGCTCGCCGGGTTCTTCCAAGTACTGGGGGGCTGCTTTTGTTTACCCAGTTATCGGGTCAATATATTGAATCCTTCAAGCGAATTCGGATTGTCTTTGAGCAACCTGTCGATGTCGCATACCAGAGTAGCAATCAATCTCAGCCCTCGATTGTTCTGATGGGCACCAAGTACATGCCTGAAAGTATCGGAAATATATTGAGGCGGGCCGTCGATGGTGATGTTTCGGCTCAACTTGTTCTGGGGCGAATGTACAGTGAAGGGCAAGGTGTCGCCAAGAATCCTGGCGAAGGAGTGAACTGGTATATGAAAGCAGCTGCTACCGATAACGCTGAAGCTCAGTATTGGCTGGCGCGGGCCTATGATACCGGGATCGGGGTTGTTGAAAACAAGGTCGAAGCCAGCGTCTGGTATCAGAAGGCTGCGCTAAACGGCAGTCAAGATGCGGTAAACGCTCTTGAACGCCTGAAACCGAGGGCAAAATAGCCGTGTTGGGGGCAATGAACTTCTTGCGTGCCCAGCGATAGCAAATGCACGAATGAAGGTGTTTGTGGTTTCAAAGGGGCGTTCGGTATGCAGAGATTACTTTGCATACCGTACATTCCCTGATAGCGCTGACCAGGGTTTGTGGTGGTTTTATCGTATCCGATGCTTCGATGCCTGAAGCGAGCTGCAGTCGGTATGAGAATGCAGTTTATATGAAATATGCAAATCAGCATTTGTCTTTGCAAAAAACTTCAAGCACTATGCGCGTTATGCAAAAACGCAACGTATCCTCCGTCTTAAGAGCACTGCTCGATCAGCACGGGATCTCCCCCACGGAGCTCCACCGTCGCACCGGCGTGCCTCAATCCACGCTCTCGCGGATTCTCAGCGGGAAAATTGTCGATCCTTCGGATAAGCACATCTCGAAGATCGCCGAGTATTTCAACGTCAGCACCGATCAGTTGCGCGGGCGTGCGGATGTCGCGCCAGCGGCCGTCGGCACGCGCGCAGATGTGCATGCCGAACTCAAGGACATAAGCCTGTGGGATGACGACACGCCAGTCGATGATGACGAGGTGTCGGTGCCCTTTCTACGTGAGGTTGAATTGGCTGCTGGATCAGGAAGATTCGTCATCGAGGAGAGCGAGCGCTCTAGCCTGCGTTTCGGCAAGCGCAGCCTGCGTCACAACGGTGTGCAATTCGACCAGGCCAAATGCGTGACAGTCCGTGGCAACAGCATGTTGCCGGTTCTGCGTGATGGCGCCACTGTCGGCGTAAACGCCGGCAAATGCGGGATTGGCGACATCATTGATGGCGACCTTTATGCGATCAATCACAACGGCCAGTTGCGCGTGAAGCAACTCTATCGCCTGCCCACCGGCATTCGTCTGCGCAGCTTCAATCGCGACGAGCATCCGGATGAGGACTACAGCTTCCAGGAAATTCAGGAAGAGCAGATCGTCATTCTCGGTCATGTCTTCTGGTGGGGAATGTACGCACGCTGACCCCTTTCGATCCAACAGAAACCTGCCGCTCGGCAGGTTTTTTTTCGTCTATAGAAACCTCCCCAACCCTTGCCCCGCTTGGCTCTCATGCACGTACGCAAATTTAATGCATAAATAAATGCACTTATGCATTGACTGTGTATGCATCCATGCATATTCTTGCCACCAAGCCGCTCGACAAAGCGGCTGGCAAGACAAGCTCTTTGGTTCCACAAGAACAGGCAGCGATGAACCGGCCTCAACGGTTCAGAGGGTTGGCAACTGACCCGGGTGTGCAGCGTAAAGCACCAGAACCAGTTATCCGGCGGGCAGGGACCGCGGTCGGAAAAACAATCTGAATGGACTCGTACCGCGCCAGCAGCGCCGAAAAGTCAGCTTCCTTCTCGAACACAGGATTTGAAGGAAGGCGAAGGAGCGCATTACTCAAAGGCCCGGCGTGCGAGCGCCGGGCTTTTTGGAATGCCTGCCTCAAGCGAAACCGTTTGAATCCACCCCATCACTCATCAATCACCCACGGAGGCGTGACATGACAAACGAGCAACAAGCGTTGGCGGACATGCCGATCTGGCTGGTCATCCTCCTGGCCGTCGTCGGCGGGGTGTCTGGCGAAATGTGGCGCGCCGACAAGGAAGGCGCCCGCGGCTGGTCACTGGTACGGCGTCTGGCCCTGCGCTCAGGCGCCTGCATGATCTGCGGAGTGTCGGCGATCATGCTGCTGTATGCGGCCGGCATGTCGATCTGGGCGGCTGGAGCCTTTGGCTGTCTGACGGCGATGGCCGGCGCTGATGTCGCCATTGGCCTTTACGAACGCTGGGCGGCCAAGCGCATTGGCGTCTGCGAAGTACCGTCAGGCAATACCAACAAGGAGTAATACGCAATTACGACACATCTGAAAGGGAGGTCATTGCATGTTGAGCGAATTTCGCTGCGGCCAATGCAACCGTTTGCTCGCCCGAGTAAACGCAGTATTCCAAGTACAAATCAAATGTCCTCGATGCAGGACATTGAACTATGCCAAGGCTGAACGTCCTGGCACCCCGCCTGTGAGCGAACTGACAGCTTCAGACTGCAAACAATAACTTATCAAGCAATAGGTGAAGTTCTATGGCATCGCTACCTCGTTATCCGTTTACTGAAAATGGCAGTTCGGTTTTGCTACCGCTGCATGAGATGTCCGCCGGACAATATCTTCAATCGCCGGACAAGCGCTTCAAGCTGGATGTTCAGGCCGATGGCAACCTGGTGATCTACGATGGTGCCACTCCTGTCTGGGTAGCTACGGCCGGTCAACCGTATACCTCCGGGGGTAAGCAGATTGATAAATCAAAGATTTATTTCTATCTGATGTATTACGCGTTTCTCAACGATCCGACTCACGGACGGATGTGGGGCACTGCCAACAGTACGCCACTGAACAATGACATTTGGGGCGCTTATGTTCGCACCTATCTGCAGTTGCAGAATGACGGCAACCTCGTCGTAGTTGACTCCGTTCCGGTGTGGGCGAGCAACTCTGCCATCCCGATCAGTCCGGTGGTGGAATCTGTCTATATTCCCGCCGGTACCACGCTCGAAGTTGACCGACGGTATGTCGTGGGGGGAACGACTCTAGTCTTCCAGTCCGACGGCAACCTGGTGGTTTCGAATGGCCCGCTTGGTGTCCTGTGGGCGAGCTGGACTCAGAACAAAGGTGCCACCCGTGCAGTTATGCAGGAGGACGGCAACTTCGTTATTTATGACGCGAACAATACGCCACTGTGGTTTACCGGCACTGCTGGCAAACCGGGCGCCATGGCCAAGGTACAGGCTAACGGCAGTTTTTCGATTGTCAGCGAGAAACCGGTGTGGGCCCGATTCGGTTTTACCCCCACCATTTTGCCGAAGCGGGTTTACCAGTGGGATAACGGACCATGGACGCCGTTTATCGAGCGTCCAATCTGGTCGTTTTAAGTATTTCTGATGTCAGCCCCGAGTCACTTCGGGGCTGTTTTGTTTGATATTGAGTTGCCCACTGCCAAGCGGCATTTATTTTTTGAAAACAGCGATCGCTGCCTGACCAACTCGACGCGCCGCGCCCCAAACGCCTGAACCCCGCACAAAACCCAAAGTGGGTGCGGAGTTTTCGTCAATACCCTCCAACTCTGGAACACCCCCCATGAAGATCACCCCGATCCTCACGCAGTTGCGTGGGCAATGCCCTGGGCTTGCCAATCATGTTTCGGTGGGTGTCGATCTGGCGTTGCTGCAAGGCAACTCCGATCTACCGACGCCCTCGGCTCACGTATTGCCGCTGGCCGATCTGGCCAGTCCTGGCAGCGGCCAAAACCTCACCACCCAACCGATCCGCGACCGTTTCGAAATCGTCCTCGTGCTTGACGCAGCCGACGCGACAAAAGCGCTGGATCTGTTGCACGACCTGCGCGCTGAACTGTGGCGTGCGCTGGTGGGGTTCAAGCCCGATTCCAACTACAGCGCCATCGTTTATGACGGCGGTGAACTGGTGTCGATCAGCAGCAGCCGCGTGCTCTATCGGCTGCGGTTCTACGCCCAATTCCAGCTCGGCCGCAATTTGCCAGGGCAGCCTGCGGAGAGTTGGCACGAGCGCGAACTGGATGCTTTGTCGTCCTTTACCGGGATGACGGTGCGGGTCGATGCGATCGATCCGGCCGACCCCAACCTGCAACACCCGGGTCCGGATGGACGGGTGGAAATGACTTTCTCTGGAGACGTAACCCCATGAGCAACCGCATCACCGTAGTGCCGGCCGCCGGCCGTGTTGTACCTGACCCGGAGTCGGGCGACCTGCTGCCGGCTGCAGGCCGTGACGTGCCGGACAGCGCCTGGTGGCGCCGGCGTCTGGCCGATGGCGACATCACACTCAAGGCCGCAAAAGCGGCTAAACCACAGGGAGCCAAATAATGGCAATCGGATTCAGCAACATCCCGGCGGACATTCGTGTGCCGCTGTTTTATGCCGAAATGGACAACTCGGCTGCCAATAGCGCGACCTCGGCCATGCGCCGTTTGATCGTCGCTCAGGTCAACGACAATATCGCCCCGACTGAAGTCGGTAAACTGGTGCTGGTTTCCAGCGTGGCGCTGGCGAAGAACATCGGTGGCCAGGGTTCGATGCTCGCTTCGATGTACGAGACCTTCCGCAAGGCTGACCCGATCGGCGAGATCTGGTGCCTGCCATTGCACAACACCGAAGGCGCCATTGCCAAGGGCGTGCTGACTCTGACCGGCACCGCGACACAGGCGGGCATGCTCAACCTTTATATTGGCGGTGTGCGGGTGCAGGCCACCGTGGTCAACGGCGCAACCGCAGCACAAGCTGCCACCGCACTGGCGCAGAAAATCAACGCCAGCGCCGATTTGCCTGTCAGCGCGGCGGCTGCCGAAGGTATTGTCACCTTGAACGCCAAATGGACCGGCGACAGCGGCAACGATATCAGCCTGCAATTCAATCGTTTGGGCAAGAGCAACGGTGAAGAAACCCCGGCTGGCCTGACCACTGCGATCAGCGCGATGATCGGCGGCGCTGGCGTGCCTGATCAGATCGCTGCCGTTGCGGCGCTAGGCGATGAGCCATTCGAATTCATCGCCTTGCCGTGGTCCGATCTGGCCACCCTCAACACCTGGCAAGCGGTCATGGATGACAGCAACGGGCGCTGGTCGTGGGCCAAGCAATTGTTCGGTCACGTCTACAGCGCCAAACGCGGCACTGTCGGCACCCTGGTCGCCGCAGGCCAGGCGCGCAACGATCAGCACATGACCATTCAGGCGCTGGAGCCGGGCGTACCGCAACCGTTCTGGGTGCAGGCCGCCGCGCTGGCTGCGCGCACGGCTGTGTTCATCTCCGCCGATGCCAGCCGTCCGACGCAAAGTGGCAGCCTGCCGGGTGTCGACCCTGCACCGGCGAGCGAACGCTTTACCCTGACCGAGCGTCAGTCGCTGCTCAACTACGGGATCGCCACCGCCTACTACGAGGGCGGTTACGTGCGCATTCAGCGTTCGATCACCACCTACCAGAAGAACGCTTACGGCCAGGCCGACAACTCTTATCTGGACAGCGAAACCATGCACCAGTCGGCATTCATCGTGCGCCGTCTGCAAAGCGTGATCACCAGCAAATACGGACGGCACAAACTGGCCTCCGACGGCACCCGTTTCGGCGCCGGCCAGCCGATCGTTACACCGGCGACCATTCGCGGTGAGCTGATTGCCCAGTATGCCAAGCTCGAACTCGAAGGCCACGTGGAGAACGCCGAGCTGTTCGCCGAGCACCTGATCGTCGAGCGCGACGTGCAAGACCCGAGCCGCGTGAACGTGCTGTTCCCGCCGGATTACATCAACGGTCTGCGTGTGTTCGCACTGCTCAACCAGTTCCGTCTGCAGTACGACGACGCGGCTTGATATCCGCGTTTACCGTCAAGCATTCAGCCCACCGCGTGTGGGCTTTTTCATTCAAGGGAGTAACACCATGGGTCAACTGATTGCAGGCACCTGCTACGTCAAGGTCGACGGCGCACAACTGACGATCAACGGCGGCTGCGAAGCCCCGCTGATGGCCGTCAAACGTGAAACCGTCGTGCCCGGTTTCTACAAGGAAACCGACATCGCGCCGTCGTTCAAAGTGACCGCGCTGCACACCGCCGACTTCCCGCTGAAGAAGTTGATCGAAGGCACAGACATCACCGTCACCTGCGAATTCAGCAACGGCAAAGTCTACGTGCTGGCCGGCGCCTATCTGGTCGAAGAGCCTGTCTCCAAGGGCGATGACGCCACCATCGAATTGAAATTCGAAGGCATCAAGGGGACCTGGCAATGAGCGGCGCCGTGAAGCTTCAAGTAGCAATCGTAGCCCACGGCGAGCCCCTGACCGAACTCGAACTGCGCCGTCCGACGGTGCAGGAAGTGCGAGCGATCAAGGCGCTGCCGTACAAGATCGACAAGAACGAAGAAGTCAGCCTCGACATGGACGTGGCGGCCAAATACATCGCCGTGTGCGCCGGCATTCCGCCGTCGTCGGTCAACCAGCTGGATCTGGCCGACCTCAATGCGCTGAGCTGGGCCGTCGCAAGTTTTTTCATGAGTGCGGCGTCGGCGCCATCACCGACCTGATCGCCGTCGCCTATGACCTGGCCTGGTTCTGGAAGGTTGACCCCGAACAGATGATGGCCAGGCCACTGGATGTGCTCCGCGAATCGCTGGAGCACGCGCAACGGATCAATGCGATGCAGCAGGTGCAGTGATGGCGAAGACACAAATAAATGCGCTCCAGCAGAACATGCAGACCACGGTGAACATGCTGGTCGTGATGCAGGGTCTGCAGAAGATGGACACTGAAATGAAGGGCGTCCGAGGCAAGGTGGCGGCGTTCAGGAAAAGTCTGGAAAGCAGTTCGATCAAGCCCTTCGATTTATCGGGTTTCCTTTCCGGTGGCGGCTTGCTGAAACCTTTTCAGGAGGGACTGAAGAAGGCGATCAAGGCCGAAGACGAACTGGCGACCAAGAGCAAAAAGCTCAGCGTGCCGACCCTGGGCAAAGACGCGCTGATTCCTGCACCGTTGAACAAGCCCGTCCCGGCACAGGTGCCGGCGGTAGTGAAGGGGGAAACTTCGACTAATCTGGCGAAGTTCAACCTCTCCCTCGACAACATTTCATTGAAGATCGGGCAGGCTTTGCTACCCGCCGTCAATAGACTGGTAACGGCGCTGGTGCCGGTGGTGACTTCGGTCGGTGAATTTGTCGCCGATCACCCGCAACTGGTGGAAGGGCTGGCGGCGGCAGCGCTGGCGTTCACGTTCGTGACAACAGCGGCTGCCGGTTTCAGCGCCGTGCTGACGCTGCTCGCTTCGCCTGTCGGTCTATTTGCCGCCGCAGTTGCGCTGGCGGCCGGGTTGATCGTCGCCAACTGGAAACCCGTCTCGGCTTTTTTTGCTCGACTGTGGCAAGACATTGCGCCGGTCGTCATGCCGATGGCCAGTTTCTTTCGCACGATGTTCGGGTTCACTCCGATGGGCATGCTGATCAGCAATTGGGGACCGGTAAGCACGTTCTTTGCGGCGCTGTGGAACGTGCTCAAGGCGCTGGCTGCGCCGGTCATCGACTTTTATGCAACGTTGTTTGCGTATTCCCCGCAGGCGCTGATTCTGAAGAACTGGGCGCCTCTGGTAGGGCTTTTTGCATCGATCTGGGATCTGCTCCGAGCGGTGTCGGTACCGGTGGGCGCTTTTTTCCACGATCTTGTCGATTCCATCAAACTCCCCGTGCTCGCCCTGTATGCGGTGATCCGCGAGCAGTTGGGCTGGTCGCCTCTGGAACTGATCATTCAGGCCTGGGGCTCGGTCACGGTCTGGATCGAGAAGTGGAGCGAAAAGTTTTACCAGGCGCTTGCCCCGGTCCGGGCATTTTTCAACGGGGGCCTGGGTGAGCTCGCCGCCGAAGCGTCGGCCAAGGTCGATGTCTTTACCCACGCGCAGGAACGAACCAATGCCCAAGGCAAGGGGGAGTGGGCGCCAGAATTCTTTGGCTCCAGTGCGGATTCCGCTTCCACAAGTCCTGCGCCGATGGTGGCGCTGACACAGTCCTCGACTTCTCTGACGCAAACTTCGAGCAGCCTCATCCAGCAAAGCGCCGCCAACAACCGCACGCAACTCGAAGGCGGCCTGACCGTGCGCTTCGAAAATGCACCGGCCGGCCTGCGCACCGAACAACCGCAAACCAATCAACCGGGCCTGGCCGTGTCTTCGCGCATCGGCTATCGCTCGCTGTCGATGGGAGGTACCCAATGAACTGGCGTGACCGTTTATTGCCGGCATCCTTTCGCGGTGTCGGTTTCTGGATCGACCAGGCGAAGACACCGGTCGGGCGCAAAGGGCAGTTGCACGAATACCCGCGACGCGACCTGCCGTTTTTCGAGGACCTCGGCCAGCAGGCCAAGACCCACGATCTGACCGCGTTCATCATCGGCCCTGATTGCCTGAAGCAGCGCGACAAGCTGCTCCAGGCGCTGGAGCAGGGCCGTGGCGAACTCGTGCATCCGTGGCTCGGTCGCCTGCAGGTCAAGGTCGGCGAATGCGACATGACCCATACCCGCCAGGACGGCGGGCTGGTGACGTTTACCCTGAAGTTCTACCCCGATCAGCCGCTGCCGTTTCCGACGGCAACGGTCAGCACGCAGAAAGTGCTGTTGGTCAAAGCTGACGGTCTGCTGGGTTCGGCGGTGGCGCGTTTCGAGCAGGCGATGGCGCTGATCAAGGCAGCGCGGATCGGTATCACCAACCTGCGCAACAGCCTTACCGGCGTCTATGACGTGATCAAGGAACAGCTGAAACCGTTGATCGAGCAGTACCGGCAAATCACCGAACTGGTCAAAGCCGTGAAGGAGTTGCCCAAGGAAGTGGCGGCGGAATTCAAGGGTTTGCTCGGCGATATCAAGGAGCTGAAAGCGTTCGCCAAGGAAGGCTACCGAGGCGTGATTGCCGACGTGTCGCAGCAACTCGAAGCGATTCGCAAGGCCGATGCGCCGAAGATCACCACCGGCAAGGACACCAATGCCGCCGCGCAAGCGATGGCCGATCTGGTGCAGGACACGATGCTGGTCAAAGTCGCGCAGTGGGTGGCGTCGATGCCCGTGGCAACCACGCCGGTGAAACTGGCGTCGACACCCTCGGTGGCGCAACAGTCGACGTCGCCGGTCAGCCGTCAGGAAGTGCCCGTCAGCGATGACATGCAAGCCCTGCGCGCAGCGGTGACTGCCGCCATTGACCCGATGCTGGCGAAGGCTGGGCCCGCGCATTTTCAGGCAATCAGTGATGTCAAGGAAGCGCTGGTCGCTCATCTCAAAGCAGTGGCTTCATCGGGCGTGCGGCAAGTCAGCAAATCGTTTCAGGAAAGCTTTCCGGCAGTGGTCGTGGCCTACAAGCAGTTCGGCGACGCCACGCGAGTCGACGAAGTGACTCAGCGCAACGGAATTACCCATCCGGGGTTCTCCCCCAACGACGTGAAAGTCTCGCGGGAGTGATGCCATGAATGAGATGGACAATCACGTCACGCTGACGGTCAACGACATGGAATACGGTGGCTGGAAAAGCGTCGAGATCACCGCCGATCTGGAGCGCCAGTTCCGCACCTTCAAACTCGACATCACCTGGCAATGGCCCGGTCAGTCCGTGGATCAAAGGATCAAACCGGGCGACCCCTGCGAGGTAAAAATCGGCAAAGATCTTGTGCTCACCGGCTACGTGTTCAAGGCGCCGATCCGCTATGACGGGCGGCAGATCAGCCTGACCATCGAAGGCAGTTCCAAAACCCAGGATCTGGTCGATTGCGCCGCCCGCAATCTGCCCAGCCAATGGCAGCAACAGCCCTTGCTGAACATCGTCCGCGATCTGGCGAGCGAATATGGGCTGTGGGTCGTCAATGAAATCAGCGAAACCACACGCCTGACCAAACACACCATCGTGCCGGGTGAAACGGCATTCCAGTCGATCGACCGACTGCTGTCGCTGCTGCGGGTGTTTTCTACCGACAACGAGCTGGGCCAGTTGGTGTTGGCCAAACCCGGTAGTGCCGGGCGCGCCAGCGATGCGCTGGAGCTGGGCAAGAACATTCTGTCGGCCGATGCGCCGATGGATTTCAGCCAGGTGTTCTCCGAGTACCGGGTGATCGGCCAGCAAAAAGGCTCGGATGCGAAAAGCGGCGCGGCGGTCAGCGAAGTCGAATCGACGGCGGCGGATCTGAGCTTCAAACGTCGGCGCACCACGGTGATCAATGAAGGCACGCAACTGACCTTTGAATTGGCGCAGCAGCGTGCCCTATGGGAAAGCGCCACCCGCATGGGCCGCGCGCAGACCACCACCTATCAGGTGCAGGGCTGGCGGCAGAGCAATGGTGATTTGTGGCGCCATAACATGTTGGTGAAGGTCAAGGACCCGGTGCTCGATTTCGACGGTGACATGCTGATTTCCAAGGTCACCTATTCGTTGTCGGCACAGGGATCTGTGACCACGCTGCAAGTGGCGCCGCCGCATACCTTTGATGCCAATCCCGCCCCTGTGAAAAATCCCCAAGCCTGACACTAGACCCTGTGGGAGCGGGCTTGCGCGCGAAAGCGGCGGCAGCCTCGACATCGTATCGCCTGACCCACCGCCTTCGCGAGCAAGCCCGCTCCCACAGGATTGGCTGTGTCAGCTCAACCTCCAAGGAACTTCCATGAGCCTACTGACACGCCTGCTGGCGCGCGGCACTGTCGTGCTCGCCAATTCGGCTTCGAAACTGCAATCGCTGCAAATGCGCCTCACCGCCGGCGAGGTGAACGATGACCTCGAACACTTCGAACCCTACGGTTTCACCAGCCATCCGCTGGCCGGTGCTGAAGGGGTCGTCACCTTCATTGGCGGCGACCGCTCCCACGCCATCGCCCTGGTCATCGCCGACCGCCGCTATCGCCTGCAAGCACTCGCTGCTGGTGAAGTGGCGCTCTACACCGACGAGGGCGACCGGATTCATTTCAAGCGCGGACGGATCATCGACATCGAGACCGCCACGCTGAATATCCGCGCCAGTAGCGCGGTCAACTTCGACACGCCGGTCATCAACCAGACCGGCAAGATCGTTTCCACCGGTGATCAACTCGCCGGCGGCATCAGCCAGATCAAGCATGTTCACGTTGGCGTGCAGGCCGGTAACGGTCAGACCGGCGCGCCGGCTGGAGGCCAATGATGCTCATCAGCCAGAACCTCCACGCCGCACTGACCCGCGCGGTGCTCATCAGCCTGTTCACCTGGCGCCGCGCCGCCGATGACGATGCCCTCGATGACGAAGAGCGCTTCGGCTGGTGGGGCGACAGTTTCCCCACCGTCGCCGACGATCGCATCGGCTCGCGGCTGTGGCTGTTACGCCGGGTCAAGCTGACCCGGCAGACGCAAATGGACGCCGAGTTCTATGCCCGCGAAGCCCTGCAATGGCTGCTCGACGACGGCCATTGCAGCGCCATCGACATCATCAGCGAACGCCTCGACGCCCAGCGCCTGAACCTGCGCACGGTCCTGACCCTGGCCGACGGTGAACGTCTGGACATCAACCCCGATAACAGCTGGCAGGTGATCTATGCCGTTTGAAACCCCTTCGCTGCCGGTGCTGATCAAACGCACCCAAAGCGACCTGGCCGGCGATTCGCTGCGCCAGTCCGATGCGCAAGTGCTGGCCCGCACCCTCGGCGGCGCCGCTTATGGCTTGTACGGTTATCTTGACTGGATTGCCGAGCAGATTTTGCCAGACAAGGCGGACGAATCGACTCTGGAGCGCATCGCCGCGCTGCGCCTTAACCAACCGCGTAAAGCCGCGCAAGCAGCTACGGGCAGCGTCAGTTTCAGCGCCAGTGCCGGTGCTGTGCTGGATGTCGATACGCTGCTGCAGTCCAATGATGGCCGTACTTACAAAGTTACTGGTGCCCGCATCGCCGTCAGCGGCGCCAACAGCACCACGATCGCTGCGCTTGATGCAGGCAGCGTGGGTAATGCCGACGCCGGTCTGACATTGAATCTGGTGCAACCGATTGCGGGCGTCATCGGTAACAGCTTCATCGTTCAGCCACCTGGTCTCACAGGCGGCGTCGGCACCGAAAGCCTTGAATCGTTGCGCGCCAGAGTGATTCGCTCTTATCGGGTGATCCCCCACGGCGGCTCGGCGCAAGACTATGAAACATGGGCGCTGGAGTGCCCCGGAATCACCCGCGCATGGTGCCGTGGCAACTTCCTCGGCCCCGGCACGGTTGGTCTGTTCGTCATGCGCGACGATGATCCACAACCGATCCCCAACGAAGAACAGTTGGCTGACGTCGAGGCTTATATCGAGCCGCTGCGGCCAGTCACCGCCGATGTGAGGGTAATGGCGCCCGTGCAAGTGCTGGTCAAGTACACAATGCGCGTGACGCCAAACACCAGCGCAGTGCGCGCGGCGGTTGAAACCCAGCTGCGAGATTTGCACAACCGCGAGGCGGGGCTGGGCGATACGTTGTTGCTCAGTCACATCACCGAAGCCATCAGCAGCGCCACCGGTGAAAGCGATCACAGCCTCATCAGCCCCTCGGCCAACGTCACGGCCCAAAGCAATCAATTGCTGACGTTCGGGGGGTGCGAATGGCTGTCCTGAGAAGTGCCAGACAATACCGGCAACAGTTGCGCAGTCTGCTTCCCAGCGGTCCGGCCTGGGACCCGGAACGTGTACCGGAACTCGAACAAGTGCTTGAAGGCGTCGCTCAGGAACTGGCTCGCCTTGACGCCCGAGCTGCAGATTTGCTCAACGAGATGGATCCGGCTGGCGTCAGCGAGCTTGTGCCGGATTGGGAGGCGGTGATGAACCTGCCCGACCCCTGTCTTGGAGTCACTCCGCTCTATGATGATCGCCGCCTGGCTGTGCGTCGGCGGTTGCTGGCGGTGGGCAACCAGTGCGCCGCGTACTTCATTGAGGTCGCCCGCACTCAGGGTTATCCAGAGGCCTCGGTGACCGAACTGCGGGTTCCGCGCATGGGCCGTTCGCGGTTCGGCAGCGCTCATTTTGGCACCTGGAAAGGGCAATTCATGTGGATCCTCAACACCGGCGGCCGCTTGGCGATCGGACGGCGTTTCGGCGCCAGTTATTGGGGCGAACGTTTCGGCATGTACCCGGGCTCGGCCCTGGAATGCCTCATTCACCGCAGTGCACCGGCGCATACCCAGGTGTACATCAATTATGACTAAGGACTGAATAAATGGATTATCCAAAAAGCGTACCCAGCGTCGGGCTGGTGGATGGCAAGTTTGTCGATGAGAATCCGGTGGCAGGCACGCCGGGATCGTTGATCCCGGCATCATGGGGCAATGCGGTAACCGAAGAAATACTCGGCGTGATCAAGGGCGGTGCGCTCAAACCCGATGAGGCCGATGTCGGACAATTGCTGACTGCCGTGCGCAAAATCAATCAGGCGGGTCTCATCGATTTCGCCTTGGATACCGGCACGGCCAATGCGTATGCCGCGAACTATTCGCCGGCTCCCGCTACGCTGACAGACGGCATGGTGTTGCGCTTCAAGGCTTTGAATACCAATACCGGCGCCAGTACGTTTTCCGTAGCGGGGTCGGTCGCCAAACCGCTGGTCGGTCTTGACCATACTCCGCTTCGCTCCGGTGAAATCGTTGCGACGGGAGATGTCTGGGTGCAATGGAACAGCTCGCTGGGCAGCGGCGCCTGGATTCTGATTGCCAGTACCGGCGTGGCCAGACAATTGGGGGCCGATGTCGGCGACGTGAAAGCCGTCGCTACCGTAGATGCGCCCAGTGGCTGGCTCAAATGCAACGGACAGCCTGTGTTGCGTACCCAGTATGCCAATCTGTTCGCAGCAATCGGCACCCGGTTCGGTGCCGGTGACGGTGCCAATACCTTTAACCTGCCGGATTTGCGCGGGGAATTTGTCCGGGGTCTGGACGAGGGCCGTGGTGTCGATCCGGGCCGTGTTCTGGGTAGCAAACAGGCTGGGCAGAATGCTTCCCACGTTCACGATGTGTCGGCCGCAGCCGCTGGTAACCATGCTCACACGGCGCGCACTGATGCTGCCGGATTGCACGCGCACGGTGGCGCTGTGACGAGTGGAGGCGCGTTCAACATCGACACGGTCATGGGCGGGCAGGGGCAGATCAACGGCGGTAATACTGCGGGGTCGATCATGGGCTCCAGCTCGGCGCCCTTCATCAACCGTAACTTCACCACCAACGCTCCCGCGCACTCCCACGGCATCGTGGCGGACGGCAACCACGCGCATAACGTCGGCGTGGATGCCGCCGGGCAACATACGCATACGATCTCGATGGCGGCCTCTGGCGGCAATGAGGCTCGCCCGATGAACACCGCGCTGTTGTACGTCATCAAGTTTTGATCGCAGCTGTCCGGAACGCACATCAGGTGGACCGATCGTTGCGATAGACCCCTGAAAAATCCAGAAAGAAATGGCTGGCAAACATCCACTGACAGCCGTGATTCAATCGGGGCAAATCCAGGGAGGATCAAGCATCATGCAATTAACTGAAAAACACCTTATCGACATCATGCCCAACGCCCGCTCCCAAGCGGGCGTTTTTGTTTCGCCACTCAACGCCGCGATGGCCAGGCATCGCATCGATACGCCGAAACGTGTTGCTGCGTTTCTCGCACAGGTCGGCCACGAGTCCGGTCAATTGCGTTACGTGCGCGAATTGGGCGACAACCAGTATCTGAGCAAATATGACACCGGTACGTTAGCGCTACGTTTGGGCAACACGCCCGAGGCAGATGGTGACGGACAAAAATACAGGGGGCGTGGGCTTATACAAATCACCGGTCGCGCCAACTATCGACAATGCAGCCTCGGCTTGTTTGGCGATGAGCGTCTGTTGTCGTTGCCTGAATTGCTTGAGCAACCGCAATGGGCGGCCGAATCGGCAGCGTGGTTCTGGGCGCAGAAAGGCCTGAACGAACTGGCCGATGTTGATCAGTTCAACAGCATTACCCGGCGGATCAACGGCGGGTTGAATGGCTTGCAGGATCGTCTGGAAATCTGGGCGCGGGCGAGGGCGGTGCTATGTCCGGCTCCTGGCGGGTGATTGGCCTGTTGTTGCTGGCGGCCGCGGCTTTCGCTGCGGCGTGGCAGTTCCAAGACTGGCGCTACGGGCGGCAATTGGCCGAGCAGGCGCAGTTAAACGCCGAAATGCAGAATCAACTCACTCAGACCGCCGCGAGCGCGCAACAGGCCGAACAGGATAAACGTCTGGCGCTGGAGCAACGGCTGTCGGCGAGTGAACAAACCCATTATCGAGCGCTGAGCGATGCCCAACGTGATCAGGATCGCCTGCGCGATCGTCTTGCTACTGCCGATGTTCGGCTGTCAGTCCTTCTCGACGCCGGCGATGTTGCCTCAGGCTGCCACGTGCCAGCCACCGCCAGCGCCGGCGGCGTGGATTCTGCAACCGTACGCGCCCGACTTGACCCGGCGCATGCTCAACGAATTATCGCCATTACCGACACCGGTGACCGCGGACTGATTGCCCTGCAGGCCTGTCAGGCCTATGTAAGAGCGCTGGCGCCCGAACATCTTGAATGATTCTGTGTATTGAAAGCGCGTCCGGCTCGTGTACGGTGAAGGCATTCCACACGATCCGGAGCTCGCCGTGAAAGAGACCACCCAACTGGCCGCCGAACTGGGCCGACGTCTGCAAGTGCTCAATGCCCACGTCACTACCGCCGAGTCTTGCACCGGCGGCGGTATTGCCGAAGCGATTACGCGGATTCCGGGCAGTTCGGCCTGGTTTGAAGCGGGTTACGTGACGTACTCCAATCGGCAGAAAACCCGGCAGTTGGATGTGTCGGAGGAACTGTTCGAGACGGTGGGGGCGGTCAGTCGCGAGGTGGTCGAGGCCATGGTGCGCGGTGCGCAGCAGCACAGCCTGGCGCACTTTGCCGTGGCGGTCAGTGGTGTCGCCGGCCCCGACGGTGGCACGCCGAACAAACCGGTGGGTACGGTGTGGCTGGCCTGGGGTGTCGGCGACGCGGTTTATAGCGAGGTCCAGCACTTCCCCGGCAGCCGTGACGAAGTCCGCCGACAAACGGTGAAGGCCGCGCTAGAGGGCCTTGTGCGACTAGCGGCACGAGAAATCGAAAATCAGGGGTAGGCGATCTTCGAACGCTGTGGAATAATACTGGCTACTTATACAGGTGTTGGCCGTCAGGCCTTATTGATTACGTGAGGACTTTAATGGACGACAACAAGAAGAAAGCCTTGGCTGCGGCCCTGGGTCAGATCGAACGTCAATTCGGCAAGGGTGCCGTAATGCGTATGGGCGATCAGGACCGTCAGGCGATCCCGGCCATCTCTACTGGCTCTCTGGGTCTGGACATCGCGCTCGGCATCGGCGGTCTGCCAAAAGGCCGTATCGTTGAAATCTACGGTCCTGAATCTTCCGGTAAAACCACACTGACACTGTCGGTCATCGCCCAGGCGCAAAAAGCCGGCGCGACCTGCGCATTCGTCGACGCCGAACACGCCCTCGATCCAGAGTACGCTGGCAAGCTGGGCGTCAACGTTGACGATCTGCTGGTTTCCCAGCCGGACACTGGCGAACAGGCCCTGGAAATCACCGACATGCTGGTGCGCTCCAACGCCGTTGACGTGATCATCGTCGACTCCGTGGCGGCACTGGTACCCAAGGCTGAAATCGAAGGTGAGATGGGCGACATGCACGTCGGCCTGCAAGCACGTCTGATGTCTCAGGCGCTGCGTAAAATCACCGGCAACATCAAGAACGCCAATTGCCTGGTGATCTTCATCAACCAGATCCGTATGAAGATCGGCGTGATGTTCGGCAGCCCGGAAACCACCACCGGTGGTAACGCGCTGAAGTTCTACGCCTCGGTTCGTCTCGACATCCGCCGTACCGGCGCGGTCAAGGAAGGCGACGAAGTGGTCGGCAGTGAAACCCGCGTCAAGGTTGTGAAGAACAAGGTGGCTTCGCCGTTCCGTCAGGCCGAGTTCCAGATTCTTTACGGCAAGGGCATCTACCTCAACGGCGAGATGATCGACCTGGGTGTGCTGCACGGTTTCGTTGAGAAATCCGGCGCCTGGTACGCCTACGAAGGCACCAAGATCGGTCAGGGCAAGGCCAACTCGGCCAAGTTCCTGGCGGACAACCCGGAAATCGCCGCGAAGCTCGAGAAGCAGCTGCGTGACAAGCTGCTGTCGCCAGCGGTGATTGCGGACTCCAAGGCCTCGTCGGTCAAAGAGACCGAAGACGACCTGGCCGACGCTGACCTCTGATACCAGCGATGACCACCGCCGTACTGGATACCCTCGTCGCGGTGCGGCGAACCGCCATGGACCTGCTCGCACGCCGCGAGCATGGTCGCGTCGAATTGACACGTAAGTTACGTCAACGCGGCGCCGAGGCGGAGCTGATCGAGACAGCCCTCGACCGTCTGATGGAAGAGGGGCTGCTTTGCGAAGCTCGCTACCTTGAAAGCTTTGTTTCCTACCGAGCCCGTTCCGGCTATGGCCCATTGCGGATTCGTGAGGAACTCAGCCAGCGGGGCTTGCAGCGTACCGATATCGAAATCGCCCTGCGCGAAAGCGGTATCAATTGGCAGGCGCAGCTTCAGGAGACGTGGCAACGCAAGTTCTCCGGGCATTTACCGATTGATGCGAAAGAACGGGTCAGGCAAGGCAGGTTTCTGGCGTATCGGGGGTTCTCGATGGAGATGATCAACCGCTTGTTCAGCGGTCGAGGGATGGACGATTAAACCGCTTCAATAAAAACGGCCCGCTATTTTTTTAAAATAGCGGGCCGTTTTTTTTGCTTTCAGATCACGCTGGAAGGTTCGCGTGAGCGTTGTGCAGTGGGCGGTTTCGAATCGGCCCAGTTTTCCGGCAGATTGATAAAGTCCACCAACTCCCTCAGACGACCATGGGTACGGCCATTGAAGGCAAACGCCAGCCGTGCCAGATGGCTGAACTGTGGATCGTCGTGTTCTTCACCACTGTAGGCATGTTGATGGAACTGGTCGCTCAGGCACAGATCGGCAAATTCCTCCTGCATCTGCGCCAGTGCGTGTTCGCTGAGCTTGTGGTTCATGCGAAGCACAAATTGGCGCTTGAGCCAGCGGCTGGAGTGGAAGTTGCTGTAAAACTGATTGATCTCTTCCACCGCTTCTTCAACGCTGTAGACCAGTCGCATCAGCTTTAAATCGGTCGGCAGGATGTAGCGGTTTTCTTCCAGCTGATTGCGGATGAAGTCGAGCGCGCCCTGCCAGAAGGTACCGCCCGGAACATCCAGCAGCACCACCGGCACCAAAGGACTTTTGCCAGTCTGAATCAGCGTCAGCACTTCCAGCGCTTCATCAAGGGTGCCAAACCCGCCCGGGCACAGCACCAACGCGTCTGCCTCTTTGACGAAGAACAGTTTGCGGGTGAAGAAAAAGTGGAAGGGCAAGAGATTGTCGGTGCCGTCGACGGTGGGGTTGGCATGTTGTTCGAAGGGCAGGGTAATGTTGAAACCGAGACTGTGATCACGCCCGGCTCCTTCGTGGGCGGCGGCCATGATGCCGCCGCCGGCGCCGGTGATGACCATCATCTCTGCACGCGTCAGGGCTGCGCCGAGTTCGCGGGCCATCGCGTACAGCGGATGTTCCACTGGCGTACGCGCTGAGCCAAACACGGTGACTTTGCGCCGCCCCCTGAATTGCTCAAGCACACGGAACGCCTGCTCCAGTTCACGCAGGGCTTGCAAGGTGATCTTGGCGTTCCAGCGGTTGTGGTCTTCCTGGGCCATGCGCAGCACGGTCAGGATCATGTCGCGGTAGATGGGAAGATTTGGGCTATTGGGGGAAACATGGTCGAGCTGGGCTTCGACCTGAGTGATGAGGTCGCCGCTTTCCTGAAAATGACGGCTCAAGAGGTCATTCGGTTGATAAGGCATTCAACGTCTCCTTCTGTACAGAGCGGGTAGCCCTGACAAACAGCGTCAGGGCCGCACTGCAAAAAAACACGGGCCGGCAGCTCCATTTTCTGCCGTTAACGAATGGTCGGGAATATTCTCAATCTAGACCCTCGCACGCATTCGCGCTGACTTGAACAGTGCGTTGTAACGTTTTGCCTGGCAACTGCTCACCAATCTGCGCCAAAGCCTCGCCGCTCGTCTGAACGTGTCGCGTAGGGCCATCAGTCTGATTTACTCAAATACAGATGTCGCAAGACAACCTTGCATTGGCGCAAGGCAAAGGCAACTCAAGGATTCGTGGTGGCAAGGAGGCGGGATGCATGGCCAGAGTGGTTCTGGAAATCGATACGCAGCTGTATCGAATGTTGCAAGAGTCGGCCAAGGCTCATCAATTGAGCCTTGAGCAAGAGTGCTGCCGACGATTGGCGGGCGGCGAGCGTCGCTCGCGCTATTTGCAGGCTCTGGTCGCCGAATTGCGCGCCGAGGATGAGCAGCGGCGCGCTAACGCTTCGCGCTGATTACTTCTTCTTCGCTGGCGCGGCTTTCGGGCAATCGGATTCCTGATAGCTGGCCGAGCCGATGGCCTTGTTGGTTTTCACTTCGGTGAAGTCGTAACGCATGATCGCGCCCTTGGCCATCAGCTTGCGATACGACGGGTTGTTGCAGACCGACGCACCCAACTGGAAATACACAGCCTTGGGATCGGCGCGCATCTTGTCGGCGTGGCTCTTTTGCACGCTCAGATGGTTGATCAGTTGCGTGCCTTCGACGGTGTAGCCTTGATCAAGAATGTCTTCATTGATCGCCCGTGGCGTGCCGACGCTGCTTTGGGAGGCGACGTTGCGCAGCTCTCTGTTCAGATTCTGCTCACTCAGGGACGCAGCCTGAGCGGTAAAGGACGACGCCAGCAGAATGGCAGCGGTGGGAACGATAAGGCGCAGCATGAAACTCTCCTGATTCAGTGACTGGTGGTTCGACCCGTCACGGGGCGGTGCGTTCAGTGGCGGCGAATTATAGGGGAGCCGGTCTGGACGGTACAGGCTTGTGGCCGTCGCTCTGGTAAACTGCCGGCCTTTATTGCCCTGCCGAGTGTCATTCGTGTCGAGTTTCCCTGTCTGCCGGTGTTGCCTGCGATGAACCATGCCCCTAACGCCGTGGCCCGCCTGCGTGATCAGCGCGAGGACGAGGGCATCAAGCCGATTCAGGCGCGCGGCTTTCGCTCCGAGCGTTGCCGCGATTGCCGGGTCATTATCAGCCATTGCCTGTGCGCGTGGCGGCCGAGCGTCGACACCCGCTCCGGCGTGTGCCTGATCATGACTGGCAAGGAAGTGTTCAAGCCAAGCAACACCGGTTGGCTGATTGCCGACGTGGTGCGCGACAACCATGCGTTTATCTGGTCGCGCACAGAGCCCGACCCGCAGATGCTTGCACTGCTCAACGATCCGCAATGGCAGCCGTACCTGGTGTTTCCCGGTGAATACGTCGAGCCGTCTCGGGTGACCAACACCGTCTCTGTCGATAGCAGCAAGCGCCCGCTGTTCATTTTGCTCGATGCGACCTGGACCGAGGCGCGCAAGATTTTCCGCAAAAGTCCATATTTCGAATGTTTGCCGATCCTCAGCCTGTTGCCCGACAAACTCTCGCGGTATCGCCTGCGCCGGTCGACCCGCAGCGAGCACCTGTGCACCGCAGAAGTCGCGGCGTTGTGCCTCGAACTGGCCGGTGACAGCGCTGCCGCTTCGGCGCTGGATGCTTATTTTGATGTGTTCAGCCAGCATTACCTCGGTGCCAAGCAGCAACTGGACATGAACGAATCGACTCCGGCGCACACCGAGTTGTTGCCCTATATACGAAAGCCGCAGCCGGAGTTGGCGCAATAGTGGCCCATACTGTACGAGCCAGCGGCCGCGCTGCTTGACCACCCCGGCTTCGCTGGGCATGCTGGGCGCCGATTAGGGTGCGGCCAAGGTTTGAAACGCCGTGTTTGCTGTTGATTGGCGTTGAACGTGCCCCTGTGGATATCGCTTCAAAAAGCGACATCTTGAGTTGCTTTGGCCAGACCGGAATGCACCGCGTCTGCCATCAAAAAACAGGATCATTTGAAAAATGGCCACATACGACATCCTGATTGCCGATGATCACCCCCTGTTTCGCAGCGCCCTGCACCAAGCGGTGACCCTGGGCCTTGGCCCGGATGTACGCCTGGTGGAAGTGGCGAGCATCGCGGAACTGGAAACCCGCCTCACTGAAAAGGCTGACTGGGACCTGGTCCTGCTGGACCTGAACATGCCCGGCGCTTACGGCTTTTCCGGCTTGGTGCTGCTGCGCGGACAGTACCCGCAGATTCCGGTGGTGATGGTCTCGGCGCAGGAAGAAGCGTCGGTAATGGTCAAATCCCGCGAGTTCGGTGCCAGTGGTTTTATTCCCAAGTCCAGCGACCTCAGCGTGATTCAGCAGGCCGTGCGCAAAGTGCTCGATGGCGATGTGTTCTGGCCGCCGCAAGCCTTCGAAGCGGTCGCCGTTTCCGATGAAGCCAAAGCCGCCAGCGACGGGCTCGCCAGCCTGACCCCACAACAGTTCCGCGTGCTGACCATGGTCTGCGAAGGCCTGCTGAACAAGCAGATTGCCTATGAGTTGAGCGTGTCGGAAGCGACCATCAAAGCCCACGTCACCGCTATTTTTCGTAAATTGAACGTGCGCACTCGCACGCAAGCGGCTTTACTGCTGCAACAACTTGAGTCAATTCCGAGCCAGTGAACGCTGGCGGTTTCACGCTTTTTTGACTTTCGTTGATCTAGCTTCCCCACTCCTTTTTGGCTGGTCTCTTTCTTATGTCACCTTTCAAGGGCCAGACCGGCCTGAAACGCATCCTCAACGCGTCCGGCTATTCGCTCGATGGCCTGCGCGCAGCCTTCACCGGCGAAGCGGCGTTCCGCCAATTGGTGCTGCTCAACGTGGTGCTGGTTCCACTGACATTCTTCCTCAATGTCAGCCGTGTCGAGCAGGCAGTGTTGATCGCAGTCTGCTTGCTGGCGCTGATTGTCGAACTGCTCAACTCCGCAGTGGAAGCGGCCATTGACCGCATCTCGCTGGAATTGCACCCGCTGTCGAAGAACGCCAAGGACATGGGCAGCGCTGCGCAGTTTGTGGCGTTGAGCATGATTGCGCTGGTGTGGGCGGTGATTCTGCTTTAAGCGATGGTCGGCAAGACGATCTCGTCGCTGCGCTGCACCCCGGCGGTGAAGGCGCGACAGAGATCGAGAAACTCGCGCATGGCCGAGGTCTGATATTTCTGTTTATGCCAGATGAAGTAGAACTGCCGCGCCAAGTCCAGATCTGGCGTCTCCACCGGCACCAGGCTGCCACGCCGGAAGGCATCGCGCAGCGCCAGCCGCGAAATGCAGCCAATCCCCAAGCCTGATTCCACTGCGCGTTTGATCGCTTCGGTGTGCTCAAGCTCCAGACGAATGTTCAGCGCGCTGCGATGGTGGCGCATGGCTTGATCGAAGGTCAGGCGGGTTCCAGAGCCTTGTTCGCGCAGAATCCACGCCTCGTGGGTCAGCTCCTCCATCGTCGCGCTGCCGCGTTTGGCCAACGGATGCTGCGGCGCGCAGAACACCACCAGCTCATCCTCGACCCAACTCTGCACTTCGATGTCAGGGTGGCTGCAATCGCCTTCAATCAGACCCAGATCAATTTCGTAGTGCGCCACTTGTTGCACGATATTGGCAGTGTTCTGCACATGAAGTTTGACCTGGCTTTCCGGATGCAACTGCATGAAGCTGCCGATCAGCAGGGTGGCCAGATAGTTGCCAATGGTCAGCGTCGCCCCCACTGATAGAGAGCCGAAACCGGATTTGCCGTTGAGCAGGTCTTCGATTTCCTTGGCCTGATCGAGCAGGGCCACCGCTTGCGGCAACAGTTGTTTGCCGAGGGCGTTGAGGCTCAGGCGTTTGCCGGCGCGATCAAACAGCTGGCAGCTGCACTGGCGCTCGAGTTCGGTGATCGAAGTACTGGCGGCCGACTGCGAGAGGTTGAGCAGACCCGCAGCACGGGATACGCTTTCCTGCTGGGCGACGGCGACGAAAACTTGCAGTTGACGGAGAGTAAATCGCATATCGATATAACCGATAACCCTTATCTTAATAATCCAGTTAACAGATATTGTCGTCGCTATTAGAATGCGATGCAATTGCGCACGTTAAGCCTCAATGAGCCGCGCAGACCAATCTCCAGGAGTCAAACGTACATGAGCAACATGAACCACGAGCGTGTCCTCAGTGTTCATCACTGGAACGACACTCTGTTCAGCTTCAAGTGCACCCGCGATCCGGGCCTGCGCTTCGAGAACGGTCAGTTCGTGATGATCGGCCTGCAACAACCCAACGGCCGCCCGCTTATGCGCGCTTACTCGATCGCCAGCCCGAACTGGGAAGAGCATCTGGAATTCTTCAGCATCAAGGTGCAGGACGGCCCGCTGACCTCCCAGTTGCAGCACCTGAAGGAAGGCGACGAGATCATCATCTCGAAAAAGCCTACCGGCACCCTCGTCCTTGATGACTTGAACCCGGGCAAGCACTTGTACCTGCTGAGCACCGGTACCGGCCTGGCGCCATTCATGAGCGTGATTCAGGACCCGGAAACCTACGAGCGCTTTGAAAAAGTGATCCTGGTTCACGGCGTGCGCTACGTCAACGAAGTCGCCTATCGCGAATTCATCACCGAGCACCTGCCGCAGAACGAGTTCTTCGGCGAAGCGCTGCGTGACAAGCTGATCTACTACCCGACCGTGACCCGCGAGCCGTTCGAGAATCAGGGCCGTCTCACCGATCTGATGCGCAGCGGCAAGTTGTTCAGCGACATCGGCCTGCCACCGATCAACCCGCAGGACGACCGCGCGATGATCTGCGGCAGCCCGAGCATGCTCGATGAGACCAGCGAAGTGCTCGACAGCTTCGGCCTGAAGATCTCGGCGCGGATGCGCGAGCCGGGTGATTACCTGATCGAGCGTGCGTTCGTCGAGAAGTAAGCGCCACAGAGAGCCCCCATTGCCTTGCAGGCAATGGGGGGGTTTTTATGCCCGACACATTTCCCCATGCTTACGACAATCTCCTGTAGGAGCTGCCGAAGGCTGCGATCTTTTGATCTTGATCTTAAAAAGCAAGATCAACAGCTCGCAGCCTTCGGCAGCTCCTACATCGACCGTGAGCATCAATCCCCGGCCGGGATGACTTCCAGCACGCGGATCTGCTCGGGCGTCGGATAATGCCAGCGCACGTCCAGATCCCAGAACTGCGCGCCGTATTCACGTTCCGGTGCCGGCGTCTGGTAGGCCGGGCGCGGATCCTGCGCCAGACACTGCTCGATCAGCTCAACCAACGGCTCATCGAGCCGCTGAGCGTGGGTGTGCGCTTGTTTCAAGGCCGACTCTGCCCACTGCACGTCGATCAATTGCGGCGCGGCGTTGGCGATGTCATTGGTCGCCCCAGGGATGATGTCGGCATACGGAACATAGGGTTTGATATCCACCACAGGCGTGCCGTCGAGCAGATCGATCCCGGAGATAAACAGCCGATTACCTTCGACCCTGTCCAGCTTGACCACCGATTGCCCGATGCCGTTCGGCCGGTGCGTGGCGCGGGTGGCGAACACGCCCATTGATTTGTTGCCGCCCAGCCGAGGCGGGCGCACCTTCAAGCGCGGTTTTTCTTCGAGCGCCTGATGAAACAGGAACAACAGCCAGACGTGGCTGACCTGCTCCAGCCCCTGCACGGCGTCACCCTGATCAAACGGCGCGACCAGTTCCAGCACGCCACGGGCGGCCGAGGCCAGTTGTGGCTGGCGGGGGATGGCGAACTTCTCCTTGAAACAGGAGCGCACGAAGCCGATGGGGGAGACGCTGTAAGTCATGGTCTGGAATCGAATCGGGGTAGGGCGGGCATGATAACCCGGCTCGCTTCAAGTCTGGTGGTGACAGGGCTGGCCTCTTCGCGAGCCTGCTCGCACATGCCGCACCGCCCACCTACAGACTGAACCCACCATCCAGCGGAATGATATTCCCGGTCATGTAAGCCCCAGCGGTACTCGCCAGACTGATCGCCAGCGCTGCCATCTCTTCCTCGCGCCCCCAGCGTTTCATCGGGATCAGTGCGGTGTCCTCGGCCAGCGCCTGCTCATCGTTACCAATGTGTTGCGTCATCTTGCTCGGAAAGCGCCCCGGTGCAATCACGTTGACGTTGATGTGCTGGCTCACCAGTTCCCGCGCGAGAATCCGCGACAACTGATGCAACGCCGCTTTGCTCGGCCCATAGGCATACGCCTGCTCGCCAAACGAAGAAATGCCCGCCACCGAACCGATATTGATGATCCGCGCCGGATTCGCCGCCGAGCCAGCCTTGCGCAGCAGCGGCAGGAACTGCTGAATGCAGCTGAACACCGAGGTCACGTTGAGCTGCATGACCTTTTCCCAGCCTTTGACCGGATAGCTCTCCAGCGGCGCACCCCACGTGGTGCCGGCGTTGTTCACCAGAATATCCAGATGAGTGATCTGCTCACCCAGGCGCGCAGCCAATTCCCGCACACCGTCCTCGGTGGCCAGATTCGCCGCCACGCCGTGACAAGTGCCCAGCGTGCCAAGTTCTACAGCGGTTTGATGGCAGGCTTCAACGTCGCGCGAGCACACATAAACATGGGCGCCGGCCTCGACGAACGCCTTGGCGATCATTTTGCCGATACCACGGGTGCCGCCGGTCACCAGAGCGGTGCGGCCTTGCAGGGAAAAGTAGGGATGCATGGCGAGTCCTGAAGATTAGGGGTCAGTACACCCTAGTCGTCAGCCGCGAAAAGCGGAGCCATTATTTTTGCAGGGAATAAGCGGTCATGCGCAGCGGCGGCGACCATCAGTGGCCGCCGCACAAGGGCATCAGGCAGGGCGGACGCGCAGGGTCAGGCCCTTGAGGAAGTTACGCAGCAACTGGTCGCCACACGGGCGATAGTTGGTGTGTCCGACCTTGCGGAACAGCGCGCTCAGCTCAGGCTTGGACACCGGAAACTCGGCAGCCTTGAGGATTGCGTGCATGTCGTCTTCTTTCAGTTCGAAGGCCACGCGCAGCTTTTTCAGAATGATGTTGTTGGTTACCGGCACTTCGATTGGCTGCGGCGGACGGCTTTCATCCTTGCCGCGTTTGAAGATCACCAGGCCATCGAGGAAGTGTGCGATGACTTCGTCCGGGCAGCGCACGAAACCTTCTTCGTCCTCTTCCTTTTTGTCGAGCCAGGTCACCACGTCAGCGAGCGCTACGTCCATGCCGCCGAGTTTGATGATCTCGACGACTTTCTTGTCGCTGATGTCGAGCATGTAGCGCACGCTGCGCAGTACGTCGTTATGAACCATGTCGGTATTCCTGATGCGTGGTGGGCAGCGCTCGCAAACGCTGCCGAAATGTATGGCGGCAGTGCAAGTGTCAGAACTTCTCTTTGCCGGACAGGTAGCGCCATTGGCCGACCGGGACCTTGCCGATCGACACCCCGCCGATGCGGATGCGGCGAATGCCGATGACCTTCAGGCCGACCGCTTCGCAGAACTGCGCGATGATTCCCGGCTGCGGGTTTTTCATGGCGAAGCGCAGACGGTTTTCGTTCTGCCAGCTGGCTTTGACCGGCGGCAGCTCTTTGCCCTTGTAAGTCAGGCCGTGCTGCAAACGATTGAGGCCGTGGGCAGCCATCTCACCTTCGACTTCAACGATGTATTCCTGCTCGATCTTCGCCGCGTCGGCGGTGAGCTTGCGCAGGATCTTCCAGTCCTGGGTGAACACCAGCAGCCCACTGGCCTTGGGCTGCAGGTCAGCGCTGGCAGTCAGGCGCAGGAAGTGCCCGCGCAAAGGGCGCTTGCTGAAACGGTGCTCTTGGCTGAGGGTTTCGGCGCTGAGCGACTGCATGGCGCTGTCGACATCCATGCCGGCGGGCGCGTTGAGCAGGATGGTCACCGGCTCAGGTGCGGTGGCCTTGGCGTCCTTGTCGAGCTCTACCTTCTGCTCGCCGACCTTGAATTGCGGCTCATCAATGACTTCGCCGTCCACGGTGACCCAGCCGCCCTCGATGAACAGCTCGGCCTCCCGGCGGGAGCAACCGACCAGTTCAATGAGGCGTTTGGAGAGGCGAATCGGGTCAGTCATGACGGGGCCGTAACAAAAAAGGGGTGGGCATTGTACCTGTGTGGAAGCGGTTAAGCCCGGTTCCATTTGCAGGCGCTGTATTCAATGCGGGAGCGGGCTTGCCCGCGAAGGCGTCCTGTCAGTCATTATTTGCAGTGACTGATGCACCGCTTTCGCGAGCAAGCCCGCTCCCACAGTTTGTTTTGTGCTGTGTCAGCCGTTGCTTGAGCGTTGCAGGGACTGCCGCAACCGCATGTGCAACAACGGATACGGCTGGCCCATGCCATCGACCTCGGAGCGGCCGATCACTTCGAATCCCTGTTTCTCATAAAACCCCAGTGCCTGCGGATTCTGTTCGTTGACGTCGAGTTCGTCGGCGTTCAGCCGTTCGATCGAATATCGGAGCAACTGCTTGCCGAGGCCTTGACCGCGATGGCAGGGGTCAATAAACAGCATTTCAATCTTTCCCGCCGCCACCCCGGCAAACCCGGTAATGCGCTGCTGGGCATCTTTGGTACAGATCAGCATCACCGCGTCGAGATAACGGGTGAGCACCAGATTGCGCAGCAGCTCGATGTAGCTGTCCGGCAGGAATTGATGAGTAGCACGAACCGAGGCCTCCCAGACCTGGGTCAGTTCTTCGTAATCACTGATTTTCGGTGTGTGGATGACCGAATGCTGACGCATGTGCGTGTGCCTCTTGTGCAATTGAAGGGAGTCCGTCCCCCGCTAAACGATAGCCGCAAAAAAGCCCCGCATCCTGAAAAAGAGCGAGGCTTTGGAATTCTGCATTGTCCCTTGTGTGAGCGGGCTTGCTCGCGAATGCGTCACATCAGCCGACATCTTCACTGACTGACTCACCGCTTTCGCGAGCAAGCCCGCTCCCACAGGTTTTGCGTGGTGCTTAGATCTGCTCAGCCCACAAATCGTATTCGTCGGCGTCAGTCACCTTGCACCAGACCTTGTCGCCCGGCTTCAGGTTGCTGCCATTGTCGATGAACACGTTACCGTCAATCTCCGGCGCATCGAAGAAGCAGCGGCCAACCGCGCCTTGCTCATCGACTTCATCCACCAGCACCTCGATCTCACGACCAATGCGCATTTGCAGGCGTGCCGAGCTGATCGCCTGCTGGTGCGCCATGAAGCGCTCCCAACGATCCTGTTTGACGTCGTCCGGTACTACTTCCAGATCCAGATCATTGGCCGGTGCGCCTTCAACCGGCGAGTACTGGAAGCAGCCGACGCGGTCGAGCTGGGCTTCGGTCAGCCAGTTCAGCAGGTACTGGAAGTCTTCTTCGGTTTCGCCCGGGAAGCCGACGATGAAGGTCGAACGGATGATCAGGTCCGGGCAGATTTCGCGCCAGTTCTTGATGCGCGCCAGGGTCTTGTCTTCAAACGCCGGGCGTTTCATCGACTTCAGCACTTTGGGGCTGGCGTGCTGGAACGGGATGTCCAGGTACGGCAGGATCTTGCCGGCGGCCATCAGCGGGATCAGCTCGTCAACGTGCGGGTACGGATAAACGTAATGCAGACGGACCCAGACGCCGAGGGTGCTCAGCGCTTCGCACAGCTCGGTCATGCGGGTTTTCACCGGCGCGCCGTTCCAGAAGCCGGTGCGGTATTTCACGTCAACGCCGTACGCGCTGGTGTCCTGCGAGATCACCAGCAGCTCTTTGACGCCGGACTTGACCAGGCGCTGGGCTTCGTCGAGCACATCGCCAACCGGACGGCTGACCAGTTTGCCGCGCATCGACGGGATGATGCAGAACGAGCAGCTGTGGTTGCAGCCTTCGGAAATCTTCAGATAGGCGTAGTGACGCGGGGTCAGTTTGATGCCTTGCGGCGGCACCAGGTCGATCAGCGGGTTGTGATCCTGACGCGGCGGCACCACTTCGTGCACGGCGTTGACCACTTGCTCGTACTGCTGCGGGCCGGTCACGGCCAGCACGCTCGGGTGCACATCGCGGATGTTGCCTTCTTCCACGCCCATGCAGCCAGTGACGATGACCTTGCCGTTTTCCTTGATCGCTTCACCGATCACTTCCAGCGACTCAGCCTTGGCCGAATCGATGAAACCGCAGGTGTTGACCACCACGACGTCGGCGTCCTGATAGGTGGACACCACGTCATAGCCTTCCATGCGCAGCTGGGTCAGGATGCGCTCGGAGTCGACCAGTGCTTTCGGGCAACCCAGAGATACGAAGCCAACCTTTGGATTGGCCGGCGCAGGAGTGGTGGACATGTCTAACCTCGGTGTTTTGTGACGTCGCTGGCCACGCGCGGCAGCGGACGGATGGGCGCTTTACGTCCTGTCTCGTGAATCCGCTGTTTTTTGACGAGTGACTGTTGTCGTCAGGCAAGGCGCCGCGCCGAGTCATAGCGCGCTATGGCGAGAAGCGGCAACGCAGCATGGCGACAACAGGCACCGTAAAAAAGCAGCAGTGATTCGCGAGACAGGACGTTTCGTGCGCCTCTGATCAAAAAGTGCGCAATTCTAGCGGCGGGCAACGCACTTGACCAGCTTTATACGGGGAAATACGACGAGTGCTGCGCTATGCTTCGCGCCGTTGAGCTTTACCGATTTTGTGCAGTCAATCATTCGTCTGTAACAACAGGTAAAACAGCGCATGCTGCACCACAAAGCATAGTGCTTCATTCGAAGAAGCCGGTATTGAGATCAGGAGTGTTGGATGGGTCAGGCAAGTAGTCATGCGGCGGGCGCCGAAGGTTCGGCGAGCAGACCGCTGAGCATGCTGGTCGCGGCGGTCGGGGTGGTTTACGGCGACATCGGCACGAGCCCGTTGTACACACTCAAAGAAGTGTTTTCCGGCGGATACGGCGTGCCGGTCAATCACGACGGTGTGCTCGGCATTCTGTCGTTGATCTTCTGGTCGCTGATCTGGGTGGTCTCGATCAAGTACATGATGTTCGTCCTGCGCGCGGACAACCAGGGCGAAGGCGGGATTATGGCCCTCACAGCGCTGGCACGACGAGCGGCGGGGCATCGACGCAAGTTGCGCTCGTTGCTGGTGGTCTGCGGCCTGATCGGCGCGGCGCTGTTTTACGGCGACAGCATGATCACCCCGGCGATCTCGGTATTGTCGGCGATTGAAGGTCTGGGTCTGGCGTTTGAAGGCATCGATCACTGGGTGGTGCCGCTGTCTTTGGTGGTGCTGGTCGCGCTGTTTCTGATCCAGCGCCACGGGACCGCGCGGATCGGCATCCTCTTCGGGCCGATCATGGTCACCTGGTTTCTCGTCCTTGGCGCCCTCGGTGTGTATGGCATCAGCCACACGCCGGAAGTGCTGCACGCACTGAACCCGATGTGGGCGGTGAATTTTTTTGTCGTGCACCCGGGCATGGGCGTCGCGATCCTCGGCGCGGTAGTGCTGGCGCTCACTGGCGCGGAAGCGCTGTACGCCGACATGGGCCACTTCGGCCGCAAGCCGATCGCCCGCGCCTGGTTCCTGCTGGTGCTGCCGGCGCTGGTGCTGAACTATTTCGGCCAGGGCGCCTTGCTGCTGGATAACCCTGACGCCGCGCGCAACCCGTTCTATTTGCTGGCGCCGAGCTGGGCGCTGATTCCGCTGGTCGGCCTGTCGACCCTGGCCACGGTGATCGCCTCGCAAGCGGTGATTTCCGGCGCGTTCTCTCTGACCCGTCAGGCGATCCAGCTCGGCTACATCCCGCGCATGTACATTCAGCACACCTCCAGCGACGAGCAGGGCCAGATCTACATCGGCGCGGTGAACTGGGCGCTGATGGTCGGCGTGGTGCTGTTGGTGCTGGGCTTCGAATCCTCCGGTGCACTGGCCTCGGCCTATGGCGTCGCAGTGACCGGCACCATGTTGATGACGACCATTCTGGTGTCGGCGGTCATGCTGCTGCTGTGGAAGTGGCCACCGATCCTCGCGGTGCCGGTGCTGCTCGGCTTCCTGCTGGTGGATGGCTTGTACTTCGCCGCCAACGTGCCGAAGATCGTCCAGGGCGGCGCCTTCCCGGTGATCGCCGGTATCGCCCTGTTCGTGCTGATGACCACCTGGAAGCGCGGTAAACAACTGCTGGTCGAACGCCTCGACGAAGGCGCATTGCCGCTGCCGATCTTCATCAGCAGCATCCGCGTACAACCGCCGCATCGCGTACAGGGCACCGCCGTGTTCCTCACCGCTCGTTCCGACGCCGTGCCGCATGCGTTGTTGCACAACCTGCTGCATAACCAGGTGCTGCATGAGCAGGTGGTGTTGCTGACGGTGGTCTACGAAGACATCCCGCGTGTGCCGCCATCGCGGCGCTTCGAGGTCGAAGCCCATGGTGAAGGTTTTTTCCGGGTGATCCTGCACTTCGGCTTCACCGACGAGCCGGACGTGCCGCAGGCGCTGAAACTTTGTCATCTGGATGATCTGGACTTCAGCCCGATGCGCACCACCTACTTCCTCAGCCGGGAAACGGTGATTGCTTCGAAACTTGAGGGCATGGCGCGTTGGCGTGAGGCGCTGTTCGCGTTCATGTTGAAGAATGCCAATGGCAATTTGCGGTTCTTCAATCTGCCGTTGAACCGGGTGATCGAGTTGGGGACGCAGGTGGAGATGTAGCTTTCACCTCAAATGAAAAGCCCTCGTCAGCCTTGTGGCTGGCGGGGGCTTTTTTGTGGGCGCTATCAGATCTTTTGCTCTTCAAATCTCTACAAGCTTTCAGGCATCTCCGCTTCAGATTCAGTCTTCGTCCGCGCGGGTCGCGGCATCAGCGCCTGAATCACATCATCAATCAAGGCTTTGCCCATCAACGTCAGGTAATGCGCGGCCCAGGCATGGCGGTCGGTGTCTCTATTGAATGCAGCGTCTTCTGCGAATGATTTGGCGAGGGATAGCAGGTCGGAGGATTGGGACAATGCATCGATTATGTGGATGCCGGAGCGAACGTTGAAATACGCTTGATCCGAGTTGTAGAGGAAGGGGGTGAAGCCGATGGTTTTAAGATCAGATTGATTGCTCATGTTCAATTCCCTTGATTTCGAGAGCTGCCGCATCCGATACCAAGCGAATGGGTGGCAGCTGTGCGCAGGTTGGTAAACCGGGGAATCAAGGAAACCGGCACGCTCGAAAGCGTCCCACACACAGCTGCCATAACACTGGACAACAGGCGGAAATACGCCTGAATCGTATTAGGTGCGCTGTTGCGCCTTATTCCACCGGGTTACCAAGCCCGATCGCTGAATGGGTCAGCGACGTTCAGAGAGTATCCCGTGGAAAAACAGCACAATAGGGCGGAAAAGTGCCCAAACACGCGATTCGGAGTTTGCCTACAAGGTCTGTGGGCGTCATCTGATATTGCGAGACTGGAAGTAAACGAAAGTAAACGTCTGGCACTTTTTTTTCTGTGGAAGCGAGCCTCCTCGCGAAGACGCAGTGTCAGTCGCCGAATCTGTAAACTGACCCACCGCATTCGCGAGCAGGCTCGCTCCCACAAGTAGATTTTGATCGCGGACACTGGAATTTAAAAAGCCCCCGTCACTGCGAAGTTGCGGGGGCTTTTTGTGGGCGTGGCTCAGATCACTCTTCAGCCACCGAGTCCTTGCTCTGGCGCTTCTGAATCAGCTCCACCAAGCGCTTGGCCAGCGCCGGGTAGTTCTCGTCGAAGTGATGGCCGCCGGGCAGTTTTACCGGCTCACCCACCGCAGTCTTGTCCGTGCAACCACTCTCGTCGGTTTCCTCTTCGCCATAGATGCACACAACCTTGGCCGCTGGCAGCTTGGCCATTTCCGGGCCGGTGGCGGCTTCTTTGCCGGCGTTACCGAGCCAGCCTTCGACTTCGATTTCGAAGCTGCCGGTGCGGGCAAACGCGAGCAGGATGATCGCGTCGACGCGCTGCTGTTCGTTCTCTGGCAGGCGGTTGTAGATCGCCGGGAGCACGTCAGCGCCGAACGAGTAGCCCGTAAGAATGAAGCGCTTGGTGCCCCATTTCTGCCGGTAGTGCTGCATCAGTTCGGTGAGGTCGAGTGCGCTTTGTTCCGGGCTCTTGTGCTGCCAGTAGTAGCGCAGGGTGTCGATGCCGACCACCGGGTAGCCGATTTTGGCCATTTCCCCGGCCACGTCGCGGTCGAGGTCGCGCCAGCCGCCGTCGCCGGAGAGGAACAGCGTCACGGTGTCGTTGGCCTGACCGGCCGGCACTTCAACCACCGGGATCGCCAGACCGCCGTTGGCCTTGTCGCCACCGACGAGGATTTTGCGCAGTTCGTTGTTCAGCACTTGCGGCAGGTTGATGTCGTAGTCGCTGATGCTGGTTTCGGCGTTGGGTTGATCGCGCACGAAACCTGCGCTGGCGTCGTCCGGGTTGTCGTTCCACGCCACCAGCCAGTGGCCGTGGGCGGCGGATTTCGGCAGCAGGTGGGTGCAGCCGGGTTTTTCCAGGGCCAGATCGACGGAGATGGCCTGGGCCTTGTCGTCTTTCTGTTCCGCCAGCCAGCGCCATGCCAGCACAGCGCCTGGGCCGATGCCGCTGACCAGAGTGGCCGGGCCGTTCAGTTCACGCAGGCCCGATTGCAGGGCGCGGCTTTGCAGCAGGCAGTCCTTGGGCAGAATCACCTGAACAATCTGCGCCGAGGCGCTGCGGCTGAGGGTGGTCAGCTGCTTCTCGGTGAGCTTCTGTTCGTCGGTGACGGCTACCAGCACCTGGGCTTTCGGCTTGCTGCCCGAGATCACGCGGGTCATGGCCGCGCCATCGGCGGGTTTGAGCTGTTCGACGGTCGGTTCCGGTGCCGGGCGTTTGAGGTACCAGAAACCGCCGCCGGCAATCACGGCCAGCACCAGCAGGGCGGCCAGGATGTACTTCAGGGAGCGTTGAATCATCAGCGTTTCACCAATCCAGTCAAGCCGCCCGCGATCAGGGCAGCAGTATCGGCCAGCGCCACGAGCGGATCGAGTCCGGCGGGCACGGCCATATAACGGGGTTCCCAGTCAGGCTGGAACTTGTCTTTGAAGCGGCGCAAGCCTTGGAAGTTGTACAACTGCTCACCACGGCGGAACACCATCGAGCCCAGCCGCTGGGTCAGCGGTGCGCCGCGCCGGGGTTGCAACCCCGACAACGGCACCATGCCCAGGCTGAAGCGCGCGTATCCGTGACTCTTATAATGTTGAATCAGGCCGACCATCATGAATTCCATGGTCAGCTTCGGCGCTTCCGGGTGCGCGCGCATCAGGTCGAGACTGGCCAGATCGTGGCTGTAGGTCTCGAGCAGATTGGCGAACGCCACCGGGCGGCCTTCGAAGCGAATTACTGCAATGCGGAAATGCTTGAGGTAATCGTCGCTGAAGCGGCCGAGGGAGAAGCCTTTCTCGCGCACGTTCTTGCCGGTCAGCCAGGCATCGGAAATGACCTTCAGCCCCTCCATCGGCGCCTGACCCGGCTCATGGATTTCCAGCGACAGACCGTCGCGGGTGCCACGGTTCCAGGTGTAGCGCAGATCCTTCATCTCCTTGCCCTTCGCTTCCAGGTCGAAGCGCTGCAGATCGACCCGGGCTTCTTCGCCGAGCTTGATCGCAGTCAGGCCGATGTCCATGTAGTACGGCAGGTTCTCCGCGCGTACTTGATAGAAAACCGGGCGAGTGTGGTGGATGTCGCAGAGGTCGCGGAACTGCCAGATCATTTCCGCACGTTGCTGGCTCGGCCCGATCGGGTCATACAGCGCCACCAGACTGCGGCCACGGCGGGCGTACATCAGGAACGCCTCGTCGTTGGGGTGAAACAGCAACGCCTTGTCACCGGTCAGTGCGAGGCCACCATCGGGTTGCGATGACGCCATGAGAATTTTTGCCGCGCGGTCGAGTTCGTCCGGCGTCGGCAAATGAATCACCGGGCGCGCGGTACGCAGCAGCCACGTCAGCGAGATCACCAGCAGCAACACCGCAGCGCCGAGCAGCGAGCGCAGGCCACGCGGAGCGTCAGCGTCGAGGGTGAACTGCCACCATAGTTGATGGCTGTAGGGCACGTCCTGATAGGCGAACAGCAATAGCCAGGCTGAAGCACCCAGCACGCAAAGGCTGGCAACCAGATACAGCGGCGAAAACGGTAGCTCGGTCAACCGGCTCGGGCGATAGAAGGAGCGGCGGAACACGCCGAGCAGCGCGGCCGTCAGCGTCATCAGCGTGGCTTCTTCCCAGTCGAAGCCTTTGAGCAGCGAGAGCAGGGCACCAACCAGCAAGAGAATAGTGGTCAGCATCCACGCCGCCGACAGGCGCCGGCGCAGGCCTTGGGCCAGCAACAGGCAGAGCACGCCAATCAGGCTGGCGCCGAAGTGCGAGGCGTCGACCAGACGATGCGGGATCAGAAAGCCGATGTGCTCCAGGCGCGTATCGATCTCTGGGGTGGCGCCGGAAAACAGCAGCACCACGCCAGACAGGAATACCAGCACCGCCAGAATCGGCGCCGCCAGACCGGATGCAGCGCGCATAGTCTGCGTTTGAAACAGGCGCTGGCCTTCGTTGATCAGCAGCAATACGCAAGCGACCAGCAGCGGCAGCACCACGTAAATCAGGCGATACAGCAGCAGGGCCGCGGCCAATGGCGCGGCGCCGAGCTTGTCGGCGAACGCAGCGAGCAGAATCGCTTCGAACACGCCAACGCCGCCCGGCACATGACTGAGCACACCCGCCGCCAAGGCCAACAGATACACCAGCAGGAACGGCGCAAACGGCGGCGCTTCCGGCAGCAACAAATAAAGAACGGTGGCGGCAGCCGCGACGTCGAGAGCAGTGATCACCAGTTGCAGGAAGGTCAGGCGCCGACCCGGCAGGCGCAATGTGCGGCGACCGGCGCGAACCAGCAAATTGTCGGGGTAGGGTTGTTCCGGCAGACGGCGGCGATAGATGCCGATCACCAGCACAGCGCCGAGGATGAGTACGGCAGCGGCGACCGAGCCGAGCAGGACTTCGGACAGTCCCAGCGCTTGCGAGGCGGCAGGCAGGTTGCTCAGGGTGGCCAGCGCGGCCAGCGGCGGCAAGGCGCAGCCCAGCGACAGGCTGGCGAACAGGGTCATGTGCGCGACCTCCGACGCACTGACGCCCAATCGCGCATATAAACGATAACGTACCGAGCCGCCGGACAGCAGTGACAGGCCAATCGCATTGCCGATCGCAAACGCGGTGAAGCCGCCGAGGGCGAGCGTGCGCGGCGCCAGTGTCACGCCGGCGTAGCGGCTGGCCGACCATTCATAGCCGAGCAAAATGATGAAACCGACCACGGTCGCGCCGATGGCGCCAAGCAGGGCCGGTTTGGGCACGTCGAGAATCGAGTCATGCAACGCGTCGAGATCAAGCTCGGCGAGCAGATGGCGGCAAGCAATCAGGGCAATGGCAAACAGCAGCAACGTCACCGCCAGACCGATCGGCTGACGGTATTTGCTTAACCGATCCAGCCAGCGCAGGCGCTCGGGTTTGATCGGTTGTTCTGCTGTAACGGAGTCTTGTGGATCAGACGAGTTGGCGCGCATCAATCACCTCTTGGATTGTGCGCGACAGGATGGAGGTATCCAGCCAAGTTACCAATCCCTGTAGAAAAAAATAATCACAAAATATTACGCCTCTCACCGGGTGTGGGCGAGGGCAGTCGTGGATTACAGGCGTCGTGTTCGCGACTCAAGCACAGTCGCAACTCGGCGGTACTGAGATCCTGGACGGTTCACTGCACGATGACAGGTCATTGTTGCGAAAGGACTTTTTCCACAGATACAAAAAAGGCCACTCTTTCGAGTAGCCTTTTCTGATGTTTGGTTGCGGGAGCCGGATTTGAACCGACGACCTTCGGGTTATGAGCCCGACGAGCTACCAGACTGCTCCATCCCGCGTCTGTGTGGCGGCATTCTACAGGCGAACGGCGAGCTGTCAACCGCTAATCCTGCAATGGGCCAAATAAGTGCGAAATCGCGGCAAACGGTCGCAGGCGTGCGTTAAGTTTCGCAAATGCAAAGAAATCCTGCGCTTGCTTCACCTGGTCTGCCCGTTGTCGGTACAAGACAGACGCGCACAAAAAAGGCCACTCTTTCGAGTAGCCTTTTTTGATGTTTGGTTGCGGGAGCCGGATTTGAACCGACGACCTTCGGGTTATGAGCCCGACGAGCTACCAGACTGCTCCATCCCGCGTCTGTGTGGCGGCATTCTACAGAGGTTCACGAGTGTGTCAACCTTCGAAATGAATAAATCTGTTGAGGTTCAAGCGCTTAGCGTTTTTCCAGCCCGGTTGATCGACGCACAAGGCAGGCGGCGCAAGGCTCTCAGCTCTATTGGCCGCTGATCCTTGATTGAAAAAATATATTCAGCGTAGATGTTCCTGCGGTCGGAAAAGAACATTCAACCACTGGTGCTATATACAGGTGCCAATGAGATACTGCCGCTCCGGCTTGCCACGTTTCTTTTTCCGACATGACTCAGCGAAAAATCATCCACATCGACTGTGACTGTTTCTATGCCGCCATCGAGATGCGCGATGACCCGCGTCTGGCCGGCAAGCCGTTGGCGGTCGGAGGCTCGGCAGATCGGCGCGGGGTGATCGCGACCTGCAACTACGAAGCGCGCGCTTATGGCGTGCGCTCGGCGATGGCTTCGGGGCACGCCTTGAAATTGTGCCCGGATCTGACCATCGTCAAGCCGCGTTTGGATGCGTACCGCGAGGCGTCCAGGGAAATCCATACGATCTTTGCCGATTACACCGATCTGATCGAGCCGCTGTCGCTCGACGAGGCTTACCTGGATGTGTCCGACAGCGCGCATTTCGGCGGTAGCGCCACGCGTATTGCCCAAGACATCCGCCGTCGCGTCTCCAATCAACTGCACATCACCGTCTCGGCTGGCGTTGCGCCAAACAAGTTTCTGGCGAAGATCGCCAGTGACTGGAAAAAACCCAACGGCTTGTTTGTGATCACCCCGGATCAGGTCGAGGATTTCGTCAGCGGTTTGCCCGTGAGCAAGCTGCACGGCGTCGGCAAGGTCACTGCCGAAAAACTCGGCAAGCTCGGCATCGTTGACTGCCAGCACCTGCGCGAGTGGGGCAGGTTGGCGCTGGTGCGCGAATTTGGCAGTTTCGGCGAACGCTTGTGGAATCTCGCCCGTGGAATCGACGACCGACCGGTGCACAACGACAGTCGGCGCCAGTCGATCAGCGTGGAAAACACCTACGACGTAGACCTGCCGGATTTGCGCAGCTGCCTCGACAAGTTGCCTGAGCTGCTCGACACCCTGAAAACCCGCATGGCGCGGATCGACAGCAGTTATCGCCCGGGCAAGCCTTTCGTCAAAGTCAAATTTCATGATTTCACCCAGACCACACTGGAGCAGGCCGGGGCGGGGCGCGATCTGGGCAGTTATCAGTTGATGCTGACGCAGGCGTTCAATCGTGGCGGCAAACCGGTGCGGTTGTTGGGAGTTGGGGTCAGACTGGAGGATTTACGCGGCGGGTTTGAGCAGATGGAGTTGTTTGAGCGGTAGTGCAGTGGCAACGCTGGTGACGTCTTCGCGAGCAAGCCCGCTCCCACATTCGGTAGGGTTCCGTCAGAAGGAACGCAATCG
>NZ_PJBC01000011.1 GCF_002836515.1 Pseudomonas sp. Choline-02u-1
ATGCACCGCGACCCCCTGACTCTACCCCTTCCCTATCGTCGGCAACCTCAAGATGGTATAAGGGACAGTCCCCAAGGGTATAAATAAGTAACACCAAGCCCCACCCAAGCGCACCCGACACCTCCAGCGCACCATTTCAGTGCCGCGAATGCACCGCAAAAACCACGCGCAAACGGTCAAATGCGTCAAAAGTTATACGGATGCGACATTAAGGTACGTTCGTGCCACGGTTTAACGCCGCCGACCGCTCTGGATCTTGCATTGGGTATGGCCCCTGCATAAGTATCCGCAGGCACGACTCACGAGGTCGTACCTCACTACTAAAAAATGACAACAAATCATGAGGCCAACATGCTTAAACACGCGGTCATTCCGTTTTTAGTCGGCGCAGGCTTGTTAGCCTCCGCACCGTTCGCATCCGCTGCGACTAACCTGGTGTTCTGCTCCGAAGGGAGCCCGGCCGGTTTCGACCCAGGCCAGTACACCACCGGAACCGACTTCGACGCCTCAGCCGAAACCATGTTCAATCGCCTGACCCAGTTCGAGCGCGGCGGCACCGCCGTGATTCCTGGCCTGGCGACCAAGTGGGACATTTCCGACGATGGCCTGACTTACACCTTCCACCTGCGCGAAGGCGTCAAGTTCCACACCACCCCTTATTTCAAGCCGACTCGTGAATTCAACGCCGACGACGTGCTGTTTACGTTCAACCGCATGATCAACAAGGACGACCCGTTCCGTAAGGCGTACCCGACCGAATTCCCGTACTTCACCGACATGGGGATGGACACCAACATCACCAAGATCGATAAAGTCGACGACCACACCGTCAAGTTCACCCTGAAAGAAGTCGACGCCGCGTTCATCCAGAACATGGCGATGAGCTTCGCCTCCGTGCAGTCCGCCGAGTACGCGGCCCAACTGCTCAAGGATGGCAAAGCCGCCGATATCAACCAGAAGCCGATCGGCACTGGCCCGTTCGTGTTCAAGAGCTACCAGAAAGACTCGAACATCCGTTACACCGGCAACAAGGATTACTGGAAGCCTGAAGATGTGAAGATCGACAACCTGATCTTTGCCATCACCACTGACCCGTCGGTGCGTATCCAGAAACTGAAAAAGAACGAGTGCCAGGTCACCCTGTTCCCGCGTCCGGCGGATCTGAAAGCGCTCAAAGAAGACAAGTCGCTGAAGATGCCGGATCAGGCCGGCTTCAACCTTGGCTACATCGCCTACAACGTGATGGACAAGGTCAAGGGCAGCAACGAGGCCAACCCGCTGGCTGACCTGCGTGTGCGTCAGGCGCTGGACATGGCCGTGAACAAGCCGCAGATCATCGATTCGGTTTACCAGGGCGCGGGCCAGCTGGCCGTCAACGCCATGCCGCCGACCCAGTGGTCTTACGACACCACGATCAAAGACGCCAAGTACGATCCTGAGAAAGCCAAACAGCTGCTCAAGGAAGCCGGCGTCAAGGAAGGTACCGAGATCGTCCTGTGGGCGATGCCTGTACAGCGTCCATACAACCCGAACGCCAAACTGATGGCTGAAATGCTCCAGTCCGACTGGGCCAAGATCGGCTTGAAAGTGAAGATCACCAGCTACGAGTGGGGCGAGTACATCAAGCGTTCCAAAGGTGGCGAGAACCAGGCCATGATCATTGGCTGGAGCGGTGACAATGGTGATCCGGACAACTGGCTCAACGTGTTGTTCGGCTGCGACTCCCTCAGCGGCAACAACTTCTCCAAGTGGTGCGACAAGAAGTTCGACGGTCTGGTGAAAGAAGCCAAACGCACGACCGATCAGGGCAAGCGCACCGAACTGTACAAACAGGCGCAACACGTCCTCAAAGATGCAGTCCCGATGACACCTATCGCTCACTCGACGGTGTACCAACCCATGCGCGCCAACGTGCAGGATTTCAAGATCAGCCCATTCGGCTTGAATTCTTTCTACGGCGTCAGCGTCAGCAAGTAAGGCATTGCAACGGCGGCGTTTCTGACGTCGCCGTTGTTTTATCTACCGGGTAAACAGGAAAAGGCCTACACCAAAATCCGTAGTAGATGATTGCTTCGGTATTGGCGCGTCGACTTTTCCTACGAGCATTAAGGCATTTACGTATTTACTGCCAGAAGCACGGTGCCTACCGTCGCGTACTGACCAGTTTCCGCGTGGGCCACCGGTTTGCCGTACGTCATGGTTTGAGCTCAATGTTGCCTGAACGTCTGTGGATGAGACGACGGCGCATTGCACAACACTAAAAAAGAGGGAGCGTCATGCGCCATACCTTGAAGTTTTCCGCATTGCTGGGGGCCGGCCTGTTGGCCGCGTCGTCCGCCAGTTTCGCCGCACCGAAAAGCCTGGTGTTCTGCTCGGAAGGCAGCCCGGCGGGTTTCGATACCGCGCAATACACGACGGCCACCGATAACGACGCCGCCGAACCGCTGTACAACCGACTGGTCGAGTTCGAAAAAGGCGCGACCAATGTCGTACCTGGCCTGGCAACCACATGGGATATTTCCGAGGATGGTCTGAAATACACCTTTCACCTGCGTGAAGGTGTGAAATTTCATACGACTCCTTATTTCAAGCCAACCCGCGACTTCAACGCCGACGACGTGCTGTTCACGTTCAATCGCATGCTTGATGCGCAACAGCCGTTTCGTAAGGCTTACCCGACCGAATTCCCGTATTTCAACGGGATGAGCCTGAACAAGAACATCGCCAAGGTCGAGAAGACCGGGCCGCTGACCGTGGAGTTCACGCTCAACAGCGTCGACGCCGCGTTCATTCAGAACATCGCCATGAGCTTCGCCGCGATCCTGTCTGCCGAGTACGCCGACAAGCTGTTGGCCGAAGGCAAGCCGAGCGATATCAACCAGAAACCGATCGGCACCGGGCCGTTCGTGTTCAAGAGTTATCAGAAAGATTCGAACATCCGTTACACGGCTAATAAACAGTATTGGGACCCGAGCCGGGTCAAGCTCGACAATCTGATATTCGCTATCAACACCGATGCCTCGGTACGCGTGCAGAAGCTCAAGGCCAACGAGTGCCAGATCACCCTGCACCCACGCCCTGCCGACGTTGAAGCGTTGAAAACCGATCCGAAGCTGCAACTGATTTCCAAGCCGGGCTTCAACCTCGGCTACATCGCCTACAACGTCCGCCACAAGCCTTTCGACCAGCTCGAAGTGCGCCAGGCGCTGGACATGGCGGTGAATAAACAGGGAATTCTCAACGCTGTTTATCAGGGCGCCGGCCAACTGGCCGTCAACGCCATGCCACCGACCCAGTGGTCCTACGATGACACCATCAAAGACGCCGCCTACAACCCGGAAAAAGCCAAAGAGCTGCTCAAGGCTGCCGGTGTGAAAGAAGGCACCGAGATCACCCTGTGGGCGATGCCGGTGCAGCGTCCGTACAACCCGAACGCCAAACTGATGGCCGAAATGCTCCAGTCCGACTGGGCCAAGATCGGTCTGAAAGTGAAGATCGTCAGCTACGAATGGGGCGAGTACATCAAGCGCACCAAGAACGGCGAGCATGATGTCAGCCTGATCGGTTGGACCGGTGACAATGGGGATCCGGACAACTGGCTGGGTACGCTGTACAGCTGCGACGCCATCGGCGGCAACAACTACTCCATGTGGTGCGACCCGGCGTACGACAAGCTGATCAAGCAGGCCAAGGTCGTTACCGACCGCGAACAGCGCACCGTGCTTTATAAACAGGCCCAGCAATTGCTTAAACAGCAAGTGCCGATCACGCCAGTCGCCCACTCGACGGTCAACCAACCGTTAAGCACCCGGGTCGAAGGGTTCAAAGTCAGCCCGTTCGGCCGCAACGTATTTTCGGGCGTCAGTATCGATTAAACCCACCGATTAGCCGCAATGCTGAGGGGAGCCGTCTACTCCCCTCACGCAAGCGCTTTGCCGAAATTCGCCAATCCGGCTTTTTGCAAACGTTTGCGATGTGTGAACGAGTTCTAAACCAATAACCGGACTACCAAAAAAAGCCGGGATAAAAAGAAAGTAAAGGAGCTTCACCCATGAAACTGAGCAGCACCGCGATACTGGCCCTGGCCATCAGCAGCATCACCGCGACGGCGTATGCCGAACCTGCAAGTCAGGAATTCGTCCCTACCACACTGGCCGGCAGCAGCGCCCAAAGCGAGGCCAAAGGCTTTATCGATGGACAAAGCCTGGGCGGCACAACCCGCAACTGGTATGCCAACGAACTGAAGCGTCGTGATGACCGTTTCAGCTACGTGAAAAACAGCGACAAGAACACGTCGCCATTGGTCAAGACGCCGACTGCGCGTCGCATCAACTGGGTACAGGGCACCATCGTCAACTACACCTCGGGCTTCACCCAAGGCACCGTTGGCGTGAGCACCGAAGTCGCCGCTTACAACGCCATTGTGCTTGACGGTGACCGCAAGAACATCGCCGGCGGCTCCAACCGTACTCTGGCCGATTCCGACGGCGACGCCGTTGACCAGTGGAGCAAACTGGGCCTGGCCAACGTCAAGTTCCGCGTGTCCAACACCACCCTGACTGCCGGCCGCCAGAACTTCAGCACGCCGATCGTGGATGTCATCGGCAACCGTCCGCTGCCTTCGAGCTTTGAAGGTATCAGCCTGCACAGCGAGGAATTCAACAACCTGTCGTTCGACCTGGGCGGGTTTGACCGCGTCTCGCCGCGTACTGAGCAGAGCCTGTCGAAATTCCGCACCGAATATTCGCAAACGGGCGTGGAGACCGACAAGGTCTACACCGCAGGCGTGAACTACCAGCCGCTGAAGAGCCTGAAAACCAGCCTCTATGTCGCCAATGTCGAAGATTTCTGGAACCAGTACTACTTCGGCGGCACCCACGAACTGGGTGACAGCCAGGTGCTGAGCCTGACCACCGGTCTGAACTACTACAAGACCGTCGATGAAGGCAAAAAACTGATGGGCAACATCGACAACGATACCTACTCGCTGTCGCTGGGTCTGACTCACCAGGCTCACAGCCTGACGTTCTCGTACCAGGAAGTTAACGGTAACGAGTACTTCGACTACCTGCACGAAACCAACGGCATCTACCTGGCCAACTCCCTGCTGTCGGACTTCAACGGCCCGAACGAGAAGTCCTTCCAGATTGCCTACGGCATCAACATGGCCGAGTACGGTGTACCTGGCCTGAAGTTCAACATCTACCAGGCACGGGGCTGGGGCATCGACGGTACTCACTACCGTGGCACCGCCTACACCGACCCGGGCGCCAAGCGCGGCGACCTGAGCCTGATGGATGGCGAGTCCCACTACGAATACGGTGTCGGGGCTTCCTACGCTGTGCAAAGTGGCCCGCTCAAAGCCACTGCAATTCGCGCGACGTACACCACTCACCGCGCCAGCGAGCATCAGGCTGACGGCAACATCAACGAGTTCCGTCTCGTGACCACCATCCCGTTCAACATTCTGTAAAAACGCCAACCGACGGCTGACTCATGATGAGTCGGCCGTTCGGTTTTCTGTCTTCAACCGATTGCAGAGGGTTATCGATGAAAATGCTTCCCCTACGTGCGGCCATGGCGGCTGCGTTGCTGAGCGTTGCCATTGGCGCCTCGGCCAAACCCTTGGTGGTCTGCACCGAAGCCAGCCCGGAAGGCTTCGATATGGTCCAGTACACAACTGCAGTCACGGCGGATGCTGTGGCCGAAACCATCTTCAACCGCCTGGTGGACTTCAAGCCGGGCACCACGGAAATCGTTCCGGCCCTGGCGGACACCTGGGACATCAGCGAAGACGGACTGACGTACACGTTCCACCTGCGCCAAGGCGTCAAGTTTCACACCACCGAATATTTCAAGCCGACTCGCGACATGAACGCCGACGACGTGGTCTGGAGCTTCCAGCGCCAGCTGGACCCGAACCACCCGTGGCACAAATTGTCGAGCGTGGGCTTCCCGTACTTCGAAAGCATGGGCTTCAAGGAACTGCTCAAAAGCGTCGAAAAAGTTGACGAGCACACGGTCAGGTTCACTCTGACCCGCCGCGAAGCGCCGTTCCTGGCCGACGTTGCGATGCCGTTCACCGCCGTCTACTCCGCCGAGTACGCCGATCAATTGCTCAAGACCAACAAGGCCGGCGACCTCAACAACAAGCCGATCGGCACCGGCCCGTTCGTTTTCCAGCGTTACGCCAAGGACGCGCAGGTGCGATTCAAGGCCAACCCGGATTATTTCCGTGGCAAGCCACCGGCCGATGCGCTGATCCTGGCCATTGCCACCGACAACAATGTGCGCCTGCAGAAGCTCAAAGCCAACGAGTGCCAGATCGCCTTGTATCCGAAGCCCGACGACATTCCGAGCATCAAGAAAGACAGCAACCTGAAAGTCGACGAGCTGGACGCGATGACCGTTTCGTACATCGCCATGAACACCCAGCACAAATACATGAGCGACGTGCGTGTGCGTAAAGCTATCGATATCGCTTTCGACAAGGAAGCCTATGTCAACGCGCTGTTCGGCAAAGGCAACGCGTCGGTAGCGGTCAACCCATACCCGCCGACTCTGCTCGGCTACAACCACGACCTGAAAAACCCGCCACGCGACCTGGACAAGGCGCGCGCCCTGCTCAAGGAAGCCGGGGTTCCGGAAGGCACTACCTTCACCCTGTTCACCCGCAACGGCGGCGGCCCGACCAACCCCAACCCGATGCTCGGCGCGCAAATGATGCAGGCTGACCTGGCGAAAGTCGGGATCAAGATCGACATCCGCGTGATGGAATGGGGCGAAATGCTCAAGCGCGCCAAGGCCGGCGAGCACGACATGGTCTCGGCCGGATGGGCGGGCGACAACGGCGACCCGGATAACTTCCTGACGCCTATGCTCAGTTGCGAGGCCGCCAGGAACGGCGAAAACTACGCACGCTGGTGCAACGAGAAATTCCAGGCGCTGCTGGATGAAGCGCGGGCTAAAGTAGATCCGGCCGAACGCGCCGCGCTCTACGAACAGGCACAAGTGCTGTTTAATCAGGACCAGCCATGGATCAGCATGGCCCATACTCGGATGTTCACTGCAATGCGCAAAAATGTAGAGGGCTACCACATCAGCCCTCTCACCACCAATAACTTCGCCACCACCCAGGTGAAGTAGATAAGAAACGCCCGGCAGACCTGACCCCAGGCTCGCCGGGCACGCCTAACCGGCTGATGAGGTACCACACAAGATGTTTAGTTTTATTGCCCGCCGACTGGGGTTGTTGATCCCCACGTTTTTCGGCATCACCTTGCTGACTTTCGCGTTGATTCGCATGATTCCGGGCGACCCCGTGGAAGTGATGATGGGCGAACGTCGGGTCGACCCCGAAATGCACGCTCAGGCAATGGAACGCCTGGGGCTGAACAAGCCGCTGTATGCCCAGTATCTGGACTACATCGGCAAACTGGCCCAGGGCGATCTCGGTGAGTCGTTGCGTACCCGTGAAAGTGTGTGGACCGAGTTCACCTCTCTTTTCCCGGCGACCCTGGAACTGTCCATGGCCGCCCTGCTGTTCGCCGGCATTCTCGGCCTGCTGGCCGGGGTAATCGCGGCGCTCAAGCGAGGATCGCTGTTCGACCACGGGGTGATGGGCATCTCCCTCGCGGGCTATTCGATGCCGATCTTCTGGTGGGGCCTGATCCTGATCATGTTCTTCTCGGTGAGCCTGGGGTGGACCCCGGTCTCCGGGCGCATCGACCTGCTGTATGACATCGAGCCGAAAACCGGCTTCATGCTGATCGACACGCTGCTGGCCGATGACGTCGGCGCGTTCTTCGATGCGCTGCATCACTTGATCCTGCCGGCCATCGTGCTCGGCACCATTCCGCTGGCGGTGATCGCGCGGATGACCCGTTCGTCGATGCTCGAAGTGCTGCGTGAAGACTACATCCGCACCGCCAAGGCCAAAGGCCTGTCGCCGTCGCGCGTGGTATTCGTCCACGGTCTGCGCAACGCGCTGATTCCGGTACTGACCGTGGTCGGTCTGCAGGTCGGCACACTGCTGGCCGGTGCAGTCCTGACCGAAACCATCTTCTCCTGGCCCGGCATCGGCAAATGGCTGATCGAAGCCATCGGCGCCCGGGACTATCCGGTGGTGCAAAACGGCATCCTGTTAATCGCCTGCCTGGTGATTCTGGTCAACTTCGTGGTGGACATCCTCTACGGCTTTGCCAACCCACGCATCCGTCATCAGCGCTGAGGTCAATACCCATGAGCACTCCAACATCCTCAGTAGCCACCGCCACGTCCGCCGTGGATCAAAGCCTGCTGTACCCGTCGCCGTACAAAGAATTCTGGCAAGCGTTCTCCAAGAACAAGGGCGCCGTTGCCGGCCTGCTGTTCATGCTGCTGATCATCTTCTGCGCGATCTTCGCGCCGTGGGTGGCGCCGCATAACCCGAGCGAGCAATACCGTGACTTCCTGCTGACGCCACCGGCGTGGCTCGAAGGCGGGCAGCTGCAGTTTCTGCTCGGCACCGATGAACTCGGTCGTGACCTGCTCTCGCGTCTGATCCAGGGCTCGCGCCTGTCGCTGTTGATCGGCTTGTCGTCGGTGGTGATGTCGTTGATTCCGGGGATCCTGCTGGGTCTTTTCGCCGGTTTCTTCCCGAAGATGATCGGCCCGACCATCATGCGTCTGATGGACATCATGCTGGCCCTGCCATCGCTGTTGCTGGCCGTGGCGATCGTCGCCATCCTCGGCCCTGGCCTGATCAACACCGTGATCGCGATTGCCGTGGTTTCGCTGCCGTCCTACGTGCGTCTGACCCGTGCCGCCGTGATGGGCGAACTGAACCGCGACTACGTCACCGCCGCGCGCCTGGCCGGTGCCGGTCTGCCGCGTCTGATGTTCATCACCGTGTTGCCCAACTGCATGGCGCCGCTGATCGTGCAGGCGACCCTGAGCTTCTCGTCGGCGATCCTCGATGCTGCGGCACTGGGCTTCCTCGGCCTCGGCGTGCAACCACCAACCCCTGAGTGGGGCACCATGCTGGCCTCGGCCCGCGACTACATCGAACGCGCCTGGTGGGTAGTCAGCTTGCCTGGTTTGACCATTTTGCTCAGCGTGCTGGCAATCAACTTGATGGGCGACGGCCTGCGCGATGCGCTGGACCCGAAACTCAAGAACGCCGCCTGAGGAGATTCCCATGTCACTGCTAGAAATCAAGAATCTCAACGTCCGCTTCGGCGACAAGAACGCCACGCCGGTGGTCGACGGCCTCGATCTGAAAGTCGACAAAGGCGAAGTACTGGCCATCGTGGGCGAGTCGGGCTCGGGTAAATCCGTGACCATGATGGCGCTGATGGGCCTGATCGAACATCCCGGCATCGTCACCGCTGACTCGCTCAGCTTCGACGGCAAGGACATGCTCAAGCTGAGCAACCGTCAGCGTCGGCAGATCGTCGGCAAAGACCTGTCGATGGTGTTCCAGGATCCGATGACCGCGCTGAACCCGAGCTACACCGTCGGTTTCCAGATCGAAGAAGTGCTGCGCCTGCACCTGAAAATGTCCGGCAAGCAAGCGCGCAAGCGTGCCATCGAACTGCTGGAAAAAGTCGAGATCCCGGGCGCCGCCAGCCGCATGGACGCCTACCCGCATCAACTGTCTGGCGGTATGAGCCAGCGTGTCGCGATCGCCATGGCGATTGCCGGCGAGCCGAAACTGCTGATCGCTGACGAACCGACCACGGCCCTCGACGTGACGATTCAGGCGCAGATCATGGATCTGCTGCTGGCGTTGCAGAAAGAACAGAACATGGGCCTGGTGCTGATCACTCACGATCTCGCGGTCGTGGCGGAAACCGCTCAGCGCGTCTGCGTGATGTATGCAGGCCAGGCCGTGGAAGTCGGCCAGGTGCCGCAACTGTTCGACATCCCCGCACACCCGTACAGCGAAGCGCTGCTCAAGGCGATTCCCGAGCACAGCCTCGGCGCCTCACGCCTGTCGACCCTGCCGGGCATCGTTCCGGGTCGTTACGACCGTCCGCAGGGTTGCCTGCTGTCGCCGCGCTGCCCGTACGTGCAGGACAACTGCCGCGCGCAGCGTCCGGGCCTTGACCCGAAAAGCCACAGCCTCGCCCGCTGCTTCTACCCGCTGAACCAGGAGGTGGCGTAATGGCCGTCGTACTTACCGCCCGCGACCTGACCCGTCACTACGAAGTCTCCCGTGGCCTGTTCAAGGGCCACGCCACCGTGCGCGCGCTCAACGGCGTGTCGTTCGAACTGCAAGCCGGCAAGACCCTCGCCGTAGTGGGTGAGTCGGGCTGCGGCAAATCCACCCTCGCCCGCGCCCTGACACTGATTGAAGAACCGTCTTCGGGTTCGCTGCAGATCGCCGGCCAGGAGGTCGCCGGCGCTGACAAGGCCGAGCGCAAGCAACTGCGCAAAGACGTGCAGATGGTCTTTCAGAGCCCGTACGCATCGTTGAACCCACGGCAGAAAATCGGTGATCAACTGGCCGAGCCGCTGCTGATCAACACCAAGCTGTCGGCCAGCGAACGTCGCGAGAAAGTCCAGGCGATGATGAAGCAGGTCGGCTTGCGGCCCGAGCACTACCAGCGCTATCCGCACATGTTCTCCGGCGGTCAGCGCCAGCGAATCGCGCTGGCCCGGGCGATGATGCTGCAACCGAAAGTGCTGGTGGCGGATGAACCGACCTCGGCGCTGGACGTGTCGATTCAGGCCCAGGTGCTCAACCTGTTCATGGACCTGCAGCAGGAGTTCAACACCGCGTACGTGTTCATCTCGCACAACCTCGCGGTGGTGCAGCACGTGGCCGATGACGTGATGGTGATGTATCTCGGCCGCCCGGTGGAACTGGGCCCGAAAAACGACATCTACGAACGTCCGCTGCACCCTTACACCCAGGCGCTGCTGTCGGCGACCCCGACCATTCACCCGGACCCGAACAAGCCGAAAATCAAGATCGTCGGCGAACTGCCCAACCCGCTGAACCCGCCTTCAGGCTGCGCCTTCCACAAGCGCTGCCCGTACGCGACCGAACGTTGCAGCACGGAAGAGCCGCTGCTGCGTGAGCTGGATAACCGGCAGGTGGCTTGCCACTACGCCGAGCAGTTTCTCGACGGCGCGGCATAAGGCCAATGCTGAGACCTGCATAAAACCTGTAGGAGCTGACGAGTGCAACGAGGCTGCGATCTTTTGATTTTCAGAAGCAAGATCAAAAGATCGCAGCGTTCCGCAGCTCCTACAGGGGATTTGCGGTGAATCAGAGTTAACCAAACCCCTTCCACCTCGATTGCGCATCAGTCGAGGCAGAAGGGGTTTTCTTTGCCCGGTAATTTACGTCTGGCTATCGCCTTCGTCATCCGGGTCATCGGTATCCGGCTCGTCAGTGGTCGTATCGTCATCATCGGCGCTGCCACCCTGATTCATATCCCCCGGCTCCGACTCGGACTTGGCGAGCATCAGCCCGCTATGCCCGACCTGGCCGTTGAACGCCTGAGATTCGTGATCCTCGCACTCGGCCCACGCCGTTGCGGTACCGAGGGATAGCATCACCATCACTTTCAACAACATCAGAATCCGTAACAATCTGCTTTTCATGGCCGACTCCATCCTGTTGCGCTAAGACATGCTTGCCGGACTGGCTCCGAGTGAAATCTAGTTGCGATCGGCCCGGCTCACCAGTTAGGACGCGGCCATGCAGGCATAAATGCCATCGACGGCCAGATTGCTTTCGAATAACTGCCATAACTGAAACAGCTAAGCGGCGCGCGTCGCCTGCCACGTCAGCGGGATGGAGATCAGCACCAGCAGCGCACTCATCAGCCAGACGCTGTGCCCGCCAAACTCGCCATAAAGCTGACCGCTGAGCACCGGCGACAACAACGCGCTGACGCTCCAGCTCATGAAGAACAGCCCGAAGTACTGACCGCTTTTGCCACTCTGGGCAAACTGCATCGCCAGTACATTGAGCGGCGGCATGAACAACGCTTCGCCCAGCGTCCAGATAACCGTCGACAAACACACAAAAGCCAACCCGGACCCGAACGGCAACATGCCCAGCCCACAGGCCAACAGCACGCTGCCGACGAGCATTTGCCAGCGCGAGCCCCAACGCTCGACCGAATGCGACAGCGGAATCTGCAACGCGATCACCAACAGCGCATTGAGCCCGAACTGCCAACCGATCGCTTCGGTGCTCAGGTGGTAGTGATCGCGCAGATAATTGCCCAGCGTGCTGTAAACGGTGTCGAACGCAATACCGAGCGCGGCCGTCGCTGCCAATAGCCAGAGGAACGGCTTGTCGCGATACGGCGAGCCGGCAGTGGCATCCAGCGCCAGCTCCTGCTGCAGAATCGGCCGCCGCCACGTTGTTCGTACAAACCACAGCAACGCCAGCATCGTCATCGCCGCACTGGCAAAAAACACCCAACGAAAATCCGCCTGCGCCAACACCCCACCGGCCACCCCGGCGGCGGCCATGCCCAGATTGCGCGCGACCCGACTTAAGGCCTGCGCCCGCGAGCGCTGCGCAACTTCGCAGTACTCCATGATCAGCCGCTGATGCAACGTCCGAATCGCCCCGTCGATGACACCGCTGAGCAACAGCAAACCGGCGAGCCACGGCACCTGGGTCACGAGTCCCAACAGCACCAGCACCCACACCGAAACGAAAAACAGCGCCGCCGTCAGCCGCGCCGTGCGCACGTGATCACTGAGCCAGCCACCCAGCATCGAACCGACCAGCAACCCCGCGCCATAAGCCGAGAGCAGCCAGCCGACGGTTTCAATCGCCAGGCCCAATTCCTGACGCAGGTACAACGCCATGAACAACTTGACCATGGCGCTGAGGCGATTGATGAACAAAAGCGCGGCGAGGACCCAGGCCATGGGGGTGAAATAGCCGTTGGGGCGCAGGAGATGATTCAGTCGACTTGTCACTCCATTGGTCTCTTCGAACGACTGGCAGGAATGAAACACTAACGGCCGCACGGCGGTTTTCGCACCGCAAGACACTCAAACCACGAAAAAAGGATTCGCCCTACAAACCACTGTAGGAGATGCCGCAGGCTGAGAACTATTGACCTTACTTTTCAGGATCGCAGTCTTCTACAACCGAATTGGATTGAGTGCATCAAACAGAAAATCGTCGGCCCGCAGATCGCCTTCGCGAGCAAGCTCGCTCCACAGAGCAGCAAAAGCAAAAGATCGCAGCCTTCGGCAGCTCCTACACACGATGAGCGTTAGCTCGAGTGCTCTTGACCTTGCCTAACCAGCGACATCGGAAGGCTGAGTGGAGGGATCGATCCGGGCGTGGGAGGCCGAACGCAGGAGCAAAGCCTTTTGGTTCCTTTTTGCTGGGCCGGCACTCCGGCGTTTGAAAAAGGAACTCGCCGTAAGGGCGAAACCGCCAGCCGCAACACCCCAAAAAACGGATATGCCCCCAAAACAACCAGAGCATGGTCGGCCCAAAGGCCGCCAATACCAAGGCAAAAAAAAAGCCCCCAAGGCCTACACCTCAGGGGCTTTCAGAAAAACAAATCAAACCTTAATGGTGCTCCCGCGTCGCGCGGAATTTCACATCCGGCCAGCGCTCTTCCATCAACGCCAGATTCACCCGCGTAGGCGCCAGATAGGTCAAATGCCCACCGCCATCGAGCGCCAGGTTCTCCACCGCCTTGTTGGAAAACTCCTCAAGCTTCTTCTTGTCGTCGCACTCGATCCAGCGCGCCGAGTACACAGTGATGGGCTCATACGAGCACTCAACTTTGTATTCTTCTTTCAACCGGCTCGCGACCACATCGAACTGCAGCACACCGACGGCGCCAAGAATGATGTCGTTGCTGCGTTCCGGGAAGAACACCTGCGTCGCGCCCTCTTCCGCCAACTGCTGCAAGCCCTGACGCAGTTGCTTGGATTTCAGCGGATCACGCAGACGCACGCGACGGAACAGTTCCGGGGCAAAGTGCGGGATACCGGTGAAACCCAGCACTTCGCCTTCGCTGAAGGTGTCGCCGATCTGGATCGTGCCGTGGTTGTGCAGGCCGATGATGTCGCCGGCGTAGGCCTCTTCCAGCTGTTCACGCTCTGAGGAGAAGAACGTCAGGGCGTCGCCGATGCGCACGTCCTTGCCGGTGCGTACGTGGCGCATCTTCATGCCTTTCTCGTACTTGCCGGAGCAGATACGCATGAAGGCAATGCGGTCACGGTGTTTCGGGTCCATGTTTGCCTGGATCTTGAAGATGAAGCCCGAGAACTTCTCTTCGACCGGCTCGACAGTACGCTCGTTGGCGACACGGGCCAGCGGACGCGGCGCCCAGTCAACGACAGCATCAAGCACATGGTCGACACCGAAGTTGCCCAGCGCGGTACCGAAGAACACCGGGGTCAGTTGACCGTCGAGGAATTCCTGCTGGTTGAATTCGTGGCAGGCGCCCTGCACCAGTTCCAGTTGTTCGATGAAGCGCTCGTACTCGTCGCCCAAATGTTCGCGGGCTTCGTCGGAGTCGAGTTTCTGGATGATCTTGGTTTCGGTGCGTTCGTGACCGTGGCCCGGGGTGTAAACGATGATGTAGTCATCGGCCAGGTGGTACACGCCCTTGAAGTCGCGGTAGCAACCGATCGGCCAGGTGATCGGCGCCGCCTTGATTTTCAGAACGGCTTCGATCTCGTCGAGCAGTTCGATCGGGTCGCGGATGTCGCGGTCGAGTTTGTTGATGAAGCTGACGATCGGCGTGTCACGCAGTCGGCAAACGTCCATCAGCGCGATGGTACGCGGCTCGACACCTTTACCGCCGTCGAGGACCATCAAGGCCGAGTCCACCGCAGTCAGGGTGCGATAGGTATCTTCGGAGAAGTCTTCGTGGCCCGGGGTGTCGAGCAGGTTGATCATGTGTTCGCGATAGGGGAACTGCATGACCGACGTGGTAATGGAAATACCCCGCTGCTTCTCCATCTCCATCCAGTCGGATGTGGCATGGCGATCGGATTTACGGGATTTCACCGTACCGGCCACCGCAATCGCCTTGCCCATCAACAGGAGCTTTTCGGTGATCGTGGTTTTACCGGCATCGGGGTGGGAAATAATGGCGAAAGTGCGGCGTTTCGCGACTTCGGCGGCCTGTTGGGTCATGGGAAATCGCCTGGCGGTGATTCAAAAAAGGGCGGCGAGTATAGCTTAAAAAGTGATCGCCGAACCACCGTCCCTCGGCCGCGCAAAACCCCGCCGGAGCTACCGAAGGCTGCGATCTTTTGACCTGTTTTTTAGAAGCCAGATCAAAAGATCGCAGCCTGCGGCAGCTCCAACGGGTGGCCAGATGGCATCCAATGTGGGAACCTTTTAAGGCACGGAGACGTCCATCCCCTGTTACGAATTGTCGTCAGGGGCTGAAAAATCAGCAAGTTAGCCTGACGAGGCTGCGCTCATGGCTCGCTTTCACACCGCTTGGCCGGTGCTGGAAAACGGCTACTTTTCGCGAACGCTGACTCCGGCAGCCAGGAATGGTTTTGCCACGCGGAGCAGCGCTCGCCGACTACAAAAAAAGGAGTCCGCCTGTGGCTATCCGCTATGGCAAAGGGCTGATGGGAGGTGCGGTGGTGATCGCGCTCCTGGCCCTGCTGGTCCACTGGATCGGCATCAACACGATCGAACACTACCGCGACGATTTGTTGTTTTACCTGCAAGCTCATCTGGTTCTCGTCCTCGCTTCCATGCTGGCCGCCCTCGTCGTGGGCATCCCCGCCGGTATCTTCCTCAGCCGCCCCAACATGGTCGGCCGCGCCGAACGCTTCATGCAGATCTTCAATATCGGCAACACCGTGCCGCCATTGGCCGTGCTCGCGATCGCGCTGGGCATCCTCGGCATCGGCAGCGGCCCGGCGATCTTCGCCCTGTTCCTCGCCTCCCTATTGCCGATTGTGCGCAACACCTACGAAGGCCTGAAAAATGTCCAGGGCTCGCTGAAAGAAGCCGCCGTCGGCATCGGCATGACGCCGCGCCAGGTGCTGTGGAAAGTCGAATTACCCAACGCCGTGCCGATCATTGTCGGCGGCGTGCGTGTCGCACTGGCCATCAACGTCGGCACCGCGCCACTGGCCTTCCTGATCGGCGCCAACAGCCTTGGCAGCCTGATCTTCCCCGGCATCGCCCTGAACAATCAGCCGCAACTGCTGCTCGGCGCCGCGTGCACCGCGCTGCTGGCGTTGTTGCTCGATGGCGTGGTCACCCTTGCCAGCCGTCTCTGGCTGGAACGCGGTTTGCGCCCGTCTTAAGGCGTTTGAAGGAATATTTATGAAACGACTCAGCTTGATCCTAGGCTGCTTCCTGCTGTTCGCAGGAATCGCACAAGCCGCTGAAAAACCGGTGATTCGCCTCGGCGCCCGGGTCTTCACCGAGCAGACCCTGCTCGCCGAAATCACCGCGCAATACCTGCGCAGCAAAGGCTACGACGCGCAGATCACCGGCGGTCTGGGCAGCAACCTCGCCCGCAGCGCCCACGAAAGCGGACAACTGGACATGCTCTGGGAGTACACCGGCGTATCGCTGGTGGCCTACAACCATGTCACCGAAAAACTCGACAGCGCGCAGTCCTACGCCCGGGTCAAAGAACTCGATGCGAAGAAAGGCCTGATCTGGCTGACGCCGTCGAAGTTCAGCAACACCTACGCCCTCGCCCTGCCGAAAAAGGTCGCTGAGCAATATCCGCAGATCGGCAACATCAGCCAGCTCAACGACGTGCTGCGCGCCGAAGCCAAGAGCAATCACCTGGTGGCGCTGGACACCGAGTTCGCCAACCGTTCCGACGGGCTCGACGGCATGGTCAAGCTCTACGACATGAACCTGACCCGCAAGAACATTCGCCAGATGGACGCCGGCCTGGTCTACACCGCGCTGCGCAACGGCCAGGTATTTGCCGGTCTGGTCTACACCACCGACGGCCGCCTCAATGCCTTTGGCCTGAAGTTGCTGACCGACGACAAGCATTACTTCCCCGACTACACCGCCGCGCCCGTGGTGCGTCAGGCCACGCTGGATGCGAATCCAAAACTGGCCGAACAACTCAAGCCGCTGGCCGAACTGTTCGACGATGAAACCATGCGCCAGCTCAACGCGCGGGTCGACGTCAATCATGAAAGCCCATCGTCCGTTGCCGCCGATTTCCTGCGCCAGCACCCACTGAATTAAGAGAGGAGAAGTCATGGAATTTCTGAACGCCTTTTCCCATCTCGACTGGCAGCAGGTGATGCACCTGACCTGGCAGCACATCACTTTGGTCGGCATCGCCGTGACTCTGGCGATCGTTATCGGTGTGCCGCTGGGCATTCTGATGACGCGCTTTCCAGCCCTCGCCGGCCCGTTGCAGGCCAGCGCCACGGTGCTGCTGACTGTGCCGTCGATCGCCCTGTTCGGCCTGCTGCTGCCGTTCTATTCAAAATTCGGCCAGGGCCTCGGCCCGCTGCCGGCAATCACTGCCGTGTTTTTGTATTCCCTGCTGCCGATCATGCGCAACACCTACCTCGCCCTCACCGGCGTCGAGCCGGGCATTCGCGAAGCCGCGCGCGGCATCGGCATGACCTTCGGCCAGCGCCTGCGCATGGTTGAACTGCCCATCGCGGTGCCAGTGATCCTCGCTGGCGTGCGCACCGCCGTGGTGATGAACATCGGCGTGATGACCATCGCCGCCACCATCGGCGCTGGCGGTCTCGGTGTGCTGATCCTCGCCTCCATCAGCCGCAGCGACATGTCGATGCTCATCGTCGGCGCGCTGCTGGTCAGTCTTCTGGCGATCTTCGCCGACCTCTTCCTGCAGTGGCTGCAACGCTCGCTGACTCCAAAAGGACTCTTGAAATGATCGAACTTCAAAACCTCAGCAAGACCTTCCAAAGCAACGGCAAAGATGTCAAAGCCGTGGACTCGGTGAGCCTGACCGTCAATGAAGGCGAGATCTGCGTATTCCTCGGGCCATCGGGTTGCGGCAAAAGCACCACGCTGAAAATGATCAACCGCTTGATCAAACCGACCTCCGGCAAGATCCTGATCAACGGCGAAGACACCACCGATCTCGACGAGGTGACCCTGCGCCGCAACATCGGCTACGTGATCCAGCAGATCGGTCTGTTCCCCAACATGACCATCGAAGAGAACATCGTCGTGGTGCCGAAGCTGCTCGGCTGGGACAAACAGAAATGCCACGACCGCGCCCGCGAGCTGATGAGCATGATCAAGCTCGAGCCCAAGCAGTATCTGCATCGCTACCCGCGTGAATTGTCCGGTGGTCAGCAGCAGCGCATCGGTGTAATCCGTGCACTCGCAGCCGACGCCCCGCTGTTGCTGATGGACGAACCGTTCGGTGCGGTCGACCCGATCAACCGCGAGATGATCCAGAACGAATTCTTCGAGATGCAGCGCGCGCTGAACAAGACCGTGATCATGGTCAGCCATGACATCGATGAGGCGATCAAGCTCGGCGACAAGATTGCGATCTTCCGCGCCGGCAAACTGCTGCAGATCGATCATCCGGACACCCTGCTCGCGCACCCTGCGGATGATTTCGTCAGCAACTTCGTCGGTCAGGACAGCACGCTCAAGCGCCTGCTGTTGGTGAAAGCCGAAGACGCGGCGGACAACGCGCCATCGGTGAGCCCGGAAACGCCCGTAGCCGATGCGCTGGAATTGATGGACGAACATGACCGTCGCTATGTCGTGGTCACTTGTGCCGAGAACAAGGCGCTGGGTTACGTGCGCCGTCGCGACCTGCATCGCCAGACCGGCACTTGCGCGCAATTCCTTCGTGAGTTCAACGCCACCGCAGCGTACGACGAGCACCTGCGCATCCTGTTGTCGCGCATGTACGAGTTCAACCGCGCCTGGCTGCCGGTGATGGATGCCGAACGGGTGTTCCTCGGCGAGGTGACGCAGGAGTCGATTGCGGCGTACCTGAGTTCGGGCCGTTCGCGAGGAATGAAGACCAACATCGTCTCGCCGGCTGAAACTGTGGTCGCCTAAAAAGTACCCAACCTGTGGGAGCGGGCTTGCTCGCGAAGGCGATCGGTCAGTCAGCAGTGATGTCGACTGTGAAAACGCCTTCGCGAGCAAGCCCGCTCCCACAGGATCTGCGTGATTTTGTAGATGCTCACAAGGTGGCAAAGAATCTCAACAGCCTCATTGCCAAATGCGTTATCAATACTCCTTCTTCACAACTCAAAATCCCCTTCACAACTCGCTCTCGCCGCCAACGTCGCCGATGTTGTCGAGATCATACTTACCAGGGATCTCGCTGACAAAAGACCCGAACGTGCAGGTATCTTTAACACTCGAAATTTCGCCGGGAACATCTGTCCGTCATCTCGGTCGGGTAGAAGGAGTGATGAACGCTACGCACGTCAGAAGCGTGCAAAAACGCGACATTTTTTGTTGATCTCGCGCCCCTCACGCCCTAAAGTTCGCGCCGAACGTCCATGCTGGAAACGATCCATCCGGCTCAAGTACTGACGACGAGACAGCAAGGCCAAGGGAACGCTGCACATCTCCCATGGCCTTTTTGCTTTCGGCGACATGCCTTGGGAAGTAGGCGAACCAAAGTGGGGATACGGAGGGCGTTCATGCACCCATTGTTTAATGAAGTTTGCCGATAGGAGCTCTCCAGCATGTCGATCAAGGTCGAAGATTATTTCGCGCGCGCCACTTTTGACAAAATGAAGGCGTTCGCCGACAAACAGGAAACCCCGTTCGTGGTGATCGACACCGCGATGATCGCCCAGGCCTATGATGACCTGCGCGCCGGTTTCGAATTCGCCAAGGTCTACTACGCGGTCAAGGCCAATCCGGCCGTCGAGATCATCGACCTGCTCAAGGATAAGGGTTCGAGCTTCGACATCGCCTCGATCTACGAGCTGGACAAGGTCATGGACCGCGGCGTCAGCGCCGACCGTATCAGCTACGGCAACACCATCAAGAAATCCAAGGACATCCGCTACTTCTACGATAAGGGCGTGCGTCTTTTTTCCACCGACTCCGAAGCCGACCTGCGCAACATCGCCAAGGCTGCACCGGGCTCGAAAGTCTACGTACGCATTTTGACCGAAGGCTCGACCACCGCTGACTGGCCGTTGTCGCGCAAATTCGGCTGCCAGACCGACATGGCCATGGACCTGCTGATCCTCGCCCGCGACCTCGGTCTGGTGCCTTACGGCATCTCGTTCCACGTCGGTTCGCAGCAGCGCGATATCAGCGTCTGGGACGCGGCGATCGCCAAGGTCAAAGTGATTTTCGAGCGCCTGAAAGAAGAAGACGGCATCCACCTCAAGCTGATCAACATGGGCGGCGGCTTCCCGGCCAACTACATCACCCGCACCAACAGCCTGGAAACCTACGCTGAAGAAATCATCCGCTTCCTCAAGGAAGATTTCGGTGATGACCTGCCGGAAATCATCCTCGAGCCGGGCCGTTCGTTGATTGCCAACGCCGGCATTCTGGTCAGCGAAGTCGTGCTGGTTGCACGCAAGTCGCGCACTGCCGTCGAGCGCTGGGTTTATACCGATGTGGGCAAGTTCTCCGGCCTGATCGAAACCATGGACGAAGCGATCAAGTTCCCGATCTGGACTGAGAAGAAAGGCGAGATGGAAGAAGTGGTCATCGCCGGCCCGACCTGCGACAGCGCCGACATCATGTATGAGAACTACAAGTACGGTCTGCCGCTGAACCTGGCGATTGGTGATCGTCTCTACTGGTTGTCGACCGGTGCGTATACCACCAGTTACAGCGCCGTAGAGTTCAACGGCTTTCCGCCGTTGAAGTCCTACTACGTGTGAATCAATGCTCTGAATAAAAGGCCCCCACAGGGCCTTTTTTAATGGCGCAGCCACCTTTCAAGGTGGTTAAGCATTGCCATGAATTCTTCGGCTTGCTCTTTCGTCGCGGCCAGTTTGACATTCAGTTGGCTAAGTTTCGACACACGCTCTGCCGTCAGCAGTTCGTAAATGGCCAAGTCCATGCGCACGTCTGTTTCCTCCAGAAACACGCCGACTTGCATGCTGATGGACGCCACTGCGTTGAACAAGCCGACAACTCCCGCCTTGTATTCCACCGCCTGGACCAGCGGATCAGATGAAGAGTACGCCTCGTCCCATATCGGTTGGGTGCGCCTCTCGCGAAATAACTCCTGAACGACTGTCGGTTGGGCATGACACTGGCAGGAGCGGTGATCCATTGCCTTGGCAAATACCGATTTGAACCCGAACGACTCATCATGCACGTCGACGATTGTATATTTCAGCTGGCGTACCATCGCCCTTAACCTGTACAGGCGAAGCACCAGTTCGTGAACCAGATCCGACACATCGGTTGGCGGAAACAGGATCCAGGTCGGCGACCGGGACAAACTGTACAAGTTGAAATCCACTTGGCTGAGGACTGTATTGCGTGAGGTGTTTTTGCTGATTTGCAATGACTCGCTTGTAAACTTAGCCAGTTCCAGGACGAAAGCAATGCATTGTTGCCTGACCTCGTCGGTGCGTTCCCAGAAGCCTTGCAAATAGCGCTCATTGAAAGGGACATTGTTCAGACGCGAGTCACTGGCCAACACTGCCAGCGCATGACCGCCGGATCTGCGGCGTTCGAATACAACGGGGATATTGACCGTCATCGTGTGAACAGAGCCGAGCAACACTGTGTAGCGATCCAGAACGCGCCGCTGCTCTGCAGAAAACTCATGAGCAAGTAAATTCATATTATTCACAGGCGATGGGCACGCAGCCCACCGCCCCCGACTCCTTATTATCGAATCTGTTTCAGATAGGCGAGCACGTCGTCAATACGGGCGATTGCAGTAGCCGCCCGATCCTCGACGTGTTGTGCCTTGTTCTGCTTGAAGTCTTGGCAGAACGACTCAAAACCGAACACCAGATTCGAGTACTCATTCACATAGTTCCAGCGTCCATCGTCCAGTTGATCCAGCACAGTGACCAATTGAATTTTTCCGTCGATCCGAACGATGTCGTTTTGGTATTTCCTCACCTGTATACGCAAGTCGGCCGCTCTATCCTTGAGCCTGTTGTAGAACGCCTGCATGTTCAGGAAGGAAATCGCCTCACCGATACCAGAGATGATTTTTTTCAAGGTATCTATGGCCAATAGTGCAACCTGGACTTGAGGTGGCGCCAGACCCAAGGCTTTCAGGCGGTCCAGGGTTAGCTGTGCTTCCTCACCAATCTTCTCCACGCCGGCTTTGGCGATCAAATCGATTCCATCGGAAACCAGTTTCATCTCTGCTTCCAGGTCGATCAGTTTCTCTTCGGCGTTGATTTTCAGTGCTTGCGATGCATCACGATCCTGTTGCAGGGTCGCCACCCATTGCTGCGAAGTGGCCCGATCATAAGCAATGCTCATTGCGTTGCGGATGGCTTTCAGGTCTTCAGATCGCTCCGAAAGCTTGTTGAAAATGCCCTTGAGTTCGAATTCCATATCTTCGTGAATTTCTGGCTCATCGTCTGGACTGGGAAGCTCCGCCTGATAACCCTTGAGCTTGGTTTGCGCACGTTGTAGATAAATGATATTCGTCTGCGCCTGATTACGAATATCGAATGTTGCTCGTTGAACAGTAAGGCATAGCTCATTCATGCTGTTGACTGTTGCCGGTAGATAATTGAACTGCTCAAACAGCATTTGCGCCGTAGTATTTTCTGCTTGAATCACGCCAGCGTAATTACGCAGCGCCGTCATGTTGACTTCCGGATAAGCTGTGTGACTTTTTGGCGATAGCATGACGGTCCTGCTCCTGAATGTTTGAAGACTGCTTCCATACTCTTTGTCAGCCGCTGCGAATACACCCAGCAGTTGATCGGCACTGGCTTTGATCTGCTCCCACGGATCAATTACCCCGAGCAACTGATTTTTGAATTTCCTCAAAGAGGTTGCTTCTTCGAGGCGATCGACATCGCTGACGGATGCACTGATGTAAGTACTCAACGCGTTCCACACCAACATCAGATTTTGCGTCGCCACTTCAGCTTCGATCGCTACATAGCTCAGGTTTTGCAAGTCATCGCGCACCCTGTTCAACGAACTCAGTGTCTGATTCTTGCTGGCCATTTTCTGGTTATCCGCTTGTTGCTCGCCTTTAAGCCTGTTTCGCTCCTTGCGAATCTGCTCGGCCTTCACGCCCTGATAAATGCCGAGAATCAAACCGCCAATATGCAGCATCGCTGCAGACTTGATCGCTTCCTGGACCAGTTGATCATATTGCTTGTTAAGTTGATCAATCTCCTTCGAGCGCTGATCAATTACGCCTTGCAGCACCAGAATGTCCGCCTGGTAAGTATTTTTCGAGACGAACTCCAATCGCAGCCTGATTTCCGGCAAGACCTTTTCGCGCATATCGGTACCAAACGTGTCCAGTTCTTCGCGGACCCGCTCGGCTTTCCGATGGCAAAACCTGACCTTGCCGAGCAAGTCGTTAAGGTAGTCCTTGATCTCTGGAATATCACCTTCCGGCAAGTCCAAGCCAGTAAGATTGGGGATCTGTTGTTTGAGCTTCAGATACTCTTCCGGAGTGTTGATATCGTACTTTTCCAGATAACCGGAGATTTTCAGGTCTTCATAGATCTCGACAATACCCAAGCCGGTGCGGATGATGCTGCCCGCGAAGATCTTCAGATCAGTACCCGTGAGCATGATTTGCTCGCGCAATGGCGACCAGCGTTTGGCGTGGTCATAGGTGGTGGTAAACGTACGCAGAAAGTCCAACGGCTTCAGGCCCACACCGCCGTCATCACCTGCACCATAATTCAAGTAGGCAATAACGTCTTGCAACCTAATCGGCAGAGACAAACCAAGTACTTCATACTTTCTTAGACTGATGATCTGCTCTTTGGTCAATTGAATACCGGTGTCTCGAGTGTACTCATCACCCTCGCCAAGTGATGCACCGACAAACACCTGAGGTGCTTTTACAGCAGCCTCGACAATCTTGTTAGCCACAGTGATTCCCATAAGAAACTCCTTGTCTCTTCGAATAGTTGAGGAAAGTTATTTTCAACACCAACCATTCAACTTTTAAATTAATTGAACAGCGGTATCGCAAAGACACCTTAGGGCAACCAGATAAAAATCAACAAGCGCTTAAATGTGAGCAACCACTACGAGACAACTAACCAGCCGTTTAGGCAGATTGGATGATCAAACGATCCAGACTCACTGACAATAAAAACATGCCGTTACATGCCGGTTAATATGGATAAGCGCTGACGGTATGCCTCGCCCATTGCGCGAAGGCGCGGGTGCCGTGCTTTCATCAGCGACTCACCGGCGACCCGCAGGAATTTTTCGTTACCTGCAACCAGCGCTTTATCCAGCCAGCCAAGGGCATCGTCAATCCGCCCCGCCTCGGCGAGCATGGCGGCGTGACTGAATTGTCCGCGAAAATCCCCGGACTCAGCGGCACGGCGATACCATTCACGTGCCGCCCGCAAATCCTGCGGACAATGCTGTCCTTCTTCTAGATAACGACCCAACAGATTCATTGATTTAGCGTGGCCCAACCTAGCAGCGCGACGATACAAGTCCAGGGCCTGCGCCTGGTTTCGCGCGATGCCGCGACCGGTGGCGAGAAGATTGGCGAGGTTGTACATCGACCAATCCAGACCCGCTTCGGCAGCGACCCGATAATGCTGCGCCGCCACCGAGGCATCCGCCGCACAACCCCAACCATGCTCATGGCAACGTCCGAGCATGTTGCGCGCCATCAGGTGCCCTTGCCCGGCGGCGATACCGAACCAGCGCAGCGCCAGCGGTTGATCCTGGGCAATGCCTTGGCCATCGAGCAGAATCTGTCCGAGCAACGCCTGCGCTTCAATCTCGCCCGCACCCGCTGCGACGAGAATCGCCTGCGCCGCTCGGGCCGGGCTTTCTTCAAGCATTGCCGCCAACCCGGCCGCATCGAGGACTTCCTTGCGGCGCACCTGCAAATTCATACCTCCGCCCAACGCCGCAGCAGGTTGTGATAAGTGCCAGTGAGGCGGATCAGCGAGGGATGATCGGGGACGTCTTGTGTCAGTTGCTGAATCGCTCCGTCCATTTCGAACAGCAAGGCGCGCTGGCTGTCTTCGCGCACCAGACTTTGTGTCCAGAAGAACGAGGCATAACGTGCGCCGCGAGTGACGGCGTTGACCTTGTGCAAACTGCTGCCTGGATACAACACCATGTCGCCGGCCGGCAGTTTCACTCGCTGGGTGCCAAAGGTGTCCTGAATCTCCAGTTCGCCGCCGTCGTAATCGTCCGGCTCGCTGAAAAACAGCGTTGCCGACAAATCAGTGCGCACACGTTCGATACTGCCCTTGGGCTGGCGCACGGCGTTGTCGATGTGAAAGTCGAAACTGCCGCCAGCCGTGTAGCAGTTCAGCAACGGTGGGAAGACTTTGTGCGGCAACGCGGCGGACATGAACAGCGGATTTTTCCACAGCCGCTCGAGCATCGCCGCGCCGATTTCCTTGGCCAGCGGGTGACCCTCGGGCAGTTGCAGATTGTGCTTGGCCTTGGCCGACTGGAAGCCGGCGGTGATTTTGCCATCGGCCCAATCCGCCTGCTCCAGGGCCTGGCGGATGCGCTGCACTTCGTCTTTTGCGAACAGCCCGGGGATGTGCAGCAGCATGGCGATGTCACCTGATGGCAAGAAGACGGCAATGGTATTGATTCTTATTGAGCGTGTAAAACCCGCAAGACGAATGAATGGGCAAAAACCATAAGGGCAAATTGTAAAGAATGTAAATTCAATGCGAATAACAATGTTTCGCAATTGATACGAATACCCGTTTACCCTATATTCCGCCGCCTCAAATCCTTGGGGAGGGGAATAAAAATGGCACGTCAATACGCACAATTACCGGTCAGTTCACCACGTCTGCTCGCCTCGGCAATCGGTGTCGCGATCACCGCCGGCTCCGCTGGGCAGATGGTTTTCGCGGCGGAAAAAACCGACAGCAAAGCGTCCGGCAATGCCATCTCCCTGGACGCCACCGCCATCACGGGCGAAGCCCAGGACTCGGCCTCCTATCAGGTCGAAAAAGCCTCCTCGCCCAAGTACACCGCGCCGCTGGTCGACACGCCGCGCTCGGTTACCGTCATCCCGCAACAAGTGCTCAAGGATACCGGCGCGCTGAACATGCAGGACGCCTTGCGCACCGTGCCGGGCATCACTTTCGGTGCTGGTGAAGGCGGCAACCCCCAAGGCGATCGACCGTTCATTCGCGGCTTCGACGCCCAGGGCGACACCTACCTGGACGGCGTGCGCGACACCGGTTCGCAGAGCCGCGAAATCTTCGCCGTTGAAAACATCGAAGTCAGCAAAGGCCCGAACTCGGCGATTGGCGGTCGCGGCGCCGCCGGCGGCAGCATCAATCTGGTCAGCAAGAAAGCTCATCTGGGCGACTCGTTTGACGGTGGTTTCACCTACGGCTCCGACCAGACCCAGCGCTACACCCTCGACGGTAACTACCAGTTCAGCGACAGCGCGGCCGGCCGTCTCAACCTGATGAGCCACGAGAGCAACGTTGCCGGGCGCGACAAGGTCGATTACGACCGTTGGGGCATCGCCCCGTCCTTGGCGTTTGGCTTGGGCACCGATACCCGCGTCAACCTCGACTACTACCATCTGGAAAGCAACGACACACCGGACTCGGGCATCCCGTACAGCCTGTCGAACCCGCGCACCAAGTCCAATCCGGACAAGCCGTACGCCGGTGGCGATGACAGCAACTTCTACGGTCTGGACCGCGACTTCCGCAAGGGCCGCACCGACACCGCGACCTTCGCCATCGAGCACGACCTCAACGACGCGCTGACCCTCAAGAACACCCTGCGTCACGGCAGCAGCATGCAGGATTACATTCTCACCCAGCCGGACGACAGCAAGGGCAACGTCAACAACGGCACCGTCTGGCGTCGCGCCAACACGCGGGTCAGCAACACCGAAACCACCACCAACCAGACCGACCTGTTCGGCACCTTCTACGTGGCCGGTTTCAAGAACAGCTTCTCCACCGGGGTCGAATACACCCGCGAGCAGAGCGAAAAATCTTCGTACAACGTCAACACCGACACCACGCCGCGCACCACCAACGTGCCTTCGAGCAGCAACTGCACGCCGGCCATGCTCGGGGCTCCGAGCAATTACAACTGCACCTCGCTGTCGAACCCGAATCCGAACGATCCGTGGAACGGCGCAATCTCGCGCAACTACGCCGGCACTGACACCCAGGCCGACACCTACGCGCTGTACGTGTTCGACACGCTGGAGTTGTCCGAGCAATGGCTGGTGAACATGGGCCTGCGTTACGACCATTTCGACACCGACTACAAAACCTACAACGCCGCTGGCACCACGACTTCCAAGGGCGATGACACCAGCGAGTTCGTCACCGGCCAGTTCGGCGTGGTCTACAAGCCAGCGGAAAACGGCAGCATCTACGCCTCTTATGCAACCTCGGCGACACCGCCGGGCAACACCTTGGGCGAAGGTCAGGAAGGCAACCCGCTGGGCGGCACGCCGGATCGCAGCGGCAACCTGCTGAGCAGCGACATGGAGCCGGAAACCACCAAGAACTACGAAATCGGCACCAAGTGGGATCTGCTCAATGATCGCCTGTCGCTGACCGCCGACATCTTTCGCACCGAGAAGGAAAACGCGCGCGTGCAGGTCGACACCAGCTCCTACGAGAACGCCGGCAAGACCCGCGTGCAAGGCTTCGAACTGTCGGCCAGCGGCAAGATCACCGACAAGTGGCAGGTGTTCGCCGGTTACGCCTTCATGGACAGCGAACAGGTTGACGGTGGCCCGCTGGGTCGCGCCAACGACGGCAACGACTTGCCGAACACACCGAAAAACAGCGCCAGCCTGTGGACCACGTATCAGGTCACGCCGAAGCTGACGATCGGTGGTGGCGCGTTCTACGTCGACGACGTCTACGGCAGTGTCGCCAACACCACGATGGTCGATTCCTATGTACGTTACGACGCGATGGCGGCCTACAAGCTGACCAGGAATGTGGATCTGCAACTCAACGTGCAGAACCTGACCGACGAAACCTATTACGACAAAGCTTTCTCGACCCACTTCGCCAATCAGGCGGCGGGCCGGACGGCGCTGTTGAGCACCAATTTCCACTTCTGACCCTGTAGGAGCTGCGGCACGCTGCGATCTTTTGATCTTGCTTTTGATTCTGCAAAAAAATCAAAAGATCGCAGCCTTCGGCAGCTCCTACAAAGAACAATCCGCCCCGTTCATTCAATTGAACGGGGCTTTTGTGTGTTACGCAAAACGCTTCTTGATAACCCACGGCATAATGCGCGCCGTGATGACAAATTTCCGAACGGACGGCGAGTGACGTGTTGAAGAAAACCCTGTTCCAGTTGCACTGGTTTTTTGGCATCACCGCAGGGCTGGTGCTGGCTCTGATGGGCATCACCGGCGCGGCCTATTCGTTTCAGGACGAAATCCTGCGCGCGCTGAATCCGTCCGTGTTGCAGGTGGAAAAACAGGTTGCCGGGGTGTTGCCACCAGTGGAACTGGTGGAGCGCATCGAAGCCGCGTCCGGCAAGAAAGTCGCGATGCTCTGGGTCGAGACCGACAGCGGTCACGCCGCACGGGTGTTCTTCACCCCGCCCAAGGGCGAACGGCGAGGCGAGATGCGCTACTTCGATCCGTACACCGCGGAGTTCAAGGGCAACGCCACCGGCCAGGACTTCTTCGGCCTGATGCTGCAACTGCACCGCTTCCTCGCCATGGGCGACACCGGGCGCAACATCACCGGCGCCTGCACTTTGATGCTGTTGTTCTTCTGTCTCTCCGGCCTTTATCTGCGCTGGCCACGCCAGTGGAACAGCTGGCGCGTGTGGCTGACCCTGGACTGGAAAAAGAAAGGGCGCGCCTTCAATTGGGATTTGCACTCGGTGGCCGGCACCTGGTGCCTGTTGGTCTATCTGCTGTTGGCATTGACCGGGTTGTCGTGGTCGTACGAGTGGTACAACAAGGGCCTGACCCGGCTGCTTTCCGACGCGCCGCAAAACGAACGCGTACGCGGTGGTCGCGGCCCGGCGCCGGAAGGTCCGGCACCGATCGCCGACTACGCTGCGATGTGGAGCAGCATCTACAGCACCGCCGGCCCGGGTCTGGCCGCGTACAACATCCGCATGCCAGCGGTGGCCGGCCAACCGGCGACCGTGTTCTACCTGCTCGACAGCTCACCCCATGACCGCGCGCTGAACCAGATCACCCTCGATCCAGCCACCGGCGTAGTCAAACGCGTCGACCGCTATGCCGACAAAAGCTTCAAGGCACAACTGCTGACCAGCATTTATGCGCTGCACGTCGGCAGCTACTTCGGCCTCGTCGGGCGCATCATCGTGACGATTGCCGCGGTGTGCATGCCGCTGTTTTTTATCACCGGCTGGCTGCTGTACCTCGATCGGCGGCGCAAGAAAAAGCAGATAAAGGATGCCCGCCAAGGCCTCGTGCAACCGTCAGCCGATGCTTCGGCATGGCTGGTCGGCTTCGCCAGCCAGAGCGGTTTCGCCGAACAATTGGCGTGGCAGACCGCCGGACAATTGCAGGCCGCCGGGCTGCCAGTCAACGTGCAGCCGCTGGCCAATCTCAGCGAACAGGATCTGCGTGAGTCGAACAACGCATTGTTCGTAGTCAGCACCTTCGGCGACGGCGAAGCGCCCGACAGCGCCCGAGGTTTCGAACGCAAAGTGCTGGCCAAGGCCTCGACACTCGACAGCCTCAACTACGCCGTGCTCGGCCTCGGCGATCGGCAGTACGCGCACTTCTGCGGCTTCGCCAAGCGCCTGCATCAATGGCTCGGCGAACACGGCGGCAAAACGCTGTTCGCCCCGGTGGAAGTCGACAGCGGCGATCCCTACGCGCTGCGTCACTGGCAAACCCAACTCGGCCAGCTCACCGGACAGGCGCCGAGCGAAACCTGGCAAGCACCCAGCTACGACAACTGGACGCTGGTCCGTCGCGAACTGATGAACCCCGACAGCAGCGGCGCGCCGGTTTACCTGCTCGGCCTCAAAGCCCCGGACACCCGCAGCTGGCTGGCCGGTGATCTGGTCGAAGTGCTGCCGCGCAACTGCCCGTGGGCCATCGAACATTTCCTCGACGGCCTCGGCATTCGTGGCGAAACTCAAGTAAAGGTCAACGGCATCGACGAGCCGCTGGAAGTCGCCCTCGCCTCACGCCAGCTGCCCGAACACCGCGCGCATCTGGTCGGCCTGCATGCGCAATCGCTGGTCGACGCCATGGTGCCACTGGCGATGCGCGAATACTCGATCGCCTCGATTGCCGCTGACGGCGTGCTGGAACTGATCGTGCGCCAGGAACAGCACAACGACGGCAGCCTCGGCATCGGCTCCGGCTGGCTCACCGAGCATGCGCCAGTGGGTGGCAGCATCGGCCTGCGGGTACGGCGCAACAGCGCTTTCCATCTGCCAAACGAGCCGGTGCCGATGATCCTGCTGGGCAACGGCACCGGCCTCGCCGGCCTGCGCAGTTTGCTCAAGGCACGCATTGCCGATGGTCAGCAACGGCAGTGGCTGCTGTTCGGCGAGCGCAATCGCGAGCACGACTTCCTCTGCCGCGCCGAGCTGGAGGAATGGCTGGTCAACGGTGATCTGGCGCGATTGGATCTGGCCTTCTCGCGGGATCAGGCAGAGAAGATTTATGTGCAGGATCGCCTGCGGGATTCGGCCGATGAGCTGAAGCGATGGCTGGCTGATGGCGCCGTCATCTATATCTGCGGCAGCCTTCAAGGCATGGCCTCAGGCGTGGATCAGGCCCTCAACGATATCCTCGGCAGCGACGAAGTCGAACGTCTGATCGAACAGGGCCGCTATCGCCGGGACGTTTACTGACCCACCTCATGCCTCCTGTGGGAGCGGGCTCGCTCGCGAAGGCGTGGTGTCAGCACATATTTACTTGTCTGACCCACCGCCTTCGCGAGCAAGCCCGCTCCCACAAGGGGTTGCACTGCCGGTGAAGTCAGACCGGTTGTAGTTTCTGTTCGAAAACCGCTATGCCATCCAGATCCCGCAACACCACGCTCATCTCGCCGCTCTGCCCTTCGATATTCACCTCGCCAAAAAACTGAAAACCGGCAAACGGCGAGGTGTTCTGCGCCGGCGGTGCCTTCTCGAAAACCACTTCTGGCCCAAACGTCTTGTCCAGCGGATTCGGCCCGAAACTGCCGGCGTTCAACGGCCCGGCGACGAATTCCCAGAACGGTTCGAAATCCTGAAACGCCGCGCGATCCGGGTGGTAGTGATGCGCCGCGCAGTAATGCACGTCCGCCGTCAGAAATACGAAATTACGCACCTGCTGAGCGCGCAGAAAGCCGAGCAATTCGGCGATTTCCAGTTCGCGTCCCTGCGCCGGTCCGGGGTCGCCGTTAGCCACCGCTTCCCAACGCGCTACGCCCGGACTGACTTCGCCATCCGGAACGCCAAGGCCGATGGGCATGTCGGCGGCGATGACTTTCCACTGTGCCTTCGACGCCTTCAACTCAGCCTTGAGCCAGTCCAGTTGCTCGCGCCCGAGAAACGGTTTTGCCGCGCCAAGGTTGTCGTCATTGGCCTCGCGATAACTGCGCATATCCAGCACAAATACATCGAGCATCGGCCCGTAACTGAGCTTGCGATAAATGCGCCCGCCGCCGTCCGCCGCTTGCAAACGCATCGGCGCATATTCCAGCCACGCCTGCCGCGCGCGACCGACCAGCTTGTGGATATCTTTCTCCTGATAGCGCTCATCCAGCTGCTTGCCCGGCGACCAGTTGTTGACCACTTCGTGATCGTCCCACTGCCAGATTTGCGGCACTTCGGCGTTGAAGCGCCGGATGTTTTCGTCCATCAGGTTGTAGCGGTAGTTGCCGCGATAATCGTCGAGGGTCTGCGCGACTTTGCTCTTGGCTTGCGTGGTGAGGTTGCGCCAGATGCGCCCGCTTTCGGTGGTCAGTTGCGCGGGCACCGGGCCGTCGGCGTAGATGGTGTCGCCGCTGTGGATAAAGAAGTCGGGCAGGCGCAGGCGCATGGCTTCGTAGATGCGCATGCCGCCGATATCCGGGTTGATGCCGAAGCCCTGGCCGACGGTGTCACCGCTCCAGACAAAACGGATGTCCCGCCTGGCCGTCGGCACGCTGCGCAGGTGACCGAACCACGGCTCGCTGGCGACGCCGCTCTGGGCATCTTCGAAGTGCACACGATAGAAAATCGCCTGGTTCGCCGGCAGGCCGGTGAGTTCGACGCGAGCGGTGAAATCGCTGCGCGCATCGGCCAGTGGCGAGACGAATTTGCGCGGGTTGCCGAACAGGCTGCCAGTGTCCCACTCGACCACCATGCGCGCCGGGCGATCGCTGCGGCTCCAGATCATCGCGCGGTCGCCGAGCAGGTCGCCGGACTGCACGCCGTCGGTGAGCTGCGGACGATCCTTGACCGAAGCAATCACCGCCGGCGCCAGCCCTGGCAACAAGAGTCCGGCACCGACCGCTTGCATGACGCGACGCCGGCCGAGGTTGAAATCGCTCATGGTGTTCCCCCTGCAAAAGGGAAAACTTAAGCATGCCTATATGAACTCGCCATGACACCCGACACCCCGTAGTTCCAATGTGGCAGCGGGCTCGCTTGCTCCCACCACTGATCGCGGTCCGTCTGAGGAAATGCGATTGAATGTGGGCGCGGGCTTGCTCGCAAAGGCGTCGTGTCAGGCGATACTTTTTTATCTGACACTCCGCTTTTCGCGAGCAAGCCCGCTCCCACAGGGATTGGGTGTCGTCGGTCAGGCCTTGGCGGGCTCCAGCGCCAATTCCACAGCCTCAGGCCGTTTCAGCAGCGCATACACCACCGCCGTCACCAGACTCCCCGCCACAATCGCCAGCAGATACAGCAGCGCATGGTTGATCGCATTCGGGATCGCCAGCACAAACAAGCCACCGTGCGGCGCCATCAGCTTGCAGCCGAAGTACATCGACAAGGCGCCGGTCAGCGCGCCACCGGCGATGCTCGCCGGGATCACCCGCAGCGGGTCTTTCGCGGCAAACGGAATGGCCCCTTCAGAGATAAAGCACAGGCCCAGCACGAAAGCCGCTTTGCCGGCTTCGCGTTCAGTCTGGGCAAACTTGCGCCGCGCAATGAACGTCGCAATGCCCAGGCCAATCGGCGGCACCATGCCGGCGGCCATGGTCGCGGCCATCGGTGCGTAACTCTGCGAGGCCAGCAGCCCCACCGAAAACGCATAGGCAGCCTTGTTGATCGGCCCACCGAGGTCGACGCACATCATGCCGCCGAGCAACACACCCAGCAGAATTGCGTTGGTGGTGCCCATGCTGTCGAGGAACTGCGTAAGCGCCGCGAGCATGCCGGCGACCGGTTTGCCGACCACGTAAATCATCACCAGACCGGTGACCAGACTGGCCAGCAACGGGATGATCAGAATCGGCTTCAGCGCTTCCAGGCTCTGCGGCAATTTCACATAGCGGGCGATGGCTTTGGCGGCGTAACCGGCGATGAAACCGGCAATGATCCCACCGATGAATCCGGCGCCCAGAGTGCCTGCGAGCAAGCCGCCGATCATCCCCGGCGCAAGGCCCGGGCGGTCGGCAATCGAGTAGGCGATGTAACCGGCGAGCAGCGGCACCATCAGCTTGAACGCGGTTTCGCCGCCGATCTGCATCAGCGCCGCCGCCAGCGTGCCTTCTTCCTTGTACGCGGTGATGCCGAACACGAAGGACAGCGCAATCAGCAAACCACCCGCCACCACCATCGGCAGCATGTACGAAACGCCAGTCAGCAAGTGTTTGTAGACGCCGATTTTCTCCGACTTGGCGGGGGCCTTGCCGTCGCTTGCCGCACTTTCCACTGCGCCTTCGGCCAGGGCTTTTTTCAGAGTCGCTTCGGATTGCTTAAGCGCAACGCCAGTGCCGCAGCGATAGATCTTCTTGCCGGCGAAACGCTCGGTGGCGACGTCGATATCCGCCGCCAGCAGCACCACGTCTGCCTCGGCGATGGCCGTGGCGCTGAGCGGGGTTTTCGCGCCGACCGAGCCTTGAGTTTCGACCTGCAATTCATAGCCCAGGCGCTTGGCAGTCTGCTGCAACGCTTCGGCGGCCATGAAGGTGTGGGCGACGCCGGTCGGGCAGGCAGTGATAGCAACAATGCGCGGCGTACGTGGCGCGTCAGCAGCCGGCTCGACTGCGCTGGCCACGTAGATTTCGGCCTCTTCAGCGCCGCGACGCAGCACCGTTTCGACATCCTGCAATGCCTGCGCCGGGGCGATCTGAAAAACCCGCTTACCGACAAAACGATGCATGTCGACCGGGCCGGTAGTCACCAGCAGAATCCACTCCGCCGCTTCAATGGTTGCCGCCGACAACTCGCGTTCCGGGTGCGCCGGATCGACCACCTCCACGCTGGTGCTCCAGCCCTGACGCTGCGCCGCGGCATCAAGCAGACGCGCGCACAAGACGCTGGTGACCATGCCGTTCGGGCAAGCCGTAACAATGGCTAACTTCATGACAAACCCTCTTATTGTTCTGTCAGGGGGCGCACGCGCACGCCCTGTTCGAGCTGCGCCAGTTGCGCGGCGTCGTTGATGCCGAAACCGATCTGGGTCACCGCCATCGCCGCAATCGCGGTGGCGGTGCGCAGGGTTTGCTCGGGCGTATCGGCGCTGAGCAGACCGTGGAGCATGCCGGCCAGCAACGAGTCACCGGCACCGACCGTACTGGCGACGCTGACCTTAGGCGGCGTGGCGTGCAGGGCCGAGCCGACACTGAACCAGTTCACGCCGTCGGCACCGTGGGAAATCACCACATGCTCGATGCCTTTCCCGTGCAGGCGTGCAGCCGCTTGCGCCTCGGCAATCGACGAAACCACTTCACAGCCGAGCGCATGGGCCAGTTCTTCGGTGTTCGGTTTGATCAGCCAAGGCCCGGCCTGCAATGCCGCACGCAACGCTTCGCCGCTGGAGTCGAGGGCGACTTTCAGGCCGAGCGCATTGAGTTTTTCGATCAGCTCACGCAGCCACTGCGCAGTGACGCCGCGCGGCAGACTGCCAGCGACCACCACCGCATCGTGCTCCGGTGCGATTTGCAGCAGACGGTCGAGCAACGCTTGCTGCGCCGTTGCATCGACCACCGGACCGGGGCCGTTGATATCGGTGATGCGCCCGTCCTGTTCGGCGACCTTGATATTGCTGCGCGTCTCGCCCGGCACGCGGATGAACGCGTCGACGAAGCCGCGCTTGGCGAACAGGGTTTCGAACGCTTGCAGATTGTCTTCGCCGAGAAAGCCGCTGACGGTGACCTGATGGCCAAGATCCGCCAGCACCTGAGCGACGTTGACGCCTTTGCCCGCAGCGTGGGTATGCATCTCATCGCTGCGATTGACCTGACCGGCTTCCAGCTGCGGCAACTCGACGGTGAGGTCGAGCGCCGGGTTGAGGGTCAGGGTGAGAATTTTGGCCATTACAGGGCCTCCACTAATGCGCGCACTTCGTTGGCGCTGCCCACGGCCAAGGCCTGTTGAGCAAGGGTTTGCGCCTGGTTCAGGCTGAGTTCACGGATGCGCGCCTTGACTTCGGCAATGCTGCGACCGGACACGCTGAGCTCGTCAACACCGAGGCCGACCAGCACCGGCACCGCCAGCGGATCAGCCGCCAGTTCGCCGCAGACACCGACCCATTTGCCATGCGCATGGGCGGCGCGCACGGTGATGTCGATCAGTTGCAGAACCGCCGGGTGCAAGCCGTCCGCTTGTGCAGACAGCGTCGGGTGACCACGGTCGATGGCCAGGGTGTATTGCGTGAGGTCGTTGGTGCCGACGCTGAAGAAATCGACTTCCTTGGCCAGCACTGGCGCAAGCAGTGCCGCGGACGGCACCTCGATCATGATCCCCAGTTGCAGGTCGGCGACCGGAATCTCCAGACGCAGACGCTCGGTCATGTCGCGGGCCTGGCGCCATTCTTCGACGCTGCCGACCATGGGGAACATGATCCGCAGCGGACGGTTGTCAGCCGAGCGCAGCAAGGCGCGCAGTTGCGCTTCCATGATCTGCGGACGCTGCAAGGTCAGGCGAATGCCGCGCACGCCGAGGAACGGGTTTTCTTCCTTGGCGATCGGCCAATACGGCAGCGGTTTGTCGCCGCCGACGTCCAGCGTGCGCACCACCAGGGGGCGCCCGGCCAGACCATCGAGCACGCGACGGTATTCGGCTTCCTGTGTCGCCTCGTCCGGCGCCTGCGGATGAGCCATGAAAATCAGTTCGGTGCGCAGCAGGCCGATGCCTTCGGCGCCCTGCTCCACCGCGCTGGTCACGCCTGCGCTTTCGCCGATGTTGGCGAATACTTCAACGGCATGGCCGTCAGTGGTGTGCGCCGGTTGATGGCGTTGTTCGGCGGCAATTTTCAGGCGTTGCTCGCGGGTGTCGCGTTCTTCGGCGGCACGTTTGAGGGTCGCGGCATCGGCGTCGACATGCAGGCGCCCGCGCTGGCCGTCGAGCAGCAACGGCGTGCCCGGTTCCAGTAGCAACACCGCTGCTCCTGCGCCAACCAGCGCCGGAATGCCGAGGGCACGAGCAACGATTGCGCTGTGTGCGGTGGCACCGCCGCGCGCGGTGAGAATTCCCGCGACGCGCACCGGATCCAGACGCGCGACATCGGACGGGCCAACTTCGTCCATCACCAGAATGTACGGCTGCTCCGGCTCGTTCGCGGTTTGCACGCCACACAATTGCGCCAGCACCCGACGCCCGATATCGCGTAGATCCGCCGCACGCTCGGCAAGCAAAGCGTCCTGCAGCGCTTCCTGTTGTTTAGCGGCGGCTTCGATCACCGCCATCCATGCCGCTTCGGCGCTCTCGCCTTGCTTGAGACGAGTAGCGACTTCATCGGTGAGATCCGGGTCGTCGAGCATTTCCTGATGAGTAATGAAAATCTCGCGAATGGCCTTGGCCTTGCTGCGTTCGATCAGGCCCTGAATGCCTGTGCGCACGTCGCTCAGCGCTTGCGTGAGACGCTCACGCTCGATGGCGGCAGACTCGCCGCGCAACGGGTAATCAATGTGTTGCTGAACCTGAACGTGGGCCGGGCCGATGGCAATGCCCGGCGCTGCCGGAATCGCTTGCAGCAGGCTGCCTGATGCCGGGGCGACCAGCACCTCAGCAATATCGGCAATCACTTCACGCTGCTGACTGACCGCGGGCAGCGGCTCGACTTCTTCGCCGAGGCCTTCTTCGATGGCGGCGAGCAGTGCTGGCAAGGCATCGGCGGCGATGCCTGGCTCGGCGATCAACTCCAGCACCTGACCACGCCGGGCGCCGAGGCTAAGCAGTTTGCTCAAACTTTTGACCGACACCGCGCTGTCCTGGCTGTCGACGATGCGCACACGAATTTCGCCGTCAAAACTCTTCGCCAGTTGCGCGAGAATCTTCGCCGGACGCGCATGCAAACCGTGGGCGTTGGCCAAGGCAATGCGCGCACTTGGCCAGTCGGCCGGCAGTTCACCGCCGAGCACTTCAAGGACTTTGCGGCTGCTGGTGGCGCGACCCAATTCATGACCGCGACCTTCGATCAGCAGCGCACACAAACGCTCGAGCAACGCCTGATGCGCTTCGCCCAGGCTGGCCAGACAAAACAGACCGCTGAGCGGCTGGCCGAGGTAACGCATCGGTTTGTCAGGAGTGACGAACGCCAGGCCCGGACGTTTCACGGTCTGCTCGCTGTGCAGCCACCACAGGCCATCGCCCAGCGGCAGCGCTTCGACTTGCTGCAACACACCGGCAAAGCCGTTGCTCACACAATCGGCCTGACGCAGCAGACGCGCGCCGCGCCAGACCAATTCTTCGAAATCGTCGGCCGAGACGCCGAGACCGATCATCTGCGCGTCCAGCGCCAATTCCTGCGGCGCGCCTTGCAGCAGTTTCAGCAGCGCCTCGGGGGAGCTGGCGCGACGCAGGGCCTGGCCCAGATCGGTCTCGCCGAGGGCGCGGGTCAGCAGCTGTAGCAGGCGCAGGTGTTCGTCGGATTTTGCCGCAATGCCGATGGCCAGATAAACGATCTGGCCATCGCCCCAGTCGACGCCGTCGGGAAACTGCATCAGGCGCACGCCGGTGGCGAATACCTGATCGCGGGTTTGCGGGGTGCCGTGGGGAATGGCGATGCCTTGACCGAGAAAGGTCGAGCCCTGGGCTTCCCGGGCCTGCAGGCCGGCGAGGTAACCGTCGGCCACCAGACCGTCGGCGACCAGATGACTGGCCAGCAATTGCAGGGCAGCGGGTTTATCCACGGCCGACTGGCCCATGGATATCTGCTCTATAGTGAGCTCGAGCATGCGATCTCCTTTTTGGCGCAGTACAACGCCAGGTATTGTTTTGAATGGTTCACAGCTTAGGCGCTCTGCCGCGCTTTTCAGCGGCAGTTTTGGCGGTTTCACGGCAGAACCGGCCAAAGGCGTCCAAAACGTAGAAAATACGCTTGCTGAAACGTTTAATCTAGATTGATCGGCACGTTACTCGATAATGTCTCATCCTTGAAGTCCAACTGGTCGGATCTGCCTAGGCAATAAGTCGGCTGCCCTTATCGGGTAGGATTGGCGAAAATGTCGCGGCATGCTCGAAAAACAAGGAAATACCGGGTTGAAACTCAGTGATATCGCGCGGTTGGCCGGCGTCTCCGTCACCACCGCCAGCTACGTCATCAACGGCAAGGCCGAACAGCAACGCATCAGCAGCGCGACCGTCGAGCGCGTGCGCGCGGTGGTCGATCTGCACGGCTTCACGCCTAATCCGCAAGCGGCCGGCCTGCGCAGTCGGCACACGCGCACCCTGGGGTTTATCCTGCCGGATCTGGAAAACCCCAGTTACGCGCGCATCGCCAAGTTGCTCGAACAAGGCGCGCGGGCTCGCGGCTATCAACTGTTGATTGCCAGCTCCGACGATGCGCCAGACAGCGAGCGCCAGTTGCTGCAACTGTTCCGCGCCCGTCGCTGTGATGCGCTGATCGTCGCCAGTTGCCTGCCCGCCGGTGACGACAGCTACCGCCAGTTGCAGGCCAAGGGTCTGCCGATCATCGCCATCGACCGGGTCATGGAGCCGGAGCATTTCTGCTCGGTGATCAGCGACGACCGCGAGGCCAGCCTGCACCTGACCCAGAGCCTGCTCGATCCGCAGCCAAAGCAGATCGTGCTGCTCGGCGCACGCCCGGAGCTGAGCATCAGCCAGGAACGTGCCGCCGGTTTCCGCGCAGCGCTCAACGATTTCAAAGGCGAGGTGCTGGTCGAGCACGCCGAGTCGTTCAGCCGCGAGTGCGGCAAGCAATTGATGGAAGAACTCCTGCAGCGTCTGGGGCATTTGCCCGACGCGCTGGTGACCACTTCCTACGTGCTGCTGCAAGGCGTGTTCGATGCGCTGCATGATTTCCCGCTGAAATCGCGGCCGCTGCGCCTCGGCACCTTCGGCGACACGCAGTTGCTGGATTTCCTGCCGCTGCCGGTCAATGCCATGTCCCAGCAACACCAGTTGATCGCCGACAAGGCCCTGGAACTGGCGCTGGCCGCCGTCGAGCAGGACGACTACCAACCGGGCGTGCAAGCCATTGCGCGGACCTTCAAGCAGCGTATTCATCGGGACTGAATCGTGGAGCTGACCGACAGCCACACCCACCTCGACTTCCCCGACTTCGACGCCGATCGCGCCGAGTTGCTGGCCGAAAGCCGCGCCCTCGGCGTGCGGCGCATCGTCGTACTGGGTGTGCATCAGGGCAACTGGCAACGGGTGTGGGATCTGGTGCAAAGTGACGCCGACCTTTATGCGGCGTTCGGTTTGCACCCGGTGTTTCTCGATCAGCACCGCCCGGAGGATTTGCACACGCTGGGTGACTGGCTGACGCGCTTGCGGGGGCATCGGCAGCTGTGTGCGGTGGGCGAGATTGGTCTGGATTATTTCATCGAAACTCTGGATCGCGAGCGACAACAGGCGTTGTTCGACGCGCAACTGCAATTGGCGGCGGACTTCGAACTGCCGGCGCTGATCCACGTGCGCCGCAGCCACGCCGCGGTGATCGCCACGCTCAAGCGCTTCAAGCTCAAACGCGCCGGCATCATCCACGCGTTCGCCGGCAGCCGCGAGGAAGCCCGGGAATACATCAAGCTCGGTTTCAAACTGGGCCTTGGCGGCGCACCGACCTGGCCGCAGGCATTGCGCATGCATCGGGTCTTGCCCGAACTGCCGCTGCAATCTGTGGTGCTGGAAACCGACTCACCGGACATGGCTCCCGCGATGTTCGCCGGCCAGCGCAACAGCCCGGCGCATTTGCCGGCAATCTGCGCGGCGTTGGCCGAATTGATGAATATCAGCCCAGAACAACTCGCCGCCGCCAGCACCGCCAACTGCTGCGAAGTCTTCGGCTGGTAATAAATCTCTTGTAGGAGCTGTCGAGTGAAACGAGGCTGCGATCTTTTGATCTTTAAAATCCAAGATCAAAAGATCGCAGCGTGCCGCAGCTCCTACAGAGTTTTGTGCTCAGACGCGGAAGGCGCTGATCAGTTGTTTCAGTTCCACGACCTGGGCAGACAACGCCCGGCTGGCATCTTCGGTCTGGTGTGCGCCCTGCGCCGTGCGCTCGCCGGCGCGGTTGATCTCGACGATGTTCTGATCGATGTCGTGGGCTACAGCGGTTTGCTGTTCGACGGCGGCGGCAATCTGCTGGTTCTGGTCGACGATCATGCCCACCGCGCCAAGAATGTTTTCCAGCGCTTGCTGGACCTTCTCCGACTGGTCCACCGTGCCATTGGCCATCTGATGGCTGACGCCCATCGCCCTCACCGCCGCGCCGACGCCGCCATGCAGCTTGGCGATCATCTGCTCGATCTCTTCGGTCGACTGCTGGGTGCGTTTGGCCAACGTGCGTACTTCATCGGCCACCACCGCAAACCCGCGCCCCTGCTCGCCGGCCCGGGCCGCTTCAATGGCGGCGTTGAGCGCCAGCAGATTGGTCTGTTCGGCGATGCTCTTGATCACCTCAAGCACACGGCTGATCGACTGGCTGTCGCTGGCCAGTTGATTGATCACCAGCACCGACTGATCGATTTCGCTGGCGAGCGCGGCGATGCTGCCCTGCTGCGATTCCACCAGACCGCGCCCGCTCAGTGTTTCGTCGTTGACGCTGTGGGCGCTGCTCACCGCTGCCGCAGCGCTGCGGGCAACTTCCATTGAAGTCGCCGACATCTGGTTCATTGCCGTTGCCACTTGTTCGATCTGCGTACGTTGCCCGGCGACCGCCTGATTGCTCTGCGCCGACACGTTTTCAACCTGACAGGCCTGGCGCTCGACCTCGCCGACGGTGTGGCCTACGCGTTCGATCAAGTCGTGGATCTTCTTCACCGTGCCGTTGAACACCTCGCCCAACTCGCCCAGTTCATCGCGGCTGCTGGCCTTGAAGTTGACGGTCATGTCACCGGCCGCGACCTTGTCCATCATCGCGCCCAGGCTTTTCAGGGTGGTGCGGGTCGAGGCGTAGAAACCGCCGTAGAGATAAAAGATCAGCACGAACACCACCGACAGCGCAGAGGCTTGCAGAATCATGTGCGTGCGGTTTTGCGCCAGGCGTTGCTGCAACTGGCTGTCGAGGAATTTCAGCGTGGCCTGATTGAGCTGGTAGGTGTGTTCCATCAGCCCGGTGACCTGATCGTAGAATGCCTGCCACGGCGCATCGAGGGTGTCGGCCATCACAACTTGTTCTTCGAAAAGCTCGCTCGCCTGCTTGAGCGAGGCCTTGCTGCTGTCGGCTTGGGCAGTGAGGGATTCGCGTGCAGCGCGGCTGGAACCGAGGGCGTCCTGCAGTTTCAAGGCGTATTCAGCCTGAAGTTTTTCGATCTGCACCAGCAACTCGTCAAAACGCGTGCTGGAGGAACTGTTGAGAAAACCCTGACCCAACGAATACGAACCCATCGCCCGGCCCTCGCCGAGCGTTTGCGTGACGCTCGGGGTGATCAGCGTCACTAGCTCACTGAGCTGACGAATATCGCTCTGATTATCGCGACTGAGGCCTGCCTGACTGGTGATGATCTGGCTGAAGATCTGCGCACTGGCCAGCAACTTGCCGATCAACGCGCTTTTGCTTTGCAGCGAGCTTTCCGCTTGCTGGGCCTTGAACGCGGCGATCATTTCATCGCGCTTGGCCTCGAACTGCTTGATCTGCTCGGGATCCTCGGTCATCGCTGCCAGCCCTTCGAGGCGCGTGAGCACGGCCTGCTCCAGCGTCTGGATCTGCGCTTCGACGTTGCCGGCCTTGCCGGACTGGCCGAGAGTGACGTCGATCTGCACCAGATTGTTCAGGGTTTCCAGATCCCGGCGCAGGGTCAGGCTGCTGCCTAACAGGTCGAGGCTCTGCAGCTCAACGCGGGTGCCCTGAAATTCGCGGTAGGAGTCGCGCACCAGATAGAAATTGGTCACCAGCATCGGCACCAGGAACAGCACGCTGATCAGGCTGAACTTCATGCCGAAGCTCAGACGGTTCATCAGCGAGACGGCGGGATAGAGCAAGCTCTTCACTGGAAGTCTCCCTTGGTTTTTCTTGTTTTTATTGGCAGGCGCGAGGCGACAGCAGATAGCCACTATCGGGCGCTGTCTCTGTATAGCGCAAATCGGCGGGAGGTTTTGTAACTTAAGGTTAACAACGAAAAGATCGCAGCCTGTGTAGGAGCTGCCGAAGGCTGCGATCTTTTGATCTTCTCTAATTAGCGAACCAGAACAGTCCACAAGGCAAACCCGGCATACCACAGCACCGCCGCGCGCAGCAGCAGTTCCCACAGGCAGTCGAGGGTATTGATGCCGTCCGGACCGACTGCTGGCGGCGGGATTTCCCCAGCTGCCAGGCCGACCTTGTTGATCAACTGCGCAGCGCTGATGTTCCAGTTGAGCAGCTCGTGCAGCATCACTCGGCTGACCGCGACGAAGTTGCCGACCAACGCAAGACTCGCCGCCAGCAAACGCACCGGTACCCAATCGAAGGCATGACGCAGTTGCGCCGCGCGCTCGACCAGCGCCGGATTGCTTCCATGCTCTTCGGCCAGCGCCAGCAAGCGATAAGCCAATGCCGCCACAGGACCGAGGAGGAAATACCAGAAGATCACTGCGAAGAAACTCTGATAGGCCTGCCACAACAGATGACCTTGCACCCGCTCAAGCAATTGCTCGCCGCTGTCGGCGCAGATGTTCAGATCGCGCTTGGCCACGTGCGCCGCCGCTTGCAGATCCTCACGGCGCCAGGCATCGCGAAACGGCCCGAGGCCGCCCAGCAAGTCGCCACGGCCCAGGCTGTAAATCACCACCAGCAAATGCACCGGCAGCGCCAGCAAACCGTAAGCCACCGGTTCCAGCACCAGCAGCAACAGCGCCAGTAACGCCACCGGGAACAGCACCAGAATCGTCAGCACCAGCCAGGGTTGCCTGGCCAGCCGTTCGCTGCTTTCGAGTTTGTGCAGCTCGCGGATCCATCCGCCGTCGCGTTGAAGCCGATGGCGCAGGGCCGAAAACTTCTCGATCCACAGCGCCAGCAGTAACACCAGAAAACTCATTGTCCTTCCTCTTTTGCCAGGGCGGCGCGGTAGCGTGCCCAGTCGAATGCCGGTCCCGGATCGGTCTTGCGCCCCGGAGCGATATCGCTGTGGCCGCAGATACGCTGATCGGTGATCGCCGGAAAACGTTGCTGCAACTGCCGGGTCAGCGCCGTCAGCGCGCGATATTGTTCGTCGGTGAACGGCAGATCATCGGTGCCTTCCAGCTCGATGCCCACGGAAAAATCGTTACAGGTTTCGCGGCCTTCGAACATCGAGATGCCGGCATGCCACGCTCGCGCAAGACAGGAGACAAACTGGGTGACCTTGCCGTCACGTTCGATCAGAAAATGCGCGGAGACGCGCAGGTCAGCGATGCCTGCAAAGTACGTGTGTTCGGTGACATCCAGACGATTCTGGAAAAACTCCTGAACCTTGCCGGTGGCGAATTGCGCCGGCGGCAGGCTGATGTTGTGAATGACCAACAGGGACACTTCGCCCGCCGGGCGCTCATTGAAGTTGGGCGACGGGCAGATCTGCACGCCATGACACCACCCGCTCGCGGGATCCAACTGCATACCGATTCCTTCAACGCCGACCATGTGGACGCCCAGTATGCCGCGATCCGCCCCCGGCGCGCGATCACTTGCCGCGATTGAGTCGCCGCAGGTCGCCCAGCACCGATTCCAGTGCACGGTCGAACAACAAGGTGTCGTCAAGCGCACGCACGCCGCCACGACTGAACGCCAGCGCCAGATCGGTGCGGCTGCGCTCCAGCACTTTCATGCCCGTGCGGTCGACGAAAACGTATTTGCCGGTCTCATCGATGATCGCCGCGAGTTTGCAACGCAAGGTCTGTTCGTCATCATCGTCGAACACCACCCAACTGCCCACACGCAACTGCTCGACCTGAGACAAACCGGCATCGTCTTGCGCCCGGCGCGGCGCAGGCATGGCTGCAGCTTGATCGGCGCTGAGCTGCAAGACCTGCGGCGTGACTTCGATCAGCGGCGTGGCGCTGTGATCGGCTTCATCGGAGCGCTCCAGCACGCGCACGTGCAGCGCCTCCAGTGCACTGAAGAATTCGCTGGTGGCAAACGGGTCGAACGCGGTGCTGCTCAGGCCATCGCGCAGCGATTTCAGCAAACCCGGTACCAGAGCCAACAGGCGCAGGCTGGATTCGCCATCGTCGTGGCGCTGCACGCTCCAGATCAACTGTTCCATCGTCTGCACGTCGGCGTGCCATTCGGCGGACTGATCGCCATGCTTGAGGCAGGTCAGCAGCAACACTTTGCTCCAGGCCTGCCGGACGAAGCTGACCACGGTCGCCGGCAGCACTTTGCCCAGCAATGCCTGCTGCAGCGCCTGCGCGACGCGCCGCTGAGCCAGCTCGGCTTTCGCTCGGCCCTCCTCGGCATCACGCAAGCGTTGCTCAAGCAGTTCGGTGCGGCGGCGCTCTTCCTGAGTAAAGGCAAGGAAATCCGCGAGCAGCTCGGAGAAGATCGCCGGGTCGTCGACAAATTCGCTCAGCAAGCGCTGCACCACTTGTTCGATGCGCACGTAGAGGCTGTCGCGCTCTGCTCCGTCGCAGTCGCTCCAGCCCATCGCGGCCTCGGCGATTTCGTTGAGCAGGCGCCGCGCCGGATGGGTGCTACGGCTGAAGAAGCTTTTATCCAGCACGGCGACTTTGAGCATCGGAATCTGCAATCGGGCGATCAGCGCCTTGAGCGCGTCGGGCAGATTGCGATCCTCGAGGATGCAGTCGAAAACCATGGCGATCAGGTTGATCACATCTTCGTCGGCGGTCGCGACAACGCGGGACCGGCCGCTTCTGACGCTGACCCGGGTCAGCAGCTGCTCGAGCTGATGGCGCAGATCGAAATCTTCCTGAGCCTCCAGCGCCGGTACGTATTGCTGCAAGTGCGACAACAAACGCAGCAGGTCGCGGGTGTTGATCGGATGCGCCGGGGCGCCGTGCTCCAGTGTCGGTGTGACGCGGCCACGCACATGGGCGAGCAATTGCTGCAACGCCGCGAACACTTCCTCTACGGCTTCGTCCGCTGCTGGCGGTGCATCGAGATCATCAATGAATGTGTCGCTATCGGCAGGCTCGACCACGCGACGAGCCATGGCAGGTTTCAGATGCGGCAGCACGCCGGTGGCGAGCAACAACTGATTGGCCTCTGCATACAGTTGCTCGGTGTCGGCCAGCACATAGCGCTCGAACAACTTGAGCAGGATCAGCTTGACCTTGATCTCGACGCCAAGGTTACGCCCGGCCTGCAGGAAATATTCGCAAAGCATCACCGGGCTCAGCGGATTGTGCTGGTCGTCCAGACGCTTGCCGAGCATTGAACTGAACCGCGCGGTCAGTTGATCAAGGGCAAAGCCGTCACGCTTGAGCACACGGCTGACCATGGTCTGAACGGCCACGGTGCGCTCCATGGCATCGGTACGCGGGGTGGATTCTTCGACCACCAGCGTGCGTGGCAAGGTAATGGCGGCGGGGTTGTATTGAGTAAGGCCGGCAAAGGCTTCGAAAAACAGCTCGAGAAAGCCGCGCTCGATGTTCTTGCGCTTGAGGCGCAGGTCGCGCATGGCTTCGAAAAAGATGTTCTGGTCGACATCATTGCGCGCCCGGTCGGCCATTTCGAACAGCGTGTCATCCGCGTTATCGAACAACTCCTGCAGATCGTGGCGCAGCTGCTGCGCAGCCTTGTCGCGGACCTGCAACAGAATCACCGGCAAGCGGGCAAGCGGCGAGTGGTCCGCCAGATCGGCAGTCGCCCGGTGCAAAGGCACCACTTTCCCGTCGTTGCGCATCCAAGCCTCCTGGAACGGTGATTCGGTTCGTCGCTTTGACACTGCCCCAGCGGAGTCGTTCGTCAAAGCCATGACGTCAAATACAAGGCGGATTATCTTGCAAAAGATGTCTGCGATCTATAGGCCTCAGGGTTTCCCCTACACGCCATGAACCGGGCGCCGGCTCAGGAAAATCGACCAGATGCAGTCAGGCACTCGCGTTCTCGCCTTGGGTTGGCTTGCGCCCTGCCCCTATAATCGAACCACTTTGTTTGTGGAGTCCGTTATGCCGAATCTACGTCTCGCCGATCTGACCGCCGAAATCGAAAACAACGTGCGTCGTGCGTTGCTCGAAGACGTCGGCAGCGGCGACATCACCGCGCAACTGATCCCGGCCGAACGCCTGGCCAAAGCCACCATCATCACCCGTGACGACGCGGTCATCTGCGGCACCGCGTGGGTCGATGCGGTGTTTCGCCAGCTCGATCCGCGCGTGGCGGTGCATTGGCAAGTGGTCGACGGCCAGCGGGTCAAAGCCAATCAGCCACTGTTCCATCTGGAAGGCCCGGCTCGCTCACTGTTGACGGGTGAACGCAGCGCATTGAATTTCCTGCAGTTGCTGTCCGGTGTGGCAACACGCGCGCAGTACCTGGCGGATTTCGTCGGCGAGACTCAGGTCAGATTACTCGACACTCGCAAAACTCTGCCCGGCCTGCGTCTGGCGCAGAAATACGCAGTGACCTGCGGCGGCTGTCACAACCATCGCATCGGTCTGTACGACGCCTTCCTGATCAAGGAAAACCACATCGCCGCCAGCGGTGGCATTACCGAAGCCGTGGCCGCCGCCCACAAGATCGCCCCGGGCAAACCGGTGGAGATCGAAGTGGAAAGTCTTGAAGAGTTGCAGCAAGCGCTGGAAGCCGGCGCCGATATCATCATGCTCGACGAACTGAGCCTGGATGACATGCGCGAAGCAGTACGTCGGACCGCCGGCAAAGCGAAACTCGAAGCCAGCGGCGGCATCAACGAAAGCACGCTGCTGCCGATCGCCGAAACGGGCGTGGATTACATCTCGATTGGCGCGATGACCAAGGATGTCAAAGCGGTGGATCTGTCGATGCGACTGAGCCTCTGAGCATTCGCGCAATAGAAAACGCCAGCCTGTTGAGGCTGGCGTTTTTGTTCAGACCACCAGATTGTTCATCTCGCAATACTCATCCCACTCGACACCCAGTACCTCAGCCGCTTCCTTATGCAGTACGAGGCGCTGCGCTTCGAACTCCTCCGGCGTGCTGGTGTATTTGAGGGTCAGCTCCCACGGCTGCAGGCCCTGCGCTTCGGCTTCGTCTTCGAAGGCCCACTGGATCTGGTCTTTCTGATCATCGGGACTCAGGTCCTTGATCTCTTCCTTCAGGTCCGGCACATCCAGAAGGTATTTTTCCAGCGCTTGTTCGTGGCGTTGCTCTTGGGTCAATTCAGTCATGGGGTTCTCGCTGATCTTAAGAATGGAGGATGGATCTGGATCATCAAGGATCTCTCTGACGCGGACAGGCCGGCCTTCGGAACCATTCGGGATCATCTGAAAACTGCTAAGCGATGCTCATGCAGGCACCGAATATAGGACGTTTGCATGACGAATTACACGGCTCTTTACATCTCTCGCACAAAAAGCTGACCTGCGGAACATGAGTCGACGTGGCGCGCCGGGAATCTGGTGCCCGAGACAGGAATCGAACCTGCGACCTTCGCGTTACGAGTGCGCTGCTCTACCGGCTGAGCTACACGGGCGGTGGGCTAAACCTAGCACCGGTTTTCACAAAAGCAAAGATCGCAGCCTGCGGCAGCTCCCACATGATCGGGTTATCACAGCGCTTTGCAGGAGCTGCCGCAGGCTGCGATCTTTGGATCTTTATTCAAGGCAAAAAAATGCCCCCGCCGTTTGCACGGCGGGGGCATCTTCATTGCGCTAAAGCCTTGGGCTGATTAAACGCCCGAAGCCTTGGCAGCTGCCACGTCTTTGATGGACAGCTTGATACGGCCGCGGTTGTCCACGTCCAGTACCAGCACTTCCACTTCCTGGCCTTCCTTCAGGATGTCGGTCACTTTCTCTACACGAGCGTCGCTCAGCATCGAGATATGCACCAGACCGTCCTTGCCCGGCAGGATGTTGACGAATGCGCCGAAGTCGACAATGCGCTCAACCTTGCCGACGTAGATCTTGCCGATCTCGGCTTCTGCCGTGATGCTCAGAACGCGCTGACGGGCAGCTTCCGCGGCATCCTTGGTTTCGCCGAAGATCTTGATCGAACCGTCGTCTTCGATGTCGATCGAAGCCTTGGTTTCTTCGCAGATCGCACGGATGGTCGCGCCACCTTTACCGATGACGTCACGGATCTTGTCGGTGTCGATCTTCATCGCGATCATGGTCGGAGCGTTGGCCGACAGTTCGGTACGCGACTGGCCAATGATCTGGTTCATCTGACCGAGGATGTTCAGGCGCGCTTCAAGGGCCTGGCCCAGAGCGATTTCCATGATCTCTTCGGTGATGCCCTTGATCTTGATGTCCATCTGCAGTGCGGTAACGCCTTTGGCGGTACCGGCAACCTTGAAGTCCATGTCGCCCAGGTGATCTTCGTCACCGAGGATGTCGGTCAGGACGGCGAATTTCTCGCCTTCCTTAACCAGACCCATGGCGATACCGGCAACCGGTGCCTTCATCGGTACACCGGCGTCCATCAGGGCCAGGGAAGCGCCGCACACGGAAGCCATCGAGCTCGAACCGTTGGATTCGGTGATTTCCGACACCACGCGGATGGTGTACGGGAACACGTCAGCGGCTGGCAGCATGGCCGAAACCGAACGACGGGCCAGACGGCCGTGACCGATTTCGCGACGACCCGCGCCACCCATGCGACCACACTCGCCCACCGAGAACGGCGGGAAGTTGTAGTGCAGCATGAACGGGTCTTTCTTTTCGCCTTCCAGGGTGTCCAGCAGTTGTGCGTCACGGGCGGTGCCCAGTGTTGCAACAACCAGTGCCTGGGTTTCACCACGGGTGAACAGTGCCGAACCGTGGGTCTTCGGCAGTACGCCGACTTCGATGTTCAGCGGACGTACGGTGCGGGTGTCGCGGCCGTCGATACGTGGCTTGCCGTTGACGATGTTTTCGCGAACGGTGCGGTATTCGATTTCGCCGAAAGCAGCTTTGACTTCAGCAGCCGAAGGCTGGCCTTCTTCACCGGACAGCTTGGCAACCACCTGGTCACGCAACTCGCCCAGACGCGCGTAGCGGTCGGCCTTGATGGTGATGGTGTAAGCCTGGGAGATCGCCTCGCCGAACTCGGCACGGATAGCGCCCAGCAGTTCAGTGGCTTCTGGAGCCGGAGCCCAGTTCCAGGTTGGCTTGGCAGCTTCAGCGGCCAGTTCTTTAACAGCGTTGATCACAACCTGAAATTCGTCGTGAGCGAACAGTACCGCGCCCAGCATCTGGTCTTCGGTCAGCTCTTTGGCTTCCGATTCAACCATCAGCACGGCGTCGGAAGTACCGGCAACAACCATGTCCAGGCTCGAAGCGGCTTGCTGTTCGTAAGTCGGATTCAACAGGTAGCCGGTGCTTTCGTGGAAAGCCACACGAGCGGCGCCGATCGGGCCGTCGAACGGAATGCCGGAAATGGCCAGGGCAGCCGAGGTACCGATCATCGCAGCGATGTCCGGATCGGTCTTCTTGCTGGTGGAAACGACGGTGCAGACAACCTGCACTTCGTTCATGAAGCCTTCTGGGAACAGCGGACGGATCGGACGGTCGATCAGTCGGGAAGTCAGGGTTTCTTTCTCGGAAGGACGGCCTTCACGCTTGAAGAAACCGCCAGGGATCTTACCGGCAGCGTAAGTCTTTTCCTGGTAGTGCACGGACAGAGGGAAGAAGCCCTTGCCCGGATCGGCTTGCTTTGCACCGACAACAGTCACCAACACGCTGACATCGTCGTCAACGGTGACCAAAACTGCGCCGGAGGCCTGACGGGCGATACGGCCTGTCTCGAGGGTAACGGTCGATTGACCGAACTGGAATTTTTTGATTACCGGGTTCACGGTGTCCTACCTTCTTTGTGGCTCTTGGGGGAAACGGTTTCTCGCGAATTCTTGGGCAATTTCGGGAATCGGCCCGATGGCAATTGTCCGGGTGCTACAGGTAAAGCCATGCTGCAGATAAAACTTGAGGCTGGGAGCCTGCAAGGCGCCAGCGGAAAACCGCTGACGCCCGACAGACCACCAACCTCATAGCGCAATCGCTGATTAGCGACGCAGACCCAGGCGAGCGATCAGCGCGGCGTACCGGCTTACGTCCTTGCCTTTCAGGTAGTCCAGCAGCTTGCGACGCTGGTTAACCATGCGGATCAGACCACGACGGGAGTGGTGATCTTTACCGTTGGCCTTGAAGTGACCTTGCAGTTTGTTGATGTTGGCGGTCAGCAGTGCAACCTGCACTTCTGGCGAACCAGTGTCACCAACAGCTTGCTGGTAGTCAGCAACGATTTGAGCTTTTTCTTGAACGTCGAGAGCCATGAGGCAATCCTTCCTTATCAGGAAACTGTTTCAGGGAAACAGCTTCAACAGGCCAGGGACAAATCCCTGTATCTATAAATGAGTAGTGACCATGCCTGTTAACAGCCACACTCGCCGGCCCGCTTAACGCAGACCGGTTCCGGTCATTCTGACCGAATCAAGCGACGCGGCGCGATGCGCCCGTCTTCGCTCACTTCACCGATACCGATGAAGCGACCATTGTGATCCTGTACTCGTACCATGCCGAACTTCGGTGCATCCGGGGCACGTACCGGCTGGCCGTTGAGCCAGTAGAACGCGCTCGCTTCCGAGAAGTGCAGCAGCGGCCAATCCTGCAGGCCACTGTCCGAGGGCATCAGAAAGCGATCAACCGCTTCGTTGCCACCTTCGGCATGTACCGCTTCCAGCTCTTCGAGGGTCACCGTCTGCGCGAGAGTGAAAGGCCCGGCCTGGGTCCGACGCAATTCTGCGACGTACGCACCACAACCGAGTTGCTCACCGATATCCTCCACCAGGGTACGAATATAGGTGCCCTTGCTGCAGTCCACCGCAAGCCGCGCAGTATCGCCTTCGAAGGCCAGCAATTCCAAGCGCGCAATAGTAACAGAACGCGGTTCGCGCTCCACTACTTCGCCTGCACGTGCCAGTTTGTACAGCGGCTGGCCATCACGCTTGAGAGCCGAGTACATCGGTGGTATCTGACTGATTTGCCCACGAAAATTGGGCAAAACCGCCTCAACGTCGACGCGACCAACGGTCACCGGGCGCTCCTGCAAAACTTCACCCTCGGCATCGGCCGTGGTGGTGGTTTTGCCCAGTTGCGCCAGGGTTTCATAGCCTTTGTCGGAATCAAGCAGATACTGCGAGAACTTGGTCGCCTCGCCGAAGCACAGCGGCAACACGCCGGTGGCTAACGGGTCGAGGCTGCCGGTGTGCCCGGCCTTCTCGGCATTGAGCAGCCAGCGCACCTTCTGCAACGCGGCGTTGGAAGTGAACCCCAACGGCTTGTCGAGCAGGATGATGCCGCTGACGTTACGACGGATACGTTTGACCTGAGCCACCGAATTACTCCTTGGTGTCTTCAGGTGCAGGAGCGGCAGCGTGCTGATTGTCTTCAGCGACGGCGCGCTCGATCAGCGCCGACAGGTGCGCGCCACGCACGACGGATTCGTCGTAGTGGAAGTGCAATTGCGGCACGCTGCGCAGCTTCATCTCACGGGCCAGTTGCATGCGCAGGAAGCCTGCGGCGGCATTGAGCACCTTGATGCTTTGCGCGATGTCTTCAGCGTTGTCCTGCCCCATCACGGTGATGAAAATCTTCGCGTGACCGACGTCACGGGACACTTCCACAGCGGTGATGGTGACCAGGCCGACGCGCGGATCTTTGACTTCGCGACGGATCAGTTGCGCCAGCTCGCGCTGCATCTGATCGCCGATACGTTGGGTACGGCTGTATTCTTTTGCCATGATTTGTTACCTGTTACTGCCCAGCGGTGAAACCCGCAAGGTCTGAAAGCGGCAAACGCCCGGCCTGACAAAAGCCAGACCGGGCGTTGCGTTTAGAGTCCGGACGCTGCACCGCGCATTTGCATGCTACGGCGCATCGTGGCCCTTGAAGTGCGCGAGTCAGAGGCTGCGAGCAACCTGAACCTTCTCGAAGACTTCGATCTTGTCGCCGACTTTGACGTCGTTGTAGCTCTTCACGCCGATACCGCATTCCATGCCGGCACGTACTTCGGAAGCGTCATCCTTGAAGCGGCGCAGGGATTCCAGCTCGCCTTCGAAGATAACGATGTCTTCACGCAGTACACGGATCGGACGGTTACGGTGCACGACACCTTCGATCACCATGCAACCGGCGATCGCGCCAAACTTCGGCGAACGGAACACGTCACGCACTTCAGCCACACCCAGGATGTTTTCGCGAACATCGCTGCCGAGCATGCCGGTGAGGGCTTTCTTGACGTCTTCGATGATGTCGTAGATCACGTTGTAGTAACGCATGTCCAGACCTTCCTGCTCGACGATCTTGCGAGCGCCAGCATCGGCACGCACGTTGAAGCCGAACAGTACAGCGTTGGAAGCCAGTGCCAGGTTGGCATCGGATTCGGTGATACCACCGACGCCGCCGCCCACTACGCGCACTTGAACTTCATCGTTGCCCAGGCCATTCAAGGCACCGTTCAACGCTTCCAGCGAACCACGGACGTCAGACTTGAGGACGATGTTGAGCGTCTTCTTCTCGGCCTGCCCCATGTTTTCGAAGATGTTTTCCAGCTTGCCGGCGTGAGCGCGAGCCAGTTTGACTTCGCGGAACTTGCCTTGACGGAACAGAGCCACTTCACGGGCTTTCTTCTCGTCGGCAACCACGCTCATCTCGTCGCCAGCGTCCGGGGTACCGTCCAGGCCGAGGATCTCGACAGGGATGGATGGACCGGCTTCCTTGATCGGCTTGCCGTTCTCGTCGAGCATGGCACGCACGCGGCCATAGTTCGAACCGACCAGAACCATGTCGCCTTGGCGCAGAGTACCGTCCTGAACCAGCACGGTTGCCACCGGGCCACGACCCTTGTCGAGACGCGATTCAACCACCACACCACGGCCAGGAGCCGACGGAGTCGCTTTCAGTTCAAGCACTTCGGCCTGCAGCAGAACGGCTTCAAGCAGCTCGTCCACGCCAGTACCCATCTTCGCCGAAACCGGTACGAATGGCGTGTCGCCACCCCAGTCTTCGGAAGTCACGCCGTGAACCGACAGTTCGCTGCGGATGCGATCGAGATCAGCGCCCGGCTTGTCGATCTTGTTCACTGCAACAACCAGTGGCACGCCAGCTGCCTGAGCATGCTGAACGGCTTCGATGGTTTGCGGCATCACGCCGTCGTCCGCTGCAACCACGAGGATCACGATGTCGGTCGCCTTGGCACCACGGGCTCGCATTGCGGTAAACGCGGCGTGACCCGGGGTGTCGAGGAAGGTGACCATGCCGCGATCAGTCTCGACGTGGTATGCACCGATGTGCTGGGTGATACCGCCGGCTTCGCCAGCAGCTACCTTGGCACGACGGATGTAGTCGAGCAGGGAAGTTTTACCGTGGTCAACGTGGCCCATTACGGTCACGACAGGCGCACGGGAGAACGACTCACCTTCAAACTTCAGGGACTCGGCCAGGGAATCTTCCAGGGCAGTGTCGCTGACCAGGGTCACTTTGTGGCCCAGTTCTTCGGCTACCAGTTGAGCAGTTTCCTGATCAAGCACCTGGTTGATGGTCGCTGGGGTACCCAGTTTGAACATGAACTTGATGATTTCAGCCGCTTTGACCGACATCTGATTGGCGAGATCGCCAACCGTGATGGTCTCGCCGATCTGCACATCACGCACGACAGGGCCGGTCGGGCTCTGGAAACCGTGGGCGTTGCGCTTCTTCAGCTTGGCCTTGCCGCGACCACCACGACGGAAGCCATCGCTTTCTTCGTCGGTAGTGCGTGGCGCCACGCGTGGAGCCGGGGCTTTTTCCTTGACCGATGCGCGATGCGGAGCGTTTTTGCGCTCGCCATCACCGCCACCGCTGCGACGATTGTTATCGTCGGCACGTGGCTTGTCCGGACGGCGCTGTTCGTTCTGCTTGTTGCGAACGTCAGCCGACGGAGCAGGAGCAGCAGCCACCGGTGCGCTTTCGCGAACAGGTTCGGCAGCAGCCGGAGCCGCAACGGCGTCGCTGGCAGCGGTTTGCGCAGCAGCAGGCTGGTTACGCGCTGTTTCTTCGGCGCGTTGCTTGGCTTCTTCTTCAGCCTTCTGGCGAGCAGCATTTTCTACTGCGCGACGCTCATCCAGTTCACGCTTGCGCTCGGCTTCGATTTCTTCCGGGCTGCGCTGTACGAAAACTTTCTTCTTGCGAACTTCTACGCTGATGCTCTTGCTACCAGCCACACGCAGGGTGCTGGTGGTTTTACGCTGCAGCGTGATCTTGCGTGGTTCTTCCACTTTCGCCTTGTGACTGCTCTTCAAGTGAGTCAGCAGGGATTGCTTCTCACTGTCAGTCACATTTTCGTCGGCGGCGGTGTGCGGCAGACCTGCCTCACGCATCTGCTGCAACAGGCGCTCTACCGGTGTTTTGACCTCATCGGCCAGTTGTTTCACCGTGACTTGCGTCATGCACTTCTCTCCTCAGGCCGCGCCTAATTACTCGAACCAGTGGGCTCGGGCGGCCATGATCAACTTGCCGGCACGATCATCGTCAATGCCGTCGATGTCGAGCAGGTCGTCAATAGACTGCTCGGCCAGGTCTTCGCGGGTAATTACGCCGCGCACCGCCAGTTCCATCGCCAAATCCTTGTCCATACCCTCAAGCGAGAGCAGGTCTTCGGCCGGATGGGCGTCTGCCAGCTTTTCCTCAGTAGCGATGGCTTTGGTCAACAAGCGATCCTTGGCGCGAGCACGAAGCTCGTTGACGATGTCCTCGTCAAAGCCGTCGATGTTGAGCATCTCCTCCACCGGTACGTAGGCAATCTCTTCCAGGCTGGTGAAGCCTTCATCTACCAGCACCTGAGCCAGTTCTTCGTCGACTTCCAGCTCGTCGATGAAGTTGCGCAGGATGTCGCCGGTTTCTGCTTGCTGCTTAGCCTGGATGTCCGATTCGGTCATCACGTTCAGGGTCCAGCCAGTCAACTGGCTGGCCAGACGCACGTTCTGACCACCGCGACCGATGGCCTGAGCCAGATTGTCTGCGCCGACGGCGATGTCCATGGCATGGGCATCTTCGTCAACGATAATTGCCGCAACCTCGGCCGGGGACATGGCGTTGATCACGAACTGGGCAGGGTTGTCGTCCCACAGCACGATATCAACACGCTCACCACCCAACTCACCCGATACCGCCTGGACGCGCGAACCGCGCATACCGATGCAGGCACCTTGTGGGTCAATGCGCTTGTCCTTGGAGCGGACGGCGATCTTGGCACGCGAACCCGGATCACGGGAGGCGGCCATGACCTCGATGAGGCCTTCGGCGATTTCCGGCACTTCGATACGGAACAGCTCGATCAGCATTTCCGGCGCGGTACGCGACAGGATCAGCTGCGGGCCGCGGTTCTCGGTGCGGATTTCCTTGAGCAGCGCACGCAGACGCACGCCGACACGGAAGGTTTCGCGAGAAATGATGTCTTCACGGGCCAGCAACGCTTCAGCGTTGTTGCCCAGATCGACGATCACGTTGTCGCGGGTAACTTTTTTCACGGTGCCGGAGATGATTTCTCCCAGGCGCTCGCGATAGGCGTCAACCACTTGAGCGCGCTCGGCTTCGCGAACCTTCTGCACGATGACCTGCTTGGCAGTCTGTGCAGCGATGCGGCCGAACTCGATGGATTCGATTTTCTCTTCGACGACGTCACCGACCTTGGCGCCAGGATGCGTTTCGGCAACCTTGCTTGGCCAGGTTTCGATGGCCGGATCGTCGAGATCATCCTCTTCAACGACCGTCCAGCGACGGAAGGTTTCGTAGGAACCGGTGTGGCGATTAATTTCCACACGCAGGTCCACTTCGTCTTCAAAGCGCTTTTTGGTAGCAGTGGCCAGAGCCAGCTCCAGCGCTTCAAAAATTACGCTTGCCGGTACACCCTTTTCATTGGATACCGACTCAACAACCAGCAGTACTTCTTTGCTCATCGTACGCCTCGCCTTTCGCAAGCCATTGGATCCGCGGGATCCGCGTCTCAGTCAAAACTGGGAATAATGTTGGCCTTGTCGATCATATCGATCGGCAACAGGAACTCATGGTCTTCAACCTGCACCACGACATCCTGCTCTTCTACACCGCGCAGAAGGCCCTGAAAGTTGCGTCGTCCCTCGAAAGGCGAGCGCAGCTTGATCTTCACTTGTTCACCGGCAAATTTGGCAAACTGCTCAAGAGTGAACAGCGGGCGCTCCATGCCAGGCGAGGACACTTCAAGGGTGTATTCAACGGAGATCGGATCTTCAACATCCAGAACACCGCTGATCTGACGGCTGACAATGGCGCAATCGTCCACCAGCACGCCACCTTCTTTATCAATATAAACGCGCAACATCGAGTGCCGACCCTGAGCCGAAAACTCGATACCCCAGCATTCATAGCCCAGGGCCACGACCACCGGGGCCAGCAAGGCCTGCAACTCTTCTAGCTTGCTCGACACCTGAACCCCCTAGTGCATGATATGTGCATGCTTTGCAAAATAAAAAAATGGGCATAACGCCCATCCTTGAAACGCCGTCGAACAGCGGCGTTGAAAGTATCCAGCTAACAAAAAGCCCCTTAAAAGGGGCTCCTTAAACTGGTTGCGGGGGCCGGATTTGAACCGACGACCTTCGGGTTATGAGCCCGACGAGCTACCAGACTGCTCCACCCCGCGACAAAGCTGGGGCGGAAGTATACGACCGATCCCTTTTAGGGTCAATGTAACCTTCCACCTACAAGAAAGCCCGCAACAGCGGGCTCTCCTGACTAATTGGTACCGAGAAGGGGACTCGAACCCCTACACCCTATGGGCACAACCACCTCAAGGTTGCGTGTCTACCAATTCCACCACCTCGGCAATACTACGTTTGAAACCCTTCTTACTTCTGCTCTTGAGCTGGAGGCACGTCAGTCGCTGGAGTAGCCGACTTTTGCTCTTGAAGCACCGGGACATCATCAGAAGCCGGTTGTTGCTTAGGCACTTCCAACACTGCTGGATCTGGCAAACCCGCTTGAGTCAGCTGATGAGCTTTCTCTTTAGCAAAGTAACCTAACCCCAAGCTGGTTATGAAGAAACCGGCGGCAAGTATAGCAGTAAACTTACTAAGAAAGGTAGAGGAACCTTGGCTTCCGAACACAGTATTTGAAGCACCTGCTCCGAAAGATGCGCCAGCGTCCGCACCCTTACCCTGCTGCAGCAAAACCAGAGCAACTACGCCCAATGCACCCAGCAGATGAAAAACGACTACGACTGTTTCCAGCATTTTTTCAGTTTCCCGCGGCGCGACAGATCGCACCGAACTCATCTGCATTCAGGGAAGCCCCACCAATGAGCCCCCCATCGATATCCGGCATGCCGAACAGTTCGACCGCATTGGCCGCCTTCACGCTGCCGCCGTATAGAAGCCGCACTCCTCGTGCGACTTCAGAATTCTCTGCCGCCAACTGGTCACGGATGGCTTTATGCACATCCTGAGCCTGTTGCGGCGTTGCAGTCAGCCCGGTACCAATGGCCCAGACCGGCTCGTAAGCAATGACCGCCTTGGCAAAGGCACCGACACCCAGCTCCTCGATGATGCTGCCCAGCTGACGCCCGACAACATCAAGAGTCTTCCCGGCTTCGCGCTGCTCGAGGGTTTCACCTACGCACAACACCGGAATCAAGCCACACGCCTGTGCCGCTGCGAACTTGCGATTCAGCATTCCGTCTCGCTCGCCCATAATCTGGCGACGCTCGGAGTGCCCGACAAGCACCAGGGAACAACCTGCATCCACCAACTGACTGGGAGCAATTTCACCGGTCAGTGCACCTTGCATGGCTTCCACCGCAGAGTTCTGCGCGCCGACTGAAATCGACTTGCCTTTCAAGCCATCAATCACTTGATTGATATACAAGCAAGGCGGAAACACCGCGACATCAATACCGCTCGGCAAGGCCAGATGACGAAGGCCGTTGATCAGCTCAGCGACGCTGGCGCGGGTACCGTGCATCTTCCAGTTACCAGCTACCATAGGGCGACGCATGCTGTACCTCGTCGGTCAAAGTGGGCGCAGATGTTACCCAACACAATCATGGCTTGCAAGCCGTATCAGGCAGAAACTTCGGTTATCAGTTTTGCCAGCTCCTCGGCGTAGCCGCGGACCTGGTTTTCATCTTCGCCTTCAACCATGACGCGCACCAAAGGCTCTGTACCGGACTTGCGCAGAAGCACACGACCGCGCCCCGCCATTGCCTGCGTTACACGAGCACTGGCTTCCTTGACAGCCGGATGCTCCAGCGGGCTTTCCCCGCCGCCAAAGCGCACATTGATCAGCACTTGAGGACACTTGCGCAACGCCTGCCGGGTTTGTGCCAAACCATCATTGCGGGATTTGAGAGCCATCAACACTTGCAAGGCCGCGATGATTGCGTCGCCCGTGGTGGTGTGATTGAAGCAAACCACATGCCCGGAGTTTTCCCCACCTACCAGCCAATTGCGCTCCTGCAGCTCGGCGATCACGTAGCGGTCACCGACATTGGCGCGAACGAACGGGATCGACAGCTCCGCCAGTGCCAGCTCAAGACCAAGATTGCTCATCAACGTACCGACAACGCCACCCTGCAACTTGCCGCGCTCATGCAGATCCCGGGCGATGATAAACAGCAAATCGTCACCATCGACGATGGTGCCGGTGTGATCAACCATCAATACCCGGTCGCCATCACCATCGAATGCGATACCGAGGTCGGCATGCTCGGCAAGTACCGCAGCCTGCAACGGCCCCATATGCGTGGAACCACAGTTATCATTGATGTTCAACCCGTTCGGCTGAGCAGACAGCACAACAACTTCAGCCCCCAACTCACGGAAGACGCTCGGCGCTACCTTATAGGTCGCACCGTGCGCACAGTCGATAACGATTTTCAGCCCAGCAAAATTGGTCCCAGTAGGCACGCTGCTTTTGCAGAACTCGATGTAGCGACCCGATGCGTCGTTGATTCGCGAGACCTTGCCGATTTTGCTCGACTCGACGACGGTCATCGGCGTATCCAGCAACTCTTCGATCATCAACTCCAACTCGTCCGGCAGCTTGGTGCCCTTACCGGAGAAGAACTTGATGCCGTTATCGTCATGAGGGTTGTGCGATGCACTGATCACAATGCCTGCTTCAGCCTGGAACGTGCGCGACAGATAGGCGATCGCGGGGGTCGGCATCGGGCCGAGCAGCATCACATCGGCGCCCGCCGAGGTCAGCCCGGCCTCGAGTGCCGACTCAAACATATAACCGGAGATCCGCGTGTCCTTGCCGACCAGCACCTTGCAGGCACCCATCTTGCGGAAGGCCATGCCGGCCGCCCAGCCAAGCTTGAGCATGAAGTCAGGCGTGATCGGGTACTCACCAACGCGACCGCGAATGCCGTCGGTACCAAAATATTTCTTGCTCATAAGTGCTCCATCATTCTTATTCGGCTGATTCCACGGCCGCGATCATTCGCACGACATCGACGGTTTCCGCCACATCGTGAACCCGCAATATAGACGCGCCCTTGACTGAAGCAAGCGCCGCCAGTGCCAGCCCGCCATGCAGACGCTCGCCCACGGGACGATTCAAGGCGTGGCCAATCATACTCTTGCGCGAAACACCTACCAGCAGAGGTCGACCCAGAGCATGCAGGGCCTCCATGTGCTTGAACAAGCTTAGATTGTGCTGCAGGGTTTTGGCGAAGCCGAAGCCGGGGTCAAGAATGATCCGCTTAGCGGGAATGCCAGCCTGGGCACACCGATCCATGCGCTCGGCGAGAAACTCACCGACCTCGCGAGTGACATCCTGATACTGCGGATTGTCCTGCATATCGCCCGGCTCGCCGAGCATGTGCATGAGGCAGACCGGTAATCCGGTCGCGGCCGCCGCGTCCAGCGCACCGTCGCGACGCAACGAACGCACGTCATTGATCAGCCCGGCACCGAGCCGTGCGGTTTCACGCATGACTGCCGGGGTGGAAGTATCGACCGAGATAACGACATCCAGCTCGCGATTGATCAGCTCGACAATTGGTGCGACGCGCTCAAGCTCCTCCAACGGAGAAACCGCTCGCGCACCGGGCCGAGTCGATTCGCCGCCGACATCGATAAGCGTCGCACCAGCCAGCACCATGGCTTCGGCATGGCGCAGAGCCGCATCGAGCTGGCTGTAATGGCCGCCGTCGGAGAAGGAATCAGGGGTGACGTTGAGAATGCCCATGACATGCGTCTGGGCCAAATCAAGAACCCGGTTGCCGCAAGGCAACCGGGTCAGGGACTGAACAGAAGTCATTTCAAACCTTAAACGTCAGCAGCCGGACCGCCAATCGGTTTTTCCGGACGCTCGTCCTGCACGACAGGCGGTGGAGGCGTACCGGTGCCGCCAGACCAGTCACGAGGCTCACGAGGTGTACGACCTGCCATGATGTCGTCGATCTGCTCGGCATCAATGGTTTCATACTTCATCAGCGCATCAGCCATGGCATCCAGCTTGTCACGATTATCCGTGAGAATCTGCTTGGCCGTACCGTAGCAGTGATCGATGATGCTGCGCACTTCGGAGTCGATCAGCTTGGCAGTCTCGCCGGAGAAGCTGGCAGCCTGACCACCGCCGCCGCGACCGAGGAACACTTCGCCCTCTTCTTCGGCGTACATCAACGGACCCAGTTTTTCCGACAGTCCCCACTTCGTCACCATGTTCCGCGCGATCTGACTTGCCCGCATGATGTCGTTGGACGCACCGGTGGTAACCCCATCGAAGCCCAAGGTCATTTCTTCAGCAATACGACCACCGTACAGCGAGCAGATCTGGCTGATCAGCGCACGCTTGGACAGGCTGTAGCGATCTTCTTCCGGAAGGAACATGGTCACACCCAACGCACGACCGCGCGGGATGATCGATACTTTGTAGACCGGATCATGCTCAGGCACTACCCGACCAACAATGGCGTGGCCAGCTTCGTGATAAGCAGTGTTCTGTTTTTCTTTCTCGGACATGACCATTGATTTGCGCTCGGCGCCCATCATGATCTTGTCCTTGGCCAGTTCGAACTCTTTCATCTCGACGATACGCTTGCCGCTGCGCGCAGCGAACAGCGACGCTTCGTTGACCAGGTTGGCCAGGTCAGCACCGGAGAAACCCGGAGTACCACGTGCGATCACTGCCGGAGCAACGTCGTCGCCCATCGGCACTTTGCGCATGTGTACTTTCAAAATCTGCTCGCGACCACGAATGTCCGGCAAGCCAACCACCACCTGACGGTCGAAACGGCCCGGACGCAGCAGCGCAGGGTCGAGTACGTCCGGACGGTTGGTTGCGGCAATCACGATGATGCCATCGTTCATTTCGAAGCCATCCATCTCCACCAGCAACTGGTTGAGAGTCTGCTCACGCTCGTCGTGACCGCCGCCCATGCCGGCGCCACGGTGACGACCGACTGCGTCGATTTCGTCGATGAAGATGATGCAAGGGGCGTGCTTCTTGGCCTGTTCAAACATGTCGCGGACGCGGCTTGCGCCGACACCGACGAACATCTCGACGAAGTCGGAACCGGAAATGGTGAAGAACGGCACCTTCGCTTCACCGGCAATCGCCTTGGCCAGCAAGGTTTTACCGGTACCCGGCGGACCAACCATCAGCACACCGCGAGGAATGCGGCCGCCCAGACGCTGGAATTTGCCCGGATCACGCAGGAACTCGACGAGCTCGCCGACTTCTTCCTTGGCTTCGTCGCAACCGGCGACGTCAGCCAATGTGGTCTTCACCTGATCTTCGGAGAGCAGGCGTGCCTTGCTCTTGCCGAAGCTCATCGGGCCGCCCTTGCCACCAGCGCCACCCTGCATCTGGCGCATGAAGAACATGAACACCGCGATGATCACCAGAATCGGGAAGCTGGCCACCAGAAGCTGGGTCCAGATGCTTTGCTGCTCAGGCTGTTTACCTTCAACCACGACATGGTTGTCGACCAGGTCTCCGATAAGACCATTGTCCTGAATTGCCGGACGAATGGTCTTGAAACTGTCGCCATCGGTACGCTTGCCGGTAATCACATAACCATCAACGGCGACGCGCTCGACCTTGCCATCCTTGACCTGCTGGATGAAGTCGGAATAGTTGAGGGTTTGCGGCTCGTTAGGGCTGGAGAAGTTGTTCATCACCGTCACCAGGACAGCCGCGATGATCAACCACAGGATCAGATTCTTTGCCATATCGTTCAATTAACTACCCTCTGAAGCAAGCTCCGCTACTGGCGCGCGCTTCGCATGATATTCACCGGCCTAACTTACTACATTACCTACGACTCTGGCAGGCGCCGTCTGTAACCCTTTGTGAAACACTTTCTACACAATATTCGCTTATGCACGCGGAGCGAAATACGAAAAACCTATCGCCCTGGCGAAAAACCTCGCTTTACGCATCACCGCCGCGGTAACCCCATGCCAGCATGTATTGCTCACGAGAGCTGCCACGGGAAGAGTCTGGCTTGATCATCTGGATCTTGTCGAATTTCTTCCGAGCATCCTTCAGATAAACATCGAAACCTTCGCCCTGGAAAATCTTGATGACGAAATTGCCACCCGGCTTGAGTATCCGCTCCGCCAGATCCAGAGCCAGCTCGCAAAGGAACATGGCCTTGGGCATATCCACTTCCGGCGTACCACTCATATTGGGGGCCATATCGGAAATCACAAGGTCTACCTGCGAATTACCCACAGCCTCAAGGATCTGAGCGAGAACCGCGTCCTCAGTGAAGTCGCCCTGGATAAACTGCACGTCAGGGATGCTGTCCATTTCCAGGATGTCCGAGGCGATCAGACGCCCCTGCCCACCAATCAGCCGACTGGTGACCTGCGACCAGCCGCCCGGCGCAGCGCCCAGGTCGACCACGCTCATGCCCGGGCGGATCAGTTTGTATTTTTCCTGGATTTCCAGAAGCTTGTAACTTGCACGCGAGCGGTAACCATCCTTCTGCGCCTGCTTCACATAAGGATCGTTGACATGTCTTTTCAGCCAACCAAGGCTTGTCTTGGAACGCGCCATTGGGCACCTCGATGATTAGGGTCGTGATTAGTTGGGCGGATCCACGAACCCTCGGGTAAAATGGCCGCCATTTTACAGAATCCAGACGAAAGGGTCAGATTATGCCGCTCACTCCAGAGCAGAAAAAACAGTACAAATCCATTGGCCACCACCTGAAACCAGTTCTGACGGTGGCTGACAACGGTCTGACTGAAGGTGTGCTAGCCGAACTTGAACGCGCCCTGGCGGATCACGAGCTGATCAAGATCAAGCTCAACATCCTCGATCGCGAGTCGCGCCTGGCGCACATCGCAGAACTGTGCAAGGTCGGCAAAGCGGACCTGGTACAGGTCATCGGCAAGATGGCTCTGGTCTATCGCAAGAACTTCAGCGCCAACAAGCAGCTGTCGAACGTTCATCGCTTCAAGTGATGACAAGAGTCAAGGGTGTGCTTCGCGCACCCTGCCACTCCAACCCGGCACCGGCTGCATGACCAGCACCAGCCCGGAAAATCCGAGTACCAGATAACTGAACAACTGCCAGCGCTGCGCCTCCGGCCAGCCGACACGCACGGCGACATACATCGCACACGCGTACAACGCCATCATCAGCACCTGCCCGCGAAAATCCCGCCATAGACTGCCAGGGCCCTCGGCCTGTACCAGCACCAAAGCCTGAAAAATCACGCAAACCGCAGCGAAACCCACCACCAGCACTTCAAAGGCACTGGCGACTTCGTCGATCAGCAGCGGCGCCAGGCCAATCTGACCCAACGCCGGCTGCAAACCGAGATGAATCAACCATAGCCCGCCGACCCAAAGCATCTGGGCCAGCTGCCAAAGCATGGCGCCCGCATGCAGCGGGCTGCCTTCTTTCAGATGTGACGAACTTCGACAATCTCGTACTCGATCACGCCACTTGGCGTTTTGACGGCGACGACGTCACCCTCTTCCTTGCCAATCAAGGCACGGGCCAACGGTGAGCCGACGGAGATCTTGCCGAGTTTGAAGTCAGCCTCATCCTCACCCACGATGTGGTAAGTGACGCTTTCATCAGTCTCGACGTTCGCGATTTCGACAGTCGTACCGAAGATCACCTTACCGGTGTGAGGAATGGCCGTAACATCGATGATGACCTGATTCTGAATCCGGCCTTCGATATCACGGATCCGCGCCTCGACCATGCCCTGCTGCTCGCGGGCAGCATGGTATTCAGCGTTTTCCTTCAAGTCACCCAACTCGCGGGCCGTACCGATGTCCTGGCTGAGCTTCGGACGGACGACCTTGGTCAGGTGAGCGTGTTCTTCTTCCAGGGCTTTTGCGCCCTGAACGGTCATTGGGTACTTGGTTATGCTCATGCCTTCAATCCTGCGTGTAGATCCTGCAAGCGGCGCACGGTCTTTTCCGGACCGAACTTCAGCGCTTCGCAGATCGCTTCGCCCGCAGCGATAGTGGTGGTGCAGTAGATCTTGTGCTGCAGGGCATTGCGACGAATGGAGTACGAATCGGCGATCGACTGACGACCCTCGGTGGTGTTGATGATCAGCGTGACTTCGTCATTCTTGATCATGTCGACCACGTGTGGACGACCCTCGGTCACCTTGTTCACGCGGCGCACTTTCAGGCCTGCGGCTTCGATCAGCTTCGCAGTGCCGGCAGTGGCGACCACTTCGAAGCCCAAGTTGATCAGATCACGGGCCACGCCTGCAACCAGTGGCTTGTCGTCATCGCGCACGCTGATGAACGCGGTACCGCCGGTCGGCAGCACTTCGCTGGCGCCCATCTGCGCCTTGGCGAATGCTTCACCGAAGGTGTCGCCGACGCCCATCACTTCACCGGTCGACTTCATCTCCGGGCCGAGGATCGGGTCAACGCCAGGGAATTTGGCGAACGGAAACACCGCTTCTTTCACGCTGTAGAAGTTCGGGATGATTTCCTTGGTGAAACCGATCTCTTTCAGTGTCTTACCGGCCATCACGCGAGCAGCGATCATCGCCAGGGAAACGCCGATGCACTTGGACACGAACGGTACGGTACGCGAAGCGCGCGGGTTGACTTCGATGACGTAGATGTCTTCGCCTTGCAGCGCCAACTGCACGTTCATCAGGCCGACAACGCCCAGCTCCAGGGCCATTTTCTTGACCTGTTCGCGCATTTCGTCCTGGATGTGCGCCGGCAGCGAGTACGGCGGCAGCGAGCACGCGGAGTCACCGGAGTGAACGCCCGCCTGTTCGATGTGCTGCATGATCGCGCCGATCACGACGTCTTTGCCGTCGCAGACCGCGTCCACGTCCATTTCAATGGCGCAGTTGAGGAAGTGGTCGAGCAGCACCGGGCTGTCGTTCGACACTTGCACCGCGTCACGCAGGTAACGCTTGAGCTCGTCTTCCTTGTAAACGATTTCCATCGCACGGCCGCCCAGTACATAGGACGGACGCACGACCAGCGGATAACCGATTTTCGCCGCAGCGCGAACGGCTTCGTCTTCGCTGCGCACGGTGGCGTTCGGCGGCTGACGCAGGTTCAGACGCTCGACCATTTGCTGGAAGCGCTCGCGGTCTTCGGCGCGGTCGATGGCGTCAGGGCTGGTGCCGATGATCGGCACGCCAGCAGCTTCCAGAGCGCGCGCCAGTTTCAGCGGGGTCTGGCCGCCGTACTGGACGATCACGCCTTTCGGCTTTTCGACGCGGCAGATTTCGAGTACGTCTTCCAGGGTTACCGGCTCGAAGTACAGACGGTCGGAAGTGTCGTAGTCGGTAGAAACGGTTTCCGGGTTGCAGTTGACCATAATGGTTTCGTAGCCGTCTTCGCGCAGGGCGAGAGCAGCGTGAACGCAGCAGTAGTCGAACTCGATGCCCTGGCCGATACGGTTCGGACCGCCACCCAGAATCATGATCTTGTCGCGACCCGACGGCGCGGCTTCGCACTCTTCCTCGTAGGTCGAGTAGAGGTAAGCAGTGTCGGTAGCGAATTCGGCAGCGCAGGTGTCAACGCGCTTGTAGACCGGGAATACTTCGAGTTTCTGACGGTGCGTGCGCAGGTTTTTCTCGGTCACGCCCAGCAGCTTGGCCAGACGCTGGTCGGAGAAGCCTTTGCGCTTGAGCTTGAACATCAGGTCGCGGTCGATCGAAGACAGACCGAGGGTCTTGACCTTCTCTTCGTCCTTGATCAGGTCTTCGATCTGCACCAGGAACCAGGGGTCGATCATGTTCATGCCGAAGATGTCTTCGACCGACAAACCAGCGCGGAATGCGTCAGCCACGTACCAGATACGCTCGGCGCCCGGCACGGTCAGCTCGCGCTTGAGCACGCTCATGCTTTCCGGATTGCTCAGGTCGAGTTTCTCGTCCAGACCACACACGCCGACTTCCAGACCGCGCAGGGCTTTCTGCAGGGATTCCTGGAAAGTCCGGCCGATGGCCATGACTTCACCCACCGACTTCATCTGCGTGGTCAGGCGCGCGTCAGCCTTGGCGAATTTCTCGAAGGCGAAGCGTGGCAGCTTGGTCACGACGTAGTCGATCGACGGCTCGAAGGACGCCGGAGTCTTGCCGCCGGTGATGTCGTTCGACAGTTCGTCGAGGGTGTAACCCACAGCCAGTTTGGCCGCGACTTTGGCGATCGGGAAACCGGTGGCTTTCGAAGCCAGCGCCGAGGAACGCGATACGCGCGGGTTCATTTCGATCACGACCATACGGCCAGTGTTCGGGCAGATACCGAACTGCACGTTGGAACCGCCAGTCTCGACGCCGATCTCGCGCAGTACCGCCAGCGAGGCGTTACGCAGGATCTGGTATTCCTTGTCGGTCAGGGTTTGTGCCGGCGCAACGGTGATCGAGTCACCGGTGTGCACGCCCATCGGGTCGAAGTTTTCGATCGAGCACACGATGATGCAGTTGTCCTTTTTGTCGCGGACAACTTCCATTTCATATTCTTTCCAGCCGATCAGTGATTCGTCGATCAGCAGCTCTTTGGTCGGCGACAGGTCCAGACCACGGGCGCAGATTTCTTCGAACTCTTCACGGTTGTACGCGATACCGCCACCGGTGCCGCCCATGGTGAAGGACGGACGGATGATGCACGGGAAGCCCAGCGTCTCGAGGACGGCGTTGGCTTCTTCCATGCTGTGCGCAATACCGGAGCGCGGGCACGCCAGGCCGATGGATTTCATCGCCTTGTCGAAACGCGAACGGTCTTCAGCCTTGTCGATGGTGTCGGCGTTGGCACCGATCATCTCTACGCCGAACTTCTCCAGAACGCCTTCGCGCTCCAGGTCCAGGGCGCAGTTCAGAGCGGTCTGGCCACCCATGGTTGGCAGTACGGCGTCCGGACGCTCTTTTTCGATGATCTTGGCCACGGTCTGCCATTTGATCGGTTCGATGTAAGTGGCGTCGGCCATGTCCGGGTCGGTCATGATCGTGGCCGGGTTGGAGTTCACCAGGATGACGCGGTAACCCTCTTCGCGCAGCGCTTTGCAGGCCTGGGCGCCGGAGTAGTCGAATTCGCAGGCCTGGCCGATAACGATCGGGCCAGCGCCGAGAATCAGGATGCTTTTAATGTCTGTACGTTTTGGCATGGGTTGTCACTCAAATCCGCAGGTCAGTCGGCAAGCCGTCTTGATCGATTTCTGAAGTCCCGAAGGGGCCACCGGTGCCGGGGCCGCCCTCGAGGGCTTCTCTCTACAGTCTCAAGGCGAACGCTTAGCGTCGCTTGGCCATCTCGTTGATGAAGCGGTCGAACAGTGGCGCGACGTCGTTCGGGCCCGGGCTCGCTTCAGGGTGGCCCTGGAAGCTGAACGCGCTCTTGTCGGTGCGTTCGATGCCTTGCAGGGTGCCGTCGAACAGCGATTTGTGGATCGCGCGCACGTTGCCCGGCAGGGTGGCTTCGTCGACCGCAAAACCGTGGTTTTGGCTGGTGATCATCACAACGCCAGTGTCCAGATCCTGCACCGGGTGGTTGGCACCGTGGTGGCCATGGCCCATTTTCAGGGTCTTCGCGCCGGAGGCCAGTGCCAGCAACTGGTGGCCGAGGCAGATGCCGAATACCGGCGTCTCGGTTTCCAGCACTTCCTTGATTGCCTGAATTGCGTAGTCGCATGGCTCCGGATCGCCAGGGCCGTTGGACAGGAACACGCCGTCCGGCTTCAGCGCCAGGACATCGGCAGCCGGAGTCTGCGCAGGCACTACGGTGACGCGGCAGCCGCGCTCGACCAGCATGCGCAGGATGTTGACCTTGACGCCATAGTCGAAGGCCACCACGTGATACGGCAGCTCGGAAGCTTCGATGGTCGCGTGGCTGTCGGTTTTCAGATCCCAGACAGTCGAGCGCCATTCGTACTGAGTCTTGGTGCTGACGACTTTCGCCAGATCCATGCCCTTCAGGCCCGGGAAGCCTTGCGCAGCGGCGATGGCCGCTTCTTCGGAGATGTTGTCGCCGGCCATGATGCAGCCGTTCTGAGCGCCTTTTTCACGCAGGATGCGGGTCAGGCGACGGGTGTCGATACCGGCGATTGCCACTACATTGTTGGCTTTCAGGTAATCGGACAAGGACATTGTGTTACGCCAGTTGCTCGCTACCAGCGGCAGGTCACGGATGACCAGGCCAGCGGACCAGACGCGGTCGGACTCGGCATCTTCCGGCGTGGTACCGGTGTTGCCGATGTGCGGGTAAGTCAGGGTAACGATCTGTTGGGCGTAGGAAGGATCGGTAAGGATTTCCTGATAGCCGGTCATTGCGGTGTTGAACACCACCTCACCAACGGTCTGACCGTCGGCTCCAATGGCTTCGCCGCGAAAAATGCTGCCATCAGCAAGGGCGAGTATGGCTGGCTTAGTCAAGAAGACCTCCCGTAAATAACGCATGAAAGGGCAATCGCAGGTTGTAAAAAAGCGGAGTGACGTATGGACACGTCACCCCGCTTCTTCACTGAAATTATTCTGCGCGCTTTTAGTGGACACACTAAAGCTGTAGCTTACAGAAAAGGCCGTTTTTGGTCCACCGCTAAAGAGCCCTAAAGGCCAGAGAATGCGACAGGTCGTCGCCAAGCGGTAAAAACCGGCGCAAAACGTGACGTTTGCGCCGGGTTCAGCAGCAACTCAACGCAGGTCGAGCACGTCTTGCATGTCGTACAGGCCCGGCTCGCGACCATCCAGCCACAGCGCCGCACGCACCGCACCTTTGGCGAAGGTCATGCGGCTCGACGCCTTGTGGGTGATCTCGACACGCTCGCCATCGGCGGCGAACAGGACGGTGTGATCACCAACGATATCGCCAGCGCGCACGGTGGCGAAACCAATGGTTTCACGCTCACGCGCACCGGTCTGACCTTCACGACCATAGACCGCGACCTTCTTCAGATCACGCCCCAGGGCATCGGCAATCACTTCACCCATGCGCACCGCCGTTCCGGACGGAGCATCGACCTTGTGCCGGTGATGGGCTTCCATGATCTCGATATCGACATCGTCACCCAGCACGCGCGCAGCGGTGTCGAGCAATTTCAGGCAGAGGTTGACGCCAACGCTGAAGTTGGCAGCGAAGACAATCGGAATGTCCTTGCCCGCCTCGGCCAGCAATTGCTTCTCTTCAACACTGAAACCGGTGGTGCCGATGATCATCGCTTTGCCGTGTTTGCGGCAGAACGCGAGATTTTTCAGGGTCACGGTCGGGTGAGTGAAGTCGATCAGCACATCGAACTCTTCAACCACACGATCCAGGTCACCGGACAGCGGCACGCCAATACGGCCCAGCGCTGCCAGCTCACCAGCATCCGCGCCGACCAGCGTGCTGTCGGGACGATCGACCGCCGCCGTCAGACCGGCGCCCGGCGTCTGCTGCACCGCTTCAATCAGGGTCTTGCCCATGCGCCCGGCGGCGCCCATCACTGCAATACGTCGCATGCCGACTCCTTACAAATCGCCGAAGAAACGCTTCACACCGTCGAACCAACCGGTGGTTTTCGGCGAGTGGCTGTTGTCGTCGGCCAGGGAGCTGCGGAATTCTTCCAGCAGTTCACGCTGACGACGGTTGAGGTTGACCGGCGTTTCGACAGCCACACGACACATCAGGTCACCGGCACCGCCGCCACGCACTGGCGCGACGCCTTTGCCGCGCACGCGGAACTGCTTGCCGGTCTGCGTGCCTTCAGGGATTTTCAGTTTGACGCGACCGTCGAGGGTCGGGATTTCCAGCTCGCCGCCCAGCGCTGCGTCGACGAAGCTGATCGGCACTTCGCAGAACAGATGCTTGCCGTCACGCTGGAAGATGTCGTGTTCGCGGACATTGATGACCACGTACAGATCGCCCGTCGGCCCGCCCTGGGTACCCGCCTCGCCTTCGCCAGACAGACGAATGCGGTCGCCAGTATCGACACCGGCCGGCACTTTGACCGACAGCGTTTTGTACTCTTCAACGCGACCGTCACCGTGGCACGAGTCGCATGGGTCGGAAATAATCTTGCCTTGGCCATGGCAGCGCGGGCAGGTCTGCTGCACCGAGAAGAAACCTTGCTGCATACGCACCTGGCCAATGCCGCCACAGGTCGGGCACGTCGAAGGCGAAGAGCCTTTCTTGGCACCGGAACCATCGCAGGGCTTGCAGTTGACCAGTGTCGGAACGCGGATATTCACCGACGTGCCGCGCACCGCTTCTTCCAGATTCAGCTCCAGGGTGTAGCGTAGATCGCTGCCACGCTGGGCGCCGCCACGGGCACCGCCGCGACCGCCGCCGAAGAAATCACTGAAGACATCGCCAAAGATGTCCGAGAAGTTCTGACCACCGAACCCGGCACCGCCGCTGCCCATGCTCGGATCAACGCCGGCATGACCATACTGGTCGTACGCCGCGCGCTTGCTGGCGTCGGACAACACTTCATAGGCCTCGTTGGCCTCTTTGAATGCTTCTTCCGAAGCTTTGTCGCCGGGATTACGGTCGGGGTGGTGCTTCATGGCCAGGCGGCGATAGGCCTTCTTCAGGTCCGCTTCGCTCGTGCCCCGCTCAACACCCAATACTTCGTAATAGTCACGCTTTGCCATAAGTTCTTTGCACTCTTAAGGACGTTCGGCAAACCCCTCCTGAGCCTCGCCAAACTCGTTGAGCCCCCATGAAGGCCCGGACCCAACTCACGTCAATTCAACGATCCTGGTCTTGATTGATGCGGTATTTGCGGCGCGAAAAGCAGGAGCATTCCCGGCCATACCACCAACACGCGAGCACTGTCGCATGCTGTAAAAATTCGCGTATTCCAGATACGCCAACGCGGGAGGCAAGCTCCCGCGCGGCGACATCCTACCAGTCACCGCCGCAAGGCAGTCAACCGGGCGACCAACAACTTACTTGTGGTCTTTGACTTCTTCGAACTCGGCATCGACAACGTCGTCAGCCTTCTCAGCCGATTCGCCTTGCGGGGCTGCGCCATCAGCTGGCTGAGCCTGTTCGGCGTACATCTTCTGAGCAACCGGAGCGGAGACTTTCGACAGCTCTTCAACCTTGGCTTCGATGGCAGCCTTGTCGTCGCCTTTGACAGCGGCTTCCAGGGCAACCACAGCAGCTTCGATTGCAGTCTTCTCTTCGGCGGTGACCTTGTCACCGGCGTCAGCGATCATCTTGCGAGTCGAGTGAACCAGTGCATCACCCTGGTTACGGGCAGCGGCCAACTCTTCGAACTTGCGGTCTTCCTCGGCATTCGCCTCGGCATCACGCACCATGCGCTCGATTTCTTCGTCGGACAGACCGGAGTTGGCCTTGATCACGATCGACTGAGTCTTGCCGGTGGCCTTGTCTTTCGCACCAACGTGCAGAATGCCGTTAGCGTCGATGTCGAAGGTCACTTCGATCTGCGGTACGCCACGTGGAGCTGGTGGAATATCGGCCAGATCGAACTTGCCCAGCGATTTGTTCTGTGCGGCTTGCTTGCGCTCGCCCTGCAGAACGTGAATGGTCACAGCGCCTTGGTTGTCGTCGGCAGTCGAGAACACTTGCGATTTCTTGGTAGGAATCGTGGTGTTTTTCTCGATCAGCGCGGTCATCACGCCACCCATGGTTTCGATACCCAGGGTCAGCGGGCTGACGTCGAGCAGCAACACGTCTTTCACGTCGCCGGCCAGAACAGCACCCTGAATTGCAGCACCCATGGCAACAGCTTCGTCCGGGTTCACATCTTTACGCGCTTCTTTACCGAAGAAATCGGTAACCAGCTTCTGCACCAGCGGCATACGAGTCTGACCACCGACCAGAATCACGTCGTTGATCGCGCTGACGTCGATACCGGCGTCTTTCATGGCAATGCGGCAAGGTTCGATGGTGCGCTGAACCAGGTCTTCAACCAGCGCTTCGAGCTTGGCACGCGAGATTTTCACGTTCAGGTGCTTAGGACCGGTCGCGTCTGCAGTGATGTACGGCAGGTTCACGTCGGTCGACTGAGCGGACGACAGCTCGATCTTGGCTTTCTCAGCGGCTTCTTTCAGACGCTGCATGGCCAGCGGGTCACCTTTGAGGTTCATGCCGCTTTCTTTCTTGAATTCGTCAACGAGGTAGTCGATCAGACGAATGTCGAAGTCTTCACCGCCCAGGAACGTGTCACCGTTGGTGGCCAACACTTCGAACTGGTGCTCGCCATCAACTTCAGCGATCTCGATCACGGAAACGTCGAAAGTACCGCCACCCAGGTCGTAAACGATCACGGTGTGATCGCCCTTGGCCTTGTCCATACCGTAAGCCAGAGCGGCTGCGGTTGGTTCGTTGATGATACGTTTTACGTCCAGACCCGCGATGCGGCCGGCGTCTTTGGTCGCCTGACGCTGACTGTCGTTGAAGTAGGCCGGAACAGTGATCACCGCTTCGGTCACTGCTTCGCCGAGGTAGTCTTCGGCGGTCTTCTTCATCTTTTTCAGGATTTCAGCCGAGATTTGAGGCGGGGCCATTTTCTGGCCGTTCACTTCAACCCAGGCGTCGCTGTTATCAGCCTTGACGATCTTGTAAGGGACCATCTGGATGTCTTTCTGCACAACTTCTTCGTCGAAACGACGACCGATCAGACGCTTTACTGCGTACAGGGTGTTGTGCGGGTTGGTGACAGCCTGACGCTTGGCCGATTGACCTACCAGAATCTCGCCATCGTTGGCGTAAGCGATGATCGACGGCGTGGTACGCGCGCCTTCAGCGTTTTCAATAACTTTAGCCTTGCCGTTTTCCAGCACGGAGACGCAGGAGTTGGTAGTCCCCAGGTCGATACCGATAATTTTGCCCATGTTCACTCTCCCGAAACTTTGGATTTTTTTGCCGCAGCAGTGGTGGCTGACTGCGGTAATACTTAAACGCTTGACTTCTAAATGGGGGCCTTGCGGCTAATTTCAAGCCTGCTCGTCAATCGACGGCGAAACCGGCGCCGGTGCCTTGCTGACCACGACCATCGCCGGGCGCAACAGGCGACCATTGAGCTGGTAGCCCTTCTGGAAAACCTTCAGCACGCTGTTCGGCTCAACGTCGGCGCTTTCCTGCATGGCCATCGCCTGATGGTGAACGGCGTTGAACGGTTCGCCATGCGGATCGATCGCTTCGAGCTGGTAGCGCTTGAGGGTGTCGTGGAACATTTTCAGGGTCAGCTCGATGCCTTCGCGCATCGGACGGATGCTTTCATCGTCCGGACTCGACAGCTCAAGGCCGCGCTCCAGGCTGTCCACAATCGGCAGCAAGTCGCTGGCAAATTTTTCCAACGCAAACTTGTGCGCCTTCTCGACGTCCTGCTCGGCACGGCGGCGAACGTTCTGCAGATCGGCAGCAACACGCAGAGACTGATCCTGCGCGGCGGCCAATTGCTCTTCGAGCACTTGCACACGGGTCGCCAGGTCGTCACCCGAACCTTCGGGCGCCTGATTGGCATCTGGATTTTGCGTATCTACTGTCTGTTCGTCAGCCATAGAATTCTCCTTTCAATTTCGTCCGCGAGCCTGACTCGCGCTTCTGCCCCGATATATGGGGCCGCAAAATCAGGCTTCAAGGGCTGCAAGCGATTGACCCTACAAAAAAGTGCTGATTAATCATTCTGCAATGCACTAAGAAAACTTTCTGATCAAGCAAATCGAGCTAAGCAGGGGCATTGTCAGGCCAGAACAAAACACTGTATAAATAACCAGACCTCAAGCCTGGGAGCGGCCTTTATGCTGGTGCACCTGTCCGTACACAACTACGCCATCGTTGAACATCTCGATCTCGAGCTCGATCGCGGGATGAGCGTGATCACAGGAGAAACCGGCGCCGGCAAGTCGATCATGCTCGACGCCCTGGGCCTCACTCTGGGCGATCGCGCCGACAGCGGCGTGGTTCGACCAGGCGCTGACAAAGCAGACATTCTCGCTACCTTCGATCTGGCTGATATCCCCGAAGCGAGCGCCTGGCTGGCCGAGCGCGACCTGGAAAACGACGGGCCATGCATCCTGCGCCGAGTCATCACTTCGGAAGGTCGTTCGCGCGGCTACATCAACGGCACGCCTTGCCCGCTCGGCGATCTCAAAGCCCTCGGCGAGTTGCTGATCGACATCCACAGCCAGCACGAACATCAATCGCTGCTGAAAACAGACACCCATCGTCGCCTGCTCGACGAGTACGCCGGTGCCACCGATCTGGCGCGCCAGGTGCAACTGGCCGCGCAGCGCTGGCGTCAGACTCGCCAGGAACTGGAGCGCCTCTCCAACTCCGGCGACGAACAACGCGCACGCCATCAACTGCTCAGCTATCAACTCGAAGAACTGGAAAACCTCGGGCTCGGCGAAAACGAACTCGAACAGCTTGAACAGGAACACAAGAACCTGACGAACGCCGAAACGCTGTTGGGGATTTGCCGGCAAGTGGTCGAGCAGTGCAGCGAAAGCGATTCCGGCAATGTGCTGAATGCGCTGACCGCCAGCCTCAATCGCCTGTCCAGCGTGAACAATTCGGTGGGTGCGCTGGGTGAGGCCAGCAGCCTGTTGACGAGCGCGCAAATTCAGGTGGAAGAAGCGGTCGGCGAACTCAACCGCTTCCTCGACAACTTCGATGCCGACCCGGCTCGCCTGCAATATCTGGAAGAGCGCCTTGATGCGATCTACACCCTGGCGCGCAAACACCGGATTCAACCGACCGAAGTCGGCGAGATGCAGCAGAAACTGCTGGATGAAATCGAAACCCTCAACGCCAATGACGAATCCATCGAACGCCTGGGCGAAGAACTGGCCTCTTACGCCCGCCACTATCAAGAGAAAGCCCGCGAGCTCAGCGATCTTCGCCATCAGGCCGCTGGCAGCCTCGCCAGCGCTGTCGAGCAGGAAATTCAGCGCTTGGGCATGCCCGGAGGCCGGTTCACCATTGAACTGAACGCCAACAGCAGCGACGAATTGCTGCCGAACGGGCTGGAACAGGTCGAACTGCTGGTCAGCGCCAACCCCGGCCAACCGCTCAAGGCGCTGGCCAAAGTTGCTTCCGGCGGTGAGTTATCGCGAATCAGTCTGGCGATCCAGGTAATCACCGCACAAACATCGCGTGTGCCGACGCTGGTATTTGATGAAGTTGACGTGGGTATTGGCGGACCGACTGCCGAGATCGTCGGTCAGCTACTGCGACGCCTCGGTGATCGCGGACAGGTATTGACCGTGACCCACTTGCCACAAGTCGCGGCGCAGGGGCATCAACATCTGTTCGTGCACAAGGTCCGCGACGAGAAGGCGACTCACACCGCTGTCGCGAAGCTGAGCAAGAATGAACGCATCGAAGAAGTCGCGCGCATGCTCGGCGGCATCGATCTGACCAAGGAATCGCTGGCCCACGCGAAAAAAATGGTGGTGACCGCCAAGGCGTAACGGATAGTAGAAAGCACGAAGGCGACCCTTGGGTCGCCTTCGTTCGTTTCGCGAATGTGAAATTCGCGCGACATGCTTACTTTTTCTTGCGTACGTACAGCACGAGATTGTGATCAACCATCTCGAAGCCGTGCTTCTCAACGATCGACTTCTGAAGCTTTTCGATTTCTTCGTCGAAGAATTCGATCACTTCACCCGACTCCACGTTGACCATATGGTCGTGGTGGCCACCGTCAGCCAGTTCGAAGACCGCGTGGCCGCCGTCGAAGTTGTGGCGGACCACGAGGCCGGCCGCTTCGAACTGGGTCAGAACACGGTAAACCGTGGCCAGACCGACGTCCTCGCCAGCTTCCATCAACGCCTTGTAGACGTCCTCGGCACTCATGTGGCGCTGCTCGGTAGAGTCGAGCATTTGCAGGATCTTGACCCGTGGCAGGGTCACTTTGAGGCCGGCTTTGCGTAGTTCGCTATTTTCAACCATGGTCAGCTTTCTCGCGATGCTGCTTCGCAGCTTCTCTTAATGCGGGTATGATCGGCGTTTACGTTGTCCCAGCCAAGATAGTGGAAGTCGCCCACCGATGCAAAACACCAAGCTCTTGCTAACCAGTTTCACCTTTGTGGGACTGCTCGCACTCGCCGGTTGTTCATTCCCCGGGGTTTACAAAATCGACATCCAGCAGGGCAATGTCGTCACGCAGGACATGATAGACCAGTTACGCCCGGGAATGACCCGGCCGCAAGTACGGTTTATCATGGGCAACCCTCTGCTTGCCGACACGTTCCATGCCGATCGCTGGGATTATCTGTACAGCCTGCAACCGGGTGGCGGTGAACGCCAGCAGGAACGAATCAGCGTTATCTTCAATTCCAACGACCAGCTAGTCAGCCTGTCCGGTGACTTCATGCCCGGCGTGAGCCGTGACGAAGCCATTCTCGGCAAGGACAGCGGTACGACCGTGACCGCGCCTGCTGAAAACGCCGAGAAGCCAGAAGCTGAAAAACCAGCCAAGCCAGGCTCCTTGCTGGATCAGATCCAGAAGGACGTCGATGGTGTGGAAACCGTACCGGTTCCGACACCAGAGCCGCTCGACACCTCGCCGCAGTAATAGGCGAGGCAAAAAAAACCCGGACATTCCGGGTTTTTTATTGCCTGCCGTTTAGCCTGATCAAATATTCCGTGCTTTTGCCTCGGCAGCCTTGGCCGCACGCAAACGTCGAACTTCTTTGGGGTCAGCCAGCAGCGGTCGATATATTTCGATCCGGTCACCCGCCTGCACAGCGCGAGAATCCGCGTCAGTCACGACCTTGCCAAAAATCCCCAGTGGACACTCCGCCAGATTCAGCTCAGGAAATTCGGCCGCGATGCCCGATTCGTGCACGGCCGCCCGGACGGTGGCGCCTTCAGCCACGCTGATCGCACGCAAAACCTGCCGATCAACTGCCGCGTACACAACTTCTATGTCGATCACCGGCTCAACCGTGCATCTGCTTGGCGCGCTGGCAGAAAGCGTCCACCAATTGATTGGCCGCCTGATTGAACAATGGCCCCAACGTAGCGCGTACCAGCGGACCGGCGTAATCGAACGACAGATCCAGACTGATCTTGCAGGCCTTTTCGTTCAGCGCCTTGAATACCCAGATGCCGTGCAACTGAGTGAACGGGCCTTCTTCAAGATTCATCTCGATCGACTGCCCTGGCACCAGCGTATTGCGCGTGACGAAATGCTGGCTGAGGCCGCCTTTGGCCACACCGACACTGGCGCGCATTTGCTCCGGCGAGCTTTCCAGCACTTCTGCCTCCGAGCACCACGGCAAAAACTCCGGGTACCGCGCGACATCGTTGACCAGGTCGTAGAGAAATTGCGCCGGGTACGGCAGGAGCGCGGATCGTTGGATATGTGTCGTCATGTAAGCGTTACTTCCAGAGCTGAGCGGCAAAGACTACAAGAATGCCGATAGGCGCCACGTAGCGCATCAGGAACAGGGACAGGGCAAACAGAACCGGGTTGCGAATGGACAGTTCATCCCGCACCGCTTCACGCCCCATCACCCATCCCGCGAACAGCACGAAACACAAGCCACCGAGGGGCAACATGATCCGCGAGGTGAAGAAATCGATCACGCCGAAGAAATCCAGACCGCTCTGCGCGCCCCATTGGTAGAGGCTGAACATTCCGCCTTCGTTCACGAAAAACTTGGCTTCCTTCCATATATTGAAAGAAAACACCGTGCCCAGACCGACGAACCAGCAGGTAAAGGCCAGGCAGAACGTGACCCAGGCGCGACTGATTTTCGTGCGCTCGACCAGGTAAGCGACCATCGGCTCAAGCAGCGAAATCGCCGAACTCCACGCTGCCACCGCGACCAGTACAAAAAATACCACGCCCATCAACTGGCCGAAAACCACGTTGCCAAAGGCAAAGGGCAGACTGACAAACATCAGCCCCGGCCCCTCACTCGGGTTCAGGCCGGCTGCAAACACAATCGGAAACAATGCCAGACCAGCAACCAGCGACACGAACGTATCAAGCAACGCGACACCCACGACGGTACGCGACAGCGAGGTGTTCTTCGGCATGTAGGCGCCGTAGATCATGATCGAGCCGACACCGACGCTCAGCGAGAAGAACGCGTGGCCCATCGCCGGCAGCAAGCCATCCAGAACTTTCTCCGGATGGAAGTCGAACATGAAATGCACGCCCTCCATGAAATGCCCGGTGGTCATGCTGTAGCCCAGCAGCACCAGAATCATTACGAACAACAGCGGCATCATGATCCGCAGGCTGCGTTCCAGGCCGGCAACCACGCCCCTGGCGATGACGAACGCCGACAGCAGCATGAAAATCGTGTGCCAAAGTGTCAGCCGCCATGGATCGGCAATGACATTGCCGAAATACGCGCCAACCTGATCAGGTGTCGCGCCCTGGAAATCACCGCGCCCCATGTCGACGATGTAATCCAGCGACCAGCCGCCGACCACACTATAGAAAGACAGAATCAGCAACGCCGTGATCATCCCGGCGAAGGCGCCCCACGACCACTTGGGCGAATGCCCGGCTTCCAGCGCCAGCACCTTCAAGGCGTTCGCCGGACTTTGCCGGGCGCGCCGGCCGATCAGGGTTTCAGCGAGCATCACCGGCACGCCGATCAGCGCGATACACGCCAGAAACATCAGCACGAAGGCACCGCCACCGTAGACCCCGACCATGTAGGGGAATTTCCAGATACTACCCAGTCCCACGGCCGAACCGGTCGCGGCGAGTATGAATACCCAGCGGCTAGCCCAACTGCCGTGGACAGAAACCTTGTCTGTCGACATCGTTTATCACGCCCAAGCGTTAGAAAAAGAGGCCGCATTGTCCGGGATTCACTCAACCTGCTCAAGCACGCAGCAACACCGTAGCCGACAGCCGAACAACTCCATATAATGCCGCCCCTATGGCTAAACAGAAGAAACACCCAACAGGGACCATCGCGCAGAACAAAAAGGCGCGACACGATTACTTCATCGAGCACAAGTTCGAGGCCGGTCTGGTCCTGGCCGGCTGGGAAGTAAAAAGTCTGCGGGCGAGCAAGCTGCAACTGGTCGACAGCTATGTGCTGCTCAAGGACGGCGAAGCTTGGTTGCTCGGCAGCCACATCACGCCGCTGATGACCGCGAGCACTCACGTCATCGCCGACCCGGTGCGCACACGTAAACTGCTGCTCAACCGCCGCGAGCTGGACAAGCTTGCCGCCGCCGTGCAGCAGAAGGGTTACGCCTGCGTCTGCCTGTCCTGGTACTGGAGCAAGCACATGGTCAAGTGCGAGATTGCTCTGGGCAAGGGCAAGAAGGAATACGACAAGCGTGACACCGAGCGCGAGCGCGACGCCGGTCGTGAGTTGCAGCGTGCGGTGCGCAACAAGGGCAAGGAAGACTGACTTCCCCCCCCTTGAAAGCAAAGATCGCAGCCTGTGGCACCTCCTACAGGGAAATATTCCCGTGCAGGAGCTGCCGCAGGCTGCGATCTTTTGCTTTATAAAATCACATCCCCTTGCGCCGCTCCGCACGCGCCATGCGCTGCACCTCCTGACGCACCTCTTCCAGCACTTCCTGCACATACAGAATGTGTCGGCTGGACACTTCCCGCGCCTGCTCGGCACGCCCTTCGATAATCGCCAGATACAATTCCCGATGCTGTGAGATCAGCATGTCGCGGGTTTCCGCACGCTGTTTGTACATGCCGCCAATGTTGGTCACGACGTTACGCTTGAGCAGATCGAACAACCCGCGAATGGTATGCAGCAGTACGGCGTTGTGGCTCGCCTCGGCAATCGCCAGATGAAATTTTGCATCGGCGGCGCCCTCCTCCGCTCGACTGACTTCCTCGTGCCGCGAATAGCAATCCTGCAGCTCCTCGAACGCGGCGGTCAGGCGCTCGCGATCCACATCGGTGGCGCGCAATGCAGCGTAATAAGCGCACGATGCTTCCAAAGTGTGCCGAAACTCCAACAAATCCCGCTGCGCCTCGGGGTTACTTTCGAGCAGTTGCAACAGCGGATCGCTGAACGTCGACCCCAGGCTTTCGACCACATAGTTGCCGCCGCCCTGACGGCTGACCAACAAGCCCTTGGCTGCGAGTTTCTGGATCGCTTCGCGCAGCGACGGACGTGATACGCCAAATTGCTCGGCCAGCGTACGCTCCGCCGGCAGCCGCTCGCCGGACTTCAGCGTGCCCTCGAGAATCATCCCCTCAAGCCGCTCGACGATGTCATCAGACAAACGGCGCGAACGTATCTGATCAAACCCCATAACTCATTTCTCCACGATCCCGACCGCTCGCCGGGCTCTCTATTCTGGCCTATCGGCGCCCTGCCGGCACCTGGCAGACATCATTTGCCGAAAGCGGAACAGATGACCTCAGCACTGCATGTTCGACAAAAGTTTTAGAGCGGCAAATTGACACACCGTCATCAAGGCTTTTACCCTAGCCAACAGCGATTGTAAATTGGTCTTACCAATTATCCAAGAACGCTGACAGTGCCTGACCAACAACAATTAGGGGCCACCCCACTATGCAAACCTGGCAACAGCTCTACAGCCCGCTCGGCAGTCTCGGCGTCTCCGCACTCGCGGCCGTCATTCCTATCGTGTTCTTCTTTCTCGCCCTGGCGGTGTTTCGCCTCAAAGGCCATGTCGCGGGCAGCATCACGCTGGCACTGTCGATTGCCGTGGCGATCTTCGCCTTCCAGATGCCCGTGGACATGGCTTTCGCCGCCGCCGGATATGGCTTCGCTTATGGTCTGTGGCCGATTGCCTGGATCATTGTCGCAGCGGTGTTCCTCTACAAACTGACGGTGAAAAGCGGTCAGTTCGAGGTCATCCGCAGCTCGGTCCTGTCGATCACCGATGACCAGCGCCTGCAGGTGTTGCTGATCGGTTTCTGCTTCGGCGCATTTCTGGAAGGTGCCGCCGGTTTCGGCGCGCCAGTGGCAATTACTGCCGCACTGCTGGTAGGACTGGGCTTCAATCCGCTGTACGCCGCCGGCCTGTGCCTGATCGCCAACACTGCACCGGTAGCCTTCGGCGCCCTGGGGATTCCGATCATCGTCGCCGGCCAGGTCACCGGCATCGACGCCTTCAAGATCGGCGCCATGACCGGTCGGCAATTGCCGCTGCTGTCGCTGTTCGTGCCGTTCTGGCTGGTGTTCATGATGGACGGCTTGCGTGGTGTTCGCGAAACCTGGCCAGCCGCGCTGGTGGCAGGTTTGAGCTTCGCCATCACCCAATACTTCACCTCGAATTTCATCGGCCCGGAACTGCCGGACATCACCTCGGCACTGGCCAGCCTGATTTCCCTGACCCTGTTCCTGAAAATCTGGCAGCCAAAACGTGCAGCCGGCCAACACATCGCCGGCGCCGTTTCTGCTTCGGTGGTGAGCGCCAGCGTCGGCGGTTTCGGTCAGAAGCGCACTACTGTGGCTTCGCCTTACAGCCTCGGGGAAATTTTCAAGGCCTGGTCGCCCTTCCTGATCCTCACCGTACTGGTGACGATCTGGACGCTGAAGCCTTTCAAAGCGATGTTTGCTAGCGGTGGCTCGATGTACAGCTGGGTGTTCAACTTCGCGATTCCGCACCTTGATCAATTGGTGATCAAGACTGCGCCGATCGTGGCCAATCCAACGGCCATTCCAGCGGTATTCAAACTCGACCCGATTTCCGCCACCGGCACGGCGATTTTCTTCTCTGCGCTGATTTCGATGCTGGTGCTGAAGATCAATTTCAAAACTGGTCTGACCACTTTGAAAGAGACCTTCTACGAGCTGCGCTGGCCAATCCTGTCGATCGGCATGGTGCTGGCGTTCGCCTTCGTCACCAATTACTCCGGCATGTCCTCGACCATGGCCCTGGTGCTGGCGGGTACTGGCGCGGCGTTCCCGTTCTTCTCGCCGTTCCTCGGTTGGCTGGGCGTGTTCCTCACAGGTTCCGATACTTCGTCGAACGCGCTGTTCAGTTCGTTGCAAGCGACCACTGCGCACCAGATCGGCGTCAACGACACCCTGCTGGTGGCGGCCAATACCAGTGGCGGCGTGACCGGCAAGATGATCTCGCCGCAATCGATCGCCGTGGCCTGCGCCGCGACCGGGCTGGTGGGCAAGGAATCGGATCTGTTCCGCTTCACCCTCAAGCACAGCCTATTCTTTGCAACGATTGTCGGCTTGATCACCTTGGCTCAGGCCTACTGGTTCACCGGCATGCTGGTGCATTAAGCCTACAAGCAACACAGCAATAACCGACGCCGGCCCGTGATCCGGCGTCAGCCATTCACCACCGGGTCTGTAAGGCTGTTGAAAGCAATGCGCTTTATATTCAGCAGCCGCAGCAGACGGATAACCGGGCCCACCCGGAGACACGCCTGATGAGCGAGCTTTTTTACAACGCTGTGCCGAACGCGACCCGCGTGGCGCCGCCACTGCCCGAACCTCGGCAATATCCCAGCGAGAAACCGTCGCGGGTCTACCTGTTCGGCACGTGTGTGGTCGATTTGTTCTACCCCGAAGCCGGGATGGACGCGATACACCTGCTAGAGCGCGAAGGGATCCGGGTCGAGTATCCGCAAGGGCAGAGTTGCTGCGGCCAACCGGCCTACACCTCGGGTTACACCGAGCAGGCGCGGACGGTAGCGCGCTCGCAACTGGCGCTGTTTGCCGGGGATTATCCGGTGGTGGTGCCATCAGGTTCCTGCGCCGGCATGCTGCGTGAGCATTACGCCGACTTGTTCAAGGACGAGCCGGAAACGCTGAAACAGGTGCAAGCCCTTGCGGCTCGCACTTATGAATTGGCCGAGTTTCTGCTGTTCGTCTGCAAGGTGCAGCTCAAGGACAGCGGCGAACCGGTGAAGGTCGCGCTGCACACCTCTTGTTCGGCACGCCGCGAAATGAACACCCACCTGCACGGCCGCGAGTTGTTGGCGCAGTTGAGCAATGTGGAACGGGTCAATCACGACCACGAAAGCGAATGCTGTGGCTTCGGTGGGACATTCAGCGTCCGTATGCCAGACATTTCCGGCGCGATGGTGGCTGACAAGACCCGGGCCTTGAAGCAGTCCGGCGCGCACAAGGTGTTGAGTGCCGACTGCGGCTGTTTGATGAACATCAACGGCGCATTGGAGAAACAAAAAGAAGCGCTGCGCGGGCAACATCTCGCCAGCTTTCTCTGGCAGCGAACCGGAGGTGCGCAATGAGCATCTCGACGATTATTCCTACGGTCGCCGTAGAAGAAGATTTCCGCACCCGGGCACACAATGCCCTGGGTGATCAGCAGCTGCGGAATAACTTCCGCACTGCCATGGATTCACTGATGACCAAGCGGGCAGCGGCTTTCAGCGATGCCCACGAAAGAGAACACTTGCGCGCACTGGGCAATTCGATCAAGGCCCGCGCGCTGTCCAAGTTGCCCGACCTGCTCGAGCAACTGGAACAGAACCTGATCCGCAACGGTGTGACAGTGCACTGGGCGGAAACGGTGGACGAGGCCAATGGCATCGTCTTATCGATCATCCGCGCTCACGAGGCGCGGCAAGTGATCAAGGGCAAATCGATGGTCAGCGAAGAGATGGAGATGAACCATTTCCTCGAGGCTCGGGACATTGAATGTCTGGAGTCCGACATGGGGGAGTACATCGTCCAGCTCGACCACGAGAAGCCTTCACACATCATTATGCCGGCGATCCACAAGAATGCCGGTCAGGTCGCGTCCTTGTTCCACGACAAACTTGGCGTGGAATATACCAAGGACGTTGACCAACTCATTCAGATCGGTCGCCGGGTCCTGCGGCAGAAATTCTTCGAAGCCGACATTGGCGTTTCCGGCGTCAACTTCGCCGTGGCCGAAACCGGCACCCTGCTGCTGGTGGAAAACGAAGGCAACGGGCGCATGACCACCACCGTCCCGCCGGTGCATATCGCCGTCACCGGCATCGAAAAAGTCGTGGAAAACCTGCGCGACGTGGTGCCGCTGCTGTCACTGCTGACGCGCTCGGCGCTGGGCATTCCGATCACCACTTACGTCAACATGATCTCTGGCCCGCGCAAGGAACATGAACTCGACGGCCCGCAGGAAGTGCATCTGGTGTTGCTCGACAACGGTCGCAGCCAAGCCTTCGCCGACAGCGAATTGCGCCAGACCCTGAACTGCATCCGCTGCGGCGCCTGTATGAATCATTGCCCGGTGTACACCCGCGTCGGGGGCCACACCTATGGCGAGGTCTATCCGGGCCCGATCGGCAAAATCATCACCCCGCACATGGTCGGTCTGGCGAAAGTCCCCGATCACCCGAGCGCTTCGTCACTGTGCGGCGCCTGCGGTGAAGTGTGCCCGGTGAAGATCCCGATCCCCGCGATCCTGCGGCGATTACGCGAAGAAAACGTCAAAGCTCCAGACGCACCGAATCAGGTAATGCGCGGCCAGGGCAGCAAGTATTCGCGCAAGGAACGCTTGATCTGGAACGCCTGGGCGAAACTCAACAGCTCGCCGACGCTGTACCGCTTGTTCGCTTTTTTCGCCACCCGGCTGCGTGCCCTCACTCCGAGCAAGGTCGGCCCGTGGACGCAAAATCACAGCGCCCCAAAACCGGCCGCGCGTTCGTTGCATGACATGGCCCGCGAGCATTTGGGCAAACAGGGAGATCATCGATGAGCGCCAAGCAAAATATCCTCGGCAAACTGCGGAAAAGTCTGACCGGCACTACGCCAATCGCCGACAACTTCGATGTCGATCTGGTCACCCAGCCCTACACCTACAGCCCCGAGCAACGCATCCCGCAACTGCGCAAACTGATGGAAGCGGTACACACCGAAATCCACCTGACCTCGGGCGCCGAGTGGCCGGGTTTACTTGCGCAACTGCTGCGTGACCGCCAGTTGCCGAGCCTGCTGATCGCACCGGCCACGCCGCATGGGCAGCGCATCACACAACACTGGGCGAATAATCCCGACCTGCCAGCACTGAAATCCTACGACCGACCGATGGAAGAGTGGAAAGCCGAGCTGTTCAACGACACCCCCGCCAGTCTCACCGGCACTCTCGGTGCGATCGCCGCCACCGGCAGCCTGATTATCTGGCCCACTCGCGAAGAGCCACGCTTGATGAGCCTGGTGCCGCCGGTGCATTTCGCCCTGCTCAAAGCCAGCGAAATCCGCGACAACTTCTATCAAGTGCAACAGGAATTCGAATGGGCGCAAGGCATGCCGACCAATGCGCTGCTGGTCTCCGGCCCGTCGAAAACCGCCGATATTGAACAGGTCCTCGCCTATGGCGCGCATGGCCCGAAAGATCTGGTCGTGCTGATTCTGGAGGATCAATGAGTCTTCCTGCCGCTTTCCTGCGTGATGCTGAGCAACTGATCCCGGCAGACCGGCGCTTCGACGATCCGCTGTCGACCCTGGCCTTTGGCACCGACGCCAGTTTCTATCGGCTGATTCCGAAACTGGTGATCCGCGTCGAGTCCGAAGATGAAGTGGTGGCGCTGCTGCAACTGGCCCAGCGCGACAAGGTGCCGGTGACCTTCCGCGCCGCGGGTACCAGTCTGTCCGGTCAAGCGATCAGTGATTCGGTGTTGATCGTGCTTGGGGATAACTGGAACGCCCGCGAGATCCGTGATCAAGGCACGCAGATTCGTCTGCAACCGGGCGTTATCGGCGCGCAGGCCAACGCCTGGCTGGCGCCGTTCGGACGCAAGATCGGCCCGGACCCGGCGTCGATCAACGCCTGCAAGATCGGCGGCATTGTCGCCAACAACGCCAGCGGCATGTGCTGCGGCACGGCGCAAAACACCTATCACACGCTGGCCGGGATTCGTCTGGTGCTGGCCGACGGCACGCGCCTCGACAGCGAAGACCCTGCCAGCGTCGCGGCATTTCGCTCCAGCCACGGCGACCTGCTCGAACGCTTGGCGACATTAGGCCGCGAGACCCGCGCCAACACCGAATTAGCCGCAAGAATCCGCCACAAATACCGTCTGAAAAATACCACCGGCCTGTCGCTCAATGCTCTGGTGGATTTCGACGAGCCTGTGGATATCCTGAGCCACCTGCTGGTCGGCTCCGAAGGTACGCTTGGCTTCATCAGTGCGGTGACCTACGACACCGTTATCGACCACCCGAACAAAGCCTCGGCGCTGATCGTGTTTCCCGATGTCGAAACCTGCTGCAACGCGGTGACCGTGCTGAAAAGCCAACCGGTATCGGCGGTGGAGCTGCTCGATCGACGCAGCCTGCGCTCGGTGCAGGACAAAAAAGGCATGCCCGCTTTTGTACAGCTGCTGTCGGAAAATGCCTGCGCGCTGCTCATCGAATCCCGCGCCGCTTCGTCGACATTGCTGCAGGAACAACTGACGCAGATCATGGCGTCTCTGCGCGATTTTCCCGTTGAGAAGCAGGTGAACTTCACCGAAGACCCAGTGGAAAACTCCAGCCTCTGGGCCATCCGCAAGGACACCTTCCCCGCCGTCGGCGCCGTGCGTAAAACCGGTACGACAGTCATCATCGAAGACGTGACCTTTCCGGTCGAGCAACTGGCCATCGGCGTCAATCGCCTGATCGAGCTGTTCGATAAACATGCCTACGACGAAGCGATCCTTTTCGGACACGCGCTGGAAGGCAATCTGCACTTCGTATTCACCCAGGGCTTCAACAATCCGGAAGAAGTCGCACGCTACCAGGCGTTCATGGACGACGTCGCGCAACTGGTCGCGGTCGAGTTTGGCGGTTCGCTGAAGGCCGAACACGGCACAGGGCGTAACATGGCGCCGTTCGTTGAGCTGGAGTGGGGCAGCGACGCTTATCAACTGATGTGGCAGCTCAAACGCCTGCTCGACCCTAACGGCATCCTCAATCCGGACGTGGTGCTGAGCGAAGATCCGCAGATCCACCTCAAGCACCTGAAACCGCTGCCGGCCGCTGACGAGATTGTGGATAAGTGCATCGAGTGCGGTTTCTGCGAACCGGTTTGCCCGTCGAAAGGACTGACCCTGAGCCCGCGCCAGCGCATCGTCATCTGGCGCGATATCCAGGCGAAAAAACGCGCCGGCGTCGACACCACCGAACTGGAAAAAGCCTACGACTACCAAGGCATCGACACCTGCGCCGCGACCGGCCTGTGTGCGCAACGCTGCCCTGTAGGCATCAACACCGGCGAGTTGGTGAAAAAGCTCCGTGGCCGACACGCCACGCATCAGAAAACCGCTGACTGGATCGAAGGAAATTTCGCCAAGACCCTGCAAGGCGCACGCTTCACCCTGCATGTCGCCAACGGTGCGCGAATGATGCTCGGCGCACCGCGTCTGGCGAAGTTGTCGGCAACGTTGACGCGCCTGTCCAAAGGCCAGGTGCCGTTGTGGACCAACGCCATGCCACAGCCGGAAAAAGCCATTCGCTTCAGCCCAAGCGTGGCCGACGAGCGCCCGCGCGTGGTCTATCTGGCGGCTTGCGTGTCGCGGGTCATGGGCCCGGCGGCGGGCGACAAAGAACAAATGTCGCTGTATGACAAAACCCGTGGCCTGCTGGAAAAAGCCGGCTATCAAGTAGTCTTTCCCGACAACCAGGACAACCTCTGCTGCGGTCAGCCGTTCGCCTCCAAGGGCTACGCCGAACAGGCCGAACACAAACGCCAAGAGCTGATCAGCGCCCTGCTCCACGCCAGTCGCGGCGGCCTCGACCCGATCTATTGCGACACCAGCCCATGTACGTTACGGCTGGTTCAGGACATCGGCGAAACGCGACTGGATCTGTACGATCCGGTGCGCTTCATCCGTACGCATCTGCTGGATCGTCTGGACTTCACACCCCAGGAAGCGCCGATAGCCGTGCACGTGACCTGTAGCACTCAACACTTGGGCGAAAGCCAGGCGCTGATCGATCTGGCGCGCAAGTGCAGCAAGACCGTGGTGATTCCCGAAGGCATACATTGCTGCGGTTTTGCCGGCGATAAAGGCTTCACCACACCGGAGCTGAACAGCCATTCGCTGCGAACGCTCAAGGACGCCGTGCAGCACTGCAGCGAGGGTATTTCCACCAGCCGCACCTGCGAAATCGGCCTGACCCAGCACGGTGGCATTGACTATCACGGGCTGGTTTATCTGGTGGATCGGGTGACACGGGCAAAAGCCTGCAGAGGAAAAAATCAGAACCCTTGAGCGAGGCGGTAGTCCACTGCACATGCCCCGGACCATTCGGGGCCTGTTCAACGGTCAGCGAAGTCTGAACCCTCAGTTCAAGGAGATACACATGAACCGCTCTGTAATGTTAGGTCTGTTTGTCACTGCCTCGATGATGGCGTCCACTTCGTTCGCCGCTGAAAAACCTGCCGATTTGTGCGATGCCAATCTGCAGAGAATCGATAGCGCCAAGACGCAATATCAGACGTCATCGGATCTGAATGCGCGCGTCTCGGCCAGTGTCAGCAAAGCTCGCGCGCTGAAAGCACAAGGCAAGATTGACGACTGCCTCGCTGAAACCCAACAAACCCTGCTGGACATCCAGAACGCTACCGGTGACACCAAAAAATGATTCATGCGCCGACCTGTTACAGGTCGGCTGCATCGGCACCTGGCCGACCGATCTGGCCATTTGATATTCGTTGCAAATAAAACCGAATTCCTGCGCAGCGAAGCGGTCAACCAGACAGGTCCTATACTGACCTCGCTTGTCTTGACCTCGGCATCGCGGCCAGACCGTCCGGCAGCACCGAGCCCCCATCGTTCAAGGAGATACCCATGAAGCATTCTGCAATTGCTGGATTGTTTATCACTGGTGCACTTCTGGCCTCGCCGGTGTTCGCGGCGGACAAAGACCTCTGTGCCGGGAATCTTCAAAGCATCAAAGACTTCGTCACCAGCCAGCCGTCCCTTCCTGAAAGCTCCATGAATAACATCAAGGAAGCACAGGAAAAAGCCACTGCGGCCCAGGCGTCCGGCAACGACAAGGATTGCATCGAGATCACCAACGGCATCATCAGCAAGATGCAGATCCGTAACCCGACGCGTAACTGATGTCCCAAAGGCCAACCTGCGGGTTGGCCTGCAACCCTTTTTGACGTACACTGTGCACGCTTGTTGCCCGAACAGATTCACCGGGCAATGAGTTCGGGGCCGTTTAGGATTCGACGCCGGTTGCGAAACTCTAGGTGCATGCCGACTTGGTAACAGAAGTCGTAAATCCACTGTTGCAACTACTTATAGTTGCCAATGACGACCAATACGGTGTTGCTCTCGCTGCTTAATTGCAGCTGACAATGCTCCTGGTACCTTCGGGTCCAGCAATCATCAGGGGATGTCTGTAAACCCGAAATGATTGTCATATAGAACAGAATCGCCGTGCAGTACGTTGTGGACGAAGCGGCTAAAACTTACACAACTCGCCCAAAGCACCCTGCCCGTCGGGTCGCTGAGGGTTAACTTAATAGACACGGCTACGCATGTAGTACCGACAGCGGAGTACTGGCGGACGGGGGTTCAAATCCCCCCGGCTCCACCAACTCGATAAAAAAGACGCCTTATGGCGTCTTTTTTTATGCCAGCGAATCGTTGAATTAACCCTTGATCGCTCTCAAGCGGCATAGAGCTTCCAGATCCAACACCCCTGCCATCCCGGTTGCTAGCCCGTTGCAGCCAGGTCGCCGTCATGCGTTCCAAAACACAGCCAGGCTTCCATAACATTTGGGCCAGCACGACACAGGCTGTCGCCACCCGCTGCGATTCTGGCTGCACTCGGAAATCATCAGGTGCAACCATGCCCATCGCCCCCACGCCCTACACACTGGCCTGCCAGTACTGTTCATGGAAGAAGACCTTCCTTCCAACCAGTGACGTATTGGTGCTGAATCGCGACTGGTTCAATTGCTGCCCAAACTGCGATACCCCTTCACCCCAGCGCCGGATGGCGACCGCGAAAGAAGTGCTCAAAACCAGGTTGGAACAATTCCTGGCAGGCGACTGAAGCTGCTCAAAGCATTTGATGGCACAACGCCACTTAATTGAGTAGGATTCGCCATCATGTCGCCGGTTCGCTGGCGCTCAGTAGAAACACAGGACCAGGTAGTTACCATGCCCCAAGCGAAGGATACGCTGCTCAGGTTGTTCGCATTGCTACGCCTGATTCCGACCGAACCCCAGCGCATTGCCACTCCGACCCTGCTCGAGAAGCTGCGTGACAGAGGATTTTCGGTCACGCTGCGCTCAATTCAGCGTGACTTGAGCCGGTTGTCTATCCCGTTCTCCCTGCAGTGTGACGACAGCGAAACGCCCTTCCGCTGGAGCTTCACGCGTGAGGCGCCGCTCAAGCTGGAAGACATGGATGCACCCACCGCATTGGCGCTGTTCCTGTCCGAAAGCCATTTAAGTCCAATCCTGCCGCAAAGCGTCCTGGACCAGTTGGGCCCGCAGTTTCGTCGTGCCCGCAACTTCCTCAATGGGCTGGGTGGAAACGGTCTGGCCGATTGGGCCAGGCGGGTGCGTTCCCTGCCCAACGGCAAAACGCTGCTGCCTGCGCAAGTCAGCGCGCACACGTGGGCGCACGTGTCGGCTGGCCTGCTTGAGCGTAAACAACTTGAAGTGATGTACCGCAGCCGTAGCAAGGGAGAACTCAAGCGTTTTCGCCTGCACCCCGCCGGGCTAGTTTCAAGGCATGCGGTGAGCTACCTGCTGGCATCCGTGGACGGTTACAACGACCTGCGTCAATTTGCCTTGCACCGGATCATCGAGATCACCGTGCTTGAAGACGGTGCCCACGAACACGAAAGCTTCGACGTCGACGCCTACATCGCCAGTGGCGTTTTCAGCTATCGAGAAGCCCATGCCCACGTCGAACTGATTGCTGACGTACGCCCGCAAATCGCAGCCCTGCTGAATGAAACTCCGCTGAGCAGCCAGCAGGCCCTGAGCGATATGTCCGAGCAGGGCTGGCACCGCCTGCACGCCACCGTGCCGCTGGATCGCGAGACGCTGTGGTGGATCTTCGCCCTGAATGAAAACATCCGCCTGCATGCGCCCCAAGTTTGGGTGGACGAAATGCGTGGGCGGCTGGATTCGATGCAAGCGCTCTACCAGAACACTCACGCTATTAAGCCACCGCAACTCGCCTGACCTTCAACCATCAAAAAGGACATTGCTCATGCCACTTCCCCTGATCCTCGGCGCTGCTGCGCTCGTCAGTGCTGCATATGGTGCCAAAAAAGGCTACGACGGTTACCAGAAGCACTCGGAAGCAGACGATATCGTCAACGCTGCCAAGACGCGCTATGCCGATAAAAAGGCCGCCTTCGATATTCAGGAAAAGGCGACCAACGCAGCCCTTGAGGCGCTGGGCAAGCAGGAGCTGCAGATCGGCAAGCAATTCGACGCGTTCAAGACCCTCGCTGACAAGCTGCTGCTCAAACTCAACACAGGCCGTCAGGACAAGCTGAAAATAAACATTCCCAAACACAAACTGCAAAGCATCGAAAGCTACAGTTACACCGCCGTCGGCGTTTTGGGCGCAACCGCTGGTGCCGGTGCGGCCGGTGCTGCTGCGGGTTTCGCCGTGTATGGCGGGGTCATGGCACTGGGCGCCGCGTCCACCGGCACGGCCATCACATCGCTGGCCGGCGTGGCGGCTACCAATGCGACCCTGGCTGCAATTGGAGGTGGCTCACTTGCCACCGGTGGCCTGGGCATGGCGGGCGGTACGGCAATTCTTGGCGCAGCCGTTGCGGGCCCGGTATTGGCGATCGCCGGTTGGGCTTACGACAGCCATGGCGATGAAGCACTGAAGAATGCGCATAAAGCCGACCGGGAAGTGGACAGTGCTGTTTCCAAACTGCAGAAAGCCCAGAAACAGCTGAGCAAGGCGGAGGATTATGCGTTCGACGTCAACGACGTGCTCAAGTCGGTGTACGCGCAATTCGACAAGTACTTCGAACACCTCAAATTCATGGACAACCGCCTCGAAGACATTCGCTCTCGCAAGCTGGATGCGCAGGCTGAACTGGCCAAACTGGGCGACGCCATCATGCGTTCGGTCGACAATGGTTTCATGCTGGCGGCGATCCTTGTCGACCTGATCACCACACCGCTGTTCAAGGTCAAGGAAGTGAATGGCATCGTCGTCAAAGACAAAAACGATGTGCCGGTCATGGCTACCGATTCCGACGGTTCAATGATCCTCAATGACGACAAGCTGCAGGAGCAGATCAACCTGACCCAGAACAATGCGGCTCAGGTAGAACCTGCGTGATTCGCGCGCGGGGCTGAAAAGCCCCGCCTTCGACTTCTCCCTTCCTACATTCGTCATGGATTCCTCTATGCGCGCCGCAGCACAAGACTTCCCCTGGGCCGAAGAGCTCGAAAAAACCGTCATCGCCAGCCTCACGACCAGCTTCAGCCTGGATTTTTTGCTGTTCAAGGACAAGCAAGGCGGCGAGGTCGACACGCTTCACAACGTACGTAACGGTATATGGGCGACCGATGCAGAAAAGCAGCGGTTCGAGCAGCGTGGCGAGTATGACTCTACGCCCTACCACCAACACGCCAATTACATCGCAACTGGACGCGAAGACAAGGCCAGCCAGGCAGCCGGAACACTGCATGATCCTTACCGCAACACAGTGATGGCTGCCCATGAACAGCGCAACCTGGATCATGTAATCAGCGCCAAGGAAATCCACGATGACGCCGGGCGGGTGCTGGCAGGGCTCAGCGGCGTGGAACTGGCCAACCAAAGCAGCAATTTGCAAACCACCCACGAAACGGTCAACAAGTCGAAGAAGCAGACGCCGATCAATGAGTATCTGGATAGGCTGCCGGGCCTGATCCATAACCATGAAAAATCGCTGGCGGGCGACCGCGCACGGTTGGCAAAAGCTCCGCGAGAAACGCCGCAACAGCAACATGAAGCCCGCGCGCTGGAAGAAAAAATCCGCAAGACCGAAAGCAAGATCAACGAGCTCAAAGCCGTGGACCATGAGGGCATGCGCAAGCGTGATGCCGAGGCGCGCGCGCCTTACGAGCAGCAGATCAATGCAGCCTACTACACCAGCAGCAAGTTTCTGCACCAGACCGCGTACACAACGGGGAATGCAGGTTTGGCTATGGGAACCCGGCAGATGCTCGGGCTGGTGATGGCAGAAGTATGGTTCGAGTTGCGTGAGCAACTGCCGGCACTGCTTGAAAAGCTGAAGCATGCGTTCAGCCTGGAGACCTTCGTCGACGGCATCAACAAGTCGCTCAAAGGCATCTGGAAACGGGTGCAGGCGCGTTTCAACGATTTCCTGGTAGCGTTCAAGGATGGCGTGTTTGCGGGTGTGCTCGGGAGCCTGACCACTACGCTTTTCAACATTCTCGCCACCACACAAGCAATGGCGATCAAGATCATCCGCGAGCTGTGGGGACAACTGGTCAAGGCCATCAAGCTGATGGTGTTCAACCCCGACCAACTGAGCTTCGTCGAGCAGTGTCAGGCGGTGACATCGTTGTTGTCGGTGGGCGTTGCCACGGTGGTGGGCACTATGGCTTACACCCAGTTGGTGCCGTTCCTCAGTTTCCCTTTCGGCACCGAGCTGGCTGCGTTCGCCGGAGCGCTGGTGACGGGCGTGATGACCCTTGGCCTGAACTACTTTCTGTTGCACAGCGCAATGGCACGCAAGCTCTGGGCCTTCATTGAATCCTTGACGCCGCACGCCGGCACGGTGCGCGAGTTCCAGGCAATCAATGCAGAGCTTGACCGTTATCTCCTGGAGCTGGGCCGGGTCGAATTCAACATGGATGTGGAGGAGTTGCAGGCCTTCACCCAGGAACTTGAGGCGTGCAATGACGACATTCAGCGCAGCACGATATTGCAGAAGGCAGTGGCGGCCCGAGGCATCGAGCTGCCCTTCGAAGCAGGTAACGCGACCAGCACCCGCAACTGGCTGGCTTCGCTGGTATGACGCTACCGGCGTTTCCCTGCACGCAATGCGGGCTGTGCTGCCGCAATGTGCATCTGGCGGAACAGACGCAGTACCTGGATCGGGGTGACGGCGCATGTCGGCATTACAGTGATGCCGACAAGCAATGCCTGATCTACGAGACCCGGCCGGATATCTGCCGGGTCGACCGGCAGTACCGCATGCACTATGCGCAGCGGTTCAGCTGGGAAGCATTCGTAGAAGCCAATACGCAGGTTTGCAAGCTCCTCCAGCAGCAGGTAAAGGAGTGAACGGGAGTTTTTGAACGAGCTTCAGCGAGGTGTTACGAACTGATATCGGCTGGTCGATCGCTAACACCTCGTCAACCTGATGCAAGACCACACGTCCACCCAAAAAAACCCAACCCAGGCCGCAGCGCAACTAAAGCAAACCACTCTCGCGCAAAAAACCCTTGGACACCCCCTCGATCGATTCCCGCCCCACATCAACCCGTGAGTTGAGTCCCGCAATCGTCTCGTCATCCAGCCTGGAAGAAAGCGCATTCAGCAATTCCCCTACCTTCGGACTCGCCTCAAGCACCTCTGTCCGAATAACCGGCGTCAACGCATAGCCAGGAAAGAACCCCTTATCATCCTTCAACACCACAAACCCAAACGCCGGAATGCGTCCATCCGTCGAAAGAACCAACGCCAAATCAACCTGACCATCCCTAAGCGCCTGATAGGTCAACCCGCCATCCATGCGCACGATATTCTTGCGCTCGAATTCAAACCCGTACTCCTCCTGAAGAGGGCGCAGGCCATCGGGCCGGGAGAAGAACTCGGCGTTCGATGCGAGTTTGTAGGATTTGCCCGCTTCGATGTTTTTTGCCAGATCGCTGATCGAGACGACGCCGCCCTTTTCGGCGTCGACTTTGCGCATGGCCAGTGCGTAGGTGTTGTTGGCTTTGGAAGGGTTCAGCCAGGTGATGCCCTTTTGCGCATCGAGTTCGCTGATCCTTTTATAGGTTTGCTCGGCGCTGAGTTTGTCAGTGATCTTGTTGTAGGTAATCAGGGACGTGCCGGTGTATTCCCAATACACATCTACCTGACCGTTCTCTTGCGCCGCGCGCAGTACTGATGAACCCAGATCCGCGCGTTTATCGACCTTGTAGCCGTTGGCTCGCAATAGTTGTGCGGTCATTTCGGCGACCAATTGCTGTTCGGTAAATTTCTTGCCGCCGACGATAATTGCGTTGTTGGCAGAGGCGTTGCCGACAACACCGGCAACGAGACTAAAGCTGAAGATCAGACTGGCCAGCATTCGATAAATCATCGTGCACCTCATGTTATTGATTCAGATGGAGGGTGTTCAGATTCATTGGCGCCCGGCCATTCGCAAGCCTCGGGAGACTGCAATGTGTTGAATCACTCCGCAGCCGAGGTCGACGGCGATGGCCAGAAGCGCGGTCGCTACGGCGCCGGCCAGCATCATGCCGAAATCGTTCAGGTCGATCCCGGTGAAGATCAACTCGCCCAGTCCGCCGCCACCGACCAGAAATGCCAGCGGTGCGGTGCCGACGTTGATCGCCAGCGCGGTGCGGATGCCGGCAAAAATCACGTTCAGTGCATTGGGGATTTCGACCTTCCACAGTGTCTCTCTCGGCGTCATGCCCATGGCTTCGGCCGCTTCCACCAGATGCTGTGGCACTGCGCGCAAGCCTTCGCAGGTGTTGACCGCGACGGGGAGCAAGGTCGCAACAAACAACCCGATGATGGCCGCCCCGCTGCCAACACCGATCAAGCTCATGGCCAACGCCAACAGTGCGAGTTTGGGAATCGCCTGCCCGACGTTCAGGACTTGCATGCTGGCCATGGCATAACGCTGGTTCGCCGGGCGGCTCATCCACACACCCAACGGAAGCGCAATGGCGATGGCCAGCACTCCACTGACGGCGACGATCTGTAAATGCTGGACCGTCAGGTAGCTGATGTCGCCCCAGTAAAACTGCAGCCCCTGCCAGAATCGGTTGAGTGAGTCCGCCATCGTCAGTGCACCGCCGGAGTGATGTTTTCAACCAGGCGCGCGAGGATGTCAGCCTGGTGCACATAGCCGATAAAACGCCCGTCGCAGTCGTTGCATAGCGCCCAGTCCTGGCCGCGACCGAGCAGTTGCGAGAGTACCTGGCGCAGGTCATCGCCCGGTTTGACGATCAGGTGCGAGTGGGCAGCGATGCCGCTGCTGCTGCCGACGATTTGCATGTGTTGGCGCGGGGCGATCTTGCTGAGGACATCCGCCGCGCGCAGCAGGCGCAGGCGTTTCATGATTCGGTCGCCACCCATGAAGTTCGCCACGAACTCGCTGTTGGGCCGGGCCAGCAAATCATCCGAGCTGCCGAATTGCTGGATCTTTCCGTTGTGGAACAAGGCAACGCAGTCGGCCATCTTCACCGCTTCGTCGATGTCGTGGCTGACGAACAAAACAGTCTTGTTGACGAGACGCTGGATGCGCATGAACTCGTCCTGGATAACTTCACGGTTGATCGGGTCGATGGCGCCGAAGGGCTCGTCCATCAGCATCACTGGCGGGTCCGCTGCCAGCGCCCGCGCCACGCCTATACGCTGCTGTTGCCCACCGGAAAGCTCGCACGGATAGCGCTTGAGAAATTTCGCCGGATCCAGCGCAACCACTTCCAGCAACTCGCCCGCGCGCTTACGGCTTTTGCTCTTGTCCCAGCCCAACAGATCGGGCACGACGCAGATGTTTTCCTCAACGGTCATATTCGGGAACAGGCCGACTTGCTGGATCACATAGCCGATGGAGCGTTTGAGGGTGACGCTGTCCAGCTCCGACGTGTCGCGGCCATTGATTCTGATGGTGCCGGAAGTTGGCGTGATCAGTCGGTTGATCATTTTCAGCGTCGTGGTTTTGCCGCAACCCGACGGCCCGAGCAGTACGCAGATCTGTCCCTCTTCCACATTGAATGAGACATCTTCTACCGCCGTGACAGCGCCGAATTGCTTGTTCAGGTTTTCGATCTGGATCACGTCGTCACTTCCTTCATTCGGCCGGTGGCCAGTTTGTTCTTGTTCAACCCGTTCGGCGTGAGCAGGCGCTGCAAGCCGTACAGCGCATAATCGGCCGCGATGGCGATAACACTGATGACGATCGCACCGGCCAGGAGCTGTCGAGTATCCGATTGGGCGATGCCGCGAATGATCAGGCTGCCCAGGCCGCCGGCGCCGATATAAGCCGCGATGGCAGCGATGCCAATGTTGATGACGGTCGCCATCCTCACGCCGGCCATGATCAGCGGCACCGCAACAGGTAGCTCAAGCTTGCGCAATCGTTGCCCGGTCGACATGCCCATGCCGATCGCGGCTTCGCGCAAGGCTGGATCGATGTTGGAGATCGCCGTGGTGGTGTTACGGATGATTGGCAATTGGGCGTAAAGAAACAGCGCAATGACCGCCGGCACCACGCCGATCCCGTAGCCGATCTGCGATAGCACCGGAATCATCAGCCCGAACAGCGCGGCGGAAGGAATGGTCATCAGAACTGCGGCGAAGGCCAGGACCCAACGACGTGTTCTGGGGTGTTGGGAGATGGCGACTCCCACGGGCACACCGGTCAGAATTGCCAGCCCCACCGCGATCGCCACAATGAGCAGGTGCTGGCCGAGCAGCAGACTGATCAGCCCGCCGTTTTCCTGAATGAAACGCAAGGTTTCCATGAGGGTTGTGCCTTCTGTACGTCATTGTTGTTTTTATTCGGCGCGCATCTGGATTGAACGCCGTGTCTGGAAAAGACCTTACCGCGCCAGTGCGGGCACTCTGAGCTGCGGGCTCGACGTTTTCTATCAAAAAATCGACGTTGCGCAGAAAACCAAACCGCTGATCAGCGCATTGGGTTCAGGGCAACAGGCGGGTCGCGGGTGACAAACGTGTACGGTAATCCGCCTGCCAGACGGGTCATGCGTCAGCCAGGGGATGTGCCGACTGGAGAGATTCGAAGGGTCTGGACGGATACATTCTGTAAATGAAATCAGGAGTGAGCATCATCAAATTTCCGCCGCTCCTCTCCGGGGGTACAGCCCCAGACACGACGGTAAGCAGCACCCAGATGGGATGCCGAAACGAACCCGCAGCTGTAGGCAATCGAGGCAATGGGCTGTGTACTTTCACGCAGCAATCGGCGTGCTTCGTTCAACCGCAGCTCCAGATAAAACTTTTTAGGCGTCATGCCGAAGTGCTGGTGCCACAGCCTTTCGAGTTGGCGATGGGACAGATTGCAACGGTCGGCGATTTCTTCGATGCCGATGATGCTTTCCAGATTGTTCTCCATGAAGGCGATGGCGGCGGTCAGCCGGCGATCGTGAATGCCGAACCGCCACTGGATCGACATTCGCTGATGCTCTTCCGGCGCACGGATCCGCGCGTGGAGAAACTGTTCGGCGACACTCGCCGCAAGCTGGTTACCAAAATCGAGTGAGATCTGCGCCAGCATGAGGTCGATGGCCGCCGTCCCTCCGCCGCACGTCCAGCGGTTGTCATGGTTGACGTACAGCTCCCGGGTGACCTCGATCGTAGGAAATTCTTCGCAAAACTGACCGATGGATTCCCAGTGCAACGTACAGCGTTTGCCCTCCAGCAATCCGGCGCGGGCGAGGATGAACGTACCGGTGCTCAGTGCGCCGACAGTGACCCCGCGCGATGCGGCACGTTGCAGCAAGCGCAGCATTTTCGGTGGTTTCTGACGCTCGGTGTCCAGGCTGGCCAGGACAAATACGCGATCCAGTTCCGGCGCCTGATCAACCGCCACGGTGTGGATTTCGATGCCGCTGCTGGAGCTGACCGGTCCGCCTGACTCAGTCAGCAGTGTCCACTCATAAAGCGTTTTGCCGGACAACCGATTGGCGGCACGCAACGGCTCGCTGGCACCCGCCAGGGCCATCATCGAGAACTGAGGAAGAATGAGCAGCCTGATTCGCTTGGTAGGACCGTTATTCCCGGACGGCGCTGAATCATTGGTGGCTGTCATCGCCAGATCCTTTCAAGGGGGACCAGCCGTTCAAGCGGACGGCTTTTGACCCGCCATGTTAGGGGCTGGGCACGCATTCAGCCAGACCGGCACACACTCCGCCATGCTGGGCAATCGCTGCGAGGCCTCAATACCCGAGGTCTCGCAGAAGAATGGCCAGCGGATCAGCCACGCGTGCGGATGGCTTCGTCGATACTCTCGATCATCGCTTTGAACACCGGGTTGTCGGCCTGACTCTGCTGACCATGCTGCATCTTCGGAATGATGAACGCATGCGGGCCGGCATCGCCCGGATAGTTTTGATGCAGACGCACAGATTCCGATGGCATGTGCAAAGTGTTGTCGGCACCGTGGATGATCAGCGCGGGCGGAAAGCCTGTTGCGCCTTCGATGGATTGCTCCGGGTCATATTGCACACAGGACTTGTAGGATTTCGCCGTCACCCAGGTGCAGCCCGGCCAACGGTCCGCGCCACCCGCTTCGGTATAACCGCCCAATTGCAGGTCGACATACGCCTGGGTTTCAGGATCCAGCGGGTAGTAACCGAGTCGGGTCTCACCGGTGCCGGTGTCGAACGGCGGGATCGGCGCGTCATCGGCGAGTTGCACAATGGCCGCATCGGCCGCCGCCGGGTCTGCGCGCAAGGCCTGCAAGTTGCGGATGTTGGTGTAGCTCATCGGCACCCAGAAGCGGATCTGCTCAGCGCCCGCTGCGGCGAGTTCAGCCACCGCTGCAAGGCTGGCCACCGAGCCGATCGCCCACGATGCGACCGCCGGCATCTCACCGAAATTTTCGCGCGCCCAGGCAACGGCTCCCAGCACTTCATCTTTCTGGTCTTCGAGAATGACGTTAGTGATGACCTTGTCACCTGATTCGACGGCGTTACGGATGTGCTTGTTGGAAAAGAAGCCTGCCACGTCATACGTCATGACCCGATAACCAAGGGCCGCCAAGGCGCGACCAAACAGTTGGCCGTACATCGTGACTCCACCGGTGAACCCTGAGTTGAAAATTACCGGTGGCAGTTTTTGCGAGGCAGCGTCGCGTTGTTCTGGCTGAAATACCATGCCTTTGAGGCTGAGGGTTTCATCGCCGTACTTGACGCTGAAGTTGATGTCTCTTGTTGTAATGTTCGTCATTTGTGAGTGATCTCGAAGTGAGAGGTGTGGGCGTAGGTCAACTTGCCAACTGGCCAGACGCTCCTCGCAGAAGTTGGCTAACAGGAATTTCGCTTGCTTGGGAAACATGCCGTGCAACGGCATCTACAAAGTTGAACGCCTTGTTCGGATCGAACAGCTCGGAATAATTGGCTCCATCGTTGTCCGTTCCGACATGAGGCGCATCGGTTGCTTCCAGCAGGATCTTGTCTGCGCCGACGGCGCGGACTATTTGCGTCACGAAACGAGCGGTTTCTTCGGGGTGGCTGCTGGTTCGATAGCCGGGCCCCTTGAACCACACGTTGCCGCGCGCGCAGGCTTCAGCAAGCAGCGCGATCCAGGCAGGCTCGGCGATGCCCCGCTCACGGTGACAGGTGCCGAGGTGATCGATGATGACCCGCACATTGCGAGGGATCTGGCGCAGTACCCGCAAATTGGTCTCGGCTTCTTTCGCGTAAATGTGCAGATGCTGGTGCGGTTGCAGGCGTTGATAAAACGCTTGCCACTGTTGATCACTGAAGTGGAGAGGAGAAACGGTTTCCGGCCGTGCATCGTGCAAAACGATGCGGGCGCCAATTACCTGTGGGTGCGATAGTCGTTGCCGGGTGGCGTAAGCGGGGTCTGCCTTGATCGTCCCCACTAACCTCACGCCGCCGTAGCGCTGAGGGTTGGCCGCCTGAAGACTCTTGAGTTCGTCAAACGAGGCAAATACGTTTTCCGAGTCCGGCAAAATACTTAGATGAACGTTGTTGATCAGCGTCGGAGCAATACCGGCATCGATCAAGTTATCCAGATAAACCGTCAGCGAGTGCGGCGCGGGTAATGCATAGGGCAGTGCAGCAGATACTCGAAGCAGGTCTTGCGAAGTAAAAAAATGAACGTGACAGTCTGTTCTTTCAATCAACAGCAACATGATTTTTGTTTCCTGCATTTGTGCGAAAACAATAATCGTCGTCAGGCACTCGTCGCTCCCGCCAACTCGACGTGTAGTATCAAAATTTCGCCATGCGCGATTTTGTGAGCAAAGATGTTCTGAAAATCATCGCTTGGTTTTGCAGGCATTGAAGCCTGTGGCAGTAACTGGGCAACGGCCCGTCAGAAAGCATGGCGAAAAATTGATGCGCCTGTTTCGACGTGAATTTTTCTTCACCGCGCCCCGCCCCGCGAACCGATAAAATCCCCCCGCTCATTCAAGAAACTACGGTTCGCCCGCGCTCCTAGCGGGCTTTTTTTCGTCCTTGATTTCTCCGCACCTTGCCCCTCCCCAGCATATACGCGACCCTGCCTGCAGAACCCTCGCCAAGGAGCGCTCGATGCCGCTGTTATCCCTGCCCTGCCCGCGCCTCACGCTGGCGATCCTGTCCCCCGGTCAGGCCAAGCTCGAAAGCGCGTTCTACCAGCGCAACCAGCGGCACCTGGCCCCTTGGTCGCCCATCCGCACCACCGATTACTTCTCCACCGCGAACATCCGCCGTCGCCTCGAGATCCAGGCCAGCGCCTTCGAAGCAGGCCTGGCGATGCATTTCGCGCTGCTGTCGCCAGATGGTCAGCAAATGATCGGGGCCTGCAATTTCAGCGGCATCATTCGCGGGGCGTTTCAGGCGTGTTATCTGGGTTATCACATTGATGAAGCGCATCAGGGTCAGGGTTTGATGCAGGAGGCGCTGGAGGCGGGGATTGGTTATATGTTCGATACGCAGAATCTGCATCGGATCATGGCCAATTACATTCCTGGCAATGAGCGCAGTGCGCGCTTGCTTGAGCGTTTGGGCTTTGAGCGCGAGGGCTATGCGAAGGCGTATCTGAATATCGCCGGGCGCTGGCAGGACCATGTGCTGACGGCGCTGGTCAATCCCGGGTTCGAGGCGCCGGATCAGCGTTGGTCGCGGCGTCTGGGCTGAGGCGTTCCAAACCATCTGACAAAATCCTTTCAGCTCTCGGGTTTGCGGCCGATACAGACCTGCTAACACCCCTGCTGGCTCAAAAGAACAACAATCTTCCAGCCTAACTGACGACCAAGAAACCCAACGTTTCTGGAGGATTTGCATGAATAGCTGGTTCGGTAACATCAGCGTGAACATGAAACTCGGCCTGGGCTTCGGCCTCGTGCTGGCCCTGACCTGCATTCTGGCGCTGACCGGCTGGACCAGCCTCGGCGGCCTGATCGACCGCAGCAACTGGATGAGCGACATCACCCAGCTCAACGCCGGCCTGACCAAATTGCGCGTGGTGCGCCTGCAATACATGCTGACCAACGGCGACGAAACCGCCGCACAGAATGTGCAGACCACCCTTGAAAGTTTCGCCGCACAGCAGCAGGCGCTGATCAGCAAATTCAAGAGTCCTGAGAACGTCGCACTGCTCAAGCAGCAAGCGGCAACCATCGCTGAATACCAGACCTCGCTGAACAAAATGCGCAACGCCTATCGCACCGGCAACAGCGCCCGCGACACCATGAGCGCCAACGCCCAGACCGCGTACAACCTGATCGAGTCGATCAGCCAGCGCGTGCAGCAGATGGAGTTGAGCGATCAGCGTTTCGAGCAGTTCCAGGCGGTTACTGCGGCGAAGGAAGCGTTCATCCTCGCGCGCTATGAAGTGCGTGGTTACACCGCGACCAGCAACGCCGAGACCGAGCAGAAAGCCGTCGGCCAGATCGATGCGGCCATCGCCAGCCTCAAGCCACTGAATGCGCAATTTGCCGCGACTCAACAGGACGCCTTGCGTCAACTGGAAACCGCGCTGACCAGCTATCGCAGTGCGTTGATGGCGTACAAGAACGCCAATGCCGATGCCGTGCAGGCGCGCAAGGAAATGACCGATCAGGGCACCACCATCGTCGCCCTGAGCGAGCAGCTGTACCAGATTCAGCTTGATCGCCGTGACGCCGAAAGTGCTCAGGCGCGCACCTTTCAGTTGATCAGCACGTTGCTGGCGCTGCTGGTTGGCGTGATTGCGGCGGTGATCATCACCCGTCAGATCACCCGCCCGCTGCAGGAAACTCTCGCCGTGGTCGAGCGCATCGCCAGCGGTGACCTGACTCAGAATGTCACCGTCACTCGCCGCGACGAACTCGGCGTGTTGCAGCAAGGCATTGCGCGCATGGGCGTGACCCTGCGTGACTTGATCAGCGGTATCCGCGACGGCGTCACCCAGATCGCCAGTGCCGCCGAAGAACTCTCGGCGGTGACCGAGCAGACCAGCGCCGGCGTTAACAGTCAGAAAGTCGAGACCGATCAGGTCGCCACTGCCATGCACGAAATGACTGCCACCGTGCAGGAAGTTGCGCGCAATGCCGAAGAAGCATCGCAAGCCGCCGCTGCGGCGGACGGCGAAGCCCGTGAAGGCGACAAGGTTGTAAACGAAGCCATCGCGCAGATCGAACGTCTGGCCAGCGAAGTGGTGCGTTCGACCGAAGCGATGAGCGTGTTGCAACAGGAAAGCGACAAGATCGGCAGCGTTATGGACGTGATCAAGGCTGTCGCCGAACAGACCAACCTGCTCGCGCTCAACGCCGCGATCGAAGCAGCGCGTGCCGGTGAAGCCGGGCGTGGGTTCGCCGTGGTTGCAGATGAAGTGCGCGGTTTGGCTCAACGCACGCAGAAATCCACCGAGGAAATCGAAGGTCTGGTCGCCGGTCTGCAGAACGGCACCCAGCAGGTTTCTGCAGTGATGAACAACAGCCGCGCGCTGACCGACAGCAGTGTCGCCCTGACGCGCAAGGCCGGCGCCTCGCTGGAAAACATCACCCGCACGGTGTCGAACATCCAGTCGATGAACCAGCAGATCGCCGCCGCCGCCGAACAGCAAAGCGCCGTGGCCGAAGAGATCAGCCGCAGCATCATCAACGTGCGCGACGTGTCCGAGCAGACCGCCGCAGCGAGTGATGAGACGGCCGCGTCGAGTGTTGAACTGGCGCGTCTGGGTGGTCAGTTGCAGCAAATGGTCAGCCACTTCCGCGTTTGATTTCGTCTTGCGCTGAGACTTGCCCGCAATTGCGGTGGGTCAATCAAAACCACTTTGGCTGACCCACCGCCTTCGCGAGCAAGCCCGCTCCCACAATGGATCTGTGTGCCCCGCTGGATTTCGATCCCGCCGCAAATCCCTGTGGGAGCGGGCTTGCTCGCGAAGGCGGCGGGTCAAAAAAATCGTCGCCGACTGATGCTCGCGAAAGCGGCGGGTCAAAAAAATCATTGCTGACTGACACTCCGCCTTCGCGGGCAAGCCCGCTCCCACAATGGATCTGTGTGCCACGCTGGATCTCGATCCCGCCGCAAATCCCTGTGGGAGCGGGCTTGCTCGCGAAGGCGGCGGGTCAAAAAAATCGTCGCTGACTGACACTCAGCATTCGCAGGCAAGCCCGCTCCCACAACTGATTTGTGCGCCACGCTGGATCTCGATCCCGCCGCAAAATCCCCGTGGGAGCGGGCTTGCTCGCGAAAGCGGCGGGTCAAAAAAATCATTGCTGACTGACACTCCGCCTTCGCGGGCAAGCCCGCTCCCACAATGGATCTGTGTGCCACGCTGGATTTCGATCCCGCCGCAAAATCCCTGTGGGAGCGGGCTTGCTCGCGAAAGCGGCGGGTCAAAAAAATCGTCGCCGACTGATGCTCAGCATTCGCGGGCAAGCCCGCTCCCACACTGGTTTTTTGTCGCGGCCCGGATTCTGAGCACACCACCAAACGCTCCCCACAGGAATCTGTGGTGTCAGCACTATTCGGGATACCCGGTGATTTTGCGGATGCTTTGGTACAGCGGTTTGAGCTGGCGATACATCCGCAGATACACCTCTGTGTACAACCGCTCATAAACCTTCTGAGCTTCAGGCTGCGGTGTAAACACCGCTCCAACCCGGGTCATCGCCGCCATGGCCGATGGGTAATCCCTGTGTAATCCCAACCCCACCGCGCAACAGATCGCCGCCCCCAACCCGGACGCTTCATACACATGCGGGCGCTCTGCAGGCAGGCCGAAGATGTTGGCGGTCAGTTGCATGGCGGCGTCGCTTTGTGAGCCGCCGCCGGCGACGCGCAGGCGTTTGATCGAGACCTTTGAGCGGCGCTCGATCTTTTCCATGCCCTGGCGCAGCGCGTAGGCCAGGCCTTCGAGAATCGCCCGGTAGATGTGCGCGCGGGTGTGCACGTCGCCGAAGCCGATCATTGCGCCTTTGGCTTCCACGCCCGGTTCGCGAATGCCCGGTGACCAGTAGGGTTGCAGCATCAATCCCATCGAGCCGGGTGGCACCGCCTCGACCAGTGCGTCGAACAGTTGCTCCGGCTCGATCCCCTGCGCTTTTGCCTGCTGCATTTCGCGCAGGCCGAACTCGTTCTTGAACCAGCTGACCATCCAGTAGCCGCGATAGATCATCACCTCGCAGTTGTACTGATCGGGCACGGCCGAGGGGTACGGTGGGATCAGCGGGACGATTTCCAGGTAGCGTGAGCGGGTGCTGGTGATGGTCGCGGTGGTGCCGTAGGACAGGCACACGGTGCTCGCATCGACCACGCCGGCGCCGATCACTTCGCAAGCCTTGTCGGCGCCTGCGGCAATCAACGGCAGGCCTTCGGGAATGCCCGTGTGGCGGGCGGCCTCAGTCGTGATGTAGCCGAGGGTTTCGCCGGGTTTGTGCAGGGTCGGCAACTGCTCGGGGCACACCGCCAGTGCCTGCCATTTCCAGTCACGCGGGGCCGCCCATTTCAGCCGTTTGAAGTCAAAGGGCAGATAGCCGACGCAACAGCCGACCGAGTCGACGAAACGCCCGCACAGGCGATGAGTAAGAAAGCCCGAGAGCAGTAGAACTTTGTCGGTCGCCGCCCACACGTCAGGTTGATGCCGGGCGATCCAGTTGGCCTCGGCCTGGGCGCGAAAATAATCCACCGTCGCCCGGGCACCGACCAATTTGAACAGCCAGCCCCACGGTCCCTTGATGCCGCCCTTAACTTGAGTCTGGCGTTGATCGAGCCAGACAATTGCCGGGCGCAGCGGTTTGCCCTCAGCATCAACATTGATCATCGTGCCACGCTGGGTGGTCAGGGACACGCCGGCAATCTGCGTGCGGTCGATGCCGGTCTGCTGCCAGAGTTGCTGACAGGCCTCGCCGAGTTTCGCCCAGTAATATTCCGGATCCTGCTCGGCCCAACCGGGTTGCGTCGAGTAGTACGCCTGCAGACCGACTTTGCCTTTGCCGAGCAAGTTGCCCTGCAGATCGAAGAGCAATGCACGCACGCTCTGGGTACCGTTGTCGATCGCCAATAGGTATTTCATGACGTGATCTGCGGCAAGCCGTGATCGCGCAGCCACAACGACCGATAACGCTGAGTTTCCGCATGCCAGCGCTCATCGTCCCAGGCCAATCGCGGCTGGCACAGCGTGCGAATCGCAGGCAAATAATCCTCGCCACCGCGCGGCAGCAACAGGCCCAAACGGGTGCGGCGCAGCAGCAGATCATCCAGGTGCAGAATCATTTCCGCCTCGCAGGCGAACGCCAGTTCGGCCCACAACGTATCGGTGGCGCCAACCGTTTCCGGACCGAGTTCGCCGAGCAATTTCGCCAGCCTCGGCAGGTCTCGACCGTGACGCCCGGCCAAGCGTCGCCATTGACTGGCGCTCAGTCCTGGAATTGGCAGCGGCGGCACAGCGGCGAACACCGGCGCGCCGTCATCGACAAAAGAGCGCCCGAGCATCACCGCACACGCCTTGAGCACTTCGATCGCTTGCGGGCGAAATGTGGTCAGTTTGCCGCCGGCCAACGTCACGCAACCCGGCTCCTGCCACAACACATGTTCACGGGTTTCGTTGGACGGTTCGCCCTGCTGCGCACCCGTCGCGCTGCCGACCACCGGACGCACGCCTGACCAGGTCGACAGCACATCGTCGACACCAATTTCGGCGCCGGGAAATTGCTGCTGGCACGCGGCGAGCAGATAGTCGAGTTCGGCGCTGGAAATGCGCGCGCTGTGGTCGAGGTCTTCGCGGTGATCGAGGTCCGTGGTGCCGACCACCGTCGCGCCTTCCCACGGAAACACGAACACCGGACGCCGGTCGCGCGCATGCAGAAAGGTGAACGCCTGCGCCACCGGCAACCGCCAGCCCGGCAGTAACAAATGACTGCCACGCAACGGTCGCAATTGCTTCGCTGCTTCAGCCGGACGCAAGCGCTCAGCCCACGCGCCCGTAGCTACGGCCAACACAGCGGAGCGCAATTGCAGCGTCGTGCCGCCCTCGCCATCTTCGACCTGAACCCCACACACCCGCCCGCCTTCACGCAGCAATTGCTTGACCCGCACGCCATTAATGACCACGGCGCCGTCGGCCCGCGCCTCGTGCAGTACGCGCATGACCAGTCGCGCATCATCGGTCAGCGCGTCGACAAAACAGCTGCCGCCAAGCAGGCCGTTTTCCTTCACCCCCGGCGCGAGAAAACGCAGTTGCTGCGCGTCATGAAAACCATGATTGCGCCGCCCCGCCAGCGCGTCATAAACCGAGAGCAAGCCGCCCATGACGCGCGGCCCGGGAAAGCCGCCGCGATAGTGCGGCATCATGAAACTCATCGGCTCGACCAGCCCCGGCGCTTCGTCGAGCAAGCGCTGGCGCTCGCGCACCGAATCGCGGGTCAGGCGCCACTGGCCCTTGGCGATGTACCGCAAACCGCCGTGGACCATTTTCGATGATCGGCTGGAGGTGCCCCAGGCAAAATCGCGCTGCTCCAACAGCAGACAGCGCCAGCCCCGGCGCGCGGCTTCGCGGACAATTCCGGCGCCGCTGATGCCGCCGCCGATGACGATCAAGTCCCAGGTTTCATCTGCCAGCGTCGGCAGAATCTGTTCACGCCATTGCGCGTTCCAGTGCGCGGTCATGGCCGCGACTCTGGCAATAACGTGCCGGGATTGAGACGCCCCTGCGGGTCGAAATGTTCGCTCAGCGCCTGCAACGTCTGCATCGCCAGCAGGCCTTTTTCGCGCAGCAGATACGGCGCGTGATCCTTGCCGACACCGTGCTGATGACTGATGGTGCCGTGGTTGTCGACGATGGTCTGGCTGGCCGCGTGCTTGAGCACCCGCCAGCGCGCCAGCGTCGCGGCGTAGTCCGCTGCCGGGCGAAACACGTAAGTGGTGTAAATGCTCGAGCCTTCGCCGTAAACGTGCGAGAGGTGAGTGAAGACATGCACGCGTTCGCCCTCGGCCGCCAGGGCGTCGCGCAGGCTGTTTTCGATCAGGCTGAGCAAGTGGTCGACGTTGCTCCAGTCGGTGGCGGTTTCGAGGGTGTCGACCACGTAACCGGCGTTCCACAGATTTTCGCGCAGGTAGGGAAAGCGGAAGCGGTTTTGCGCCCACTTCTTGCCCAGCAGGGTGCCGGTGAACACGCCGCCGAAGGCTTTCAGATGTTGGCGCGCGTGTTTCAGCGACAGTGCGTTTTGCTGGCGATTGCCGGTGACGCCGAAGGTCAGCAGGCATTTGCCGTCGCTGGCGCCGCGCCACTTGAGGTACTTTTCCAGCCAGGCGATCTGCTGCGGATGGCCGGCCAGCGCCAGTTGTGTTTCGGTTTCCACCGCGTTCGACAGGCGCAGCATCGACAGCGGCACGCGCGCCTGCGCCAGTTGCCGGATCGCTTGCAACGCCTGCGGCCAGTCTGGCAGGAACACACCGTAGAAACGCTCGTCCGCCGGCAACGCACTGACCCGCACTTTGACCTCGGAAATGATCCCGAAACGGCCCTCGCAACCGAGCACCATTTCACGCAGATCGGGACCTGCCGCCGACGCGGGAAAGGTTGGAATCTGCAAAGGCCCGGCGAACGTTTCCAGGGTGCCGCCCGCGAACAATTGCTCGATCCGCCCGTAGCGCAACGACTGCTGGCCGCTGGAACGACTGGCCACCCAACCGCCCAGGGTCGACAGCTCCCACGACTGCGGAAAATGCCCCAGCGTGTAGCCGCGCGCGCGCAACTGGCTTTCCACTTGCGGCCCGCTGGCGCCGGGGCCGAACGTCGCCAGCAGGCTCTGTTCGTCGAGGTCGGTCAGGCGATTCATCCGCGCCAGCGACACCGTCAGCACCGGCCGCGCTGACGTCGGCGGATTGATGTGCCCGGCCACCGACGTGCCGCCGCCATAGGGAATCAGGCATAAATCCTGATCATGGGCGAGCGCCAGCAATTGGCGGATCTGCTCAGCGGTCTCGGGAAACGCCACGGCATCGGGATACGTGCCCAGCACGCCTTCGCGCAGCGCCAGCCAGTCCGGCAGACTCTGGCCGCGCGCGTGCAGCAGGCGGTCGTGAGTGTCGACGCTGTATAAACGGTGCGGCACCAGCCGCGAGGTCGGCACTTGCGCCAACGCCGCTGCCAGGGTCGCATCGGGCAATGCCCGGCCAGCGCCCAAGCGTTCATGGAGAAATGTCGCGCCCTGGGCCGGCAGTTCGACCACCGTGCCTGCCTCTCCCCAGCCGTTCCAGCGTCGCATGCGGGTGTCCTTTTTCTGCCGTCGGATCAAGCTTGCATACTAGTCAGCGCTGTGGATCTGTCACGGTCGCATCCGGCCAGATCCTGTAGCGAATGGCGCCAAACGTCCGGGCATTTACTTTCGCCGGGCAATCCACTTACCTTGCGGCATTCATTCACTCACGCGCCGTCGATCAAAGGACCGCGACCATGCCATCGCTCGGCTTCACTTCTGTTCCGCCGTTGCTCAAATACCTGCGCCATGCCGAACAGTTGGGCATGGCCATCGAGCCTGCGTTGGCGGCGGCCGGGTTGCAGGCGCAGCAGTTGAGCGACAACACGTTGCGCCTGCCGGGTGAGGTCCACGAGCGCTTGCTGGATTATTTCTGCGAGCACTCCGGCGATGGGTTGTTCGGCCTGCATGCGGCGAATTTCGTCCTGCCCAATTCGTGGAGCGTGCTCGGTTACATCACCATGAATTGCGCGACGCTAGGCGATGCGATGAGCCGGATCATGCCGTTCGAAAAACTCGTCGGCGACATGGGCGTCAGCCGCGCCGAGGTGCAGGACGAGCACGTGCATCTGATCTGGACCTGCCGTTTCCAGCGGCCACGGATTCGTCGGCATCTGGTGGAAAACGTGCTCGGTTCGTGGCTGCACTATGCGCGCTGGATCGCCGACACGCAGCTGTCGCCGGCCTGCGTATGGCTGGAGCATGCGCGGCCGGATGAGGTGACGCAGGCCGAGTACGAGGCGTTTTTCGGTTGCCCGGTGCGGTTCGATCAGGCGTATTCGGCGCTGGTGGTGCCGCTGGTTTATTTGCAGTTGCCGCTGCGCCAGGCCGATGCGCAATTGCTGCGAACCCTGGAAGAACATGCGATGGGTCTGCTGGCGACGCTGGAGAACGTGTCGCTGGCGCAGCAGGTGAAAAACATCCTGCGCGGTTTGCTCAAGGAGGGCCTGCCGCGCAAGGAGCAAGTGGCCGAACAGCTCAGCGTTTCGGTGCGCACGTTGCAGCGACAGTTACAGCAGGCCGGGACGTCGTATCAGCAGATTCTTGATGAGTTGCGTCAGGAACTGGCGGAGCACTATTTGCTCAACAGCACGTTGCCGATTCAGGACATTGCGCAATATCTGGGCTTCACCGAACCGCGCTCGTTTCATCGCACGTTCAAGAGCTGGCGCGGTATGCCGCCGGGGGAGTTTCGGTTGCGCAATCGGCGGTGAATGTGCCGGCCCCTTCGCGAGCAAGCCCGCTCCCACAGTAGTTCTCGGTTGCCTGCTCTTTCGAATTCATCGCAGATCCCCTTGTGGGAGCGGGCTTGCTAGCGAAGGCGTCATTCGCCACACCGATTAAACACGTTTTGGCACAACTGTTTAAAGCCACCAGACATTCAGCGAAACCACCCACAAATCCTTGCGCCGCTGCCTACGCCTGCGCCAGAATCCGCCGGCTTGTGCGCCCCAGACCTCATCGCTACTGTGATTGCGTCACTGCCCATCAGTGATCGGGTTTAGTAGCCCGGAGTATTTGGGGTGCATCGTTCATCAGACAGTCAGGTCTCGCCTGAGCTTTATGGTGGCTGTGCGCAGGGCGCTCTCGGGCGCGCCGGTTTCCCAGATCCCCGGTCTACTAACCTGCGCACAGCTGCCTCCACTTTCTTTAGTAGGGAAGCGGTGGCCAGCCAAACTGAGGATCTGGATATGTTCAAAGTAACCCCAAACCCGCCAACCACCGACCCGGCATCGCCCTACGAATCCCCCGATTCAAAGAAATTCCACGAAGCCGCCGATCGCGCGCTCGACCATTACCTCGGCACGTCTGGCGCTGAATTCATGGCCCCACCCTACAAACCCAACACGCTGTACATGGCCAATCCCGAGGCCGACAACGAATCGCTGTTGGCCGACGCCTGCGAAACCCTGGGCTCAGCGACGGTAATGCTCAACGATCAGGCGGGGCTGGTGAACGGCTCGCAACGCAAGACGTTGCAGGGTATTGCGCAGATTGTGATGGTCGCGGAGATGGCAGTGAATCGGGTGCTGGATCGGTTGGTGCCGACGGAATGAGGTGAGCGCCCGCAAGTATTACTGATGCCTGCGGGCAATCCCAAGAGGTCAGGTCGCGCCGGGCGTTCAAGTCAAAGACTGATCGCATTGGTAAACACCAACCGATTGCCAAACGGATCAGCAACGGTCATGTCTTGGCTGCCCCACGGCATCGCCTGAATCTGCGGATGGGAAAAGGTGTAGTTCTTGGCGATCAATTGCTGTTGAAACGCCTCCAGCTCATCGGTCTCGATACGCAGCGCCGAACCGGGGCACGCATCGCCGTGATGCTCGGACAGATGCAGCACACATTCGCCCCGCGACACTTGCAGATACAGCGGAAAATTGGCTTCGAAGCGATGCTGCCAGTCGATCTTGAAGCCGAGAAAATCGACGTAGAACTCGACAGCCTTGGCCTCATCGAAGATCCGCAGAATCGGGGTGGTTTTGCCGAAGCTCATGGGGTGCTCCCTGACTGATTGGCCCCACAGTGTAGCCGGGGAGGATGTCAACAAATCGGCTTGTTGATGGCTTTCTTTAATCTCATAGTGCCATCACTTTATAAAATCAAAAGATCGCAGCCTTCGGCAGCTCCTACAGGAGAGTCTCGATCAATGAAATCCTTTGCGCAAATCACCTTCGCGTGCCAGAAACCGCCCCGCGCGGCTCCCATTCGCCTGCCCGTCGCGATAACTCAAAACGCCGTTGACCCAAACCCCGTCAATCCCCTGCGCCGCCCGCTGCGGATCGTTGAAATCGGCGACGTCACGCACGGTCGCCGGATCAAACAACACCAGATCCGCCCAATGTCCTTCACGAATCTCGCCTCTTTCCTGCAAGCCAAAACGCGCCGCCGACAGGCCGGTCATCTTGTGCACGGCGGTGTGCAGGGGAAACAGGCCGACGTCGCGACTGAAATGGCCGAGCACCCGTGGGAAAGCGCCCCACAGGCGCGGATGCGGGAACGGGTCTTCGGGCAGTCCGTCAGAGCCGACCATCGACAGCGGATGGGCGAGGATTCTTCTGACATCGGCCTCGTCCATGCCGTAGTACACCGCGCCGGCCGGTTGCAGACGCTTCGCGGTTTCTTCCAGCGACAGTTTCCATTGGCCAGCGATGTCGATCAGGTCGCGCCCGCTGACTTCCGGGTGCGGCGTCGACCAGGTAATGGTGATGCGATGGGCGTCGGTGACTTGCTTCAAATCCAGCGTCGAGGAACTCGCCGCGTACGGGTAGCAATCGCAGCCGACCGGATGGGTTTTCGCTGCTTCCTCCAATGCTGCGAGCAATTGCGGACTGCGCCCCCAGTTACCGACGCCGGCGCATTTGAGGTGGGAAATGATCACCGGCGATTGCGCGTGGAGGCCGATCTGAAATGCTTCGTCCATTGCCTCCAGCACCGGGGCGAATTCGCTGCGCAAATGGGTGGTGTACACCGCGCCGAACGCCGTCAGCTCTTCGGTCAGTTGCTTGACCTCATCGGTGGACGCGTTGAAGGCGCTGGCATAGGCCAGGCCTGTGGATAAACCCAACGCGCCAGCCTCCAGGCTGTCGCGCAACTGTTCGCGCATGGCAGTGATTTCGTCGGAGGTCGCGGTGCGGAACAAATCGTCGAGGTGATTGCTGCGCAGCGCCGTATGGCCGACCAGTGCGGCGACGTTCAACGTGGGGTTGGCCACTTCGACGGCCGCGCGGTAGTCGCGGAAACGCGGGTAAACGAACGCCGCTGCGCTGCCGAGCAGGTTCATCGGATCGGGTGGATTGCCCTTCAAAGTGACCGGCGAAGCGCTGATGCCGCAGTTGCCGACAATCACCGTGGTCACGCCCTGGCTGAGCTTGGGCAGCATCTCGGGTTGGCGGATGACCACGGTGTCGTCGTGGGTGTGCACGTCGATGAACCCCGGCGCCAGCACGCGGCCGGCGGCGTCGATTTCTTCCGTGGCGCGGGCATCGTGCAGGTCGCCGATGCGCTCGATGCGGCCATTGAGAATCGCCACGTCTGCGCGATAGCCGGGCGTGTTGCTGCCGTCGATGACCAGAGCATTGCGGATCAGGGTGTCGTACTGCATGTCAGTCTCCCAGCGGCAGGTGATCGTCGCCGCCTCGGTATTCGTCGAGGGCGAGTTTGATTCGCCGCAAACGTTCTTGATTGTCTTCGGGGCTGGCCAGCGCCAGCTCGGTGGCGAGCACGTCGATGGCCAGCAGCATGCCGTAGCGCGCCGCGGTCGGTTTGTAGATGAACGAGGTTTCCGCGCCTTGCAGCGGCAGAACAACGTCGGCCAGCTCGGCCAGCGGCGAATCGCCGCGAGTGATGGCGAGGATGCGCGCGCCGTAGTTGCGCGCCAGTTCGACGGTTTCCAAAAGCTCCGGGGTGATGCCGGTCAGCGAGCAAACGATCAGCACTTGCTCGGCGTTGAGGCTGGCGGCGGTGACGCGCATCATCACCGCGTCATGACACACCGCAATCGGGTAGCCGAGGCGCACCAGGCGCACCTGCAATTCATCGCTGCACAGGGTCGAGCAACCGCCCATGCCGAACGCGTGAATCATCCGCGCCTGGCTGAGCAATTTCACTGCGTCGGCGAAGCGCGATTCATCGAAACCGGCCAGATGCTGGCGCAGCGTGGTTTCGATGTCGCCGACGATCTGCCCGTAGAACGCCGACTGCTCAGGCGTGCCCGCCGGATCGAGAAAACGGCTGCCAACGCCGCTGGCCTGAGCCAGTTGCAGGCGCAGATCGCGCAAGTCACGGCAGCCAACCGTGCGGGCAAAGCGCGACAGCGTGGCGGTGCTGACCTCGGCCCCTTGCGCGAGGTCTTCGAGGCTGGCGCTGGCGGCAAAGCCGACATCGTCGAGCATCAACCGCGCGATGCGCCCCTCGCCGGCGCTGAAGGAATCCTGGCGGGCGCGGATCTGGTAGAGGATGTCCATGGGCGGCAGGCTCCGGTTACAACAAATAAGAAAGGCCGACGGTCAGCGCGAAAGCCACCAGCGAGATCAATGTCTCGAGCACGGTCCAGGTCTTGAACGTCTGCGCAACGGTCATGTTGAAGTATTCCTTGATCAACCAGAAGCCGCCGTCGTTGACGTGGGAAAAGATAACCGAGCCGGCGCCGGTCGCCAGCACCAAAAGCTCAGGATGTGGATAACCCAGACCGATGGCCACCGGCGCGACAACGCCGGACGCGGTGGTCATCGCCACCGTCGCCGAACCGGTGGCGACACGCATCAGCGCGGCGAACAACCAGCCCATGATCAGTGGCGACAAATGAAATTCATGGGCAAGGCCGACGATCTGATCGGTGACGCCGGCATCCACCAGAATCCGGTTCAAGCCGCCACCAGCACCGACCAGCAAGGTGATGCTGGCGGTGGGCGCGAGGCATTCGTTGGTGAACTTGAGGATCGATTCGCGGTTGAAACCTTGGGCAATCCCTAGCGTCCAGAAGCTCAGCAAAGTCGCCAGCAACAGCGCGATCACCGAATTGCCGATGAACAGCAGGAACTGGTTGAAAGCGCTGCCGGGAGTGGAAATCAGGTTGGCCCAGCCGCCGATCAACATCAGCACCACCGGCAGCAGAATGGTCGCCATCGTAATGCCGAAACCCGGCAATTTGTCGCGCGGTTCACGGTCGAGAAATTGCTTTTCCAGCGGGTTGTCCGCCGGCAATTGAATGCGCGGCACGATGAACTTGGCGTACAGCGGCCCGGCGATGATTGCGGTCGGAATGCCGATCGCGATGGCGTACAGCAAGGTCTGCCCGACCGACGCCTGATAGGCCTGCACCGCGAGCATCGCCGCCGGGTGCGGCGGCACCAGCGCATGCACCACCGAGAGGCCCGCAACCATCGGCAGACCGACCATCAGAATCGACACGCCAACCCGACGGGCCACGGTGAACGCGATCGGCACCAGCAAGACGAAACCGACTTCGAAAAACAGCGGCAAGCCGACCAGAAACGCAATGCAGACCATCGCCCAATGCGCGTTCTTCTCGCCGAACCTTTCGATCAGCGTGCGCGCCATCTGCTCGGCGCCGCCAGACTCGGCCATCATCTTGCCGAGCATCGTCCCCAGCGCCACCACCAGCGCAATATGCCCCAGCGTCTTGCCGACCCCGGCCTCATACGCACCGACCACCGCCGATGGTGGCATTCCGGCAATCAGCGCCAGGCCGAGAGAAATCAGGGTGATGACAATGAACGGATTGAGCCGGTAACGGGCGATCAACACGATCAGCGCGATGATGGCCACGGCGGCGTAGACCAGCAGCCAATAGCCGAAGGAAGGCGTCATGCGGTACTCCTCGAAAGGGTCACGTTCGAATGGGTTGTGAAACTCATAAATCATTTCGAGACAGAGATTTCAAACCGCATGAAAGTAGTTTTCGTGGACAGGCAAGGCGTGTCGCTGGTGGGTATGTGTTGTCGTGATTAATGAAAATCGGCGGGCGGGATTTTCATGGTTTTTCTCATCACCACAAGCCCTGTGGGAGTGAGCTTGCCGTTATCACATCCGACATCTTCACCGCCTGACACACCGTCTTCGCGAGCAAGCCCGCTCCCACAGTTTCGATCGCATTCGTCCAGACAACATGCTGTCGACTTCTGGGAGTGGGCTTGCTCACGAAGGCGTCATCGCATCCAACATCCTCACTGGCTGACCCACCGCCTTCGCGAGCAAGCCCGCTCCCAAAGTTTTGATCGCATTCGTCCAGACAACATGCTGTCGACTTCTGGGAGTGGGCTTGCTCACGAAGGCGTCATCGCATCCAACATCCTCACTGGCTGACCCACCGCATTAGCGAGCAAGCCCGTTCCCACAGTTTTGATCGCATTCCTTCAGACGGAATGCTGTCGACTTGTGGGAGCGGGCTTGCTCGCGAATGGCCTAACTCGGTGGTACTGAATTCACACCATTTCGTTACGAATCCATTCAACCACCGACGTGCGCTTCGGCGTCCAGCCCAGCAGGTCGCGGGCGTGTTTGCCGCGGACGCGACTGTTGGAGCCGAGGCCGTAGTTGGCCATTTCATAGCCCCACTCGGCTTCGGCGTCCTGCAGTGGCCAGTCTTGCGGTTCGCCCAGATTGAGGGCTTCGGCCATGGCGGTAGTCATGTCGATGAACGAGGCTTCACCGCTTTCCACAAAGTAGAAAGTGCCCGGCAGATTCCTGGTCAGCGCCAGCCGATACAGGGCGACGACGTCTTCGATGTGCACGTTGGACCAGATGTTCTGGCCGCTGCCGACGTGGCGTACGACGGCGCTTTTGCGCGCCTGTTTCAGCAGTCGCGGCAGTTGCACGCTGTCACGTTTCACGCCGAGGCTGTGTCCGTAGATCAGGGTGTTGCAGATCACCGCCGAGTTCACGCCATCCTTCGCCGCAGCGAGCACAAAATTGTCGATGGCCACACGCGCCGCTTTGTCGACAGTCGGTTCCGGGAGGTTGTCTTCGTAGTAAATGACATCGCTGGATTTGCCGCCGGAGGCATCGCCGACGATGCTCGATCCGCTGGTATGCAGAAAGACTTTATTGGAGCCGCGCAAAGCGTCGAGCAAGGCTTCAACTGCACCGCGATGATCACTGCTGGCAGCGTTGATCACGGCATCGGCGGCACGCGCCTGCTCCGTGAGCAAGTGGCTATCATCGAGGGTACCGATTACCGCGTTCATACCCAGTGCTTTGAGCTCATCAGCCTGCTCGGCACTACGCACCAGGCCGGTGACTGTATGCCCGGCCTGAACCAGACCGGTGGCGATGGAACCGCCAATAAAACCGGCAGCGCCGGTGACGAATACGTTCATGGATTAACTCCCTGCGTGAATAAGTGATGCAGCGAGTATCGACCGCTCAACCTCGGCGAAAAACCCGCCACAGGCCAATTCACTCTTGCGCAGGGATCACGAATCAGCCCTTGAATTCGGCGCTGGCGTAGGCGGCGAGTTTGCTCTGGATAAAGTCGAGGAAGCACTGGATGCGCAACGCCAGTTGCGAGTTGCGGTAGTACACGGCGTTGATCGGCTGGCGGTAGCCGCTGTTGAATTCACCCAGCAGGACTTTCAGGCGTCCGGCGCGGATGTCTTCGATGGTCATGAAGTGCGACAGACAGGCGATGCCCTGCCCTTCCAGCGCCAAATGGCGCACGGTCTCGCCGCTGGAAGCGCTGATCGCCGGGGTGATCGGCCAGCGGTCGCCGTGCACATAGCGCAGCGGCCATTGGTTGAGGCCTTCGTTGTGGGTGAAGCCGAGCAGCGTGTGTTCACTCAGGTCAGCGACCTGCCGGGGCGCGCCGTGCTTTTTCAGGTAAGCAGGGCTGGCGACGATCAATAACGGACTGCAACCGAGCGAACGTGCGTGCAGCGTCGAATCGGCGAGGGTGCCGATGCGAATGGCGACGTCGGTGCTTTGTTCCAGCAGGTCAATGATCAGGTCATTGCTGTTGAGTTCGAGATGAATGTCCGGATACAACTGCCGGAACTCGTCGATGTAGGGAACGATGGCGTGGAGCATGAACGGCGAGGCGGCGTTTATGCGCAGCCGTCCGGACGGGGTTTGCTGGCGCGAGGACAGGCGTTCTTCGAGTTGATCCATCTGGTCGAGAATCAGCTTGGCCTGTTCGAAGAAGTACTTGCCCTCCTCGGTCAGATCCATGCGCCGCGTGGTGCGGTTGATCAGGGTGGTGTCGAGCTTGGCTTCCAGCTTCGATAACGTGCGGCTGACGGCCGACGGCGTCTGCCCGACCTGTTCGGCAGCGGCGGAAATCGAACCGCACTCGATCACGCAGACGAAAATCTGCAACTCATCGGATCTGGCTTTCACGGATACCCTCTTTGAAATCGCCAAGATCGCAGCCAGTCGCCATCCCCCCTGCAGGAGCTGCCGCAGGCTGCGATCTTTTGCTGTTACCCGGATAGTAGCCCGAAACCCATCAATCCTTGAGGCCCAATACCTCAGTCAGATGCTGCTCATAACGCACCACATCATTTTCGATATTCGGACGCTTCATCACGTCAACGCAAAGGAAGGTTGGCAACGCGGTCATGCCGAGGAATTCGTTGGCCTTGTGGAACGGGAAATACACTGCATCCACGCCCTTGGCTTCGAAGAAATCCGTCGGATCATCGAAGGCTTGCTGGGGTGCGTTCCAGGTCAGTGACAGCATGTATTGCTTGCCCTGAATCAGACCGCCACTGCCGTACTTCTGCGAGGCATCGGAGCGGGTCCGACCGTCGCTGGCGTAGAGGCTGCCGTGGCCCTCGGTGAAGACTTCGTCGATGTATTTTTTCACCGTCCACGGCGCGCCCATCCACCAGCCCGGCATCTGGTAAATGATCACGTCGGCCCAGAGGAATTTCGCCACTTCTTCGGCCACGTCGTAGCCCTCATCAATGAAGGTGGTCTTGACGTCGAGACCGCCGCGATCGAGCACGCTCAGCGCGGTTTCGTGCAGGGTGGTGTTGTAGCGGCCATCGGAGTGGGCGAATTTTTTACCGCCATTGAGCAGCAGGACTTTTTTCATCGAAAAACCTCGGCGCAGCCTTTGAGGCTGGATTGAAACAGGAATTGGAATGACGGCAGATTAACCATCGAGCTCGCGCGGAAACAGCCACATCGGCGCAAAATACATTTGAGCAAAACGCACGAATCGATCACCAATTGTTGCCGTAGCATCGCCGCTTTCTGCTTTTGAGGAAGTTGTGATGAGTGAACGCCAGGGTTTCATCCTGCACGCCAAGACCCGCCCGGAAAAAGCCGCTGAATTCGAAGCGCTGTTCCGTGCTTACGTCGAGCCGAGCCGCGCCGAACCGGGCTGCATCGAGTACCACATGCTGCGCGACCAGCAGGATCCGACACTGTTTATCTTCTACGAGATCTGGGCCAGCCAGGCGCATCTGGATGAGCACTCGGCATTGCCGCACATGACGGAGTTCTTCGCCAAACGCATGGAATATCTGCAGCAAGATTTCGATATCCGCCCGATCGACATGCTCAGCGAATCGTCGGCTAGCCGCTGATCAGCAAATGGGCGCCGAGCGCGCCCAGTCCGACGAAGAACACACGCTTGAACAGCACGGCACTGATGCGCTGGCGCAGCCATTGGCCAAGCCACATGCCGAGCATGGCCGGGATCAGCGCCAGCAGCGAGGCGCTCAATTCGCCACCGCCGAGTGCGCCGTGCCAGAGCAGCCCAAGCGCCAGCGCCAGGGTCGAAACCGTGAAGGACAGGCCGAGCGCCTGCACCAGCTCATCGCGGCTCAGCCCCAGTGCTTGCAGGTACGGCACCGCCGGAATCACGAAGACGCCGGTGGCGGAGGTGATGACGCCCGTAATCAGGCCGGACAGCGGGCCAAGCCACGATTCATGCTCGGGTTTGACCTGTAGCGTGGGCAGGAACAATCCGCTCAACGCATACAGCAACAGCGCCGCGCCGAGTCCGCGCACCACCCAGTGCCCGCCGGACAGACCGATCCAGAGGATGCCGAGTCCGGTGCCGAGGAAAATCATCAGCAACATGGGCCAGAGGCGTTTCATCAAGCTTTTCAGATGGCCGCCGAAGGTCAGTTGCCAGAGATTGGTCAGGGTAGCGGGGATGATCAACAATGCAGCTGCCTGCGCCGGCGCCATAGCCAGACCAAGCAGGCCCATGGCGACAGTGGGCAGGCCGAGGCCGATGACGCCTTTGACCATGCCGGCGAGCAGGAAAGTAGCGATGACCAATAGAGACAGGGTCAGGCCGAGGTTTTGGTAAAAGTTGGTGAGTGTGTGCATGGGGATAATGTGCACTGATCCGGGCTGGATGAAAATCTGCCATATACTGAGCCTGCCTCTGTCAGGACAGGAGGCTGAACTTTGCATTGATGCGTCTGACCTCATCGCGGCAAGCCACCACAATCCACAGGCAAACCCCATGCACTTCGACCTCACCGACCTGCGCCTCTACCTGCACATCCTCGACACCGGCAATATCACCGCAGGCGCCGCCCGCAGTCACTTGTCCCTCGCTGCCGCCAGCGCCCGAATCCGCGCGATGGAAGCCTCGCTGGGCGCCGAGTTTCTCGAACGCGGCCGCCGTGGCGTCACCCCGACGCCCGCCGGCAAAGCCCTCGCCCGCCATGCGCGCATCCTTCTGCAACAGGCCGAACGCATGCAGCAGGATCTGGCCGATTATGCGCAAGGCGTCAAAGGCCAGGTGCGGCTGTTGTGCAACACCACGGCGATCACCGAGTACCTGCCGGAAGTGCTCGCGGACTTTCTGCGCAACCATCCCAATCTGGACATTGATCTGCAGGAATTACCCAGCGCGCGAATTACCCATGCCTTGCGTGAAGGCGCAGCGGATCTGGGCATCGTCTCCGACGCGGTCGACACAAACGGCTTACAGACTCAGGCGTTTCGCGACGATCCGCTGGTGTTGATTCTTCCGCTCGATCACCCGCTGTCTGATGCCGCCGAGGTCAGCTTCAGCGACGCGTTGCAGCATGACTTTGTCGGACTGAGCGCCGACAGCGCATTGGCGATTTATCTGGAAGAACAGGCGCTGCACAGCGGCGCACGGATGCAGGTGCGCATACGCGCCGATGGCTTTGATGGCGCGATGCGCATGGTCGCCCGAGGCGCCGGACTGGCCATCGTGCCCTTGGCCGCTGTCGAACGCGCGAGGGGCGATCGGTTCGAGTGCGTGACTCTCAACGAGCCATGGGCGCGCCGCAGGTTATTGCTCTGCACAAGAGACTTCGCGGCACTGCCGGGTTATGCCCAGGCGTTGTTACAAGCGCTCATCAATGCGCGCGTTTCTGAGCACTCCGATGTCGACCCCAGACAACTGAACGGCGACCGGGCGCTATAGGGTGCAACTTCGATTTTCAAGTCCACTTGACCGGAGTTCCCATGACCGCGACCGCCCCAATCACCGTTCTGCGCGACACTCACCCGCTGCCGGTACTCGACGCCTGCAAGTGGGAAAAACTCGAAGGCGACCCGCACACCGTCAACCTCAATGCGTACACCAGCGAAGACGGCAGCAAGATCATGGGCACCTGGATCTGTACGCCGGGCAAGTGGCGCGTCGATTATGTGAAGTGGGAATACTGCCATTTCCAGGAAGGCTACTGCGTGATCACCCCGGACGGCATGGCGCCGATCCACCTGCGCGCCGGCGATATCTTCGTGGTTGAGCCGGGTATGAAGGGCACGTGGGAAGTGGTCGAGACCGTGCGCAAGTATTTCGTGTTCGCCTGATGCAAAAAAGCCGGGGAATCACCCGACGTGATTTCCCGGCAAATGATATTCATACCACCACGATCCCAATGTGGGAGCGAGTTTGCTCGCCAAAGCGGACTGTCAGTCAATCATCTATTGATACAGACGCCGTCTTCGCGAGCAGGCTCGCTCACACAGGTTTTTCACCAAGGCCTTCTACTGTGGTTTGCGATAGCTGTTGATGATCGCCGAGAAGTCTTTACCGCCATCACCACGCTGACTCATCGCCTGATACAACTGCTGCGCCACCGCGCCGAGCACAACCGGTTGGTGCGCCTGCCGCGCCGCTTCTGTGGCCAGACCGAGATCCTTGAGCATCAACTCCGCCCCGAAGCCACCGGTATATCCGCGCGAGGCCGGCGCCGTCTCGACGATGCCCGGCCACGGGTTGTACATTTCCGAACTCCAGCAACGGCCGGTCGAGCTGTTGATGATCCCGGCCAGCACCGAGGTGTCGATGCCCAGCGCATCGCCCAAAGCCATCGCCTCGCTGACGCCGACCATCGAGATCGCCAGCAGCAGGTTGTTGCAGATTTTGGCGATCTGGCCGGTGCCGACTTCACCGCAATGCACGATGTTGCGGCCCATCTGCGCCAGCACCGGTTGCAGGGTCGCGAACAACGCCGGGGTAGCGCCGACCATGAAGGTCAGCGTCCCGGCCGTAGCACCGCCGGTGCCACCTGACACTGGCGCATCAGCCATGGCCACGCCGTGTTTGGCCGCTGCGGCCGCTACGTCGCGCGCGGTCTGCGGATCGATGGTGCTGCAATCCACCGCCGGCACGCCTTGGCGAATGCCGGCGAGCACGCCCTCTTCACCCAGCCAGACACTGCGCACGTGTACAGCCGCCGGGAGCATGGTGATCACCAGTTCGGCATCTTCCGCCGCCTCGCGGGCTGAAGCGCGGATGGTGCCACCCAGTTGCTCGAGTTCCGCCAGCACGGTTTTGTTCAGGTCGACCAGATTCAGCGAGTGGCCGGCCTTGATCAGGTTGCGCGCCATCGGCGCGCCCATGTTGCCCAGCCCGATAAATGCGATTTTCATGATCGAATCCTCAGCGCAGGTTGATGGTGGTGTTCACGCCGTCGTTGACGCTGTCGTCGTCGAACCAGCGCGCCGTGACCGTTTTGGTCTGCGTGTAGAACTGCACCACTTGCTTGCCGTACGGGCCGAGGTCGCCGAGTTTCGAACCGCGCGAGCCGGTGAAGCTGAAGAACGGTACCGGTACCGGAATCGGGATGTTGATGCCGACCTGCCCGACGTCGATTTCAGTCTGGAACTTGCGCGCCGCCGCACCGCTCTGGGTGAACAGGCCGGTGCCGTTGCCGAACGGATTGGCGTTGACCAGCGCGATCGCCTGATCGAGGGTGTCGACTTCCAGCACCACCAGCACCGGGCCGAAGATTTCCTGGGTGTAGATCTGCATGTCGGTGGTCACCCCGGAGAACAGGGTCGGGCCGACAAAATTGCCTTGTTCATAACCCGGCACGCTGATGTCGCGACCGTCCAGTTCAAGCTTGGCACCTTCCTTGATGCCGCTTTCGATCAGCTCAAGAATTCGCGCCTTGGCCTTTTTCGAAATCACCGGACCGACATCGGTGCCCGGCTCGCTGCCGGCGTTGACCTTGAGTTTCTGCGCCAGCGCTTTCAGGTCTGGCAGCCACTGTTTTGAGGCACCGACCAGCACCACCACCGACGTGGCCATGCAACGTTGCCCGGCCGCACCGAAACCGGCACCGACCAAGGCATTCAGCGCTTGCTCGCGATTGGCGTCCGGCAGTACCACGGCGTGGTTTTTTGCGCCCATCATCGATTGCACGCGTTTGCCGTGCTTGCCGGCCAGGTCATAGACGTGCGTGCCGACGGCGGTCGAACCGACGAACGACACGGCTTTGATGTCCTTGTGCGTGCACAGACCATCGACCACATCCTTGCCGCCGTGAACCACGTTGAGCACACCCGCCGGAACGCCAGCCTCAATGGCCAGTTCCACCAGCAGCATAGTCGACAGCGGATCCTGCTCCGACGGCTTGAGCACGAAGGTGTTGCCGCAGGCGATCGCCATCGGGAACATCCACAGCGGAATCATCGCCGGGAAGTTGAACGGCGTGATGCCGGCGCAGACGCCGATCGGCTGGCGCAGGGTGTAAGTGTCGACGCCGCCAGCGACGTTCTCGGCGAACTCGCCCATTTGCAGGGTGCCGATCGAGCAGGCGTGCTCGACCACTTCCAGGCCACGGAAAATATCGCCCTCGGCATCAGCAATGGTTTTGCCTTGCTCGGCGCTGAGCACCACGGCGATGCGTTTGGAATGTTCGCGAATCAACGCTTGCAGCTTGAGCATGATGCGCATCCGCGCGCCGATCGGGGTCAGTTTCCAGGTCTGGAAGGCACGCTGGGCGGCGCTGACGGCGGCATCGACTTCAGCGGCGGTGGCGAACGGTACTTTGGCCAGCACTTGCTGGGTCGCCGGGTTGACGATGTCGTGCCATTCACTGGTCTGCGACTCAACCCACTCGCCGTCGATCAGCAGTTTTACCTTTTGCAGTGTGGTGTCGTTGGGCGTAAGCGATGCGTTCATGCTGGTCTCCAGAACTTGTTTTTATCGTAGGAGCCAAGGCGAAAGGTTCGCCTTGAGATGAGGCGTGTGTCCAGAATGGTTGTCGGACGGTTTTTGGAGTATAGATGTGCAAACTTCTAATAAGAACGCACATATAAGCCCGTCCATCATGCAAAAAAACATCACCTCGCTAGGCTCGCTGAACTGGGACGACCTGAAGTTTTTCCTCGAAGTCGCCCGCACCCGCAAAGCCAGTACCGCCGCCAAACGGCTGGCCGTCGACTACACCACGGTGTCGCGCCGGATCAGTTCGCTGGAAGCAGCGCTCGGTACATTGCTGTTCGAAAAATCCCGCACCAGCGGTTTCGTCCTGACCACAGAGGGTCAGCGCTTGCTCGGCTATGCCGAGTCGATCGAAAGCACGTTGCACATGGCCTGCGAGCAAGTCTCGGGCTCCGGCGTGGCTCTGTCCGGGCATGTGCGCATGGGCTGCACCGAAGGCTTCGGCAGTTTTTTCATCACCCCGCAGCTGAGCCATTTCGTCGACGCCTACCCAGCTATCTCGGTGGACATCCTGCCGCTGCCGCACTTCATCAGCCTGTCCAAGCGCGAGGCCGACATCGTCATTGCTCTTGAGCGGCCGGAGCACGGGCCGTACGTCTGCTGCAAACTTTGCGACTACCGTTTGCAGCTGTACGCAACCCAGGATTATCTGGACAAACACCCGCCCATCCGCCGCCCAGCGGATTTGAGCAAGCATCAATTCATCAGTTACGTGGACGACCTGGCGTTCAGCTCGGAGCTGCTTTACCTGGCCAACGTGGTGCCCGGCGCCAGCGCACATTTGCGCAGCACCAGCGTGATCGCGCAATACGTCGCCGCGCAGCAGGGGCGCTCGCTGGCGATCCTGCCGTGCTTTCTCGCTGCACAGGATCCGCGATTGCTGCCGGTGTTGCCGGAGGAAATCGACATCACACGGCAGTTCTGGATGTACTGCCGGGAGGATCTGCGCAAGCTCAAGCGGATTACGTTGTTGTGGGATTACATCCGTGAGGTGACTGAGCGCAATCAGGCGTTGTTGATGGGCGAAACGCGGGAGATGCGCTTTGCCGGTTAATCGGCGCTGACCACAATCGACACCCGGCGGTTTTCCGTACGCCCCGCTGCGGTGTCGTTGGAAGCCACCGGCTCGCTGCTGCCCAGGCCTTGCAGCTGGATGTTCTCCTGCTTCATGCCGACCGTGCCGAGGACGTTGGCAACGCTCTTGGCCCGGCGCAGCGACAGTTGCTGATTGTAGGTTTCCTTGCCCGACGCATCGGTGTGGCCATCGACCCGAACGCGCTCGATACCCACGCCAAGCAGCGCCTTGCCGATGCGTTCGACGATTTCCGTGCTGGGTGCATTCAGGCTTTCGACATCGCTACCAAACAGCACTTTGCCCGACAGGCCGAACTCCCAACCATCGTCGGTCAACTCGAAACCCTGCTGTTTGAGCACGGCGACCTGCGCGGGGGTCAGGCCTTTCTTTGGGCTGGTCTGGCAACCGCTCAGCGTCAGCGCGGCTATCAACAGCAAAACGGAAAACAGTCGAACGGGAAGAGTGAACACGGACATCAGCTCCTGGTGTGAACGGAATCGACCGGGCGCTCCGACCCGGCCGTAAATTGCGCGCCGCGCGACAGGCGCTTGGCCTGATACATCGCCGCGTCGGCTGCGTTAAGCAAGGTCCCTGGCGTGGCGCCATGATCGGGGTAAACGGCGATGCCGATGCTGAGCGAGGTCACCACACTGGTATCGCCCGGCAGGGTGATCGGCATGTCCATGCTGGCGAGGATCTTGTCAGCGATGTGCTCAGCGTCTTCAATCGCGTGAAGCGGCGCGAGCAGCACGGCGAACTCATCCCCACCCAACCGAGCGACCAGATCCTCCTCACGCAATTGCGCTCGCACGCGATTGGCGATGGCCACCAGCACTGCGTCGCCCGAGGCGTGGCCGAAGTTATCGTTGATGCCTTTGAAGCGGTCGCTGTCGAGAAACAGCACGGCCACCCGCTCATCGTGTTTTTTGCTGTTACGCAAGGCACGGATCAAACGTCCTTCGAAAAACGCGCGGTTGGGTAACCCGGTGAGACTGTCGTGGGTCGCTTGATGGGCGAGCGTTTCGTTTTCGTTTTGCAGATGGGTTTGCCAGGACTCCAGTTCGCCGAGCAAGGCATTGAAGTCGTTGCCCAGATTATCCAGTTCGGCGATTTGCGCCGGCGGCACCCGCCGATCCAGTGCCCGCTCGCTGCGCGCGGCGTGTGCGACGGAGGCGAGGCTGTGCAATGGGCCAATGATTGCGCGCAGTTGCCGTCGCGCCAGATAGAGCGCGACCCAGGCGCTGATCGCGGTGCACAGTACAATTCCGGCGAGGCCACTGAGCAGGAAACGCATCAGGCTGCCGCCGTGACCGATGAGCAGGACCCGACCGATTTCGCGGTCCTGATGCTCGATCGGCAAACTGACCGGTTTTTCCAGAATGGCGCGTGTGATCTGCATTTCCAGCTCGGAGAACAGGCCGGTCTCGGCGCGCTGCCATTGCGCAATCAATTGGCCTTGCGCGTCCAGCACTCGGGCATCCGCCACTTCTTCGGTGGAGGCGATGATCGCCAGCGCCTCGGTTGCCGCTGCTTTGTCATTGAACACCACAGCCGCTTCGACGGTGTAGCTGATCGAACGGGCGATCAAATGCAGGTTGTGATCGGCGTATACCCGCAGCGCCAGCAAACCCAGCAAGGTCAGCGAAATACTGGCCATCGCCACCGCCATCAGCGCGACAATCAGATGCCCACGGCCGATGACCGAGCCAAGAGTCGGGCGAGCCTTCCAACTGAACAGCTTCATGGCGCTGCCGCTTTGCGACGGGACAACTGCAGCACGCTGGGATGAATGCGTACGCCGCTGCGAGCGACCGAGTCGAGATTGACCTCGAACGACACCTGCTCATCGCCGACGCGCAGGCAGAACAGACTGCCAACGGTGCATTGATCGTCCGCTTCGCTGATGCTCAGCACCGGATGCCCGATCAACGATGCGAACAGGCGACTGCGTTCAGCGGCGGTGAGCTTGCCGATGTACACCGCGTCGCATTCGCTGACGATGGCCGGGTTGTCCGCCAGCAGACGACGCACAGCCACCGGCCGGCCAGTGGCTTGCGTGGTGCCTTTGACCAGGTCATCGGTGTATTCGGTGGGGCCGACAATGCACAGGCGTAACTGCACCGGTTCCACTGGCCAGCGGGCATAACTGAGGATACCAAGGACCACTTGCGTCACGGCTTTGGCCCGTTGCTCGGCCGGCCCGGTTTGCGCTTGTGCGATGGCGTTGCCCGTCAGCAACCAGAGCAAAACGATCAGCAATGCCCGCTGGCAGGCAACCACACGCTCTGTCGTCCGGACGGCCACCTTCATGCAGGAATTCTCTTGAAGCGTAACGAAATGATGCCGCAACGATAGCACAGCGCCGAAACGCCAGCGAGGCGCCCGCCTGACCGACTGGTCAGTAATCGTTGCCGATCATCCAGCGCTTCATCCCTGAGGCTGGGCGCCCTCTTCCAGTTCCAGCATCAGCCCGCTCAGACGCTTGACCTTGCGCTGCACCGCTTCCTCAAACACGCCGGCACGCGGCTCGATCAAGGTAAACCAGTGCCGCGCGCGAGTGATTCCGGTGTAGATCAGCTCTTTCGTCAGCACGGGGTTCAGCGCATCCGGCAGGATCAGCGCCGTATGGGCGAACTCCGAACCCTGGGACTTGTGCACTGTCATGGCGTATACGGTTTCGACGTCATTGAGCCGACTCGGCAACACGAAACGCACGCCGCCCTGACCGTCGTTGCGAGGAAATGCCACGCGCAGAACAGTTTTGCCAATCTCTGCGCTTTCACTCTCGGGCAGTTTCAGGGCAATGCCGATGTCGCCGTTCATCAGGCCCAAACCATAGTCGTTGCGGGTCATCAGCACCGGGCGACCTTCATACCACTGCTGATCGCTTTCGATCAGACGCGCCTTGAGCAACGCCGTCGTGATGCGCTGGTTCAGGCCTTCTACACCCCACGGGCCCTTGCGCACGGCGCACAACAACTGGAACGTGTCGAACGCCTGTAAAACTTCACGCGCCCAATCGGTCCAGTCCGCATGCTCCAGTGTCCGCGTCGATGGCGGGCGTTGATCGCGCAGCACGCTCAGATAATGGCGATAACCTTGCGGGCCGTTACCGTGACCGTCTAATAACAGCCGTTCGAGCTTGTGATCGTGCTCACCTTTGAGCGGCAGTGAATACACGTCGTCGTAGCCGCCGGCGATGAGCAGCTGTCGCGCCTCCTCGGCCAGTTGCTGGTTGACCCGACGCGCAAGCTGACCGATGCCGCTGCCCTCGCCGAAGCGGCGCGAGTGACGCAGCATCACGACCTGTTGCGCCAGCGGATGGGCGCCATCGTGGTCTTCATGCAAACCGCTGTCCAGCAACGACTCGCCACTGACTGACTCCAGCCATTGCCGCGTTTGCGGGCTGTACCAACCGCCCTCGGCGTCACGGCAAAGATCGCCCAGCACCGCCCCGGCCTCGACCGACGCCAACTGATCCTTGTCGCCCAGCAGCACCAGCCGTGCATGCGCCGGCATGGCGTCGAGCAAGTTCGCCATCATTTCCAGATCGATCATCGACGCTTCATCGACCACCAGCACATCCAGCGGCAGGCGGTTGCCGGCATGGTGACGGAAATGCCGGGTGCCCGGTCGGCTGCCGAGCAATCGGTGCACGGTGGTCACATCGCTGGGGATCGCCACGCGCACCGCTTCGGCGACTTGCAGCGATTGCACTTGCTGACTGATCGACTCGGTCAGGCGCGCGGCGGCCTTGCCGGTCGGTGCGGCCAGACGAATACGCAACGGCTGGCCAGCCTCGACGGCCGGTGCCTGCAGCAGTGCGAGCAGGCGCACCACCGTGGTGGTTTTCCCGGTGCCCGGGCCGCCGGTGATGATGCTGAAGGCGCTGCGCGTAGCGAGAGCACAGGCGAGTTTCTGCCAATCGATGACAGCTGCGGATTCCGCGCCGCCGAACAATTCATCCAGACGCTGCGGCAGATCATCCGGCGTCGGCTCCTGTTGCAACAAGCGTTGGCGCAACGCTGCATCGATGCGGCGTTCGTAGGTCCAGTAGCGGCGCAAGTACAGGCGTTTCGAGGACAACACCAACGGACGTGTCTGCGCCGTTTCACTCGCATCAGCGGCCAGCGCGACCAGCGAGCTACTTGCCAGCACCTTGCACCAATGGGCTCCATCGAGCGTTTCGAGCAGTTGTGAAGGCAGCAGCAACACACCGCCCTGCACATCGCCTTCGGGTGGCAGTGACAATGCAAAATCCGGCGCCTTGAGGGTTTCGAACAGATCCAGACACACATGACCATGGCCGAGCTGGTGGCTGGTCAGCGCCGCCGCGAGCAGCACCAGCGGATCGGTCTCGGGCTCGAGCTCATGCAGGAAAGCGACAAAGGCTCGGTCCAGCGCGCGCAGCCAGCCGCGCTCGACCCAACGACTCAGCAACAACAGCAAATCATCGGCGCGGGTCAGTGGCGAGAGTTTCGACAGACTGTCAGCTTCCAGTGGTGTCGGCAGCAGATCGGCGAAGGTGCGGTTCATAGCAGGACTCCCTGTTCCCAGGCGGGTTCGGACCTGCGCTCGGGTTTGCCCTGGAACATCCGGTCGAGGCGTTCGATCAACTCCCTTGGCGGACGCACGAAGTACACGCCGCGACTCTCTGCACGTGTACCGCGCAAAAACAAATACAGCGCCCCGCCGACGTGGCGGTCGTAATCGTAATCCGTCAAGCGAGCCTTGAGCTGGCGGTGCAACGCCAACAGATACAGCACGTATTGCAGGTCATAACGGTTGTCGAGAATCGACTGCTCCATGGCCTGTTCGGTGTAGGCCTGCTCATCCATGCCGAGCCAATTGGATTTGTAATCGGCGACGTAATAACGGCCGGCGTGCTCGAAGGTCAGGTCGATAAATCCCTTGAACATGCCGTTGAGCTGCACCGGCTCCGCCGCAACGCGGGCAACGCCATTGTGGGTGTGCTGGCGCACCTGTTCGTCGAGTTTGAGCACGTCGACTTTATGGCTGGCGAACCAGAACTCCATCTCGACACGGTGTTGCTTCAACTGCTCAAGAACCACTGACGGTTGCCCTCCAGTGACCGGCAATGGCGACTTGAGCAAATGCTGCAGCCAGTCAGTCAGCGTGGTGATCCAGCCTTGCCAGCCGCGCAGATTGCAGCGCCGGGCAATCGCATCTTCCAGCGCCTCTCGGGTAACCGCAAAACCTTCAGCGCCCGCCCATTCGAGCAAACCATGCAAAAAAGTGCCAGGATTCGGTCCGCGAGGAAACCGGTGAATATCGGCGCCACCGCTGACGATTTCTCGGGGTGCATCGGGGTCGAGGCGCTCGTCGTCAAAAAGCTTTTGCGCCTGCGGACTGTCCGGTGCTTCATCGCTGCCGACACTCAATACGTCGCTGATGCGCAAAGCGCTATAGGAAGCGATCCACCAGTTTTCACTGGCTTTGCGCTTGGGCCGTAGCGTGGCTCGCAGGACTGTTTGCGTGCGCGGCGGCTGATAATGCTCGTCAGTGGGCTGAGGCATTTCGCCGATGCCGATGGCCGGGCAGTCTTGCTGCAGCTCTTGCAGCCAGTGGGTCAGTTCACTGGATTCGCGCAGACCGGCACCGCCGCCCAGCAAGTAACCCAGCGCAGAAAGGTGCAGCACGGAGCTGTTGTTATTGCCGCGTTTGAGGTCAGTGACGCCCAACCAGCAGGCATGTTGCGCCCGGGTCAATGCGACATACAGAAGACGCAAGTCTTCGGCCAGACGCTCATCATCTGCCTGGGCTATCAACTCGACGGTCGGTTTGAGGCTGATCTGCGCCTTGCCTGAAGCGTCGTGGTAATGCAGCGGCAAACGGCTGCCATCCACAGGTTTCGCCGAGCAGATGAATGGCAAAAATACCAGCGGATATTCAAGGCCCTTGGATTTGTGGATGGTCACCACCTTGACCAGTTGCTCGTCACTTTCCAGACGCAGGATCTGCTCTTCGCCCGCCTGACCGGAGACTGCCAGCAGCTCGGCCAGATGACGGATCAACGCTTGCTCACCGTCCAGTTCAGCGGCGGCTTGCTGCATCAGTTCCGAAAGGTGCAAAAGATTGGTCAGCACGCGCTCGCCATCACTGCGCTGCATCAGAGTGTGCGGTAAGTGGAAATCGTGCAGCAGGCGTCGCAACATCGGCAACACGCCCTGTTTGCGCCAGAGCTCGCGATAGCCGCGAAATTGCATGACCCGGGCTTCCCAGACCATTTCGTTCTGGTTCAAGCGTTCCAGCTCGATCAGCGGCAGGTTCAGTGTGGTGCAGGCCAGCGCGGCCTTGAGCGAACGCTCGACATCGGGCTCGGCGCAAGCTTTCAACCAGGCCAGCAGGTCATGCGCCTCTTGCGCGGCGAAGACCGAATCCTTGTCCGACAGATAAACGCTGCGCACGCCTCTGGCGGCAAGTTCGGAGCGTACGGCCTGGGCCTCTTTACCGTCGCGGACGAGGATCGCGATGTCAGAAGGACGCAAACCTCTGAAGTCGTCTGCCTGGACGAAACCAGCGCTGCCGGTTTGCCCGCCATTGAGCAACCTGGTGATTTCACTGGCGCAGGCTGCAGCCATTTGCTGGCGGTAGACTGCGCTGGACAGCGGCTGCTCGCTGGGCAATAGCCAGACGTTCAGCGCCGCGATGTCATGCCCGGCAATCCGCAGCGTTTCCTTGCGTCCTTGAGACTCCACCGGTAGAAACGGCACAGGGTTATCGCCGGTTTTATCGCGAAACAAAAACGCGCCGCGCCCCTGCTCTCGGGACTCGGCGCGTTCGAATACGTGATTGACCGCTTTGACCATGCCGTGGCTGGAGCGGAAGTTGGTGCCGAGCGTATGCAAGCGGCCGGTTGTGGCCTGGCGTGCGCGCAAGTAGGTGTAAATGTCGGCCCCGCGAAAGGCGTAGATCGCCTGTTTGGGATCGCCGATAAGGAACAGGCCGGTATCAGGGTGGTTCTCTTCGATGCGATAGATACTCTCGAAGATGCGGTATTGCACCGGATCGGTGTCCTGGAATTCGTCAATCAGCGCCACCGGAAACTGCTCGCGGATCAGCGTCGCCAGGCGCTCGCCGCCCTCCGATTGCAGCGCGGCATCCAGGCGCAGCAGCATGTCGTCAAAACCCATTTCCGCGCGACGGCGCTTCTCTTCCTCAAAACGCGCGCCCACCCACTTGGCAGCGTGTTGCAGAACCGCAGCGTCGGGCGTCGGCAAAGCGTCGAGGCTCGATTTGAGTCCGGCCATGGCGTCCAGCCCCGGATGACTGGGGGCCTGGCCCTTCCATGCCTCGGCCATGCCGTCGGGTGTCAGTCGGGTGAAGCCGGTGCCAATGTCCAACTGCTCTAGGGACTCGTCTTCGGCCCAGGCCTTGAGTTTCTCGAACCAGGGCTCAAAATATCGCGGCTGCATCTTGCGGCCATCGACGGCTTTGCTGGCGACGCCCTCATGGCACAGGACAAGCAGTTCGTCTGCCCAGTCACGCCAAGGCATTTTCAGCTCGACCAACGCAGCTCGGCGCTCCAGCAAACATTCGGCGATCAGCTCCGCCGGGCCCTTGCCTTCATCGGTGTCACGCTCGGTGGCAAACAAGCCGCGTACGCGAGGCAACAACGCCGCAGGGCCACCCCAGTTGCTGCGCACCCAATTCAGCGCATCGCCCTGCATCGGGTAGCAGAACAGCCGCCAGTAATCGCGCAGCACCTCGCCGAGCAAATCGCTGTGATCGGTTTCCAGCGACTGCGTGAACAGGCTGCCACTGTCGAACGCATGCTCGCGCAGCATGCGCTGACACCAACTATGGATGGTCGAGACAGCGGCTTCGTCCATCCATTGCGCGGCGATATCGAGGCGGTTGGCACAGCCCGGCCATTGCGGCGGGTTGAACTGATCGCGCAGTTCGGCAACCAGTCCGTCAGGCGCGGGAATCTCGTCACGAAAAAAACGCGCGGCCTCGGCCAAGCGTGTCCGAATACGTTCACGCAACTCCTTGGTGGCAGCGTCAGTAAACGTGACTACAAGGATTTGCGGCGGCAGCAACTCGCGTCCGAAACCGCTTGTCTCGCCGCCATGGCCGAGAATCAGCCTCAGATAAAGCGCCGAGATCGTAAAGGTTTTGCCGGTGCCGGCGCTTGCTTCGATCAACTGACTGCCGCGCAACGGGAATGCCAGAGCCAACGGTGTCTTCGTACTCATGGGCGTGCGCCTTCGCTGGACAAGGAACGCCAGGGCGCTTCGAATAACGGGCGGTACAGCGCGTCGCACCAACCGGTGAAGGTTTCGTCTGCTGACAGGGCTCCGAAGTCGGGATATTGCCGGAGCAGCGCCGGGCTTTCACGACGCTCGCCGTCGCTGGTCTGACCGTCACCTTCGTAGGCTTTTCGGGCAGCGGCTTCGGCTTTGACCGGATCAGATTGCGACAGCCAGGCGAATGCGGTTTTTATCGCAATCGGCAAGGGCTGGCGCATGCCGGATTGCCAGGCGAGAAGCAGGTCACCGAGCAAATGCAGCGCTCGGTCGCGCTCCATTGGCTCCAGCAACAAAGTGTCGTCACTCGCCACCAATGCCGTGGTTAACGCATGTTCGCTGGCGCAGGCGACCAGATGGGTGACCCAAGGTTTGGTCAGCCGATGCCACTTGCGTGTTTTGATCGAGCCGATGCTGTTTGGAATGGCCGTGACTGACAGCAGGCCGCCATCGGCTCGTTGGTGCAGGCTCGAGAGCCAGCCTTCCAGACGCAAACCCCGCAAGTCGAAACTGACCGGGATCGCACTGTTCAATGGCGTCGGCCATAACGTCAGCAACTGTTGATACCGCTGCAGCAGATCCGGCAGCGGTTCGATCAACTCGCGTTGCAGACACTCGCCAAAACCGGCCATCGGCAACAAACCGCTGTTTTGCAGACGCAGCGCTCGGGCTTGCAGCGCTTGATCGACATCGTGCGGCTGGCTGAGTGCGGCTTCCAGCAAACTGTCGCTCAGCGTGTAGCGCTGCAACGCGTCCAGCACGAATGGTTCTTCATCGGCTAACGGCGCTTGTGCGGCCTCGAAATAGACCTTGAGTCGTTGAGTGAAAAAATGTCGAACCGGGTTACGCATAAAATCCTGGAGCAACGCCAGCGTCAGCGGATCCTCTTGAACATACGGCTCAAGTAACCGCGCCTCGCTTTGCTGCGCTTCCTCTTGATGCAACACTTGCCATTCGCTGGCATAGCTGAACAGTTGCTCGCCTTCGTGGAAATAGCGGACGCTGAAAGGCTGCAAAGGGTGTTCTTCGGTCAGCGCCTCTAGCAGATCCTGGCTCGCATCGACTGAACGCCAGCCGCTGGCGAGGTGATCGCGCAACTGGCCGATCAGCACTGAGGCAGGTCGTTCGCTGTTGTCGCGGATGCTGCGACCGACCCAACTGATATAGAGCTGAGTGCGTGCGGACAACAGCGCTTCAAGCAACAGATAGCGGTCATCTTCCCGCCGCGAGCGGTCGCCCGGGCGGTAATCGCTGCCCATCAGGTCGAAGTCCAGCGGTGGCTGCGCGCGGGGATAATCACCGTCGTTCATGCCCAGCAGACAAACCAGTTTGAAAGGAATGGCGCGCATCGGCATCAAGGTGCAGAAATTCACCGCACCGGCGAGGAATCGTTGCGACAAACGCCCCTGATCCAGCCCGGCGAGCCATGCTTCGCGAACGACAGTCAGTGGCAACTCGTCAATCAAACCGACCGCCTCGCAGGTGCCGAGCCAGGTTTCGCGAAGTTCTTCCAGTTGGGTCAGCAGGTAGTCGTCGTGCTCGTTGCTGGCCTGGAAAAATACCTGCATCAGCGCCTGCAAGCGCAGCCCCCACTCTCTCGGTTGAGCCGGTTGCGTGAGTTGCTGATGAGCGATTTCCAAGGCATCCAGCAGTGCAACCAGTGGCCCGATCAGGGCAGCATCAAGCCCACCAATTTCATCGTAAGGCTCGATGCCTGCACATCCCTCAGCGCTGCCGACGGCGTAGCCCAACAACATTCGGCGCAGGCCGAAATGCCAGCTGTTCTGCTCCAGCTCTTCAGGCAAACCGAGACCGGCCCGTTGCTCGGCACTCATGCCCCAGCGCACACCGGCGCCTTCGATCCAGCGATGCAGAGTTGGCAGGTCGCGTTCCTCTACGCCAAAGCGAGCACGCAGGGCCGGGACATCGAGCAGGTCAAGGATCTCACTGACCGGGAAACGGCTGTCGGGTAACTTGAGCAGGTGCTCGACCGCGATCAATAAAGGATCGCGTCCACGCTGGCCCTGGTCTGCCAAAGTGAACGGAATGAAGCGCGAATCATGGCGATCAAGCTGACCGAACACCGCACGGATATGCGGCGCATAGCTGTCGATTTCAGGAACCATGACAATTACGTCGCGGGGGCGCAGTTGTGGGTCGGCGCTGAAACGCGCCAAAAGTTGATCGTGCAGGATTTCGACTTCGCGCTGAGCGCTATGGGCGATGTGAAAGCGTATTGAATGGTCCTGCGTCGCATCGACCGCTGGCCAGAGATCGCGTGTCTCGTTGAGTGGACGTAACTCGAGAATGTCATCCTGCAGCTGATTAAGCATGTTGTGGGGCTGGGCTTCGCTGAACAGGTCGATGCGGCCGTCACGAAAGGCTGCACGGTAGCTGTTGGGGTCGTCGTAGCTGTCGAGCAGGTTGATATAGTCGCGACCTTGTTTGCCCCAAGCGGCCAGCAACGGATGTGCGTGCTGATGCAGGGTCTCGGCATCAAGCACGACGGGCATTCCACTTTTGCGCTGTTGCCGCTTGTATTGATGCCGCAGCAGGTCCTTGTCGGCGACGATATCGGCCCAGTGATGGCGGCAAGGATTGTGTACGCAAAGCAGTACCTGGCTGAAGCGCGCCAAACCGGCGAGTGCTTCAAGAACCTGCGCAGGCAACGAAGAAATACCAAAGACGATCACGCGCGGCGGCAGCGCCGTCGGTGCCTTGTCGAGTGTGTTGATGCGCTCCATGAAGCGTTGATGTACCCCAGCACGACTCTGCGCCATACCTTGTTCGCCGACATCATCCAGCAGTGCTCGCCACAACTCTGCCTGCCAGCAACTGGTCGGCGGCAGCGGCTTGATTTCACCTCTGACATTGCGCAGTTGATGCCGGCCTTCCGCCCAATCTTCCAGCCAGTCGGCCCGATACACCTGATACTGGTCAAACAAATCGGCCAGACGCTCTGCCAATTGATAGCGCTTGCGCAGATCGCTGTCGTGGGTGAGAAAGCGTTGCAGCGGTTCGAAATGTGGGCGGTCGATTACCTGTGGCAAGAGGCGCATCAGGCGCCAGGTCAGCGGGGCTTTATCGAGCAGTGATTTCGCCGGAATCTCTTCTCGTCCCAGCACCATGCGATAGAGCTGCCACATAAAACTGCCGGGCAATTGCACATCAATTGCCGCAGCTATACCGCATCCACCGAGATCATCTTCTTCAGGATCCTCGGCCAGTGCCAGCTTGAGCCACTGAGCGATGCCGTTGCTTTGCACCAGAGCGATTTCGTTTTCCAGGGGTGCCAGTGGGTAGCGGCGCATGATGCTGACCACAAGGCTGCGCAGTTCATCGAGACTGTTGCTCTGAACCACCATGAATGCAGCGTTGAGGGACTGGGCGTCCGACATATGGATTCCTTGGAAAAACACAAAAGCTGAGGCAGAACCTTAGCATTGTCGGCCGGTTGTGGCAGCCGGATGACGTCTGCAAAGGCTGTAAG
>NZ_PJBC01000012.1 GCF_002836515.1 Pseudomonas sp. Choline-02u-1
ACCTATTTTCATATTTCTGTCATATCGGTCAAAAAACCCCGAAAACAGGAAGGCCGACCTTATAGGTCGGCCTCCTGCACCCTGCTCCTTATAAGCTAGGGAATGCGAACTGCGAAGCTTCATGACTCGCACGTTGTGGCCAGCGCTGAGTGATCGCCTTGCGCCGAGTATAGAAACGCACCCCATCCGGGCCATACGCATGCAGGTCGCCAAACAGCGAACGCTTCCAACCGCCGAAGCTGTGATAAGCCACCGGCACAGGCAGCGGCACGTTGACGCCAACCATGCCGACTTCGATCTCGTCGCAGAACAGACGCGCCGCTTCGCCATCACGAGTGAAGATGCAGGTGCCGTTGCCGTATTCGTGATCGTTGATCAGTTGCATCGCCTCTTCCAGGCTGTTCACTCGCACCACGCACAGCACCGGGCCGAAGATCTCTTCTTTATAGATGCGCATCTCCGGGGTGACGTTGTCGAACAGGCAGCCGCCGAGGAAGAAGCCTTCTTCATGACCGGTCACACTCAGACCACGACCATCGACCACCAGGGTCGCGCCCGCCGCCACACCGTCATCGACATAACCGCTGACCTTGTCACGCGCCTGACCGGTGACCAACGGGCCCATGTCCAGACCGCACGAGGTACCCGCGCCGATTTTCAGCGCTTTGATCTGTGGAACCAGTTTCGCCACCAGCGCATCGGCCACCTGGTCGCCAACACACACGGCAACGGAGATCGCCATGCAGCGTTCGCCGCAGGAACCGTACGCCGCGCCCATCAATGCACTGACCGCGTTGTCCAGATCAGCATCGGGCATCAGCACCGCGTGGTTCTTCGCGCCGCCCAGTGCCTGAACGCGTTTGCCGCGCTTGGTGCCTTCGGCGTAGATGTATTCGGCAATCGGCGTCGAGCCCACGAAGCTCAGCGCTTTGACTTCCGGCGCTTCGATCAGCGCGTCCACCGCAGTCTTGTCACCATGGACCACGCTCATCACGCCTTTCGGCAAGCCCGCTTCCAACAGCAACTGAGCGATCAGTAGCGTCGAGCTTGGATCGCGCTCGGATGGCTTGAGGATGAAGCAGTTGCCGCAAACGATCGCCAGCGGGTACATCCACAGCGGCACCATCGCCGGGAAGTTGAACGGGGTGATACCGGCAACAATCCCTAATGGCTGAAAGTCCGACCAGGCGTCAATGTTCGGGCCGACGTTGCGGCTGTACTCGCCCTTGAGGATTTCCGGCGCGGCGCAGGCGAACTCTACGTTCTCGATACCGCGCTTCAATTCACCGGCGGCGTCTTCCAGGGTCTTGCCGTGCTCTTCGCTGATCAACTGCGAGATGCGTGCTTCGTTCTGCTCCAGCAGTTGCTTGAAACGGAACATGACCTGGGCGCGTTTGGCCGGCGGCGTGTTGCGCCAGGCCGGGAACGCGGCCTTGGCGGCATCGATGGCTTTCTGAATAGTTGCTTGACTGGCCAATGGCAGTTTATGGATCGCCTGGCCGGTAGACGGGTTGAACACATCCACTGCGCGACCGGTTTCGGTCACCAGTTCGCCATTGATCAAATGCGGGATAACGCTCATCGAACACTCCTGAATTCTGGTCCGCAGGCGCCGCAACAGGCGCCCGCATTTTTGTACATATATAAAGAGAGAAAAATCAGTCGAGCTTGTTCAGCACTTCGCCGACCGCGTCGAACAGACGATCAAGGTCTTGCGGCTTGCTGTTGAAGGTTGGGCCGAACTGCAGGGTGTCGCCGCCGAAGCGCACGTAGAACCCGGCTTTCCACAAGGCCATGCCCGCTTCGAACGGACGCACGATGGCATCACCGTCGCGCCCGGCAATCTGGATCGCGCCGGCCAGACCGTAGTTGCGGATATCGATGACGTTCTTCGAGCCTTTCAGACCGTGCAGTGCGTTTTCGAAATGCGGCGCGACTTCCGCGACGCTCTGCACCAGGTTTTCCTTTTGCAGCAGGTCGAGTGCTGCAAGGCCGGCGGCACAGGCCACCGGGTGCGCCGAATAGGTGTAGCCATGGGGGAATTCCACGGCGTACTCCGGCGTCGGCTGGTTCATGAAGGTCTGATAAATCTCGGAACTGGCAATCACCGCGCCCATCGGAATCGCGCCGTTGGTGACTTGCTTGGCGATGCACATCAGGTCCGGGGTCACGCCGAAGCTGTCGGCACCGAACATCGAACCGGTGCGACCGAAGCCGGTGATTACTTCGTCGAACACCAGCAGGATGTTGTGCTGATCGCAGATCTCGCGCAGACGCTTGAGGTAACCCTGCGGTGGAACCAGTACTCCGGCAGACCCGGCCATCGGCTCAACGAACACGGCAGCGATGTTGGAGGCGTCGTGCAACTCGATCAACTTCAGCAGCTCATCGGCCAACGCGATACCGCCCTGCTCCGGCATGCCACGGGAAAAGGCATTGCTCGCCAGCAACGTGTGCGGCAGGTGATCGACATCCATCATCGCCTGACCGAACAGCTTGCGGTTGCCGTTCACGCCGCCGAGGCTGGTGCCGGCGATGTTCACGCCGTGGTAGCCACGAGCACGGCCGATCATCTTGGTCTTGGTCGCCTGGCCCTTCAGGCGCCAATAAGCACGGACCATTTTCACCGCAGTATCGGCGCACTCGGAACCAGAGTCGGTGAAGAACACGTGGTTCAGATTGCCAGGCGTCAGTTCGGTGATTTTCTCTGCCAACTGGAACGACAACGGATGGCCGTACTGGAAGCCTGGCGAGTAATCGAGAGTGCCCAGTTGTTTCGAAACGGCTTCCTGAATTTCCTTGCGGGTGTGCCCGGCGCCGCAGGTCCACAAACCGGACAGCGAATCGTAGATCTTGCGGCCCTTGTCGTCGAACAGCCAGCTGCCTTCTGCGCCGACAATCAGCCGCGGGTCGCGCTGAAAGTTGCGGTTGGCGGTGTACGGCATCCAGTGCGCATCCAGCTTCAATTGGCTGGCCAGTGGCGACGGCGCGTTTTCAGGCATGTTCATCGGGCAAAACCTCGCAGGGCATAAGCGTCAGGGAGATGGAAAGCGTTGTTGCGGCTAAGTTGCCATGGCGATAAAGTCGATGAAATCTAACTCTTCTAACCTTCAGTTAGATCAATGCTAAACAAAGAGAACAAAAAATGAGCAGCCGCCGCGCCGATCCGCTGGCCCAGGTCAGTGATTTTGATATTCGCCTGCTGCGGATTTTTCGCAGCGTCGTGGAGTGTGGCGGCTTCTCCGCAGCGGAAACCGTCCTCGGTATCGGGCGTTCGGCGATCAGCCAGCAGATGAGCGATCTGGAGCAGCGCCTCGGATTGCGCTTGTGCCAGCGTGGGCGGGCCGGGTTTTCGCTGACCGAGGAAGGTCGTGAGGTGTATCAATCAGCGCTGCAATTATTGAGCGCGCTGGAAAGTTTCCGCACTGAGGTAAACGGTCTGCATCAACACCTGCGCGGCGAGTTGATCATCGGCCTGACCGACAATCTGGTCACCCTGCCCCACATGCGCATCACCCATGCCCTCGCGCAGTTGAAAGAGCGTGGGCCGGACGTGCAGATTCAGATTCGCATGATCGCGCCAAACGAAGTTGAACAAGGTGTACTCGATGGGCGCTTGCATGTGGGTGTGGTGCCGCAGGCCAGTGCATTGTCGGGTCTGGAGTATCAGCCGTTGTACAGCGAGCGTTCGCTGCTGTACTGCGCCGTTGGTCATCCGCTGTTTTATGTCGATGACAAACAGCTCGATGATCAACGCCTCGACAGTCAGGACGCGATTGCACCGACCTTTCGGTTGCCGGCGGAGATTCAGGCGCATTATCAGGCGCTCAACTGCACCGCCAGCGCGTCGGATCGCGAGGGCATGGCATTTCTGATTCTGACCGGGCGTTATATCGGCTATTTGCCGGATCATTACGCCAGCCTTTGGGTGCAGCAAGGACGGTTGCGGGCGCTCAAGGCCGGCACGCGCTTTTACGATTTGAGTCTGGCATCGGTCACGCGCAAGGGCCGGCGCCCTCATTTGGTGCTGGAAAGCTTTTTGGAGAGTCTGGCGGCGACGCGCTGAACGCGAGATCAAAAGATCGCAGCCTTCGGCAGCTCCTACTTCTGACGGTCGTTATTCACGAAAGCTGAGCAAGTGGACAGGTTTTTGCAGAGAAGGCGTAACTCGATCCTTCAAGAAGCCAAAGCCATGCAGCCAGACTCCGATTCGTCCAGTGAACTGATCTACGGCCTCAACGACCGTCCCAAACCTCCCGCCGCGATCCTCGCCGCGTTGCAACACGTGCTCGCCAGTTTCGTCGGCATCATCACCCCGCCGCTGGTGATCGGCTCCGCGCTCGGGCTGACCGCGCATCTACCGTACCTGATCAGCATGGCGCTGATGGTCTCGGGCGTCGGCACCTTTATCCAGGCGCGGCGGCCGTTCGGCATTGGCGCGGGGATGATCTGTCTGCAAGGCACCAGTTTCGCGTTTCTCGGTGCGGTGCTGTCGGCCGGGTTTCTGGTCAAGCAGCGCGGCGGCAGCCCGGAAGATATTCTGGCGATGATTTTCGGCGTGTGCTTTTTCGGCGCAATCGTGCAGATCGTGCTCAGCCGCTTCATCGGTCAGTTGCGCCGAGTGGTGACACCGCTGGTGACCGGCATCGTCATCACGCTGATCGGCATCAGCCTGATCAAGGTCGGCATCACCGATCTGGGTGGCGGCTTCAACGCGCCGGACTTCGGCGCGCCGGGCAATCTGGCCTTGGGCGTGTTCGTGCTGCTGACAATCATTCTGCTCAACCGCTCGAATACACCGTGGGTACGGCTGTCGGCGATCATTATCGGTTTGCTGCTGGGTAGTCTGGCGGCGTGGTTCAGCGGGAAATTCGTCCCGCAGCCGCTGCCTGACTTGCCGCTGGTGAGTTTTCCTACGCCGTTCAAGTTTGGTTTCAACTTCGACTGGACGGCTTTCCTGCCGGTCGCGCTGATTTATCTGATCAGCACCATCGAAACCGTCGGCGACCTCACCGCCAATTGCATGCTCGCCCGCCAACCGATCTGCGGTCCTTCTTATATAAGTCGCTTGCGCGGTGGCGTGCTTGGCGATGGCGTGAGCTGCATGATCGCGGCGACCTTCAGCGCGTTCCCTAATACGACGTTCGCGCAGAACAACGGCGTGATCCAGCTGACCGGCGTTGCCAGCCGCTACGTCGGCCTCTACATCGGCGCGATTCTGTTCTGCCTCGGCCTGTTCCCGATGATCGGCGCGGTGTTGCAACAGATCCCAAAACCGGTGCTAGGCGGTGCGACGCTGGTGATGTTCGGCGCCGTCGCGGCGGCCGGAGTGCGCATCCTTGCGCAGTCGCCGCTGGACCGGCGCAGCATGTTGATCATCGCCACTTCGTTCGGCGTCGGCCTTGGCATCGCCGCGCAACCGAACCTGCTGCACCTGCTGCCGAAACTGGTGCAGAACCTGTTCGACTCGGCGATCACCAGCGGCGGGCTGACAGCAATCTTCCTCTGTCTGTTGTTGCCCGAAGGCAAAACCGCAGCAGCGCAAAACCCCGCATCATTGAACAAGATCGAACAGGCGTAACTGTTTTTCTGCGCAAGGACTTGTCGGATGCCTGTGGGTGCGCTATCAACGCAACTGGTTGCACCCACAGACAATCCCGGAAGTGCCTATGACCTTTGAAGTCCCAGCCCACGGCGGCAAACCCGCCAGCCGCATTCGTCAGAAGAACGAAGAGACCATCCTCAAAGCCGCTGAAGACGAGTTCGCCCGTCACGGGTTCAAAGGCACCAGCATGAACACCATCGCGCAGAATGCCGGACTGCCCAAGGCCAACCTGCATTACTACTTCACCAACAAACTCGGTTTGTATGTGGCAGTGCTGAGCAACATCATCGAGTTGTGGGACAGCACCTTCAACACCCTCACCGCCGAGGATGATCCGGCCGAAGCGCTGACCCGCTACATCCGCGCGAAGATGGAATTTTCCCGGCGCCAGCCACAGGCCTCGCGAATCTTCGCCATGGAAGTGATCAGCGGCGGCGAATGCCTGAGCGAATACTTCAATCAGGATTACCGCGCCTGGTTCACCGGGCGTGCTGCGGTGTTTCAGGCGTGGATCGATGCGGGCAAAATGGACCCGGTCGATCCGGTGCACCTGATCTTCCTGCTGTGGGGCAGCACTCAGCATTACGCCGACTTCGCCACGCAGATCTGCCGCGTCACCGGGCGCAGCAAGTTGACCAGGCAGGACATGGAAGACGCCGGCAACAACCTGATCCGCATCATTCTCAAAGGCTGCGGCCTCACTCCTTCTCTATAAGACGTTTATGCCTTTCACCCTCAGCGGTTTTTGCGAATACCGCGAAGAGATTCGCAAAAGCCGCTTTATCACGCTGGCCACGCCGATCAGCAGCCCCGCCGACGCGCAGGCTTTTTTCGAACTGCACAGCGATCTGAACGCCACGCACAACTGCTGGGCGTGGAAACTCGGCGCGCAATACCGCAGCACTGACGACGGCGAGCCCGGCGGCACTGCCGGGCGCCCGATTCTGGCGGCGATCGAAGCGCAGGATTGCGATCAGGTCGCGGTGCTGGTGATTCGCTGGTACGGCGGCATTCAACTGGGCACCGGCGGCTTGGCCAGGGCCTACGGCGGCGGCGCCAATAAATGCCTGCAAGCGGCGGAAAAAGTCGAGCTGATCAGCCGGGTGCCGCTGAGTTGCGCCTGTGGCTTCGCCGAACTGGCGCTGGTGAAGCTGCGCGTGGCGGATCTGGGTGGGTTGGTGGTGGAGGAAAACTTCACGGCAAATGGCGTGGAGTTGAAGTTGGCGGTGGGGGAAGCGCAGATCGACGTCTTGCAAACGCAACTTGCTGATCTGAGCCGTGGACGGATTTTGTTGCAGCGATAAATTCAAGATCAATAGATCGCAGCGTTCGGCAGCTCCTACAGTTGAAATGCGTTCCCCTGCAGGAGCTGCCGAAGGCTGCGATCTTTTAGGGCATCCCCGATTGGCAAGTTGCCCACACCTGCTGTGCACCCGCTTGTGGATAACCTGAGCACATACCGCTGTAACCCTTCTGTCATGCGGCTTTGCGCGATTTGTTCACTTTTCGTTCAAATGACCCGACGAAACGGAAATTCGTCGCAAAAACAAGAAGTTAACTGCGTATATCACCAATAGAACAAAGCATTACAGTGCTTATGCCCGACCTCAACGCTTGCGCACAATTACTGTGGAGCAATCTGTGGATAAGCCGTTCATGACCGCCGCAGTCGCTGGATCTGCCTAGCCCCCAAGTGATTGCTCGTTTTTTAACCAACTGCTCACGGGCAAAACTGGAGCCGGATCAACGGCTTTGCGCTGAAATGGTGCTCGATCATGAAACAAATCGAGCGCCGATGCGCTGCAATCAGCGTTTGGCAACGGGTTGGGCCGGCGTTCCTGACTCAATGGCCAGGAAATTGCTTTATCCACAGGCACAACTCCGAGCCAGTCGAGCCTGTCATGTCCATCGCCTCTTCACCACCGCGCCTGCAACTGCGCCAGATCAGCAAACGCTACCCCGGATGTCTGGCCAACGATGACATCGACCTGAACATCGCGCCGGGTGAAATCCACGCTTTGCTCGGTGAAAACGGCGCGGGCAAAAGTACGTTGATGAAGATCATTTACGGTGTCACCCAGTGCGATAGCGGTGAAATGCTATGGCAGGGTCAACGCGTGCATATCCGCAATCCGGCGCAGGCGCGGCAGTTGGGCATTGGCATGGTGTTCCAGCATTTCTCGTTGTTCGAAACCCTTAGCGTGGCGCAGAACATCGCGCTGGCGATGGGTGCGAAAGCCGGAACGCCGAAGCAACTGGAGCCGAAGATTCGCGAAGTATCCCGCCGTTATGGCATGGCACTGGAGCCGGAGCGACTTGTTCACAGCCTGTCGATCGGCGAGCGCCAGCGCGTGGAAATCATTCGGTGCCTGATGCAAGACATCCGCCTGCTGATTCTCGACGAGCCGACCTCGGTGCTGACGCCGCAAGAGGCTGACGAGTTGTTCATTACCCTGCGGCACTTGGCTGCCGAGGGCTGCAGCATTCTGTTTATCAGCCACAAACTCGGCGAAGTGCGCGCCTTGTGCCACAACGCCACGGTGCTGCGCGGCGGTCGGGTAGCGGGGCATTGCGTGCCGGCCCAGTGTTCGGATCAGCAACTGGCGCAACTGATGGTCGGCGAAGCGGCGGCATTGATTGGCGAGTATCGGAAAGTCAGCGGTGGCGCGGCGTTTCTGCAGGTGAGCGGTTTGAGTTGGCACAACCCGGATCCTTTTGGCTGCTCGCTGCATGACATCAATGTGCAAGTGCGCAGCGGTGAAATCGTTGGCATCGCTGGCGTCGCCGGCAATGGCCAGGATGAGTTGCTCGCCCTGCTCAGCGGCGAACAGCCCTTGCCTGGTGCGCAATCGGCGAGCATTCGCTTCGCTGAGCGAAACGTTGCTCATCTGCGCCCGGATGCGCGACGCAAACTGGGCCTGGCCTTCGTGCCGGCCGAACGACTCGGCCACGGTGCGGTGCCGGAGTTGAGTCTGGCCGATAACGCCCTGCTCAGTGCATTCCAGCAAGGACTGGTCAGCAGCGGGCTGATTCAACGCGGCAAAGTCGAGGCGCTGGCGCGGCAGATCATCCAGCGTTTCGGCGTTAAAACACCAGGCACGCAAACCGCTGCGCGCAGCCTGTCGGGCGGCAATCTGCAGAAATTCATTCTCGGCCGGGAAATTCTGCAGCAACCGAAACTGCTGATCGCCGCGCACCCGACCTGGGGCGTCGACGTTGGCGCAGCCGCGACCATCCATAGCGCCTTGATTGCCCTGCGTGATGCCGGCGCGGCGATCCTGGTGATTTCCGAAGACCTTGATGAATTGTTCCAGATCAGCGATCGCCTCGGTGCGCTGTGCGGCGGGCGTCTGTCGGCACTGCAAGCAACGTGCGCGACACAACTGAGCGATGTCGGCGCGTGGATGGCCGGCCAGTTCGATCACTCACCTTGCGCCGCCTCGGTTTAACGGAGTTCCAACCATGCTGCTTTCTCTCGAACCTCGTGGCCAGCAATCGCGCGTGATGCTGTGGTGCTCGCCCTTATTGGCGGCGGTGCTGACCCTCGGCTGCGGCTCGCTGTTGTTCGTCGCGCTGGGCCACGACCCACTGCAAACCTTGCACACCCTGCTGATCGCACCGGTCAGCGATTTGTATGGCGTGTCTGAATTGCTGGTCAAAGCGCTGCCGATTCTGCTCTGCGCACTCGGTCTGGCGGTGGCTTATCAGGCGCGGATATGGAACATCGGCGCCGAAGGTCAACTGCTGCTCGGCGCATTGGCCGGCAGTGCTTTGGCGGTGAATATTATCGATGTGCAAAGTCGCTGGGCGCTGGTGCTGATCCTGTTGACCGGCACCTTCGCCGGCGCCGCGTGGGCCGGACTCACCGCATGGCTGCGAACGCGCTTCAACGCCAACGAAATCCTCACCAGCATCATGCTCAATTACATCGCGTTGAACCTGCTGCTGTTTTGCGTGCATGGCCCATTGAAAGATCCTGCGGGCTTCAATTTCCCCGAGTCGGCGATGTTCGGCGACGCCAGTCGCTTGCCACTGCTGCTGGAGGACGGCCGCGTGCACGCTGGGGTGTATTTCGCCCTGCTCGCGCTAGTGGCGGTGTGGGTGCTGTTGCAGAAAAGCTTTATCGGTTTCCAGATCAAAGTGCTGGGTCTGGACAAGCGTGCGGCAGGCTTCGTCGGCTTTCGCGAGAAACGCCTGATCTGGCTGGTGCTGTTGATCAGCGGTGGCCTGGCCGGGCTCGCCGGGGTCTGCGAAGTGACCGGACCGATTGGCCAACTGGTGCCGCAGGTGTCGCCAGGTTATGGCTACGCGGCCATTACCGTGGCGTTTCTCGGACGGTTGAATCCGATCGGCATTCTGTTCTCCAGTCTGCTGATGGCGCTGCTGTACATCGGCGGCGAGAGCGCGCAGATGTCGCTCAATCTGCCGCAGGCAATCACTCAATTATTTCAAGGCATGATGCTGTTTTTCCTGCTCGCCTGCGACGTGCTGATTCTCTATCGGCCACGCCTGAAACGGCGCTGGACCCGGCGCGCCTCGACCACTGCCGCAACCGCCGGAGCGCTGTGATGGATATCGATCTGCTGAGCAACATTTTCTACGCCATGGTCCGCTGCGGCACGCCGCTGCTGCTGGTGGCGTTGGGTGAACTGATCTGCGAGAAAAGCGGCGTCCTCAATCTTGGCCAGGAAGGCATGATGCTGTTCGGCGCGGTGATCGGTTTTATCGTCGCCCTCAACAGCGGCAACCTGTGGCTGGGCGTGCTGTTGGCGATGCTCGCCGGCATGCTGCTGTCGTCGCTGTTTGCCTTGGTCGCGCTGGTGTTCAACGCCAACCAGGTGGCAACCGGGTTGGCGTTGACGATTTTCGGTGTCGGGCTTTCGACCTTTGTCGGCGCGGCTTGGGTCGGTAAGCCGCTGGCGGGTTTCGAGCCATTGGCGATTCCCTATTTGAGTGAAATTCCGCTGCTGGGGCGGATGCTGTTTGCCCAGGATCTGCTGGTGTATCTGTCGTTCGCGCTGTTTGCGCTGGTGGCGTGGGTGATCATCAAAAGTCGTGTCGGGTTGATAATTCAGGCAGTCGGCGAGAACCCGGATGCAGCGAGCGCAATGGGCGTGCCGGTGTTGACCGTGCGCACATTGGCGGTGCTGTTTGGCGGGGCGATGTCCGGGTTGGCGGGGGCGTATCTGTCGCTGGCCTATACGCCGATGTGGGCAGAAAACATGACCGCCGGCCGCGGCTGGATCGCCCTGGCGCTGGTGGTGTTTGCCAGCTGGCGCGTATGGCGATTGTTGCTCGGCGCGTATCTGTTCGGCCTTGCCAGCATCCTGCATTTGGTGGCGCAGGGATTGGGGTTGGCGATTCCTTCGAGCCTGCTGGCGATGCTGCCGTATGTGGCAACGATCGTAGTGCTGGTGTTGCTGTCCCGCGATGCCGTGCGCACACGACTGTATGCGCCGGTGTCGTTGGGGCAGCCTTGGCAATCGGGGCATTAAGAGGTGAATTCGCTGGCCTCTTCGCGAGCAAGCACGGCAAGGGCTGGGGTATGCTCCGGTCGCTGCCTCTTTTGCGCCGGACGTTGCAACTTCGGCGCGGGCAGGTCGGTCCACTGAATCCTGAACGTTGACTATCAAGGTACCCATCATGTCTCAGGCAAAAAACGCACTGATCATCGGCGCCTCCCGGGGCCTGGGCCTCGGTCTGGTGAAGACCCTGCTGGCCGACGGCTGGCAAGTCACTGCTACCGTGCGCAATCCTGCCAATGCCGATGCGCTTCAAGCATTAGGCAAAGTGCGCATCGAGAAGCTCGACATGGACGACCAGCAAGCGGTGATCGCTCTGAGCCAGAAACTCAAGGGCGAAACCTTCGATCTGTTGTTCGTCAACGCCGGGGTCAAAGGCCCGGAAGTACAGACGCCGGGCGGCGCGACCCTGGCCGAAGTCGGACAGCTGTTTTTCACCAACGCGGTGGCGCCGATCAATCTGGCCCAGCGTTTCGTCGGGCAGATCCGCGACGGCAGCGGCGTGCTGGCGTTCATGAGTTCGGTGCTCGGCAGCGTGACCATGCCCGACGCGCCGGAACTGGCACTGTACAAGGCGAGCAAGGCGGCGCTGAATTCCATGACCAACAGTTTCGTCACGCAACTGGGCGAGCAGAAACTGACCGTGCTGTCGTTGCACCCGGGCTGGGTGAAGACCGACATGGGTGGCGAAGGCGCCGATCTCGACGTCGACACCAGCACCCGCGGGCTGATCGATCAGGTCAATGCGTTTACCGGCAAGGGCGGGCATCACTTCGTCAACTACAAAGGTGAAACGATTCCCTGGTAATCCCACGAATTCCAATGTGGGAGCGGGCTTGCTCGCGAAGGCGGTGTATCAGGCATAAATGCGCTGGCTGACACAACGCCTTCGCGAGCAAGCCCGCTCCCACAGGGGATGATGGGGTGTCTGTCGGGTGGCGCTTGCCCGGCGCTGCGATTTGTTTGAAACTGCGCGCCTCGTCCTTCGCGGCGACCCTGGATCAGCAGACAGGGCAACACTGAGCTGGCAACCCTGAACCCGATTTTCAGAGGAGCCGGCCACAATGCCTGCGACCCGTACCTGGTTAAAAAATCCCCTCGCCATTTTCACCTCCAACGAGCTTGATGCCCGTGGCGGTCTAGTCGTGCAAGACGGTGTCATCGTCGAAGTGCTCGCTGCCGGTCAGCAGCCGTCGGCGCCGTGCAATGAAGTGTTCGAAGCCCGCGAGCATGTGATCCTGCCGGGCCTGATCAACACTCACCATCACTTCTATCAAACCCTGACCCGCGCCTGGGCGCCGGTGGTCAATCAGCCGCTGTTCCCGTGGCTGAAAACCCTGTACCCGGTATGGGCGCGGCTGACCCCGGAAAAACTCGCCCTCGCCACCAAAGTGGCGCTGGCCGAATTGCTGCTCTCAGGTTGCACCACCGCTGCCGACCATCACTATCTGTTCCCGGACGGTCTGGAAAACGCCATCGACGTGCAGGTCGAAACGGTGCGTGAACTGGGTATGCGCGCCATGCTCACGCGCGGCTCGATGAGCCTTGGCGAGAAGGACGGCGGCCTGCCTCCGCAACAAACGGTGCAGGAAGGTCAGGTGATCCTTGATGACAGCCAGCGGCTGATTCACGAGTACCACGAGCGTGGCGACGGCGCGCAGATCCAGATCGCTCTGGCGCCGTGTTCACCGTTTTCGGTGACTCCGCAAATCATGTCGGCCAGCGCTGATCTGGCGAACACGCTGGATGTGCGTCTGCACACCCACCTCGCAGAAACCCTCGATGAAGAGGACTTCTGCCTGCAGCGTTTCGGTCTGCGCACCGTCGACTATCTGGACAGCGTCGGCTGGCTCGGCCCGCGTACCTGGCTGGCCCACGGCATCCATTTCAACCCCGACGAAATCGCCCGCCTCGGCCAGGCCGGTACCGGCATCTGCCATTGCCCAAGCTCGAACATGCGTCTGGCGTCCGGCATCTGCCCGAGCATTGAGCTGACCGACGCCGGCGCGCTGTTCGGTCTTGGCGTCGACGGTTCGGCGTCCAACGATGCCTCGAACATGATCCTCGAAGCGCGTCAGGCCCTGTACATCCAGCGCCTGCGTTACGGTGCCGAAAAAATCACCCCGGAGCGCGTGCTGGGCTGGGCGACCAAGGGTTCGGCGAGCCTGCTCGGTCGTACCGATATCGGCGAAATCGCGGTCGGCAAACAGGCGGATCTGGCGTTGTTCAAGCTTGATGAACTGCGCTTCTCCGGTAGCCACGATCCGATTTCGGCACTGCTGCTCTGCGGCGCCGATCGGGCCGATCGGGTGATGATCGGTGGCAAGTGGCGTGTGGTTGATGGACAGGTTGAAGGGTTGGACCTGAAAGGTCTGATTGCCGATCACAGCCAGGCGGCTCGGCAGTTGATTGCCGGAAGCTGATCCAAGCAACAATCCCTGTGGGAGCGGGCTTGCTCGCGAAGGCGTCGTGTCAGTCGGCATTGAATTGCCTGACACGCCGCCTTCGCGAGCAAGCCCGCTCCCACAGTTGGTTTTGTGCTGGGCTTAAAGGCCCAGCATGGACAGCATGATAAACGTGGCGAACAGCACAAAGTGCGTCATGCCCTCGATAGCGTTGGTTTCGCCGTCATTGAGATTGATGGCGCTGACGATCAGGGTGATGAAGATCATCACTGTCTGCACCGGGGTCATTGCCATTTGAAACGGCTGGCCGGTGTACAACGCCATCGCTTCCATCACCGGCACGGTGAGAATCACCGTCGACAGTGACGCGCCCATCGCGATGTTGACCACCGATTGCATGCGATTGGCCAAGGCTGCACGCAACGCGGTCAGAATCTCCGGCGCCGCCGAAATCGCCGCCACCAGAATCGCCGTGATCACTGGCGGCGCGCCCGTCCCTTCCAAGCCAACATCCAGGGTCTTGGACATCACCTCGGCCAGTGCGCCGATGATCACCACCCCCGACACCAGAATGCCGATCGACAATGCCAGGCTGACCGGTTTCGGCTCCTGCTCAACCGGCTCTTTCCGCCGGCGTTTGTCCGGGTAGCTGTAGCTGAAAAAGTAACTGTGCGGGCCGACCTGCATGCGCAGGAACAGCGCGTAGAGCACCATCATCGCGCCAATGGTAAAGGCCGAATACATCTTCCAGTTGGCCTCGGGAATGAACTCCGGCACCACCATCGACACGCCCATCGCCGTCAGAATCATCACGCTGTAGCTGCGCGCCGAGTCGTCGTTGTAGGACTGCTCGCCGTGTTTGATCCCGCCCATCAAAGCGGCGAGGCCGAGGATGCCGTTGATGTCGAGCATCACCGCTGAATAAATCGTGTCGCGCACCAGCGTTGCCGAGGCCTCGTTGCTCATCATGATCGCCAGGATCACCACTTCGACGAGCACCGCCGAGAGCGTGAGGATCATCGTGCCGTAGGGGTCGCCAACCTTTTCCGCGAGCAGTTCGGCGTGATGAGCGACACGCATCGAGGCGGCGACGATGAAGGCGATCAGCAGCAGACCGCCGACCAACCCGACAATCTGGCCGCTGTGCAGCAGCCAGTGTTCCAGTGGATAAGCGACGCACGCGGCAAGGACTGCCAGCAGCAGGAAGCTTTCTTGTTTGAGGATCGAGAGCATGACGGGCCTTTTGCCGAAAAGAGCTGATGAAGCTACTGACTGCCGGGCGGCGCTAACGTTTCGTTACATCTTTGCGCACCAACCCATGGCAAGCGCACGCTGACTTGCACTGCGTTGGTTCCAACGCTGAAAAGATCGCAGCCTTCGGCAGCTCCTACAGGTTCGCATTTCCATGTAGGAGCTGCCGAAGGCTGCGATCTTTTTGTTTGTTGTCCTGTTGGTCAGCAATTTGCATTGGCCCTGAGCACACACAACAAAATGGAGTTCGGGTTCATGCCAATACGTCCGCTGCACAAATTGCTGTATGCCGCCATCGGTCTGGGAATCAGCCTGAGCGCCAGCGCTGCCGATCCGCTGAAGGTCGGTTTCGTCTACATCGGCCCGATCGGTGACCACGGCTGGACGTATCAGCACGAACAGGGGCGCAAGGCGCTGGCGGAGAAATTCGGCACGCAGATCACCACCAACTACGTGGAAAACGTCGCCGAGGGCGCCGACGCCGAGCGGGTGATCCGCAACATGGCCAAGGACAAATATGACCTGATCTTCACCACGTCTTTCGGCTACATGAACCCGACAGTGAAAGTCGCCAGGCAATTTCCCAAGGTGACGTTCGAGCACGCCACCGGCTACAAGCAGGACAAGAACCTCGGCACTTATCTGGCACGCACTTACGAGGGGCGCTACGTCAGCGGATTTCTCGCGGCGAAGATGACCAAAACCAGGAAGATCGGCTACGTCGCCTCGTTCCCGATTCCGGAAGTAATCCGCGACATCAACGCCATCCAGCTGGCCTTGAACAAGTACAACCCTGGCACCGAAATCAAAGTGGTGTGGGTCAACTCCTGGTTCGACCCGGGGAAGGAAGCCGATGCCGCCAACGCGCTGATCGATCAGGGCGTCGACGTGGTGTTCCAGCACACCGACAGCCCGGCGCCGATTCAGGCTGCCGAACGGCGGGGGGTGTATGCCGTGGGTTACGCCTCGGACATGGCCCACTTTGGCCCGAAAGCGGTGCTGACCTCGATCGTCAATGACTGGGCGCCGCACTACATTCAGGCGACGCAGAGCGTGATCGACCACACCTGGAAACCCCAGGATTACTGGGGCGGGCTGAAGGAAGGCACGGTGCAACTGCCGATCAGCGACCTGGTGCCAGCGCCGGTGAAAGCCGAGGCCGAGCAGTTGATCGCTGACATCAAGAGCGGCACGTTGCAGCCGTTCACCGGGCCGATCAAGGATCAGGCAGGCACAGAGAAAATCCCGGCAGGCGTGAGCGCCACCAACGCGGAACTGGCGTCGATGAATTATTACGTTGAGGGCATGAAGGCAGAGATGCCTAAGTAACTTTCAAAAAATACACCGCCCCTGTGGGAGCTGGCTTGCCAGCGATGAGGCCTTCACATTCAACATCATTGTTGCCAGTTGGATCGCCATCGCTGGCAAGCCAGCTCCCACGGTTTTTTCGGTGTTCTCATGTTTGCGTTTCTTCAGGACCAGTGCATGAACAGTCTCCCCATCATCGACATCAGCCCGCTCTACAGCGCCGACGAGAATGCCTGGCCCGCCGTGGCCGGGCAGATCGACCAAGCCTGCCGCGAGTGGGGCTTTTTCTATATCAAGGGCCATCCGATCTCGGCGCAACGCATCGACGCCCTGCTCGATCACGCCCAGCGCTTCTTCGCCCTGCCTGCGGCACAAAAACTCGAAATCGACATCACCCAAACCCGCCACCATCGCGGCTACGGAGCGATTGCCACCGAGCAACTGGACCCGGACAAACCCAGTGATCTGAAAGAAACCTTCGACATGGGCCTGCACTTGCCGGCCGAGCATCCCGAGGTGCTCGCGGAAAAACCTTTGCGAGGCCCCAATCGTCATCCGGCGCAACCCGGCTGGGCAGCGCTGATGGAGCAGCATTACCTCGACATGCAGGCGCTGGCGCAAACCCTGTTGCGGGCGATGACCCTAGCGCTGGGCATCGAGCGCGACTTCTTCGATACGCGATTTGTCGAGCCGGTCAGCGTGTTGCGCATGATCCATTATCCGCCGCGCCACACCGCCAGTTGCGCCGAGCAGCAAGGCGCCGGCGCCCACACCGATTACGGCTGCATCACCCTGCTTTATCAGGACAGCGCCGGCGGCCTGCAGGTGAAGAACGTCAAAGGTGAATGGATCGACGCGCCACCTATCGAGGGCACTTTTGTGGTCAACCTCGGCGACATGATGGCGCGCTGGAGCAACGACCGTTATCGCTCGACACCGCACCGGGTGATCAGCCCGCTGGGTGTCGACCGCTATTCAATGCCGTTCTTCGCCGAACCGCATCCGGACACGCGCATTGAATGCCTGCCTGGTTGTCAGGACGCACAGCACCCGGCGAAATATCCGACGACCACCTGCGCTGAGTTCCTGCTATCGCGCTTCGCCGATACCTACGCCTATCGCCGCGAACAAGCAGCGGTTTAATCAATCAGCTGGTCAGGTTTTGCCAATTGTTGCGGCCGGCCTCTGTAGAATGCCGGCATTGCACCTGATGAGAAAAAACCATGTACGACTGGCTCAACGCCCTGCCCAAAGCCGAACTGCACCTGCATCTGGAAGGTTCGCTGGAGCCTGAATTGCTGTTCGCCCTGGCCGAACGCAACAAGATCGCCCTGCCGTGGAGCGACGTCGAAACCCTGCGCAAGGCTTACGCCTTCAACAATCTGCAGGAATTCCTCGACCTGTATTACCAGGGCGCCGATGTGCTGCGCACTTCGCAGGATTTCTACGACCTGACCTGGGCCTACCTGCTGCGCTGCAAAGCACAGAACGTGATTCACACCGAACCGTTCTTCGATCCGCAGACCCACACCGACCGGGGAATCCCGTTCGAAGTAGTGCTCAACGGCATCGCCGCCGCGCTCAAGGATGGCGAGACGCAACTGGGCATCAGCAGCGGTTTGATCCTCAGCTTCCTGCGCCACCTCAGCGAAGACGAAGCACAGAAAACCCTCGATCAGGCGCTGCCGTTCCGTGATGCGTTTGTCGCGGTCGGCCTCGACAGTTCGGAGATGGGCCACCCGCCGAGCAAATTCAAACGCGTCTTCGATCGCGCCCGCGACGAAGGCTTCCTCACCGTCGCTCACGCCGGTGAAGAAGGCCCGCCGGAGTACATCTGGGAAGCCATCGACCTGCTGAAAATCCAGCGCATCGATCATGGCGTGCGCGCGATCGAAGACGAGCGCCTGATGCAGCGGATCATCGACGAGCAGATCCCCCTGACCGTATGCCCGCTGTCGAACACCAAGCTCTGCGTGTTCGATCATATGTCGCAGCACAACATCCTCGACATGCTCGAACGCGGCGTGAAGGTCACGGTGAACTCCGATGACCCGGCGTACTTCGGTGGTTACGTCACCGAGAACTTCCACGCACTGCACGAACATCTGGGCATGACCCAGGATCAGGCCAGGCGCCTGGCGCAGAACAGTCTGGATGCGCGGTTGGTAAAACCGTAAGTAACATCGCAAAACCAATGTGGGAGCGAGCTTGCTCGCTCCCACATTGGTTCAGGGTTCAGCCAATAACTTGTGCTTCGGTCAGCTCCTCCAGTGTTTTGCCCCGCGTCTCCATCCCGAACAGCCACACCACGCCCGCCGCTATCGCAAAGCATGCCGCGCCCAGCGCGAACACTCCGCCCTGCCCGGTAATCGGGAACACCAGCCCGGTCACCAGTGGCCCGAGCAATGAGCCAACGCGACCGATCGCCGAGGCGAACCCCGAGCCGGTTGCCCGTGCCGACGTCGGGTAAAGCTCCGGCGTGTAGGTGTAGAGCACCGCCCACATGCCGAACAGAAAGAATTGCATCAACAACCCGGTGCCAATCAGCAACGCCACGTTGCCGCCGAACACCGCGCTCTGCCCATACAAAAACGCCATCACCCCGCCGCCGAGCAAGGTGACGATACACACCGGTTTACGCCCCCAACGCTCGACCAGCCACGCCGCCATGAGGAAGCCGGGAATCCCGCCGAGCGAGATCAGCACCGTGTAGTACACCGACTGCGTCACGGCGAAACCCGATTGCTGCAGCAAGGCGCTGAGCCAGGAAGTCAGCCCGTAAAAGCCCAGCAATGCGAAGAACCACAGGCTCCAGATCATCGTCGTGCGCTGGCGATACTGCGGCGACCAGATCTGTTTGAGAGCCGAGAAAAAATTACCCGGCGGCGTCACCGTGCGTGGCAAACGGACAGGCTCCGGCAACGCCGCACCGCGCAGCGAAGCACGCACGCGCTTTTCGATGCCGTCCAACACCTTGTCCGCGTCGGCTTCGCGCCCGGCCTGTTCCAGCCAACGCGGCGACTCGGGAATGAAAAAGCGGATCGCCAGAACAAACACCGCCGGCACCGCCAGCACCAGAAAGATATCGCGCCAGCCAATCAGCGGCAGCAGGAAGTACGAGAGCACACCCGCCGCGACAAAACCCAGCGGCCAGAAGCCGTCCATCAATGCGATGTAACGGCCACGGCGTTGCGCCGGAATCAGCTCCGACAGCATCGATTGGGCGATGGGAAACTCCATGCCCATGCCGATTCCCAGCAGGATGCGCAACAGCGTCAGCGTTTCCACGGTCTGCGCCGTCGAGCACAGGTAACTGGCCACACCCCACAACACGATGCTCCACTGAAAAACCGGTTTGCGCCCGAAGCGGTCGGCGAGCATTCCCGACAACGACGCCCCGAGCACCATGCCGAAGAAGCTCGAGCTGGCCAGCAGGCCGGCTTGCGCACTGCTCAGGCCGAACTCGGCTTTGATCGAGCCGAGCAGGAACGTCATCATCGCCAGATCCATGGAATCGAAGAAAAACGCCAGGGCAATGATGATGAAAATGACGCGGTGATAACCACTGAGCGGCAGCCGTTCCAGGCGCTCTGCCGCGCTAAAGCGTTGTGTATTCATGTTGCGCTCCCCATCCGGAAAATCCCCGGATCGAGTGTGCGTGATGGTCATTCAGAGGTCGTACTGGATGCGACCTGTTCACAGCCGTAGGCGACGTTGCGCTTCAGTTCATCCCGGAGCAGCGCTCTAGAACGCTGTTTCCAGCTCGGTTTCCTTGGCAAAGCGATGAATTTCGCACTGGCCGGTGGCGGTCAACTGCAAGGCACGCGAATCGTTTGGCAAGGTCAGCCAGCCGGACTGCATGAACAACTGCAGTAGCGCCGCGCCCAGTGAGCCGCCCATGTGCGGACGGCGCTCGCTCCAGTCCGGGCAGGCGCAAGCGACCTGCACGTTGCGGTGCGCCAGGGCCTGAATGAACACGCCGCGCTGGGCCAGTCGGGTTGAGCCCTTGTGCGTCACCACGACCCGTTGCTCGAGTTGTTCGATCCAGCCCGCATCGAGCAGGCGCTGATACAGGTCGGCTGCCAGAGTGCCGCCCAGATGATCGTCGCAGAACCGCGCGCGCAACAGCGAAGACGGCGCCGCCTGCGGCTTGACCATCGGCGTGGTGTGTTTCAGCGCGGCAGGCACTTGCCGTGGTGCGCTGGCAATGGTGGCGCTGGCCAGCGCCTCGATCGCCGCGCCCACCTCCGGCGCTGCCAGGCGGAAGAAGCGTTTGCGCCCACGCATTTCGATGTTCAACAGTCCACCTGCGGACAGTCGCCCCAGATGCGCACTGGCCGACGACGGCGAGAGCCCGGCCAGCAACGCCAGCTCCTCGGCTTGCCGCGCCGAGCCATCCATCAACGCCCACATCATTGCGCTGCGCTTGGGGTCGGCCAGCAATGTCGCGATCTGGCTGATGCACGGTGCATTTTCCATTTGTTCACTCCCTGTCGAATCGTATCGTCTACCGCTCGGAGACATCTTGGCCGCTAATGGCTGATCGGCCAACACGCGAAAACCGCCCTGGATCGGGGCAATGCTTGCCACCGACACCAGCTGCTCCGGCACACAACCTTGCAGCAGAGTTGCAACCGCCACCAAAAAGCCGGCAACGCGTTACGGGATCTGCGCGCCAGGTGTCAGTGCAAGCATGAGGCGGGCGCTAGTATAAGCGGGTTAAGCCAGACGTCCTGCGCCTGTACCTGCGCAGTTGGCGATTGTTCCTGACAGAAATTTCTCTATTTACCTGCGACTAATGATCAACTTTTGAGAAAGCCGGGAAACTGACTATTCAATTCGGCGCATCGGCTGGTGAGCATCTCTCTCAGCAGGTTCACCGGCTTACTCAATTGTGCGCGATGGGCGCACAACAGATTCAGCGGTGCGCGCTCGCACAGCAGTTCCGGCATCAGCACTTTCAGGCGCCCGGCCAGCACATCGGTGCCGACGTCGAGCCAGGATTTGTAGGCGATGCCGGCGCCCGCCAGTGCCCATAACCGCACGACGTCGGCATCATCGCTGAAGCGGTCGCCGCTGACGGTCAGGCTGACTTCGCGTTTGCCATCGTGAAAACTCCAATGGTCATGAACGCGACTGCCGAGCATGTAGAGCAGGCAATTGTGCTGAGCCAGTTGCTCGAGCTGACGCGGCTCGCCATGCCGGGCCAGATAATCGGGGGATGCGCACAGCACGCGGCGATTGTGCGGGGCGATGGGCAAGGCGATCAGGCTGGAATCTTCCGGCTCGCCATAGCGCAGAGCAATGTCTACCGGTTGCCGGAACAAATCGGCGATTCGGTCGCCAAGCAACAACCGCACCGTCAGTTTCGGGTGCTCTCGCTGAAAGGCGTCGAGCCACGGCAGCAGCAGATTGCGCCCGAAGTCCGACGGCGCCGACAGCTGCAGAATCCCGCTGACCTGATCCTGACCGCTGGCGAGCAGACGACGCCCTTCGTCGAGATTGCTCAGGGCGGCGCGGGCATATTCGAGGAAGCCTTCGCCCTCGGCGGTCAGGCGCAGGCTGCGGGTCGAACGCGCGAGCAGCCGCGCACCGAGTTGTTGCTCGATGCGCTTCAACGCCGCGCTGGCCACGGCTGCGGACATGTCCATCACCCGTGCCGCCGCCGACAGGCTACCCAGGTCCGCAGCACGGACAAACAACTGCAAGTCATCAAAACGCAGCATGCGCAGCCCCGATTATCAAAAAAATATTGAAGGAGACTGCTCTTTTAGCCGGTTTTATCGTGCAGAGAAATAGCCAATGATGGCCTCCATCGATTTCGTCCCGACCTTGGAGTCCACGCATGTCCCAGCCCTTTACCGCTGTCGCCACACTGACCGCCAAAACCGGCCAGCAGGACGTTCTCGAACAGGCCCTGCGCGCCCTCGTCGAACCGAGCCGCGCCGAGCCAGGTTGTGGGCAGTACGACCTGCACCGCGACCTCGCCGATCCGCAGGTTTTTTATGTGATCGAACAGTGGGCCAGTGACGAGATTCTTGAGGCGCATAACGCCAGCGCGCATTTTCTGAATTTTCAGACCAGCGCCGGCCACGCCATCGAACACTTTCAGCTCAAGCGCCTAGGCGCGATTGCCTGATTTCTTCTTCTATTAACTGTACGGAGCCACTTATGAAAGCCATCGCCTATTACGCGTCCCTGCCGATCAGCGACGCCAAATCCCTGCAGGACATCGAACTGCCAGAACCGCTTGCCGGTCCGCGCGATCTGCTGGTGGAGGTCAAAGCCATCTCGGTCAACCCGGTCGACACCAAAGTGCGGCAGAACGCGGCGCCGGAAAACGGTGCGGCGAAAGTGCTGGGCTGGGACGTTGCCGGTGTGGTCAAGGCCGTCGGCAGCGACGTCACCCTGTTCAAGGCGGGCGACAAGGTTTTCTACGCCGGATCGATTGCCCGGGCCGGTGGCAACAGCGAGCTGCACGTTGTCGATGAGCGCATCGTCGGCCACATGCCCAAGTCCCTTGGTTTCGCCGAAGCCGCCGCGCTGCCGCTGACCGCGATCACTGCTTGGGAATTGCTTTTCGAGCGCCTGCAAGTCAGCGAAGGCAGCACCGATCAAGGCCAAAGCCTGCTGATCGTCGGCGCGGCGGGCGGAGTCGGCTCGATCCTCACCCAATTGGCCAAGCAGTTGACCGGCCTGAAAGTGATCGGCACCGCCTCCCGCGCGCAAACCCGCGACTGGGTCAGCGAACTGGGTGCCGACCTGGTCATCGATCACAGCCAGCCGCTGAGCGAAGAACTCAAGCGCGCCGGAATCGACAGCGTGACCCATGTTGCCAGCCTGACCCAGACTGATCAGCATTTGCCGCAACTGGTCGAAGCCCTCGCGCCGCAAGGCAAACTGGCACTGATCGATGATCCGAAGTCGCTCGATATCAGCCTGCTCAAGCGCAAGAGCCTGTCGCTGCACTGGGAATTCATGTACACCCGTTCGCTGTTCGAAACGCCGGACATGATCGAACAGCACAAGCTGCTCAACCGCGTCGCCGAGCTGATTGACGCGGGCACTTTGAAGACCACTCTGGGCGAGCACTTCGGCGTGATCAACGCGGCCAACTTGCGTCGCGCCCATGAATTGCTGGAAAGCGGCAAGGCCAAGGGGAAAATTGTTTTAGAAGGTTTCTAAAAACACAAAACCTCGCAGTCGCTGCTCTGCCAGAGCGGCTGCGAGGTTTTTTGCCGTCAGTCAGTTGCTTGACCCTTGTCACAATTGCGCGGGAATCGGGGTCTACAATCGAAGCCTCTGCGATACATCTTTTACGCAAGGGAGGTCAGCAATGAAGATCCTGATAAAAGAAGTGGCAAAGTCTCAATGGCAAGTGCGCCTGGACCAGCACGTCGTGACCTTTCGCAGCGAAGCCGAGGCTCTGGCCTTCACGCGTACCCTCGAAGCGCGACTCTGCGCGCCCCACCAGATCCCCGAACCCAGCCAGCAGCGCGCTGCCGGCTGAGTTTTTTTAACGGGTCTTTAACCCTGGGCTTGCGCCAGCGCCCGGGCATTCTGCAGACGCCGGGTGAGCAGCGCGACGCCCACCACCAACAAACCGCACAAGCTGATGACCATGGCCATCGGCACGGCGCTGCCATCGTGCAACGCCCCCACCAATGCTGCGGCACCGGCGGCGATGCTGAATTGCAGGCAACCGAGCATCGCCGACGCACTGCCGGCGCGGGCGCCCTGACCGTTCATCGCGCAAGCCGAGGCGTTGGGAATGATGCATCCGAGGCTGGCAATGCAGATGAAGAGCGGAATCAGCAACGGCCAAAGCGCTTCCGGGCGCATTGCGCTGACCGCCAGCAACGTCAGCCCGGCGAGGAAATACACCCACACCGCGCGCACCAGCAGAAACGCCGGGCCACGTTTGGCCAGCAGACGCGCATTGACCTGCGCCACCAGAATAAAGCCCGCCGCGTTGGTGCCGAATAGCCAGCCGAAATGCTCGGCCGGTACGCCGTAGAGCTTGATGAACACAAACGGTGAACCGGCGATATAGGCAAACATCCCGGCGATGGCGATGCCGCCGGTCAGGGCATGGCCGAGGTAGACCGAGTCCTTGACCAGTCGCGCGTACTGGCGCAACGCGCCGGACAACGGCTGGCGTGGCACGTGGGCCGGCATGCTTTCGGGCAGACCCAATGCCACCGCCAGACCTGCCGCCGCACTGAAACCGGTCAGAACCAGAAAAATCGACTGCCACCCCGTGGTGTTGACGAGCAGCCCACCCAGCATCGGCGCCAGAATCGGCGCCAGGCCCATCACCAGCATCAACTGGGAAAACACCTTCGCCGACCCCACCGCGTCGCACTTGTCGGCCACCACCGCACGGGAAATCACCATGCCTGCGCAGCCACCGAGTGCCTGGACGAATCGCGCGCCGATCAGCCATTCCAGACTCGGCGCGTAGGCGCAGGCCAATGACGCCAGCGTGAACAGGGCAACGCCGCTGAGTAGCGGAAGCCGCCGGCCAAAACGATCGGAGATCGGCCCGTAAGCCAGTTGGCCCAGAGACAAACCGAGGAAGTACGCTGCCAGCGTCAGCTGGACATGCTGCTCATCGGTGCCGAACGCCAGCGCCATGGCGGGAAACGCAGGTAAGTAGAAGTCGATCGCCAAGGGACCGAAAGCGCTCAAGGCGCCGAGTATCAAAATCGTGCGGAAATTCATCAGGCATCCAGGTGGGCAAGTCGCAGCCCGACAGTCTAGCCGCGCCCGGACGCCTTGAACATTCCGATAGCTCGCTAACGATCAATTTCAGACGAGCTTCACTTCATAACCCTCTTCGCGAATCGCTTCGATCACCTGATCGGCACTCAGCGCGCTTTCGACCCCAACTTCCCTGGCTGCCAGATCGACGCGCACACTGGCTGCCGGGTCCATGGCCTGCACCGCTTGAGTAATGGCTTTGACGCAATGACCGCAGGACATGCCTTGAACATTGAACACTTGCATGGGAAGACTCCTTTGAGTGAGATTGCCGGCAGTTTCGAGCTTGCCACGATGGCAAGGTCAAGTTCTGCGAGAAACTGCCGGGCTGGCATTCGGCGCCGCGCTCGGCCAAGCTGCGTGCATCAATGACTGAAATTCAGGAGATTCAGCCATGCGCTGGTCAGCTTTGAGCCTGTTTGGCTTGCTCAGCCTCTTCGCCGCCGCCCCGCAGGTGCAAGCCGCCGGTGAGGATTACGCGGTACTGATCATTTCCCGCGAACGCCTTGAAGTGGCGACCTCGTGCGAGATCGGCGTGTACATCCAGGACCAGCTCTCGGCGCGCCTGTTTCAGGAGCAGAGCACTTCCTTCAACTTGCCACCGGGCAAGGTCTCGCTGCGCTTGAAACTGCTGCCGGGCCAGGCGCCGGGCTGCAATCCCGGCATGCTCGCGCCGGGTTCGCAGGAAATTGTGCTGCATGCAGGAGATGTATTGAAGTTTCGCCTGGCGATGAATGCCGAAGGCGTGTACCTGAAACCTGCAGGCCTCGGTTACTGACCGAACTTGCGATCTGTGGAGTGGGCTTGCTCGCGAATGCGGCGGGTCATCAAACGATGATGGCGACTGATACGCCGCCTTCGCGAGCAAGCCCGCTCCCACATTCTGGCACTGCGTCATATCGCGAAACTGGTGCTTGACCTTGCCCGCATGGCAAGGTTGATCCTGTAGGCATTCACTACAGGGAGCGCGACCGATGTCCGAATCCACCACTTTCGATCTGCCGATTGCCGGCATGACCTGCGCCAGTTGCGCCGGGCGTGTCGAGCGGGCGCTGCGCAAGGTCAGCGGCGCCAGTGCCGTCAGTGTCAACCTGGCCACCGAACAGGCCCGGGTACAGGCGCCCGGCGACAGCCTGCCGGCGCTGATGCAAGCCGTGGAGCGCGCCGGTTACAGCGTGCCCCGGCAAACCGTCGAATTGAGCATCGACGGCATGACCTGCGCGTCCTGCGTCGGTCGCGTCGAACGTGCCCTGAACAAAGTCGCCGGCGTGAACAGCGTCAGCGTCAATCTGGCCAACGAACGTGCGCACATCGAATTGCTCGGCCAGGTCGATACGCAAACCCTGCTCGACGCAGTGAGCAAGGCCGGTTACTCGGCCAGCGTCTGGCAAGCCGAACGGCCACAGTCCGATGACCAGCAAAAACGCCTGCACCGCGAGCGCTGGGCATTGATCTGTGCGATCGCCCTTGCTCTGCCGTTGGTGTTGCCGATGTTGCTGCAGCCGTTCGGCATTCATTGGATGCTCCCGGCCTGGGCGCAATTCGCCCTCGCCACCCCCGTGCAATTCATCTTCGGCGCACGCTTTTATGTGGCGGCGTGGAAAGCCGTGCGCGCCGGCGCCGGCAACATGGACCTGCTCGTCGCCCTCGGCACCAGCGCCGGTTATGGCCTGAGTGTCTATGAATGGGCCAGCGCGGCGGGACGCATGCCGCATCTGTATTTCGAGGCCTCGGCGGTGGTCATCGCTTTGGTGTTGCTCGGCAAATATCTCGAAAGCCGCGCCAAACGCCAGACCGCCAGCGCCATTCGCGCTCTTGAAGCGTTGCGGCCGGAGCGGGCGATTCAAGTCATCGACGGGCGTGAGCAGGACGTTTCCATCAGCGCCCTGCGCCTTGACGATCTGGTGCTGGTCAAACCCGGCGAACGCTTCCCGGTGGATGGCGAAGTCGTCGAAGGTCAGAGCCACGCCGACGAAGCACTGATCAGCGGCGAAAGCCTGCCGGTGCCGAAACAACCGGGCGACAAGGTCACCGGCGGCGCGATCAACGGCGAGGGTCGCTTGCTGGTGCGCACCCAGGCGCTCGGTGCGGAAACCGTGCTGGCGCGGATCATTCGTTTGGTCGAAGACGCACAAGCGGCAAAAGCGCCGATTCAGAAATTGGTCGACAAGGTCAGCCAGGTTTTCGTGCCGACCGTGTTGCTGATCGCTTTGGCGACGCTGATCGGCTGGTGGTTGTATGGTGCGCCGCTGGAAACTGCGGTGATCAATGCCGTCGCCGTGCTGGTGATCGCCTGCCCGTGCGCCCTCGGCCTCGCCACCCCGACCGCGATCATGGCCGGCACTGGGGTGGCGGCGCGTCATGGGATTCTGATCAAGGACGCCGAAGCGCTGGAGCGCGCCCATGAAGTCAGCAGTGTGGTGTTCGATAAAACCGGCACCCTGACCTCGGGCACGCCGCGAATTGCTCACTTCAGTGCAGTCGACGGCGACGAAGAAAACCTGCTGACACTGGCCGGCGCGTTGCAGCGCGGCAGCGAGCATCCGCTGGCCAAAGCCGTGCTGGATGCAGCCGCTGAGCGTGGCTTGAACGTGCCCGATATCAGCGACAGCCAGTCGCTGACCGGACGCGGCATCGCTGGCACCCTTGAAGGCCGGCGTCTGGCGCTGGGCAATCGGCGGATGCTCGACGAAAGCGGTCTGCGCGCCGGTAATTTGAGCGCATCCGCCGAGGCCTGGGAAAGCGAAGGTCGCACATTGTCGTGGTTGATCGAACAAAGCCCTGAGCCGCAAGTGCTTGGCCTGTTCGCCTTCGGTGACACGCTGAAACCCGGCGCATTGCAAGCGGTGCAACAACTCGCCGCGCGGGATATCCAGAGCCACCTGCTGACCGGCGACAACCGCGGCAGCGCACGCGTGGTGGCCGAGGCCTTGGGCATCCGCAATGTTCACGCCGAAGTGCTGCCAGCCGACAAGGCCGCGACGGTGGCCGAGCTGAAGAAAACCGGCGTGGTCGCCATGGTCGGCGACGGCATCAACGACGCCCCGGCTCTCGCCGCTGCAGACATCGGCATCGCCATGGGTGGCGGCACCGATGTCGCCATGCACGCTGCCGGCATCACTCTGATGCGCGGCGATCCGCGACTGGTGCCGGCGGCGCTGGAGATCAGCCGCAAGACCTACGCGAAGATTCGTCAGAACCTGTTCTGGGCCTTCGTCTACAACCTGATCGGCATTCCGCTGGCGGTGTTCGGCTTCCTCAATCCGGTGCTGGCTGGTGCGGCGATGGCATTGTCGAGCGTCAGCGTGGTGAGCAATGCGCTACTGTTGAAAACCTGGAAACCCAAGGACCTGGAGGAACACCGATGAACATCGGCCAAGCGGCCCGACAAAGTGGCCTGAGCGCAAAAATGATTCGCTATTACGAGTCGATCGGCCTGCTCAAAGCGGCCAATCGCACCGACAGCGGCTATCGCGTGTACGGCAGCGATGACCTGCACACACTGGCATTCATCAAACGTTCGCGGGATCTGGGCTTCTCTCTGGAGGAAGTCGGCAAGCTGTTGACCCTCTGGCAGGATCGCCAGCGTGCCAGCGCCGACGTTAAGGCCCTGGCGCGCCAGCACATCGATGAGCTGAACCAGAAGATCCGCGAGCTCGGTGAGCTGCGCGACACCCTGCAGGATCTGGTCGAGCACTGCAGTGGCGACCATCGCCCGGACTGCCCGATTCTCAAGGAATTGGCGTCGGGCTGCGCCGCGCAACCCGCTCGCGCCTGATCCGCAACAGCGTCACAACGCCCAGGGCGCACAAGGGAATGCCGTGAAACAGCATGACCACGGCACCCGGCGTCCACCACGCATAGAAGGGCGCGGCGGCGAGCATGCCGATGCCGAAACCGGTCATCTGCAGCAAGGTCAGCACGCTGAAAATCGGCAAGCGTAACGCCGCAGGCTCTCGTTGCAGACGAGACATCAGACTGACTTCGGACACCCCGTCACCGAGCCCGGCCGGCAAGGCGAACAGCAGCAGCACCAAGAGACTGTGCTGCTGGAACATCAGAATGAAACCGCACGACATCAACGCCACGCCGCAGAAAAACCGGCGCTCGAGATGGCTGTTGTCCGAGCCTTTCAGGTGGCTGGCGATGCGCGCGCCGAGCAGTTTGCCGCTGGCCCAGACCGCCAGCGCGAGGCCCAGAGTCGTGCTCGCCGCATCGGGTGTGAGGAGTTTCGAAATGATCGGGAAACCGACGTTATGCGCCGCACTGCCCAAGGTATCCGCCATGGTGACTGCGAGCATCGCCGCCACCACCGGCGCCGAGCGCAGGCCCTGCCGGAGCGCAAACCATTCGCCGCGTTCGGGCTGTTCGCTGATTTGTGCCGGTGCGAAACGCAGCGGCACGATCAGCAGCGCGGCGAGCAAATAGGTCAGCGCGTTGAGGGCAAAGACTGTTTCGAAACCAAAAGCGGCCACCAGCAACCCCGACACCAGACTGCCGCCAACCATTGCCGCTGAAGAGGCGGAGGTTATCCAGGCATTCGCCTTGAGCAGTTGCGCCGATTCGATCAAGCGTGGCAACTGGCTGTTGAGGCCGATGGCGAACATTGAATTGCCCAGGCCAAGGCCGAAGGCGATGACTGGCAACAGCCAGGTTTGCTGACTCGCCGGGGTGACAAGCAGCAGTGCCAGCAGCACGGCGCGTAGCAGGTCGAAAGCGATCAGCGGCGCGCGGCCCTGCCAGCGTCGGTAAAACCGTGTGCCGATCAGGCTGGCAAAAATTCCGCCACCGACGCGACTGGCAAGAAAGACGCCGACGCTCATGGCGCTGTTGCTCAGCAAATAGACGTAAGTGGCCAGTGCGACCATGTTGAGGAAGGCGCCGAAATCGGAGATCAGCCGGGCGCTTACGATCAGATGGGTGTTGCGTGGGGTGCTCACATACGGTCCTTGTAGGAGCTGCCGAAGGCTCGGGCCGCGTTCGGACGTTCTTTTGATCTTGCCCTTTAAAAGCAACAACAAAGATCGCAGCCTTCGGCAGCTCCTACAAGGGGCATGCTCGCTATTGCGCAATAGCCCAGGCACAAAAAAACCCGGCCGAAGCCGGGTTTTCCATTAAGCGATCACTGCATCCACGGCGGTGGAGGCGGTTCTTCGGGTTTGCCTTTCGGCGCGTCGTCCGCCGCGCGAATGGCTTGCTTGCGTTCCTCGTCCAGGCGCGCCGCTTCGATCTCTCGCAGCACCCCGCCGACATCGGCCAGGTCTTCCGGATCGTCGAACTCGCCGGTCAGCACACTGTTCGGGTGCAAGGTGCCGGCTTCGTACAATGCCCACATTTCCTTGGCGTACTTGGTCTTCTTCAATTCCGGCGCGAAACGGCCGAAGTACGAAGCCATGTTGCCAACGTCACGTTCGAGCATGCTGAACGCATGGTTGTTGCCCGCAGCGTCGACTGCCTGGGGCAGGTCGATGATGACCGGGCCGGTCGGTGTCAGCAGCACGTTGAACTCGGAGAGGTCACCGTGCACCAGACCGGTACACAACATCAGCACGATCTGCGAGATCAGGAACGCGTGATATTCGCGCGCCTGATCCGGCTCAAGTACCACATCGTTCAGACGCGGCGCGGCGTCGCCGAATTCGTCGGCCACCAGCTCCATCAACAGCACGCCGTCGAGGAAGTCATAGGGTTTGGGCACTCGCACACCGGCGCCGGCCAAGCGGAACAGCGCCGCCACTTCGGCGTTCTGCCAGGCGTCTTCGGTCTCTTTGCGACCGAACTTGGACCCCTTCGCCATGGCCCGCGCCTGACGACTGTTGCGAACCTTGCGGCCTTCCTGATATTCGGCCGCCTGGCGGAAACTGCGTTTGTTAGCCTCCTTGTAGACCTTGGCGCAACGTAACTGATTGCCGCAGCGCACTACATAAACAGCTGCCTCTTTGCCACTCATCAGTGGACGCAGCACTTCGTCGACCAGACCGTCCTCGATCAGGGGTTCAATGCGTTTTGGAGTCTTCATCAGCTTTTATTGTGGGTCCTTTATTACCAAACACGCGAATGTCACTCGTTATACGGCAATCCTCGCCCGACGGGGAGGGGTTGCCGACCTGTGAACCTTGAGGATGCACACACTGTGCCGGTTAAATCGCGGTCACACCGCAGCGACCGCTGGGAATCATAGCCGAGACCGTGGCATTGATCGGTACCAGCCGGCAAGGGCATTTGCGACAGAATCTGACATGCACATGCATCGAGGATCTTGTGGGGGCAAGCTCGCCTCCACATTGGAATACGGCTCAGCGTTCGATGATGACGGTGACGCCCTGCCCGCCCGCCGCGCAAATCGAGATCAACCCTCGCCCCCGACCCGCCGCCTCCAGCAGCTTGGCCAGATTCGCCACAATTCGCCCGCCCGTCGCAGCAAATGGATGCCCCGCCGCCAGCGAACTGCCCTTGACGTTGAGCCGGCTGCGGTCTATCGAACCCAGCGGCGCGTCCAGCCCCAGTCGAGTCTTGCAATACTCCGCATCTTCCCAGGCCTTGAGCGTGCACAGTACCTGCGCGGCGAACGCTTCGTGAATTTCGTAGTAATCGAAATCCTGCAACGTCAGCCCATTGCGCGCCAGCAAGCGTGGCACGGCATACACCGGGGCCATCAGCAGGCCCTCGGTGCCATTGACGAAATCCACCGCCGCCGTTTCGCCGTCGCGCAAGTAGGCAAGGATCGGCAATCCGCGCTCTTTAGCCCATTCTTCACTGCCGAGCAAGACCAGCGAAGCACCATCGGTGAGCGGCGTGGAGTTGCCTGCCGTCAGGGTGCCCCTGGCGCTTTTTTCGAACGCCGGTTTCAGCGTGGCGAGTTTTTCCAGGGTCAGATCGGGGCGCAGGTTGTTGTCGCGGGTCAGGCCGAGGAATGGCGTCATCAGATCGTTGTGCCAGCCTTCGCTGTAGGAAGCGGCAAGTTTATGGTGACTTTCGAGGGCGAGTTGATCCTGTGCTTCGCGGGGAATATTCCAGGTCTGCGCCATCAATTCACAGTGCTCGCCCATCGACAGGCCAGTGCGCGGCTCGCCGTTGCGCGGGAATTCGGGGATCAAATGCTGGGGGCGCAACTGCAGAAGGGTTTTCAGTTTGTCGCCGGTGCTCTTGGCGCGGTTGGCCTGCAGAAGGACCCTGCGCAGGCCTTCGCTGACGCTGATCGGCGCGTCCGAGGTGGTGTCGACACCGCCAGCGATGCCGCAGTCGATCTGACCGAGGGCAATCTTGTTGGCCACCAGCAATGCCGCTTCCAGACCGGTGCCGCAGGCTTGCTGAATGTCATAGGCGGGCGTCGCCGCAGACAAGCGCGAGCCAAGAACGCATTCGCGGGTCAGGTTCATATCCCGTGACAATTTAAGCACCGCGCCCGCCACCACCTCGCCGATGCGCTGGCCGTGCAGGTTGTAGCGTTCGATCAGGCCTTCGAGGGCGGCGGTGAGCATCGCCTGATTGCTGGCCGTGGCGTACGGTCCGTTGGAGCGGGCGAAGGGGATACGGTTACCGCCGATGATCGCGACGCGGCGCAGCTGGGTCATGAATAACTCCTGTGGACTTTGCGGATTCACATGGAACCCTGTGGGAGCTGGCTTGCCAGCGATGGGGGCGGCATTCCCAACCCTTCAGCGGCTGACACTCCGCCATCGCGGGCAAGCCCGCTACCACAGGGTCAGTGGTCTACTCTGCTAAACCAGCGTAGGCCTTATTGCACCGATCGAACGATTGATTGCCGCAGGCAGTCCACACTTTGAACCCCAACTTCTGGAGAGCGTTCCATGTCTGACCGCTATATCGACTTCGCCAACTCATCCTTCGGCCATCGTCTGGTCGGGGCCTTGGGCCTGCCGTCGCCGGTGCGGCTGGAACGCTGGCAAGCCGGGCGTCTGCGGCCGATCGAGGGCGCCTTGCTGATCGGTGGCGGGCCGCTGGCCGAACGGATCGGCGTGTTTGCCAACCGTTTGACCGATGCGATCTACAGCTACGGCACCGAGCCCTCGCTGGCCACCGCGTGGATCCCCGGCCACGGGCCGAAACTCAAAGCGGTGGTGTTCGACGCCAGCGAACTGCAGCACACCGACCAGCTCAAACAACTGCGCGAATTTTTCCAGCCATTGATGAAGAATCTCGACCACAGCGCGCACCTGGTGATCCTCGGTCGCGCGCCGGAGACCCTGAGCGATCCGTTCGCTTGCAGTGCACAACGGGCGCTTGAAGGATTCTCGCGGTCACTGGCCAAGGAGCTGCGCAGCGGAGGCACGTTGCAGCTGATTTACGTCGGCGACGGTGCCGAAGATCAACTGGAAGGCCCGCTGCGATTCTTCCTCTCGCCGAAAAGTGCTTTCGTTTCCGGCCAGGTGATTCGCCTGACCGCGTGCGCCACGCCAGTCACCGACTGGACCCGACCGCTGGCCGGGCGCAAGGCGTTGGTCACCGGTGCTGCACGCGGCATTGGCGCGTCGATCGCCGAAACCCTGGCCCGTGACGGCGCCGAGGTGATTCTGCTCGATGTGCCACCGGCCAAAACCGACCTCGAAGCCCTCGCCGCCCGCCTCGGTGGCCGCGCAATCACTCTTGATATCTGCGCCGATGACGCCGCCGCGCAATTGATCGAACACCTGCCCGAGGGCCTCGACATCCTGGTGCACAACGCCGGCATTACGCGCGACAAAACCCTGGCCAACATGACCCCGGAGTTCTGGGACGCGGTGCTGGCCGTCAACCTGAATGCGCCGCAAGTGCTGACCAAAGCCCTGCTCGACAGCGGCACCCTGCGCGACAACGCACGGGTGGTTCTGCTCGCCTCGATCAGCGGCATCGCCGGCAATCGCGGGCAGACCAACTACGCGGCGAGCAAGGCTGGCCTGATCGGTCTGGCCCAGGCCTGGGCGCCGATGCTGCTGGAACGCGGCATCAGCATCAACGCCGTCGCCCCCGGTTTCATCGAAACGCAAATGACCGCGCACATTCCATTCGGCCTGCGCGAGGCCGGGCGCCGCATGAGTTCGCTGGGCCAGGGCGGCTTGGCGCAAGACGTCGCCGAAGCTGTAGCGTGGCTGGCGCAACCGGGTACAGGTGCGTTCACCGGCCAAGCGCTACGAGTCTGTGGGCAAAGCGTTCTGGGGGCATGAGCATGAGCATCGAATGGCACACGCTGGATCGTGAACCGAGTCTGCCGGGGCTTTATTCGCGCGCAGCGACGCGACGCAAAATCACCGGCACGCAACTGCCGGACAGCGGCCTGCGCTGCTGGGTCGATATAGACGGCAAACGGCTGGCGGCTTATCGCAAGGTCTGCGGGTTCGTCGATGACGGCCTGCTGCCGCCGACCTATCCACACATCCTCGCCTTCGCCTTGCAGATGCAATTGCTCACGGCCAGGGATTTTCCTTTCCCGCTGCTGGGGCTGATTCACCTGAGCAACCGCATCCGTGTGCTGCGGCCAATGGGCGCGATCAGCCGCGCGCAAGTCAGCGTGCGGGTGCACAACCTGCAGCCACATGCCAAAGGCGCGACATTCGATCTGCTCACCACCCTGGACGATCAACTCGGGCCGTTGTGGGAAGCCGAAAGCCGCATGCTCTGTCGCGGCGTGAAACTCGAGGGCGAGGCGCTGGCTGAGGACTGGCAGCCGTCTCAGGATTTGCTGGAAGTGGCGCGCTGGACCGCGCCGGCCGATATCGGTCGCCAGTATGCGAAAGTTTCCGGCGACTACAACCCGATTCACCTGAGTGCGGCGAGCGCCAGACTGTTCGGGTTTCCCACGGCGATCGCCCATGGTTTGTGGAACAAGGCGCGCACGCTGGCGGCACTTTCCGATCACCTGCCCAAAGCCAATCTGGAAGTCGCCGTGCATTTCCGCAAACCGGTGCGCCTGCCCAGTGACGTGACATTGCTGGCGAGTGCGGCGGGCTCCAGCGGTGAATTGCGCCTGGTCGGCGCCGGCGACCTGGAACATATGGTCGCTCAATGGCAACCGATTGCTTGATCCGCGGCGCGGGGAGAACCCGTCAATTGTGTGTATATCACTTACGTTTTCCCCCGCCCTGCCGGCGCGTTCATAAAAAACCGAGCCTTGAATTTCAAGGCTTTTTTTTGCGCGTTTATCACCTGGGTATTAGTCCTTCGGCATAGCGCCGAGCCCGCTATAAAAACGGGTTAATACCAACTTGAGAATGGTGAAAAACCTGCCCTCCACTGAGATTACAGCCACGGACGAGGCATCGACGACGACAGATCGGCGGGCCATCGAAGGCAACGTAACGTTGTGACAGGTGCAGGAATCTCAATCATGAAAACTCAAGTGATGTGGTCCAAATCGGCAATTGCGCTGGCATTGATTCTTTCTGTAGGGCTCGTCGGCTGCAGCAGCGGTGGTGGCGGACATCGCAGCAGCTCGGGCAGCTCGACGGCGGACGGCACAGCGGGCACCGATGGCAGCGGTGGCGCGGGTGGCGCGGATGGCGGAACCGGCGGCGATACGGCCGGCACTGGCGGCACTGGTGGCACCGGCGGCGATACCGCAGGCACTGGTGGAACCGGCGGCACTGGCGGCACTGGCGGAACAGGCGGCGGCACCGATCCGAGCAATCCAACCAACCCGACCGACCCCACCAACCCGACCAATCCCGCTGCACCTTCGCTGGTAACCACAACACTTGTTCAGGACGTCGGCAAAACCGTCAGCGGTGTCGGCGATGGCGTCGGCCAGATCGGCGATTCGCTGAGCACTGTTCCGGTCGCTGGCGGCATCGTGCAAAGCGTGGCCAACACCACCGGCAACGTGGTCAGCACCTTGGGCGATGGCGTCACTGATGGCATCGGCAAACTGGCCACTGACCCCAACGGCCTGACCACCACCGTGGCCTCGGTTGGCGGTGTGGTTTCCGATGTTGGCAACGGCGTGTCGGACCTCAGCGTCAAACTGAACACTGCGACCCGTAGCGTTCCCGTCGTTGGCGGTGTAGTCACCCGGGTGGCGCCACTGGTCGATGGCATCGGCGAAAAAGTCACCATGCTCGGCGACACCCTCAACACCTCACTGACCAGCGGACCGACCAGCCAGTTGACCAACAAGCTCGGCAGCGGCCTGGTGCCAGTGATCGCCATGGTTGAAAGCACCACCGACAAACTCGGCGTTGCCACCGGCCTGGGTGATCCGCTCAAAGGGGCGATTGCGACAGTCGGTGGCACTGTGAACAGCCTCGGCGGCAAGCTCACCGATGCCGGCAACGACAATGCCCTGACCAACACCCTCGGCGGCGCCCTGAGCAACACCGGCACGGCGGTCGGCAAAGCGGGCGGCCTGGTGTCCAATGGCACTGGCTCGGGTAATGGCGGCATCGGTGGCATCGGTGGCGGGCTGGGCGGCACCGGTCTGCTGCAAACCGTGGGCGGCGCCGTGGTCAACGTCGGCAGCGGTCTGAATGCCGGCAGCACCAGCGGCGTGGTCAGTGCCGGCGGCGTCACCGCTGGCGGGCTGGGCAACACGATAGCTTCGCTCAACACCGTACTTGGAGGCTCGGGCACGCCGATCACGGCAACCACTTCGCCGCTGGCCAGCGTCGGCACCGCAGTCGGTGCAGGCCTCAATCCGGTCACCAGCGCCGTCACCACTGTGACTCAACAGGTGGGTGCCGCTACCGGTCTCGGCACTCCGGTTGCCGGTATCACCAGTCAAGTCGGCGCTGCGGTCGGCAATCTCGGCGGGGCGATTGCCGCAACCAACAACCCGGTCACCACAGCGGTCGGCGGTCTGGTCAGCAATGTCGGCGGCACAGTGGCGGCAGTGGGTGGTCTGGTCAACGGTGGCACTGCTACCAGCGGCGGCACGGCAACCGGTGGTCTGGGCGGTGTACTCGGCGGCCTGACCGGTGCGTTGAGCGGCACTCAACGCTGAATTGCACCTGGCCGATTCGACGGCCTTACCTACAGCGCCTACGCTTGGTTGAGGGCGGAAGATTCCCACGAGTCTTCCGCTTTTTCTTAGGAAAAATCAGCCTCGTGCTGTGTCCTGACCATGGAGTGTCCTATGCGCGTCCTGGCATCCCTGCTGTGCCTGAGCCTCAGTTCCGTTGCCCTCGCCGACACCTTGCCCAGCTTTCTCAACAGTAACGAAACCACGCGCAACCTGCCCGTACCCAACCTGCCCGCCGACGCCTATCGCCCGAGCGCGGCACCGCTGCAAGTGCCCGACCCGGGCGCGACCGCCGCACAGCCACTGCTGATGGAAACCAGGGTCAACCTCAAGACCGTGCAGATCGAAGGCGGCACGATCTATCCGCTCAACGAACTCGCGCAAATCTACAAGCCTCTGATCGGCCGCCAGGCCAGCCTTGCCGAACTGATCGAAGCCACGCGCAACATCACCCGCCGCTATCAGCAGGATGGCTATCTGTTGTCGTACGCGTTCCTGCCGCAACAGAACTTCGATGACGGCGTGGCCCGCGTGGTGCTGGTCGAGGGCTACGTGCGCGATATCCAGATGCAGGGCGACATTGGCCGGGTCAAAGGCCAGCTCGACAAACTCGCCGCGAAAATCCAGGCCGAACGCCCGCTGACGCGCAAGACCTTCGAGCGCTACACCACGCTGATGAGCCGCATTCCCGGGGTAACCATTCAAGCGCAAGTGCCACCGCCGGGCACCACCGATGGCGCGACCACTCTGGTTGCCCAGGCCAGTCGCAAACCGTTCACCAGTACCCTGAGCACCACCGAAGACAACCGCAACGGCCCGCAGGCGTTGCTCGGTGTCAGCAGCAATTCGCAAACCTCGATGGGCGAACAGTTGAGCCTCAGCGGCCTGTTCCCGCCGGGCGACGACAAAGAACATTACTACCGTCTCGACTACAGTCAGTTCCTCGACACCGAGGGCACGCAACTCAACGTTTCGGCCTCGCGTTACCGCGCCGACCCGAACACCGAAGTGCTGGTGGGCGGTGGCGGACGCCTGAGTACCCATCGCGAGAACGATCGCTATTCGATCGGCTTCAGCACGCCCCTGATCGCCTCCGCCAACGAACTGCTGACCGCCGGCTCGCGCCTGTATGCGGTCGACGACAAGACACGCTACGACGGCATCAACTTTCCCTTCAGCACCGAACTGCGCACCGACGTCCGCGCCCTCGCCTTCGAAGGCGACTGGCGCAAAGCCGACGCCCGCCAACTGCGCATCCTCAGCGCCGGCGTTTACCAGGGCTTCGACAGCCTCGGCGCAAGCACCAACTATGACGACATCGATCTGGATTTCTTCCGCGTGCGCCTGTCCGGCGTGCAGAGCGACAAGTTTCTCGACAACTGGCAAGGCGTGCTCTCGGCCGCGTTGTACTGGAGCGACGACACCTTGCCCGACAGCGAACGCGCGGTGTTCGGCGGGCAGAATTTCGGCCGCGGCTACCCCGACGATCAGGCCTCGGGCGACAAGGGTTGGGGCGTGGCCTACGAGGTCAACTACAGCTACAACCGCGACGGCAACTGGGTGCGCATCCTGCAACCCTACGTAGTGCTCGACCGCTCGCGCAGCTGGTTCAACCAACTGCCGGTGCAGGCCAACAACCTGTCATCGACTGCCCTCGGGCTGCGCTTTGGTGATGCCAGGTATTACAACGTGGCCCTGGAAGTGGCGAAGGCCATGTCCGATGAAGCGCTGGACACGTTCAATCGCAAGCCGCGGTACAGCATCAGTTTCAGTTATCAGTTGTGAGAAGCGGCGGCGTGTCAGTCGGGAGTCTTTCAACTGACACACCCTCTTCGTGAAATGGTTCGGGCTATTCAACCGAGTTATCGCACCGCTTAAACCAGCCGTTTAAACACACGCCCCGTTACCTAGCAACAGCCCACAAATCCTTGCGCCATTGCCTACGGCTACGCCAGAATCCGCCGGCTTGTGCGCCTGGGGCGCGGGTTCTATCGTTTGCCTGCCACTGCTCATCAGTGGTCGGGTTTAGTCGCCCGCTTGTCCACGCCGCACAGGTCCCTGTCAGCCAGGTATTGCATACCTGCACTTGATGGTGGCTGTGCGCAGGGCGCCTCCGGGCGCGCCGATTTCGTGGCTCATCGGTCGACTAACCTGCGTGCAGCTGCCTCCCTTTCGTTTAGTCGCGAACGGGTTGCGGCCCTACTCCATCAGGAGACTGAGCCCGTGAAAAAGATAACGCCCGATCCACCCGTTGCCGATCCGCTCCTCGAAGCGCAAAAGCTCAAGGAAGCCGCCGACCGCGCCATCGATTACTACCTCAACCCCCGCCTCATCAAAGACCCCGCCGCACCGCGCAAACCCAGCACCCTGTTCCTCGTCGACCCGGCTGCGGATAACGAAACCCTGTTGGTACATGCCTGCGAATCACTGGCCTCGGCGAGCATCATGGCCAGCGACCTCGCCGGATTTATCGATGGACCGCAGCGCAGCTCCCTGTTGGGGATACAGCAAGTGATCATGCTGGGCGAACTGGCGGTCAACCGCGTACTGGACAGGCTGGTGCCTGAGTGACGGGAGGGAAAAGCAGTTGCAGGTGGTGAGTCATAGAGAGATGTAGTGGCGGGCAGGCCGCCTTCGCGAGCAAGCCCGCTTCCGCAGAAAAGCAAAAGCTAAAGATCGCAGCCTTCGGCAGCTCCTACGGTTGGATCGCGTAACACTCAAGAACAGGTCGGCGGGCAGGCCGCCTTCGCGAGCAAGCCCGCTTCCGCAGAAAAGCAAAAGCTAAAGATCGCAGCCTTCGGCAGCTCCTACAGTTGGATCGCGTAAGACTCAAGAACAGGTCGGCTGCCGGGCCGCCTTCGCGAGCAGGCTCGCTCCCACAGAACAGCAAAAGCAAAAGCAAAAGATCGCAGCCTTCGGCAGCTCCTACACGATGAGCGTTAGCTCCAGTAAAGCTTTTGATCTTGATCCACCGGCGACGTCGGAAGGCTGAGTGGAGGGATTGATCCGGGCGGGGGAGCGCAGCGACCGTCTGGCGCAGCCAGACACAGCGCAAGGAGGTGCAGCGAAGCAAACCGTAGCCGCTGCGCCCGGATCGATCCCGCAGCGAAGGAACCCGAGCCTGCGAGGGCCGAACGTAGGAGCAAGCGTTTTTTTGCTTACTTTTTTACTGGGTCGGCATTCCGGGCGTTTGTAAAAAAAGTAAGTCGCCGTAAGGGCGAAACCGCCAGCCGCAACACCCGCAGGAACGGATATTCACCCACCCCCAAGAACACGGTCGGCCCAAAGGCCGCCGAGTCACACGACCTCGACCCGAGGCTTGGGAAACAGATTATCGAGAGTCTCCAACAACCTCACGTGATAAATCGGCTTGCGAAACAGATCCAGCACCTGCAACCGCAACATATCGCTGACATCCTCCATATCCGCATGCCCCGACATCACAATCACCGGCAAATGCTCCCGCGACGTATGCTCACGCAACCGCCTGATCAACGACATGCCCGACTCCTCCGGCATGCGCAGATCAGTAATCACCAAAGCAATATCCGGATGCCGGGTCAGATGATGCAATGCCAGCTTCACCGACGTCGCGGTATGACAGGCAAACCCCTCCCCCTCCAGCAACTCTGCCAACTCCAGCAACGCGTCTTCTTCATCATCAACCAGAAGCAGTTGTTGGCGGGACGACGAAGACGCGTTCATGGGCAATACCTGAATGCTGAAGAATTAATCCAGTGTAGTGCGATATCAGCCAGGTGCAGTGTTCACACGTCCGCAACGCCCTAAGGAGTCGCAGCCGGAAGTGCATTCAGAATGCTGTCGAATATCGCCAGGATCCGTTCCCCGATCGGCGTTATGAATGCCACAACCACCACCGCCACCATCGCCACCACAATCGCATACTCGATCGCCGAAGCCCCCTCTTCGCTGCGGGCAAACGCGCGAGCCCTGGCGATCACATAATCCAGATTCAGACCCAACATAGCTCCACTCCTTCGCGCCTCTGGCGCCGACATCACCACCGCGGCAAGGTTCCACCGTGCCACTTGAGCATTGTCAACAAACCCCCGCGCAACAACTGTAAGAACGCATTAATCACAAAGCATTAATCCCTGCGTGTCTCGGCCCTTTGCAGCAGTCAATTGGGCAGGACCCAGACTTTGGTGGGTTATTTGCCTGTCATTAATGGCGCTTTTGCTTGGATCAGCTAGCTTGGAAATAGCGAAATAGTTGCATGTTCATAACTGCCGAAGCAGTCCGCCTTTCGCAAGCAAATGCAGTCGGTTGTGCAGCAGGAAAGGGAGAGCCGTCATGAACAGTCGCGTCACCATGGGCCTTGCCGCGTTGCTGTTGCTGGGGGCAGTTTTCGTCGGCTACTGGGGACTCGTGCTCAGCCGTCAGCCGGCCCCGGTCGTCGACGTGCCCGTGGCATCAGCGGTCAGCGTTGAACAGACTGTCGCGATTGCCGCAGACCAGACCCGCCAACCGGTAGTGATGCTGCTGCATGACGTGCCGCCGTTCACGCCGTTGACCGCCGCCGACGTGACCGTGGAAAAACTGCGCAGCGCACCGGCCGGCAGCCTGGCCACTGTCGAACAGGCAGTGGGCCGCACGCCATGGCGCCACCTCAGCGCCGGCACCTGGCTCAATGACGAAAGCTTCCAGGCCGGCGGTGCGCTGGCGCGAATGATCCGCCGCGATGAACGCGCGCTGACCGTGGCCGTCGATGAAGTGATCGGTGCTGCCGGGCAATTGCTGCCGGGCGATTACGTCGATGTGCTGCTGTACCTGCGCGAGGATGCAAGCAACCTGCAGCAGTCGGCGCAGATCGCCATTCCGGCTCTGCGCGTGCTCGGCATTGGCGATCAGTACGGCCTGACCAATGACGGCCAACCGGCTTCGCCCAGCCTCAGTGCCGAAGAAAAAATCAAACAGGACCAACGCCGCATCGCCGCGCGCACCGTGGTGCTGGCGGTGCCGGAACAACTGCTCAGTCGTCTGATGCTGGCAACCCAGGTCGGCACGTTACGCCTCGCGGTGCGCAGCAGCGAAGAACAACGGCTGGCCAAATATTGGGCCGGCGAAACGCAATCGCCCGTGCACCTGGATCGCGCCAACAGCCAGCTCTTCCAGTTCACCCAACTCGCCCTGGGCAGTGCCCAGCGAGCACCTGCCACCGCGAGTGCCGGCGCGGCGCCGAGGCCTGCGGTGGAAATCATTCGCGGCAATCAGATCAGCCAACAAACCCCATGACTGCGCAAGGATTCACGTGCATGCAGAGTCGACTCAGACCGACCTTGAAACCGGCGCTCCGGGCCTTGCTGTTGTTGGGATTGACGATGGACAGCGCCTTCGCGGCGGTGGGCAACTGCTCGGCACTGCCGCGCCTGCCCTCGGTGATCGAAATCGGTGAAGGCTTCCAGCAGGACATGCAGTCACCGGTGGCAATCACTCGGCTGGCAGTGGGCGACCCAAAAATTGCCGACGTGCATGCCAATGGCGGTTCGTCCTTTTTGCTCACGGGCGTCGGCCCCGGCGCGACCAGCCTGATGGTCTGGACGGCCTGCTCGGCGCAGCCGCAACAAGCCATGGTCTTTGTCCAGGGCGCGGCGACCACGGCGCTGACCAGCAGCGTGCCGTCGGACGATCCGACCCTGCCATCGCAAGTGCAGACCGACATCCGCTTCGTCGAAGTCAGCCGCACCAAACTCAAGGAAGCCACGGCGTCGCTGATCGGCACGCGCGGCAATTTCCTGTTCGGCTCGCCCGGCACGCTGCCACCGATCGATGGCGTGCCGCAGCCGCGCCTGCCGGTGGATAACTCGCTGTTCAATTTCTCCTGGGTCGGCGGCAAGACCATGGCGATCATCAACGCCCTGGAAACCAGCGGCTTCGCCTACACCCTGGCGCGACCAAGTCTGGTGGCACTGAACGGGCAGAGTGCGAGCTTCCTGGCCGGCGGGGAAATCCCGATTCCGGTGCCCAGTTCCGGCAGCGACAGCGTGTCGATCGAGTACAAGGAATTCGGCATCCGCCTGACGCTGACGCCAACCATCATCGGCCGCGACCGCATTGCCCTGAAGGTCGCCCCGGAGGTCAGCGAACTGGACTTCACCAATGCGGTGAACATCGCCGGCACCACCGTCCCGGCGCTGACCATCCGCCGTACCGACACCAGCGTGTCGCTGGGCGATGGCGAAAGCTTTGTCATCAGCGGTTTGATCAGTACCACCAACAGTTCGCAGGTGAACAAGTTTCCCGGACTGGGCGACATTCCCGTGCTCGGAGCTTTTTTCAAGGGTTCGCAGATCAAGCGCGAAGAGCGCGAGCTGCTGATGATCGTCACCCCGCATCTGGTCCAGCCACTGGCGGCAGACGCGCGGCTGCCGTCGTTGCCGGGAGAGAAATTGCGCAACTACGACCCGAATTTCTATCGCATGTTCTTCCTCGAGAACGGTAACTTCGACAAGCGCAGCGGGTTGTCGCAATGAACCAGAATCTCAGTCAGACCTTCCTCGCCATCACCCGCAACAGCACCGATCTGCAATGGCTGCAAAGCGCCCTTGCGCCGCTCGGCCAAGTGGTCAGCGCCGGGGCCGGCAGCCTCGATGAACTGCTCGCACTGGTCGACGTGACGTTCGCCAATCTGGTGTTCGTCGGCCTCGATCGCGAGCACGTCGTGGCGCAAAGTGCGCTGATCGAAGGTGCGCTCGAAGCCAAGCCGATGCTGGCAATCGTCGCCCTGGGCGACGGCATGGACAATCAACTGGTGCTCAATGCGATGCGTGCCGGCGCGCGGGATTTTGTCGCCTATGGCTCGCGGTCCAGCGAAGTCGCCGGACTGGTACGGCGCCTGAGCAAACGCCTGCCGGCGGTCACCCCGAACACGCAGCTCGGTGGTCTTACTGTGCTGTATGGAGTGCAAGGTGCGTCGGACGGCGCCTTGATCGCCAATCACATGGCCATGGTGGTGCAGAAAAGCGGCCAGCAGACCCTGCTGCTCGATCTCGGTCTGCCGCGTGGCGACAGTCTGGCGCTGCTGGGTCTGGAGAGCTCGTTCCACTTCGGCGATGCCCTGCGTCACCTGCGCCGTCTCGACACCACGCTGATCGACAGCGCCTTCACCAGCGCCGAACACGGCCTGCGCATTCTCGCCTACGCCGACACTGATGAGCCGCTGGAAACCACCAGTGCCGCCGAGCTGTACATGTTGCTCAGCGCTTTGCGTCAGCACTTTCAGCACATCGTCGTGAACCTCACCGGGCAGGCCGACAGTGAGGCGCTGCGCACCTTCGTCAGCCATTGCGACAAGCTGCTGTGGTACACCGACCAGAACGTACTCAACTGTCGACGCAACCTCGCCGTGCTTAACCTCTGGCGCGAGAAAGGCATGAAGCTTGAGCACGGGCGCCTGTTGGTTGATCGTTATTTGAACAACGTCGCGCCGGATTCGGAAACCTTGGGCAAGACCTTCAATCTGGAAGTCATCGCCGTGCTGGCCTTCAGTCCCGACGTGCGCCTGAATGCAAAGAACCAGGGCGTCAGCCTGTTTGAACTGGCGCCGCGGGAAAAACTCACCCAGAGCCTGCGCACCCTCGGCGAGCGTCTGGCCAAGCGTTCCGAAGGTCTGAGCAAACCGAAAGTCACCTGGTTCGACCGCCTGCGAGGCCTCTCATGAGCGCAGAAAAACTCTTTGGCGCAACGCCGCGCGGAGCGATCGGCAACAGCGATCACGAGGGCCTGAAACTGGTCCTGCACCGCTACATCATCGACGCCATCGAAGAGTCGGGGAAAAACCTGCTCGAAGGTTCACGCCAGCAACTGGCGCAATTCGTCACCGACAAGGTCGCCGAATACATCGCGCGTCTGCACCTGGCGATCTCACGCTACGAGATGGAGCGCCTGGGCGAAGAAATCGTCGATGAGCTCACCGGTTTCGGCCCGCTGGAAGTGCTGCTGCGCGACCCATCGGTGACGGAGATTCTGGTCAACGGCCCGCACCGGGTGTTCATCGAGCGCGACGGCGTACTGCATCAGAGCGATCTGCGTTTCATCGATGCGCATCACGTCGAGCGGGTCATGCAGCGCATTCTCGCGCCGCTCGGTCGCCGCCTCGACGAGTCCTCGCCGATGGTCGATGCGCGCCTGCCAGATGGCAGCCGGGTCAATGCAATCATCCCGCCGATAGCCCTCGACGGGCCGTGCCTGTCGATCCGCAAGTTCCGCAAGGACATGCTCAACAGCACTGATCTGATGGCGATGCAGACCATCGATCTGGCGATTTTCGAATTTCTGCAGAACGCCGTAGGCAAGCGCTGCAACGTCCTGATCAGCGGCGGCACCGGCACCGGCAAGACCACGCTGCTGAACATCCTCAGCCAGTTGATCAACCCCCACGAACGGCTGGTGACCATCGAAGACGTCGCCGAACTGCAACTCGGCCATCCGCACGTGGTGCGCCTGGAAACCCGTCCGCCCAACGCCGAAGGCCACGGCGAGGTCAAGGCCAGCGACCTGATTCGCAACGCCCTGCGCATGCGTCCTGACCGGATCATTCTCGGCGAGATCCGTGGCGTCGAAGTGGTCGACGTGCTCACCGCCATGAACACCGGCCACGACGGCTCAATGAGCACCGTGCACGCCAACAATGCGCAGGATGCGTTGCTGCGCCTGGAGACGCTGGTCGGCCTGACCGGACGCTCGATTGCCGAACGCACCTTGCGCCAGATGATCTGCGCCGCCCTCGACGTGATCATTCAACTGACGCGCATGCCCGATGGCCGGCGCTGCGTCAGCGAAGTGGTGGAAGTGGTCGGGATTCGCGAGGACGTCTACGTCACCAACACCCTGTTCCGCCTCGACCGCCGCACGGGTTTCGGCTTCCTGCGCGAGGCGATCAACCCGGCCGGCGACAAACTGCGCCATGACGCTCACCTGGGCTGACGGCGAGGAGCACACAGATGCTGGGACCGACCATTCTTATCGCTGTCTGCCTGGTACTGCTGGGGCTGTCGATCTACCTGTTCCTGCAAGGTCTGCACAAGACCGCGACGGAAAAAGTCCTCAACCGACTGGCCGCCGGGCAACCGCAACTGGCCGTGGAACAGACGAAATGGGTCGGGCTGGAACGCATGTTTCTGCGTGCCGGACTGGGCCGACCGAGCGAGCGTTTCGGCGTGTGGCTGAGCCTGTGGGCAGCGGCCATGGGCCTGGGGTTTCTGCTCGCCAGCTGGATCGGTTTGCTGATCATGCTGATCGTCCCGCCCGTGGCGTTGCGGCTGTACATCGCCATTCGCTACCAACGGCGGATTCGCCGCATGATCGAGCAGTTACCGCAACTGCTCGACCACACCGTGCGCAGTCTCAAGTCCGGGCGCACGCTCAGCGATGCGGTGATGGGCGGCATCGAGGCCAGCGAGGATCCGTTGAAAACCGCCATGGGCCGGGTGCAGCGCAACGTGCAACTGGGCGTGAACCTGCCGGACGCGGTCAGCGATTTTGCCGAACTCTACGAGCAGGACGAACTGCGCATGTTCGCCCTCGGCCTGAAGGTCAATCACCGCTACGGCGGCAACGCCAGTGAGCTGCTGGAGAACCTGATCAAACTGATCCGCGAGCGCGACCAGGGCGCGCGGCAGTTGCGTGCCCTGACCGGGGAAACGCGCATGACCGCTTGGGTGCTGGGTTTGCTGCCGTTGATTCTGGTGAGCTACTTCATGCTGACCAACCCCGGCTACATGCTCGGCATGTGGAATGACGAAAGCGGCCAGACCATGTTGCTTAGCGCCGCCGCGTTGCAGGTGCTCGGCAGTCTGGCGCTGTGGCGCATGCTGCGGAGCGTTTGAGATGGTCTGGCTCGCGGCGTTGCTGTTGCTGCTCGGTTCGCTGTTATTGCTGGGCAATCACCTGCTCACCGAGCGCCGCCGCGTGCGACAGGTGCATCAGCGCTTGCACGGCCAATTGGTCCGGGAGAACCGTTTCGGCCACTGGCTGCGCGCGCTGGGCAACAGCCGTTTCGGCCGGGGCTCGGTGAGCATCGACAGCGAAACCCAGACCTTGCTCGGTCGCCTCGGCTGGCGCCGTGCCAACGAACGCGCGTTGTTCGCCGCGTGCCAGATCGGCACGCCGCTGCTCGCCCTGGGGTTGGCGATCTTTCTGCAGGAAGTGTTTTTCCCACAGACCAGCCATCGCTGGATGGCGCCGATGTTCGCTGCGGGCGGCGGCTATCTCTTGCCCAAACGTCTGCTCGCCTACGCCGCCGCCCGTCGGCAGAAAACCATCGCCGTGGAAATCTCCACGTTCATTCCGCTGCTGCGCATCCTCTTCGAATCCGGCATGGCCGTGGAACAAGCGCTGCGCGTGCTCAGCGTCGAAGCGCAGAAACTGCTGCCGGAACTGACGCGCGAACTGCGCCTGATCCTCAACCGCGTCGACTCGGGTCTGGAACTAGGGCAGGAGCTGAACAAGACGGCGGTGATGCTCGCCGTGGACGAATTTACCGACACCTGCGTGATCCTCCAGCAACTGATCCACCAGGGCGGCGGCGCGATGAAATCGTTGCTGGCGCTCAAGCAACTGCTGGATGACCGTCGCCTGACCCGGCTGCAGGAATACATCTCGAAAATGTCGGCGAAGATGTCGGTGGTGATGATGCTGTTTCTGTTTCCGGCCCTGCTGATCGTACTGGCCGGCCCGGGCTTCACCGCCATTGCCCGCGCGTTCGCAAACTGACCTTGGCTCATGGAGAGCGTTTGATGAAAGTACTGATAGTCATGACCAGTCTGCTGCTGCTCAGCGGTTGCGCCACCGACGGCCAGGCACCGTGGACCTCGCTGCTGTCGCCGTCCAGCTGCAGCAAGCTGACCTCGGAGCAGGAACTGTCGCTGAACCTCGCCGATGATCTGGCCAGCGACGGCAAGCTCCACGCCAGCCTGGCCAACCTGCAAAGCCTGCCGGACAACCTCAGCGAAGTGCGCCTGCGCAAAGCCAAGGTCTATCGCCAGCTCGGCCGCAGCGAAGCCGAGCCGCTCTACCGCAGCCTGCTTGGCGGCTGCCTCACCGCCCAGGCCGAACACGGCCTGGGCCAGGTCTACGCCGCCCGTGGCGACCACGGCCAGGCCCAGGCCCACCTGCAACGCGCCGCCCGTCTGGCGCCCACCGACGAGAAAATCCGCAACGATCTCGGCGTCGTGTACCTCAACCAGCTGCGCCTCAACGAAGCGAAATTCGAATTCCTCACCGCCATTGAACTGAGCCAGAACAATCAGTTGGCGACGCTGAACATGGTCACTTTGCTGCTCTACCAGAACGACTGGCCACAGGCCGCCGAAATCGTCAGCCGCTCGAAACTGACCCCGGAACAATTCACCGAAGCGCAGCAACGCGCGGAGAAACTCAAAGCGCCAGCCAGCGCCAAAACCCCATCAGGCGACCGCGTCGCCGCCTTCATCGACCCGCTACCGCCGACGCTCGAATAAGGAGACAGCCATGAACATTCGCCAAGGCCTGTGCTACCTGACCCTGCTCACACTGCCCCTCAGCGCCCACGCCATCGACACCGGCCCCGCCTCGGCCCAGCAACAGGAAACCGAAGGCTGGCTGGTCCTGCAAAGCCGCAACAAAGCCGCCTCAGCAAAACCCCAAAGCGCCACCGCCACCGAACGCGAACTGGCGATGCAGCGCTGGCTGAAGAAATACCGGTACGAGATTCCGGATTTTTATGATCCGGATGCGGGCGGGAAGATCGAGGGCAAGAATTAGTTTGTTGGTGCCCTTGAAGGCCCCTTCGCGAGCAGGCTCGCTCCCACAGTCGACCGCGTGCTTTTTGTGGCAGCGAGCCTGCTCGCGAAGAACGATAACGCGGTTTCAGCGCTGCGGATCAACCCGATCCAGCGCCCGATTTACCGCCAATTCCGCCAGCATGACGATCTGCTGAATGGCCAACGCCGTGCTGCGCTGAAAACCGCTCAACTCGCCAGCGAAATTACTCGCCATGGCACTCGCTTACGCCAGCGACTCACAGGCATGCGCCAACAGGCTTTCGGTATCGACATTGGGCGCCACCATGAACAGCGTGCTGGGCGGATGCGGTTTTGCGGGTTCGGGGCAGAGATAGAAATCGAGCGCGCGTTTTATCGCTTCGCGGTTTTTCACAAGATCGTCGGCGCGCATGGCGTCTTCGAGCGGGGTGGTGGGGGATGGGGGTGGGTCTGGGATCAGTTTGTCCATTGAAACGGCTCTCCAAAATCTGCGGTGCGACCCAATGCCATTCTCACGGGGCAAAAGGTGGCAACTGTATGCGGGGTGAGAATACCGGTTATGGACACCCGGCCAGACCGAAGTCTGCCCGCACACAGCCGCCATGACACATTGCAGACAGCGGACAAGCTGGCGGCGATTATGCGTGCACAGATACTGGATGACCATAAGTAGCAGGGTTCTCACACCCGATCGCCGAAGGTTCGACGACAGCCAGAGACTAGTGAACCGACGTCCGACGGACAACCTGAAAACCTTGTGGGAAGGTTCTGGTTATCTCGCATCAGATTTAAACGACTTCAGCTATCGGCGAACCGACTGGCCCCTTCGCGAGCAGGCTCGCTCCCACAGAAAAGCAAAGCAAAAGCAAAATCAAAAGATCGCAGCCTTCGGCAGCTCCTACATACGATGAGCGTTAGCTCGAGTACCGCTTTTGATCTTGATCTGGGAGCCCGTCGGCAGGCTGAGTGGAGGGATTGATCCGGGCGTGGGAGCGCAGCGACCGTCTGGCGCAGCCAGACACAGCGCAAGGAGGTGCAGCGAAGCAAACCGTAGCCGCTGCGCCAGGATCGATCCCGGAGCGAAGGAACCCCGAGCCCCAGCGAGGGGCCGAACGTCAGGGCACAGCCTTTTGGTTACTTTTTGCTGGGCCGGCATTCCGGCGTTTGAAAAAGTGACTCGCCGTAAGGGCGAAACCGCCAGCCGCAACACCCGAAGAAACGGATATACACCCCAACCCCCCAAAGCATGGTCGGCCCAAAGGCCGCCAAGTCAATGCGCCGTAACCCGCTGCCGCCCAGCAGATCCACTGGGCGACAAAGCCAAAGCCAACTGCGTCCGATTATGCATATGCGTCAACCGCAACACCTGCGACACATACAGCTTCACCGTGTTCTCGGTAATCCCCAACTCACAGGCAATCTGATAATTGGTCTGCCCCTTGCCCACCAACCGCGCCACGTCCAACTGCCGCGGCGACAACTGACTGAACACCGCCGGCATCTCGGCAGACTCAGGCTCACCATCACTCACCTGCGGCGCGGGCGAACGCCGCACCTTGTCCAGATCCTGATAAAGGTCATCAATGGACTCGGACAAGAACTGCAACTTCTGATTCAAGTGCCCAAGGTGCAAGTTCTTCTGCCGCTCCTGCAAAGCCAATTCCTGACGCTGCACCCCTTCGAGCAACTCACCCAGATCGATCGGCTTCTGATAGTAATCGGCAATCCCCGCACGCAACGCCTTGATCACATCCTGCTTGTCGGCGCGCCCGGTGAGCATGATCGCCTCGAACACCCGCTGCTTGCCGGCCAGCCGCTGCAACGCCTGGATCAACTCGATGCCATCCATGTCCGGCATGTGCAAATCACTCAGCACCAGACCGATGTCCGGGTCCGCTCTGAACAGCTCAATCGCTTCAAGACTCGAATCGCACGGCACGCAACGGTAGCCACTGCTCTCAAGAAACTCACACAGTTCTTCGACGATCAGCGGCTGATCATCGACCACGAGGATTTTTACTGCATTAGGCTTGTTCACGAACCACTCCATTGCTCGGGCCAACGCTGACGATTCCTGCACTTTGGTGGCGTATTCGCCTGAATTGAAAGTAGACCCACTTTCCGGCTATGTACATAGGACTAGTGGCAGCCCGCAGCTAGCTGATCCAGTGCAGCGAAAGCACCACTCCAATCAGCACGAACGGCGCAAATGGCAGCTTTTTTGACTTATCCGGGGTGAGATGGCGCACATGCCCTCTAAGCCCTTGACCCATATGAGGCCAGAGTTTTGGCGCGAGCAGCAGCCAGAGCACGCTGGCCACGCCCGCGCCGATAAACGCACCGAGAACAAATACGCCGTTCGTCGCAAGGCCCAGGGCTGTCATTAATTTCACATCACCAGCGCCCATGCGACCCAGCAAGTGACCGGGCAATGTCAGCAGCAAAGCGATCAGGCAGGCCCACCCGCCCTGCTGTGCGTCGGCGCCCAGCCAAGTCGTGCCAGTCGCCAACAACCAGACCAACGCAAGCGCGCCGACGCCTAACGTCAAAGCATTGGAAATTCGCCGGTGCCGGGCATCTTGCGCGGCGCAGATCGCCAACCAGATCAGAACCAGAGAAATCTGCATCCGCTAAAGCCGTCCGTTTTGGCTGAATGATTCTATGCTGATACTACGCAGTGACTGTCAGGGTAGACGCACGCATGAAAAACGGCTTTCGCAGGTCGCAAAAAGGTGCGGTGGCGATCGAATTCGCCTTGGTGTTCATCATCTTTTTCGCAGTGTTTTACGGGCTGGTCAGCTACGGCCTGCCCTTCGTGATGATGCAATCGTTCAACCAGGCCACTGCCGAAGCGGTGCGCCGCAGTGTTGCGGTCGACCCGACCACGCCGAACTATTCGACGGCAGTGGTCAATACCGCGAATGCCGCGCTGACCCAGCAATTGCGGTGGCTGCCCTCGGCACTCAATCTGGTGGTCGGAACGGACACCAGTTCGGTGTACGACGCGGGTAGCGGCACCCTGACCGTCAGCGTCAACTACCCGGTGAGCAAGCTCAACCAGATCATGCCGTTTCTGGTGCTGCCCGGGATCGGCACGGTGCCCAATCTGCCCACCCACCTCACTGCCCGCTCGAGCCTGCAATTTTGACCGCCGGCGATAAGCTCTTCGGGCGTTTGCTCAAGCGTGCGCACAGCGCTGTTCTGGAGCTGCCGGACCGACTCGGCGCGCCGCCCACCGGGCTGCATTTGTATCTGAATGGCGACGGCGAGGTGTTACAGATCGCTGGCCCGCTGCGGCATTTGCTTGCCCAGCACAAACCCCAAGGTCAGCCGCTGCCGCTCAGCGCCTATCTGCTGCCGCATAGCCTGTTGAGCGTGGAAGGTCAGCCGCGAGACTGGCAAGGGCAATTGCTTGATCTGGATTTCACCGGCCTGTATGAGCAGCCGCTGCACCTGCGCGGCTGGGTGCAGCCGCTGGAGGATGGCTGGCGACTGCAACTGCTCGACATCGCCGACCTGCTGCTCGAACGTCAGCAATCGCGCGACCGCGACGCCTGCCAGACCCTTGCCGCGCAGATCAGTGATCATCTGCGCACGTGCAGCCTGACGCGCTTGTCGACAGTGCTCGGCGAACAGTTGCAGGCCATCGCCCAGCGCTGGCATATCCCCTGTCTCGCCGTGGCGCTGCTGGATGAACAGGCACAGGGCTGGCAGATTCACCAGCAGTTTCGTGGCCACGACGCTCCGCAACTGTGGGCGGACGGCCAGCCGCTGGGTACGCCGCTGGACACCCTCAACGGCAGTGCGCCGCAACGTCTTGCGGGCCAGCAGGGCCGTTATGAACACTCGCGATTACAGGCCACATTCGGCAACGCCAACGGTTTCGCAGTGCCCTACAGCAATGACCAGGGCGTGGTCGCGTGGCTGCTTTGCGGGTTTTATACGGTCGACAGCGTGGCACCATGGCTGACCGATCGCGACTGGCTGACCCTGGTCGGCGCGCTGGCCGGGCCGCTGCTCAGCCGCTTGCGCGAGCAGCGCCATGGGCAATCGATGGAGCGCCTGGACTCGCTGCAAAACCTGCTCGGCGCCGGCTGGTGGGAAATCAATGCCGACGAGCACATGGTAGTGGCGCCGTCGCTGGCTTCGGCACTCGGCCTCAGCACTTGCACGCTGGCGGTGGAGGACTGGCTGTTGCTGTTCCATCCTGCCGACCGCGACGAGTTGCGCAGCCGCTTGCGCGCCCTGCAATGGCAGGGCGAAGCGCTGACTCTGAGCGCGCGCCTGCACCGCGCGGATGTCGGCGCAGCAGCGACGTGGTACCGGATTCAGGGCCAGGTCAGCGGCACCGGTGAACAGCGGCGTCTGATCGGATTCATGCTCGATATCAGCGATATCCAGAATCAACAACAGCGCGCTGCAGCCGCTCACGCGCGGCTGGATAATCTGATCGCCAGTTCGCCGGCGGTGATCTACGTGCAGCGTTATGAAGAAGGCGCGCTGATCCCAGCGTTCTTCAGCGCCAGCCTGCAACCCTTGCTCGGCTGGACGCTGGAAGATTGCGATGCAGCAACACTGGTCGAGCGCGTCCATCGCGACGACCGTGAACTGTATTTCCAGCGCAACCGCCAGTTGCTGCGCGAGGGCTCGGTGCGTGCGCGTTATCGTCTGCGCGACAGCCGTGGCGACTATCACTGGTTGCTCGATGAAGCAAAACTGCTGCGCAACGATCTCGGTCTGCCGATCGAGGCGGTCGGCCTGTGGCTTGATGTCACCGACGCGACGCTGGCCGCCGAAAAGGTTCGGCAGAGCGAGGAGCGCTACCGGATTCTGGTCGAGGATTCGCCGGCGATGATTTGCCGCTATCGCCCGGACCTGACGCTGATTTTTGGCAACCGACCCTTGGCGACCTATCTGGAATGCGCGCCGGAACAACTGCGCGGCATTGATCTGGCTGGCTGGATGTCCGAGGAACAACGCGGCGCGTTTGTTCAGCGCCTGAACCAGCTGACCCCGAAACATCCGGTGAGCACCGCCGAAATCAGCCTGCAATTGCCCGGACGCGAACACGCCTGGTGGGTCTGGTCGGATCGCGGCGTATTCGACGAGCGCGGCCAACTGGTCGAAGTACAAGCCGTGGGCCGCGACAACACCGAGGTGCGCCGCTCGCAACAGCAACTTACGCAAAGCGCCAAAATGGCCACCCTCGGTGAAATGGCCACCGGCCTCGCCCACGAGATCAATCAGCCGCTGAACGTTATGCGCATGGCCATCGTCAACGTGCTCAAGCGCCTCGACAACGGTGACGTGCAGGTCGATTACCTGACCGACAAACTCAACCGCATCGACGCTCAGGTTCAACGCGCAGCGAAGGTGGTCGACCACATGCGCGTGTTCGGTCGGCGTTCGGAAATCGAACAACAGCTGTTCAACCCGGCTCAAGCCATCGAAGGCACTCTGTCGCTGCTGGCCGAAGGCATGCGCGGCAAAGGTGTCGATCTGCGTATCCGCGAGAGCGCTTTGCAGGCGCAGGTGCGCGGTTACGTCGATCAGCTGGAACAGGTGCTGATCAACCTGATGGTCAACGCCCGCGACGCCCTGCTCGGCAAACGCGAGGGCGACTCAACGTTCAAGCCGTGGATTTCGATCTACGCCGAGCGCGACGAGGAAAGCGTGCGGCTGTGGGTCGAGGACAACGGCGGCGGTATCGATCCGCGTTTGCTGGAGCGGATCTTCGAGCCGTTCTTCACCACCAAGCCGATTGGCGTCGGCACCGGTCTGGGCCTGTCGGTGAGCTACGGCATCATCGCCAACATGGGCGGGCAATTGAGCGTGCGCAACTCCACGGAGGGCGCACGGTTCTGCATCGAATTGCCGATTGCCACGGATGATCAGATCACCAGATAAGCCTTGCCGGTCTGCCCGCAGGTCATGTTGGCGCCCACCTCGGTGTTCATCAGATTGATGCCCAGGCCTTTGAGCAGATTGTTCAACAACGGGTCGAGCAAGGGACTGATCAAACCGGTGACCACTGGCAACAAGCGGTTGCTGACGTCGCTGATCAACGAAGCCACACCGGTGACGACAGCGCCCAGCGGGTTGCTGCCCACGGGTTTGTAGACGATCAGGTTGATGCCCGACAGGGTGTTCGCCAGGCTGCCGACGATGTTGCTGGTCGGCGCGGCCGGTAGCACGCTGGGTGGCAGTTTCAGATTGGCCGGGGTGGCGAAGGGTGTGGTGCTGGAGAACAGCAGATTCTGCGTGGTCTGCGCGACGCTGGTGTCGAGTTTGATGGCGATGCCGCCCGCGCCGTATTGGACGCGGGAGGCGGCATCGCAACTGCCAAAGCCGAGAATCTTGTGGCAGGTGATGATGCCGAGATCGACCAGCGGCAACGGCGCCACGGTGGGTTCAGCGACTGAAGAGAACGCCGCGACGGGATCGATCCTGCCGAGCTTGAGGTAAGCCAGAGAGCTGGAGGTGGTGGCGGTCAGGCTTTTGCTGCCGCTGTCGCTGGTCGGGCAGCGGTAATCGGTGACATAGCTTTTCGCACCGCCGGCATCCAGCGCGATGTCGATCTGCGGTGAGGGCAGCAGCTTCGGATCGAGCTGTTGGCAACCGGCGCCCAGCAGACAGAACACTGAATTGAGCGTGTCCACCAGGTTCAGGCTCAGCAATGCATTGAGTGTCGGCGTCAAGGTACCGACCAGACCGGCGACGGCATTCGTCAGCCCGCTCACCCCGCCAAGCAATGGCAAGTTGACCGACAGCAGCGTGCGAACCTGCGCCGTACGCACAAAAATCCGATCGGGTCCCAACGGGTTGGCCTTGGCCCGCGCCGGGTCGCCAATCGCCGAAAACTGTGGCGGCTCGATCACCTTCACCCGCACCGTGACACCGGCCAGCCCCAGCACATTGACCGGCAAGGTCGCCGCCACCGCGCTTTTGCTGTTGGCCAGTTGCACCACACCCTGCACCAGTTGCAGCAATTGCAGATTGGCATCCAGCCCCGCCGCCGTGGTGCCGGTTTGCAGTTGCAGAATCTCGCCGAGTCTGACCGGCGCCGCGTTGATCGCAGCGACCTGCAACTGGCCCAGCGCGGTGACCACTTGCGCAGTCGCGCCGTTGAGTTGCACCACCGTCGCTGCGGCCTGAATCAACTGCGTCACGGTCGCTTGGGTGTTGAGCAATTGCGTGTAGTTGCCGGCACCGACGTTGAGGTCGATGGCCAGTTGATCGAGGTATTTGAGCAGGTTGATATCGGTGTGCAGCAAGCCGTCCCAGCCCACCGCCGTGAGGTTGACGTTGCCGCCGAGCAGCCCGGAAAACAGCGGGTTGAGAATATTCGACTGCGCTGTGTCGATGCTGGCGAGGGTGCTGCGAATATTCAGCTGGGCGATGGTCGGCTGCGGTTTGGCGGCCACCGCCGAAGCAGTGAGCGTGGTATTGAGGCTGACCGGTGTCGCGCTGAACAGCGCCTGTACACCCCGGGCGAAACTGCTGGTGACCGTGCGGCTGGCGGCGACTTTGACGGCGGTTGATTGCGTCGTATCGACGGTAAAACTGCGCACACCGCCGGCAGCAGTGGCCAGCGTGCCGCAGGTGGTGGCGAGGCTGTTGTTCGCGTCGACGAGGTAGCCATTGCGTAGTGCACTTTGCCCGGCGTAAGTGGCGGCGGTCAGCCCGGGCAGGCAATTGCCGCCGCGACTGACCGCTTCGAGGGCGGCGGTATCCACCACCCGCTGCAGTTTGCGCTGTTCCATGTACAAGCGACCGCTGTCGACCACCAGCAACATCATCACCAGCGCCAGACTCAGGGTGGCAGCCGCCATCAAGCCGATTGCCCCGCGTTGCCGGGCCGGGCCGTTGCCTTGCGATCCTGGCGACATGACGCACTCCTTTGCCGGCGCAGGGCCTAGCGCGACCTGCGTGGGTGACCATGAGTGTAGACGCGGTCGGTCGAGACTGCTGGCGTCACGCCATTCCATTGTGGGAGCGGGCTTGCTCGCGAAAGCGTCAGGTCAGGCAATCAAGACCCTCAATGTACCGCCGCCTTCGTGAGCAAGCCCACTCCCACCTGGGGCTGCGTCGGTTTCAGGAGAGGATCAACGCGGTGGATAGTTGGCCAGGATCCGCGCGACGGTCTCGCGAATGGCATTGCTGCGGTCGGCCGGATTCGGGCGGTTGCTGAGGATTTGCTCATCGCTGCCGCGCCAGACCAGCTTGCCGTCCTTGCCATCAAGCAGGTCGATTTGAAGCGTCGCGACCTTGTAGGTGACGTTGCGCGTTTCGTTGTACATCGGCGCGCCCCAGTAGCCGTTCCAAGGGCCGCCCCAACCGCCGCCGTAATTAGTCGTAACTTGCTGCTGACGATCCTCGACGATCAGGTAGGTCTGCACGTTCAGATCACCCTTGCCGCCACCAGCGACCGGGCGCAAACCGCGCTGATCGAGTTGATCGGACACCGCTTGGCGGATGCGCTGTTCGGTCAGGTCACTTTTGATGCGCGGGTCATCGGGGCGATATTGCAGGGCCGGGTCTTTCCAGCTCCAACTGCGATAGGCGGCAAAGTCACGGCTGGCGTCGAAGTCGTGATTGATCTCGTTGGCAGCGCAGGCACTGAGCAGCGCGGTAAAAGCGAGTAGAGCAAGACGGCGGAACATGATTTTTCTCCGGGTGAAGGCATGAACCTGCTGACACGACGTCAGCTGGGAGGATACGCCGCCATGGCTTTTTCCACAGCCTCGCGAATCGCATCGGCGCGTTCGATCTGATTGCCCTGGGTGCCGGTCTCAGCGCTGGCGCTCCACACCGGCTGACCGTTGCCGGCATCGAACAGATCGACCCGCACCACCACGACCTGTTCTTGATAGGTGCGCACGATCGGCACGGTGTTGTACATGCCGTAACCGCGACCATAACGATCATAGCCGCCGTATCCACCGTAGTAGCCGTAATCGTCGCGAACCTGGCGCAAACGGGTTTCCAGACGCAGGTCGGCGCTGACCAGCAGGTCGGCCGGTCGGTTGTCACGCATCGGCCGCAGGCCGCGTTGGTCAAGGGCGTTGCTGACCGCCTCGGCCACCTGCGCCGAATCGGCCCACGCCGTGCCCGGCGGCAACTGCCCGTCGCGCCAGGCCCAATTGCGGTAGCGTCCGTAATCCCGCGGCGGCGCCGGGTAGGCGCTGCGGTCGAAGGTGGTGGCGGCTTGCGGCGGTGCCGGCGGCAACGGCCGTGACTGCGCCACGTAGGGGTTGCTGCCCTGGCAGGCGGCCAACCCCAGACACATCAGCAATAACCCGCATTGAGCTTTCATGTCGCGCTCCGCTCAGATTGGCCGGCAGATCCAGTGCAAATAGCGCCCAAGCCCGGCGAAGCCTGGGTGACGACGGTGCGCGAGTTCCATTTCCAGCAAGTCCGCCAGTTCGGCGCGGGCCTGGAATTCCACCGGCATGTAATCGTGAAATACCCGTACGCCGCTCTGACTTTCGACCTGCCACATACCGGCGAGTTGCGTCGCCAATTCCCGTGGGTCGAGAGGCTGCTGCGGGGTCAGGCTCTGCTTTTCGCCGGCCATGACATTCTTGCGCATCTTCTTGAAATGGCCCTTGAGCAGATTGCGGTAAATCAGCGCATCACGGTTGTAGAACGCCAGCGACAGCCAGCCGCCGGGGTTGGTCAACTGATGCAACACCGGCAGGATCGCGTGCGGCTCGGCGAGCCATTCCAGCACGGCGTGGCAGATCACCAGATCGTAGGGCTCGGTGAGCTGACCGGGCAGTTCCTGCCACGGCGCTTGAATGAACGTCGCAGTTTGCCCGGCGTCGGCAAAACGCTGGCGCGCACCTTCGAGCATCGGCTCGGCCGGCTCGGTGAAGGTAACGTCATGGCCGCGCTCGGCCAGCCATAGCGACATGTGCCCAAGGCCTCCGCCGATATCCAGCACGCGCAGCGGACGATCCGGCAAGGCCTCGCTCAGGTCAGCCTGCAACACCGCAAGGCGAATCGCGCCTTTGGCGCCACCGTAGATTTTTTCTGCGAAGCGCGTAGCCAACTGATCGAAATGACGGTCGCTCATCAGCTGAACCGCCGTTCGCTGTCGGCGAGCTTGGCGCGCACCACTTCATTCATGTCCAGGCCCAGCTCACTGCACAGCAGCAACAGATACAGGACGATATCGCCGACTTCCTGCCCGGCGTGGGCCAGTTTGTCCGCCGGCAACTGGCGCGACTGGTCTTCTGTCAGCCATTGGAAGATCTCCACCAGCTCGGCCATTTCCACGCTGGCGGCCATGGCGAGGTTTTTCGGGCTGTGAAATTGCCGCCAGTCATTGCGGTCGCGAATGGCGTGCAGGCGTTCGGTCAGTTCAACAAGGTTCATCGGGCTCTCCTGAAGGCGCATAGCTTCAGGGGGATGCGCGCTGATGGCAAGCAGCGCAGACGATCTATTGTGCAAGCAAGTTCGCTGCCACAGGGACTGAGTAAACCTTCTATCATGCAGGGAACTCGGCCGCCCTCGGCGTGGCCCAAGGCTCAGCTCTTTCATCAGGGATGCACACATGCGTGTAGAAAGCTTTTTCGAATGGCTCGGCCAGGCACTCGGTTCGGTGATCCGCTTTATCGTCGACGGCCTCAGCGGTCTGTTCAATATGCTCAGCAACGCTGGCGGCAACTTTGTCGACGGCCTGGCGCAGACGTTGGGGATGGACACTTCGATCATCAGCATCATCGCGTTGATCGTAGGCCTGATGCTGTTGTGGTCGGCGATCCGGGCGTTCATGAACGCGTCGATCATTGCCGGGATCATCTGGTTGCTGCTGGGGTTGTGGTTGTTGAGCTGGATCATCCATTAACATCCCCGCCACCCTGCTCGCGAATGGCCGGCACAGTCGAAATCTTCACGGCCGGTCAGTCTTCGCGAGCAGGCTCGCTCCCACATTGAATGGCATGACTCGCTACAATCCCCGCTCCCCCAAGGAGCCTGCATGTCCTCTCTGATTACCGACTGGCGCGATCGCCCGACTCACCGCAAGGTCTGGGCACTTGCCGCGCCGATGATTCTTTCCAATATTTCCGTGCCGCTGGTGGCGCTGGTCGACAGCACGGTCATCGGTCACCTGCCGCATGCCCATCAACTCGGCGCGGTAGCGGTTGGCGCCAGTCTGTACACCTTTCTGGCCTGGGCGATGGGTTTTCTGCGCATGGGCACCACCGGCTTCGCCGCGCAGGCTGCCGGGCGCAGTGATGGTGCAGCATTGCGGCAGATTCTCTTGCAGGGCTTGCTGCTGGCGATGGGGCTGGCCGTCGTGCTCGGCTGTCTTGGTGTGCCGCTCAGCGGCGTTGCGCTGCATTTCATGCAGCCGTCGGCGGAACTGGATCAACTGACCCGGGAGTTTTTCCACGCGCGCCTGTTCGGCCTGCCCGCAGCGCTGGCGACGTATGCGCTGGTCGGGTGGTTCCTCGGCACGCAGAACGCGCGGGCGCCGCTGGCGATCCTGCTGAGCACCAATCTGATCAACATCGTCCTTAACCTGTGGTTTGTGATTGGCCTGGACTGGGGCGTGGTCGGCTCCGCGCGAGCTTCGGTGATCGCCGAATGGAGCGGCGCTCTGCTCGGCCTGTGGCTGACGCGCACGGCGTTGCGCGCCTATCCGGGGCAGATCATTTGGTCCGCGCTGAAAGTCTGGCAGAGCTGGCGCCCGTTGCTGGCGGTCAACCGCGACATCTTCATCCGCAGCCTCGCCCTGCAATCGGTGTTCTTCCTGATCACCGTGCAAGGCGCGCGGCTCGGCGACGCAACTGTGGCGGCCAATGCGCTATTGCTCAACGGCCTCCTGCTGACGGCTCATGCACTCGATGGACTGGCCCACGCCGTTGAAGCCCTGTGCGGGCATGCCATCGGCGCGCGGGATCGCTTGGCGTTGCGTCGATCATTGGTGGTGGCCGGCGGCTGGTCGCTGATTGCCAGCCTCGGTTTCGCCGTGCTGTTTCTGCTGGCCGGGCATTTGTTCATCGAGATGCAGACCGACATCCAGAGCGTGCGCGATACGGCGTTCGTCTACCTGCCCTACCTCGCCGTGCTGCCACTGATTGCGGTGTGGAGTTATCTGCTCGACGGTCTGTTCATCGGCGCCACCCGCGCGCGGGAAATGCGCAACGGCATGCTGCTGACAGTGCTGTTGTTGCTGCCGTTCGCCTGGATGCTGCAGGATCTGGGCAACCACGGCCTGTGGATATCTTTCCTGCTGTTCATGGTCTTGCGCAGCGTGACCCTTGGCGCGCAAGCCCTGTGGCTGAAACGCAACGATGGCTGGTTCAACGGCAAGGCTCACTGACGAACACATTCAGCCCGCCGCGCCCCACTGCCGACGCAGATGGTCGAGCCGCTCTTGCTGGGTCAGACCAGCCGGCGGCAAAACCAGCACCGCACGCGGATGCAGCAGGCGCAGCCACAGCCAGCCATCGAGCACAGCGCGATCACTGAAACCCAGCGCCAGACCTTTTTGCGCATGCACGGCGATGGTCTGGTAATCAACGCTCATGGATTGGCACCAGCGCCAGATGTGTTGCTCCAGCAGACAGGTTTGCAGGCGTTCGCGCTGGCGCCGGGTCAGGCTTTCCTCGAGGCCCAGCGGCTCGACGGGCAGCCCGGGGTTGCGCAGTTGCTGCCAGCCCTGACTGCCAATGGCGCGGTCGGCCCAGGTGCCGCCAAACCAGCGCAACTGGCGAATTGGTCCGAGCCAGCGACTCAGCTGCGCGGCGTCACAGGCATCGAAGAAATAGCTGGCGGTCTGGCGGTTGTAATAGCTGAGCAAGGCTCGATGATTCAAACCGAACGAGACGGTAAGCATGCGCTGTAAATGACCAATCAACTGCTGAGCGGTTATTTCGCAACTCAGCAACAGGCCGCGCCAGGTGTCCGGGTCGCGCAGACACAAGGCGGTCAATGCCGGACTCTCGCGCAAATCGACGAGGACCGGGCCGTGCTCACTGACCGGCTGGAATTCGGTGCCGTCGAACAACCGGTGACGCTGCACGTCGGCAAACCCTTGGCGCAACGTCAGCAAGGCGCGTGACGCGTCCGGTGTATCGAGCAACAGCCATTGCGCCATCGGCTCTAGCGCCGCGCCGCTCATTTTGTGCTGCTCTGATCGAGCGCGGTCAGCAGCCGGCAACTGCACACGGACTCGGCGCAGTGGTTGAAGCTGCCCCCTCCCGGCATCAGGCACAGCAGCACTAACGGCTCGCCAGACTGCAACAGTTGCTGCAGCCCATCACTCACCAGCAACTCCGGCAGCGCTGACAGCTCATCATCTTCAACCGTACGCTCTGGCAACACTGCGCACTGGAGAACGCCGCTGACCACCGGCTGATCGGGATCGCCTTCAAGGAAACTCACCACGACCTCGACACCATCGGCCAGCACCGCCGCTGGCAAATCGCTCAGAGTTGGCGCGAGCGGCAGCCAGCAATGGCTTGGCGCTGCGCCCTCGCCCTGATAGAGCCAGTCGAATTGCACCGCTACTGGCCGCGAGCAATCAGGTTGCGTTTCATCGACGCAGACCACCCAGGCACGCTGCAGGCTGTGCATGCGTTGCTTGAGTGGCATCGCGGCGGGCGCACAGGCCGGCAGCCGCGCGGCCGCGAACAACCGGTTGCCATAGGGCGGCTCGAGAGACTGATCGGCTCGGTGCTCAATGCGGGTCAGCAACCAGGGGCGGTTGCATTCGATGAAAGGATGGTCCTCCAACGGCAACCACTGACCACTGCGCAGGGCGGGCAGATCGCTGCGCCCTTCGGCATTCGGCCCTTGCTGGTTGGCCAGTGCGTCTTCGTGCAGTTGCCACTGACGTACGGCTGGCGTGACGTAACGATCATCATGCTCGCCCTGATATAGCGCGACGTCTGCCTGCGGCAACCGCGTCGGATCATCGCCGAACACCAGACAATGCCGGTCACAGTGATGCTCGAAGTGGTAGTGGATGTGCGCCTGTGCGCAAAGGCGCTGGAGCAATTGCAGATCGGACTCGCGGTACTGGGTGCAGAAGGTACGGGCCGGGTAGTCGCTGTGCAGGGCGAAACGTCGTTGCAGGCCGACGATGCCATGTTCACGCAGAACCTGGTCGATGATCTGCGGCACCGAACGGCCGCTGAAAATGCGCTGGCTCAAACGCAGATCGAGGCAGTCGAGCCTGGGCCCGAGACGCACCCGACTCAAGCGCAAGCCATGGCTGTACTCATGCTGGACCAGGCTGTGCAATTGCCCGTGCACACCCTGGCCGGGCGGGCCGAAGCACAGGAACGCAGAACGGTGCAGCAGGCCGGCGAGATCCAGATGCGGATCGTCGATCAACACATCGATCTCGAAGGCAAAGGGTTCGCTGAGCGCTTCCCTACCGGTAAAGGCGAGGACTTCGAAGGGGTCGGACAGGCCCGCTACATCGAGACGAAACGACGGCTCGTTGACTGGATCGAACATGGGCGGATCTCTACAGGAGGGGCGGCCGGGGATTCTCGCCGAGAGGCATGGCCGAGTAGAGAGGCGAAGTACAACTTAGGAAATGACCTACGCGAAAAGCAGACCAGATGAGTTTGCTGACTGTGATAGCACAGGTTTTCGGGAAAAAATCAGGACACATCCCACCGGGTTGTCCGAATTTTCCACAGCTTGCGGAAAAAAATCGGACAACCCGGCCGGAACGCTATCGGGCCTCAGGAAGACAGATAGGAGGAACGGGTCAGGCCCAGACGCAAGGCATCGAGGAACTGCGTGCGCTCACTGGCGCTGATGCGCGCACTGGCGCACTTGTCGCGGTAGTGAGTCATCAGTTCTTCGGGCGAAAGATGCACATAACGCAGCATGTCTTCGATGGTGTCGTGGGTCTCGATACCGGCGTGGTACACGCTGCCATCGGCGTTCTGATAGATGTTCACCGAATCGGTGTCACCGAACAGGTTGTGCATGTCGCCGAGGATTTCCTGATAGGCGCCAACCAGGAACACGCCCAGCAAGTAATCTTCGCCTTCGTTCAAAGCGTGCACCGGCAGACTGGTTTCGATGCTCTGCTCGTCGACGTACTGATTGATCTTGCCGTCGGAATCGCAGGTCAGATCCTGCAGCACCGCGCGGCGCAGCGGTTCTTCATCGAGACGGTGCAGCGGGATGATCGGCAATACCTGATCGATCGCCCAGGTGTCCGGCAGGCTCTGGAATACCGAGAAGTTGCAAATGTACTTGTCGGCCAGCTTGTCGTTGAGTTCGTCGAGCACCTGGCGGTGCGAACGCTGACGCGCTTTCAAAGAGTTGTGCAGGCGACGGCACACGGCAAAGTAGCACTGCTCGGCCAGGGCTTTTTCCGCCAGGGTCAGCTTGCCATCGGCGTACTGGGCGGCCACGTCGCTCATGTAGTGCGTGGCGCGCCAGTAGGTTTCGGTGACCATTTCAATGTCGGTCGGGCCGAGCAAGTCCACCAGCCACTGCACGGTTTCCGGCAGGCTTTCCTTGTTCTCGATCAGCGGGATCTCGTCGTTGTGTTTCTCGACGTCGGTGACCTGCACCACCAGCATGGCGTGGTGCGCGGTCAGCGAACGGCCGCTTTCGGAAAAGATGTGCGGATGCGGCAGGCTCTGCGCGTCGCAGAATTCCTTGAGCATGCCGACCACAACGCCGGCGTAATCGTCCATGTCGTAGTTGATCGAACTGGCGTTGCGCGAGTGGGTGCCGTCGTAGTCGACACCGAGGCCACCGCCGACGTCGATGTGATCGACCGGCAGACCGAGGTTGCGCAATTCGCCGTAGTAACGGATCGCTTCCTTGAAGCCGTGCTGGTAATCAGCGAGGTTGGCGATCTGCGAACCCATGTGGAAGTGCAGCAGGCGAATACCTTGGTCCAGCCCGGCGCCACGGAAGCGCTCGACCACCGACAGCAGTTGCGCCGCCGACAGGCCAAACTTGGACTTCTCGCCACCGGTGTCCGCCCACTTCGACGAGGCCAGCGACGACAGGCGTACGCGCAGACCCACCTGCGGCTTGACCTTCAGTGAGGCGGCTTCTTCGATCACCAGGCCGACTTCGGACTCTTTCTCGATGACGATGAACACGTTGTGGCCGAGCTTCTGGCCCATCAGCGCGAGGCGGATGAACTCGCGATCCTTGTAACCGTTGCAGACGATGGTGCCGCCCTTCGGCGCCAGCGCCAGCACCGCGAGCAGCTCAGGCTTGGAGCCGGCTTCCAGACCGATGGAGACGTTCTGGGTGGCGATGATGTTCTCGATCACCGCTTCCTGCTGGTTGACCTTGATCGGGTACAGCGCGGTGTACTTGCTCTGGTATTCCAGGCGTTCGATGTTGGAATCGAAAGCGCCGGTCAACTGACGGACACGGTCTTGCAGGATGTCGGGGAACCGCACCAGCAACGGCAAGGACAAACCGCTCTTGCGCAATTGGTCGACTTGTTCGAACAGATCGATAGGCGAGCTGCTCGGGCCGTTCGGACGTACTTCGACGCGACCGGCTTCATTGATCGCGAAATACCCGGCCCCCCAATGGCGAATCCCGTAAACGCTGCGGCTGTCCGCAACTGTCCATTGGCTGCCATCGTCTTTACGTGTGCGTCGTACGGACATCGAAGTCCCCTATAAAGAAGTCAGAGTGCGTCGCCTGACGTTCAGGCCGGCGCAGTCTAAAGAATGAAAATGACGGTTCGTCAGTGCGGCGGTAGACCGCACTGACTGCGTGGAGTTTAGAAACCGGTCATGAACAGGCTCTGTGAAAACCATGGCGACGACGCCGGATCCGAGAACACTCGAAGCCGGATCAAGCCGCCGGAGGGTTTCACAGAGGCTGCTAGCCGCCGGACTTCTTCGCTTTGAAACCGTGCTTGATCAGCTCTGCCAAGAGTAGCTCGACGTGATCGCCCTGGATTTCGATGATGCCGTCCTTCAGCGCCCCGCCGGTGCCACAACGTTTCTTCAACGTCGTGGCCAGCTCCTTGAGCGCGTCTTCGGCCAGGGGCACGCCGGTGATGGTGGTCACCGTCTTGCCGCCACGGCCCTTGCTTTCGCGACGCACGCGGGCTATGCCGTCACCGGCCGGGATCACGGTTTGTTTGCAGATACAGGCGTCCACCGGCTTGCTGCATTCCGGGCAATGACGACCTGCGTCGGTGGAAAATACCAGGCCGCCCAGGGCGGCGAAGGATGCGGCTTTCTTGGCCACCGGCAATCCTCTCGGGAGGACAAAGACTGATCGCAACCTTGGGCAAGGTCAGCGACCGCGAAGCCCCACTCAGGCAGGGGCAGCGCTACTGCATCGGAAAACTTTGAACGCTGGACTGAATCCGTAGGAGCTGACGAGTGCAACGAGGCTGCGATCTTTTGATCTTGTTTTTTAAAAGATCAGGATCAAGAGATCGCAGCCTCGTTGCACTCGTCAGCTCCTACAAAATCTGCAGGCCAACCTCAAGCTATCCGGTGCAGCTTGAAAAGGTCGCGCAGTGTAACGACAAAAATCGCGATTGCTAAGTGCCAATCGGCGCCAATTCATGTGTTCTTGGCGACGTCGGTTTGTTGTGCCTTGAGATAGCGCTGCAACGCAGCCAGAGAGTCCGGGCAATAAGGCTTTTCGCTGATTTCCCGCATGACCTGTGCGACGGGAATGAATCGCGCTTCGAGGACTTCTTCCGGCTGCAGTTTCAGGGGCCCGTCCCACACGGCGGAAAAGGCCGAGCACCACAGACGGTTGCCGGTGTCTTCGAAGTAGAAGTGATCGTGAGCGGTGAGTTCAACGCCGCTGACGCCCAGCTCTTCCGCAAGCTCACGCGCCGCCGACTCGGCGTAGCTTTCCTCAGCCTGGACCATGCCGCCTGCGGCGACATCCCAGTAGCCGGGATAAATCGCCTTGCTCAACGTGCGTCGGTGCACGCACAGCTCACCGGCGGAATTGAACAGCATGATGTAGGTGCCACGGCCGATCAGCCCGCGCTCACGCAAATCGGAACGCACCAGAGCGCCGAGCAGGTTGTCCTGCTCGTCGACCCAAGCGATCTGTTCGGCGTCCGAGGCGGCGCGATGGGCCGCCTCTCTGGTTGATTGGCTCACGTATCAGCCCTGATTGAGCAGTTGACGCAAGTCGATCACGGCAGCGTTGGCCCGGGAAATGTAGTTGGCCATGACCAGCGAGTGATTGGCCAACACGCCGAAGCCGCTGCCATTGAGGATCATCGGGCTCCACACCGGCTCTTGCGAAGCCTCCAGTTCACGGATGATCTGACGCACGCTGACGGTGGCGTTCTTCTTCGCCAGCACATCGGCGAAGTCGACTTCGATGGCACGCAGCAGATGCGACAGTGCCCAGGCCTGACCGCGTGCTTCGTAGAACACGTTATCGATCTGCATCCATGGGGTTTCCACGACTTCTTCGTCAACCTGCGGTACTTCACCAACGGCCGGGACTTCGGTTTTCAGCGCAGTGTTGAGCTTGACCCGACCGACACTGGCCGACAGGCGTTGCGACAGGGAACCGAGGCGGGTACCGACATCACCCAGCCAGTTGTTGAGGTTGTCGGCGCGGGCATAGAACAGCGCGTTTTTCTGGTTCGGATCAGACAAGCGCGACTGATAGCGGCTCAGAGAGTTGATCCCTTCCTGATATTCCGACTCGCTGGACGGCAGCACCCAGCTCTTGTTGTCGAAGTTGAAGCGTGGTTCGGCCTTGGCCAGATCGGCGTCTTCGGCCGATTGCGATTGCGAACGGGCAAAATCCTTGCGCAGGGCACGGGTCAGATCGCGCACCTGCACCAGCACGCCGTATTCCCAGCTCGGCGTGTTGTCCATCCACAGGCCCGGCGGGAAACGATCGTTGGAAATATAACCGCCCGGCTTGTTGAGCAATGTGCCGGCAACGGTCTTCAGGGTTTCAACCGTGGTGTAGCCGACCACCATTTGCTTGCCTTCTTTTTCGGCAGCGACCTGAGCGTTTTGTGCCACTGGAAACAGTTCCGGTTCCTGGCTCCAGTACCAGCCCAGCGCAATGGTGACCAGTAGATACAGACCGATCACTGTGGCCAGCGCCCGGCTGAACAGCAGCCCGCCGACATAGCTGCGGGTGGCCGACTTGGGCTCGGCGGCACGTTCAGGCGCGCTGCCCGCGCGGTTTTTCCAGTCCAGCATGGCGATATCCTTTCAATCACTTGGGTTCATCGGTTCGACCACAACCATACAACAACGTGCCAACGCCTAGCACCCGCCGCTAACGATAAGCCGCAAATCGTGCGGGCCAATGCCGCTTCGCGACACGCTAGGGGATTCCCTGATATCAGTGGCACGGGCAGCGCAGTGAAACCCAGCTGAGCGCGTTTCGGTCAGCCTTCGACAACCGCCGAAGAATCCGGACCTGCTCTGCAAGGCAATCGCCCGGATTATGGGCGCTAGACCGACCCGCCAATGCCAGACAAAACCACCCGGTCAGAAACTGAATCGTGTCGTCCAGCAGATTATTGACGTACGACACTCGTCTAAGGGAAAAGAGGTGCTAGCATAGAGCCACCAGTCGATCTCAGCATGCACCCTCACTAGTAGTCAGGATATGACCGAGCCAGAAGACCCCAGCCGTGAGCGTCTCAAGCACCACTTTGCCCAGCGGGTAATTCATCAGGCACGTCAGATTCTTGAGATATGGCAGCGCCTGCAACGCAGTGAGTGGTCCACTGTCGATCTCGCCGAACTGAGCGAGGCAAATCTGCGCCTGCTGCGTTTTGCCGAGCGCTTCGAACAGCCGGAACACACCCAGCTGGCGCACCACATCAGCCAGTCTCTGCAAGCAGTGGACGCCAACCGTGGCCGTCTCAGCAGCGGCCTGATCACTGACCTCAATCGCTTGATGCAACGCCTGTCGCGCACCGGTCTGCGTCACGGCGATCAGCTCGACCAGACCTTCCTGCCACCGTTGCGCAAGCCGATCTATGTGATGTTGCAGGATCACGACCGCGCCGAACGGCTGGCCAAGCAGCTGGAATTTTTCGGTTTGAGCGCGCAGGCACTGGACAGCGTGGCGGCGTTTCGCTCCTCGATGGTCGAGCGTTTGCCAGCGGCGATTGTCATCGACGTGGATTTCAGTGGCCCCGGTATCGGCCTGAAGCTCGCCGCCGAAGCTCAGGTCGGGCTCGAAGAACCGCTGCCATTGCTGTTTTTCAGCCTGCACGAAACCGATACCCCGACCCGTCTCGCCGCCGTGCGCGCCGGCGGCCAGGAATTTCTCACCGGCACCCTCGAAGCTTCGAGTCTGCTGGAAAAAATCGAAGTGCTGACCTGTGTCGCCCAGTACGAGCCTTATAAAGTGCTGATCATCGACGACTCACGCGCCCAGGCCTTGCACACCGAGCGCCTGCTCAACAGCGCCGGCATTGTCACCCGCACCTTGATCGAGCCGATCCAGGCGATGGCCGAACTGGCGGACTTCCAGCCGGACCTGATCATCCTCGACATGTATATGCCGGCCTGCACCGGCACCGAACTGGCCAAGGTCATTCGCCACAACGACCGCTACGTCAGCGTACCGATCATTTACCTGTCGGCCGAAGACGACCTGGACAAGCAGCTCGACGCCATGAGTGAAGGCGGCGATGACTTCCTGACCAAGCCGATCAAGCCACGTCATCTGATCACCACCGTGCGCAACCGCGCCGCACGGGCGCGCAATCTGAAGGCGCGAATGGTCCGCGACAGCCTTACCGGCCTGTACAACCACACGCACATTCTGCAGCTGCTCGAAGACTGCTCGTTCCGCGCCCGGCGCGAAAACAAGCCGCTGAGCTTTGCCATGCTCGACATCGATCACTTCAAACGTGTCAACGACAGCCACGGCCACCCGATGGGCGACCGGGTGATCAAGAGCCTGGCGCTCTTCCTCAAGCAGCGTTTGCGCAAGACCGATTTCATCGGCCGTTACGGCGGCGAAGAGTTCGCCATCGTCATGCCCGACACCGATATCGACGCGGCGCATAAAGTCCTCGACGAAATTCGTCAGCGTTTCGCCGAGATTCACTATCCGGCGCAGCCGCAGGATCTGTGGTGCACGTTCAGCGCCGGCGTGGTGGAAATGTGCGATGACTCCGACAGCCTGATGATGGCCAGCCAGGCCGATGAGGCGCTGTACCGTGCCAAGGGTGCCGGACGCAATCGGGTGCAGACCGCAAGGCACTCAAAGCAAAGTGCCACTTTTTCATCGGAATCCACCGATTCGGTCATAACCCTGTAATGGAACCGCAATAAATTCAGGCGCTTACCATTTCTGCCGTTGGTAGCCGTCATGCGCCTGAAGTTGCTCACCAATCTCAACACTCTGCTGCTGGTCGCCGTCTGCGTGGCCCTTGGCGCCACGCTATGGTGGTCGCAAAAAGCTCTCGAACGCCCCTATCTTTTGATGGAGCGTTATCTGGGGCTGTCGCAACAATTTCAGAATGAAGTGGCGCGCAACGTCGAGGATTACCTTGCCAGCGGTGACGCGCTGCGCCTGAGCAACGCCACTCAGGCAATCGAAAGCGTGCACAAGCAACTCAGTGAACTGCCTGCGACGCTGGCCGACACCGCGCGGCCAAGCCTGTCGAGCCTCGATGAGTTCAGCAAAACCGACCTGCTCGCCGCCGGCAAACTGGCTGGCGATCCGCAAGCTCTGCTGTTGCAGGCCGAACGCGAACTCAGCGCCAGCCTTGATCAGCTCAGCACCTACGCGAACGGCAACCCGGCGTATCTGGTGCCACTGCTCGCCGCGTCGCAGCATCTGGGGAAATTGTCGCTGGCACGCGACAAACTGGTCAGCAGCGGGCGCAGCGAACTGGCCGCCGATGTCGAGCGCGAGGTGAGCAACATGCGCGATCAGGCCGAGGCCATCGATGCCCTGCCTTTGCTCGGCGTGGTCGCGAGCAATGAATCGAGCAGCGACGATTTCGCCGCGCTGATGGGCATCGAAACCACCGACAAAGCCGCCGCCGAGGATGCCGGTGTCGGCCTCAAACGCGAACTCAACAGCTTGCTCGGCCGCTATCCCGCAGAACTGGCGCGCACTCGCGAACAGATCCGCAAACGCGCCGATCTCAGCGCCGCCACGCACGAAAAAATCGCCAGTGTGCAACACGCCATCGCCAGCCTCGAACCCGTGGTGCGCGCGCAACACGGGCAGATTCAAAGCGAGGTGCGCCTGATGCAAGGCGTGATGATCGGCCTGATCCTGCTGATCGCCCTGCTGATCGACACCTTGCAGCGGCGCCTGGCCCGCACGCTGACCAACCTCGCCCCGGCGCTGTCGACCTGGGCCGAGGGGGATTTCAGTCGCGATATCCAACTGGGCAAGACCAACCGCGAACTGCACGACATCGAAGCCTCGCTCAATCGCTTGCGCGCCTATCTGGTGGCTCTGGTGGGCACGATTCGCGGCAACGCCGAGCAAGTCGCGGGGAGCAGCCGCACCCTCGCTGAACTGAGCAATGACCTGCACAGCGGTGCCGAACATCAGGCCGGCGATACCGCGCTGATCCGTGACTCGCTGGGCGAACTGGAGGCGACCATCCAGCAAGTGGCCAGCGATGCCCGCCAGGCTGCCGACGCCAGCCGTCATGCCGGCCTGGCCGTCGAGCACGGCCAGACGGTGATCGGCCAGAGCCTGACGGGACTGCATGCGTTGGTCGGCGAAGTTCAGGGCAACGCGCAGATGATCGAGCATCTCGCTGAGGAGTCGGCCACCATCGGCGGCGTGCTGACGGTGATTCGCTCGATCGCCGACCAGACCAACCTGCTCGCCCTGAACGCGGCAATTGAAGCGGCGCGCGCCGGGGAAATGGGTCGCGGGTTTGCTGTGGTCGCCGAGGAAGTGCGCTCGCTGGCACAGCGCACAGCCGGGGCCACCGCGGAAATCCAGACGCTGATCGCCGGTCTGCAGAGCGCCGCGCGGCAATCGGTCGAAGGCATGCGCGCGCAGGTCGAACACGCCGAAGCCACGGCCAATCAGGCGCAAGCGGCCGACGGTGCATTGGACAAAATCGTTGGCGCAATTCAGACCATCGCCGACACCGCCGTGCGCATCGCCGATGTCACCGCGCAGCAAAGTGACGCGGTCAGCGAGATCCGCGATCACAGCGAGCGTATTCATCAATTGGGTGGGGATAACCTGCTGCGCATCGGCCAAGGGCGTGAACAGGGCGAGAACTTGCTGGTATTGGGCGGACAACTGCATACAGCCGTTCAGGCCTTTCGCGTCTGATAAACCGCCTTCGCGAGCAAGCTCGCTCCCACGGGGCACGCATTCCAAGGGGGGAGCGAGCTTGCTCGCGAAGGCGTCAGCCCAGGCGCCACAAATGACCAGATCAAAGCGCTTGGTCACATATTTCGCGCAAACATCGGCCATCGTGCTGGCTATTGCATGGAACTGGACAGTCACAAAGGCTTTGCGGCATAGTCGCCGGGTTCTGACGACTGCTCATTGATAACAAGGACAATGCAGATGGCAACGCTACTGGTGCTGCACGGCCCCAATCTGAACCTGCTCGGCACCCGGGAACCGGGGACCTACGGGTCGACGACCCTGGCGCAGATCAATCAGGATCTGGAGCGGCGCGCCCGCGAAGCCGGCCATCATCTGCTGCATCTGCAAAGCAACGCCGAGTACGAATTGATCGATCGAATCCACGCTGCGCGCGGTGAAGGGGTGGATTTCATTCTGATCAATCCGGCGGCTTTTACGCACACAAGTGTCGCATTACGTGACGCGCTGCTGGGAGTGAGCATCCCATTCATCGAAGTGCACTTGTCCAACGTGCACAAGCGCGAACCTTTCCGCCATCACTCCTACTTCTCCGATGTAGCGGTAGGAGTGATCTGCGGCCTTGGCGCCAGCGGTTACCGACTGGCCCTGGAGGCCGCACTAGAGCAGCTTGAACACCAAGCTATACGCCCCTGACCGACCCTTGGGAGTTGATGATTCATGGATATCCGTAAAGTTAAGAAACTGATCGAATTGCTGGAAGAGTCCGGCATCGACGAGCTCGAGATCAAGGAAGGCGAAGAGTCCGTACGCATCAGCCGCCACAGCAAGACCCCGGCGCAGCAGTATTACGCGCCAGCCCCGATGCAGGCTCCGGCCGCTGCCCCTGCTGCCGCGCCAGTCGCTGCCGCTGCGCCGGCTGCCGCTGCTGCACCTGCGCTGAACGGCACCGTTGCCCGTTCGCCGATGGTCGGCACTTTCTACCGTAAATCTTCGCCAACTTCGCCGGCCTTCGTTGAAGTCGGCCAGACCGTGAAGAAAGGCGACACCCTGTGCATCGTCGAAGCCATGAAGATGATGAACCACATCGAAGCTGAAACCAGCGGTGTGATCGAATCCATCCTCGTCGAAGACGGCCAGCCGGTTGAGTACGACCAACCGCTGTTCACCATCGTTTGAACCGCGGAGAGCCTTTGATGACTGCGAAGTTGGAAAAAGTTCTGATCGCTAACCGCGGTGAGATCGCCCTGCGGATTCTGCGTGCCTGCAAAGAGATGGGCATCAAGACCGTCGCCGTTTACTCCAAGGCCGACAAAGAGCTGATGCACCTGGGTCTGGCAGACGAATCCGTCTGCATCGGCCCGGCGTCTGCCTCTCAGTCTTACCTGCACATCCCGGCCATCATCGCTGCCGCTGAAGTGACCGGCGCTACCGCCATTCACCCAGGCTACGGTTTCCTCGCGGAAAACGCAGATTTTGCCGAGCAGGTCGAGAACTCCGGCTTCGCCTTCATCGGCCCGAAAGCCGACACCATTCGCCTGATGGGCGACAAGGTATCGGCCAAGCACGCGATGATCGAAGCAGGCGTACCGACCGTTCCAGGTTCCGACGGCCCACTGCCGGAAGACGAAGAAACGGCGCTGCGCATCGGTCGCGAAGTCGGCTACCCGGTGATCATCAAGGCCGCCGGTGGCGGTGGTGGTCGCGGCATGCGTGTGGTGCACAAGGAAGAAGACCTGATCGCCTCGGCGAAACTGACCCGCTCCGAAGCGGGCGCGGCGTTCGGCAACCCGATGGTGTATCTGGAAAAATTCCTCACCAACCCGCGCCACGTCGAAGTGCAAGTGCTGTCCGACGGTCAGGGCCACGCCATCCATCTGGGCGACCGCGACTGCTCGCTGCAGCGTCGTCACCAGAAGGTTCTCGAAGAAGCGCCGGCACCGGGCATCGATGAGAAAGCGCGTCAGGAAGTCCTGGCTCGCTGCGTCAAGGCGTGCATCGACATCGGCTACCGTGGCGCCGGCACTTTCGAGTTCCTCTACGAGAACGGCCGTTTCTACTTCATCGAAATGAACACCCGTGTTCAGGTGGAGCACCCGGTTTCGGAGATGGTCACCGGTATCGACATCGTCAAGGAGATGCTCAGCATCGCCGCTGGCAACAAGCTGTCGTTCACTCAGGATGACGTAGTTATCCGCGGTCACTCGCTGGAATGCCGGATCAACGCTGAAGATCCGAAGACCTTCATGCCGAGCCCGGGCACCGTCAAGCATTTCCACGCCCCAGGCGGCAACGGCGTTCGCGTCGATTCGCACCTGTACAGCGGTTATGCCGTGCCACCGAACTACGACTCGCTGATCGGCAAGCTGATCACATACGGCGCAACCCGCGACGAAGCCATGGCCCGCATGCGCAATGCCCTGGACGAAATCGTGGTCGACGGGATCAAGACCAACATCCCGCTGCACCGTGATCTGGTTCGTGACGAAGGCTTCTGCAAAGGGGGCGTGAACATTCACTACCTCGAGCACAAGCTGGCCAAACAGTCGTAAGACTGAAGCGGCGCAAAAAACCCGATCCTCGCGATCGGGTTTTTTTATGCCCGGAACAAACCCGTCAATTCAGTGCCACCAACGATAAAGCCTGCCCTTGAATCAATTCAGGGGTGGCCAGGCGCCCGGCCTGATCGACTACAGCGCCAGAGGCATCTTGCTGCAGCGGCTTTTGACGAAACCGGTCCATGAATACCTTCGCGCGTTTCGATACCGGATCGGTGGCATACCCCGCTCGCTGCAAAACCGGCGTATACAAACGCTCAACCTGACTGGCGGAGGTCTTGAACACGGTCGAAACACCGCTGTTCAGATTCAATGAAACAGCATAGTTGTTACCCAGACAGGAAGAGTAAGACCAGTAATCCCAGGTCGGCCGCAACCCCTGCTGGCGCAACACGTCCCTCACTGATCCGCCGATATCTGCTCCCGTCAGCCAGTCACCACCGACCAGAGTGGCACGAATATCCTTGGCCGAGCCCCCCAGGCGTGTCATCACGTCCTTGACGCTCCGTTCAATCAAGGCGCGAATGTTGTGATCGAAGTGAATAACCGCACCGACCTTCGTCGCCGGGTTGTACATCGAGGCGATGACACAGGTCTGCGCGTTCAATGAGAACAGATAATTGTCCCTCGACCCGGCGACGAACTTCGCGATGACGGCCTCCCCTTGCATTGCGCCCCGATTGAGTGCTGGCTCGACACGGCCGGGAAACGCGCTACGCAGATTGTCCACATGGCCAAGGTTGCGCACCTGATCGTTGCCGCCGCGCAGGCCGACCCGGTCATGCGTCCACCTACCGCTCTCGGTCAGACGTACGGGGCGCTGATAAATAGCTGCAGGACGCCGCGCATCGATAAGGCTGAGTCCGCCGAAATGTGGGTTTTCCCTGACCTGGAAATACTTGCCTCTGCTACGGATGTAGTAGGTCGGTTGAGGCTGCGCAGCACTGGGCGGACTGCGCCATGTGCCGAAAAAGACGCCTTCTTCAGTGACCCGTTGCAAATTATCCGGCGTGTGGCTGACGGCCTGCCGGGCATGAAAACGCACCTCGCGAACGGCCGGCAGCGCTTCCTTGCGAACCGCAGCCACGGTATTCAAGCGCTCGGTGAGCAATGAGACCGGCCGCGTTGTGTACTTCAGATTTCTGACCGTACGCCCGAGCCACTTGACCGTACTACCCGCGCCAACCGTGGCAAACAGCGCGCCCCACGAAGCCTCAAGCCAGTGGCCGAGCGCGCCCTCGACATCGCCTTCCAGATGCGCCGCGACGGCTTGCCCGGCACTGACGGCAATGAACACGACGTCCAGCAGCAGGGCAAAGGGTGGAAACACCATGCAAAACGGCGCGGCTGCGAACATCAGGCCTTTGACCACTTGCCGCTCGATCATCTCTGCGCGACTGGTGGTGATGTCCTCCACGTCCGTGACGGTGCGCTCGATGTAAGCGTTGAACTCGCTGCGGGCATCGCTGACTCGCTGCGCTTCGTACAGCGAATCGACCCGTTGTTTTTTTGCCGCGATCGCATATAGCGCACGCGACACCGTGTTGCGCGCAATAACCGGCGTGCGCGCCAGCAAATAATCATGCAACGCGCCGGCAATGTCGCCATACAGGGAATGATAGGGGCGCAGTATCAGATCATCGGGAGCATCTGGCGTGTACAGCCACCAGGACGGTTCGGGATCGAAACAGGTGAAAACGTAGACCCCGAGCACAACGTGGTTGCGCACGGTAAATTGGAAAACGCCATCACGGCTGACCACGCTGGCGCCCGGCAAATGCGTACCAGGCACTGGCGGCTGACTCAACAGCGAGACCTGACGGACCAGCGCCGAATACACCGCGTCGCTCAACCGCGCCTGACTTCTGGCCACCCGCAAATCACGATCCATTTTCGACAACAGCACGTTGCGGTAGGCGAACCGACGCGACTCGTAGATTTCATCGCGCGAGTCCAGATATTTGCCACGGATCTCTTTCGCATACTTTTCACCCAGCCAGGCCCCGCGCATGTATCGCGCCAGATCCGCACTGCGGACCCGACCCAAATCCTGGCCGACTGAGGAGCGCACACCTCTTTTAGGATGCTCGATGCCAGCGTTGTCATCGTAGCCGTAGATCGCCAGGTCGAGCAGACTGGCTGTCTGCTGATTCCTGCGATCGGCAACGCCGGGGCTGTAATCGATCAACACGGTTGCCGGGTCGACCGGCTCGAAGACATTCTTGCTGCGCAGGTACGGCGCAATCGCTGCGGCAACCGTGCGCCTGGCGAAGTCGGCAAACACTTCAAAACCGCCGAGCAACTCGTTGAAGACCTGCTGATGGACAGCCAGCTCCTGATTCAGGCCGCTGAGGCGTTGGCGCGCTTGCGGGGTCTGCGTTGAGTACCAGCGCAGTGAGTTGTCCTCTTGGATTTGCTGCAGGTTTTTTGCCAGGCCCATTTTTACGGCCGCTTCGACGCATTCAGCGAACAGCATGGACGCACGCCGGATATCACTGCTCATGCCCCAAAGCCCAGGGTCAGCAGCCACCGCAACAAGATACTCACGAGCTTGACGATAGGCCGCCGGGGAAAGCTGCTGCAGAAGATATTCGCGACCGGACTCGCTCTGCGTCCAGCCCCAGACCTCTCCGGCCAATGCTGCCAGTGAAGGCAGGCGCACCCACTCCTGGCCGTCTGGCTTGTTTGGCGCGTACAGCAGCAGATCGCTCACCACTGGCGCATTCCCTTCCCGGTAAAACACCAAAAAGTCGGCACACTGCATGCCGTTGGGTAGCGCCAGTGCGGCGACTCGCAAGGAGCGCTCCAGGGCCTCCCCCGCCCACATCGATTCGAGACGATCATGGTCGCCCACCATCAGATGCCCTGCGCAGCGCGCAATAAAGGCACTTTGCTTGAGCCGCGCGACAAACCAGTCGAAAGAGGCTTTCTGTACGTCATCGCGCTCGTATTGTCTGGCGAGGTCTCGCAGGTAATCCGCCGGATAGTCCTGCTCTGCCAGCATATTGGCAACGAACGTCGGCTGCAGTGGCTGGTTGCGTTTCGCAGGGCCACTGGTCACATCCAGCACCGTAGCAAAATCCTGCCCGATCGGCCCCGCCGCGAGCGATTCGCTCAGGCTACGGCTCTGCGTCGACTCGCCAACAGCCGAGCGCCATTTCAAGCGCACATCGATCCGGTCCGGTTCTACCTCCATGTCGAGCTTGAGCTGGATGTAGTCAATGGCCTGTTGCCGGGCATACGCACGCAGCGATCCGTAGCCTTCCAGCAGATCATCGAGCGCCGCCTGCGCCAGTGATGTTTGTTGCTGATACCCGCGCAGCCTGGCACGGTCCGGCTCGCTCAGCACCCTGAGCCAATGCGGCAATTGCGCGTAGGACTGCGCTTCGAGCCTTTTTTTTTCCGCGCCTGTTGCCAGCGCGGTCAACCGATAGCGTCGAGCGCCGCGTTTCTGAAGCTTTTCGATCTGCCTGCGCAATCGATCCGGCGTCAGTCCCGCGAGACGGTCAGGGTGGAACAGCGCGTCGATGTCGCTGATGTAGCGCTGCAATTTGCGCAAGACCAACTGATCGAACGCGACCTCTTCCCCTTTGGTTTCCCAATGTTTTCGCAGGTAGTTTTTGTATTGATCAACGAAGTGCCCGGAAACGCTATCCACGGTCCGGATAACCGCTTCACGGTGGCTGGCAGGCAGTCCGCGATCGGCACCACCCGGCCAGCGATACGGAGCGTCACGGATCACCAGGTACATCAACGGCTTGCCGTCGATGATTTTTTGCACAATCGCATCAAGCAGAGCCTGCACAAATCCCGGGTCGATATTGCCGTGCGGGCAATGATCGCGCAGCTCGGTCAAGGCGAAATCTTCCATGGCCTCCAGCAAGGTCAGCTGACTGCTCAGACGCTTGTCGATCAGCACCTGCCAACGTGTGATCCGCAGCAGAATCTCCTGGGCCGTTCCTGTGGACGCAGCAGCTTCCAGTGGTTTTTCTTCTACAATCCCTTGTTCACCCACCATATCGCCCAGCCCGTTAATGCGTATAAATGAGCTTTCACTCTAGGGGTCGTCAACCGCACCCAGGCGATACATATGTATATCGCGCCAGCGAATGTGTAACAGCAAAGCGTCGTGTCCACTTTGCCCGCGACCTGGCGTAAACTGCGCGCTTTTGCAGCTTCGGGCTGCCCCACAGATTTACAAAGGTGCCCGCCATGCCTTGGCTGCAAGTCCGTCTCGCCATCACCCCCGAACAAGCCGAAACCTACGAGGACGCATTCCTCGAAGTCGGCGCCGTGTCGGTGACTTTCATGGACGCCGAAGACCAGCCGATCTTCGAACCGGAACTCAACACCACGCCCCTGTGGTCGCACACCCACTTGCTGGCCTTGTTTGAGGGCGGTACGCAACCGGAACCGGTCCTGGCCCATCTGGAATTGCTGACCGGCAGTCCGTTGCCGGAACACCACAGCGAAGTCATCGAAGACCAGGATTGGGAACGCAGCTGGATGGACGGTTTCGAACCGATGCGTTTCGGCCAGCGCCTGTGGATCGTGCCGAGCTGGCACGCCGCTCCCGAGCCTGACGCGGTGAACCTGCTGTTGGATCCGGGTCTGGCATTCGGTACCGGCACCCACCCGACCACCGCACTGTGCCTGGAGTGGCTCGACGGACAGGATCTGAAGGACTGTCACGTGCTCGATTTCGGCTGCGGCTCGGGGATTCTGGCCATTGCCGCCCTGCTGCTCGGCGCTAAAGAAGCCGGGGGCACCGACATCGACGTGCAGGCGCTGGAAGCCTCGCGCGACAATGCCGGGCGCAACAGCATTGCCGACGAGTTGTTCCCACTGTATCTGCCCGAGGATCTGCCGCAGGTTCAGGCCGACGTGCTGGTTGCCAATATTCTCGCCGGCCCGCTGGTGTCGCTGGCGCCGCAATTGTCCAGCCTGGTCAAGTCCGGTGGACGTCTGGCGCTGTCGGGCATCCTCGCCGAGCAGGGCGAAGAAGTCGCCGCCGCTTATGCGCAGGACTTCGACCTCGACCCGATTGCCAATCGCGATGGCTGGGTGCGCATCACCGGGCGTCGGCGCTAAAATGACCGCTTGCCTGAACCGGATCGCCGCATGACTGACAGTTTCGTCACCCAGTGCCCGCATTGCCAGACCAGTTTCCGCGTCAACCATGCGCAATTGAGCGTGGCGCGCGGGGTGGTTCGTTGCGGCTCCTGCCTGCAAGTGTTCAATGCGGCCAAACAGCTGCTCGAGCAACATGCCGGCAAGGACGCGGTGACTCCGCTCGCGGCTGCGCCTGAAGAGCCATTGCCTGTCATCAGCCATGCGCCAGCCCTTGATGCAACGCCCGGCCCGCGTGCCATCAGCCAAAAGCAGTGGAATGCGTCGGAGCTGGATCTGGACAGCCTCGATCTGGACGAAGAACTCGCCCGCCTCGAACAACGGGAAATCCAGCCGGTCGCCGACTTCGGGCGGGCTCGCGAAGAATCCTTGAGCGCTCGGCGCGACAGCGCCGAAGCCGACGAAGCGACATGGCCCGACAGCCTGTTCAGCGAGCCTGCCGATGAACGCAGCGCCGCGCCGGATGCCGAGCCGGATATCGAGGGCGTCGAAACCCTCGAACCCGAGCGCACCGAACCTTCGTTGTCGCTGGAACCGGTGGATCTGGACGACGAGCCGCCGATCCCGCAACTGCGTCTGCACGATCCGATCGACCCCACCGCCCGCCGTGAACGGCTGTCGGCCAGCGACGTTGGCGATGACGACGATCTGCCGTTGATCACCTCGCCACGCAAGAAACGCGAGCGGGCCGAGCCCGGCGTGCGCGCCGAGGTCCTGCAGGATCTGACCGACGACCCGCTGCAACTGGACTGGCAGCAACGGCGCTCGCCGTGGGGTCGGCGCCTGCTCTGGCTGCTGCTGGTGGTGTTGGCCGCCGCCGGCCTTGCCGCTCAGTACGTCGCCTATCACTTCGAGGAACTGGCGCGACAGGATCAATACCGGCCGTGGTTCCAGCAGATCTGCCCGCAGATTGGCTGCACCGTGCCGTCCAAAGTCGATATCGGCAAAATCAAGAGCAGCAACCTGGTGGTGCGCAGCCATCCTGAATTCAGCGGGGCGCTGGTGGTTGATGCGATCATTTACAACCGAGCGACCTTTTCCCAGCCGTTTCCGTTGCTGGAGCTGCGTTTTGCCGACCTCAACGGTCATCTGATCGCCAGTCGTCGCTTCAAGCCCGGCGAGTACCTGAGCGGCGATCTTGAGGGGCTGGTAGAAATGCCGCCGCAGACCCCGATCCACATCGCCCTGGATATTCTCGATCCGGGGCCGAAAGCGGTGAATTACAGCTTGAACTTCCATTCGCCGGAATGAACCGCTTCAGCGTTTCCTGATTGACGGCATTTTTCTGACTGATCTCGGCCAACCAAACCGTTGGCGATAACAGAATAACTGTTCAGATTTTGTTCAATTCAGCCTTTAACCAGTCATCGAGAGCGGGTATCATGCCCACCCTTTTTCGAACTCTCATGATCCGGCCCCACTTCAGGGAAGTCCTATGTCGGCGGTACGCATCGGCCCATATACATTGCAGAACGGTTTGATTCTCGCCCCGATGGCGGGCGTCACAGACCAGCCCTTTCGTCAGTTGTGCAAGCGTCTGGGCGCAGGGCTTGTAGTCTCTGAAATGGTCACCAGCGACATGAGCCTGTGGAATACCCGCAAGTCGCGCATGCGCATGATCCACGAAGGCGATCCCGAGCCGCGCTCGGTGCAGATCGCCGGTGGCGACGCGCAGATGCTGGCCGATGCGGCACGGGCCAACGTCGAACTGGGCGCACAGATTATCGATATCAACATGGGCTGTCCGGCGAAGAAGGTCTGCAACAAGGCCGCCGGCTCCGCGTTGCTGAAAGACGAAACACTGGTGACCGAGATCCTGCAGGCCGTAGTGGCCGCGGTTGATGTGCCGGTCACCCTGAAGATCCGCACCGGTTGGGATCGCGAGAACAAGAATGGCCTGAACGTGGCGAAGATCGCCGAACAGGCCGGGATTACCGCGCTGGCCGTACATGGCCGCACGCGTGCCGATCTGTACACAGGCGAAGCCGAGTACGACACGATTGCCGCGATCAAGCAGGCCGTGTCGATTCCGGTCTTCGCCAATGGCGATATCGATTCGCCGGAAAAGGCCCGATACGTGCTTGACGCGACCGGTGCCGATGGCCTGCTGATTGGCCGTGCCGCTCAAGGGCGGCCATGGATTTTTCGCGAGATCGAACATTTCCTGCGCACCGGCGAGAAATTGCCTGCGCCGGAACTGAGCGAAGTGGAACGCATCCTGCTGGAGCATCTGGCTGCCCTTCACGCCTTCTATGGCGACGTGATGGGCGTGCGCATTGCCCGCAAGCATGTGGGCTGGTATCTCGCAACCTTGCCGGGCGCCAGGGAGTTTCGCGCCCGTTTCAATCGTTTGGATGGTACGGAAACACAATGCGCCGACGTTCGGGAGTTCTTCGCCGAGCGTTACAAGAGCCTGACAGGGGACGAAGAAGGGGTGGCCGCATGACGATGATGACCGAGACTTTAGTGAGTGGAACAACACCCGTGAGCGACAACGTGAATTTGAAACAGCACCTCAACACGCCGAGCGAAGAAGGCCAGACCCTTCGCGGGAGTGTCGAGAAGGCGCTGCACAATTATTTCGCCCACCTTGAGGGCGCGTCCGTCACGGATGTGTACAACCTGGTGCTGTCCGAAGTCGAGGCGCCCCTGCTCGAAAGCGTGATGAACTACGTCAAGGGCAACCAGACCAAGGCCAGTGAGCTGCTGGGACTGAACCGCGGCACGCTGCGCAAGAAACTCAAGCAGTACGATCTGCTGTAAGCATTCAATCAAACCAGAAAGGCGCCCGCGTAAAAAACGGTCGCCTTTTTTGCTGACTTCCTTTGCTTTTGATGGAAATTGAGATGACCGACCAGACTACCCGCCTGCCGATCCGCCGCGCCTTGATCAGCGTTTCCGACAAGACCGGGATCCTCGAATTCGCCAAAGAGCTTGAAGCTCTGGGCGTCGAGATCCTCTCCACCGGCGGAACGTTCAAGCTGCTGCGTGACAACGGCGTTGCCGCAGTGGAAGTCGCGGATTACACCGGTTTCGCCGAGATGATGGACGGGCGGGTAAAAACCCTGCACCCGAAAATCCACGGTGGCATCCTCGGTCGTCGCGGTACTGACGACGCGATCATGAACGAGCACGGCATCAAGCCGATCGATCTGGTGGCAGTCAACCTCTACCCGTTCGAAGCGACCATCAACAAGCCAGGCTGCGACCTGCCTACCGCTATCGAGAACATCGACATCGGTGGGCCGACCATGGTCCGTTCGGCAGCGAAAAACCATAAAGACGTAGCGATCGTGGTGAATGCCAGCGATTACGCCAACGTCCTGGAAAACCTCAAGGCCGGCGGCCTGACCTACGCTCAGCGTTTCGACCTGATGCTCAAAGCCTTCGAACACACCGCGGCCTACGACGGCATGATCGCCAACTACATGGGCACCGTTAACCAGGCCGCTGAGACCCTCTCGACTTCCGGCCGCAGCGAATTCCCGCGCACCTTCAACAGCCAGTTCATCAAGGCCCAGGAAATGCGCTACGGCGAGAACCCGCACCAGAGCGCGGCTTTTTACGTTGAAGCCAAGCCTGCCGAAGTCGGCATCGCCACCGCGACCCAGCTGCAAGGCAAAGAACTGTCGTACAACAACGTTGCCGACACCGATGCTGCGCTGGAATGCGTGAAAAGCTTCGTCAAGCCAGCCTGTGTGATCGTCAAGCATGCCAACCCGTGCGGCGTCGCCGTCAGCCCGGACGCTGAAGGCGGTATTCGCCAGGCCTACGAACTGGCCTATGCCACCGACACTGAATCGGCGTTCGGCGGCATCATTGCCTTCAACCGCGAGCTGGATGCCGAGACCGCCAAGGCGATCGTCGAGCGTCAGTTCGTTGAAGTGATCATCGCCCCATCGGTCAGCGAAGAAGCCCGCGCCATCGTCGCGGCCAAAGCCAACGTACGCCTGCTGGCCTGCGGCGAGTGGTCGGCTGACCGCGCTGCTGCCTGGGATTACAAGCGCGTGAACGGCGGTTTGCTGGTGCAGAGCCGCGATATCGGCATGATCAGCGCCGATGACCTGAAAGTGGTGACCAAACGCGCACCGACCGAACAGGAAATCCACGACCTGATCTTCGCCTGGAAAGTCGCCAAATACGTCAAATCCAACGCCATCGTCTACGCCAAGAACCGTCAGACCATCGGTGTCGGCGCCGGCCAGATGAGCCGCGTCAACTCGGCACGCATCGCCGCGATCAAGGCTGAGCACGCGGGCTTGCAGGTGGCCGGTTCGGTCATGGCCTCCGATGCATTCTTCCCGTTCCGCGACGGCCTGGACAATGCGGCCAAGGTTGGCATCACTGCGGTGATCCAGCCGGGCGGTTCGATGCGTGATGCTGAAGTGATTGCTGCTGCCGATGAGGCCGGTATCGCGATGGTGTTCACAGGAATGCGCCACTTCCGTCACTGATCCCGCGCCCCCGGATGCAGGCTCTGTGTAGGAGCTGACGAGTGAAACAAGGCTGCGATCTTTTGATCTTGTGTTTAAAAGGCAAGATCAAAAGATCGCAGCCTTCGGCAGCTCCTACAGGGTCCGAGCACAGAGGTTTGTTAGCGTCCCACAGAATTTTGAGGTTTTTGAAATGAATGTTTTGATCATTGGCAGCGGTGGCCGTGAACACGCCCTGGCCTGGAAAGTGGCTCAGGATCCGCGTGTGCAGAAGGTTTTCGTCGCACCGGGCAACGCTGGCACCGCCATTGAAGCCAAGTGCGAGAACGTCGCCATCGACGTACTGGCCCTTGAGCAACTGGCCGACTTCGCCGAGAAAAACGTTTCCCTGACCATCGTCGGCCCGGAAGTGCCACTGGTTGCGGGCGTGGTCGATCTGTTCCGGGCCCGTGGCCTGGACTGCTTCGGCCCGACCGCCGGTGCTGCGCAGCTCGAAGGCTCAAAAGCGTTCACCAAGGATTTCCTCGCCCGCCACAAGATTCCGACCGCCGACTACCAGAACTTCACCGAGATCGAGCCGGCTCTGGCTTATCTGCGTGAAAAAGGCGCGCCGATCGTGATCAAGGCCGATGGCCTGGCTGCCGGTAAAGGTGTGATCGTCGCCATGACCCTGGCCGAAGCCGAAGACGCCGTGCGCGACATGCTCGCCGGCAATTCGTTTGGCGACGCCGGTTCGCGCGTGGTTATCGAGGAATTCCTCGATGGTGAAGAAGCTTCGTTCATCGTCATGGTCGACGGCAAGAACGTCCTGCCGATGGCCACCAGCCAGGACCACAAACGCGTCGGCGACGGCGACAGCGGCCCGAACACCGGCGGCATGGGGGCTTACTCTCCTGCCCCGGTGGTCACCGCCGACGTGCACCAGCGCGTGATGGATCAGGTGATCTGGCCGACCGTGCGTGGCATGGCCGATGAAGGCAACGTCTACACCGGGTTCCTCTATGCCGGTCTGATGATCGACAAGGCCGGTAACCCGAAGGTCATCGAGTTCAACTGCCGCTTCGGCGACCCGGAAACCCAACCGGTGATGCTGCGTCTGCAATCGAGCCTGGTGTTGCTGGTCGAAGCCGCACTGGCGCAAGCGCTGGACAAGGTTGAAGCGCAGTGGGACTCGCGTCCGAGCGTTGGCATCGTTCTGGCCGCTGGCGGCTACCCGGGCGACTACGCTAAAGGCGCAGCGATCAATGGCCTGGACGCAGCAGCAGGTCTGGAAGGCAAAGTCTTCCACGCCGGCACCGCATTGAAGGACGGTCAGGTGGTCACTGCCGGTGGTCGCGTGCTTTGCGCCACAGCCATGGGCGCCACCGTCGGTGAAGCCCAGCAGCAAGCCTACAAACTTGCCGCTGCCATCGACTGGGATGGCTGCTTCTACCGCAAGGACATTGGCTACCGCGCCATTGCCCGTGAGCGCGGCGAAACCCAGGAATAAGCGATCCATCAAGCCCGGCGCGGATGCCATCCTCGCCGGGCTGTTCGGTCGCCGCGCATCGTTATATTCTGGCATCAACCTACGAAGGGATTTCGCCGTGCGCTGGCTCAGGATTGCCATAAGCTTCACCGTCACGCTGATGACCTTGCTCTGCATGCTCCCGGCCCAGGCCGCGCAAGGCAGTGGCTGGTCGGTATTGCTTGACGATCAGGGCATCCTGCAACTGAGCGACATCCGCTCCCCTCGCTACACCAATCAATTCAGCCCCACCGAGCTTGACCGCCTGACGGCAGCCGAACCCGAGGGTGCCCTGTGGCTGCGCTTCAAACTGGCGCCGGGCAAGCACGAACAAGTGCTGCGCATCTTTGCCCCCGATCTGTCACAGCTCAATCTTTACGTGCTCGACGGCGACCGGCTGATCGAGCAACGCAACACCGGCAACGACCGGCCCCAGGCAGAACATCCCTTGCCGAGCAGCGATTTCATGCTGCCCCTGCCCCAGGCCGATAAGCCGCTGGACGTCTACGTGCGCATGGTCTCGGACCATCAGCTGCGCCCGCACATCACCCTGCAAGCAGCCGTGGAAGGCGCAGCCGATCAGAAGCAGACGCTGATCTTCGGCCTGCTGTTCGGCTGTCTCGCCATGCTCCTGCTGCACAATCTGGTGCGCTACGCCTACTCGCGCTCGCGCAGCAGCCTTTGGCTGGCGATCTGTGAGGGCCTGCTCGGGCTGAGCCTGTTCCTGTTGCTCAACCTCGCCGGTCCCTGGCTGCCGAACTGGCATGCGGTGCAGACGCCGGGCGCCTATCTGGCGTTGCTGATGACCGCCCCCGCCGGACTGATGTACGCCCTGCGCTTTTTCGCGCCACTCGGCCAGCACCCACTGAACAAACTGCTGTGGGGCGACATCATATTGATCGTCACGTGCAGCCTCCTGCTGCTGTTCGTCAACACTTTGCCGCTGAACATCATCACTTATGCACTGGTGGCGCTGGCCGGCCTGAGCATGTTGCTGGTGGGCTTCTATCACTGGCAGAAGGGCTATCGCCCGGCGCGGCTGTTCGTCGCCGCCATGGTGATATTCAACATCGGCACGCTGGTCATCCTGCCGGCGCTGCTGGGTCTTACACTGGTCACACCGCAAGGCCTGATCATCACGCTGATGGTGTTCATCTGCATCAGCGGCCTGCTGATGAGCATCGCCCTGGGCGAGCGACAGCGAAGCATCACCGAAAGCCGCTTCAGCATCAGCCGCGACCTGGCGGCAAGCAATGCCGAGATCAACGCCAAAGCCGAATTCCTCGCCAAGATCAGCCACGAAATCCGCACCCCCATGAACGGCGTACTGGGCATGACCGAGCTGCTGCTGGGCACGCCGCTGTCGGTCAAGCAGCGTGATTACGTGCAGACCATCCACAGCGCCGGCAACGAACTGCTGACGCTGATCAACGAGATCCTCGATATCTCCAAGCTCGAATCCGGGCAGATCGAACTCGATGACGTGCAGTTCGACCTCAACGCGCTGATCGACGATTGCCTGAGCATCTACCGGGCCAAGGCCGAGCAACAGAACGTCGAGCTGATCAGTTTCATCCAGCCACAAGTGCCACGGGTGATCAGCGGCGATCCGACGCGCCTGCGCCAGACCTTGCTGAGTCTGTTGGAAAACGCCCTGAAGAAAACCGAGGAAGGCGAAGTGTTGATTGTCGTCGCCCTCGACGAGCGCAGCAGCAAACCGCGCCTGCGCATCGCCGTGCAGGACAGCGGCGTGCCGATGGAGACGGAAGAACGCGAGGCGCTGATGCACGCGGAATTGCACAGCAAGCACTTCCTCTCGGCCAATCGCCTCGGCGGTAATCTCGGTCTGGTGATTGCGCGGCAACTGATCCGTCTGATGCAGGGCGAATTCGGCATCAAGAGCGGCGCCACTCAGGGCAGCACCTTGTGGCTGACCCTGCCGCTGGACCCGGATCGTCTCGAGCATCCGACGTCCGACCTCGACAGCCCGCTGCAAGGCGCGCGGGTGCTGGTGGTCGATGACAATGACACGTGTCGCAAAGTGCTGGTGCAGCAGTGCAGCGCCTGGGGCCTGAATGTCAGCGCCGTGCCGTCGGGCAAGGAAGCGCTGGCGCTGCTGCGCACCAAGGCGCACCTGCGCGATTACTTCGACGTGGTGCTGCTCGACCAGAACATGCCCGGCATGACCGGCATGCAACTGGCAGCCAAGATCAAGGAAGACCCGAGCCTCAATCACGACATTCTGCTGATCATGCTCACCGGCATCAGCAACGCGCCAAGCAAGATCATTGCGCGTAACTCGGGGATCAAACGGATCCTGGCCAAACCCGTTGCCGGTTATACGCTCAAGACTACCCTCGCCGACGAACTCAATCAGCGCAACAAGGGCCAGGTGGTGTACCAGCCGCAAGTGCTCACGGCGGCTACGGCAGCCAAAGTGCCGAGCGACTTCCGCATCCTCGTCGCCGAAGACAACACGATCTCGACCAAAGTCATCCGCGGCATGCTCGGCAAGCTCAACTTGCAGCCGGACACCGCGAGCAACGGCGAAGAAGCGCTGCAAGCGATGAAAGCCCAGCGTTACGACCTGGTGCTGATGGACTGCGAAATGCCGATCCTCGATGGCTTCTCCGCGACGCAACAACTACGCGCCTGGGAAGTCAGCAACCAGCGCATCCGTACGCCTATCGTGGCGCTCACCGCCCACATCCTTGCCGAACACAAGGAACGCGCCCGCCAGGCGGGGATGGATGGGCACATGTCCAAACCGGTCGAGCTGTCGCAGTTGCGCGAGTTGATCGAGCACTGGGTCGCGCAGCGCGATCAGCAGAACCGGGCGACGACCCAGCCGTCGTAAACCGACAGAGGCGGCAGTGCCTGATAGACTCCCCCCGACTCCATCGCCAGTGAGCTTGCATCATGCTCCATGTGTTATTCAGCGTTTACCTGAAGATGCTGGTGCTCTACAGCCCGTTCTTCGTGTTGTCCTGCTTTATCAGCCTGACCCGTGGCTATTCGCGCAAGGAGCGGCAACGCCTGGCGTGGAAGGTCGCTCTCGCGACGCTGATTTCCAGCGTTTTGCTCTATTTGTTCGGGCGGGTGATTTTCGATGTGTTCGGCATCACTGTGGATGCGTTCCGCATCGGCGCCGGCAGCGTGCTGTTCATCTCGGCGCTGGGCATGGCCCAGGGTAAACCGGCAGTGCAGGCCGACAATGTGCAGCAGGACGTGACCATCGTCCCGCTGACCATCCCGCTGACAGTCGGCCCCGGCACGATCGGTGCCTTGCTGGTCATGGGCGTCAGCCAACCGCACTGGGACGACAAGCTCACCGCGATCATGAGTATCGCACTGGCCAGTTTCACCGTCGGCGTGGTGCTTTATCTATCGAACCGCATCGAGCGGATTCTCGGCGATCAGGGCTTGCAGATCGTCAGCCGCTTGATGGGGCTGTTTGTTTGCGCGCTGGCGGCGCAGATCATCTTTACCGGCGTGAAAGGTTATCTGGTGTCTTGAGCGCTTGCAGCCGTCCGCACAAGACTCAATAAAACGCCGCGAACGGCAACGTTCGCGGCGTTTTCGTGCAGGCTCAACCCGTCAAGGCAATTGTTCAGCCACGGCCGCCAGCGTGGCGATGGCGTCGCTGTCCTGTGCAACATCAAACCCCAGCAACCATTGCTCCAGCGCCAATACATACTGGCGACCCGACACGCTGATCGCCAGCTCGCAGGCGCTCTGCTCCCGGACGTTGCGCACGATCAGACTGCGACCGCTGTCCGGATCGGCGAGCACCAGCTCGTCATCGACCCGCGACATCAACCAATGCCCACACTCCCCACATCGAGCACGAGCAAGCCTGGCTCCGCGGTTTCGCTGACTGTCGGACGCCGCACATCGACGACAATGCAATCCAGACGCTGCCAGCTAGCGGCCGAAATCCGATAGCCCTCCGTGTGCGAACCAAAGCTGAGGATCAACGTGTCCACGCCGTCGACTATCAACGGCAGGATCTCGGTGAGGTCATCGCTCACCTGCAGCGTCATGACCTGCGCATCGCGCTGGGCATGGCTGCCCGGCAACCAGACGCCATCAGTCGTTCCGGCACTGAAGAGCAATACGTCAATGGGGTCGAGCAGTAGCGGATTGTCTGCGTCACGCGTTCCGAGGAACGTTGCCCACTGGCCATCGTCCCGCGCGGACACATCGAACAGCCGATTCAGCGCCGGCACGTAATATTGGTAACGCTTGCCGGTATTTTCGACGGGCAGAAAGGCGGCATGGGCTTGTCCGTCCAGCAGTTGCTTCAAACGCTCGCACAATTGTGCCGGCGTTTCGCCGAGGCGCCGGGACCAGCGATTTTCCGTGCCGACGATCCGCGCAGGCTGTTGATCCTGCAGTAGCAGCGTCACGCCTTCGCGGGTGCGCCCGAGCAGGCCATCGCCCTGCGGCAGAACTTCGCCGAATGTCCACGATGACCAGACCGGCTCGGCCTGTGGCAAAGCCTGGCGATGCTGTACGACGTCGCTGTTGCCGAACGCTGCGCGAACCTCGTCGAAGGGCACCAGCGCTTGCCGCCAGATTGTTCCGACGTCGGTATTCAGCAGCCAGACGGCTTGCCGATCCGGCGTCAGACCCAGGAATGCCAGCTCGCGGTTGCCAGACGTTTGCGCCAGTACCAGCTTTTCGTCCACGCACCACGCGGCCAGAAAGGGCTGGCCTGCCTGGGCGCGCAAGCCGATGATCGCAAATGCTGCGCTGTTGTATTGCCTGGCCAGCGCAGGCAGTGCGGCCAGCCAGTCGGGGTGGTGTTGCAGCCAGCGCTGGCTGAGCCCGACGAACTGCAGCACCTCTCTGTCTAACTCCGACAACCCGTTATCCTCACGGACACCCAAGTCGATCTCGAACAGTCGACCATCGCTCAACGTGGCGAGATAGCTGTCACCGATGCGTCTGACGTCAACCACATCGCGCGCCAGCGCTTGCTGCATGAAAACATTGTCACGCAGTTCGATGCCATGGCTGAGCATCTGGCTTTGCTTGCTGTAGAACAACAGCGCTATGGCCGGATCAGCGGATCGTGGCATGAGCAACACTCGGTCCACGTCACTGTGCGGGTCGGCGCGCAAATAGCGGCCGTTTTCCGTCCCTATCCAGGCTCGCTCGAGCAGTTGATCGAAAGAGTAAGCCTGGGCATGAATATACGGTGCGTAGCGCCAGGTGCTGATGGTCGGGGTCATGCCGGGGGTTTCGTCGGCATAGGCGCGAAGCGGTTTCTGGCGATGACGGAAAAACGCGATCCGGCTGCCCTCTTCAGGCTTGAGGGGCGAATTTTCCAACCCGCGCGACCTTAGCGTGATGTCGGTCAGTGTCACGTCCTTGTCAGCCAGATGAAATTCCAGCGTGGTTTGCACGTTGAGGTTTTTTCGCTCAACCAACTGCTGCCAGACGCGCAGAGTGCCGTCTGCGAGTTGCGCAAAAGCGCTGATTTTCGTGCCGGGTTCCAGGCTCAGCAAACGATAGCGCTGCACGACCAGCCCGCTGAGCACATTGACGCGCCAGACAGTGGCGTGATCGGGATGATAAAACCACGCTTCATCTGCAGTGGCGGCGCCCAGCAGCAAGCCGTCGTTGACCTCGCCCGGCAGGTTGCGCGCGTATAACAGGCGTCTGCGCGGGCCATCATAAAAAGCCGTGGTCCTCAGCGGGCGGCTGGCCGGACTGAACGGCACGTTGAATCGCTCAAGCCTCAGATAGCCGACGGCGAGACGCTGCTCCTCACCGAGTTTGCGCAGTCGCGCAAGAACATCGCGCGAATGGTGGGTATCGCCAAGCGTGACGGATACCAGACGCAATGCGTTGTGCTGCCAGTCCAGCTCGTACAGTTCACCTCCGGCCAGTTCGATCAGCCCCTCGAAAGCCGACAGCACGATGCCGTCAATCGTCAATTGGCGCCCCGCCAGATGTATCCGTGGGCCGTCGTCATCCGCAATCACTGCATCAGCAAAGCTGACCTGCTCGAGATTGACCCAGGGCGCATGCACCAGCCATTTGCCAAAGCCGTTGAATGTCACCTCGCGCAAACCGGGTGTCAGGCGCAACTGACAGTGTCCGGGGGTGGCGGTGATTTCATAGGACAGTTTTTGCTGCCATTCCACCGGTAACCTCGGCACCGCCAGCTGACGAACCTGCTCATTGAGTTGTACGCGGATCGTGGTCGGTTTATAGACCGGGTGCAGCTTGTAGAGAATATGTTTGAGCGACGGCGTGCTGTGCAGATAAAAACGCCGGTTGCCTTGCTCGTCATATTCGAGCTTGTCCGCCAGGCTGTTGCGCAATTGCGGATAACGGGTATGGATGCGCTTATCCAGTTGCGTCGCCAGCGTATCGCCCAGGGCGGTGAAGGGATGAAACGCTGCGTACCAGTGCGGGTCGGCATGTTCACTGGAACTACGCGGTTCAACCCGCTCGCCCGCCAACGGCTCATAGACATAGCCGGCGCCCCCCAGTTGATATTCGTAACCGTAATAGCAAAGCGGTGTGCAGGGCAGCACCACGGTATGCAGCGCAGCATTGTCGCGGATATCCAGCGTTGCGCTCTCGCCCAGACCGAAGGCCTGGCGAATGTTCAGCGAGCGCTGAATCTGCTTCGGGTCATCGTTGTACTGCGGCAGCTCCAGCGGGCCGCCGCCCCACGGGTAAAACCGCTGGCTGTCGAAAATAACCTGCCGGTCTTGCAGATCAAGCTGTGTAATGACGGCTTCGGGTGGAAACTGCAGCGTCCCGTCGGCAAAGGTAAAAGCGCCTGGACGGTAAGCGTTGTGAATGGCCCGCAAATGATTGCCGACCGCCGTAGCCTTGTCGGCGATCTGCCCCAGATTACTGGCAATGGCGGTGGCACCGATGCCGATACCGAGCAACGGCACGGACAGAATGGCCGCCGCCGCGCCGACCGTTCCACCGACGGCCAGCGCGGCGATGTCCAGCCCCAACGCCGCCACATTGAACGCCAGCGATGTGGAAAAACGTGAGCGCTGCTCGTGGTTCTGCGCCAGTGAAAGGTTATAGATGTCGAAGCCGATGTTGACCAGCGAGAACGCAAAGCCGACACCGACGGCTGCCGGCCCGAGCGCGCGACCAGCCAGCGACGGCTGACGCAACAGCAACGCTTGCTCACTGGCGGCCACCTGCCGCACCAGGTTGATCACCTGAGCGGTATCGCTGACCACGCCGAAACCCAGTTGGGCATAACTGACGTAGACCTGCACTTGCAGAGCGATCGACAGAGCCGGCAACTGATCCCCCGCCTGGTAATCGCGCTGACGCATCTCAGTGACCAGAGTCTGGATCGCAAAAGCAAAACTCAAGCGACTGCCGCCGTCAGACTCGGCCGAGACTGCGGGTTTTGCCGCTTTGACCAACTGCTGCACATGCTCTTTGAGCTTGTTGAATCGCGGGTCGATTGTGCTGACCGTTCGCGCCTCACGCGGGTTTTGCGCATCGACCAGAGTCAGCGAAAAAGCGCCGTCCGCCTGCGGCTTGAGGGTGTCGAGCAACGGCAGATATTCGCGCCCGAGCGAGTGTTCACTGCGCAATTGCTGCGTGGCCTCGCCAAATGCCTGCGCCCAGTACCGAGCATCCACTTGCGCCAGGCTTGTGCCCATGCGCGCGTTTTCGCTGAGCGAGCGCTGGCGCGCCAGCGCTTGTCTGGCCCAGACCGAGGCACGGCGCGAATCGCTCGAAGGCGAGTGTAAAAAGCTGTCCACGCGCAACCCCGCCGACAGTTTGCGCGCGGCGATCACATCAGTGTTCAGTTCGATGACGTTAAATTGCGCACCCGCCATATCGCCCAGACCGTAAAGCCTGGCCAGTGCGCTATCGCCTGCGCTTAGATAACGCTCTACGCCGAGCTTGACCAGGGCGGCTTCGGCGAACCCATAGATGGCAAAGTTCGGATCGTAGAAACGGTAGACGAACCGGCCGTCCACCTGCACCTTGGCCATCAGCAACGCGTGATCGCCGGTGTCGAGCAACAGGACGGTAGAGGCCGTTTTCATCTCCAGCGTCTGCATCAGCGTGTCCAGACTCTGCAAACCCAGAGGCTTGCCGATGGAGCTGGTCGGCACAGCCCGCAATTCGTTCAGCGCACTGAGCAACGCCCGTGAGCTGGTGTGTTCAGGATTGATGTTGGCCGTAGCGACATGCCCGACCAGCGTGCGCTCGGCCGACTCGCCGGCGACCACCGCAGCGCCCATCAACAGCGCCAGCGGATAGCACCGTCGCCCTGGGTCGCTGTTCGTCTGCATCAGCAAATCCTGCGAGAGCTGCCGGGCCGACGTCGCGCCCGCGCTGATGAACATCTCCCGCACCTGCGCACTGCGCTGAATGATCCGGGTGCGGTATTCGCGCTGCGCGGTGCGCTTGATCAGCCCGATGCGTTCCCTCCACTGTCGCACCGTCAGCGCTTCGAAGAGCGCCTGGACCTTGAGTTCACGCGCCGTCAGCACAGGATGCGCCTCACCCCGCGCCAGCGCCGTCTCGGATTCGGGGCGCTGGTGAATGGCTTTTTCGACAGCGTCAAACCGCGCGAAAGTGCCGTCGCCATCGGTTGCCACGGCAAGCTCAAGTACGCTTTGCCAGACACCCGCAAAGCCCACATCGTCGAGACTGCCTGCACCGAAAATCCCACCGAGCATGACCCGCTGCAGCGGACTGAGTTGCTGCAACGGCAGCACGTCATGAGCAATACGAGTGAACAGTTCGTTGAGGTTGTCGGACGTCTCGGCGCCATGGGAAACGGGCAGGTCGCTCAGCGGTTGCGCAGCAATCAACTGCCGCGTGTCGAAGCCGATGGCAACAGCATCGGTGAAGGTGATTTCACCGCTGAGTTTTTCGCGCATGGCCCGGACAAAGGGCTCGCCCAGGTCATCTATCCATCGCTGCAGGACCGAAGTCAGTAAAACCGGTTTACCGCCCAACACCGGCCAGCCCTGCTTGAATGTCAGCGTCTGTTGCGGTTTGAGCAGATCCGCCAGCTGACCGGTATAACGCGACTTGAATTTGCCGCTGCGCCATTTTTCCTGCTCATTGGCCAGCCACTGCGCCTCATCGTCATTGACGGTCCAGCCGGAAATCATTTCCTCCTCAGTCTGGACGTTATAACCCTCGGCCAGTTTCAAGTGTTGCTGAACCTTGAACACGTCCTGCGCGAACAGGTGTGTCTCGACGTAATTTCTCACTCCGGTCACCGCCGCGCCGGGTCCGGTCAGCGCAATGGTGCCGCGCGCTCCGACGCGAATGCCATCACGGTAATAATTCAAAATGGCCTCGCTCAAACTGCCAATAAAATCCTGCTGTGTTCGCGTCAGTTGCCCCCCTTCGATTTTCTCGTTCATCACGTTTTCGATGACATCGAGTAATCGCTCGGTCTGTGACCAATCCACCGACGAGGCCATTACTGAGTGTTCAATGGCTTGAAGGCAGTCGTAGTTGAACCGGATCAACTGCATGACCGCGAGCGTCATTTCACTGTGAGGCTGGGCCAGCATGTACGCGTTCATTTCCCGGTCCAGTTGCGTACCCATGCGCAGACCATGGGCCGGGCTGCGGTCTTCACGCGGTGCGACGAATATCTGCTTCACTCCGGGCTTGCTGCGGGCAAACGCAAGCAGCGCATCCAGATCGGCAGCGGGCAGGGTATCGGTGCGATCGGCGTAGCGCAGGCGATCGCGACCTGGCAGCAATGTTTCATCATGATTAAGCAAGAGTTGCAACAGGCCCAAGCGTTGCGCGTCATCAAAATTGCTTATATCGACGCCACCGGGTTTTTCGGCCAACGGTGGCAAGTAATCCATGTCGCTGTAACGCCCGCCCTCCAAGTATTGCGCCTGCAAGCGCACAACATCACTGGCGGCGGCGAAGTTGCCACGCATCGCCACTTCCCGCTGATAGACATCGGCCAGAAAATGCCCGTGAAACTCTCGGCGAACATCGCGCAACTGCAAGTCGCTGCCAGCCATTTGTCGATGGGTCTGCAAACAATGCTGTCGAAAGTTTTCCAGTGTCGCCCGGTCTTTACCGTAAGCGCGCACCATCAATTCAATCCGGGCCTGATCGGCCTTGCCTTGCCATTGTGGTTGCTGCAGAAATTCGAACATCTCGCGCTTGAAGACTCGCGCACGATCTTCGATCATCTTTGCCAGCGCACCGGGACTGCTAATGGAGTCGCCGCCAGCCTCCATCGCATCCACTCGCGCGCTGTCAGTGATGACCCGATTCATTTCGAAAGCCAGCAAGGCATCGCTGTCATACCAGAGATTGAACTGGTAGCCCTCGGCGGCCAGGACCTGGCGCCAGACATTCATGTAATCACGCTGGATAGCGCCGACCTGGCTGCCGCCCACCCAGACAAAGTGCATTATTGCTGGCACTGGCGCAGTTACGTCACTGAACATGCTCACCGTTGCCGCCAGGCGTGCCGCGTAATCGCGCAGCCTGGTTTCGATTCGATCGATAGCGGCCGGCATGGGTGCAGTCTTGCGATTGGCCAAGCGCTCGAAGTTGTCCAGGAAAAGCGTTACGACTCGCAGCTTTTCAGTCAAGTTCGATGCCGTGCCTGCACTCTCGTAAAGCGCGATCAACTCGGAATATTCGCCGGTCGTGGAAAACTCTTTCAAGGCGTGTTTCAGCGCTGAATAATCCTGCTCAGAAATAAAACCTGATTCGCCGACATACTGCTCCATGACACCCATAAAAACTTCATCCCTGATTCATCAAAGTAAACCTGGACGAAGTTATGCCGCCGATGCAGCGACTTCAAAAAACACAAAACTCAAATAATTTCCCGGGAAACATTACATAACATTCACATCGCTCATGCGCACGATCCGGCAACATATAAGTTGCTGACAAATGATCCGTGAAACAGCCAAAGCGGCGTTCCTGACGCAAGCATCGGCCGGTGACAAAGGGGAAAATCCGAGAGCGAACTTTATCGGGATGTCACGCCGAGGCGAGTTGCTTACAACTTGCCTCGGCGTGCAAATCAGGAAAGCGGCTTTTCGCCGTACCAACGCGGTGTGTAAACCCACTCACCACCGCTGGTGCGAGGGAACGTGCAAGTGGTAGAGGAGCCGATCAGCACCATCGTGCGCATGTCGACCTGATCCGCAGTCAACCCGCCGAGGGTGGTCGTGCGCAACGACTGGCCCGGACGCCCGATGTCGCGCCCCAGCACGACCGGTGTTTGCGGCGCGCGGTGCTGCGCAACGATCTCCAGCGCCCTGCCCAACTGCCACGGACGCGCACGGGAGATCGGGTTGTAGAACGCCAGGGCCAGATCCGCCTCGGCGGCCAGATCCAGACGTTTCTCGATGATCGCCCATGGCTTGAGGTTGTCCGAAAGCGACATCACGCAGAAGTCGTGGCCCAGCGGCGCACCGGCCTGAGCGGCGGTGGCCAGCGAGGCGGAGACGCCGGGCAGGATTTGCAGATCTACGCTGTGCCACGCAGGATCGTCCGATTCGTGCAAGGCTTCCAGCACCGCAGCGGCCATGGCGAACACGCCCGGATCGCCCGAGGAAACCACGATCACCGAGCGGCCTTCGGCGGCGAGCCTGAAGGCATGGCGGGCGCGCTGCATTTCTTCGCGGTTGTCGGTGCAGTGCTGCACCTGATCGTCGCGAAACGGACCGGCCATGCGCACGTACGTTTCGTAACCGAGCACATCGGTGGCGCGCGCCAGTTCGGCTTTCACCGCGGGCACCATCAGTTCGGCGGCACCGGGGCCGAGGCCGATAACCGCGAGACGACCGCGTGGCCGGCCGATCTGCGCGACCTCCAGCGGTTGCTCGGCAATCGCCACCGCAAGATTTTCAACGCTGACCACGTTCGCGCCTGGCACTGCAGCGCGGACCAATGCCTGCAGATCGCTTTGCCCCGCCACGAAGCGCAATGGCACGCCCAATTCAAGCGCAGCCTGGCGCAAATTCGTCGAGGCCATATCAGTGTCGGCGGCCACAAGGCAGGCCAGTGCCGGTACGGCGACGTTGGCCGCCTGCAACGCATGGCGAACGACGTCTGGCAGATCAGTCACATCAGCGCTCACCGCCACCGCCACACTGCGCGGGTAAATCAGCAATTCATCAGCGCTGGCCATACGCTGCGCACTGCTCACATGAATCGAACGCACAGCCTGCGGATCCTGCGGCAACTGCGCCTGATCCAGCCACGGCGCCGCGCCTTCGATGCGCACGCTGTGCCCGGCGAGCAGATCGGAGACGAAGCGCTTGCCCGATTCCAGATCCGCCAGTGCATAGCCGCTCGGTGGGTTGAGCAGGCAGGTGCCAAAGCGCAATTCGCCGCTGGTGGTGATTGCCGGCGCGACTTGCAGCGCCGCCGCGATCTCCCGGGCCATGACGTTGACTCCGCCGAGGCCGCCCAGCAGCGGCACCACCGCGCTGCCGTCTTCGGCCACTGCGAGCACGGCCGGTTCGGCGCCTTTCTCCAGCAACAGCGGTGCCAGGGTGCGAATGACAATCCCGGCCGCGCACAGGGCAATGATCGGCGTGTCCTGTTGATACAGCGCGCGCAGGGTCGCGCCGAATTCCTGATACAGGCAGTCGGCGCCTTCGACGCGTCCGGCAAGGCCATGGATCTGCGCCGTCGGATAGACCTGCTGAATGCGCCGCGCCGTGGCCAGGCTACCCTGGCCGAGGATGACGATGGCGGGAGTCGAATGCGTCATCAACCTTGCCACCGTTCGCCCGGGACGATGATCAGCGAGAAGTACGGCGAGGACATCGGTTCGACCTGATCCATCGGCACGATCTTCTGATTGGCCATGGTCGCCCGTTCGACGTACAGCGCGCGTTCGGCGAGGCCGAGCTCTTCCAGCACCTGACGCACCTTGGGAAAGTTGCGTCCCAGCTTCATGATCACCGCCGCATCGGCATCGGCCAGACGCCGCTTCAATTCTTCCTGGGGCAGCACGCCGGAAAGCACCGACAGGCTCTGATTGCGATACACCAGCGGCGCGCCGAGCACCGAAGCGCCGCCAAGCATCGAGCACACGCCGGGCACGACTTCGGCCTCGTATCGGCTGGCGAGTCGGTCATGCAGATACATGTAGGAGCCGTAGAAGAACGGGTCACCTTCGCAGATCACCGCCACGTCGCGGCCGGCGTCCAGATGCTCGGCGACCGCCACAGCGGCTTCGTCGTAGAAATCGCTGATGACCTGCTCATACGACAGCGGTGCCGGCAAGGCCTCGGTGGTCACCGGATAGACCAGCGGCAGCAGCTTCTGCGCCTCGACCAGATGCGCCTCGATGATGCCAAACGCATTGCCCTTCTTGCCCTTGGCCACGAAGTACGCGACCACCGGCGATTCGCGCAGCAGGCGCAAGGCTTTGACGGTGATCAGTTCCGGATCACCGGGCCCGACACCGAGGCCGATCAGACGTCCCTGGGCGTGCATCATTCGATCTCCGTGGCGAGGGCATTGACGGCGGCGGCGGCCATGGCGCTGCCGCCCAGGCGGCCCTGCATGATCACGAACGGCACGCCACGGCTGTCGGCAGCCAGCGCCGCTTTCGATTCTGCGGCGCCAACGAAGCCGACCGGGAAGCCGAGGATCAACGCCGGTTTCGGCGCGCCGGCGTCGAGCATTTCCAGCAGATAAAACAGTGCGGTCGGCGCATTGCCGATCACTACGACGCTGCCTTCAAGGTGCGGGCGCCACAGCTCCAGCGCGGCGGCCGAGCGGGTATTGCCCAGCTCGCGTGCAAGCTCAGGCACGCTGTCGTCGCGCAAAGTGCAGATCACTTGATTGTTGGCCGGCAGACGGGTGCGGGTCACGCCTTCGGAGACCATGCGTGCGTCGCAGAGAATCGGCGCGCCAGCGGCCAGTGCATCGCGCCCGGCCTTGCCCGCGCCTTCGGAGAATTGCAGACCGTCGACAGCCTCGACCATGCCGCAGGCGTGGATCACCCGCACGGCGAGTTTTTCCAGGTCGGCGGGAATGCGCGCCAGATTGGCCTCGCGGCGAATGATCGCGAAGGAGTTGCGATAGATCTCCTGACCGTCGCGGATGTAATCAAGCATCAAGGGGGCTCCGGGAGCGGGCGTCGAGCAAAGTCGCGGCCGCTTCAATAGTAAGGTTGCAGGCGTGCAGCGTGCCGAAACCGGGTTGTGCTGCATCGCGAAAATAGAGGTCGTAATGACCTTGGGCAACGGCCAGCAGCGTCGCTGGCGCGCAGTGAGCGGCGGCGCACGAGCGCGAGCAACCCGACAGGTGCACGCTCTGTCCTGCCGACAGCAGAGGTGCCAGTTGCCGGGCATCCTGCTTGGTATCAGCCAGGCCTTTGCCACAGCCATCGGAGCCGGTGCAGGCGATCAGGCGTGCCAGCGGTTCGGCTTGGCTGGTCAACAGGCCCAACGCTCGCAACTGCTCAAGCACTGGGTCGGTATCAACGGCGTTCACGTTCGGCAGCAGCAGGCTTTGCCACGGGGTGAAGCGCAGGCTGCTGTCGCCAAACTGGCGCGCCAGTTGCGCTGCGCCGCGCAGCATTGACGGAGCGAGTCGCCCGAGTGGCGGCACTGCGCCCACGTAGCAGCGACCCGTCGTGTTTTGCCGGTGGACGCCGATGTGCAGCGCTTCAGCCTCAGGCGAACGCTGCCAGTCGCTGATTGCTCTGACCGACACGCGCTCGCGCAACTGTTCGAGGAATGCGAGCCTCGGCAATTCTCCGAGCAGGTGGCGCATGCGCGTCTGCTCTGGCCGGGCCATGTCGAGGAACAATTGGAGCACCGCCACCACCAGCGCGTGAGCGTTTTGCACGGTCACGGCACCGAGCGGCCGATCCGTCGGGCAACCGGCCAGACCGAATGCCCAGAGGGTTTGGCCATCACGCTCGCACGCCGCCAGCCACAGATCATGTGGATGCTCCAGCATCGCCAGCGCTTCACCGCCATCGAGCTGCACGGCGAATTTGGCGCTCAGCTCATGGAAGCGCGAATGGCTTTGCAAGGTGTCGAGGATTTGCTCGGCGAGGCCGCGCGTGTCGATGCGCATCTGCCGGTCAATGCCGGCGGCCGGGCTGAGCATCAGATTGCGCACATCGTCGCCAGCAGCGGTTTTAGGCCCAAGGCCAGCGGTGAGCAAGCGCTCGATCAGCGCCGCCGATTGCACACCGATTCCACGAATCTGCAGATTGCCGCGATTGGTCGCTTCGATCGCGCCACTGGCGAACTGCTCGGCGGCAGCGGCCACTGCATCGGCCTGATCAGCACTGATCGAACCGCCAGCGAGCTTGATCCGACAGATACCGCCGTCCAGCGCCTGGACGATACGCAGCAACCCCGGGCAGGCCGAGGGGCGTAAGGCGGTGGACATCGGGCGTTCGTTCAAGGGGCTGACCGGTTGCGTGGCAGAAGCGCTTCGCGGGCGAAGGCGCGGTATTATGCCTGCTTTGTCCGGCGGCATGAAAAGTCTGCCCGTCGGAACGGCACGTTTAGAGGAATATAGATGTCACCCTGGCTGACGATCGTGGGAATTGGTGAGGACGGCTTCAAGGGCCTGGGCAAGAACGCCCGGCGTGCTCTGATGGGCGCTTCGCGGATCGTCGGCGGCCAGCGGCAACTGGATTTGCTACCGCCGTGCATCAACGGCGAGCGGCAATTGTGGCCGAGTCCGTTTTCTCTCGCGCCCGTGCTGGCGTCGCCGGGCGTGCCGGTCTGCGTGCTGGCCAGTGGCGATCCGATGTTCTATGGCGTCGGTGCCAGTCTGGCGCGTCAAGTGCCGAGCGCCGAGATGTCGATCATTCCCGCGCCTTCGTCGTGCGCACTGGCGGCGGCGCGCTTGGGCTGGCCGTTGCAGGAGGTGACGATTGTGTCGCTGGTGGCGCGGCCGCTGGCGGCGCTCAATGCGCACCTGTTCAGCGGCATGCGGTTATTGCTGCTGAGCAATGACCGCAGCAGCCCGGCAGCCGTTGCGCAACTGCTGCGCGAACGTGGTTTCGGCGCCAGTCGCATGACCGTTCTCGAGCATCTGGGTGGCGACGCCGAACGGCGTATCGCCGGCCGCGCCAGTGAATGGGACGACACTGCGGTTGCCGACCTTAATGTCATCGCTATCGAGTGCCTGGCCGAATCCGGCGTTACCGGTCTGTCGCGTCTGGCCGGGCTGCCCGACTCGGCGTTCCGCCACGACGGCCAACTGACCAAACGCGACGTACGCGCAATTACCCTCGCCCGCCTCGCGCCGACGCCCGGCGAACTGCTCTGGGACGTCGGCGCCGGCAGCGGCTCGATCGGTATCGAGTGGATGCGCGCCCATCCGAGTTGCCGCGCCATCGCGGTTGAGGCCGACGAGGGTCGTCAGCAATTGATCGAACACAACCGCGATGCGCTGGGCGTGCCTGGTCTGCAACTGATCCGAGGCAAGGCGCCCCAAGTGCTCGATAGCCTCGAACGCCCGGATGCGATTTTCATCGGCGGTGGCGTGACCCGCGATGGCGTGTTCGAAACCTGCTGGCAACAGCTCAAACCCGGTGGCCGTCTGGTCGCCAACGCGGTGACGCTGCAAAGCGAACTGACGCTGATGAACTGGCGCGAGCGCTACGGCGGCGAGCTGACGCGTATCCACGTCGCCCAGGCGCAACCGCTCGGCGAGTTCGACACTTGGCGTCAGGCCTTGCCGATCACCCTGCTCGATCTGGTCAAACCCCTCGATGCGTGACGAAACCGCAGAACAACCCGCGCCCCTGCGCAGCGGCCTGACGACCGGCAGCTGCGCCACCGCCACCAGCCTCGCCGCCGCGCGCCTGTTGCTCAGCGGCACGTCGGCCGATGCGGTGCAGATTGTCTTGCCCAAAGGCAAACAGGTGCAGATGCGTCTGGAGTTCTGCCGACTGAATGCGCACGGCGCCGAAGCCGGCACGATCAAGGACGCCGGCGACGATCCCGACGTGACCCACGGCGCTCTGCTTTATTCGCAGGTGCGGCTGCTGGCAGAGCCGGGCGTGCGCTTCATGGCCGGTGCCGGCGTCGGCACCGTGACCCGCCCTGGGCTGGTGCTGCCGGTGGGCGAACCGGCGATCAACCCGGTGCCGCGCCAAATGATCAGCGATCACCTGAGCCTGCTCGCCGCGGAGACCGGCTATGGCGGCGGGTTTGAGGTCACGGTGAATGTCGAACGCGGCGCAGAACTGGCGCTGAAAACCATGAATCCACGCTTGGGCATTCTTGGCGGTTTGTCGATCCTCGGCACCAGCGGCATCGTCCGACCGTTTTCCTGCGCGGCCTACATCGCTTCGATTCATCAGGGCATCGACGTGGCGAAAACCAACGGTTACCTGCACATCGCCGCGTGCACTGGCAACGCCAGCGAAGACACCATGCGCCGGGTCTACAACCTGCCGGAAATCGCCCTGATCGAAATGGGCGACTTCGTCGGTGCGGTGCTCAAGCATCTGCGCAAAGTACCTGTGGATAAACTCAGCCTGTGCGGCGGTTTCGGCAAGATCAGCAAACTCGCCGCCGGCCACATGGACCTGCATTCGCGGCATTCGAGCATCGACTTGCCGCAACTGGCCGACTGGGCGGCGGCGATCGGCGCAGACACCACGTTGCAGCAAGGCATTCGTGCGGCCAACACCAGTCAACAGGCGCTGGCCATGGCGGCTGCGGCAGGGATTGCGCTCGGTGACGAAGTTTGCCGGCATGCGCTGAGTTTTGCGCGCAGCGTGGTTCCGGCGCAGGTGCAGGTCGAGGTGTTTGCGATCGATCGTCAAGGCGGCATTGTCGGACATGCCGGAGGTTTTGCATGAAGCGGATTCTGCTGCTCGGTGGCGTGACTGAAGCGCTGGCGATCGCCCGCACGCTGGGGCCGCAACATATTTACAGCCTCGCCGGGGTTGGCCGGGTGCCGACAGATCTGAGCTGTCAGGTACGCGTCGGTGGTTACGGTGGCGCTGAAGGTCTGGCGCAATTCATTCATGACCAAGGCATCGATCTGCTGCTCGACGCTACGCATCCGTATGCCGCGCAAATCAGCCAGAACGCCGCGACTGCCGCGCAACTGACCGGTATTCCTTGCTGGGCCTTGCGCCGCCCGGCGTGGCAGCCACAGCCCGGCGATGACTGGCGCGAAGTGGGCGACTGGGCCACGCTGATCAGCGCGCTCAAACCCTTCCGCCGGCCGCTGTTCACGCTTGGCCGCGAACCGCTGCAGCATCTGCATGAAATTCCTGAGAACCAGTTCTGGACCCTGCGCGCCCTCGACATCTATCCCGGCAACGCGCGCTGCGAAGTGATCGGCGCACGCGGCCCCTTTCTGCTCGTGGATGAACGAGCGCTGTTCGAGCGCCGGCACATCGACGTGCTGATCAGCAAGAACAGCGGCAGCTCCGCCACCGAGCCGAAGCTGGAAGTGGCGCGTGAGCGCGGCGTACCGGTGCTGGTGTTGCAGCGACCGGAGTTGCCGGGGGTTGATCGGGAGTTTGGCTCGGTGTCTGAAGTCCTCTCTGCCCTCTCGAACCTCAGCCCAACCTGAAGCCAGGAAAATTCAGGAATACCTTCGCGGGCAAGCCCGCTTCCACAGGGACGCGGGGTGTAGCTGATATCTGTACGCAGCCACAAACCTGTGGGAGCGGGCTTGCCCGCGAAGGCGTCAGATCTGGCGCTGCAAATCCTGTTGGCTACACTCTTTCCAACTGCGCACTGCGACACCAAACCGCACAACGCTTTTTTACTTATTGGCCCTGATCAGGCTAAATAGCCCGCGCCTGATCGCCCACTCCAACGGATCTGTCCCATGAACCGACACCGGCTAGCATTTGCCTGGATCGCCTGCTTTGCAGTGCTGTTCAACATGCTCGCCATGCCGATGAGCGGGGCGATGGCGCAAGCGGCCAGTTCGCCGGCCGAGCAATTGCTCTGGAGCAGTTTTTGCACCGGCAGCGGCATGAAGATGGTGGCGATCGACATTGGCGCCAGCGATCAAAAGGCCCCGCAAAACGACAGCCATTCGAACATGCAGCATTGCTGGTGTTGCTCGGGCTCGGCGCCGCTGGTGGCGCTGCCGGGGCATTCGCCGCAGTTGTATTTCGCGCGCTTTGAGAGCAATCGCAGCGTCACGCCCGCCTCACTGCAAACACCAACACCGCGCCAGCAATGGCCAAGTCTCAATCCCCGTGCCTCGCCTCTGGTCTGATTTGTTCGCGCAATAACCCGCGTTTCAAATCGTTCTGGAGAACTGCCATGTTGAACAAACTCATCGTCGTCGCTGCGCTGCTGCTGCCGGCGTGCTTTGCCCATGCCCACGAATACAAGGCCGGTACGCTGGAAATCGCCCATCCGTGGTCACAGGAGCTACCGCCGAATGCGCCGACCGTCGCCGCTTATTTCATCATTCACAACACCGGCAAGACCGACGATCGCCTGCTCAGCGTCGACTCGCCCATCGCCTCTGAAGCGCAGCTGCACGAGCACGTGATGCAGGGCGATCTGATGAAGATGCAGCAAGTGCCGAGCGTGGCGATTCCGGCGGGTGGCAACGTGACCTTCGCGCCGATGGCCTACCACGTCATGTTGCTCAATCCGAACGATCGGAGCCTGCTCAGCGATGGCAAACGCTTCCCGATGACCTTGCATTTCGAAAAAGCGGGTGACGTCAGCGTTGAAGTTGCCGTGCAGAAGAAAGCGCCGGAATCCGCTCAGGGCCACGTCCACGCTCAGTAACCGACCCGGCTGACTTCGCCCATGCGCTCGTTGCGCGCCAGGCCCGTCCCGCATCACCGTCAGACTCAAGCGCTGACGCGTGGCAGCTGGATCGCCCTGTTCGCCATGTTGATGATCTTCATCGGCCCACTGATCTCTCAGTCGATGCCGATGGATCAACACGCCTCGACATCGCTGCCGATGAGCATGGACATGTCGATGGGCATGCCCGGCATGGACCACAGCAGCCATGACGCCAAGCCGTCCGCTGAACACTGCCCACCACAATCCTCACACCATGCGCTGTGGGAAAAGTGCGGTTATTGCAGCCTGCTGTTCAACTGCCCGGCGCTGACCGGCGCAGGCGACTTCGTCGCGTTCAACGTCCCGCCGCAGAGCACCTTCGCCCCGCCCTCGCCACGCCTGGGTCACGCCCGGCAACCCTTCTTCCCGGGCGCCCGCACCCGCGCCCCGCCCATCGCCGCGTAAACACGCACCTCTGATTGCACACGGTTGAGAAGACAGCTTCAGGCTGCCGACCGTGGTGTTTACGACTGTTCGATGGAAATTGTCATGTCCAGGTTTACTGCTGTCCCCTGCGCGGAATCTGCCCGCGCGCACTTTGCCCTGAATGAATCGCGGATTCGTTTCAGGCACGCTATTGCCGTTCTTTGCGGCGTACTGCTGACACCGCTGGCGCTGGCCGACGAGCACGCAGGCCAAGAAAATCAACTGAGCCCGACGGTGATTACCGCGATCGCGCCGAGTTCGCCGCTGACCGTTGTCACCAACCCCAAGGACCCGCGCCAACCGGTGCCGGCCAGCGACGGTGGCGATTATCTGAAGACCATTCCCGGCTTCGCGCTGGTGCGCAATGGCGGCACCAACGGCGATCCGGTGCTGCGTGGGATGTTCGGCTCGCGCCTGAATATCCTCACCAACGGCAGCATGATGCTCGGCGCCTGCCCCGGGCGGATGGATGCGCCGACCTCGTACATTTCCCCGCAAACCTACGATCAGCTCACGGTGATCAAAGGCCCGCAAACCGTGCTCTGGGGCCCGGGTGCATCGGCGGGCACGGTGCTGTTCGACCGCGAGCCGGAAAGCTTCGGCGAACTCGGCACGCGTGTTAACGCGAGCATTCTGGCCGGCTCCCACGGCCGCTTCGACAAGGTGGTCGACGCCGCTGCCGGCGGTCCGTCGGGTTACGTGCGGGTGATCGGCAACACCGCGCATTCCGACGATTATCGCGACGGCAACAATGACATCGTCGCCTCGCGCTACGACAAGTGGAACGGTGACATCGCGCTGGGCTGGACGCCGGACGCCGACACCCTGATCGAACTCACCGCCGGCAAGGGTGATGGCGAGGCGCGTTATGCCGGGCGCGGCATGGACGGCTCGCAGTTTCTGCGTGAAAGCCTTGGCCTGCGTCTGGAAAAATCCGATATCAGCGAGGTGCTGGAAAAACTCGAGGCGCAGGTCTACTACAACTACGCCGACCATGTGATGGACAACTACACCCTGCGCACGCCATCCGGCACCGGCATGATGGCGGGGCCAATGGCGTCGAATGTCGACCGCCGCACCCTCGGCGCGCGGATCAAGGCGACCTGGCGTTGGGCCGAGATCCAGCTGATCACCGGCCTCGACGCGCAAACCGATGAGCACCGCCAGCGCAGTGCGATGGGTGTCGATACTTACAAGGATCTGCCGTACAGCAAGGATGCCGATTTCCACAATTACGGCGTGTTCAGCGAAATGACCTGGTACGCCGCCGAGCGTGATCGCTTGATCACTGGCGCACGGGTGGATCGCGCCTCGGCCAGGGATTATCGGCAAACCACCGGGTCAGGGATGATGTCGCGGCCCAACCCGACCGCCGACGCCACCCGCGCCGACACATTGCCCAGCGGCTTCATCCGTTACGAGCATGACCTCGCCGACAGCCCGACCACGCTCTATGCAGGCCTCGGCCATGCGCAGCGCTTCCCGGATTACTGGGAACTGTTTTCGCCGAACGCCGGCCCGGCGGGTTCGGTCAACGCCTTCGATTCGATCAAGCCGGAAAAAACCACTCAGCTGGATTTCGGCGCGAATTACGAAAGCGCCGACCTCGAGGCCTGGGCTTCGGGCTATGTCGGCGTGGTGCGCGATTACATCCTCTTCGACTACACGCCAGCAATGATGGGCATGAACACCTCGCGCGCCGAGAACATCGACGCGCGGATCATGGGTGGCGAGTTCGGTGCGGCCTACAAGCTCACCGACAACTGGAAAGCCGATGCGACCCTGGCGTACGCCTGGGGCAAGAACAGCAGCGACGGCAAGGCCCTGCCGCAAATGCCGCCGCTGGATGCGCGTTTCGCCCTGACCTACAGCCAGGACGACTGGAGCGCCGGCGCCTTGTGGCGCGTAGTCGCCGCCCAACACCGTATCGACGCGAACAAGGGCAACGTGGTCGGCAAGGATTACGACCAGAGTTCGGGCTTCGGTGTGTTTTCGCTCAACGGCGCGTACCGGATCAACAAGCACTGGAAGGTCAGCAGCGGCGTCGACAACCTGTTTGGCAAAGCCTACGCCGAGCACTTGAACCTGGCCGGCAACGCCGGGTTCGGTTACCCGGCCAATGACCCACAGGCAATTAATGAACCGGGGCGCACGCTCTGGACCAAAGTGGATATGAGTTTCTGACAAGAAAAGTCAAAAAATCGCAGGCTGCGCCAGCTCCTACATGGGATTGCGTACGACCTGGAGGCGCTGGCGAAGGCTGCGATCTTTTGATCTTGAAAAATGATTCGCTCAGCGGAGCACACGTGATGCAAAAGACTCAACCGAATTTCTACAACCTGGCCTGGCGTTGGCATTTTTACGCCGGTCTGTTCGTCGCCCCGTTCATGGTGATGCTGGCCCTGACCGGGATCATCTACCTGTTCAAACCGCAGCTCGATGCGCTGATGTACAGCAGCCTGCTTGAGGTACCTACCGGCCATCACACGGTGCCGGCCGATGACCTGCTGCAACGGGTGAAAACCGCGTACCCGCAAGGCCAGGTCACCCAGTACCTGCCGCCGGTGAATGCCGAGCGCAGCGCACAATTCGTGGTAAAAAACGCTGGCCACGAACTCAACGTGTTCGTCGATCCGTACCACGGTGACATCCTCGGCGAGCAGGATGCCAAGCAGAATCTGCAAGCCATCGCCCGCGCCATTCACGGCGAATTGATGATCGGCACCGTCGGCGATCGGCTGATCGAAATGGCTGCTGGCTGGGGCGTGGTGCTGGTGGTGTCAGGGTTGTTCCTGTGGTGGCCACGCGGGCAGGCTGCAGGCATTTTGTGGCCGCGGCTGAATGCGCGCGGCCGTGTGCTGTGGCGTGATCTGCATGCGGTCACCGGCTTCTGGGGCGCGACGTTGCTGCTGGTGATGCTGCTGAGCGGGATGACCTGGACCGGTTTCTGGGGCAAACAATACGCGGCGGTATGGAACGTGTTCCCAGCCGCGATGTGGAACAACGTGCCGACTTCCGACGTTGAAGCGCGCAGCCTCAACAGCGCCACCCGCCAGACCGTGCCATGGGCGATGGAAAACACGCCGATGCCAATGTCCGGCGACCACGCCGAACACATGGCCCACGGCAACGCCCACGCTGGCCCCGCTGCACCCGCCATCACCTTGCAGGATGTGCAGAACATCGCCAGCGAGCGGCAAGTCGAACCGGGCTACAGCATCACTTTGCCGACCACCGCCACCGGTGTATTCACCATCGCCGTGTCCGCTGACGACCCGCGCAACGACGCCACCCTGCACATCGATCAGTACACCGGCAAAGTCCTCGCCGATGTGCGCTTCGAACACTACGGAGGCGTCGCACGCGCCACGGAAATCGGCGTGATGCTGCACGAAGGCAAGATGTTCGGCACCTTCAACCAGATCGTCGTGCTGCTGATCTGCCTGATGATCCTGCTCAGCGCCGTCAGTGGCGTGGTGATCTGGTGGAAGCGTCGGCCCGAAGGCAAATTCGGCGTACCGCCGCTGCGCCATGACCTGCCGAAGTGGAAAACCGGCGTGGCGATCATGCTGGTGCTGGCAGTGATATTCCCACTGGTGGGTGCATCGCTGGTAGTGGTGTGGTTGCTTGATCGGTTCGTGCTGCCGAGAGTCGCCCGTAACACCGCAGAGCTACCTCGCTGAGGGGATTGGCGCGGGCGGCTTCAATCGCCCGCGCCAGTTGTTTTGCTGGATTACAAATCGTCACGCCACTTGACCGTAGCCGGGCTCGGAGATCGCTGGCGGCGGGTTCGCCATGCGCTGCCCATTCGTCCCGACTGGCGCCAGTAGTAACCTGCGATCAAGACTCTGAATTCCCGCGCTCGACCACGGAGGGATCAAGTTGTGACAACGCCTCGTGAGAAACATAGTGCGCGTGCACTGAGCAGTCATCAGGCAATACGGGACGGCCCTCATTGTCGCTCGGGAAAACCGTTCTACGGCTGAGCGCGACGATGCCGCCCTCCAATGGTTCGGTGACCACAAAACGGCCCGATCGCGCCAAAATGTTTGTTGCGACGATGGGCTTCGATAGCCACGGCAAGTTCCTGCGGAGTGAAAAGTTTGCATAGCGCCACGGTTGAACTGGCGGGAACGTCACAGGATCTGGCCGGGAGTAAAAGTCAAAACCCTCCAGCTGATAGCCTTGTGGCAGTTGCGATTGTTTTTTGGCATCCAGTGGAAACAACTGTTTGGCATCCCATGCCGCCAGACCGGTGGGGCGTGAATGGGTCGCGACAGGTCCGGATAGAGCTTGCGAAAGACATCGTGACGAGGCGGATGGCTGTGAATGTTCGCAGCGAACGTGTAACCCTTGGGCGGCACCAACGAACCCGATGCGTCGAGTTCGACGATGGTGCTCAGGTCGAAACTGCTGACGCCGCCAGGCACGGGCGCCGTCGCCAGGCACGGGCGCCGTCGCCACGAACTTTCCGTCCGGGCGCAGCAGAATCACACTGCCGTGCTCCCTGTCCGAGCCGAGCGGGATCCGGCTGTGAACCCAATAAGCGGCGTCCTCTTGGGTGAGAAAAGCGGTACTGAGGGTTAAAAGTCGTTTTTTAGCGGGACTCGCCGTACGGCCAGACCGGCCTGACACATCACTCATAAAATATCCTGTTGGAAAATCGGGATAACGATCGAATGAGTCTGTGCCCGCAATACCTGCGAATGGCGGTACATGTATATCGTTTCCGTGTCCGCATCCGGACGCCCACCACGCCCCAATCTGGCGCACCTCGGCGCACCATCGCCCGCAACCCGTCCCCTCGTGGTGCACGCGTTCAGCCCGCGACCGCTCTGACACGACATTTTCCTGCCTGATCGCGACCGGGCACAGCCCTTGCAAAACACCTTCAGTCGTCCGCATCTGCCAATCAAAAAAAATCGAATGTTCATGGAGATCGCACAATGAAGCGTCGCAGTTTGATCAAGGCTTTCACACTCACGGCATCCATCGCCGCGATGGGCATGACCTGGACTGTCCAGGCGGCCGAGACCATCAAGGTCGGGATTCTGCATTCGTTGTCCGGGACCATGGCGATCTCCGAAACGTCGCTCAAAGACATGGCCCTGATGACCATCGACGAGATCAACGCCAAGGGCGGTGTGAACGGCAAGATGCTTGAGCCGGTGGTGGTCGACCCGGCGTCGAACTGGCCGCTGTTCGCCGAGAAGGGTCGGCAGTTGCTGACTCAGGACAAGGTCGCCGTGGTGTTCGGCTGCTGGACGTCGGTGTCGCGCAAATCGGTGCTGCCGGTGTTCGAAGAACTCAATGGCCTGCTGTTCTACCCGGTGCAATACGAAGGCGAAGAGATGTCGCCGAACGTCTTCTACACCGGCGCAGCGCCGAACCAGCAGGCGATTCCGGCGGTGGAATATCTGATGAGCGAAGAAGGTGGCAGCGCCAAGCGCTACTTCCTGCTCGGCACCGACTATGTCTACCCGCGCACCACCAACAAGATCCTGCGCGCGTTCCTGCATTCCAAAGGTGTGGCCGACAAGGACATCGAAGAGGTCTACACGCCGTTCGGTCACAGCGACTATCAGACCATTGTTGCCAACATCAAAAAGTTCTCGGCCGGCGGCAAGACTGCGGTCATTTCGACGGTCAATGGCGACTCTAACGTGCCGTTCTATAAAGAGCTGGCCAACCAGGGTCTGAAGGCCACCGACGTGCCGGTTGTAGCGTTCTCGGTCGGTGAAGAAGAGCTGCGCGGCATCGACACCAAGCCGCTGGTGGGCAACCTTGCGGCGTGGAACTATTTCGAGTCGGTTGAAAACCCTGCGAACAAGAAATTTGTCGCTGACTGGAAAGCCTACGCGAAGAAACACAACCTGCCGGGCGCCGATAAAGCGGTGACCAACGACCCGATGGAAGCGACCTACGTCGGCATTCACATGTGGGCGCAGGCGGCCGAGAAAGCCAAATCCACTGACGTCGACAAGGTCCGCGAAGCGCTGGCCGGGCAGACCTTTGCCGCGCCGTCCGGTTATACGTTGACCATGGACAAGACCAACCATCACCTGCACAAGCCAGTGATGATTGGCGAAATCCAGAGCGACGGGCAGTTCAACGTCGTGTGGCAAACCGAAGGCCCGATCCGCGCGCAACCGTGGAGCCCGTTCATTCAGGGCAACGACAAGAAGCCCGATTATGCGGTGAAGAGCAACTGAGTAACCGGATGTCAGTCTTGCGCCTGGCGTGAGGCCGACACTATCCCCCTGTGGGAGCGGGCTTGCTCGCGAAGGCGGACTCACATTCGACATGTCAGTCGACTGACACATTGCTTTCGCGAGCAAGCCCGCTCCCACAATGTCCGCGTCAAGGCGACTGACCATGCCCACTGCCCTTTACCGATTTATCTGTGCCATCGCACTGTTGCTGCCAATCCTGGCCCACGCCGGCGACGCCGAAGACTTCGTCGCGGCCAATGCGATGCAACAGGCCAAACTGCTGGAAGCCTGGGCCGCGCAGCCGGATCCGGCGCGCATCGAATTGCTCGGCGCCTTGCAGCAAGGCGAGCTGAGCATCGATGGCCAACCCAAAACCTTGCGCCTGAACAACCGCCTGCGGGGTCTGATCGACACCGCGATGGCCAGCCATCAATTGCTCGCCGCTGACGCCAAAATCCGTCTGAGCGCCGCGCAGCAATTGCAGAAAAGCCCGAAACCCGCGCAGCTGAAATTCCTCGACCAGCAACTCGCTGGCGAGAAAGATGAAACCGTCCACGCCGCCCTGAGCCTGGCGCTGGCCAATCTGCAACTGGTCGACGCCGATCCGGCCGTGCGTCTTGCCGCCGTGCGCCTGCTCGGCGAAACCGGCGATCCGCTGGCGCGCACACGCCTCGAAGGCCTGCTCGAACCGGGAATAGAAAGCGATGCCGGCGTGCGCACCGCCGCTGAAACCAGCCTCGCTCAGGTCAAACGCAAACTGCTGATCGGTGAAGTCCTCGGTCAGGCCTTCAGCGGCATGTCCCTCGGCTCGATTCTGCTGCTGGCGGCGCTCGGTCTGGCAATCACCTTCGGCCTGCTCGGGGTGATCAACATGGCGCACGGCGAGATGCTGATGCTCGGTGCCTACTCGACCTACGCGGTGCAGTTGATGTTCCAGCGTTACGCACCGCAAGCGATCGAGTTCTATCCGCTGATTGCGCTGCCGGTGGCGTTTTTCGTCACGGCGGCGATCGGCATGGCGCTGGAGCGCACGGTGATCCGTCACCTCTACGGCCGCCCGCTGGAAACCCTGCTCGCGACCTGGGGCATCAGCCTGATGCTGATTCAACTGGTGCGCCTGATGTTCGGCGCGCAGAACGTTGAAGTGGCCAACCCGGCGTGGCTGTCCGGCGGCGTTCAAGTGCTGCCGAATCTGGTGCTGCCGTACAACCGCATCGTCATCATCGCGTTCGCATTGTTCGTGGTGGTGCTGACCTGGCTGCTGCTGAACAAGACACGCCTGGGCCTGAACGTGCGCGCCGTCACCCAGAACCGCAACATGGCCGCTTGCTGCGGCGTGCCGACCGGGCGTGTCGACATGCTCGCGTTCGGCCTCGGTTCGGGCATCGCCGGCCTCGGAGGAGTAGCGCTGAGCCAGATCGGCAACGTCGGTCCCGACCTTGGCCAGAGCTACATTATCGACTCGTTCCTGGTGGTGGTGCTCGGCGGCGTCGGCCAACTGGCCGGCAGCGTGCTCGCGGCGTTTGGCTTAGGCATCGCCAACAAGATTCTCGAGCCGCAGATCGGTGCGGTACTCGGCAAGATCCTCATCCTCGCGCTGATCATTCTGTTCATTCAGAAACGTCCGCAAGGCCTCTTCGCACTGAAAGGACGGGTGATCGACTGATGAACCAGCCTCTGTTAGTCACGGCCACACAAAAGGCCGGGCCAAAAGCCACGCTCGCGGTCGGCGCGGTGGTTCTCGCCCTGCTGGTCGCCCTGCCGCTGCTGTCGTTGTTGCCGGCGGAAAATGCACTGTCGGTCTCGGCGTACACCCTGACGCTGGTCGGCAAAATCCTCTGCTACGCCATCGTCGCCCTGGCGCTGGATCTGGTCTGGGGTTACGCCGGGTTGCTGTCGCTGGGCCACGGTCTGTTCTTCGCCCTCGGCGGTTATGCGATGGGCATGTACCTGATGCGTCAGGCTGCGGGCGATGGCTTGCCGGCGTTCATGACCTTCCTGTCGTGGAGCGAATTGCCGTGGTACTGGACCGGCACCAGCAGCTTCCTCTGGGCCATGTGTCTGGTGGTGCTGGCACCGGGTCTGCTGGCGCTGGTGTTCGGTTTCTTCGCCTTCCGCTCGCGGATCAAGGGTGTGTATTTCTCGATCATGACCCAGGCCCTGACCTTCGCCGGCATGCTGTTGTTCTTCCGCAACGAGACCGGGTTTGGCGGCAACAATGGCTTCACCAATTTCCGCACGATTCTCGGCTTCGGCATCACCGAACCGGGCACTCGTGCGGTGCTGTTTCTGGCCACGGTGTTGCTGCTGGTGGTCAGTCTGTTCATCGGCTGGCGACTGGCGCAGAGCAAGTTCGGGCGGGTGCTGACAGCGCTGCGCGATGCGGAAAACCGCTTGATGTTCTGCGGCTACGACCCGCGCGGTTTCAAGCTGTTCGTCTGGGTGCTGAGTGCGGTGTTGTGCGGTCTGGCCGGCGCGCTGTACGTGCCGCAAGTGGGCATCATCAACCCCAGCGAAATGTCGCCGACCAACTCCATCGAAGCGGCAGTATGGGTGGCCCTCGGCGGCCGTGGCACGCTGATCGGGCCGCTGCTCGGCGCCGGCGTGGTCAACGGCATGAAGAGCTGGTTCACCGTGGCCTTCCCCGAATACTGGTTGTTCTTCCTCGGCGCGCTGTTCATCGTCGTGACGCTGTATTTGCCCAAAGGCGTGATCGGTCTGCTGAAAAAACGAGGTGAACAATGAGAGTCACAGCGAGTGCTGAATTCATGCTCGAACCGGCGTTCTTCCCCGTGGAGCCGAACAAGGACGAGGGCACCAGCCGCGACTCGATCGGCCTCGGCCAGCGCGTCGGCCCGGGGCTCGATACGCGTCACGGCACGATCCTGACCCTGGAAGACATCAGCGTCAGCTTCGACGGCTTCCGTGCGCTGAACAATCTCAACCTGTACATCGGCGTCGGCGAATTGCGCTGCATCATCGGCCCCAACGGCGCGGGTAAAACGACGCTGATGGACGTGATCACCGGCAAGACCAGGCCCAGCCACGGCAAGGCCTGGTTCGGCGAAACCCTGGACTTGACGCAGATGAGCGAAGTGCAGATTGCCCAGTCCGGGATCGGCCGCAAGTTTCAGAAACCGACGGTATTCGAAGCCTTGAGCGTGTTCGAGAACCTGGAGCTGGCGCAGAAAACCGACAAGTCGGTGTGGGCCAGCTTGCGTGCGCGCTTGAGCGGCGAGCAGAAGGATCGCATCAGCGCAGTGCTGGAGACGATTCGCCTGACAACCTCGGTCAATCGCCAGGCCGGCCTACTGTCCCACGGCCAGAAGCAGTTCCTGGAGATCGGCATGTTGCTGATGCAGGACCCCCAACTGCTCTTGCTCGACGAACCAGTGGCGGGCATGACCGACGCCGAAACCGAGTTCACCGCCGAGCTGTTCAAGTCGCTGGCGGGCAAGCATTCGCTGATGGTGGTCGAGCATGACATGGGCTTTGTCGGCTCGATTGCCGACCACGTCACCGTGTTGCATCAGGGCAGTGTTTTGGCCGAGGGCTCGCTGGAACAGGTGCAGGAAAACGAGCGGGTGATCGAGGTCTACCTCGGCCGCTGAATTGCAAACACATTTCGAATGTGGGAGCGGGCTTGCTCGCGAATGCGCAGTGTCATTCAACGTTGATGGCGACTGATCCACCGCATTCGCGAGCAAGGCCGCTCCCACAGGGAGATTTGGGGAGAGTTGAACATGCTGCAAGTCGACAAACTGCACCAGTACTACGGCGGTAGCCACATCCTGCGCGGCCTGAGCTTTGACGTGAAGGTCGGCGAAGTGACCTGCCTGCTCGGCCGTAACGGCGTCGGCAAGACCACCCTGCTCAAATGCCTGATGGGCCTGCTGCCGGCCAAGGAAGGCGCGGTGAACTGGGAAGGCAAACCGATCACCGCATTCAAACCACATCAGCGTGTGCATGCCGGTATCGCCTACGTGCCGCAGGGCCGTGAGATCTTCGGGCGTCTGACGGTGGAAGAAAATCTGCTGATGGGCCTGTCGCGCTTTCCAGGCTCAGAAGCCAAAGAAGTTCCGGGTTTCATCTACGAATTGTTCCCGGTGCTGCTACAAATGAAGCAGCGCCGTGGCGGCGATCTGTCCGGTGGTCAGCAACAGCAACTGGCGATCGGCCGGGCATTGGCCAGCCGCCCGCGCCTGCTGATTCTTGATGAGCCGACCGAAGGCATTCAACCGTCGGTGATCAAGGAAATCGGCGCGGTGATCAAGCAGCTCGCGGCGCGCGGTGACATGGCGATTCTGCTGGTCGAGCAGTTCTACGATTTCGCCGCCGAGCTGGCCGATCAATACCTGGTGATGTCGCGGGGCGAGATCGTCCAGCAGGGTCGCGGTGAAAATATGGAGGCCGAGGGGGTACGCGGGCTGGTCACGATCTAACGCGCCGGTCTAATCTGTAGCTTCCTAACGATAATCACAAATCATGAATTCACTTGCCTCACCTGCCCTGTTTACCCCGAGCTGGCACGCCGAGCTGGAGCTGGCCTACGCGCGCTTCGGCGATTGCACACGGCCGACCCTGCGCCGGCACCTCGGCCCATTGCGCGTGCAAAAGCACCTGTACGCCGAAGGCCCGGAGGTCTGTCAGCACATCATCGTCCATCCGCCGGGCGGGATTGCCGGCGGTGATCGCCTCGACATCAGCGCCCGCGTCGAAGCCAACGCCTGGGCGCAGATCACCAGCCCCGGCGCCGCCAAGTGGTATCGCGCCGGTGGCCCGGCTTTTCAGCAACTCGATCTGCAGGTAGCCGCCGGGGCGACGCTGGAATGGCTGCCGCAGGAAACCATCGTCTACAGCGCCGCGCAGGCTGAACTGAGCACAACCATTGACCTTGAAGGCGATGCGCGGCTGTTCTACTGGGATGTCGTGGCGCTGGGCAGGCCGGCCAGTGGCGAGCGCTTTGACCTCGGGCATTTTCAGGCGCACCTGGATATTCGCCGCGATGGTCGGTTGCTCTGGCATGAACGGCAGCGCATTGTCGGTGCGGACGGTTTACTCGATTCGCCGATCGGCCTGGATGGGCAACCGGTGTTTGCGACGATGCTGGTGACCGGTGAGATAGACGCCGAGTTGCTGGAGCGCTGCCGCTCGCTGGGGCACGAAGTGCGTGGAGACTTGACGCAGTTGCCGGGGTTGCTGGTGGCACGGTGTCTGGCCGGTGAAGCGTTACTCGCCCGCGCCTGGCTGATTGATTTATGGCGACTGCTAAGGCCTGCGCTGCTGGGCCGCGAAGCCATGCCCCCCCGAATCTGGAACACCTGAAATGCATTGCCCTGTAGGAGCTGACGAGTGAAACGAGGCTGCGATCTTTTGATCTTGATCTTTAACAGCAAGATCAAAAGATCGCAGCCTTCGGCAGCTCCTACAGATCGCGATCGACCTGATCATTCTTAACTGCCGATATTGGATTCCAACCATGGACCTGACCCCACGCGAAAAAGACAAGCTGCTGATCTTCACCGCCGGCCTCGTCGCCGAGCGGCGGCTGGCCCGTGGCGTGAAACTCAACTACCCGGAAGCCATGGCCTACATTTCCGCCGCGCTGCTCGAAGGCGCGCGTGACGGCCAGACCGTCGCCGAGCTGATGCACTACGGCACCACCCTGCTCAGCCGCGAACAAGTGATGGAAGGCATCGCGGAGATGATCCCGGAAATCCAGGTCGAGGCGACGTTTCCCGACGGCACCAAACTTGTCACCGTTCACCAGCCGATCGTCTGAGGCCACGCCATGACTTACGCGATTCGCGATGCAACCCGGACCGATCTGCCGGCGATCCGCGACATTTACAACGATGCCGTGCTCAACACCACGGCGATCTGGAACGAACAAGCGGTTGACCTCGGCAATCGCCAGGCATGGTTCGACGCACGTCAGTTGCAGGCGTACCCGATTCTGGTGATTGTCGACCGTGAAAACGCAGTGCTGGGTTATGCCTCGTTCGGCGACTGGCGGCCGTTCGACGGCTTCCGTCACACCGTCGAACACTCGGTGTACGTGCGCAGCGATCAGCGTGGCAACGGCCTCGGCCCGCAACTGATGACCGCGCTGATCGAACGCGCCCGCACTTGCGGCAAACACGTCATGGTCGCCGCCATCGAAAGCGGCAACGCTGCCTCGATCCGCCTGCACGAGCGTGCCGGTTTCAGCATCACCGGGCAGATGCCGCAAGTGGGCACCAAGTTCGGCCGCTGGCTCGATCTGACCTTCATGCAGTTGGCCCTCAACCCCGGCGCACAGCCACCGGACGCCCACAAGGAGTGATGTCGATGAACGCCGCCCAGTTGCGCCGCGTCAATGCTGAGAGCTTTGCCCACTATCGCCAGGGCCTGATCGATCTGCTGCTCGACGCCGTCGGTTACGGCGCCAGCGTCGGCTTCATGGCCGACCTCGATGCCGCCCAGGCGCGCGCGTATTTCGATGAGGTGCAGGACAACATCAACAAGGGCAGCACGCTGCTCTGGGTGGTGGTGAAGGACGAGCAGGTACTGGCCAGCGTGCAACTGGGCCTGTGCCAGAAGGCCAATGGTCTGAACCGCGCCGAAGTGCAGAAACTGCTGGTGCGCGAACACGCGCGCCGCCGTGGTCTCGGCCAGCAACTGATGCAGGCGCTGGAACTCGAAGCGCCCAAGCACAAGCGCGGCATGCTCTATCTCGACACCGAGGCCGGCTCGCCGGCGGAAGATTTCTACAAGGCGCTGGGCTACGTGCGCGTCGGCGAAATTCCCGATTACGCCTGCGACCCGAACGGCATCTACCGCCCGACCGCTCTCTATTACAAAGTCCTGCAAGGAGCCCAGCGATGATTCCTGGCCAATACCGGATCCAGCCCGGCGACATCGAACTCAACGTCGGCCGTCGCACCGTGAACCTGAAGGTCGCCAACAGCGGCGACCGGCCGATCCAGGTCGGTTCGCACTTCCATTTTTTCGAAACCAACGACGCGCTGACTTTTGATCGCGCGGCCAGTCGCGGCATGCGTCTGAACATTCCCGCCGGCACCGCTGTGCGCTTCGAGCCGGGCCAGAGCCGCGAAGTCGAGCTGGTCGATTACGCCGGGCATCGCCGGGTGTTCGGCTTTGCCGGACGCATCATGGGCGAACTCGACTGATCCGGGGCGCCCCGAAAAGATCGCAGCCTTCGGCAGCTCCTACAAATGTCACTCGATCTCAAGCCGATCACTGACTGTAGGAGCTGTCGAGCGCAGCGAGGCTGCGATAGCGAGCTATGCGAGCGATCTCAAAAACAATTGAATCCCAAGGCAAGCACATGAAGATTTCTAGAAGCGCCTACGCCGACATGTTCGGCCCCACCGTCGGCGACAAGGTGCGCCTGGCCGACACCGAGCTGTGGATCGAGGTCGAAAAGGACTTCACCACCTACGGCGAGGAAGTGAAGTTCGGTGGCGGCAAAGTCATCCGCGACGGCCAGGGCCAAAGCCAGTTGCTCGCCGCTGAAGTGGTCGACACGCTGATCACCAACGCGCTGATCATCGACCACTGGGGCATCGTCAAGGCTGACGTCGGCCTCAAGGACGGGCGCATCGCCGCGATCGGCAAGGCCGGCAACCCTGACGTGCAGCCCAACGTGACCATCGCCATCGGCGCCGGCACCGAAGTGATTGCCGGCGAAGGCATGATCCTCACCGCTGGCGGCATCGACACCCACATCCACTTCATCTGCCCGCAGCAGATCGAAGAAGCGTTGATGAGCGGCATCACCACCATGATCGGCGGCGGCACCGGTCCCGCTACCGGCACCAACGCCACCACCTGTACCTCCGGCCCGTGGCATCTGGCGCGCATGCTCCAGGCCGCCGATGCCTTCCCGATGAACATCGGCCTCACCGGCAAAGGCAACGCCAGCCTGCCGGAGCCGTTGATCGAACAGGTCAAGGCCGGTGCCATCGGCCTCAAACTGCACGAGGACTGGGGCACCACTCCGGCGAGCATCGACAACTGCCTCAACGTTGCCGATCAGTACGACGTGCAGGTGGCGATCCACACCGACACCCTCAACGAATCCGGCTTCGTCGAAACCACCCTCGGCGCATTCAAGGGCCGCACCATCCACACCTATCACACCGAAGGTGCCGGTGGCGGCCACGCGCCGGACATCATCAAGGCCTGCGGTTTCCCCAACGTGCTGCCGAGTTCGACCAACCCGACCCGGCCGTTCACCCGCAACACCATCGACGAACACCTCGACATGCTGATGGTCTGCCACCACCTCGACCCGAGTATTGCCGAAGACGTCGCCTTCGCCGAAAGCCGCATCCGCCGCGAAACCATTGCCGCTGAAGACATCCTCCACGACCTCGGCGCGTTCTCGATGATCAGCTCCGACAGTCAGGCCATGGGCCGCGTCGGTGAAGTCATCACACGCACCTGGCAGACCGCCGACAAGATGAAAAAACAGCGCGGCCCACTGCCCCAGGACGGTGAGGGCAACGACAACTTCCGCGCCAAGCGTTACATCGCCAAGTACACGATCAACCCGGCGATTACCCATGGCATCAGCCATGAAGTCGGCTCGATCGAAGTCGGCAAGTGGGCCGATCTGGTGCTCTGGCGCCCGGCGTTTTTTGGCGTGAAGCCGACGCTGATTCTCAAGGGTGGGGCGATTGCCGCGAGCCTGATGGGTGACGCCAACGCCTCGATTCCCACCCCGCAGCCAGTGCATTACCGTCCGATGTTCGCCAGTTACGGCGGCTCGCTGCATGCCACCAGCCAGACCTTTATCAGTCAGGCGGCGCAGGAGGCCGGGTTGGCGGAAGCGCTGGGATTGAAGAAGAAGATCGCCGTGGTCAAAGGCTGCCGTGACGTGCAGAAAACCGACCTGATCCACAACGATTATCTGCCGAACATCGACGTCGACCCGCAGACCTATCAGGTCAAGGCCGACGGTGTATTGCTGTGGTGCGAGCCGGCGGAAACCCTGCCGATGGCGCAGCGCTACTTCCTTTTCTGACGGCCGTTGCGCTGCCGGTTACAGACGCTCATGTCCGTCTCCGGCAGCGCTGCCTGATCAATCAGGAAACGCCCATGACATCTGCTGTTCGCTGTAGTTGTAATCCAGGCGCAGCTCGGTGCCTGCCGGGATATCCTGCGACGCGAACACCGTGTTGAGGATAAAGTCGCGGGTCACCTGTTTATCGCCTACCCATTGCTGCGCCTCGATATCGAAAGGCACGGTTTCCACGTTATAGCCACCCGGTGCCTGGCGAATCGGCTTGCCGGCCTCGTTGTATTCGAAATTGGAGTTGATTCGGGAAATGATGTTGTCGCCCAGTATGGCCAGCGGGTCGGGCAGCATTCGCCCCGGACCATATTGCAAGCGCACCCCGGCGAGCATGCTGAAGGTCTGTTCATGGGGATGCACGAACCTCGCAGGTGTGATGACACCTGCGTAAACGCCGATTGTCTCGCCTTTGGCAATGCGCCGGTTGGCCACCACCATCGACTGGCCGATCAAGGCCTTTTCGCCGGGGACTTGTACATCGGCTTCGGTAAACACCCGCCATTGCAGCTTCTCTTCGTAGAGCATCGCCACATCCTCATAACCTTCGTGCTTGATGTAGGGCTTGATCTGTTCGGAGGTGAACTGGTCACCGTTTTCGAAGCGCACCTTGGTCTGCAGTTTCCGAATGCGGATGGGCCTGCCGGCAACGTCACGTAGCGGGTATTTGCCATTGTTGGCGCGGTTGTATGTGCCGAGCTGATTACCGAGGAATGAGTAGCGCGTTTCGCTGCGCATCAGGTTCAGCTCGTGTGCCGTGTACGGTTTGATCGGCATCGATTCGGAGGCCAGATAGAACTGCTCCGACGCGCCGTCGTCATTGCGCGGCAGCTCCTCCAGGGCCATTTCGAACTCATCGTCGCTGCGTCGAGGTGAGCGGCGACTCTTGCGCGGCATGACCGTCTGGGGTGCGGAAACTGCAAAATCCTGCAAAGGATACCAATGGTTGCTCGCTGGATCGTGCGCCAACACCGGCCCCGAAGGTTGCATTTCGCTTGCCAGCCGGGCCCTATGCAACCCGGTTTGCGCATCGACGGCAAGCAACACCGTGCCGCCACCCTGAACATCGGCATAGTGTCGGCCCTTGAACGTACGAATGCCGTGCGCATCGGCATCAGGCAAGACGACCGACGGATGAATCAGGTACTGCTGCAGGGCGGGGACGTCGGCGCTGGCGGCTTGGGCGGAAGCGGACGTCGATGCATGCACTTGCACCCTTGGGGTCGTAGCCGTGTGCGAAGAGTCGACCGTGCTGCCGGCCGAATCAGGCGCATCGCCCGCAATCCTGCGGCTGACGGGGTCGGGCGTGAAGCGCGGGGTTTCCGGTCCGGGAGGGATCGAATCAACAGGCGTACGTGAGTGCTGAGGCCCATCGACACGGGGCGTGCCTGGCGTTGGTGGTTTGGGTTTGACTGGCATGTGTACATTTCCTTGTAAGAACTGCGCAGCGCCACGGTGAGAGTGGCGCTACGTCAATCGGCGTCCATTGCCGATCCTCAGCGCAAACTAGCAGACCGCTCAGCCGGTTCAAACCAGAGAAACATGTGCAAACAATAACCGTGAATGGCGACGCTACTCGACCAGCAAGCGCCCCAGACGCTGGCGCAACATACGGTTTTCCGCGCGCAGTTCATGGACTTCTTCGAGCAGGTCCAGCGCCAGGGCGACGCCTTCCCATTCCAGCTCCAGCTCGCGCCGCAGCTTGGCGGCGCGTTTGGCCAGGGCGAGTTCATAATCCGTGAAGCGCCAATCGCGCGGCTGCCCGCCCTGAGGTTCGAGGATGCCGTGCTCGACGATCTCGATCACGTAGACGTCCGGCAAATCGGCCGCCTCACAGAATTCTGCCAGGTCCAGTTGAACGATCAGGGGGCTGCTCATGTCGGGCTACTCCTTCGTCGGGTTCAGAAGTTCTCTCGCGGGTTGAACGCGGCTTTTTTCGCCAGTTCCTGCCACAACGCCTTGACCTCATCGTCGGACGCTTTAGGCATCACGGCCTTGAGCTGCACGAACAGATAACCGCGCTCACCGGCCTTGTTCAGCAGGCCATGGCCCTTGGCGCGCATGCGCTGGCCGTTCTGGCTGCCGGCCGGCACCTTGAGGTTGATCTTGCCGGTCAGGGTCGGCACGGCCACTTCAGCGCCCAGCGCCAGTTCCCAGGGTGCCAGTGGCAAGGTGATGATCAGGTTTTCGCCTTCAACATCGAATTTCGGGTGCGGCGCAAAACGAATGGTCAGATACAGATCGCCATTCGCTCCGCCGCCGATACCCGGTGCGCCCTGGCCCTTGAGGCGAATCCGCTCGCCATCGGTCACCCCGGCCGGAATTTTCACGTTCAGGCTCTTGCTGGTGTTGCTCACGTGCTGGCCGTGCGCGTTGTATTGCGGCACCTGGAAGGTGACTTTCTTCGATTCGTTCGACAGGGTTTCTTCGAGGAAGACCGGCAGTTCCATTTCCACGTCTTGCCCTCGGCGTCCGCGTGATTGGCGGCTCTCGGCGCCACCGAAACCGGGGCCGCGATTGCCGAAGATCGAACTGAAGAAGTCCGAGAAGTCGCCCGTGTCGGCACCGCCGCCGAAACCGCCACGGCTTTGCCAGCCCGGTGGGCCCTGGAACGGCTGACCGTGCTGGCCGTAACGGCGCAGTTCGTCGTATTCGGCGCGCTTGTCGGCACTTTTCAGTGCTTCATAGGCTTCCGAGGCGTCCTTGAACTTGGCCTCGGCGTCTTTTTCCTTGCTGACATCGGGGTGGTATTTGCGCGCCAGCTTGCGATAGGCCGCCTTGATGGCCTTGTCGTCGGCTGTCGGCTCCACGCCGAGTATCTTGTAATAGTCTTTGAAGTCCATTGAAGGATCACCATCCGTTATCGATTTCGCGCCGAGACCAGCGTGCGCCCGATTGGCGCGTGCCGGGTTGACCGATCTCATGGTTGTGACCGGGTGGCGCCGCAGAAGTTTATCGGCAGTGGACGGCGGTTCTGTTGACCGCCGATGTATCTGCCGGCCCATGCCAGCAAGTTTGGGGCGAACCGCGAGGTTTCAAGGCAACCGGGATGCGAAATAGCAGATGACCGGCCTTCGAATCTGCCGCGCACTGACATACACTGCGCGGCCGTTTTTTTGACCGGAACCGAAAGACATGAAAGACGCCTCTCCAGCCCGTGCCTGCGGCATCGACTTCGGCACGTCCAACTCCACCGTCGGCTGGCTGCGCCCCGGCATGGACACCATGATTGCGCTGGAAGACGACAAGATCACCCTGCCGTCGGTGGTCTTCTTCAACATCGAGGAACGTCGCCCGGTCTACGGACGTCTGGCGCTGCACGAGTATCTGGAAGGCTACGAGGGCCGGCTGATGCGCTCGTTGAAAAGCCTGCTCGGTTCCAAGCTGATCAAGCACGACACCAGCGTCCTCGGCACGGCGATGCCGTTCAAGGACCTGCTCGGGCTGTTCATCGGCCAGCTCAAGAGCCGCGCCGAAGCCGCCGCCGGTCGGGAATTCGAGCACGTGGTGCTGGGTCGCCCGGTGTTTTTCGTCGATGACGATCCGCTCGCCGACCAGGAGGCCGAAGACACACTCGTGGAAGTGGCGCACAAAATCGGTTTCAAGGACGTGTCGTTCCAGTACGAGCCGATCGCGGCGGCGTTCGACTACGAGTCGACCATCGAAAAAGAAGAGCTGGTGCTGATCGTCGACATCGGCGGTGGTACCTCCGACTTCTCGCTGGTGCGTCTGTCGCCCGAGCGGCGCGGTGTCGATAATCGTCACGACGATATTCTGGCCACTGGCGGCGTGCACATCGGCGGGACCGACTTCGACAAACAGCTCAGCCTGCAAGGCCTGATGCCCCTGTTCGGCTACGGCAGCCGGATGAAGAGCGGCGCCTACATGCCGACCAGCCACCACATGAACCTGGCAACCTGGCACACGATCAACTCGGTGTACTCGCAGAAGTCCACCCTGGCGCTGGGCAGCATGCGCTATGACATCGAAGACACCGGCGGCATCGATCGCCTGTTCAAGCTGATCGAACAGCGCGCCGGGCACTGGCTGGCGATGGAAGTCGAAGAAACCAAGATCCAGCTGACCCACACCGACAGCCGCCACGTGCCGCTGGATCGCATCGAGGCCGGGCTGAGCGTCGAGCTGAGCCGCGCGTTGTTCGAATCGGCGATCGAAGCACTGCTGGAGCGGGTGCGCGGCAGCGTTACACAGTTGTTGACTGATGCTGGGGTGGCGGTCGATCAGGTCGACACGGTGTTTTTCACGGGTGGTTCCAGCGGCATCCCGGCCCTGCGCAACAGCGTCTCGGCGATGCTGCCGAACGCGCGGCATGTCGAGGGGAATATATTTGGCAGCATCGGCAGCGGCCTGGCGATTGAAGCCATGAAGCGCTATGGCGTCATGAACTGATCCAAATCAGCAGCGCGCCCTTCGCGAGCAAGCCCGCTCTTGCATTCGATCGCATTCCTTGAGTTGAAATGCAATCCGGTGTGGGAGCGGGCTCGCTCGCGAAGGCGCCCGATCAGGCAATACAGATCCATCGGTTAGACCATCCCGCCCAGCTTCAACTCACTCTTCAGATAAGCGTAATAAATCGGCCCCGCCACCACCCCCGGCAGGCCGAACGCGGCTTCGAACACCAGCATCGCCAAGAGCAACTCCCACGACTTGGCACTGATCTGCCCACCAACGATGCGCGCGTTGAGAAAGTATTCGAGCTTGTGGATAACGATCAGGTAGCCCAGCGCGGCGATCGCCACCCAGATCGACAGCGACAGGCCGACGATGGTGATCAGCGTGTTCGACATCAGGTTGCCGATCACTGGCAGCAGGCCGAGCAGGAAGGTCAGCACGATCAGGGTTTTGGTCAGCGGCAGCTTGATGCCGAACATCGGCAGGATCACCGCGAGGAAGATTCCGGTGAACACGGTGTTGAGCAGGGAAATCTTGATCTGCGCGAAAACGATATTGCGAAACGCCTGCACCAGCAGATGCAAACGGTCGAACAAAGCGGCGGCCAGCGGCTTGCGCTTGGTCACGTCAGGGATGCGCTGCAGGGCGATGATCGCGCCCAGGACCATGCCGATCAGCAGGGTGACGAACATGTGCGCAGCGTCCTTGCCGACCAGTTGCAGGTCGGCCAGGTGTTTGCTCGCCCACTCACCGATCGCCACGCGAAATTCAGCGGCACTGGCCGGCAGATAGGCGTCGATGAACGGCGGCAACTGCCCTCGCGCGCGATCGACTACGCCCATGAATTTGTCGAGGGAGGCGCCGGGGTTTTCTGCTTCGTGCAACAGGAAACTGATGGCTCCGGCGAAAATCAGCGCCAGCACGCTCACGACCAGCGTGCCGAGCAGCGCCACCGCCAACCAGCGCGCACGCCGTCCTTCGATCAGCCGTTGCAGTTGCGGGGTAAGCATGTTGACCAGCTCGAACACCAGCAACCCGGCCAGCAGGCTCGGCAACAGGCGTAGCGGCAGCACCAGCAGCAAACCGCCAAAAATGATGATGCAACTGACCCAGAACACAACATGACGCTGAGAAAACGTTGGCATACAGCCTCAAAACGAACGGCGTGAAAGGATGGGCAGTCTGCCAGCGATCCGGTGCCGAAGCGAGCGCAGACCCTGGGTCGTCGTCGCGCCGCAAAGATCGCAGCCTGCGGCAGCGCCTACAGAATCACGATCTGATGGAGGAGCTGCCGAAGGCTGCGATCTTTTGATCTTATTTCTTCTTCAGGCAATCGCTCATGAATGCCTTGCGCGCATCGCCGGTCAGCGCTTTGGTTTTCGCATCGGCATTGCAGGTGGTCATCTTCTGCTGTTGCGGCGTCAGCACCTTGCCATCGTTGGCCGCAGGCGCCGCTTTCAGGCAGGTGCTCATGAAAGCCTTGCGCTCGTCGCCCTTCAGACTTTTGGCAGTCGCATCGGCATTGCAAGTGGTCATCTTGTTCTGTTGCGCCGTGGCGGCGAAACCCTGGGAACACAGGAGCAGCCCGATCATCAACAACGGCACACGCAACATCTTCATGGAGTTTTCTCCTTGTTGCCGCACCGATGGATGCGGCCTCTGTCGCAGTGTAGTCAAAGCTTGTTACACCTTCCTGCCCTGAAGGTGGCTGCGCCGGTATTGCTCCGGCGTGCATCCGGCTTGACGGGCAAACATGGCGATGAACGCCGAGCCGCTGCTGTAGCCGAGGTCGAAAGCGATTTCCTGCACCGAGCGCGACGTCTCCAGCGCTTCGATCGCCGCCAGATAACGCAAGCGCTGGCGCCATTCACCAAAGCTCATGCCCAGCTCACGAACGAACTGGCGCGCCAACGTCCGCTCGCTGACATGCACTTGCGCGGCCCAATGCGCCAAGGGTTGGTTGTTGCCGGGCTCGGCCTGCAAGGCTTCAAGAATCGTCAGCAAGCCGGGACTGCTTGCATACGGCAGATAACATTCCTGCACCGGCGCCTGTTGCAGTTGATCGACCAGTACCTGAGCCAGACGCCGATCGGCCTCGTGCTCGGGAATCTTTACATCGCGGGCGGCGAAGTCCTTGAGAATCGCTTTGAGAATGTCGCTGATCGCCAGTGTGCAGGCGCGCGTCGGCAGCCGCGTGCAGACGTCGGAATCAAGGCATACCGCGCGGTAGTTGACCGGCTGATGGCTGTAGAAACTGTGCTCGACCTCGGGTGGCACCCACACCGCGTATTGCGGCGGCGACATGAAGCGGCTGCCCTCGACATCCATGTGCAGCACGCCATGGGCCGCATACTCGAGCGTGCCCCACGGGTGTCGGTGCGGCGCGGCAAATTCGTGGGCAGTGAAATCGGCGTAGCGGAAATACACCGCCGAGGGCAGTTGGCTGAAATCGAGCAGATCGATGTGTTTGCTGTTCATGCTGTCCGAATGCAGAGGCGGGTTGTCCGTTTTGCAGTATAGGCCTGCATCCAGACAAGGGATAATCGCGCTTCATCAACGTATTGGTTTTGTCTCATGCAATACGCGTTTCCCCTGCTGGCGATTTTCATCTGGGCCGGCAACACCGTGATCAACAAACTGGCGGTCGGAGCGATTTTTCCGGCCGAGATCGGCTTCTATCGCTGGCTGCTCGCCGGCGTGCTGTTCACTCCATTCATGCTCAGGAAAGTCATCGCGCACTGGCCGCAGATTCGGCCAAATCTGCGGCGGATTTTCATTCTCGGTGTGCTCGGCATGGCGGTGTATCAGAGCCTCGCCTATTTCGCTGCAACACTGACCACCGCGACCAACATGGGCATCATCCTGTCGTTGATGCCATTGATGTCGCTGGCGATGGCGATCATCAGCCTCGGCCAGCGCCTGACCGCTGGTGCCTTGGTCGGCGCAGTACTGTCGTTTGCCGGCGTGCTGGTGGTGGTGTCGTCCGGCAGCCTCGGTGCGCTGCTGCAACATGGGGTCAATCTGGGCGATGCGATGATGCTGATCGCGACGCTGGCCTACGCGGTCTACAGCACGCTGTTGAAAAAGTGGCAGCTGCGTTTGCCGCCGCTGGTGTTGCTGTATTTGCAGGTGCTGGTGGCGATTGTGGTGTTGTTTCCGCTGTTTGCGGTTTCGCCGAAGACCGGGCTGAACCTGCATAACGTGCCGCTGGTGCTGTACGCGTGCCTACTGGCTTCAATGGTCGCACCGCTGGCGTGGATGCAAGCAGTGCAGCGGCTGGGACCGAGTCGGACGACGTTGTTTTTCAACCTGCTGCCACTGATTACCGCGTTGATTGCGGCAGTGGTGTTGAAGGAGCGGTTGGCGATGTATCACCTGGTGGGCGGGTTGTTGACCTTGGGTGGGGTAGTTTTGTCGGAGCGCTGGACCACGGTGCTGGGCCGCCGGATCAGCGTCCCCTGATTGAAAAAGATCGTGCTTTCATAAACCAGCTGCCGCCAGTCGCGCCGCATGCTCGACAAACAACCGCACCGGATCCGCGCCCTTGCCCACCAGCCCCAGCGACTGATTGACGATGTCGAAATGATCCAGCGGATAGTCATCACCGATCACCGTGCCCAGATGCGAGCTATAACGGCCGACCATGCCATCGCACTGCCCTCGCTCGCGGACGAAGGTTCTGGCGAACAACCGACAACTGCGATTCGTCCCGTCGACAAGATTGCCGCCCCGATCGGTCTTGCCCGGTTGCAGCGTCCCCGACCAGGAGTAGTAACGCACACCGTTGACCTCTTCCGGCCCCTGCCCACCCCAGGTTTGCGGCAGCCCCTGCGGATAACGCTGATTGAACAAGGCGGCGCCCGCCGTGGTCAGCGATTGGTGGGAGGCGTGGATATCCACCGGCAGTTTCGGCCCGTGATACCCGGTGTCGAGCAATGCCATGAGCCAGCCGATCAGGCGCAGCGACGCTTCGAGCAAGCGACCCTTGGCGCTGTTGGCGGGATAGTGCTTTTCCAGATAATCGGCCAGTTCAGAGCCCTGATTCGGCCCGGCCACCGAGGTCACCGAGGCGACCAGATCCGGACGCTTCGCCGCCGCATACCGTGCGGTCAGCGCGCCCTGGCTATGACCGAACAGGTTGACTTTTTGCGCCCCGGTCTCGCGCAGGACTTCCTCGATCCGCGCCAGCAACTGCTCACCGCGCACCTCGGTGGAGTTGAGCGGCGAGACCTGCACCGCAATCACCGTCGCACCACCACGGCGCAAGGCCTTGATGATGCCGAACCAATACGGGTAAAGCACCAGCCGGACAAAGCCGAGCATGCCTGGCACCAGCACCAGTGGATAACGTGTCGACATGGGTTACATCCTTGTGCGCGGTGAGTGAACACTTGATCTGCAAGACGCCCGCCAAGCATCCACCATGACGGTGACAACTCAACAATCAGCCTGCTTCAAGTATCGCTCCCGGCCACGGTGGCGCGGCAAATCGCATAAAACTTTCGCTTCGCTCAAGACTCACACCCTGGGTAGCGACCGCGTCTTCAGAACGTGGCGCTTATCGGATTAGCCTCCAGGAGAATGAAATGAGTGACCTGCATTTGTCTGATGTTCAAACCCTGCGTGAACGTGCGCGGCAACACGTGGAAAACGGCGCGGTCACCGAGGGCTACAACGCGAACCGTGAAGAAATACTGCGCTTGCTCAACGAGTCGCTGGCCACCGAGCTGGTGTGCACCTTGCGCTACAAGCGCCACTACTTCATGGCCAACGGCCTGAAAGCCAATGTCGCCGCCGATGAATTCCTCGAACACGCCAATCAGGAAGCCGAGCATGCTGATCGCCTCGCCGAACGCATCGTGCAACTGGGCGGCGAGCCGGAGTTCAATCCCGACCTGCTGAGCAAGCTGTCCCACGCGCAGTACGTGGCCGGCAATTCGCTCAAGGAAATGGTGTACGAAGACCTGGTGGCCGAGCGCATCGCCATCGACAGCTACCGCGAAATCATCCAGTACATCGGTGACAAGGACCCGACCACCCGCCGCATCTTCGAAGACATCCTCGCCCAGGAAGAAGAGCACGCCGACGATATGGCGGACATCCTCAACGACCTGTAACCCTTAAAAGCAAAAGATCGCAGCCTTCGGCAGCTCCCACAGTTGGAATGCATTCCCCTGTAGGAGCTGCCGAAGGCTGCGATCTTTGGCTTCTGCCCTGCTTACTTGCTGGGTTTGACGGTCACCGGTGCCTTGCCCTGCTTCATCTGCTCAAGCAACGGCGCACACTGATTCGGCTCGCCACCGCTAGGCGCGACCAGCGCCAGCAGTCCCGCCGCCGGTGCGGCAATCACGCCCAATGCAACCATCCCCGCGCCGCGCAGCATCAGCGGCACCGCTTTGACACCGGCATCCGGCTTGATGAACTTGCCGCGCACATACAGCGGCGAGCGCAGCGAGATCAAACGCCAGCCCTTGGATTCCGGAGTGACGGTCAAGTCGAGTTGCTCGGTGGCCATGTTCGCCGTGCCATCGATGTAGATGATCGCGTTCTCGGTATCGAAGACAAACAGCCGCGTGGTGGCCAGACCGGTCGTGATGTCGAAGTCCGCCGCCGCGCAGTTGATCTTCACTTCCTTGTCGCCAAAGATCTTGCCGACCACGTAGTTACCGACATTGAGCCCGGCCAGTTCCATCAGCTCACGGCTGATCGCACCGTCGTTGATCAACATCTTCAGATTACCGTTGGCGCCGCCGAGCAGCTTCGCCACGGAGTTGCCCCGCCCGCTGATATCGGCATCACCGTTGAGCTCACCGAAACTGGTTTTCATCGGCTCGAAGGTCGGGAACAGCTCTTTGAGTTTGAATTTGCGTGCGGTCAAGCGCGCCCGGCCTTCCAGCGGTTCGGTGCGGCCATTGAGGCGGATCTGCGCATCCAGCGTGCCGCCAGCGACGCCAAAGCGCAGCGGCTCCAGGCTGAGTTCGCCGTCGTTGAGTTTCAGGTGGGTATAGAGGTCGTTGAACGGCAGCTTCGCGCTGTGGACGATGCGCTTGCCGGTGAACTCGACGTCGGCATCCATGGCGCGCCAGCGATCGGTCTTGAACTCTTCGACCGGCAGGACTTTATCCGCCGGTTGCTTGCTCGCGCCGCCACGGGCCTTTTGCTCGGTGTTGGAATCAGCCCCGATCAACGGTGCAAGGTCGGCGAACAGCAGTTGATTGGAGAGCAGCGCACCCGTGAGTTTCGGCCGTGGCTGGCTGGCCACGTAGGTCAGGTCGCCGTGGATGTCGCTGTCGCCGATCTTGCCGTTGAATTTTTCATAAGTGAATTTCGCCCCGGCCGCGTCATGCAGCTTGGCGATCAGGTGGCCGTCAGTGGAATACGGCGGTGTGTCCGGCAGGGTCACGCCGGTCAGCGGGTAAAGATTGCCGAGACTGTCGCCAGCGAGTTTCAAGCGCAGGTCGAGAGCGCCGAGATTCAGCGGGTCAGTCAGGGTGCCGGCCAGTTCGATACGCGTGTCGCCAATCTTCGCCTGAGCCTGTAACGGAAACGGTTTGTTTGCGTCCTGCAACGCCAACAGCCCGCCGATCTTGCCCTGCCCGGTGAGGTTCTGCGCGTGGTACTGGCCTTTGACCTTAAGTGCAAAGGCGTAATCCTGCGGGGCGCCGCCCTTGTTTTGGGCAGTTTTCGCCGCTTTGTCGCCGACGATTTCGCTGAACGGAATCGGCTCGCCGAGCGGGTCGATCAGCACGTCGAGATTGGTTTTCAGGGTCTGATCGTCGAGGGTCACATGGCCCTTGTCGAAACCGATCGCGCCGATGTCGACCACCCAGTTCGACGGTTCGGCGTTCGGGTCTTTGGGATCGAACTTGAACGTCCAGTTGGCGCGGCCATCGGCCAGACGTTGCAGCTCAGCGTTCGGCTCGGTCAGGTCGATGCGCGGAATCACTACGCGCTGCGCCAGCAGGGCCAGCGGCGAAATGCGCAACTCGACGCGCTTGAGCGTGACCATTTGCGGTTGTTTCGACCAGTCCGGGTTGCCCAGGCTCAAGTCCTCGGCGACCACGTGCGGCCACGGCACCCAGGCGCGCCAGCCGCCTTCTTCCGGCTCGCGCCGCCAGATCACCGCGAGGTTGCCATTGATGGCAAACGCCCGATGCAGCTCTTCCGAGACTTTGGCATTGATGGTCGGTTTGATCCGGTTCCAGTCGAAAAACACGATGATCAGAATCAAGGCTGCCAGCAGCAGCGCAACGATGGCGAAGGTCCAGCTGAAGATTTTTCCAGTGCGCGTCATGCACAAAGCTCCTGATCACGACCGCACGCCGATTACCCGACGCACAGCTGAAACGGCAGACCGAAGCGGCCCCTGTGCAGTCTGTGACTGGCGAAAGGCCCGCAGGTTTAATCGAAAGGCAGTTTAAGCCATAAAAAGCCCGGCAAACCTGACCGATCGGTCGAGCAGTGTTACCGCGACCCGCACTTTTGCGAGGCGCGAGTGAGTCGAAAATACCCACGACGGTGCAAAACCGTCGCCCGCAAAGGCGCGGGCTAGAGCCTTCGCACGGAACAATCAATTCTGTTGATTATTACCATTGCGTTTATGAACTTTTATATCGACTTATCGAGAGTAGCATTGCCTTCGTACCCACTTTATCGCCCTCCCAAGGAGCCACCATCATGAAACGTCAATTACTGCTCAGCCTTACCCTGTCGATGCTAGCCAGCACTGCTTTCGCTCTGCCCGCTGCCGATCAGGCGACTCCACAAGTCAAAGACAGCCACTCGGTGTTCAGCCAGACGCTCGCTGAAGACGGCTACGACAAAACTCCACAAGGCCAGACCCTGGCTGAAGATGGCTACGACAAAACCCCACAAGGCCAGACCCTGGCTGAAGATGGCTATGACAAAACCCCACAAGGCCAGACCCTGGCTGAAAACGGCCGCAACCGTCTCGAAGAAAAAGGCCTGGTAGAAGACGGCTACGACAAGACCCCACAAGGTCAAGCCCTCGCCGAAGGTGGCGGTGACCGTGTCATCGAACGCAACAGCGCTGTGAGCTGAGCCCATGACGGCCCGGCAAAAAAGCCCAATCGGCGGATTGGGCTTTTGACTTTTCAACTTCTGTAAACCCTCCCTGCACGACTCCCCGTTCGACGCCGACAAAGCCGATTTGCTAGAGTGCGGCGCTTGTCCTGCCGAAGAACACACCTTGCGATGCTGCCCCGCGCCGAACAGAAACAACAGACCCGCAATGCCCTGATGGACGCTGCCCGCCACCTGATGGAAAGCGGCCGAGGATTCGGCAGCCTGAGCCTGCGCGAAGTGAGCAAGACCGCCGGCATCGTGCCCACCGGTTTCTACCGTCACTTCGCCGATATGGACGCGTTGGGGCTGGTGCTGGTCAGCGAAGTCGGCCAGACCTTCCGCGAGACCATTCGCTTGGTGCGTCACAACGAATTCGTCATGGGCGGCATCATCGACGCTTCGGTGCGCATCTTCCTTGATGTGGTCAACGCCAACCGCTCGCAATTTTTGTTTCTCGCCCGCGAACAGTACGGCGGCTCACTGCCGGTACGTCAGGCGATCGGGCGCCTGCGCGAAAACATCAGCGCCGACCTCGCTGCAGACCTGGCGCTGATGCCCAAGCTGCAACATCTGGACATCGCCGGTCTGAGCGTGATGGCCGACCTGATCGTCAAATCAGTATTCGCCACCCTGCCAGACATCATCGACCCGCCGGCCGAAGCCCTGCCCGAGCATCTGACCCCGCAAGCGAAGATCACCCAGCAGTTGCGCTTCATCTTCATCGGCCTCAAACATTGGCAGGGCCTGGGCAGTACCGAGTAGTCCCTTCTCCACCATTGACACCCAAGCCTCCAACTGTGGGGCGGGCTTGCTCGCGAAGGCGTCATGCCAGTCACCTTGATTAATCAACTGACCCACTGCCTTCGCGAGCGAGCCCGCTTGTGTCTTGATCTAGGAATAAACTCTAGGGTGAGAGGGGTG
>NZ_PJBC01000005.1 GCF_002836515.1 Pseudomonas sp. Choline-02u-1
GCGCTGTTCTATTGTGGGGGTGGGTCAGAGGTGTAGGAGGGGGAGGGGGGGGGGGGGGTGGGGGGAGGGGGTGGTGTTGCCGAGGTTGGTGAGGCCCGAATTGTAGAGTGGGGGAAAAAGAGGCAATTCCTAGGTCGTAGCGTTCTCTTTAACCCAGAAACCAACAATCGTGTTTGTCCGCTATCGGCCAAAAACAGTCGCTCCTAATAAAGATGACTCTGTGCTATCGCGGTATCCGAGTCTGACGCTATAGGCGAAATCGTCATTCAATATGCTTTAATCCCGCAGATCTTGAACGCGTCGTACCGGATCTTGCACCAGCCACTGAAGTCGAAAAGGATTAGCGTTGGGGTCTTCACGGGGAAGTTGAGGGGAGTACAAAAAGCAAAAAACGAGGAGGTATTTATTTTTAGACATAAATACCTGCCCATTATTTAAAAATGATCCTCAATGTAAGCTATAGCTTGCCTTATACCGAGCAAATCTGTTTGAGGGCCTATCCTCACATAAAATAAATCATCATTCTTACTTTGCCCCGCAACTTTCCACTTTAGGAACACTGGTCGATTACTGGGAAGACAGCTCACAGAAAAAACAAATTTACCATCAACTTTTATTACATCCGACCTGACAAATTCAGAAAATTCCGCACCAATTGCCTCCCTGAAAATATTCCAAAAATGAAGTTGAAATTTATCATTATTGGGAAACAAGTCACTATCAATACCCAAGACTTCGCCGTCGTCGTTGACCCCGACCAACAACGTCCCTCCTGAAGAATTGAAAAAACCGGCTATGGTTTTAAGTACCGAAAGCTCCATCTCACGATCTTTAATACCGGTTCGCAGATTTATCCTCAAGGTTGATTTAAATTCGACAACATCTGTTTCACCGCACTTAATTATAGACAGCAAGCTTGTTTGCTGTTGTGATTTATTATCTAAGGCGCGCTTCAGCTGTTGTGGAAGTTCAGTTAGGAGATTCTCTTTTGTAACATAATCGACAGCCCCTAATCGGATCGCCTTGATTGTCTCAGCTTGACTGCCCTCCCCAGAGACAACTATTGAAGGGAGGTTGAGTTTTAATTCATTGATTTTTTGCAAAAGCCACAACCCCCCCCAACGGCCTGGGGGCATGGCCAGATCAATAAGTACGAGGTCATAAGTTTTTTTTTGGATTTTGAGCAGGGCATCTTCGCCGTCATTAGAAAATTCGAAAACTACGTCAGCCAGCCCTAAAACTCGCACTATGCTAGCAATCACTTCCTGTTGGTCGTCAGCCCAAAGAATATTTATCATAAACTGTACTCGCTACTCTGCTCTTCATTATTGTGTACTGAAGGGATCCAGACTTTAACAGCGCCCCCTCCATTTTCACCATTCGAAAAAACTATGCTCCCGCCTAATTCCTTAGCCGTTAACATTACTGCCATGAGACCTATGCCATGGCCATTTTTCTTAGATGTTTTAAGCGGAACACCATTTTCCAGCGCGACTAGCTGTTCCGCCTTAAACCCAGGGCCCGAATCAGATATAACGAACTCCATGCCTTCCAACGTCTCTTCTATACTGTATGAAATATAGACGCTCCCGCTACCAGACATCGCTTCTACAGAGTTCTTGACGAGATTACTTATTAACGCCCGCAAGCGAAGCTCGTCAGTAGAGACCTCAACCTTCGAATCGCAAGGTGAAAAAATCAAATTAATCGAACTCGGAATCCATGACCACAACTCGCTTATCAATGCCTTAATGAATACACTTATTTTTACGGGAGCAACGGTTGCTGAACCAGTTTCCTTGGAAAGATTCTTTACGATATTTAGTGCGACCCTAGCCTTATCCAAGTGGCCGCTAGCATCAGCAGCAAGCAAGTACCGTTCTCGCCCTATGCTTTTATTTCTAGCATACTCAGAAGTAAAGCAGTAGCCCAATATGCTATTTTTTACATCGTGCAATATAGAAGATATACGGTCATTTGCAGCCCTCTCATAAGGGTCTTTAAAATAGTATTCCCACCAAAGCTCCAAGGTGATTTTTCTAGTAACACTTGTTGCGAGCGAACCTATAGATATTACAATAACATCTTCAGATACAACTATTTTAGTTACACCAAGTATAATCTTTAAATCAGTCAAGGTTGAAGACAAAAGCACAGACTCTTGCTCACTCTTTGTGAGACCTTTAATTTCTATGCATAGCTTGTCGTTATCAATATCAAACTCAACAATGATCGCATCATCCTTGGCGTCCACAGCTTTAAAAAAAATGTCAAGTAGACACAAGTGGGCCCCATCGACCTCAAAGACTTCAGCAAGGGGATCAGCCTTGCAGATTATATTTGCCTCACCTCGTCGAAGAAGTTTAAATTCCTCAACAATTTCGCCGATACTGGTAACGGCTACATCTCCACCTTTTAACCGAGTGATGGTTGCTTCAGAAATCAAACTTTTAAACGCACTCATTTTTCGTATATCGTGCGATTCTTGAAGGGGATCCGCTTCAGACAACTCCAATTCGAGATCAGTAATAGTTTTCGACAACCCAATATTTTTGTTTGACGCTAAATTCCTACCAGCATGACCGTAATATTTTATAAGGCCAGCCTTATTCAAGTGTGCTTCCAGATCAACAAACTCACTTATTAGCTCAATGAAGCGTTCAAAACTCGTAAAGTTCATTTTTTTAACAAAATTTACAGCCAGGAAATTTTTATTTATGAGTTTGGAAATCCTTAATGACTCACTTTTCCCTCCCGCATTCCTTGCCAAACTAATGGAGTGCTCAATAAGCCACTTTACATAATGATATTGATTGACCTCAAATGCGGGAGCGTCCTCACTAATAAAAATTGCGTCGAATATGCTTTTGTTGTTCCGAGCGAGTTCCGACTCTAGTACAACATTTGGTTTTCCCTCGCTTATTTTAGAAAGCTGTGTGTCCCCTTGGATCCTTAGGACACTATCAAGGTAGTTCGATTCAATAGTGATACTCGGCGCTGCGCTCCGTTGTTGATTGCGAACTAACACTTCGGTGTTAAATCTAACCTTCAAACCTAAAATCTGGCATTTTTCTTGAAATACTGATTTTACCGGGACGACCTCGTCGCGAGACAAATCCATGTTCTTAGGTTTAGTTACAAAGTGATCTAAAAATATAGGCACGTCGTTAATTAAAGCTTCTGCAGACTCTAACTCTCTTTCCTCAAGTAAGAAAATCACACCAAATAACGCTTGGACAAATTCACACTTAGTGGCTTGAGTTAAGTTTTTTTCGCCAGCCCCTAATAAAAGCACATCGAAAGTTAGAAGCCCCTCATAAATATTACTAATACTACGCTCATTGACTATAGCCCTAACTATCTCTCGAATTCCTCCAGCTTTTGAAAGATCATCCAAGCTGAAATTTCTAATAACCGAATCGAATGCTATCCATTCAATAACGCTAGCTCCCAAAAAGGACAAAACAGTATTGTTTTTACCTATAATTGAGTTCGCCTTTGCCAAATTGTAGCTGCGATGAGTTAAAGCCAGACTAACTAGCGGGGCAGACCAGATTGGCAGCTTCAACTTTTTTATAATCGAATCAAGTCTACGAGAGTTGATCGGCGACGGCATCAACTTCGTCGCTGAAATATAATCGACCTGTTTTTTTGCATTTACCGATTTCTTTTTTCGCTGCACTCGTATGGAGTGATTTTCAATAAAACGCTCTGCGGCTTGGAGTTCAGCCAATCGCTTAGACGGCCCCACACCTTCACATTGAAAGTTTAGAGCTTCCACCTTGACTTTGAATCTCCGTAAGTGCGCAGGTCCTTCCTCTTCAAGTAGAGTATAACTTGGCAACCTCTTGCCAACACTTTGACAATACTCCTGTAGTTTCGTCTTGCTATCTTTTTCCGGGGCTATGTCTATTGACTCTAGGGACAATAGCATATCAATAAACTCATGGTTTAATTTTGTATAGCCAAAATTGTACTGAATAGATCCGACTAGCTGATTGGTAAGGGAGTTATTAACTTCGACGGAGTTCTTTTCGTGCGAAGCCGCTCCGCGACCAAACATCCCTTTATTGGTCAACTTGATCTTGTTGCCTAGCTGCTCATAAACGCAAACTTTTATTTTTCTTTCTGCTAAAGAGCAAGCTCCCGAGGTTTTATCAGCAATATCAACAGCTCGGCAAGCTGAATATAAATTTATTACAGATTTACCAACCGACTCCCACGCATCAATTATTCGATTGTCGAGATTGTATTCTTTTAATTTCGCCGAGGCGCTTTTCCTTGCCGATTTATGATGGAGAGCGGCCAACATAAAATTATGCTTTTCAATTTCTATAACCAGCTTTTTGATGTCATCCATGCCTATCCCCACCCTTGTAATAAATTCTATCGAAGGCCTTTTATGTAATTCTGAGAGCACCCTTAATCACAGTCTAAACATTGAGATGTGGCCAGCACCAGTTTTTTCCTCCTCATTAGGGCCCAACGATTTACCATTCCGACCCAATGCTGCGTAAAGACACGGTAGGGTGCAAAAAATCGCCACGTAAGGAAAGATGTTAGGGATGAACCGTGTCTCTATCCTCGCAGCTATGATCTAAGCACAATTGTCTCCTTTTGACCGTTCTCTTTCGGTCGTCACTGCTGAGTCTGACGATCAAGTCGAATGCAAACGGTCGGTCAGTACTGACGCCCCCTAATTTCATCGGAACTTCTTATGTAATAGGGGTAATTGGGGGGTGGACGTGCCTGTGACTTCCGTAGTCGCAGAATCGTGTCTGATGTCTTGAGTATTCGCGTCCAGCGTTTCCATGGCCGTAATTGCGTTTGCAGCGACACTCCCTGCACTATTTTCAGAGAGCCGCCTGGCCACCTCTTCAATTGCCGCACATATGGCGTGCTGTACAGGAGCAGTGTGAGACCGTCCACTGTGGCTATGTTGACTCCAGAATTACATGGCTTGGGTATCGTCCTTGATTATCTGGTGCGGGAAGAATTAGCTGAACTCACCGCTGGCTGGAGCGACTTATCAACATCTGCTGTCACCTGGGTGACTTAACGGACTTGCCTTCATCCCTTCACTATTGCACCAATCATCTTTAGCCCTAGTTACCTCTCGAACGATGCCACAGATAGACGCTTTGAAATGACTGCTTTTGGCCGATAGTTGCCCTCCAAGAAAGGGCGACTGTTGGCCGATTTACTGCCGTTCATGAACGACGATTTTCAACCAAAAGGAGCCCGTCGAAGGCGTCTAGGAAGTCAGAGGCGATTCGGTTTGTTGCTTCGAATGCCCCGCAGGCGACTGCTGTTTAATGGAAGTCTGGATCGTAGCCGTCTTCGTTGTATTCCTGGATGAGTGACTGAGACGGCCTCACACCAACCTCAACGTTAGCCCAATCTCTTACGCTTTTTGCCACACCATGGAAGCCGGGAAAGAGCGTTGAGCCATCAACGCCAAGTCGCGAACAAAGGTCTAGTAAAGTGGGGGCCTCCCCAATCGGCAAGGTCATTTTGACAAGTGGCGTGTGGCTCCCTGTCATGCTGTAAATCTCTTCAACATCCTCTAGCGCTTCTACCTGATACAAGTCGTCTGGGTTATATCCTTTAACCTCATGGGTAGTGAATGAACCCGACTGAGCCGCCTGATTTTTGCTCGTTCCCCCTGGAGTCCTAATCACCCTCACTGTTTTCCAGTGCATAGCATAAGTGGTGTCCAGAGCCCAGATAGCCAGCCTCGGCATATCTCTGCTATCAATCTCAAGGTTTGCCGAAGAGGCAGCGAAGTAGCAGGCGACAAAGCTTCTCTCAGTCCAGTCTAGGAGGCGAGTGGGCACATCGTAGTGTTGAGCTACGGCCATGATTTCGTATAGTTGAGTCGACGGCCAAGGGATATGCGGACTTTGGAACGAACCCCAACCATCGGCAAGTGTTCCGCTCAACTGTTCGGTGTAACCCGGAACATTTAGCCCTGAGCGATCACAGCCAATCAGAAATTTCCTCAATATCTCCAGCTCAAAGGCCACTTGCCCAGCCGTTGAGGCGTCAAACATCCTCCTTGGCGAGCCATAGGCGAATGAGCCTGTTCCACGCCTGCACACTGATGGTGTCAGCTTGTACTCATCACTTGGCTGACCTCTAAAGATGAATCTTCCAGCATCCCAAATAGGGTTTAGAGGGGACAAGTGGTCCAGCAACTGGCGCGCAGTGTGGAAAGGTATCTCTGTTGGATATGCCATCGTTCCTTGACTCCGCTCCGTTTGGCGATTTCCAGTGTATTGGCCTTTTGATAGGCAGGCTATTACAGTTCACTCAGGTCTATGGCCGCCCTTGAACGGCCGTTAAGAGCAGTACAGCACGTATTCCTTTCCGTTCAGAGTCGATTGCGGGCCTTTGAAGCGCTACGGATTTCGAAGAAACCTCCAAACCTTAACGTAAACTTGTTGTTAGGCCATTGCTGAATGGTCTGCTTTTGGCCGAAAGCTGCCGTTTTCAAGGGTGAAAGTCAGCTTAACAGGCCGATACGGGACGCATCTGTCCCGCCCAACGTGGCGCGATTCCGCCTCATAAACACAAATGTTTAAAAAAACATCTCCAGTCACGCTCCCAGGCTACATATCCTTGCGCCTTTGCCTACAGCTGCGCCAGAATCCGCCGGCTTGTGCGCTTTGGGGCCGGGTTCTATTGTGGTCGGGTCGCTGACGAATCAGCGATCGGGTTTGGTAGCCCGGCTTAGACTTGGCGCATTGCGTCACCCGATTCAGTCCTTTTAGGGGCTGTTGCTTTATGGTGGCCATGCGCAGGGCGTCTTCGGGCGCGCCGGTTTTCCAAGTCACCGGTCTACCAACCTTCGTATGGCCACCACCCCTTCGTTTGGTAGCGAAAAGATGATGGCTCCTTTTCTATGATTTGGAGATTCACTCATGATCAAACCAACCCCCAACCCGCCCGAAACCGACCCCACGTCTCCCTACGAATCCCTAGATTCCAACAAACTCCACGAAGCCGCTGATCGCGCGCTCGATCATTACCTGTCGCCCAACAATCTCCTGCCTCCGCCACGTAAGGCGCGGGGGATGTATGCGGTGACGGCGGATACCAAGAATGAAGAACTGCTGGCTGATGCGAGTGAAACGCTTGCTTCGGCGAAGACGATTGCTCAGGACATTTCCAGCCTGTTGCCCGCTCCGCAGCGGCGGGCGTTGTTGGGGGTTGCTCAACTGATCATGTTGGGGGAGCTGGCGGTGAATCGGGTGATGGATAATTTGGAGGTGGCGGGGTGAGGTAGATGTCTGTGGGCGCCAGAAAGATGATTTGTTATCAGGGCTGGCGCTTTCGCGAGCAAGTTCGCTCCCACAGGGTTTTATGCTGATTGCAGATGTTGTGTACGACGCTGACACCTGTGGGAGCAAACATTGGCGACGGATCTATTTTCTGCCCCACCCAGTGCCGCCATAAAACATTGATGATTTGAGCGCGGCGTCTGTAAGTCAGAAAGCCGGATTTTCCCTACAACGGACACCGATCCGTCCTGCATTCAAACCTGAGTCCGTTCGCCAAAGTCCTGCGTTTTCAGAACGGGACACGGATGTGACCAGACTCATCCCGCTAAGCGAGTTCCATGGGCAGCGAGAGCAGATCCTCGATGCCTACGAAGCCATGGAGCAGTTCCGACAGGCATTGAGTCGTCCGGACGACTTGCCCGGATTCGACGACTTGTTAAACGCCATGGGCCTGCACCGTAGCAACTACATGCAAGGCGCAAATGAGCGAAAACTCATCGATGCTGTGCGTAACGGTGATTGGGCACTGGTGAAGCCGCGCATGGCTACAGACAACGGCGGCGCCTCCTGGAATGCCTTCAACCCCAAACCCGAGCCACCTCCTGCACAACACTTGGTGGAGGAACACGCCTACACCTTGCCGCAACCGGCTGAATCGGGTTTTCACATCGTTCAGAAACCCATGACGCTAGCGGCGCTTGAACGGGAGTTGTACGAAATCAGTCCCGGCGACTCACTGCGTCGCGAATTCCGTTCACTCAATCGACATCTCGGTGAGCGGGTCAAGCCTGGGCAAATGGTCTTGTTCAGCGACTCACGTAACTACATGTGCCGACGCGAAGAAGCACAAATGATGGCGGCTGCGGAGAAGGTGAACGAGGCGTTGAAAGATCTTTCGGATGAAGAAGCTTCGTTCATGGTTGAGCATCATGAGGTCATTGAGCCGTTTCTGGAGGTGTCGGCAGGCACATTGGGCGTTGCGTCATTCATGATCGGGCAGCATCTGGAAGGATTGAAAAACACCCTCAAAGCGTTGGAGCAACTGCATCAGCAGCAATACACCCAACATCGCCATCTGCATTCGCCGGAGTTCTTTGTCAAACGCAAACGCCTGATGGTGAAACTGGATGCCAGCCTTGGGCCGCTGGTACGCAAAGGTTCCGGTCTGCCAGATCATCCAAAACTCAAACGTGCACTGGGATTGTCCACCCGCCGAATTGTTCACCGGTGGGGTAAAGCAGGTGCACCGGCACAACTGCCCGGATATGCGACCAACATTGCGGGCGTTGCCAGAGCAGCGAAGTTCATGAAGGGAGGTGGTTATCTCGGCATAGGTCTGCAACTGGGCGCATCCAGCTCAAAAATCTACGAGGTCTGCGCGTCCGACCGCGAGGCGGAATGCAGGCAAGTGAGGTTTGTCGAGGGAGGGAAAATGGTCGGCGGTACCGCTGGAGCTCTTGCTGGTGGATATCGGGGGGAAAGTAGGTTTGGCGGTATGTGCGAAATTGAAAGGAATGGGAAAACTTGTGTGTGTGCTTGTGGTCGGTGCGGCAGGTTCCGTGGAGACAGGAACAAAGATGACAGAGCTAGGAGAGTTAGTGGGACAAGAAATTCATGAGTATTCCGAGTAATGGAAATCACCAGCACAGTATTTGCCTGGGCATGTGGGGTGCAAATCTTGATGGGCGTGATCAACTGCGCAATGATTTTTTATGCCGTTTATACAAAACTCGATGCTCTGGAAAAACACTTTGCTGAGTGGCTGTACCTATCCATGGACTGTGGTTCATCAGGGGGAAGTTTTTACTCGAGAACTCAGCGGATGACCGCTGTCAGTCGGTTGATTACATCCAAGAGTATCCAACGGCAGGAACCCTTGCTGATCGACGCCGTTCAACGCCTTCCCAGAGGACTCAGGTTCTGGGCGACGAGTCCATTTCATGTCGGCTATTTCGTGTGCGGCGGGACGTCACTGCTTTGGCTGTATGGGAAATACAGAGGTTTTTTGTAGGATCAGGTTAGTTTGATGGTTCGACGTTTCGGGAGAATCAGGGCGATTGGTTTTCCGGGCGGCTTAGCAACGTCTCAAGCCTGGCCAACGGTGGGGCGTCTTGGTTGCGGTCGAATACTTGGATTCCAATCCTGAGCAGCCGCCCATTCTCTGCGCTGGCGATCACCTGTTCACAGCGCAACATAAGCCGTCCTTGATCACATTCAACAGCCTTCACCCCATTCGGCAATCGACCTTCCAGCCGTAGCTCAGCCATCCGGCTCTGCGCAGCAATCAGCGCAATCGATCTATCGCGCAACAGCCCATTACTCTGCGTCATCAACCCCGCCACACGCACGGCGGCTGACATGGCGACGGCGATGATCGCCAGCGCCACCAGCACTTCAATCAGGGTGAATCCTTCCTCTCGCGTTCGCGCGCGCATACATGGCCCAAAAGCAAAACCCAGCCCTCGACGCTAACCCGCGTCCTTGACGGCTTGACGACGGAAACACCCGAGGATTTTCAACATCCCTGACATATCTTCTTGCAACACTGCGCGTCGAATTCGGATCAAGCCAGGGAATGTCGAGATGGATATCGCACCTTTGAACACGCTCAGTCAGTCGCCGCGCATGCCGCGTAGCCAGCAGGGTTTTACCTTGATCGAGATCATGGTGGTGGTGGTGATTCTGGGGATTCTGGCTGCGATGGTGGTGCCCAAGGTGCTCGACCGGCCGGATCAGGCACGGGCGACGGCGGCGAAGCAGGATATTGGTGGGTTGATGCAGGCGTTGAAGTTGTATCGCCTCGATCACGGCACGTATCCGAGCATGAATCAGGGGCTGAAGGTGTTGGTCGAGCGACCGGCGGATGCGAAGAACAGCAACTGGCGTTCGTATCTGGAGCGTTTGCCTAATGACCCGTGGGGCCGGCCTTATCAGTACCTCAACCCGGGCGCGAATGGTGAGGTCGATATCTTTTCCCTCGGCGCCGATGGCCAGCCGGACGGCGATGGCGTGAATGCCGATATCGGTTCCTGGCAGTTGTAAGGCCGGCCGTGAACACAGGTTCGCTCAACGGGGCGAAGCAACGGGGTATGGCGATTATCAGCGCGTTGTTGATTGCCGCCGTGGTGGCGGTGATTGCGGCGGGGATGTTGACGCGTCAGAGCGTGGCGACCCGGGCGCTGGAGGCCGATCAGCAGCGGGTGCAGGGGCGTTGGGTCGCGCAGGGTGGTCTGGAGATCAGCCGGCAGTTGCTCTGGGATGCGCGCCTGCGTGATCCGTTGACCCGGCGTGATCAGCCCTGGGCGCAGCCGTTGCTGGCGGCGGGTTTTGCCGGGCGGCTGGAGGACGAGCAGGGCAAGTTCAACCTGCGCAATCTGGTCGCCAATGAGCGCATCGATGAGGCGCAGGTGCAGGCGTTCGAGCGCTTGTGCGAGCTGATTGGTGTGAGTGCCGTTGTCGGCCAGCGCATTCGTCAGCGGATGATTGCCGGTTATCCGCATTTGCTGAATGCGCAGATTGGCGCGACGGGCAAAGCCGGTTTCGACAGTGGCCGCGCCACTTCGCCGGATGCCGATCACAAACCGCCACCGAAGGTGCCGATGCTTCGCACACTCGATGACTTGCGCAGCGTCGAAGGCGTGACCGATGCGCTGATCGGCCAACTGGCGCCGTATGTGACGGTGGTTCCGGCGACGACGTGGATCAACGGCAACACCGCCACGGCGCAGGTGCTGGCGGCGTATGTGCCGGGGCTTTCGCTGGAGCGGGCGACGGCGTTGATCGCCGAGCGTGATGCCGGGCGCTGGTTTATCAATCGCGGCGATTTTGTCAACCGCTTGCGCATGCCGCAGCTGGAAATGAGCAGCGTCAAAGTCGGCATCACCAGCGACTGGTTTCGTTTGCGCGGTGAGGCGCGGCGTGATCAGCGTCGGGTCAGCCTCGACGCATTGCTGCACCGCAGCGAGGATCGGCTGCCGCAGGTGATCTGGTCGCGGGTGGGCGCATGAGCCAGTTGCGCGTCGCGTTGCCGCCGTTGGCGGAGCTGGCATTGCACAGCGAAGTGAGCTGCGCCTGGCTGGATCGTCAGGGGCAGGTCAGCCGTGAGGATCGGCTCACTTTGAGTCAGTTAGGGCAACGGCCGAAGCAACCACCGCTGCTGTGTTTTCTGCATCCGGCCGACAGCCTGCTCGCCAGCATTGATCTGCCGCCGTTGCCCGCGAACAAAACGGCGGCCGCTGTGCAGTGCGCGGCGCAGGCATTGATGCTCGGCGACAGCAGCCAGATGCATATCGGCCACAGCCCTCGCGATGCGAGCGGGCAGGTGCAGATTGCCTGGGTTTCGCGGCAGCATTTGCAGCGCTTAGCCGCTGTGCTCAAGCAGGCGGGGTTGAGTTTGCGCGGTTTGTATCCGGCGCCTTATAGCCTGCCGGTGCTACCGGATGTTGTCGTGTGCATGGCGGACGGTCACGTACTCAGACGCGAGAGTTTGAACAGCGCGCAGGTTGAGCCGTTGCTCGGCGACGAAGTGGACGAGGCATCGTTCGCAGCTGACGCGACACAGCGCTGGGTCGGCCCCTTGCCAAGTTGGGGTTTGCACGGTGGCCTGCAGCAAACCGCCGGCGAGCAGCGTGGCTGGGGTCGTGCTGTCGGGTGTGTGGCTTTGGCCGTGGCCGTTTGGGTGGTCGGCCTGAACCTCTACGCCGCTCGCGAAGCGCGGCAGGGCCAGCGGCTCAAGGCGCAGATGAGTCAGCGGGTGAAACAGGCGTTTCCTGAATTGCCGGTGATTCTCAACCCGCTGCAACAGGCGCGTCAGCAACTGGAGCAACGGCAAAAAGGCGCGGTCGATGACCCGTCGCAGCACTTCAATCGGCTGGTGTTGCAGGCCGGCACGGGCATGCCGTTCATGGCCGACAGTGTCGAGCGCCTGAGTTACCGCGACGGCGCTTTGCAGCTGGCGCTGGTGAGCGATGCAAACCGTGGCGGCAACGACAAGGATTGGCAAAGCACATTGGCCCAGGCCGGCATCAGCGTGACTGCCGATGACGCAGGCTGGACCTTGCGCCCGAGCGATGAAACCACCGCCAACACCAACGATGACGACGACAGCGGAGCAGACGATGAGTAGGGCGACGCTGGCGATTTACCGTGCGCGCTTGCAGCGTTTCAGCAGCCAGTTGCAGGCGCGGTGGCAGCCGTTGGCGCTGCGCGAAAAACGCATGGTCGCCGCCATGGCGCTGGTGCTTGTCGGTCTGCTGATCTGGCTGACGCTGGTCAAGCCGCCGTTGGCCAGGATCACTTTTTGGCAGAGCGAAACGCCCAAGTTGCGCGCGCAAACCGAGGCGCTGCAAGTGCTGTTGCGTAGCGTCAACGTGCGACCGCAGGGGCAGAGCGTTGGCCAGTCGCTGGAGCAAAGTCTGCAAGCGGCGGGGCTGGCCGGGCATTACCAATTACAAGCGGCGGAGGGTGGCGCGTGGCAGCTGAATGTCGACGCCGCGCCGGCCGATGCGCTGCTCGACTGGCTGCTCAGCCAGCCATCACAACTTTCTCTGCAGGTGGTCGAGGCGCAGTTGCAGCGCGCAAACGAAACCTCGACCGATGTCACCGCCGGCACTTTGTCAGGCACCGTTCGCATGGATCAGGCGCAGGGCGCTAAGGAAGCTTCATGAAGGAGTCACGCTGCAAACCGGCACGTCTGGCGCTGCCGTTGTTGCTGATGGCATTGAGCGCGTGCAACAGCACCACGGCGCCGCAAAACCAGCCGCCGCTGTTGGTCGACAGTGAACTCGGCCGGCCGCTGGCCAACACCCAGCGCAGCGGCGATGCGGTGGCCGATCGCGAACGGGCGCAGGCTCAGGCGCGGCCGGTGCCGAAGCAGTTGCACAACATCAGTCAGCGCGGTCGCAGTGCTGGCGCTGCGCCGGGCAATGCGACCCCGCGCAATCCGTTGGGCGAGCAACCGGTGACGCTGAATTTTGTCGAGGCGGATATTCAAGCGGTGGTGCGGGCGTTGTCGCGGGCCACCGGGCAGCAGTTTCTCGTCGATCCCCGGGTCAAGGGCAATCTGACCCTGGTCTCGGAAGGCCAGGTGCCGGCTCGTCAGGCCTACGACATGCTGCTCGCGGCGTTGCGCATGCAAGGCTTCAGCGTGGTCGATGTCGGCGGCGTGGCGCAGGTGGTTCCCGAGGCCGATGCAAAACTGCTCGGCGGGCCGATCTACAGCGCCGACAAACCGGCCGGCAACGGCATGCTCACGCGCACGTTTCGCCTGCAATATGAGAACGCGGTGAACCTGATCCCGGTGCTGCGCCCGATTGTCTCGCCGAACAATCCGATCAATGCCTATCCCGGCAACAACACCGTGGTCATCACCGATTACGCCGAGAACCTTACCCGCGTCGCGCAGTTGATCGAGAGCATCGACACGCCGAGCGCGATCGACACCGATGTGGTGCAGATCCAGAACGGCATCGCTGCCGATATCGCGCCGATGGTGGCCGACTTGCTCGACGCGCCGGGCAATGATCCGACGCAGAAAATCGCCGTGATTGGCGACCCGCGCTCGAACTCCATCATCATCCGCGCCGGCAGCCCCGAGCGTACCGAGTTGGCGCGCAATTTGATCTACAAACTCGACAACGCGCAGAGCAATCCGAGCAATCTGCATGTGGTTTACCTGCGCAACGCCCAGGCGGCGAAACTTGCGCAGGCGTTGCGTGGTTTGCTCACCGGTGAGAGTGACAGCGGCAGCAGCGACGCGGCGCGTTCGGTGCTCAGCGCGATGGGCAGCAGCACCGGCGGCAACGCCGGGCAGAACGGCCAGAGCAGCACACCGAGCACTGGCACTTCAACGACGACTGGCAGCGGCGCAACCGGCGGCAGTTATGCGCAGGGCAGTGGTGGCGGCACCGGCAGTGGCGGTACGCAGAGCAACGAACAGAACGTCGCTTTCAGCGCTGGCGGCGTGACGATTCAGGCCGACGCCACCACCAACACGCTGCTGATTTCTGCACCGGAACCGCTGTATCGCAACTTGCGTGAAGTCATCGATTTGCTTGACCAGCGTCGCGCGCAGGTGGTGATCGAGAGCCTGATCGTCGAGGTCGGCGAGGATGACGCCAGTGAATTCGGCGTGCAATGGCAGACCGGCGATCTGGGCGGCAAAGGTGTGATCGGTGGCGCCAATCTGGGGGGCGCGGGGCTCAACACGGGGGCGAAGAACAGCATCGACGTACTGCCGCAGGGTTTGAACCTCGGCTACGTCAACGGCACGGTCGACATTCCCGGCATCGGCAAGATTCTCGACCTGAAGGTGTTGGCGCGGGCGTTGAAGAGCAAGGGCGGCACCAATGTGCTGTCGACGCCGAATCTGCTGACGCTGGACAACGAAGCGGCGAGCATTTTTGTCGGCCAGACCATCCCGTTTGTCAGCGGCAGCTACGTCACCGGCGGCGGGGGCACCAGCAACAACCCGTTCCAGACCGTGACCCGCGAAGAGGTCGGCCTCAAGCTCAACGTACGCCCGCAGATTTCCGAGGGCGGCACGGTGAAGCTGGATATCTACCAGGAAGTCAGCAGCATCGATGAGCGTGCGTCCAACAGCGTGACCTCGGCGGGCATTGTCACCAACAAACGGGCGATCGACACCAGCATTCTGCTCGACGATGGGCAGATCATGGTGCTCGGTGGTTTGCTGCAGGACGGCTACAGCCAGAGCAATGATGCGGTGCCGTGGCTGTCGACGATTCCGGGCATCGGCGCGTTGTTTCGCAACGAACGCCGGGCGATCAGCAAGACCAACCTGATGGTGTTTCTGCGCCCGTACATCATCCGCGACAGCGAAGCAGGGCGCAGCATCACCCTCAACCGCTACGACTTCATGCGCCGCGCGCAGGGCGGCTTGCAACCGGAACGCAGTTGGGCGATGCCGGACATGCAGGCGCCGCAATTGCCGGCATCTGCGCAAGGCGTGCCGGCGGTTTTACCCACATCAGGCCCGCGCGCCACGATCAAAGCGGTGCCCATCCAATGACTCTGACACCACCTCTTGATGTGGAAATCGGACCTGTAAGAGCTGCCGAAGGCTGCGATCTTTTGATCTCTGGCCGTTTGGGTCCGTCGAAGAGCAAGATCAAAAGATCGCAGCCTTCGGCAGCTCCTACAGGGAGGTGTTTGTCTTGAGTCGGTTGCCGTATGCCTGGGCCAAGGCGCAGCGCATTCTCTTGTGCAATGGTGTGCTGACCGTGTGCCCGTCAACGCCCGGCTGGTCGATCAGCGAAGTGCGTCGGCAGTTCGGCGCGACGCAGGTTGAGCGGGTGCGCGATGACGAACTCGACGGCTTGCTCGCCGCCGCGTACTCCGACACCGGCAGCGCCGCTGCGGTGGTCGGTGCTGCGGAAAACGAAGTCGACCTTGATCGGCTGATGCAGGACATGCCGGAAATCACCGACCTGCTCGACACCCAGGACGGTGCGCCGGTGATCCGCATGATCAATGCCTTGCTGACTCAGGCGGCGCGCGACGAGGCCAGCGACATTCACATCGAACCGTTCGAAACCCATTCGGTGGTGCGCTATCGCGTCGACGGCACCCTGCGCGATGTGGTGTCGCCGCGCAAGGCGTTGCACGGTGCGCTGGTGTCGCGGATCAAGATCATGGCCCAGCTCGACATCGCCGAAAAACGCCTGCCGCAGGATGGTCGAATCGCGTTGCGCGTAGCGGGGCGGCCGATCGATATTCGTGTGTCGACGGTGCCGACCGGCCACGGCGAACGGGTGGTGATGCGCCTGCTCGACAAGCAGGCCGGGCGCTTGCATCTGGAAACCTTGGGCATGGATGCGCAGGTGCTGGCCAAACTCGACCATTTGATTCGCCAGCCCCACGGCATCGTCCTGGTCACCGGGCCGACCGGCAGCGGCAAAACCACCAGCCTCTATGCGGCGCTGGCGCGGCTGGATGCGAGCACCAGCAACATTCTCACCGTGGAAGATCCGGTGGAATACGACCTGCCGGGGATCAGCCAGATTCAGGTCAACGCCAAGATCGACATGACCTTTGCTCTCGCGCTGCGGGCGATTTTGCGCCAGGACCCGGACATCATCATGATCGGTGAAATTCGCGATCTCGAGACCGCGCAAATCGCTGTGCAGGCCTCGCTCACCGGGCATCTGGTGCTGGCGACGCTGCACACCAACGACGCCGTGTCGGCGGTCAATCGCCTGATCGACATGGGTGTTGAGCCGTTTTTGCTCGCGTCATCGATGCTAGGCGTCCTCGCGCAGCGCTTGGTGCGGCGCCTGTGCAATCAATGCAAACAGGAAGATCCGGCCACGCCCGGAACCTGGCGTCCGGTCGGTTGCCCGGCGTGCAACCAAACCGGTTACAGCGGCCGCACCGGCATCCACGAATTGTTCTGCATCGACGACGACATCCGCACGCTGATTCACCAAGGGGCAGGGGAGCAGGCCTTGCGCGCGGCGGCGTCGAAAGCCGGTATGTTCAGCCTGCGTGAGGACGGTGAGCGCTGGATTCGCAGCGGCGCCACCGCTCCCGAAGAAATCCTTCGCGTGACACGGGACGCCTGATGAATCGCTATCGCTTTGAAGCGGCGGATGCCACGGGAAAAATCGAGTCCGGGCACCTTGAGGCGGACAGCCAGAGCGCGGCGTTCAGTGCCTTGCGCGGGCGCGGATTGACAGCGCTGTCGGTGCACGAGCAAAGCAATATCGCCCGACACGGTGGCGGCGGTTTGTTCAGCGCCAAACTCTCGGACAACGACCTCGCCTGGGCCACACGCCAATTGGCGAGCCTGCTTGGTGCCAGCCTGCCATTGGAAGCAGCGCTGAGCGCGACGGTTGAGCAGGCCGAGAAAAAGCACATCGCCCAAACCCTCAGCGCCGTGCGCGCCGACGTGCGCAGCGGCATGCGTCTGGCGGAATCGCTGGCGTCGCGGCCACGGGATTTTCCCGAGATTTACCGGGCGCTGATCGCCGCTGGCGAAGAGTCTGGCGATCTGGCCCAGGTGATGGAACGGTTGGCCGATTACATCGAGGAACGCAACAACCTGCGCGGCAAGATTCTGACCGCATTCATCTATCCGGGCGTGGTCGGGCTGGTGTCGATCGGCATTGTGATTTTCCTGCTCAGTTACGTGGTGCCGCAGGTGGTCAGCGCGTTCTCTCAAGCGCGGCAGGATTTGCCGGGGTTGACCCTGGCGATGCTCACCGCCAGTGATTTCATTCGCGCGTGGGGTTGGTTGTGCGCGGCGCTCATGGCCGGGGCGTTCTGGAGTTGGCGTTTGTATTTGCGTAATCCGGCGGCGCGGTTGAGTTGGCATCACCGGGTGCTGAAGTTGCCGCTGTTTGGGCGTTTTATCCTGGGTTTGAACACTGCACGATTCGCCTCGACCCTGGCGATTCTCGGCGGGGCCGGCGTGCCACTGTTGCGCGCACTGGAAGCGGCACGGCAGACGCTGTCCAACGACCGCTTGAGCCTGAGCGTCAGCGAGGCCACGGCGAAAGTGCGCGAAGGCGTCAATCTCGCCGCCGCGCTGCGGGTGGAGAATGTGTTCCCGCCGGTGCTGATTCACCTGATCGCCAGCGGCGAGAAAACCGGCTCGCTACCGCCGATGCTCGAGCGCGCGGCGCAGACGCTCTCGCGGGATATCGAGCGGCGGGCAATGGGCATGACGGCGTTGCTCGAGCCGCTGATGATCGTGGTGATGGGCGGGGTGGTGCTGGTGATTGTGATGGCGGTGTTGTTGCCGATCATTGAGATCAACCAGTTGGTGCAGTAGTGGTGTACCGGGTGATTTGATGGTGTCTGGGCGGGCCTCTTCGCGAGCAAGCCCGCTCCCACAGGGGAACGCATTTTCAAATGTGGGAGCGGGCTTGCTCGCGAAGAGGTCGGCAGGGACGATAAATAATCCAGTCTTTTTTCCAAGGCTCAGGCGTCACCCGACCCCTGATCTCACCATTCTCGGGTTCTCCATTCTGTCATCTGCAACCACGCGCCAACGGCTCCAGCCCGATTCAGTCAAACCCGCGATCCAGACGCCCCACAAGACCCCGCAAACACCCGAGAAATCCGCACAAAAATCCCCCCGCAGCTCCCGAGGTTTTTTCCTTTATCTGTCACCGGAAGCTGCGAATTTTTCCCTGCGGCTCCACTGCGGTGGACCCTCCCGGTGTCATGCAAGCCTTCCGAAACCTGTGTTCCAAACCAAGTTGAAAAGGAGATTCTTCATGTTCAAGCGCACTCTGATCGCCGCCTCACTGACCGTCGCCGCTCTGGCTTCCGCCCAGGCCATGGCCGTAACCGGTGGTGGCGCCTCGCTGCCTGCCGCGCTGTACAAAGGTTCTGCCAACAGCATCCTGCCTGCCAACTTCAGCTACGCCGTGACCGGTAGCGGCGTCGGCAAAAGCGCTTTCCTGACCAACAACGCTGCCCAGTTCAGCACCACCGGCACTGTGCACTTCGCCGCGAGCGACTCGATTCTCAGCGCTGCGGAACTGAACACCTACACCACCAACTTCGGTGCTTCTTACGGCCCGTTGATCCAGCTGCCATCGGTGGCCACTTCGGTTGCCATTCCCTATAAAAAATCCGGCCAGACCGCGCTTAACCTGACCAGCGCTCAACTGTGCGATGCGCTGTCGGGCACCAAGACTACCTGGGGCGCGCTGTTGGGTACTGCCGACACCACCGCCATCCGCGTGGTTTATCGCAGCACTTCGAGCGGCACCACTGAAATCCTCAGCCGTCACTTGAACGCGATCTGCCCGACCAAATTCGCGGTCAACACCACCTTCACCAACGCGCGTCTGCCAGCCGGTTCGACGTTGCCATCGACTTGGGTTGGCGTCGCCAACACGGCTGATGTGGCAACTGCGGTGAACGCCGTGGACGGTTCGATCGGCTATGTGGGGCCGGACGGCGTGAATGCCGCCAGCAACGCCGTGGTTGCCCGCGTCAATGGCGTCCAGCCAACCAACGCTAACGTGACGCTGGCACTGAGCACCGCAGCGCTGCCAACCGCACCGGCCAACCCGGCTCAGTGGGCGCCAGTCGTGCCTAACCCGGCCAGCGGTTACCCGATTGTGGCTTACACCAACTTCATCTTCGGCCAGTGCTACAAGGATGCTGCCGTAGCCACCGCTGTGCGCAACTTCCTGACCACCCACTACAGCAACCCAGGCAACAACGTTGCCACCGTGGCCCACAGCTTCACGCCAGTACCCAACAACTGGAAAACCGCTGTGACCGCCAACTTCATCACCAACAGCTCGGGCAACAACCTGGACATCAACAACGCCAACGCCTGCAACGGCATCGGTCGTCCTTTGTAAGCCTTGCATCAAGCGCAATGAAACGGCAGCGGCCTTCGGGCTGCTGCTTTTTTTTGGCCGACGTACACCTGGATCATGAAGTTTGTGTGACATCCGTTCGGTCGTGAGGCGCGTCAACCGCCTATGTCGTAACAGCAGGGCTGACCCGACCTGCCACCAAAAGGACCTGTAGTGATGCTTGCTCGCACCTCCCGTCGCAGTACCCGTATTCAGCCGATCAAACGTGGCGCGGGCGATCCCGCACAGTGGCTGCTCAAGCCATTGGCGCAAGCCGTTGCCTTGTGTCTGGTGGCGGGCAGTGCCGAGGCGGCGACAGCATTCAGTTCTACCTGGTTTGCCGCCAAGGGCGCGGCGCAGCAGGCTTCGGCGTCGCGTCCGGGTGGGGGCGGTCTGCCGGGGATGACCCCACCGCTGGCACAGCAGCAACGGGCCAGCCAGCAGTTGCAGCGCTCTTTGCAGACACTTAACAACACCGTGGCAGCGATTGCCGCGCAGCAGGCCGCACAAGCCGCTGGACGTGCCGCCGCATTGGGCAGCGTGCAAGTCGTTCCGGATGGATTGGGCGAGGGCGGCCTGAAGATCGATAACAGCCTGAGCCAGGGCTGGCTGAACGCCAAAGGCCCGCAACAAACCCAGGCCGACGGCAAGACCACGGTGAAGATCGAGCAGACCGCCGACAAGGCGATTCTCAATTGGGAAACGTTCAACGTCGGCCGCAATACCACGGTGGAATTCGCCCAGCAGGCCAACTGGGCGGTGCTCAACCGCGTCAATGATCCGAGCGCACGGGCCAGCCAGATTCAGGGACAGATCAAAGCGGACGGCACGGTGATGCTGATCAACCGCAACGGCATCGTGTTCAGCGGTGGCAGTCAGGTCAATGTGCGAAATCTGGTGGCGGCAGCCGCGAACATGACCGATGCGCAATTTCGTGATCGTGGTCTGTATTTCGACAGCACCGGCAGTCAGCCAACCTTTACCGATGCTGCTGGCCAGGTGCTGGTGGAGCGTGGCGCTGCCATACAAACGCATCAACCTGCGCTCTCCACCGATGCCGGTGGCTATACCTTGTTGCTTGGCCAGGACGTGCAGAACGACGGCTCGATCAGCACGGCCAAAGGTCAGACGGTGATGGGGGCGGGCGACCGTTTCTACATTCGCAAGGGCTCAGGCACCGACGGCAATGTTTATTCCACCACCTTCGGCAGCGAGGTCATTCCCGGTTTCAAGGCTGACAGCTCGGGCAAGGTCAGCAATACCGGTCTGATCCAGGCATCCACCGGCGACATCACCCTGACTGGCCGCGACGTTCTGCAGAACGGCGTGCTGCTGGCAAGCACTTCGGTGGCGACGCGCGGCACCGTGCATTTGCTCAATCCGGCCAGCGATGCCCAGGGCCGTGTGACCCTGGGCGAGAACGGCGTCAGTGCGATTCTGCTCGACAGCAGCGATCTCACGGCCCTGGACAGCCAGCGCGAGGCGGCGTTGATCGGCGTGAATGCCGACAACCGGATCCGCAGCGATCAGTCCCGCATCGACATCGCCAGCGGTGGCACCGTTGAATTCAAAAGTGGTTCGATCACCCTTGCGACCGGTGGGCAGGTGGCGGTTGCCGCCGGGCGACGCAGTCTGCTGCGCGAGGGGGCGGTGGTCGACGTGTCCGGCGCCCTCGGCGTGAAAGTGGCCATGGAAGCCAACAACATCAAGATCAACGTGCAGGGCAACGAGCAGCGGGATGCGCCGCTCAATCGCGAGAACGGCGCGCTCAACAGCAGCGATATCTGGGTCGATGTCCGCGAACTGGTATTCGTGCCGGCGGGCACCAACGGTTACGCCACCGACCGCTGGTACACCGCCGGTGGGTTGTTGGAGGTCGGCGGATACCTCGGCACTCAGGGCCATGGCGTCGGTGAATGGATGGCTCAGGGCGGTGAGGTGCGGTTTTCCGGAAATGATGTGATCAGCGAAAACGGTTCGCTGATCAATGTGTCCGGCGGCACGCTCGATGTGCAGGGCGGCGAGATTCGCCAGAGTTGGCTGCGCGGTGCGGACGGGCGGTTATACGAAGTGTCGCGTGCGCCGGGCGATATTCTCTACAGCGGTCTTTACAAAGGTTACGAAAGTCACAGCGAGCGCTGGGGTCAGACGGATTATTTCCATAGCCCACTGATTGCACCGACGCGCCGTCAGGAAACGGGGTACACCGTTGGCCGGGATGCCGGGCAACTGGTGATCGCCACGCGCAACGCCGTGCTGGAAGGCCAGCTGTTGGGCGAGGTGTTTCAGGGCGAACGACAAAACCAGGCGCCGCGAGCAGCCCTGGACGGCTATGCCCAGCCTCAGACCGCCCGGGCGCGGCGGGGGCAGTTGGTCGTTGGCAATTACGATGCGGCTTATGTCGCCGCCAGTGCGGGCCTGCTCTATCAACTCGACCCGTTGCTCGATCAGGTGCAAGTGGGGAGCGCGCGTGCCAGCGCAGCGAACGCAGGGCTGACCGACGCGGTCGCTGCTGAGCGCGCCGGCAAACTGTTTCTCGACGCCGGGCTGCTCAATGGTTTCCAGCTGGGCGCGCTGAAGATCTCGGCGAAAAACACGATTGAAGTCGATGAAGGCGTAACCGTGGATCACGGGGGCGACATCACCCTGTTCAGCCCAGATGTGCAGGTCAATGCCGATTTGATTGCGCAAGGGGGCAGCCTGCAGCTGGGCAACGTTTTGAACCAGCTCGCCACCGATCGGCGCGATGACACCAGTCTTCAGGTGCCAACAGGCAAGCAGGCCCGCGTGACGGTTGCGCAGGGCGTGCAGCTGCAGGCGCGCGGTCTGTGGAGCAACCTGTCGAGTAACCCGGACGACGCGGACGGCCTGGCGTACCTCAATGGCGGGACGGTGTCGATCCGCAGCAGCGGCGACATTGTGCTGGCCAGTGGCAGTCTGGTCGATGTCACGTCGGGCGGCGCGATATTGGCCAGCGGCAAGACGCGTGGTGGCAAGGGTGGCGACGTGACCCTTGAGTCCAGCGCCAACAGCGCGCCGGGCCAGTCACGCCTGGTGCTTGATGGCGAGGTGCAGGGTTATGGCGTGAACGGCGGTGGGACGCTCACTGTGCAGGCCAGCAAGGTCCGGATCGGCGGTGCTGGCGCCGTCGCCGAAGAACAGTCCTTGCGGCTGACGCCGGAACTGTTTCAGACGGGGTTCAGCGCCTACAACATCATCGGTCTGAAGGGCATGGAAGTAGCCGATGAAACGATTATCGATGTGCAGATGCCGGTCTATCGATTCGGCGAATCCGCCTCGACCATTGCGTCCGGCACGTCGCCGCGCGCTGCGCTGGAGCTATGGACGCCGACGTTGTTCCAGGAAGACCCGCTCAAGGGTGTATTGACGCAAAGGGCCGGTGCATCAGTTGCATTGCAGGCCGGTGCGACGCTGGCTGGCTTGATTGACCCTGCCAACAGCCCGTTGTCGCTTGGCGAAGGCGCACGGATCAGTGTCGATCCCGGCCAGCGCATCGGTTTGCGCGGGGCAGGGCAGATCACGGTTGACGGTGAGCTCAACACCTGGGGCGGCACTGTCGATATCCGTCAACAACAATTTGGCGCGATCGATGTGGCGACATCCTTGCAAGAGGCTGATCCGACCCTGCACAACCGTTCGATCTGGATCGGTGACCATGCCTCGATCGATGTCGCCGGTCGGGCAGTGACCGCCGTCGATGCGCTGGGCCGCGTCTACGGCCAGGTCGGCAAGGGTGGCTCGATCATCGTCGGCGGCGAAATTGATGCGAAGAAGGTCACCGCGACCGCCGCCGATGCTTACGTCATCGTTCGTCAGGGGGCGCGCCTGGAAGCGTCCGGTGCGCAAGCCGTGATCGATAGCGGTGAACGAGGCCCCGTTCGAGTCGCCACGGATGGCGGGCGGATCAGTTTGAGTGCCTACAATGGTCTGTTCATCGAGGGCAGCTTGCAGGCCAATGCCGGTGGTGCAGGTGCGGCGGGCGGGCGTCTGGAAATCGCTCTGGATACGCCGGCCTACGGTGCCGGGGGATTGACCAACGCCGTGCGGGTGCCGCGGGAATTGATCATTGGCCAAGGGCCTGGATCGGCACTGCCGCAGGCGCTGCAGGCAGGGGAAGCTTCGTCACTTTTACGCTACGGGCGTACGCGCCTGAGTGCTGATCAGCTGATGAGCGGCGGCTTCGACAGCCTGAGTCTGCTGAGCAACGGTCTGATGACGTTCGACGGCGATGTTGACTTGCACATGGGGCAGAGCCTGAGTCTGTTCGCCGGTTCCCTTTCATTGGCCGATTCCGCGCAAGACAGCGCTCGGGTCAACCTCAGCGCACCTTACCTGCGCCTGTCGGGGCCGGGCACCTACTTGAGTTCGGATGTCAAAGTGCGTCCGCGGGTAATGAGCAATCCGACAGCGCAGTTGTCCAGCGCGCAATTCACCGCCAGCGCGAACCTGCTGGATCTGGGCAACTCGCTTTCATTCGGCACCGAAGGGACGCTCGTGCAAACGGCCGCACCCGCGCTTGCAGTCAGCCGTCGTGGCTTTGGTCTGGTCACACTCGACAGCCAGGGTGACATGCGCTTCCTCGAGCCAACCGATGAACAGCAGCGCAGCCGTCTGTGGACTCCGGGTGACATGCACTTGCGTGCTGCGCAGATCTACCCCGCCAGCGGTGTCTCGGCTGATGTGCGAGTGGGTTATCAGACCCAGGCCGGATCGGTGCCGGAGTATACGTTGCGTATCGGCAGCTACGGGCCGGCGCCGACTTTATTGCCTTACTCGGTGTTCGGCAGCCTGACATTCAGCGCGGGACAGATCGAACAGGGGGGCGTCATTCGTGCGCCTTTGGGGCTGATTTCCCTGGGTGATGACTCCATCGTCAAGACCGGTGAGCTTCACCTTCTCCCGGGTAGTGTGACGTCAGTCAGCGCCGCCGGACTGGTCATGCCGTATGGGGGCACCACCGACGGTATCGACTATCGATACAACGACAAGTCGGTTTTCTTGAATGGCATTGCCAGTGCTGCATCCGGGGTCATACTCGATGCGCAATACACCGATGTGCAGGCCGGGGCGGTGATCGATCTTTCGGGCGGCGGCGATCTGCGTGGGGCCGGTTTTGTCTCCGGACGAGGCGGTTCCACCGATGCACGTTTCAATCCGCTGGTACGCAATGCCACCGATGGCACCTTCAGTTTGCCCGGGCTGGCCAGTAATCCCGTGTATGCAATCGTTGCCGGTGATCAGAGCCGCTATGCGCCGATGCTCGCCGAGGCTGGCGCAGTCGATCCGCGCATCGGCCAGCAGATCACCCTCGGTGCCGGCGTTACCGGACTGGCGCCCGGCACCTACGCTTTGTTGCCATCGACCTTTGCCTTGTTGCCGGGCGCCTTCCGGGTCGAAATCAATGGTCAAGCGATGGCGGGTTCCATGGACGGTGCGCTGAAGTTGCGCAATGGCTCGTGGACCACGGCCGGACAGCTGTCGATTGCCAACACCGGTATTCGCGACAGTCTGCCCAGCCAGGTCATCGTGACGTCTGCCGACGTGCTGCGGCGCTATTCGCAGTACAACGAAACCGGGTTTACCCAATTTGTGCTCAACGATGCTGCCCGCCGCGGTCTGCCTCGCGCCCGCACACCGCTGGACGGCAACACGCTGCATCTGCGCATGGTCAGTGGCGGCGAGCACGACACAGCCCTGGATTTCGACGGGCAAGTGCTGTTCAAGCCTGCCGAAGGGGGGGTTATTGGTACGGCGGTGGTTCAGGGCGGTTATACCGGCGGTGACTTTGAAATTCTCGGTGCCGGGCACACGCGTACGCCCGGGTTCGACGGTGTTTCGCTGTATGCCGACACCCTCAACCGCTTGAATGCCGGACGTTTGACCATCGGTGGCACCCCGACTGTGTATTACGGCTCCGAGGGCGGCTCGATCAAGGTGATCGGCAATATCGCGGCGATTCGTCTGCGCGAGGGCGCGATTCTCTCCGCGCCAGAGGTCGTGCTGAGCAGCAACAGTGCCAGTGGCGGCATCACCATCGATGCGGGCGCAGGCATCAATACCTTGGGACGAGGCGCCGTTCCGTACGATGCCGCAGCCGGTTTCGTCTACGCACCTGAGCGGTCTAGTCTGCTGGTGGTCTCCAATGGCTGGACACCGGTGCTTGCGCCTGCCGAGGGCGGGGGCGGGAGCATTCGTATCGGCAACTGTCCGACGGCCGATTGCACCGCTGCGGCGTTGCTGTACTCCAACGGCAGCATCATCGCCGCCACCGACAAGGACTTCGAACTGGGCGAAAGCGTGCGCTTTGGCACTCGCCAACTGGGGCTTTCGGTCGGCGTGGTCAATGCCGGCAGTCAGCAAGCACTGGCCGCAGCCAGCGGCCGTGTACCCGCGGGCCTGACGCTTAACCAGAGCGTGCTGGATCGCCTGTTGCAGGGCGACACGCAATTTGGCGCCCCCGCCCTCGAGACCCTGAGTCTAGTGGCCCGCGATGCGTTCAACTTTTTCGGCAGCGTTACCCTCGACACCCTTGATCCGAAGACCGGCCAGAGCCGCTTGCAGAATCTGGTTCTGGGCAGCCCGGCCATCTACGGCTCGGGCGCTGCCACCGATGTTGCGACGATCCGCACCCGCAATCTGATCTGGAACGGGGCCACTCAGGCCCCGGGTACGGTGGTCAAGGATGGCGCCGGCACCGGCCACGGTACGCTGGATATCCAGGCGCAGCGGATCGAACTGGGTTATGGCCCGAATCCGCAGCCCAATGGCCTGGATCGCAATGACCGACTCACCCTGGGTTTTGCCAACGTCAACCTCAACGCCAGCGAACGCATCACCGCCAACCACAAGGGCAGTCTGGCGGTGTACGAATCCCAAGGGGCTTATGACGCGGTCAAGGGGTTCAGCTACAGCGGCGGTAACCTCAATCTGCACACGCCACTGCTGACCGGCGAAGCTGCCTCGGTCAGTGATCTCAAGGCCGGCAACCGTCTGACCCTCAGCGGCACCGCCACAACGGCTGTGGCGGACGCGCTTGGCGCACAACTGAGCCTGACGGCACGCAACGTTGTGCTCGACAGCCGCATCGTTCTGGCCAGCGGCAAACTGTTGGTCAATGCCGAGGATGATCTGACCCTTGGCAGCGGCGCGCAGGTGGACATGGCGGGCCGGGTTCTGCCGTTCAACGACGTGAAGAAATACAGCTGGGGCGGCGATGTGTCGTTGCAGAGCAACAACGGCAATATTCGTCAGTCGGCGGGTTCGCGAATCGATCTGTCGGCCGTCAACAATCAGGCCGGGCAACTGAGCGTCGTGGCCCTGGGCACTGACGCCGGACAGGTTGACCTGCAAGGACAGATCAGCGGAACCAGCAGTGGCTATTACGATGCGGGCGGCACATGGGTGCCGTACAAGGCCGGTGGCGTGGACATTCGCGCCCAGCGCCTGGAAGGTGATTTGAGCCAGGCCTTTGCCAGTCTCAATCAGCGCTTGAACGCGGGCGGGGTGGTGGGCAGTCGCAGCTTCCAGTTCAAGCAGGGCAATCTGCTTGTCGGTAACGGACTCAAAGCAGGCGAGGTCAATGTCTCGGTGGACAACGGCAACCTGACCGTGGACGGGTTGATCGATGCCAGCGGCGAACGGGTCGGCTCTATCCGGCTGGCCGCGAAGAACGCGTTGACACTGACTGGCAACGCGGTGCTGGATGCCCATGGCCGCGTACTGCGCGTCGACAGCTACGGCAAGATCATCGACGCACCGAACCGCGCCATGGTTGAACTCAATTCGACTGACGGCGTGCTGACACTGGCCGCTGGTGCACGGATTGACTTGCGGCACGGCACCGACGCACTGACGGGTAACCAGGCGGGACAACGCGACGGCCTGTCGCGCGGGACGCTGGAGCTCAATGCACCGCGTCTGGGCGGCGGTGATATTGCGGTTGATGCCAGCGGTACGTTGACTGTTCAAGGCGCCCGCTCCATCGGGTTGAATGCCGTTCGCCGTTACAGCGATGCCGCCGATGGCACCGATCCGGCGGCCAGCGGTCGCCCGTATCAAGTGATCGATCAAGCCTATCTGGACGCCATTCATGCCGACAGCAGCGGTTTCATCGATGCGGCACTGAACAACAGTGATCTGCTGCAGCGCAAATTGGCCGGCCTCAACAACGCGACCTATGCCGATGCGTTTCATCTGCGCCCGGGGGTCGAAATCGTCAGCAAAACCGCCGACGGCGATCTGGTGGTGCAGGGCGATCTCGACCTGTCCGGCTACCGCTACGCCAGCCTTAACCCCCACACTCGGCTCACCTCGGTGTACGGCAGCGGGGAAGCGGGCAATCTGTTGATCCGTGCCGGTGGCAACCTTGATATCTACGGCAGCATCAACGACGGTTTTGCGCCCCCACCGGAAACCGTGGACGACGCCGGCTGGAAACTGTTGCCGGGGATACAGCCGTTCGGCGGCGACCTGATCGTACCGGGCAGTGGTGTCAGCCTTGCCGAAGGGACGCTCTTCCCGGTCGGTGCGACATTGAATTACGACCTGCCGATTCAAGCCGCCACGTTGGCCGCAGGCACGGTGTTGCCGGTACAGGCCACGCTGGCCGCACCCTACTCGCTACAGGGTGGAACGGTGCTGGCCGGCGATGTGCACGACGCGATGGGAAACCTGATATATGCCGCCGGTACGCTGCTCGACAATGCCGTGACCCTCCCGGCAGGCAGCCGATTGGGCGCCGGCATCCGCTTGAACGACGCCACTGCCCTGCAGACCCTGCTCTGGCCCAAAGGCGTGCCGTTGCCGGGTGCCGTTGATGCCGATAATAGAACGGTGGGCGTTGGGTTGAACGGTACGTTGGCGCTGTTGCGCGGTTCGCTGATTCCATCCATGACCAACGTGAAGTTGGTGGATGGCACGGTCTACCTCGACCTGCGTCCCGCCAATGGCGAACAACAGGGGCGTAACTGGGCGATCGCCAGCATGCTGCCGGCGGGGAGTGCGTCGTGGTCGATGCGCATGGTCGCAGGCGCCGATCTGGCCGCAGCCGACAGCCGTAGCGTGAAACCTCAGACCAGCGTCGGCAACTTGCAGATGGCCGACACCCATTATGGTGTGAGCATGACTGAGGTGGCTGGCAAACTGGTCTGGGCCGTGGATAACGAGTATGGCTTTACACCTTACGAACCGGTTCCCGAGGAATATCTTGTGCTCTGTGAGATTGCTCCCGGTGCCTGCGCCCCGATGGCGCGCAGTGTATGGGCCCCTGGCAACTGGATGGGCATGCCGGATTACACACCGATGAACGATGACGAATTGTTCTGGTGCTCCATCGATCCGGCGCTGTGCATTGAAAACAATCCGAGCAAGAGCGCCCAGGCCCACACGCAGATGTTCAGCCTTTTGCGTACTGGCACCGGCGACCTGGATTTGATGGCGGCCGGTAATCTGAGCATGGCTTCACCTTTCGGTGTGTACACCGCCGGCACTCAATCGGGTGACGTCGATGCGCGTTATAACCAAGCGCGCGGCCGGCTGTCGGCTGATGGATCGGTATTGGGCAGCGCTGGCAGCGATTACGAAAAATGGGTCGATGGCGGCAGTGCCAGCCTTTATCAGGCCTGGTATCCACAGATGGGCGGTAACCTGACGATCAATGCTGGCGGGTCTGTGTCCGGCGACGTGCTCGGGCGTCGCTCGGTCGCCACGGGCGACGGTACGCGGGAGCAGGTGCCGAGTGTGGCAGTGGGCAATTGGCTGTGGCGCCAGGGCACCGGCAACAACGATGTACCGACTGCCTGGTGGATCAACTTCGGCAGCTACGCTGCGCAGCCAATGCCGGCACAGGGCGTGGAAACCAAGCCTTATCTGGTGGGTTTTACCGGGTTCGGTACGCTGGGCGGCGGCAACATCAGTCTGAGCGCTGGCGCAGATGCCGGCATGCTAAAGCCCATGGGCGATGACAAGTATGCGTCGTATCCACGTAGTCAGGGGTTGATCGTGGCAGTCGGCAGTACGGGACGCGTGGGCAGCGACGGTAACCTGCAACTGACCGGTGGCGGAGATCTGGATATTCGTCTGGGCGGTGTCCTCAATCCGTCTCTGCAAGCACGTGCCGGCCTGCAAGGTACCGGCACGCCGACCCACGATTTGCAGGGCGCGCTCATCAACCTGCGCGGCGCGGCGCAACTGACGGGCGCAGCGTTGGGCGGAATCAATCTGCAGTACGGCGCTTCTGCGCTGTTTCATGACCCAAGGGAAACGCGCGCTTTCGATCCGTTCAACTCGACGGCCAGCAATGCCAGTGGTGGGCTGGTGCTGATTCCCGGCGACTCCGGCATGCGCCTCAACACTCGGGGTGATCTGGTGCTGGGTGGCGCCACGGATCCGGGTCGCGTGCGGTTACAAAACTCCACACCGTTTACCACGGCCGATGGCGTTTACCATGCGGGTGGCGGCTTGAGTGGTTTCTCGCTGTGGACCGATCACACCGCCATCGATTTATTCTCGGCGGGCGGTAACCTGACACCGAGCACTCAATTGATGGAGACCACCGGGCAGGACCCCGTCGCCGGGCTTAACACGTCACCTACGGATGACCGCTTCGTCATTCCTTCGATATTGCGTGCGGTGGCCGGCCAAGGCTCTATTTACGCGGGACCATCAGCCACTTACGGCGTAGGCAACCCGGCACCGGTCGTGGGCTATTCGTTGCTATTGGCACCTTCCAGCGCGGGGCAACTTGAACTGATCGCAGGGGATTCGATCTATGCCGGTGGCTACGCGATCAATCAGTCAGGGGCCAGCCCGGCGGCACTCGCCACGCCGTTGACGCCTGCGTTCAATGGCTACGCCAACAACCAGTTCAGTCGCCCTGTCATGACCAATGCCGGCAGCGACGGCGTATTGGCGGCAACCAATTCGCGCTATCCGCTGTTTGCCTTTGGTCCCGATAGCTATTCGGGCTTGAGCAGTGTTCAGGGGCCGGCGCGCTTCTATGCACTGACCGGTGACCTGGTAGGAATTCGCACGGGCGAAACGCTGGCGTTCGCGACCACGAAGCGCACCTGGTATGAATCGGCAGGCCCGGTCTGGATGGTGGCAGGGCGCGACATCGTGGCGTCCGGTACCAACCTGGGCCAACCCACGAATGCGCCCACCGGCGGCATGGGGCGCAATAACGAACAGGTCGCATCGACCGGCAATCTGTTCGTGCATAACGATGCGCGCGACATTTCGAGGGTTTCGGCCGGGCGCGACATTCTGTACAGCAGCTTCGACATTGCCGGCCCAGGGGTTCTGGACGTCAGTGCAGGGCGCAATATCATGATGGGAGATCGCGCCAGCATCACCAGCCTCGGCCCTCTCGCGGCGGGTGATCATCGCTCCGGTGCAACTATTGTGATGCAATCAGGCGCGGGCGCGCAGGGGCCGAATTACTCGCGGTTCGTTGCGCGTTATCTGAACCCGCAAAACGTCGCGGATTCGGCTGTGGCCCTGAGCGCGCAACCGGGCAAAGTGGTCAAGACCTATGTCGAAGAACTGCAGAGTTGGCTGAGCCTCGGTTATGGCTTCAAGGGTAGCGATGAACAGGCGCAAGCCTTCTTCGCCGCACTGCCGAGTACCGAGCAGGCGATCTTCGCCCGCCAGGTGTACTTCGCCGAACTGCGCGCCGGCGGCCTGGAATATACCGATGCCAATGGCCCGCGCACCGGCAGTTACCTGCGCGGTCGCAATGCCATTGCGGCGTTGTTCCCGAACACCGATGTGGCGGGCAATCCGATTCGCTACGACGGCGATATCACCCTGTACGGCGGCGCCGGGGTCAAGACGCTGTTTGGCGGCGATATCCAGATGCTCACGCCGGGCGGTGGTCAGGTGTTCGGCATCGAAGGCGCGGCGCCACCGTCGACGGCGGGGATCATCACTCAGGGCTCGGGCGATATTCAACTGTACTCGCAAGGCAGCATTCTGCTCGGCCAGAGCAGGATCATGACGACGTTCGGCGGCTCGATTCTCGGCTGGTCCGCCGAGGGCGACATCAACGCCGGTCGCGGCTCGAAAACCACTGTGGTCTACACGCCGCCAAAACGCGTCTATGACACCTGGGGCAACGTCACGCTGTCGCCGTCGGTGCCGAGCACCGGCGCCGGTATCGCCACGCTCAACCCGATCGCCGAAGTGGCGCCGGGCAACATCGACCTGATCGCGCCGCTGGGCACCATCGATGCCGGCGAAGCGGGGATTCGCGTGTCGGGCAACGTCAACATCGCTGCGCTGACGGTAGTCAACGCCGCGAACATTTCGGTGCAGGGCAAGGCGACCGGCGTGCCCGTGGTGTCGGCGGTCAACACCGGCGCAATCACCTCGGCCAGTTCGGCAGCATCCTCGGCGACCCAAGCGGCGGAAGACGTCGCCCGTCAGCAACAGGCGGCGGCGCGGCAGAATCAGGCCTCGGTGTTCACCGTGCAGGTATTGAGCTTCGGCAACGAGCAACTGGCGCCGTCGCGCGATGGTGCCAGCCGGGCACCGGCGACGGGCTACAACCCCGACAGCCCGGTGCAGGTACTCGGCGCCGGCGCGCTGGATGAACAGGCGAAACAGCAGCTGACCGAGGAGGAGCGTGGGCAGCTGACGTTGTAAAAGACTCTCGTGCAGTACGTTTGGGCGGCCGGTTGGCCGCCTTTGTTTAGAGTGAAGGGGTTAGGGGATATTTTTGTCGAGCGTGAAGCACCCTGAGTATGTCGATCTCCCCATTCACCCGATAAACCAGCAGATAGTTTGGATGAATCACCATTTCGCGAGTGCCAGACACCCGACCGGATCGGTCGCCATGGGGTATGGAAGAAAGTTTCTGCGCTGCGGCAACGGCTTTACGTTGAAAGGAAACCGAAGCAACGGAGTTGTGCTGATCGATGTAATCAATGATGTCAGCCAGTTGACGAATAGCCTTGTAGCTCCATTTAACCCGCAGCGCGGCGCTTCCTGCGGTTTTCTTCATTCATCTGATCGAGCAACACCATTGCTTCGGCATGGGGAATGCCAGGGTGCGGATCATCAAGTGCTTCCTGGATCTGCGCACGAAACCAAAGGTCGTATTCCGCAGCCTCTTCTTCGGTTTCGAAGTCTGAAACGATAAGTGAAAGTTCAGCGCTCATCATGACCTCCATGATCAATGTGAAGCAGTCTAAGGGGGATGTGGCTTGTTGTCGTCACTGGCGGGACGAGGGAGACATCATCCGCAAACAGACGATGCAAATCTGTCAGACGCTTCGCTTGTGATGCACGTGAAGTCGATCAGCTGTGTAGTTCGATTCTGTAGGAAATCAGCTTTTGATCATCGGGCTGACGGCCGCCGCTCAAAGCCGCGGCCACAGCCACGCTGCAGTCAGTTACCGTCTGCAACCTTGCGCTCGATCTCATCGACTTTGCGCTGCAGCTCTTCAGCTTCCTGCTCTTTGACCCGAGTGGAAGAGGGCGTGATGATTTTGTCCACGCCTTCGGTCTTGCCATCGCGGTCCTGCAGATCGCGTTCGACCACGTTCACTGGTTTGCCGCTGGCATCGGTGGGCGGGGCGTTGGGGGTTTTGTCGTCGTTGGGGTTCATGGCGCTGGCCTCCTGTGGGTGTACATATTGGAGACAGCGCGGCGGCAGACGTTCGAAATTTTTCAGCTGCGAGGCCCTCTCCCGCAGGAGAGGGCACAGCGGTTGTTTCAGTCCTTAAGAATGTCGCGATCCTTGGTTTCCGGCAGGAAGAACGTGCCGAGTATTGCCGTCGCCACTGCAATCACGATCGGGTACCAGAGCCCGTAGTAGATGTCACCGGTGGCGGCGACCATGGCGAACGCCACGGTCGGCAGGAAGCCGCCGAACCAGCCGTTGCCGATGTGGTAGGGCAGCGACATCGAGGTGTAGCGGATGCGCGTCGGGAACAGTTCGACCAGCCACGCGGCGATCGGGCCATAAACCATGGTCACGTAGATCACCAGCACGGTGAGCAGGAGCAGCATCATTGGGTAATTGATTTTCGCCGGATCGGCTTTTTCCGGATAACCGGCGTCTTTCAACGCTGCGCCGAGGCTGGCGGTGAAGGCGTCGTTGCGGGCCTTGAAGTCGGCGGCGGGGAGGGCGCTGCCTTCGAAACTTTCGATGACGCGATCACCTATGCGCACCTGCGCGACCGTGTTCGGTTCGGCAGCAACGTTCTCATAAGGAATCGCGCGTTTCGCCAGCAAGGTTTTCGCCAAGTCACAGGAGCTGGTGAATTTGGCCTTGCCCACCGGATCGAACTGGAATGAACACTGATCAGGATTGGCGATCACTTTGACCGGATTTTTCTCCTGCGCGACGAACACGTCCGGGTTGCCGTACTGGGTCAGCGCAGTAAAGATCGGAAAGTAGGTCAAAGCAGCCAGAATGCACCCGGCCATGATGATCGGCTTGCGCCCGATGCGATCGGACAGGCTGCCGAAAATCACGAAGAACGGTGTGCCGATCAGCAGCGATCCGGCGATCAGCAGATTGGCGGTCTGCGCGTCGATCTTCAATGTTTGCAACAGGAAGAACAGCGCATAGAACTGCCCGGTGTACCAGACCACCGCTTGCCCGGCGGTGCCGCCGAGCAACGACATGATCACCACTTTGAGGTTGTCCCAGCGTGCAAAGGATTCGGTCAGCGGCGCTTTCGATGCCTTGCCTTCGTCTTTCATTTTCTGAAAGACCGGCGACTCGCTCAGTTGCAGGCGGATGTACACCGACACGGCCAGCAGAATGATCGACAGCAGAAACGGAATCCGCCAGCCCCACGCCTCGAACGCCTCGTTACCCAGCGCCGTGCGGCAGGCGAGAATCACCAGCAACGACATGAACAGGCCGAGGGTGGCGGTGGTTTGAATCCACGAAGTGAAAAAGCCACGGCGGTTGCGTGGCGCGTGCTCGGCCACGTAGGTCGCCGCGCCGCCGTATTCACCACCCAGCGCCAGACCTTGCAGCAGACGCAGGGTGATCAGGATGACCGGGGCGGCGACGCCGATGGTCGCGTAGCCGGGCAGCAGACCGACGATTGCCGTGGACACGCCCATGATCACGATGGTGATCAGAAACGTGTGTTTGCGCCCGATCATGTCACCCAGACGCCCGAAGACGATGGCGCCGAACGGCCGCACCGCAAACCCGGCGGCGAAGGCCAGCAGGGCAAAGATGAACGCGGTGGTTTCGTTGACGCCGGCGAAGAAGTGCTTGGCGATGATCGCCGCCAGCGAGCCGTAGAGATAAAAGTCGTACCACTCGAAAACCGTGCCCAGTGAGGAAGCGAAGATGACCTTGCGCTCCTCCTTGGTGATGCCGCCGCTGCGCGGTGGCGTGCCGGTGGATGCTGTGTCGATTGTGGCCATGGGTGTTCTCCGTCGTGCTTATTGTTGTAGGCCGGAGTCCCCCGTTACTGCCTGTCGCACTCTGGCCCGTTGGCATCTGCCGCCGTTGCTCTAGCGTGAAGCTTGCACAGTCTGACCGCCTCGCAGGGCTGCAAGGTTTCCTGAAGCATAATCAGCTTTTGCCAGATATCCACTCGGCCTACGCTTTGACCCAGCGCTGCCGGCTCCAGGCACTCAACCAGTCGACCAGAAACACCAGCAGCAGCATCGCCAGAATCACCGTGCTGGCCTGCGCTTCCTGGAACAGGCTCAAACTGACATAGAGCATCTGGCCCAGACCGCCAGCGCCGACAAAACCCAGCACGCTGGCCATGCGGATATTGTTCTCCCAGCGATACAGGCAGTAGGCGAGCAATTGCGGCGCGAGGTTCGGCAGGGTGCCGTAGCAGAACGCGACAATCGGATTGCCGCCCTGCAGGCGGATCGCCTCGGCCGGTTGCGGCGGCGTGTTTTCCAGCGCTTCGGCGAACAACCGACCGAGCACGCCAGTGGTGTGCAGAGCGAGGGCGAGGGTGCCGGCGTTCGGTCCGAGTCCGGCGGCAAGCACCATCAGCGCCGCCCAAACCAGCTCTGGAATCGCCCGCAAGCCGTTGAGCAGCAGACGCGCCGCGCTTTGCAGCGGCCAGCCGAAACGCCCGGCAGCGGGCAGCGCGAGGACGATGCCGAACAGCGCCGCGAGCAGGGTGCCCAGCGCGGACATCGCCAGTGTTTCCAAAGAGCCGTGGACGATGGCTTTGAGGTAGCCCGCGCTCAAGTCAGGGCTGAGAAAACGCTGCACATAACTGCCCATCTGCTTGAGGCTGTTGGCGCTGCCGAGTTCGGCAAGATCCAGTTCCAGATAAGCGAAGGAAGCGAACGCCGCAAATGCGATCACGACGATCAGCAGCAGGTTGATCAGGCGTCTCATGTCAGCCTCCAGCGCAGCAGGCGGCTGAGTTGGTCGGCGCACAGCACCAGCAGCAGGAACGTCAGCAACATGCTGGCGACTTCACCGCCGGCGAACATGCGGATCGACAGGTCGATCTGTTGCCCCAGGCCACCGGCGCCGACAAAACCCATCACCACCGACGCGCGGATCGCGCACTCCCAGCGGTAGACGGTGTAGGAGAGCAATTCGGCGGCGACATTCGGCAACGTGCCGTAGGCAAACGCCGCCAGTCGACCGCTGCCGGCCTGCAACAACGCATGCGCCGGGCGCTGGTCGGTGGATTCGAAAATTTCTGCGTAGACCTTGCCGAGCATGCCGCTGTAGGTAATGGCGATGGCCAGCACACCCGCCGCCGGGCCGAGGCCAACGGCACGCACAAACAACAGCGCCCAGACGATCTCCGGCACGCTGCGCAAAAAGATCAGCAACCCGCGTACCGGCCAGCGCAGCAAGCGCCCGGGCAGGCTCGGCACGCCGCCCCGCGAAGCGGCAGAAAGCGACAGTGCGCGACTGGCGATCAGACTTGCCGGTACCGCCAGCAGCAGGGCCAGGGCCACGCCCGCTGTGGCAATCGCCAGGGTTTGCAGGGTGGCTTTGAGCAGCAGTTGCAGAAACGCCTGATCGTGCGCCGGTGGCCAGAATGCCGAAACGAAACGGCCCATTTCGTTCTGGCTATCGGCCTGAAACAACACGCCCAGGTCCAGCTCACTGAGCTGAATGCCCGGCCACAGCAGGGCCAGCGCCAGCAGCGTCAGCAACAGTCGCGGCCACGCCGCCGGGTCCCGTGAATCGGCCTTCAGCATCGCGGAATCTGCACAATCAAAGGCGCGACCGCTGGCGCAGGCGATTGCAGTTGTTCATTGGCGTACAGCGCATCGAGCTTGTCGCGACTGACTTGATCGGATGGGCAATCGAAAAGAATCTGCCCGTCGCGCAAGCCAATGATCCGTGGAAAGTGCGCCAGCGCCAGATCCACCGCGTGCAGGCTCGCCACTAGCGTGACGTTGTGCTCGCGAGCATGGCGCGACAGGATCGACAGCGTGTGGCCGGCAAGCACCGGGTCCATGGCCGAGACAGGTTCGTCGGCGAGCAATATTTCCGGCGCCTGATACAGCACCCGCGCAATGCCGACGCGCTGCAATTGCCCGCCGGACAATTGCTGGCAATGGGCGAACAGTTTGTCGCCCAGATCCAGCCGCGCCAACGCCGCGCGCGCCCCCGCCACGTCCAGCGGATGCAGCAGGTTCAACAGACTTTTACCCAGACTCCACTGGCCGAGCTTGCCGGCCAGCACTGCGGTGATGACGCGCTGGCGCGGCGGGATGGGTGGCGCCTGATGCACCAGACCGATGCGCGCACGCAGGCGCTGACGCTGACGGGCTGACACGTGCCAAGCGCGCTCGCCGAGCACTTCGATGTCGCCACTGCTGGGCTTCAGCGCAGTTGCGAGCAGATGGAGCAGGCTCGATTTGCCAGCGCCGGACGGGCCGATGATCGCGACTTGTTCGCCGGCAGCAATCTGCACGTCGATATGGCGAAGGGCATCGACGCCATTAGCATGGCGCAGGCTGCCCTGGGTGAGGCGTAGGGTCATTTCAGCAGTTCGGCGGCGCGGGCGGCTTCCTCGATGCCCTTGTAGTTCTCGGGCTTGGTCTCGATGAAACGACTGGCGGCCTGCAGATCAAGAATCTTCTTCTGCTCGGGATTGGCCGGGTCGAGGTCGAGGAAGGCTTTCTTGATTTTCGCCGCCAGCTTCGGATCAAGGGTGCCGCGCACGGTCCAGTTGTAATCGAAGTAGGTCGGGGTGGTGGCAAAGACCTTGACCTTGTTGGTGTCGACCTTGCCGGCGTCGACCAGTTTCTGCCAGACGCTGGCGTTCAACACACCGGCATCGACCTTGCCGGCCTGCACCCAGGCAACGGTGGCGTCATGCGCGCCGGAGTAGGCGACGCGGCTGAAATAGCCTTCAGGCTTGATGCCGTCGTTCTTCAGCATGAAGTAACGCGGCATCAGGCTACCGGAGGTGGACGACACCGAACCGAAGGCGAAGGTCTTGCCCTTCAGGTCGGCGAGGCTTTTCACGTTGGGGTCGGCGGTGATGAATTTGCTGGTGAACTGCGCGTCCTGCTCGCGCTGCACCAGCGGGATCACCGGCGTCGTGGCATCAGTCTTCAAACGTGCCTGCACAAAAGTGAAACCGCCGAGCCAGGCCATGTCGAGGCGATCGGTGGCCAGGGCTTCAACCACGGCCGGGTAGTCGGCGACGGGGACAAACTGCACCTTCATGCCCAACTGCTGCTCAAGATAGGCACCCAGCGGTTCGAACTTGCGCAGCAGCTCGGTCGGGGCTTCGTCGGGAATCGCGCTGACGCGCAGGACATCAGCGGCTTGCGTCATCAGGGCAGAAAAGGACAGCGCCAGACCGGCGGTGAGGGCGAGGGTACGCTTGAACATAGAATTCTCCGTTTCATAAGCGTCAACATTTGAAGGGCTGCCGCTACAGAGCGGCGCGCCACGTCAGGGTAGACGAAACGGCGAGGTTATACGCATTCGCGGGAGAATTGGCCAGCCTCCGTGCCGGCGCGTTGCGTCAGTTTGTGCTGGACCGGTCAAGCGGCTTCGGGCAGTTTCGCAATCACCTTGATCTCGAAATCGAAACCCGCCAGCCAGGTCACGCCGACAGCGGTGACGGTCGGAAACGGCGCTTCACCCCAGAACTCCGGCACCACTGTCCAGATCGTTTCGAATGTCGAGTGCGGATCGACCATGAACACGGTGACATCCACCGCATCATCGAAGCTGCAACCGGCCGCAGCGAGGATGGCGTTGAGGTTGTTGAAGGCGGTGCGTACCTGATCACGCAAATCCGCTTCGGGTGAACCGTCCTCACGGCTGCCGACTTGTCCGGAGACAAACAGGAAACCGTTGGAGCGAATCGCCGGCGAATAACGGTGACGCTCATACAGGGCATGGCGGGCAGGTGGAAAAACAACATCGCGCTTGGACATGGGGCTGACTCCATCAGTGGTTGATGGGCTGACTTTAGGTATTTGCACCTGCCGGATAAACGCGCAAGCTTGGCGTTCACTGTTTGTGAATTTCAAACAATCGAGGGGTGTGGATGGACCGGTTCGATGCGATGCAAGCCTTTGCCCGGGTGGTCGAGGCGGGCAGCTTCACCAAGGCTGCCGAAACCTTGCACATGAGCAAGACCACGGTGACGCAACGGGTGCAGCAACTGGAGGCGCGGCTGCGGGTCAAGCTGCTCAACCGCACCACACGCAAGGTCAACGTAACCGCTGATGGCGCGGCGTATTACGAGCGGGTGATCAAGCTGTTGGCCGACATGGACGACGCCGAAACCAGCCTGCCGGGTGCCGCCGCACGGCCGCGCGGGCGTTTGCGCATCGACGTACCCAGCCCGTTCGCGCGGCACATTCTGGTACCGGCACTGCCGGAGTTTCACGCGCGCTACCCGGACATCCAGATCGACATGGGCGTTAGCGATCGCATCGTCGACATCATCGATGAGAACGTCGATTGCGTGGTACGCGGCGGCGAATTGCTTGATCAATCGCTGATGGCGCGCAAGCTCGCCGACCTGCCATTGGGTGTTTTCGCCGCGCCGGCTTATCTGGCTCGTGAAGGCACGCCTGTACACCCGCTGGAGCTGCAAGACTCCCATCACCGCGTCGTCGCTTTCCTCTGGGCGCGCACCGGCAAACCTCTTCCGTACACAGTGCACAACGGCAGCGAGCGCCTGCAGATCAAGGGTCGCCACGTGCTAGCGGTCGACGACGGCAATGCCTATCTCGCGGCAGGGCTGGCCGGCATGGGTGTGCTGTGGCTGCCAACGTATATGTCTGATGCTCATGTGGCGCAGGGTGAGTTGGTGCCGTTGTTCGGTGACTGGCAGCTTGAATCAATGCCGCTTTATCTGGCCTATCCACCGAATCGACATGTCAGCCTCAAGCTGAGGGTGTTTATTGACTGGATGGTGGAGTTGATGACGGCGCCGGCGCCAATCGTGACGCGTCGGTATCGGCCATGATTGACTCTTGCGTGGAACCGGCCAACTATCGCCGCATAACAATGACCGATGGACCCGACCTTGATTGAACGACGTCAATTCAGCGGTGGCATGAAGGGCAAGAACCTTCGCTATCTGAATGAACAAAACTGCGATAACTCCGGCGTCACCCGCACCGGTTTCCTGTTGCTCGAACACTTTTCGCTTCCGGCCTTCACCCAGGCGCTGGACACCGTGGTCACCACCAATCTGTTGCGCCCGGGACTATTCTCGTCGCGTACTTTCGGCCTGTGTGATGGCGAGGTGGTCAGCGATCTCGGGCTTGTCATCCGCCCCGACACGCGTCTGGATTCTGCCGCGCTTCACGATCTCGATTTGCTGGTGGTGTGCGGCGGCTATCGCACCGAGCTGCGCGCCAGTGATGAGTTCATCAGCCTGCTCAAGGCAGCGGCGGAGCGGGGCGTGAGCCTGGCCGGATTGTGGAACGGTTCTTGGTTTCTTGGCCGCGCCGGGCTGCTCGATGGCTATCGCTGTTCAATTCACCCGGAACATCGCCCGGCCCTGACCGAAATCGCCAAGAGCACCCATGTCAGCAGCGAACCTTATGTGATCGATCGCGACCGGCTAACCGCATCCAGCCCGTCCGGGGCATTCCACATGGCGCTGGACTGGATCAAGGGGTTGCACGGCAAGGCATTGGTCGAGGGCATCGAAGACATTCTTGCCTTCGAAGAGTCGCGTTATCGGCGGATCAAGCCGGATGAAAACATCTGCGTCAGCGCGCCACTGCGTGAAGTGATCAAACTGATGGACGCCAACCTCGAAGAGCCGCTGGAACTTGAGCAACTGGCGGTCTATGCCGGCCGCTCACGGCGCCAGCTCGAGCGCTTGTTCAAAGAACAACTGGGCACCACGCCACAGCGCTACTATCTCGAACTGCGCATCACCGAAGCGCGGCGCCTGTTGCAACACACCGAGCTGTCGCAGGTGGAAGTGCTGGTGGCGTGTGGTTTCGTCTCACCGAGCCATTTCAGTAAATGCTACAGCTCCTACTTCGGTTATCGGCCTTCGAAGGAAAAACGGCTGGTCAAATAGCACCAGCCCTTTAGTGACCTCGAGGGGGTTCTTCACAGGTGGTCGGCATCCACTACTGCCTGGGCGAACGCTTTCGGAGCCTCTTGAGGCAAGTTATGTCCGATCCCACCTTCAATCAGCCGGAACTGGTACTTACCGGTAAACCGCTTGGCGTAGTCTTCGGGTGCCGGATGCGGCGCGCCATTGGCATCACCTTCCAGCGTAATCGTCGGCACGCTGATCGACGGCGCAGTCGAAAGCTTCTCTTCCAGTGCGGCATACTTCGCTTCGCCCTGCACCAGGCCCAGACGCCAGCGGTAGTTGAACACGGTTATCTCGACGTGATCGGGGTTCTGCAACGCTTTGGCGCTACGGTCGAAAGTGGCGTCATCGAACTTCCACTGCGGCGACGCGAGTTGCCAGATCAACTTGGCGAAGTCGTGGGTGTTCTTCTCATAGCCGACGCGACCACGCTCGGTAGCGAAGTAGAACTGGTACCACCACTGCAATTCGGCTTTCGGCGGCAGCGGGTTTTGCCCGGCGGCCTGATTGCCGATCAGATAGCCACTGACCGCCACCAGCGCTTTGACGCGCTCTGGCCACAGCGCTGCGACGATATCCGCCGAACGCGCGCCCCAGTCGTAGCCGCCCAGCACCGCTTGTTTGATTTTCAGTGCGTCCATGAAGTCGATCACGTCGCTGGCCAGCGCCGCCGGCTGGCCGTTGCGCAGGGTGTCTCTGTAGATGAACTGCGTATCGCCATAACCGCGTGCATACGGCATCAACACGCGATAGCCGTTGGCCGCGAGCAATGGCGCGACTTCGTCATAGCTGTGAATGTCGTAGGGCCAGCCATGCAGCAGGATCACCACCGGGCCATCAGCCGGGCCGGTTTCGGCGTAGGCCACGTCGAGTACGCCAGCCTTGACGTGCTTCAGCGCGCCGAATGGGGAGGGCGCGGAATAGCTGGCGGCAGTCGGCTCAGTCGTTTGCGCCTGAGCGCTGCCAACCGCGCCGAGCAATGACAGCGCCATGACCGACAAGCCGAGCGCGTGACTGATCTTTGAAGTGTGCAGAAGCTGTTTCATGCTGACGTCTCCTTTGCAAACCTGTGGCCAAGGGCTGGATGAACCCTTGTAACCTTGGGTGCATTGAAGCGTGGCGAGGTATCTGCTCCGTGTCGCCGGAGGGGGTTTTTGCAAACGCGTGTATGGCAGCGGGGCGCGTACACAGTGTGATACACGCAGGCCAGACCCAACGTTTTCGCACAAAAATAATAAGTGGCTGTTTTAAAACAAAAAATATTTTATCTGGGGCTTCCCAAACGAAACGAATGTTGATAAATTGCGCCCCGTTCTCACAGCGAACCCAACGGGCCGCTGGAAAGAGCAGTAGGGGCGTCGCCAAGCGGTAAGGCAGCAGGTTTTGATCCTGCCATGCGTTGGTTCGAATCCAGCCGCCCCTGCCATCTTCGAAAAAAACGCCAACTTCGCAAGAAGTTGGCGTTTTTTTATGCCTGCGGTTTGGCCTGGCATAGAGAAGTCGATGTGCGCGACGCCGAAGCACCGCGCACATCAATCAGTCAGTGCGGTGCGCGCGGGATGGTTTTCATCAGGTCTTCAGGACTGATGTGCCCGACCACGCTGCCCGGCTGCGGCAGGTTGAGGATGTGGCCTTTCATCTTGCCGATGATGTGCATCTCGCACGGCTTGCAATCGAACTTCAGCGTCAGCACCTCATCGCCGTGAATCAATTGCATCGGCGCGACCTTGGTGCGCACGCCCGTGACGCCTTTGGCCTGTTTCGGGCACAGGTTGAAGGAGAAGCGCAGGCAATGCTTGGTGATCATCACCGGTACTTCACCCGCCTCCTCGTGCGCTTCATACGCCGCGTCGATCAGTTTGACGCCGTGACGGTGGTAGAAGTCGCGCGCCTTTTGGTTATAGACGTTGGCGAGGAAGGTCAGGTGCGAATCCGGGTACACCGGCGGCGGTGTGGTTTCGGCCTTGCGGCTGCCGCGCGGGTGCGCCGCGACACGCGCCGCCGTCAGCGCTTCAATGACTTCACGACGCAGGGATTTTAGCTGCGAGTTCGGGATGAAGAACGCTTGCGGCGCATCCAGTTTGACGTCGGTGGCGTGGTACTGCGTCGTACCGAGCTGACCCAGCAGATCGCGCAGTTGCTCCAGCGCCTGTTCCGGCTTGTTGGCAACGCCGAACGGCCCGTTCAGGGTGACGCTGGCGCTGATGCCTTCTTCGCTGGTGGCGGTCACTTCCAGCTGCTCTTCGCGCAGACGGGCGAACCAGCTCAGGGCTACGCGACGTTCCGAAGACGTTTTCTGCAACGCCTGTTGCCAGTTGTGGTCGAGGTTGCGGTTCAGCGGGTGGTTCGGGCGCAGCTTGAACAGGCCTTCGGGCATTTCGTTCGGCTCGACGCGATAGCGGTAGCGCTTCTCGCCATCTTCCTCGAACTCGCCTTTGGCCTCGGCGATGTTGGCGCGGAAACCGACCACTTCGCGTTTGACCAGCACGTTCAGGCCATCGCCGTTGGACAGTGGCTCGTGAGTGATGACTTGCATGTCACGTTTGCCGACTTTTTCCACCGTGCCGACCGGCAGGCCGGTGAAGGTCGGCGAATCGAAGGCGCCGATGTCGATCTTGCGGTCAGTGACGAAATAGTCGGTGCTGCCACGGTGGAAGGTTTTTTCCGGGTCGGGCAGGAAGAAATGCACGGTGCGGCCGCTTGAGGCGCGGGCCAGGTCCGGCCGATCTTCGAGTACGTCGTCGAGGCGCTGGCGGTAATAGGCAGTGATGTTCTTCACATAGCCCATGTCCTTGTAGCGACCTTCGATCTTGAACGAACGCACGCCGGCCTCGACCAACGCGCGAATGTTGGCGCTCTGATTGTTGTCTTTCATCGACAGCAGATGTTTTTCGTAGGCGATCACGCCGCCCTTTTCATCTTTAAGGGTATACGGCAAGCGGCACGCCTGTGAGCAGTCGCCACGGTTGGCGCTGCGGCCGGTTTGCGCGTGAGAGATGTTGCACTGGCCGGAGAACGCCACGCACAGCGCGCCATGGATGAAGAACTCGATCGCGGCATCGGTTTCATCGGCGATAGCGCGGATTTCCTGCAGGTTCAGCTCGCGGGCCAGCACCAACTGCGAGAAACCGGCCTGATCAAGGAACTTCGCCCGCTCAAGGGTGCGGATGTCGGTCTGGGTCGAGGCGTGCAGCTCGATCGGCGGGATGTCCAGCTCCATCACGCCCAGATCCTGGACGATCAACGCATCGACACCGGCGTCATACAACTGATGGATCAGCTTGCGCGCTGGCTCCAGTTCGTTGTCGTGCAGGATGGTGTTGATGGTGGTGAAGATGCGCGCGTGGTATCGGCGGGCGAATTCGACCAGTTCGGCGATTTCGCTGACTTCGTTGCAGGCGTTGTGGCGCGCGCCGAAGCTCGGGCCGCCGATATACACGGCGTCAGCGCCATGCAGGATGGCCTCGCGGGCAATGGCGACATCGCGGGCAGGGCTGAGCAATTCCAGGTGATGCTTGGGCAAGGACATAGTTTTTTTAGTCAGGCGGTCACGGTCAAGGCGCGCATTCTACCCGTGAAACGCGCGGCGGGCACGTGTGTGCTGCCCGATGGTGGTTGGCGATCGGGTCAGTTCGGCAGGCTGTTGTGTCGAATGTTCCGGCCCCTTCGCGGGCAAGCCCGCTCCCACAGGGTTTTCGCTGTGCTCATGAGTTTGCTCATAACCAAATACATGTGAGAGTGAGTTTGCCCGCGAAGACTTTGTCTGATTCAAAGGGTGCTCGGCAGACCCCCCGCGATATTGGTCAGCCCTTGGCCGCCATCGCGGTCACTTCCACGCGCATTCCTTCAACCGCCAGTGAGGCAACGCCCACTGCTGCGCGCACAGGCCACGGCTTGGCGAAGTAGCGTTTATAGACTTCGTTGAACGCTGCGCGATCACCCATATCGGTGAGGTAGATAGTCAGATGCAGAACCCGATCCATCGAACTGCCGGCACGCTCCAGTGCGACTTTAAGCGCCTGCAATGTGCATTCGCTTTGCTCGGTGATGCCGCCAAGTTCCAGGCTGCCATCGGCGCGGGTCGGGATCTGGGTAGAAACCATGATCCCGCCGAAAGTGGCGACATCGGAAGAGATCGAGTCGGTGTCCGGATCGGGCGTGAAGGTGATGTCTTGGTTGGCCATGGGTATCTCTTGTTGGAGTGAATGATGATCGCGCCAGTTTACAGATTCCCTCCAGCCATGGCCCGTAAGGTTGCCAGAGGCACGTTTGTATAAGCGTGTATCCACCCTCAACGGATACACATGACAACACCAAACCGGGCGTTCGAGACACATCCGCCTTACATGCCGAGACCAAAGTAGCTCTCACACCCACACTGCGTTCAAGAGGGCATCACCATGTACCGTCCACTGTTTCTGGCTTCTGCCGTTGTCTTCGCTTCCCTGACCGGTTTCGCTCATGCGCAAGATGCGCCGGCCATGAGCTGGCAGAAAGGTCTGAGCCGTACCGATCTGGTTCGCCAGGATCTGGGCGCCGACAATCGCGAAGTGATTCAGGCGCGCATCGACTTCGACGCCGGCGTCAGCGCGCCTCGACATGCGCACCCCGGCGTTGAAGTCGCCTATGTGATCAGCGGCACGTTTGAGTATCAGCTCGAAGGGCAAGCGCCGGTAACACTCAAGGCCGGCGATTCGTTGTATATCCCGGCGGGTGTCGCGCATGTGGCCAAAAACGTGGGCGACGAGAAAGCCGTGGAACTTGCCACTTACGTGGTGCCAAAGGGCGAGCCGCTGCTGATTCTCAAGCCGTGATGCGTCGGGCCGCTATTTCGAGCGCGGCTTGCTCATTGCACGCTTGATGCGCATCCAGTCCTGAAAGGCCGCCGTTCGTTTCGCGTCGGCCAGAGCCTTGGCTTCGGTAAAGCGAGCCCAGGCTTCAGGATTGTCCGTCTCGGCTTCAATGATTGTATAAGCCGCCTCTTCCAGAAGATCCGCCTCGCGGAACATGGCGGCATTGTCAGCCATCTCGTCATCCCACGATCGGCCGAAACCAAATCTCAATGTGCGCTCAGTCATTTTGCGTGATCCTCCTCCCAGACCAGAGGCACCGATTCTCGCCATTGCACCTCGGTCACGCCAAAGCGTTCCGCCATCGGTTTTGAAAAGCGTTTCAACGGAGGCCGGCCGGGGCGGGGAATGGGTGTGATGCCCGCATCACAACTTGCCCATTGCCAGGCTTCGGCATTGTTCATGTTTTTTGTGCGAATGACGAACGATCTGGCCTTTCCGTGAAGCAGGTAATCGATCACGTACAAATCCGCTCCGCTCATACAATTCCTCCGGCTGCTTATAAAGAGGGATATCTGGCGAAATGAATAATTCAGAGAAATTTCCTGTGACCGGGATGACCGGCTGCCCCTGCTTACATAGCGTTGTACGGCCGGTTGATACGTGCCCAAGTTGAGCCCGAATGCGGTGGACATCCGTACTGTTCCGGGGCTTGGGGTGTCGATCTGAAAGGATTGAAACGCGCCCGCAACGACGCGTTATTGAGTAGAAGCATCACGAATAAATGCACGAGCAGACGAAGTCGGCATGAACCTCGGTGTTTTCCACGGCCGTGATCAGGCCTGAATGCAACGCTTCTTCAGGATTGATGATGCGCGGGGCCGCTGTGAGATATTTCTCTGTTTCCAGCGCATTTTTACCCTGACTCGTACGCTCGGCGACGATTTGCGCGTAGAGGTGCAAGTCATAATCCAGGCTCATGGCGTACTCCGACATCCGCGAGTGATCAACTGAACCTTGCAGGTGCCAATGGAAGGGATGAAACAGAAACTTGCTGTGAGTACAGGCGGTGCGGCGCTGGCCGGCGAGGAAGACAATATTGCCCATTGATTCAACGGTGCCCAGATTATGGGTATGCACCGGAATGGGCAGGGCAAGGAGAAAGTTGTACATCGTGAAGCCGTAACTGCATTCACCGCCCATCGTGGCGATATTGACGATGAGTCGCGGCGCATCTTCCTTTACGGCGAGCGAGGCTTTATCGATCAATTGACCACAGGTCGACGCATTGATCGGGCCGGTGAAGTTGATGACATGAACAGGCATGGCGATTCCCTCGGCTGGTCAGGACTCCTAAGCAATAGCTGTGATCTTGCTGAAATGAAAGTGGGCAGGGGAGACAAGCTCCCCCGCACCCGGCGCATCAACTGTTGCGCCCGCCACCATGGCTGTTTTGACCACCCTTGCGTCCGGCTTCAGAGGCTTTTTCTCGATCATTGGCAAAGTTGCCGCCGCTGTTCTGGCCACCTTTGCTTCCGGCTTCTGCTGCGCGCTCAGGGTCGTTCTTGAAATTCCCTCCGCTGTTCTGACCGCCCTTGCTCCCGGCTTCAGCGGCGCGTTCCGGATCGTTTTTGAAGTTACCGCCGCTGTTCTGGCCGCCCTTGCTACCGATTTCCTGATAGAACTCTTTGTCGTGCGAAGCTGAAGTGGCTTCCCCACCTTTTTTGCCCGCTTCGTTTACCGACATGCCGCCTTGTTTATCTTGTGTCATTTCAAACTTCCTCAATTTTCTATATGGCGCCTTGTGAATAAAAGATGCACAAACTACGTGCCGTCGTCATTCCCAAAGTGCCCGCTAGTTGGCTGATTGGTTTGCTTTATTGGTCTTGCTTGTCTTTTAGCTACAAGTTTGACCGGTCTGCTAAGAACAGCGCTCATAAATTGGCATTGTATCCGGGGTGCGGGAGTTTTCAGAGTTAACTGTCAGTTCCCGGCGCTCATAGCATTCCTGCTGAACGCTCTCTCTGTGTCTTGGACTGACTTGCTGTCTTTCAACACAAGGTGACACCGACGGGCTGTCCGACCTTGTCACGTGCGAACTGCGCGCTGCTTCGGGATACACTTCCGCTCCCTTGTTTCGTTGCACTTCGCCTCGTGCAAAAGCCGTTACCGTTTTCATGATTACGCTCCATCAGCTGATTTCAAAGGGCAGCAGGGCTGCCCTTGTGCCGCTCACTCAGGACTTGCGACCACCGCCGTGGCTGTTTTGACCGCCTTTGCGACCAGCCTCGGATGCTTTTTCACGGTCATTGGCGAAGTTGCCGCCCGATGCCTGGCCGCCTTTTTTGCCAGCTTCAGACGCCTTCTCACGATCGTTCGCGAAGTTACCTGGATTTTTATTTCCTGTAGTCATGATAGCTCTCCGATATCAATTAACGTTTCGCTAGTTATGTCCATTGTTGCACCGGACATCTACTCCGATTACGAGCCGGCGAAAAATGTTTTGAAAATTTTTGTTTAGCCCGATGAACGGTAAGTGCGTGATGAAACTTATACAGAGTGCAGTTTTGCATGCCGCTTCGTATAACTTTTCTATGCGTGGGGTATGGCAAGGGAAGAGTCAGTTTTTTGTTACCGTTTCGCTGCGTTTGATAAACCATTTGTCGGCGGGAAGTTGAACTGGAGTTCGCTCGTCTAGAGTCTGTGAAGTATCTCTACAACTGTGCCGAGGACAGAACCATGACCAATCATCACAAAGATCAACCGTTCGCTGAGGATCCGCAAAAAATCAAGGAAGCCGGCAAGAAGGGCGGAACTTCAGTCAATGTGAAAGTCGATCGGGCGGAGAAAGCGCGCGTCGGTGGGCAGCACAGCCATGGCGGTACGCGCACGGGCAAGGGGGACTGAGGCCGATGATCGCGGTCCTCTCTGCGCCAATGCAGAGAGGACTCCTTCACAGAGCTCATCTGAAGCGGGGCAGTGGCCGATCCTGCGGCTTGAGCGTTGAAAGTGTGTCGCGAATCAGCGGCGCGTCCTTTTCAATGTCGTGCAGCCGATCGCGAATGCGCAGCGCCGTCGGATGTCCGCCCTGATGATCGACCCAGTCGGCGATCTCTTTGCACGCGGCTGCAAGGCGCGCCTGGCGGGCGTCGAGCAGGGTGAGGAGGGTAGTGATGGACTCTTTCTCGGACATGGAACACCTCCGTTCAATGAAACCGCTGAACTGCAACAAAAAGCCCGCCTGTCGCGAGCGTTTTGCCGGTGGGGGCTGCTCCATCAGCTGGTTTCAGTATAGACCCGCTGCCGCCGGGCATCAGCCTGAGTGCTGGCGGGCCGGTAATTGAGAACTGGCTGCGTTGAGGCGCTGACATTCGCGGTGAGCATCCGCTTGCTCATCAAAGCCATCGCCAAAAAAGCCGCCAGTGCGTGTGTCGCAGATGCGAAACCACGCCGATGCTTCGGCGGGTTCCTGCTGGCTGTCTGCGGCGCGGCGCCCATGAATGACGATTTTGTTGCAGCGTTTCACGACGAATATGTCTTCCATGGCGCCACCGCAGTTGATTCGTGTCAGATCAACTATAGAAGCCCTGCGCGATCGTGCAAAAAATACCCAGCTCAGCTCGTCGGCGGAATACATGTGAGAGCTGACTTGATCGCGAAGGCAGTGTGTCAGACACAGACGATTCGCCTGCCCCGACGCTTTCGTGAGCAAGCCCACTCCCACAGGTTTCGCGGTGGACTCCAAATTCAAGGCACCCCGCAAACCTCATGTGGGAGCGGGCTTGCGAAGGCGTCGGGGCAAGCTCAGATCAGTTGCCTGACGCACGATGAGCCTCTGATATCGGCGATCAAGAAGCCTCAGTCACCTCGCACATGCGCTCGAGAAACATCGCCAGTGCCACTTCCTCGGCGCGCAGGCCTTTGCGGACTCGCGGGCGGGGCAATTCGGCGAGGGCACCGAGCATGAAATGTTCAACTACGGCGGGGTGGATGTAGCACTTGCGGCACACCGCTGGTGTGTTGCCCAACTGTTTGGCGACGTTCTTCACGGCTTCGACCACGTGGCGCTTGGCTTCGGTTTCCGACTCATGCTGCAACTCGCGCAGCACCGACAGTGCCAGGGCACTGCCTGCCCAGGTGCGGTAATCCTTGGCGGTGAACGCCGCGCCCGTGAGTTTTTGCAGATAGGCGTTGACGTCGGAAGAAGTGACCGTATGCCGTTCGCCGTTTTCGTCGAGATACTGAAACAGGTTCTGCCCGGGGATTTCCAGACAGCGCTTGATGATTCGCGCCAGGCGTCGATCCTTGACGGTGATCTGGTGCTCGATGCCACTTTTGCCACGGAACTGGAACAGGATCGCACTGCCGTTGACCTCGACGTGACGGCTGCGCAACGTCGTCAGGCCATAGGAGCGATTGTCCCGCGCGTATTGGGTATTGCCGACGCGGATCAGGGTGGCATCGAGCAAGGTGATAACCGTAGCCATGACCTTGTCGCGGCTGAAACCCGGCGCATCAAGCAGCGCCTCAAGCTGGCGTCGCAGCTTAGGCAGGGCCAGGCCGAATTCGCGCAGGCGCGAATATTTGTCGGCATCGCGCACTTCGCGCCAGCGTGCGTGATAACGATATTGCTTGCGCCCGCGTGCATCGCGCCCTGTGGCCTGCAGATGTCCGCAGGGATCGGCGCAGATCCACACATCGGTATACGCCGGCGGCACCGCAAGAGCATTGATGCGTTTGATTTCGTCCGGGTCGGTAATGCGCTGCCCGGACGGTTCGAAATAGACGAACTTGCCGCGCAGTTTTTTCCGGGTGATACCAGGCTGAGTGTCATCGACGTAATGCAGATCGGCGGGCAGAGCATCTGTCAGCACGGTATCGGGCATGGCGGCTTCCTTCGGTCATACGGCAGTCTGTAACTGCATTGACCGCAGGCGCTGGCCGTCGTGCCGAATGATTTACGCGAGCACCGCTACCGCCTTGATCTGCGCCCATAGCCGCTGGCCCGGATGCACGTCCAATTGATCGCGAGAAAAGCGCGTGATTCGCGCCAACAGCGGCGTGCCACCGGCGTCCAGGCGGATCAGCACGTGCGCACTGTTGTCAGCCGCCTGTTCGCTGATGATCGTCACCGGCAGCCGATTGAGGATACTGCTGGCCGCATCGTTGTTCAGAGCCAAGCTGATGTCTCGCGCGTGTACCTTGCAGCGCAGGGCCTGACCCACGGCCATGGGCGCATGGGTGACGCGAATGTTCATTTCAGTGGCCGGCAATTGCAGGCTGAGCAATTGATAGGTGGCGTCGTAGGCGCTGACCTGGCCTGCGATGATCACCCCGGCGTCATCCCCCAGCGCCAAAGGCAGATCCAGACGCGCGAGGGTCTCGCCGATCGGGCCGCTGGCGAGCGCCTTGCCTTCGCTGAGCAACACCAGATGATCGGCCAGGCGCGCGACTTCGTCCTGGGCGTGGCTGACGTACAGCAGCGGAATATCCAGCTCGTCGTGCAGGCGTTGCAGGTACGGGAGGATTTCGCTTTTGCGGCGGCTGTCGAGCGCCGCCAGTGGCTCGTCCATCAGCAACAGTTTCGGACTGGTCAGCAGGGCGCGGGCGATGCCGACGCGCTGCCGCTCGCCACCGGACAGGTGCTGCGGATAACGCTCAAGCAGATGCCCGATGCCGAGCAATTCGGTGGCCTGGTTCATGTCGACCCGGCGTTGCGACCTGGCGATGCGTTTGAGGCCAAACTCCAGATTGGCCAGCACCGACAGATGCGGGAACAGGCTGGCTTCCTGAAACACGTAGCCAAGCGCACGTTTATGCGGCGGGACGAAGATGCCCTTGGCGCTGTCCTGCCAGACGTCGTCGTTGATCTGCACAAAACCATGCTCTGCGCGCTCCAGCCCGGCGATGCAGCGCAGGCAGGTGGTTTTGCCCGAGCCGGAATCGCCAAACAGCGCAGTGACACCGCGGCCCGGCACTTGCAGATCGACATCCAGTTCGAACCCCGGATAAGCGCGTTTCAGACGTACATCGATCATCGATCAGCTCCAGCCTGCGCGGGTCTTGCGGCTGGAATACAGCGCCAGCAACACCAGAAACGAGAACACCAGCATCGCCGCAGACAGCCAGTGCGCCTGGGCATATTCCAGTGCTTCGACGTGGTCGTAGATTTGCACCGAGACCACGCGCGTCTTGTCGGGAATGTTGCCGCCGATCATCAGCACCACGCCGAATTCACCCACGGTGTGAGCAAATCCGAGGATCGCTGCGGTGATGAAGCCTGGGCGCGCCAGCGGCAGGATCACGCTGAAAAACGTGTCCCAGGGATTGGCGCGCAACGTCGCGGCGACTTCCAGCGGTCGAGGGCCGATCGCTGAAAAGGCATTTTGCAGCGGTTGCACCACGAACGGCATGGAGTAGATCACCGAACCGATGACCAGCCCGGTAAAACTGAACGTCAACGTGCCCAGCCCCAGCCATTGAGTGAACTGACCGAGAAAACCGTGCGGCCCCAGTGCCAACAGCAGATAAAAACCGATCACCGTTGGCGGCAACACCAGCGGCAGGGCGACGATGGCGCCAATCGGGCCACGCAACCAGGACGAAGTGCGCGCCAGCCATAACGCGATCGGGGTGCCGATCACCAACAGGATCACTGTGGTCAGTGACGCCAGTTTCAGGGTCAGCCAGATCGCGGCGAAATCGGCATTGGTCAGCGACATTTACAATTGGTACCCGAAGGACTTGATCACCGCAGCGGCTTTCGGGCCTTTGAGGTAATCGAGCAGGGCCTTGGCAGCGGCGCTGTCCTTGCCTTTGTTCAAGAGCACCGCGTCCTGTTTGATCGGATCATGCAGGGCGGCCGGGACAATCCATGCCGAACCGCTGCTGACTTTGCCGTCCTTGTAGATTTGCGAAAGAGCGACGAAGCCCAGTTCGGCGTTGCCGGTGGAAACGAACTGGTAAGCCTGGGTGATGTTCTGGCCTTCGACGATTTTGCTTTTCGTGGCTTCGCTCAACTGGAGTTTTTCCAGCACCTGGGTGGCGGCGAGACCGTACGGTGCGGCTTTCGGGTTGGCGATGGACAAGTGCTGGTATTGGTTGGTTTTCAGCACGTCACCCTGTGCATCGACATAACCTTCTTTTGCCGACCACAGCGCCAGGGTGCCGATGGCGTAGGTGAAGCGCGACCCTTTGACGGTTTCGCCTTCCTGCTCAAGCTTTGCCGGGGTCGCGTCGTCAGCAGCGAGAAAAACTTGGAACGGTGCGCCATTCTTGATCTGGGTGTAGAACTGGCCGGTTGCGCCGTAAGCGGCGACCAGTTTGTGGCCGGTGTCTTTTTCGAAGTCGGCAGCGATGGCCTGGATTGGCGCGGTGAAGTTGGCGGCGACCGCCACTTGCACTTCGTCAGCCTGCGCGGCGCCGAAGCTGAAAAATGCTAGGAATGAGGCGAGGCAGACAGGGGCGAGGCGTGTGGCAGCAAGTGTCATGTAAAGGCTCCGTGATCGGCGGTAAATGCTTTGCTTTGGATAACGCCGATACACGGGCGCGATCGCTGTATACGGAAATATATAGCGATACGCCGCCAGGTGGCGAGGGAATAAATCCGCTCGCCACGTAAATTCAGTGGCGGTTGAGTTTCGCCAAGGCGCCTTCGGCGAGTTGCCGGGTCAGTTCAGCGCTACCGATATCCTTGCCGAGCGTCAGCGCCTGTCCGGCCCAGAGGTTGGCAAAGTCGGCGTCATCCTTGGCCCGCAGCGGCATCAGCGCACCGCCGGCCAACGGGAAGGCTGGCGCTTGCGCTGAAATCGGGCCGAGTTCGCGCATCGCCCGATTGACAATGCCCCGCGCCGGACGTCCGGTGAAAATGTTGGTGATGGCGGTCTGGCTTTCCTTGGCGGTGCGCAGGGCCTTGTGGTGTGAGGCGCTGACTTTGGCTTCCGGCGTGAACAGGTACGCCGTGCCGACTTGCACCGCCGAGGCGCCGAGCATGAAAGCTGCGGCAACGCCTCGCGCATCGCTGATCGCGCCCGCCGCGATCACCGGCACTTTCACCGCGTCGACCACCTGCGGCACCAGGGCGAAGGTGCCGACCTGGGTGCTCAGATCATCGCTGAGAAACATTCCGCGGTGGCCGCCGGCTTCATAACCCATGGCGATGATCGCATCGCAGCCGTGTTGCTCCAGCCAGATCGCTTCTTCGACTGTGGTGGCAGACGAAAGGATTTTCGCCCCGGTTGCCTTGACCCGATCAAGCAGGGCTATTTCCGGTAGCCCGAAATGGAAACTCACCACCTCGGGTCGGAACTCTTCGAGCACGGCACACGCTGCTTCGTCGAACGGAGCGCGGTTGGAAACCGGCGTCGGCGCGTCGAAATCGGCACCCAGTTCGCGGTAGTAGGGTTCGAGCAGGTTTTTCCAGTCACGGGCCCGCTGTTCATCAGGCGCCGGTGGCTGGTGGCAGAAGAAATTGACGTTGAACGGCTGGGTGGTGTGCTGGCGAATCGTTTTCAACTCTTCGCGCAGTTGCTCGCTGCTCAGCATCGCTGCCGGCATTGAACCGAGGCCGCCGGCATTGCACACGGCAATCACCATCGAAGAGTTGGTCGCACCGGCCATCGGGCCCTGGATGATCGGCAGTTCGATACCGAGAAGATCAAGGATGCGGGTGTCTGGCCACTGGTTCATATAGCAATTCTCCGAACGATGAAACGGGCAGGGACGGCACGCGGTTTTTAACAGCAAAACCGGATGCGCGGCCAGTCTGAAATTCTGAACATGACGTGCAGTTTTTCAGCGTCGGTGCAATCCGCCACCGCCACCGCCACCGCCAAACGAACGGTTCATCATTTGTGAAGAATGGTTGAAGTTGTGCGTGCGCTGATTGCCGAGATTACGTGCGGCGGATTCGCGGTTGAGATTCTGCAGCTGCGCATTGTTGTTTGCGGGTCTGGTCCGGTTGGCACCGCTGCCGGCCACGGACTGCCAGCCGTTGTCGGTTTTCTTGTAGACGTTGCCGTCGCGCCCGGCATAAACATTGTCGCCGACCCGCGCGGCGCCGCCGTTGCGGCCATGGATACCGCCGTATTGCGTGGTGTTGCCGGTATTGGGGTTGTAAACGGCGCCGCGATTGGCACTGACGTGAGTGCCGCTGCGGACGTTGCCAGCGCTAACCCGTTCTCCGGCGATGGCGCCGCCGTTCGGGCCGACTGCCACGCCGCTGCGCCCGGCAGCGTAGTTGCCGGTGTAGGCGTTGTGCACCGCGCCACGTTGCCCGGCGGCGGCAATGCCGGTACGCGAGTTGTACGAGGCGCCAACCTGACCGGCCCAGCGATTGCCGGTCCAGGCGTTGTAACCGGCGCCATAACGGCTGACCGTCGCGCGATCACCCCACTGATGATAAAGATTGCCGGTGGTTCCGGCCCAGCCACCCGGGCCCCAGGCCACCGCGCCGCCGCGATAACCGTAAGCGGCGCCACCCCAGGCCAGCGGCGCCGGGTACAGACGCGGGCCCCACGCGTAGCCCCAGCCGTAATTTCCCCACCACGGATAGGCTCCCCAACCCCAGCCCATGGCGACAGTGCTGCTGCCCCAGCTCCAGCCGAATCCAAAGCCAAAGGACCAGCCAGTCCACGGCGTGTAACGAATCGCGACGCCGAAACCGTAGGTCACCGGCGGCCCGTACCAGACACTGCCCACCCACGGCGTATACGGATAACCGGTGCCGTACACCACAACGCCAGTCGCCGGGTCCAGCGTCGAGCCTTGATAGCCTGGCGTATAGCCGACCACCACGGTATCGCCGCTGGATTCGTAAACCTTCACGTACGTGAGGTAGTGCATCGGCGAGCTGGGCGGAATCGAATAAATCACCGCTGGCACTGAAGTGGCCACACTCCACGGCCCGTTCAGCGAGGTGGCGCTGAACCAGATGCCGTTCTCCACGGCCCACCAACTGTCGTTGTCGACGCGAATGATCGGTGTGGCGCTGTTGATCACGTATTGCAACGGCGTATTGCTGATCGCTTTGAGCTGCGGCTCACCGTCAAATTGCGGCGCCGTCATCTTCACCGCGCTTTTCCTGATCGCCGACGTCTGAGGGATGGTCGCCGCAATGGCCGCCTCCTGCGCCTGTGGCGTGCCGGCTACCGAGGCTTTGACGTTCTCTTTGGCGCTGTCGTCAGGAATCTTGGCAAAGTCGGCCGGCAGTTTGTCTGCCGGGACAAAGGTCCATGGCCCGCTCATGTCGCTGGCGCGAAACCAGCGCCCGGAGATCAGCACGTAACTGTTCTGGTCGCCGATTTCCTTGAAGATGTGCCCGGTGGTGTTGCTCACGTACAACAGGCTGGTGCCCTGAATCGGTTGCCATTGCGCGGCGCCGTCGGTAACCAACAGTTCGGTTGGCGCGGTGGCGATGAAGATTTTCGGCTGCGGCGGCTTGGCCAGGCTGGGAATCTTGTCCTTCGGATCGCTTTGTCCGGTAAGCAGGTCCACCTGGCGACTCTTGATCGCCGCCTGTTTGGCTTTTTCCAGACTGGCCGGCGGCGCAGCAAGGCGCGTGTAATCGCCGGCCAATTGATCGGCGACCATCCAGCCGTCAAATACATGCAGGTAGTGTTTGCCTTCGGCGTCTTTGAGCAGCAGTGGGCGCGTATTGATCACCCGTTGCAGCTCCGTTCCTTCCACCGGCCGATAAGCCGCCTCACCGTCGATGTACACGAGGATTGCCGGTCTGTCGGAACTGATTATGATCGGCGGGGTGTTTTCCAGCGGTGCGCTGTCGGCTTTCTGTTCAGCGTTGAGCACGCCGACCGCCGCTTCCAGTTGATCGAGGGAGATGGTTTTCTTGCGGCTCTCGGCATCTTTTTCCAGGATGGCGAGCCATGTGTTGGCCTGTTTGGCGTCGGCGGGGAAATCGGCCTCGATGATCTTGTACTGATCGAGCGCGACCCAGCGGGTGGTCTTGTCGACGAGAGTGTGCGCGCTGAACTGGACGATGCCGTAGGTGGATTTGCCATCGGCGGCGGTGGCTTCGACGGCCGCGCGGGCATTGAGCGTATAGCCATCCCAGCTGTCGAGCTGCGGCTGATACACCGTCAGCTTGCTCTTGCCGCTGCTGATCACCTGCGGCCATGTCGGCTCGCTTGGCGCCGCGTTCGGCTTTGCCGCTGGTGCGGCTGCCCAGGCATTGCCAAGCGTCAGCAGACATAACATCAGCAACGAGGGTAAAGCGCTCAGCAAAGGCATCGTCAGCTCCATCGACACACCGGTTGGCAAGGCGCAACCGGGAAAACACAACCGTCGAAAAAGCATAGCCGCCCGCCGTGGATTTACCCGGCTGATCGAGCAGTTAGCGCAAAGTCGAGTGTGGCAATGTGTTGCGATGTGCTATTTCAAGGCATGCTTTTTCCAAATAATCTTCGAGGGGCCGTCATGTTCAATGCCATTCTGATCGACAAAGACGACAACGGTTATCGTGCCTATCTGCAGCAAATCGATGAGCAGCAACTGCCAGAAGGCAACGTCAGCGTGAACGTCGCGTACAGCACCCTGAATTTCAAAGACGGCCTGGCGATCACCGGCAGCAGCCCGGTGGTGCGCAAGTTTCCCATGGTGCCGGGGATCGATCTGGCGGGGACTGTCGAGTCCAGTTCGCATGCGGATTTCAAGGCAGGCGATCGGGTGCTGCTCAACGGTTGGGGCGTCGGTGAAAGCCACTGGGGCGGGCTGGCGCAAAAGGCCCGGCTCAACGGTGACTGGCTGATTCCACTGCCGCAAGCTTTCACCCCCGCGCAAGCCATGGCCATCGGCACGGCAGGTTATACCGCGATGCTGTGCATCCTGGCGCTGGAGCGCCATGGCGTGACGCCGGATCACGGCGAAGTGCTGGTCACTGGCGCCAATGGCGGGGTCGGCAGCTTTGCCATCGCCTTGCTCAGCAAGTTGGGGTATCGCGTGGTGGCGTCCACGGGGCGGGTGTCCGAGCATGAATACCTGCAGCAATTGGGCGCTGCCGAAATCATCGATCGAGCCACTTTGTCCGAGCCGGGCAAGCCATTGGCGAAGGAACGTTGGGCGGCGGTGGTCGATTCGGTCGGCAGCCATACGTTGGCGAATGCTTGCGCCAGCACGCGCTCCGAAGGCGTGGTTGCGGCATGTGGGCTGGCGCAGGGCATGGATTTTCCGGCGTCGGTTGCGCCGTTCATTCTGCGCGGCGTCACTTTGGCCGGGATCAACAGCGTGACTCAACCGAAAGCACGCCGTGTCGAGGCATGGGATCGACTGGCCAGGGATCTGGATTTCTCCTTGCTCAACCTGATCAGCCAGGAAATCAGTTTGAGCGAAGCCCTTGAGGCCGCGCCCAAACTGCTCGCCGGTCAACTACGGGGCAGGGTGGTGGTCGACGTCAATCGCTGAGTTCGCGCTCTAACAGTTGACGTTTGCGCTCGACGCCCCAGCGGTAGCCGGAAAGATTGCCATCGCTGCGCACCACGCGGTGGCAAGGAATCGCTACCGCCAAGCGGTTGGCGCCGCAAGCCTGGGCGACGGCGCGCATCGAGGTCGGTGCGCCAATGCGCTGCGCGATCTGGGCGTAACTGGCGGTGCTGCCCGGCGGGATCTCGCGGAGTGCCTGCCAGACTCGCTCCTGAAACGCTGTGCCGCGTATATCCAGCGGCAAGTTCAGGCCGGTCGCAGGTGCTTCGACAAAGCCGACGACGTTGGCGATCAACCGTTCAAATTCGCGGTCGGCGCCGATCAGATTGGCGTTGCGAAACTGATCCTGCAGGTCGCACACCAATAGATGCGGATCGTCGCCGAGCAGAATCGCGCAAATCCCCCGTTCGCTTTGCGCGACCAGAATCGCCCCGAGCGAACATTGGCCTACGGCAAAGCGGATGTCATTGTTCTGCCCGGCGGCGCGGTAGTCGGTGGGCTTCATGCCGAGCAATTGGTCAGCGGCTTCGTAAAAACGGCTGTTGGAATTGAAGCCGGCGTCATACAGCGCATCGGTCACCGAGCCGCCGTTCGCGAGTCGCGCACGCAGCTTGCGTGAACGATGCGCCGTGGCGTACGCCTTCGGTGTCAGGCCGGTCGCAGTTTTGAATACCCGGTGGAAATGAAAAGGGCTAAGGCCGGCGGTGGCCGCCAGGCTGTTGAGCGCCGGCAGCGTCTCACAGGCCTCGATCTGCCGACACGCTGCCGCAATGATCGCTGCATGCTGCGTATCATTCTGATCCTTACTGGCGCGTTTGCTCGGCCGATATCCGGCAGCTTCGGCCAGTTCGGCTGTATCGAAAAATACGACGTTCTGCGGTTTCGGCAACCGCGCAAGGCTGCTCGGTCGGCAATAAACACCGGTGGTTTTTACCGCGTAGACAAATGTCCCGTCGGCACTTGAGTCGCGAGCCACCACGGCGGCCCAGCGTGGATCGTCTTCAATACTGGTGTTCGAAAGCGTGTCCATGAGAGGGAATCCGTTGACCTGTTTGACTCAGGTTAACCAGCATCGGAGCTGACGACACTCCGCGCCTTGCGGTCAAACTTTTACTGATCGCCAGCGACGCGGAAGGTGATGTTGACGCGCCGCTCGCCCAAGAGCGGGTGATGGCCGGGTTTGATTGGCAGTACGCCGTGATAGCGCAGGCGATCCACCCCACCCCAGATCGCCATGTCGCCGTGCAACAGCGGGATGCGCTGGCTCTTGTCGCTGCGTTCGAAACCGCCGAACAGAAACATCGCCGGCAAACCCAGCGACAACGAAACGATGGGCGCGGCATAACCCTTTTCGTCCTTGTCCTGATGCAACGACATCTTGGCACCGGCGACGTATTGGTTGATCAGGCAAGAGTCGGGATGGAAATCCTTGAAGCCGGCTTGCTCTGCCGCCTCGCTCGCGAGTATGGCAAACACCGCCGGCATTGACGGCCAGGGCAAACCGCTGAGTGGGTCGACGTTGGAATAGCGGTAACCGCTGCGATCAGTGATCCAGCCCAGCTGCCCGCAACTGCTGGTGCCGACCGACATGCTGAAACCGCCGGGCGTGACCATGTGGCGTAGCGGGGCGGCGACAAGAATCGCTTCAAGTTCGGTCAGCAGTTGCTCGACCTGCGGCAAGGCGAATCCGCGCAGCACCCACGATTGTTCGCCGATCTGCTCCGCGCGGGCTTGCTGTACGGGTTCGTTGTCGGCGAACAGGTCAAACGTGGTCGGTTGCATGGTGTTGTTACAGCGCTTTGCTGACCTTGATGTCACTGAGCTCTTCGTCAGCGTGCATTTTTTTCAGCGCCGCTTTCGCTTCCTCGTCAGTGCCCGTTTCCAGCTCGGCGAACTCGAAACGCTGTTCACCGTCCAGTTTGTACTTGATCACGTATTTGGTTTTTTGCGCCACGGTCATGTTTTCCTTTCAGAATTGGCTGCGCGTCTCAGCTCAGTTTAGTGCTGGAACGACGGATGATCTTGATCGAATGGGTCAGCGTCGGCTTGCGCGTTACGCTGATTGCGCGGCGGTTGACGGTGTCGATGGTGATGTTCCAGAAGCCGGTGCTTGGCGCCGTGATGCGCGCTGGGAAGGTGTCGAACGCGCCGCCGTGATAGGTGTGACGGCCGCCGTTTTTGAAGCTGCGAAAGTTGGCATCGTTCATCAAACGGATGTTGCACATTTGCGAGCATTGAATGACGACGATGTCGTCTTCGTTGAGGTGCTCGCGCTGGTGAATGAATTTCATGGGCGCCTCCAGAAGGGCTTTTTCTACAAAATCAAAACGATAGCTTGTCGATGGGCGCAGTTTATCAGCCCGCACGGGTTATTATCTGGCCGTCGGGCGTTGCTTTGACAAATTTTGAACAGAACTTCGCCACGGCAGGCGGGTTAAATGCAAAAGGCCCCGGAGAAAAGCGGCGTTTGTGCTGTCGGACGGTCTTTAACGGAGGATTTGTATGAAGTGGGGTGTGGTGTGTGTGCCGTTGATTCTGGCGATGGCCGGTTGTGCAAATGTTTCAGAAATCAATGAAACGCTGCCAACCATGAGCGTGATCTCCGGCAAAAAGCCCCAGGAGTACGCGCAGTGCCTGACCGACAAGCTCGCTGATAGCCGCGGTGCGTTGCAGGTTCAGCCGCAAAAGGACGGTGTTCGAGTAATTGTTCCGGGCAAACTCTCTTCAGGCCCGGCAGCAGTATTTGATATCGAAGATCGCGCTGGCGGCAGCAGCATCAAGCTGCATGAGCGCATGTCCAATGTGCCGGTTCGCCCTCGCGATGTGCAGAAAGCCGCAAACGCCTGTATTTCCGGCTGATAGACTACCCAATCTCGGCACCCGATGCCGTCACAGTCCTGCTGTGGCGGCATTGTCATTTTTGGAGTTGCGATGAAGCGAGAGCACGTGCGCGAACGCCATGCAGAGGGCCTTATCTCTGCCACCCATGTGATCCAGAACCCGGCCAATCCTGGCGAATGGATCGTATTTTTCAAGAAGAGTGCAGGGCGCAGCTACTTCCTGGTGGATGACAATGATGAAGTCGAGTCTTTCAGTCGGCTCGACGATCTGATCGAGGTCGTCCGTGGCCTCGGAATCAAGTTCGCCGAAATTCACATGTAAGGCTTACTTGCAGACGACCACGACGTTGCGGGTTTTGTAATTGCCAACGTCGACGCCCAGGGTCTTGTCGTCTTCCTCAGGGGCCGGTGTGCCGTCAGTGCCGACGATGCGATAGCCGGTTCCCGCGCAGGACGCATCGGCCTTTTCATAGCACATCGCCCAGGAGTTGGCTTCGCCGGAGCAGTCGATGCTCAACCCTTGTTCGCCGTTCTTCAGATAGGTCGGCTGCGAGGTGGCACAGCCGCTTAGTACCAATGCCGCGATAAGCGGCTGCAGTTTGTTCAGGTTCATGATTGCGTGGTCTTCAAGTGGGGGACTGGATGCTCTGACAGCGGCGCGATGAAAAGGTTATAGCGATTGGCCACTTGTTTGCCAACAAGGCACAAAAAAGCCCTGCGTGGTGGCAGGGCTTGGGGCGTGTGACGACTGGATCAGTCCTCTTTGCCGCGACGCTTGGCTGATGCAGGCGTATCGGTGAACACCGAGGCTACGTCCGTCGCCATCTGCTCGCTGTCGAAAGGCCCGGCAATGTGCTCGCCGTTAGTGGTGGTCAGCGTCCACTTGCCGTCTTTCTTGTCGATCACATACCCGTTGATGATTTTTACCGCAGCCATCTAGTCTGTCTCGTTCGCTGGTTCAAAGGCGCAATGATAGCGGCAAATGCTCGCATCGGGGGCGGATAAGCGTATGGTGATCCAGTTTCGACAGATCTTGAGCTACGCTGACTTTGCTGCTGAAAAACCCGGATGGAACTATCCGCGCGAATATTTCTCTATGTTGGCATCGGTTAGCCAGCGCGGGGCATTGTAAGGCGCGCGCCGCCTGATTAGACTGCCTCGAAACTCGTACACACAGCCTTTTCAAGGACTTATATGATCAAGAAATGCTTGTTTCCAGCAGCCGGTTACGGCACTCGCTTCCTCCCAGCGACCAAAGCCATGCCTAAAGAAATGCTGCCGGTGGTAAACAAGCCACTGATCCAGTACGGCGTTGAAGAAGCACTGGACGCGGGCCTGACTGAAATCTCCATTGTTACCGGCCGTGGCAAGCGTGCTCTGGAAGACCACTTCGACATCAGCTACGAGCTGGAAAACCAGATCAAGGGCACCGACAAGGAAAAATATCTGGTCGGTATCCGCAAGCTGTTGGACGAGTGCTCGTTCTCCTACACCCGTCAGACCGAGATGAAAGGCCTGGGCCACGCGATCCTGACCGGTCGCCCGCTGATCGGCGACGAACCGTTCGCTGTGGTGCTGGCAGACGACCTGTGCGTCAACATCGATGGCGACGGCGTGCTGACCCAGATGGTCAAGCTGTACAAGCAATTCCGCTGCTCGATTGTCGCCATCCAGGAAGTCGATCCGCAGGAAACCAACAAATACGGCGTAATCGCCGGCGAAATGATCCGCGACGACATCTACCGCGTACACAGCATGGTCGAAAAGCCAAAGCCTGAAGACGCGCCGTCGAACCTGGCGATCATCGGTCGTTACATCCTGACCCCGGACATCTTCGACCTGATCGAACAGACCGAGCCAGGCAAGGGCGGTGAAATCCAGATCACCGACGCCCTGATGAAGCAGGCCCAGAACGGTTGCGTGATGGCCTACAAGTTCAAGGGCAAGCGTTTTGACTGCGGTGGCGCTGAAGGCTACATCGACGCGACCAACTTCTGCTTCGAGAACTTCTACAAGACTGGCAAGGCTTACTGATAGCGTTCGCCTCGTCTGCAAATGAAAGCCACCTTCGGGTGGCTTTTTCATTTTCTGCCCTTATGTGGATGGCAGTGCTTGCCCAATGGGTGACTGCAGGTATGCTGATCCCCTGCCGAGGAGAAAGAAATGGCCTACGATTTTGACCTTTATGTGATTGGTGCCGGTTCTGGCGGTGTGCGTGCTGCGCGGTTTGCCGCAGGCTTCGGGGCGAAAGTGGCGGTGGCCGAGAGCCGTTATCTGGGCGGGACCTGCGTCAATGTCGGATGTGTGCCGAAAAAGCTGTTGGTGTACGGCGCGCACTTTGCCGAAGACTTCGAGCAAGCTTCCGGTTTCGGCTGGAATCTGGGCGAAGCCAACTTTGACTGGGCCACGCTGATCGGCAACAAGGATCGCGAAATCAATCGCCTCAATGGCATCTATCGCAACCTGCTGATCAACAGCGGTGTGACCCTGCACGAGGCGCACGCGAAAATCGTCGGGCCGCACGAGGTTGAGGTCAATGGCGAGCGCCACACGGCGAAGAACATTCTGATCGCCACCGGCGGCTGGCCGCAGATCCCTGAAATTCCAGGGCACGAACACGCGATCGGTTCGAACGAAGCGTTCTTCCTGAAAGAATTGCCCAAGCGTGTGCTGGTGGTTGGCGGCGGTTACATCGCGGTCGAGTTCGCTGGAATTTTCCATGGCCTCGGCGCCAACACCACGCTGTTATATCGCGGCGATCTGTTCCTGCGTGGGTTTGACGGTTCGGTGCGCAAGCATTTGCAGGAAGAATTGACCAAGCGCGGTCTCGACCTGCAATTCAACGCCGACATCGCGCGCATCGACAGGCAGGACGACGGCAGCCTGAAGGCGACGCTCAAGGATGGTCGCGTACTCGAAGCTGATTGCGTGTTCTATGCCACCGGTCGGCGTCCGATGCTGGACAATCTCGGCCTGGAAAACACCGATGTGCAACTGGACGACAAGGGCTTCATCAAAGTCAACGACGAGTACCAAACCACCGAGCCGTCGATTCTGGCGCTGGGCGACGTCATTGGTCGCGTGCAGCTGACACCGGTTGCGCTTGCAGAAGGCATGGCCGTGGCGCGGCGTCTGTTCAAGCCGGAGCAATACCGTCCGGTGGACTACAGGATGATTCCGACCGCCGTGTTCAGCCTGCCGAACATCGGCACAGTTGGATTAAGCGAAGAAGAGGCACGTGAATGTGGCCACGAGGTGGTGATTTTCGAGAGTCGCTTCCGGCCAATGAAGCTGACCTTGACTGAGTGTCAGGAGAAAACCCTGATGAAGCTGGTGGTCGACGCCAAGACTGACAAGGTGCTTGGCTGCCACATGGTCGGCCCGGACGCTGGCGAGATTGTGCAAGGTCTGGCGATCGCCTTGAAGGCTGGTGCGACCAAGCGTGACTTCGACGACACGATCGGGGTGCACCCGACGGCCGCCGAAGAGTTCGTCACCATGCGCACGCCGGTCAGCGCTTAAGCGTCCTTCGCGTTGGCCGAGTCTGGCGCTGCCGCAGTGGCAGCGGCCAGGCGCTGGCTGTCCTCAAGGCTCGCCTGAGCCTTGAGCAATTCCTTTTCCAGTGACTGATTGAGCTGTGTCTGCTCCTCGACGCTCTGCTTGAGTGCTTGGCTTTCCAGTGTCGCCACGCGTAGACGTTCCTGGAGGAGGGTACGCTCGCTGTCCATTCTTGTGGCCTGTTCGAGTAACTGATCCTGACGCTGATTGCTCTGCTTGAGCTGATCCTGCAACAGGTTCAGCTCGCGTTGGGTGCCACGGTTCTCGGTGAGCAGTCGTTCGTTATCGCGGTGCAGTTGAGTGATTTCGTCCTGGCGCACCAACGCGCTTTGCTGTGCTTGACGCAGTTCGGCCTGAATCTGCTGGATTTGCCCTTCGTGGCGGGCCTGTTCCTGCTCCCGCTGTTCCTTGGTCGCGTTGCGGTAATGCTCCAGCGCATCGCGCGCGTGCAGGTGTTTTTCTTCAAGCGAGCGGATCTGTTCGTCCTTGTCCTGCAAGCGCAATTCAAAATCTGCCAAGGCCTGGTTCAGCCCGGCATTGCGCGTCTGTTCGGTTTGCAGCATCGAGCGCGTGCTGTTCAGCGCTGCGGATTCGCGCTGCAGCGCAGCGCTTTGGATGTCGTGGTCGTGCTCGAGTTTTTCCAGCGCCTGGCGCGTCTCTTTCAGCTCGGTTTCCAGGGCTTCACGCTGCTCCTCGAACTGTTCGCGGGCTTGCTCGATGGGCTCCTGAGCCTGCTCTTTCAGGCGCTGGGCGAGGCGAGAGACGAGGGCGCTCAGCTCATCATCGATCGGTTCTGCTGACGCCTCTGTTGGTTGGGCACCGTCATCGAGTTCTTTCAGATAGCGATGGATCGTGGTTTTCGAACCGGTGTTGCCCATTTCAATGCGTACTGCATCGATGCTCGGGTGTTCGCCGCGAGCGAGAATCGCTGTGCGCGCGATTTGCACCAGTGCTTTGGTAATGCCGCCACGGGCCATGTTAACTCCTACCGTTACGTACTGTGGTACATGCCACTAAAGTACGCAGTGTACCATGCTTAAAATATAGGTAAATCCTTGAAATAAAACAGGCGGGATATACTGGTATTACCCAATGTCAGGCGGCAAAATGCGCCTCTGCATGTCTGAACCCGTACGCCAGCGAGAAAACTGCACATGAGTGACATCGATCGATATCTGCAAGCCGCCACTCGCGACAACACCCGTCGCAGCTATCGCATGGCTATCGAACATTTCGAAGTGACGTGGGGCGGGTTCCTGCCCGCCACCGCCGACAGCGTTGCGCGGTATCTGGTGGAGCACGCTGGAGTGCTGTCGATCAATACGCTGAAGCTGCGCCTGTCGGCGCTGGCCCAATGGCATAACAGCCAGGGTTTTGCCGACCCGACCAAGGCGCCGGTAGTGCGCAAGGTATTCAAAGGGATTCGCGCGCTGCACCCAGCGCAGGAAAAACAGGCCGAACCTTTGCAACTGCAGGATTTGCAGCGAGTAATCGATTGGCTGGAGCTGGAGGCGCAGACGGCCCGGCGGGAACAGGACCGCCCGACCTTGCTCAAGGCTTATCGCGATCGTGCATTGATTCTGTTGGGCTTTTGGCGCGGCTTTCGCAGCGATGAGTTGTGCCGCTTGCAGATCGAACACGTGCAAGCCAGTGCTGGCAAGGGCATCACTGTGTATCTGCCGCGCAGCAAGGGCGATCGAGAAAATCTCGGCCAGACGTATCAGGCCCCGGCGCTGTTGAAGTTGTGCCCGGTGCAGGCCTATATCGACTGGATCACGGAAGCCGCGCTGGTGCGCGGCGCAGTCTTCCGCAGCATTGACCGCTGGGGCAACCTGAGCGAGGACGGCTTGCACGCCAACAGCATCATCCCTCTTCTGCGCCAAGCCTTGCATCGCGCCGGGATCGCCGCCGCCAATTACACCAGTCATTCATTGCGGCGGGGTTTTGCGACTTGGGCGCATCAAAGCGGTTGGGATCTGAAATCGCTGATGAGTTACGTTGGCTGGAAGGACATGAAATCGGCTATGCGCTATGTTGAGATCAGCCCATTCCAAGGAATGGCTCGGATTATGGATAAACCGGAGCAACCGTAGAGATCGTTTTCTTCTATTAATACAGTCAGCTAATAGCGAAAACAAATCAGCAGTATCAGGTTTGCCAATGAGCCTTCCGTCGAGTGAGTGGGTAGGATTCACCCATCAACTTCATAACCCCTGACGGAGAGTCATCGATGCCTATCATCAACAGCCAAGTAAAACCGTTCAACGCTACCGCGTTCAAAAACGGCGACTTCGTTCAAGTCTCGGATGCTGACTTGAAAGGCAAGTGGTCCGTTGTGTTCTTCTACCCAGCCGACTTCACCTTCGTGTGCCCAACCGAGCTGGAAGACCTGGCAGACAACTACGCTGAGTTCAAGAAACTGGGCGTGGAAATCTACAGCGTTTCGACCGACACCCACTTTGCTCACGCTGCCTGGCACAACACCTCGCCAGCCATCGGCAAAATCGAATACACCATGATCGGCGACCCGACCCACGTGATCTCGCGCAACTTCGACGTGCTGATCGAAGAAGCCGGTCTGGCTGACCGCGGCACCTTCGTGATCAACCCTGAAGGCCAGATCAAAATCGTTGAGCTGAACGATGGCGGCGTTGGCCGTGACGCTTCCGAGCTGCTGCGCAAGATCAAGGCTGCTCAGTACGTCGCTGCACACCCAGGCGAAGTTTGCCCAGCCAAGTGGAAAGAAGGCGAGGCCACTCTGGCTCCGTCGCTGGACCTGGTCGGCAAGATCTAAGTCTGTGACATGCAACGCAGGGCGGCACGCCGCACCTTCTTAAGTTAGCTGCACCGCCCAATAAAAATGCCCGGGCGAGATTCGCTCGGGCTTTTTTTTGCCTCAAATAAAGGAAATCGCCCGTATGTTGGACGCCAATCTTAAAGCCCAGTTGAAATCGTACCTGGAACGGGTCACCCAACCGATCGAGATCGTTGCATCGCTCGACGACGGTGCGAAATCCCGTGAAATGCTGGACCTGCTGAAAGACGTTGCGAGTCTTTCGAGCCAAATTACCCTGATCGACAGCGGTGACGATGCCCGCAAGCCATCGTTCTCGATCAACCGCCCCGGAGCCGACATCAGCCTGCGCTTCGCCGGTATCCCGATGGGCCATGAATTCACCTCACTGGTGCTGGCCTTGCTGCAAGTCGGCGGCCACCCGTCGAAAGCCAGCGTTGAAGTCATCGAGCAGATCCGCTCGCTCACAGGCGAGTTCAGCTTCGAGACCTACTTCTCGCTGTCCTGCCAGAACTGCCCGGACGTCGTTCAGGCGCTGAACCTGATGGCCGTGCTCAACCCGAACATCCGCCACGTCGCCATCGACGGCGCGCTGTTTCAGGATGAAGTCAACGACCGCAAGATCATGGCCGTGCCGAGCGTCTACCTCAACGGTCAAAACTTCGGCCAGGGCCGTATGGGTCTGGAAGAGATTCTCGCCAAACTCGACACCGGCGCCATCGTGCGTCAGGCCGAGAAGATCAGCGCAAAGGAAGCCTTTGACGTGCTGGTTGTCGGCGGTGGCCCGGCCGGTGCTTCGGCCGCTATCTATGCTGCACGTAAAGGCATCCGCACCGGTGTTGCCGCCGAGCGATTTGGCGGTCAGGTGCTGGACACCATGGCCATCGAGAACTTCATTTCCGTACAGGAAACCGAAGGGCCGAAACTGGCCACGGCGCTGGAAGAACACGTCAAGCAATACGACGTCGACATCATGAACCTGCAACGTGCCGACAAGTTGATCCCAGGCAAGAACGGTGAGCTGCACGAAGTCCACTTCGCCAGTGGTGCGACTCTGAAAGCCAAGAGCGTGATCCTGGCGACTGGTGCGCGGTGGCGTGAAATGAACGTGCCTGGCGAGCAGGAATACCGTAACAAAGGCGTGGCGTACTGCCCGCACTGCGACGGCCCGCTGTTCAAAGGCAAGCGCGTGGCGGTGATCGGCGGCGGTAACTCCGGCGTTGAAGCGGCTATCGATCTGGCCGGTATCGTGTCGCACGTAACGCTGCTTGAATTCGATGTGCAACTGCGCGCCGACGCTGTGTTGCAACGCAAGCTGCACAGCCTGCCGAACGTCACCGTGATCACCAGTGCGCAAACCACTGAAGTCACCGGTAACGGCGAGAAGGTCAACGGTCTGCGTTACAAGGATCGTACGACTGATGAGTTGCGCACGGTCGAGCTGGAAGGCATTTTTGTGCAAATCGGCCTGCTGCCCAACACCGATTGGCTCAAAGGCACCATCGAGCTGTCGCCGCGTGGCGAGATCATTGTCGACAACCGTGGCGAGACGTCGATTCCAGGGATCTTTGCAGCGGGTGACGTGACGACTGTGCCGTACAAGCAGATCGTGATTGCCGTCGGCGAGGGCGCCAAGGCTTCGCTGAGTGCGTTCGATCACCTGATCCGGACTTCGGCACCGGCGTAATTGACTGGTCGGAAATGAAAAAACCCATGAGCGATCATGGGTTTTTTTATGCGTGAGACACGGCAAATTTGGGAGCGAGCTTGCTCGCGTGGGGCAACATCATCGTCATGACGCACCGCAGTCGCGAGCAGGCTCGCTCCCGCATAGATTCAGGCAGCTCCTTAGAGCGGCGCCGGCTGAATGATTTCGACCCAGTAGCCATCCGGATCCTTGATGAACGCCAGGCTTTTCATGCGGCCATCGGTCAGGCGCTTCTGGAAGTCGCAGCCCAGCTCTTCGAAACGTGCACACGCTGCGACGATATCCGGCACCGAAATACAGATGTGGCCGAAACCGCGCGGGTCGGTGTTGCCATTGTGATAGGCGAAGTCAGCATCGTTTTCGGTGCCGTGGTTATGGGTCAGTTCGAGAATGCCCGGGATCGATTTCATCCATTCGGTACGCGCGGCGGCGTCGGTCGGGATCTGCGCTTTGTCGACGAGTGCGAGGAAGTACAGGCTGAACTCGGCTTCCGGGAAGTCACGCTTTTCGACCAGCGAAAAACCCAATACGCGGGTGTAGAAGTCCAACGACTTGGTGATGTCCTTCACGCGCAGCATGGTGTGGTTGAACACGAAGTTGCGGGTTGCGCTGTCTGGCGTGGCAGTCACGCCGGGGAAAGTGTTCAGTTCGTTGAGGCTCATGGGCCCTCCAATAACAATGGGCGAGTGAATGGGCGCAATGATACGCATGCCGGGCGGCATCGCCAAATGCAAGGCGGGCTTGCTCTGTGCGAGGGTGGGGGGCAGACTTTGCCTCCTACCTTCGAGTGCGTCCGGCAATGATCCGACTGTTGAAATTCGTGTTTGTTTTTTTGGCTTTGTCGTTGGCCGTGGTTTTTTCTGCCTCGGCCGAACCGAGCATCACTTGGCCGCCAGGCTGGGAGGTCGAAGTATTGCCGGACAGCGCGCCGCCAGTTTCGCGACAGAGGGCAGTGAAGCTCGACGCCGATGGTAACCGGGTCATGGTGATGGAGTTGACCATGACTCAAGTGGAGGCGGGGCATCAGGTCAATCTGCACGGCGTGCTGCTGGAAATGCGCAAATCCATCCAGAAAGATTTTTTCCGCAGTGGCTATCAGAGTGTCTGCAACCGGATTCATCCGGCAGCCTTCGGTCCCTTGACCGGTTTGGAGACGACCTGCACGGTCACCGAAAACGGTCGGCACGTGTTATCACAAACCTTGGTAGCCGCCGTGGAAACGGACAAGGCTTATGTACTTTCGTATGCCGGTCAGGTCGAGGCTTATAAGGCGAGCGCAGACGATATAGAGTCGGCACGCAATAGCCTGAAATTATAAACGTCCGTACCAACTAGCGACGGTCTAATACCGGAAAGGATTAAGCACAAAGTTTGATTCAGCTCATCGCAGCAACATCACGCAGCAAAATGTTTAGCCTGATGATTCATTATCGTTACACACATTTACAACTTGTTCGATGAAAATCATTTCATCTGTTAGATATTGTCAATAAAAAGCCCTGCATGGAGCAGGGCTTCTTGTAGGCGTCAAATCAACTGCGCAACCAGGAATCCACCGTGGCTGCACCGTACTGTTCTTTCCAGGATTTGAGGCCGCGGTGGTTGCCACCCTTGGTTTCAATCAGTTCGCCAGTGTGCGGGTTCTGATAAACCTTGACCACCCGGGCGCGTCGAGTCTTAGGCGCTGCGGGCGACTGCAAGCCCGACTTTGCCGGGTTCGGATCAAGTATGGCGATGATGTCTTTGAGGCCTTTGCCATAGCTTTTCATCAGCCCCTGGAGCTTTTCTTCGAATTCGATTTCTTTCTTGAGCCCGGCATCGTTCTTCAGCGATTCCAGCTGTTTGAGCTGTTCCTGAAGGGCCTTTTCAGCTGCGCGGAATTCGGCGAGTCTGGACAATATCTTTACTCCAATAATGTATTTGGCTGATACCAACCGCAAACAAAGCTATAAGCCAAGAGCCTTGAAGCGACTCGGTGATAACTGGCTCACCTGCCAGTCTGGCTGAGGTTGAAAAAATTGTAGTAGTTAATGCGACAAGAGTAAATCCTGATGTTGTCGTCATGTAACAACAATGACTTTTTGTATCAATTTGGTGCGCCGGTCGGCCGAGTCATGATAGTGGGTTAACGATCATTTAATGCTCTGATGAAATCAGCGGCCGGCATTGGTTTGCCGAATAAATACCCTTGCAGGAAACTCACCTTATGCGCAGTCAAATAGTCGACCTGGGCCTGAGTTTCGACACCTTCGGCAACAATCCCAAGATCCAGCTTGGCCGAGAGCTCGATGATGGAATCGAGAATATGCCGTGATAGCGCATCGATGCCGATCATGGCGATAAAACTCTGGTCGATCTTGAGAAAATCGACCTTGAAAGTTCGCAAATAGCCGAGGCTTGAATGGCCGGTACCGAAATCATCTATCGCGATTTTTACTCCAAGAGCACGCAATTGCTCGAACAGCTCAAGAGTGATGTCGTTTGGCTCGATCAGCTCGCGCTCCGTCAATTCCAGCACCAGCTCTACGCTGCCCGGTTCAAACGCAGCGAGGAAATCTCGACAGTCCTTAACCAGCTCCAGGTCGTGGCAATGGCTGGCAGCGATGTTGATACCTACATGGAACGGTTTGTTGAAGGTTGCAGATTGTGGGCCCAGCAGCACCGCTGTCTGTTGCATCAGGGAGCGGGTCATCGGCACGATCAAGCCCGAGTGCTCGGCAAATGGAATGAACAGGTCCGGGCGTACCAGGCCCTCTTTGGGATGATTCCAGCGCATCAGCACTTCGGCACCCGACCATCGCTTGCTGTCGCCGTAAACCACGGGCTGAAAGTAAGGAATGAACTCCCCAGCCTCAAGTGCACGAAGCATTTCATGACTAGGCGAAGTCGAGCGTTGCTGAATGAAATGTCCGATCGCGCCGGAGACCACGCCGAAAAAGAGCAGCAGGCTGAACAGTGGCGGATACTCTGCCGCCATGTAACGCCAGATTTCGCCTTTGGGGAAACCCGCCGATACTTTGAAACCGTAACGCTCGGATTCCAGCACGCTCTGCGCAACCGGCAGGACGGGCAGGGATCCCTTATGCACGTTACCGTCTGCGGACAGCCAGTTCTCGCCCACCTGCAACATCAGTAATGTCTGGCGGCCGATCAGGCGCAGAATGTTGCTCAGGTGATAACCATCCAGTGTGGTCAGCGCGCCGCCACGACCGTTGCTGAGGCGATAAATCAACAATGCCGTATCAGGCGTTACCGGATTGCCGTTCATCAGCCACAGTCTGCCGTCGTGGTAATTCCCGGCATTGACGACTTCCTTGAACTGGCCGAACAGCGAGCTGCAATAGAGATTGTTGTCCCAGACCAGATTGGTCGAGCGCACGAAGGGGCGGCGGGTTACTTGTTCGCGCAAGGCCAGTTTTACCTCTTCGCAATTTTTCCCGGCAAGTGGCAACAGAATCCGCGCGGCTTCTGCGGTGTTATCGAGCATTAAGTCGAACTGTCGCAACGCTTGCTCGGCAGTTTCCCCGGCACTTTGCTGCAACGTGCGTTCTGCCTGCATATAGAGGATGACACTCCCGAGCACGACTGGCAGCAGGCCGCTGAGCAAAGTCACAACGATGCGGGTGCTGCGTTTGCGGCGGGGTCTGCGGGTCAACGGCATGGGCGCATCCTGTGAATGTTGGTATTGGTCGGCGCTGCTGCGCGCGCCCAGGTCAAGTGGGCCAAGGGGAGAATAGATGGCAGGTAGCGCTTGTGCTGGCCATGACTCAAGAGTTTCGCCGGGATCATCCTGACCAGACTTATTGGTGCAACAAACCTCTTGCGCCTTGGGAGAAAAAGCGGATTTTATAGAGAGGGCAGACAGGTCCGGTTACGCTGTGTAGAATCGGTTTACGCATACAATAATAACCGTCTTCTGGCAGCAGAAGCCTCGCCCGCAAGAGCCTTGGGTCGACAATGAAGATATTCGGGTTTCAACTGATCTATGGAGACTTCCTCGCCCGCAGCGTGCGTGGCATCTCCTGTGCGCCTCCCTCTTCATCAATTTCCTGACAGGTAATTCTGGTTAATTGATAAGAAATGATGAGGCGTCACCATGGCAGATTTATACGAAAACCCAATGGGCCTGATGGGCTTTGAATTCATCGAGTTCGCATCTCCGACTCCAGGTACGCTGGAGCCGATCTTCGAGATCATGGGCTTCACCAAAGTCGCGACCCACCGTTCCAAGAACGTGCACCTGTATCGTCAGGGCGCGATCAACCTGATCCTCAACAACGAACCCAACAGCGTCGCTTCGTACTTTGCCGCCGAGCACGGTCCGTCCGTTTGCGGCATGGCATTTCGCGTGAAGGATTCGCAGAAAGCCTATAGCCGCGCGCTCGAACTCGGCGCTCAGCCGATCCATATCGAAACCGGCCCGATGGAACTGAACCTGCCGGCAATCAAAGGCATCGGCGGCGCGCCGCTGTACCTGATCGACCGTTTCGGCGAGGGCAGTTCGATCTACGATATCGACTTCGTGTTTATCGAAGGCGTTGATCGCAACCCGGTCGGCGCCGGTCTGAAGATCATCGACCACCTGACTCACAACGTTTATCGCGGTCGCATGGCCTACTGGGCGAACTTCTACGAGAAGCTGTTCAACTTCCGTGAGATTCGTTACTTCGACATCAAGGGCGAATATACCGGCCTGACCTCGAAAGCCATGACCGCACCGGATGGCATGATCCGCATCCCGCTCAATGAAGAGTCGTCCAAGGGCGCCGGTCAGATCGAAGAGTTCCTGATGCAATTCAACGGGGAGGGCATCCAGCATGTTGCGTTCCTCACCGATGACTTGATCAAGACCTGGGATCAGTTGAAGAAAATCGGCATGCGCTTCATGACGGCGCCACCAGACACTTACTACGAAATGCTCGAAGGTCGCCTGCCAAATCACGGCGAGCCGGTCGATCAACTGCAATCGCGCGGCATCCTGCTCGATGGCGCGTCGGAGCAGGGTGACAAGCGCCTGCTGCTGCAGATCTTCTCGGAAACCCTGATGGGCCCAGTGTTCTTCGAGTTCATTCAGCGCAAGGGCGACGATGGTTTCGGCGAAGGCAACTTCAAGGCTCTGTTCGAATCGATCGAACGTGACCAGGTGCGTCGTGGTGTGCTGACCACCGAGTAATCTGCACTGAAATAAAAATCCCGTCCTGCAGCGATGCAGGGCGGGATTTTTTTGCTTCACAGAAAAACTGTGGGAGCGGGTTTTGTAAAGCTCAGGCTCGGCGTTGCCGCATCAGGTGTTTAAAGCCTTCGAAAACCAGCACCACCACCGCCAGCCAGATCGGTATGTAGGTCAGCCATTCACCCGACTTGATGCTTTCTCCGAGCAATAATGCCACGGCAAGCAACAACACCGGTTCCACATAACTCAACAAACCAAACAGACTGAACGGCAGTAAACGGCTGGCAATGATGTACACCACCAGCGCGGACGCACTGATCACGCCAAGCAGCGGAATCAACCACATCAACCCTGGGTATTGATCAAACACGCCCAGTCCCTGTTCGCCATTCTGCACAAACCAGTAGGCCACTGGCAGCATCAGGGTCATGTCGACCCATAGCCCTCCCAGGTTGTCGGTTTTCAGGTATTTGCGCAGCACGAAGTACAGCGGATAGCCGACCACGACGACCAGCGTCGCCCAGGAAAATCCGCCAACCTGATACAACTCATTCAACACGCCAAGGCTTGCGAAGAATACGGCGATTTTTTGCAGCCGAGACAAGCTCTCGCCGTAGGCAATCCGCCCGGTCAGCACCATCGCCAGTGGCAACAGGAAATAGCCCAGCGACACATCCAGGCTGTAGCCATTGAGCGGCGCCCACATGAACAGCCACAGCTGCACACCGAGCAGGGCGGAAGAAACCAACAGTCCAGCGATCAGTTCTGGCCTGGCCGCCATCAATCGGATCAGCTCCAGCACCCGTCGCCATTCCCCGGAAACCAGCATGAACACGGTCATGCACGGCACGGTCAGGAGCATGCGCCAGCCGAAGATCTCCACGCCGCTCAGAGGCGTCAGCAGCGATGTGTAGTAATACATGACGGCAAACAGCATCGAGGCTGAAACCGATAGAGCGATACCTTTAGACAAACTGTCCTCGCGGTTTGATGGTTAAACGGGGCGGGCAGGATACGTGGTTTTTGTGCTGAATATTGAGCGGGTGCTCATTATTTCCTACACGCTTGTGCTGGGTTGGCTATCCCTGGCAAGCCAGCTCCCACAGGATGTACGTTGAACCATAGCTTGCGTTTCAACACAGAGCATTATGGGAGCTGGCTTGCCAGCGATGCTTTCAGGATTGCAGCGGTTTGCGGCCCGACACAAAATGGCTCACATCATTGAACCCCGGTGTCGAGGCATGCCCCGGTGTCACCAGAGAATCAATGAAAGCCTCGTCTTCGGCCGTGATGGTCAACGCCTGCGCCAGCGTATAGGCGTCCCATTGCTGTTCGGTGCGCGGCCCGACAATCGCCGAGGTCACCGCGCTGTTGTTCAGCACCCAGGCAATCGCGAACTCGACCATGCCGACGCCGCGCTGCTCGGTGTATTGCTGAATCTGCTGGGCAATGCGCAGCGACTCCACCCGCCATTCGGTTTCCAGAATGCGTTTGTCCTGACGCCCGGCGCGGCTGTTGGCGTCCGGCGTGACATTCGGGGCGTACTTGCCACTGAGTACGCCTCGGGCCAAGGGGCTGTAAGGCACCACCCCAAGGCCATAGGTCTGCGCGGCGGTGATCTGCTCGCTCTCGGCCTGACGATTGACGATGTTGTACAGCGGCTGGCTGATCACCGGGCGATCGACACCGAGCTTGTCGGCGATGCGAATCACCTCGGCGATCCGCCAGCCGCGATAGTTCGACAGACCCCAGTAGCGAATCTTGCCCTGGCGGATGAGATCGCCAATCGCCGATACGCTGACTTCCAGCGGGGTGTGGTGGTCTTCGCGGTGCAGGTAATAGATGTCGACGTAATCAGTGCCGAGCCGCGCGAGGCTGGCCTCGAGTCCGTTGAAGATGTGTTTGCGGCTCAAACCGCTGCGGTTCGGCACGCCGTCAACCGGGCCGAAGCCGACTTTGGTCGCGAGCACCCATTCGTGGCGATGACGGGAGATCGCTTCACCGACGATTTCTTCGGAGCGGCCATTGGTGTAGACGTCGGCGGTGTCGATGAAATTGATGCCCTGATCCCAAGCCTTGTCGATGATGCGCAGCGAGTCTTCGGCGCTGGTCTGCTCGCCGAACATCATCGTGCCGAGGGTGAGCGTGGAGACCTGCAAGCCTGAATGGCCCAGTGTGCGGTAGCTCATGCCGAAATCCTTTTGTCGGTGGGGGGAAGTCAATCAGATACCAGAAGCATCGAAGGTCGCAAAGTGAATTGTTGCGCCGGATAAACGCAAAAAGATCGCAGCCTTCGGCAGCTCCTACAGGGAACGCATTCCAAAGTAGGAGCTGACGAAGGCTGCGATCTTTGATCTGCGCCTCTAATTAAGCCCGCAACGTCCGCGTCATCCGCAACGCCAGCAAACTTCCGCCGACAATCACCGCTGCCAGCACATACAGTGCCGCATCCGTCGAACCGGTGCTGTCTTTGACCCAACCCACCAGGTACGGGCTGAGGAACCCGGCCATCTGCCCCATCGAGTTGATCAACGCCAGGCCGCCAGCCGCCGCACCCGCGCTCAACATGGCGGTCGGCACCGGCCAGAACATCGGCAGGCCGGTCAGTGCGCCCATGGTTGCGATGGTCAAACCGAGGATTGCAATGGCCGGGTTGGCGGCGAAGTTGACTGCGATCACCAGACCAATCGCGCCCATCAGCATCGGCACCACCAAATGCCAGCGGCGCTCCTTGCGCAAATCTGCGGAGCGGCCGACCACCAGCATGAATACCGCCGCGAGCAGGTACGGAATCGCACTCAGCCAGCCGATCACCAGGTTATCGCTGAAGCCGAGGTTCTTGATGATCGACGGCAGCCAGAAGTTGATCGCGTACACGCCGCTCTGGATGCAGAAGTAGATTAGACCAAAGGCCCAGATCGCTGGGTTCTTGAACACCGCAAGCAGTGAGTCGGTCGCGGTTTTCGGTTTGTTGGCGAGGTCTTCGGCGTGGTCGGCTTCGAGCACCGCGCGTTCGTGGGCGGTCAGCCATTTGGCATTGGCAAAGCTGTCGCTCAAAAGGAAATACGCCAGCGCACCGAGGATCACCGTCGGAATGCCTTGCAGCAGAAACATCCACTGCCAGCCTGCCAGGCCACCCTGGCCGGCGGCGAAGTGGTTGAGGATCCAGCCGGAAAACGGGCTGCCGAGCAAACCGGAGACCGGAATCGCCGACATGAACAGGGCCATGATTCGCCCTCGGCGGAAGGTCGGGAACCACTGCGAGAGATACAGCACTACGCCCGGGAAGAAACCGGCTTCAGCTGCACCGGTGAAAAAGCGCAGGGTGTAGAACTCGGTCGGGGTAGTGACGAACAACAGGCAGGTCGACAGCGTGCCCCAGGTGATCATCATCAAAGCGATCCAGCGCCGAGGACCGAAGCGGGTCAGCGCCAGGTTGCTGGGCACGCCGCACAGCACGTAGCCGATGAAGAAAATCCCGGCGCCGAGACCGTACACGGTTTCGCTGAATTTCAATGCGTCGAGCATCTGCAACTTGGCGAAGCCAACGTTGACCCGGTCGAGGTAGTTGAACAGGTAGCAGATGAAAATGAAGGGAATCAAACGCAGCGTGATGCGTTTGTAGACGGCGTTTTTACCGTCGTCGATGGTCTGGGTAGCTGCGGCGCTCTGCGACATAGCGGCTCTCTCTTTATTATGATTTTTTGCGATGCAAAGGGTAACGTTGATCGCCCTGAGAGTCTCGGCCACCTTTGGCCGGATTGTCTTTGTGCCTGAGCACAGGGTTTGCCGCCAGACCCTGTGCGGCTGAACAACCGTTCGTGCCTGAAATGAAGGATTGCCGCCGCTATGTTCGAACTCGATCACGACCTTGCCCAGGATATCGTCGACCGGGCCATGGCCATTTTGCCGTACAACGTCAACGTCATGGACAGTCAGGGTCTGATCCTCGGCAGCGGCGAACCGGAACGCATCAACACCCGGCATGAAGGTGCGCAACTGGTGCTGGCCAACGGGCGTGTGGTGGAAATCGATGCGCAGACGGCGGTGCATCTCAAAGGCGTGCAGCCGGGTATCAACCTGCCGCTGCTGCTCGATCAGCGCTTGATCGGCGTGCTCGGCATCACCGGCGAGCCCGAGCAATTGCGCACCTACGCCGAACTGGTGCGCATGACCGCCGAAATGCTCGTCGGCCAGCGCAATCAGCAGGCCGAGCAACAGTGGCGGCGCCAGCGTTGCGATGATCTGCTGGCGTTGCTGTTGAGCGAGGCGGGGGATTCGCCGCGTCTGGTCGACGAGGCGCAGCAGCTTGGGCTCAAGCCGCAATTGACGCGGGTGCCCTATCTGTTCGAGCTGGGTCTGGAGCACGCCCCAGGACAAACCGTGGAAGCACTGAGCGCTTGGCTGACGTGGCGCTATCCCGACAGCTGGTGCGTGAGTTCGGCGAAATCGTCGCTGCTGTGGTGCCGCCCGGCGAGCCAGAACGTCGAGCACGATCGCCTGCTGGAAAAACTCGATGGCCTCGGCTGGAAGATCCTGCGCATCGCCGTCGGCGGGCAGGCGGATGGCCTGGCCGGGTTGCGCCGCTGTTATCGACGGGTCGGCGATTTGCTGGCGTATGGTCGTGACGTCTTGCCGAATTCGAGACTGCTGACGCTCAATCGTTATCGCTTGCCGGTGATGCTGTGGCGTCATCGCAACGATGATGCGTTGGACGAACTGCTTAAACCGCTGCGCAAGGTCATCGCCAAGGACAGTAACGGCCAGCTACTGGCGACTCTGCGCAGCTGGTGCGAGCACGACGGGCAGAGTCAGGCCTGCGCCGAGGCGTTGGGCATTCATCGCAACAGCCTGCGCTATCGCATGGAGCGGATTGCCGAATTGAGTGGGGTTGATCCGTTGAAACTGGACGGGATGCTGGCGTTGTATCTGGGGGTGCAGCTGTTGCCGCAGACTGATCCGAATTGATCGGTGTATTCCATAATCTTTTCGCGAGCATCCGCCGCCAGCCTTTTGTGGAAATGAACAATAAACGCCGACGGCACTTGTGCAGCCGACCGGCGTCAACGCGCGGGCCGACTGGCAGCATGAACGCCATTGCAACCGGAGAATTCCCATGAAGATCGTCATCGCCCCCGATTCGTTCAAGGACAGCCTGAGTGCTCAGGGCGTTGCCGACGCCATTGCCCTCGGGCTGGCTCAGGTATGGCCGCAGGCGACGCTGGTCAAATGCCCGATGGCCGATGGCGGCGAAGGGACGGTCGAGTCGATTCTCGCAGCGTGTGAAGGCGATTTACGCCGCGCCCGTGTGCGCGGCCCTTTGGGCGCGCCGGTCGAAGCTGCATGGGGCTGGCTGCCGCACAGCCACACCGCGATCATCGAAATGGCCGAAGCCAGCGGCCTGCAATTGGTCCCACCGGTGCAGCGCGATGCCTGCATCAGCAGCACGTTTGGTACCGGTGAATTGATTCGTGCAGCGCTGGATGCCGGTGCGCAACGGGTGATCCTGGCGATTGGCGGCAGCGCGACCAATGACGGCGGTGCCGGGGCGATGCAGGCGTTGGGCGTGAAGTTGCTTGATGGGCAAAGTCAGCCGTTGGCGCCGGGTGGGCTGGCATTGGCGCAACTGGCGCGGCTTGATCTGAGTGAACTTGACCCACGTCTGGCCGAGGTACGTTTCGACATCGCCGCTGATGTGAACAATCCGCTGTGCGGCCTGCATGGCGCCTCGGCCATTTTCGGCCCGCAGAAGGGCGCGTCGCCTGCGCAGGTTGAACAACTCGATCAGGCGCTGGGGCACTTCGCCGAACTCTGCGCGCAGGCACTGGGCAAGGACGTGCGCGACGAGCCGGGCAGCGGCGCGGCCGGTGGACTTGGATTCGCGGCAAAGGCGTTTCTCGGCGCGCAGTTTCAGGCGGGCGTCGAGGTGGTGGCGGAACTGGTCGGCCTTGCTGACGCGGTCAAAGGTGCGAATCTGGTGATAACCGGTGAAGGTCGCTTCGATGCGCAGACCCTGCGCGGCAAGACGCCGTTCGGTGTCGCGCGGCTTGCCAGACAGCACGCCGTACCGGTGATCGTCATTGCCGGAACCTTGGGCGACGGCTATCAGCAACTCTATCAACACGGCATTGATGCCGCGTTCGCCGTGACCAGCGGGCCGATGACCCTGGAACAAGCCTGCGCCGACGCACCCCGACTGCTGCAAGAACGCGCTACCGACATCGCTCGGGTCTGGCAACTGGGCACCAACCGCTGATCGGCTTGCCTATGTAGGAGCTGTCGAGAGCAACGAGGCTGCGATCTTTTGATCCTGCTTTTAACAGTCAAAAGATCGCAGCCTCGTTGCACTCGATAGTTCCTACCAAAGGCAGCGGGGCTGGGCAGATTCTTGTAACGTACCGAAAAATATTTATCGCAGACCCGAAACCTTCCTCAAGCCTGGCCGATACAACGATCAGGCGCACACAAATCCACAACTCAGTGACGCCGGACTGTCGCCCGCTATGGGCCAGTGCTCACGGCATGGATGCTCGTAGTTTCTTTCTTTCGAGAGTCCGACCATGTCCCTGCGTAACCTGAATATCGCGCCGCGTGCTTTCCTCGGTTTTGCCTTCATCGCCTTGCTGGTGATTGTCCTCGGCGTGTTCGCCGTCAGCCGCATGACGGTCATTCGTCAGGCGTCGATCGACATGGACACCAACCAGTTGCCCAGCGTGACCCACCTCAGCGTGGTCACGGAAAACGTCCTGCGCATGCGTATCCTCTCGTTCCGCGTGCTGGTCAACCGCGAACCGGCCAGCCTGCAAGAGGCAGAAACCCGCATCGCGGTGCTGGTCGACAAAGTGCGCAAAGCTCAGGCCAGCTACGCTGCGTTGCCGGCAGGCCCTGAAGAGCGCGCGGTCTTCCAGACGTTTTCGACCACGCTCGATAACTACCTGCAAGCGCAGAACCAGATGCTTGACCTGTCGCGCCAGGGCGATCTGGAAGCGCTGCGTGCGTTGATCAACACGCGCATCAAGGAAGGTACCGATCAGATGGGCGAGCAGCTCAACAAATTGATCGGCCTGAATACGGCCGGGGCCAGAGCGGCGGCCACTAAAGCCGGTGAAAACTATGACAGCGCTATCACCGGGATCATCATCGTCGCGGTGATCGCCGCGTTGGCCACCGTGTTGCTGGCCTGGTTGCTGACCCGCAGCATCGTCACGCCGCTCAACCGCGCCGTGCTCGCCGCGCAAACCATCGCCGGCGGCGACCTGAGCAAAGCCATCGAAATCGACGGCAAAGACGAACCGGCACGCCTGCTCGAAGCCTTGGCCGCGATGCAGACCAACCTGCGCAAAACCATCGAACAGATCGCCGGCTCCGCCACCCAACTGGGCGCCGCAGCCGAGGAGCTCAGCGCCGTTACCGAAGAGGCGTCCCGTGGCTTGCAGCAGCAAAACAATGAAATCGAACAGGCCGCCACTGCCGTCAATGAGATGACCGCTGCGGTCGAGGAAGTGGCGCGCAATGCCGTGTCGACTTCAGAGGCCTCTAATCAATCGACCCATGCCGCTCGCGAAGGTCGCGATCAGGTGGTGAAAACCGTCGACGCAATCCAGACCATGACTCACGACGTGCAGAACACCGCGCAGATGATCGAAGGCCTCGCCGCGCAGGGTCGCGACATCGGCAAAGTGCTGGACGTCATTCGTGCCATTGCCGAGCAGACCAACCTGCTGGCGCTCAACGCCGCGATTGAAGCCGCGCGTGCTGGCGAGGCCGGGCGTGGTTTTGCCGTGGTCGCGGATGAAGTGCGCGCGTTGGCCCATCGCACGGCGCAATCGACTCAGGAAATCGAAAAAATGGTCGCCGGCATCCAGAACGGCACCGGGGAAGCGGTCTCGTCGATGCAGCAAAGTAATCAGCGCACCCAGTCCACATTGGAAATGGCCCGCGCGGCCGGCGTCGCGCTGGAGCAGATCACTCAATCGATTCACCAGATCAACGAGCGCAACCTGGTCATTGCCAGCGCTTCGGAAGAGCAGGCGCAAGTCTCACGAGAAGTCGATCGCAACCTGGTCAACATCCGCGACCTCGCCACGCAATCGGCCGCCGGCGCCAACCAGACCAGCGCCGCGACCCACGAACTGTCGCGACTGGCAGTGGATTTGAACGCCATGGTGGCGCGTTTCGTGATTTGAGATACGGTGAAGGCTGGAAACCGCGCTAACAGGAGACGTACATGCGCTATTCAGCCTTGACCCAACGAATCGCCGGGGAGGGTGCCGCTGCCTGGCAGATTCACGACCGAGCGCTGGAACTGCGCGCCGAGGGCGTTGATGTTTTGTTGTTGAGCGTCGGCGATCCAGATTTCGATACGCCGTTGCCGATCGTGCATGGCGCTATCGACAGTCTGCTGGCCGGCGATACCCATTACGCCGACGTGCGCGGTCGGCTCGAGTTGCGCAGGCTGATTGCCGAGCGTCATCGCCAGCGCAGTGGTCAGCAGGTTGATCCTGATCAGGTGATTGTCCTGCCCGGCGCGCAATGTGCGGTGTATTCGGTGGCGCAGTGTCTGCTCGATCCTGGCGACGAAGTGATCGTCGCCGAGCCGATGTACGTCACCTACGAAGGTGTGTTTGGCGCCTGCGGTGCCAAGGTTATTGCGGTGCCAGTGCGCCCGGAAAACGGTTTTCGCGTCGACCCGGCCGATGTCGCTGCACGCATCACTCCGCGAACTCGCGCCATGCTGCTCAACAGCCCGAATAATCCCAGCGGTGCCAGTTTGTCCTTGCTGATCTGGCAGGATCTGGCGGCGCTGTGCATTCGTCATGATTTGTGGCTGATCAGCGATGAGGTGTACAGCGAGCTTTTATACGAAGGTGAACACATCAGCCCGGCGAGCCTGCCGGGCATGGCCGAGCGCACCGCGACCATCAACAGCCTGTCCAAATCCCATGCCATGACCGGTTGGCGTATCGGCTGGATGATCGGTCCGAGACCTTTGGCTGAGCATCTGGTGAACCTGTCGCTGAGCATGCTGTTCGGTTTGCCGGATTTTGTACAGAAGGCCGCGCAAGTGGCGCTGCAAAGCGATTGGCCGGAAGTCACGCAGATGCGAGAAGAATACCGATTGCGTCGGGATCTGGTGTGCGAGCGATTGCACGGCTGCCCCGGCTTGCAGCCGATTCGCCCCGACGGCGGCATGTTTGTGATGGTCGATGTACGCCAGACCGGGCTCGGCGCCCAGGCGTTTTCCGAGCGGTTACTGGAAGGGTATGGCGTGTCAGTCTTGGCTGGCGAAGCGTTCGGACCGAGCGCGGCGGGGCATATTCGCATCGGGCTGGTGGTGGATCGGGTCAAACTGGCGGATGCCTGCGCGAGGATTGCGTTGTGTGCGGTGCAGCTGCTTCAAGCGCGCAGGGCCTGAGACGCTGTAGCGTCTTCGCTGGCCCCTTCGCGAGCAAGCCCGCTCCCACATTTGAAATGCATTCTCCTGTGGAAGCAGGTTTGCTCCCACGTTTGAAATGCATTCTCCTGTGGAAGCAGGTTTGCTCCCACTTTTGAAATGCATTCCGTGTGGGAGCGGGCTTGCTCGCGAAGGCGGATTGGCAGGCGCCAGGGATCTCAGCTTTGCCATGCAGAGGCATTCACCAGATTCGCCGGCCGCTGCCCGTTCAAAGCCGCCAGCAGATTCTCCACCGCACAGCGCGCCATCGCCTCACGCGTTTCATGGGTCGCCGAGCCCATGTGCGGTGTCGCCACCACATTGCTCAGCTGCAACAACGGCGATTCATGATTCAACGGTTCGCGCTCAAACACGTCCAGCCCGGCCGCACGGATGCGCTTGTTGCGCAACGCCTCGATCATCGCCGCCTCATCAACGACCTTGCCACGCGAGATATTGATGAAGATGCTCTCTGGCCGCATCAGCGCAAACTGTTCGGCGCCGATCAAACGTTCCGTCTGGGCTGTCAGCGGCAAGGTGAGGCAGATGAAGTCGGCCTGCTGGAGCAGATCTTCGAGGCTGCGGTATTGCGCGTCGAAACGCTGCTCGACCGCCGGTTTGCGCGACTGGCTGTGGTAGATCACCGGCATGCCAAAACCGAAATGCCCGCGCTGGGCCAAGGCTTCGCCGATGCGGCCCATGCCGATGATGCCCAGCGTCTTGCCGTGCACATCGGTACCGAAATGCGACGGCCCGATATTGCGGCTCCACTGCCCGCCACGCACCATGTTCGCCAATTCGACCACCCGCCGGGCAGCAGCGAGGATCAGGGCGAAACCGGTGTCGGCGGTGGTTTCGGTGAGCACGTCCGGCGTGTTGGTCAGCAGGATCTTGCGCTGGCTCAGGTAATCGATGTCGTAGTTGTCGACGCCCACCGAGACGCTGGCGATCGCTGCCAACTGCGGCGCCAGATCCAGCAGCGCCGCATCGAGTTTCAGACTGGCGCCGAGCAACCCGTGGGCGCGGGGCAGGGCATCGCGCAACTGCATGAGGCCATCGGCATCAAGGCTTTCGATCAACGTCACGTCGAATTGTTCTTGCAACCGCGCCATCAGCGCGGGCGAAAGTTTCTTGTACAGCACGACCTGTTTTTTCATGGCAAAAGTCCTTTCAGGAATGCGCCGGCACACGTGGCGTGGCGACGGCTTTGGCGACGACGCGATCACTGGCGCCGGGCTTGAGAAAGATTGTCAGCACCACCGACAGCAGCAATGCGCCGCTCATCAATAGGTATGAGGCGCCGGGCGAACCGGTGGAGCTGTTCAGATAACCGACCAGATATGAGCCGCCGAAAGAACCGAGCGCGCCCATGCTGTTGATAAGCGCCATGGCGCCGCCAGCGACGTTGGCCGGCAGAATCTCCGGAACAATGGCGAAAAACGGACCGTACGGCGCGTACATGCAGGCGCCGGCAATCACCAGCAGCGTGTACGACCACCAGAAATGTTCTGCCCCCAAGGCATACGAGCCATAGAACGCGATCGAAGCAATCAGCAGTGGCGGCCAGACGAAGCGTTTGCGTTTCTGCAACTTGTCCGAGCCCCACGACACCGCGAGCATGCCCAGCACGGCCGCCAGATACGGCAGCGCCGACAGCCAGCCAGCCTCGATCATGTCCATCTGCGCGCCTGCCTTGAGGATCGACGGCAGCCACAGCACAAAACCGTAGACGCCGATGCTCCAGCAGAAAAACTGCAGCGCGAGAATGATCACCTTCGGCGAACGGAATGCCTCGGCGTAGTTCTTCACCGCTTTGATACCGACCTGCTCAGCGGCGAGCGCGCTTTCCAGATCGTGCTTTTCCTGTTCGTTGAGCCACGTGGCCTGAGCCGGACGATCATCGGCCAGACGCCACCAGATAAACGCCCACAGCACCGCCGGCAGACCTTCAATGATGAACATCCAGCGCCAGCTGAAATGCTGCACCAGATAACCGGAGACTACCGACATCCACAGCATCGTCACCGGGTTGCCGAGGATCAGAAAGGTGTTGGCCCGCGAGCGTTCGGCACGGGTGAACCAGTGGCAGAGATAGACCAGCATCGCCGGCATCACCGCTGCCTCGACCACGCCGAGCATGAAGCGTATGACGATCAGCCAGTAGGCGTTGGACACCACGCCAGTCAGCGTCGCCAGGCCGCCCCAGAGAATCAGGCTGACGAATATCAGCTTCTTCACGCTGTGCTTTTGCGCGTAGATCGCGCCGGGTACCTGAAAGAAAAAGTAGCCGAGAAAGAACAGCGCACCGAGCAGCGAGGACAGGCCCGGCGTGATCATCAAGTCTTCGGCCATGCCCGATGCAGCAGCGAAACCGTAGTTGGCGCGGTCGAGATAGGCCAGGCTGTAAGTGATGAACACGATCGGCATGATGTACCACCAGCGGCGGGTGGCGAGGGTTGCGGTTTTCATCGGAGTGACTCCTGAGCTTGTTGTTTTTGTCGCAGCAGGTTCGATTATTTGCGGTGACTAGGCTGGCCTCTTCGCGAGCAAGCTCGCTCCCACAGTGTCCGATGTGTACACAAAACCTGTGGGAGCGGGCTTGCTCGCGAAAGCGGCCTCGAATTCAGCGGCTAACTCCAGGCGAGTGGGCAACCCTTCCATATCGCCACGACTCTGCACCGCGCGACTGCCAATCCAGTTCGCCCGCTGCACGGCCTCGGCAAAGCTCTGATGCTCGAGCAGGGCGCTGATCATCCCCACCGCAAAACCATCGCCTGCGCCTACCGTATCGACCACATTTGTCACCGGCACGCCAGCCACGAAACCCTGATCCAGCTGCGTGCGGTAATAAGCCCCTTCAGGCCCGAGCTTGATCGCTACCGCTTCGGCGCCTTGGTCCAGGTAAAACGCCGCGATGTCCGCCGGGTCGTCGAAACCGGTGAGCAAACGACCTTCGCTCAACCCCGGCAGCACCCAGTGGGCGAGAGCGGCGAGGCGGTTGACTTCGCGGATCATCTCGCCCTCGCTGGCCCACAGGCTTGGGCGTAGATTCGGGTCGAACGACACGCTACGCCCGGCGTTGCGCATCCGAGTCATCAGTTCCAAGGACATTTCCCGCGCCGAAGCGGACAGCGCCGGTGGAATGCCGGTGGCGTGCAGATGGCGGGCGCTGAGCAGGCTGTCGGTGATGGAGTGCGGCGACAGATGACTGGCCGCTGAGCCGCGCCGAAAATACTCGACCTGCGGGTCGCTACCATCGTCGTTGCGCGATTTGAACTGGAACCCGGTGGGACGGTTTTCATCGACTTCGACGTGGCTGCAATCCAGACCTTCTTTGATCAGCGTCTCGACCACATAGCGCCCGAGCGAATCATTCCCGACCCGGCTCAGCCACGCGACGTTGAAACCCAGACGCGACAAGCCGATCGCGACATTGCTGTCGGCTCCGGCAATGCGTTTGTGAAAGTGCTCGACCTGCGCCAGATCGCCGGTCTGCTCGGCGACCAGCATCGCCATGGTTTCCCCAAAGGAAAGAATATCGATCTCAGACATGAGCAGGCTCCAGGCGCGATTGACCGAGGCGGGCGAGGGCGGCGACGTGTTCACGGGTCAGTTGCACCAGGTCATCGCCTTGTAGCGGGTATTCGGCGGCGCGCATAACGCCTTGGTCCATGTGCCGCAGCAGTTGTTCCCACAGATGCAGGTCCCTGATGGCCGGTGGCACGGCGACCAGTTTGCCGTCGGCGCGGCGGGCCACGGCTTTGCAATGCACATAACCGACGTGCCGGCCGAGCGCGCGTGCGGCGCTGGCGGCTGACTGGTCCTGCCAGTGCCAGTTGCCAATGTCGAAGGTCATTTTGATCGGCAGGTCGTGCTGCTCGACGGCGGCGAAGAAACGCTGAAACGGCTCAATGCGTCCGCCGTGCAAAGTCTGGTCGTTCTCCACCAGCAGATGCACCGGGCTCTGCTGGAGTCGCTCGGCCAGCGCTTGCAAGTCAGAGTTGTCAGTGAAGTAGCCGAGCGAGACTTTCAGCCATTTCGACCCGAACGTCTGGGCTTGTTGAAGTGCGGTCATCAATTCGGGATTCGGTTGCGCTTGCCCTGCCAGCCACAGTTCTGTGGGCGAGGAATAGATACTTTGCAAGCCTTGCGCCCGAGTGGCCTGAGCCAGTTGCGCCGGGTCTTCGCGGGTCAGCAACTCTTCGCGCCACTCGATGCGATTGGCGCCGGCGGCCGCGAGAATGTCGACAAAAGCATCCTGTCCACGCTGGCGCACGACCTCGGCACCGTAGCTGGACAGACTGATGGAAACGGCTGGTTTATTCATTGTTATCGACCTCTGAAACCGGTTTCATTTTTGTTCAAAAAAATATCAGGTGTTTCTGTGTTGTCCCTGCGCATTCGCGAGCAGTTCAGACATCAACTCCTCGGGTCGAGCCCCGCTCGATCAGCAACGGTGCGAAATCCACCACCCGTGCCGCCGCATCATCCCCACGCAAACGCTTGAGCAGACACTCAAACGCTCGCGCGCCAATTTCCTGTGTAGGCTGCGCCAGCGCAGTAATCCCGCTACTCACCAACGGGTACCAGTCGAGATCATCCAGGGCGATGAGCCCGACATCCTCGAACAACCGGCAACCCATTTGGTGCAACGCCGTCGTCGCGGCTAACGCTGCCACACCATTGGCGCAAAACAGCGCTTTCGGCCCGGCATTGGTGTTGTTCATGAACGTCTGAAGTTGGCTCGCCAGATCATCATCAGTTTCAACAACTGCCCCGGTTAACCCTGAGCGCTGAGCGATCTGCGCCTGAAAACTGCTGACCCGCTCGACCCGCGAACTGGTGCCGTCAAATGGTTCGGTGACCAGCAGAAGATCCCGATAGCCACGCTGTTCAAGGTGTGCGAGTGCCATCTCAACCGCTTGCGGGTTGTTCAACCCGACCATGTCGCTGTCGATGCCTTTGACCTTGCGATCCACCAGCACCAGCGGCATCTCGCGGCGCAGCTCGTGCAATTCGTCACGATGGTGGCCCAGCGTGTTCACGATCAGCCCCTCGATGTTGTACGAGCGCAGGAGCGCCAGATGCTGGCGCTCCTGCTCGTCATCGCGATCGGTGTTGCACACCACCAGACTGTAGCCGTGCGCACGGCAGGCGGTTTCCACCCCGTGCATCACGGCAATCGAATAAGGGTTGCGGATATCGGCGACCAGCATGCCGATCAGGCGCGTACGCCCGCGCTTCAAGCCACGGGCCATTTGGTTGGGGCTGTAGCCGAGTTCGTTTATGGCCTGCTCGATGCGCAAGGCGATTGCATCGGAGAGCAGCGCGCGGTCATCGCCGATAAAGCGCGAGACACTGGCCTTTGACACGCCAGCGCGTTCGGCAACATCAAGCATCGTCACGCGGCTGCGCTGGGCGGCGGAAAAGTCGTTCACAGGCTGAAACCTTGTTATTGGATTTATAGGTTTAGGAGCAATGGCTGCTCTGAAACCGGTTTCAGGAAACACCAGAAACAAATCTGTCGTCAAGTAAATGATCACCCGGGCGGCATCTGATACCGACGGACGGGTGATTCGCTAACCAAACAAACCGGCGGCGATATTGATGGAAAAACCCAGAATCGCAGTGTTGAACACAAAGCCGATCAGCGACTGCGCCAGGACGATTTTGCGCATGCCCCGCGTTGCGACGCCTACATCCGAAGTTTGCACAGCGACGCCGATGGTGAAGGAGAAGTACAGGAAATCCCAGTAATTGGGCGTAGTCAGCCCTTCGGCGAAACGCAGTGCCGGCTCCTTGCCGTCCCAGGTGTAAAACAATCTGGCGTAGTGCACGCAGAAAATCACACCAATCAGCAGCCATGAACCGATCACCGTTAGTGCGGTGAACGCGTAATGCAGCAGTTTCTGGCTGCTATCCAGGTCCTTGCTGCCGGCCAGTTCGAGGGTAATGGTGGCCAGGCTCGCCAGCGCGGCAATGCACACCACGAACAGCACCAGGCCGGCGTTCTCGTCTTCGACTTCAGCGATGCGTTTGACGTCCGGTGCCTTGGCGCGCACGGTCAGCCAGAGCATCAGGATCAGATAAGTCCAGACACCCGCGTTCCAGCCGCTGAGGATTTTGCTGACGATGGAATCGGCAGGGGCCAGCAGACCGGTGGCAAGACCGAGCAGGGCGGCAGCGGAAAGGCGAGGGTGGGTGCGGGCGAGGAAGCGCATGGTGACTCACGTTGGTGAACTGTCAGCGCACCATAGCGCAGGCGATCCGGCTTTTGTAGGAGCGGCCGAAGGCCGCGATCTTTTGATCTTCTAAAAGCAGAGTCAAAAGATCGCGGCCTTCGGCCGCTCCTACAATTGGATCAGTGCTATTTGGTAAATCGTTGAACGAGCTTCATGACTACGACGAAGAATACCGGCACGAAGATAATCGCCAGCGTCGCCGTAATCATCCCGCCAATCACACCTGTGCCGATCGCTTGCTGACTTGCCGAGCTGGCGCCGGTGGCAATGGCCAACGGCACCACGCCGAGAATGAACGCCAGCGAGGTCATCACGATCGGCCGCAACCGCAAGCGCGCTGCCTGCAAGGTCGCGTCGATCAGGTCGTGCCCCTCGTCATACAGGCTCTTGGCGAACTCGATAATCAGAATCGCGTTCTTCGCCGACAGGCCAATGATGGTGATCAGGCCAACCTTGAAAAACACATCGTTGGGCATTCCGCGCAGCGTCACCGCCAACACCGCGCCCAGTACGCCCAAGGGCACCACCAGCAACACCGAGGTCGGAATCGACCAGCTCTCGTACAACGCCGCCAGACACAGGAACACCACCAGCAACGACAGGCCCAGCAGAATTGGCGCCTGATTGCCGGACAGGCGCTCCTGCAGCGACAGACCGGTCCACTCCTGGCCCAGGCCTTTAGGCCCCAGCGCTACCAGACGCTCGACTTCGGCCATGGCCTCACCGGTGCTGTGCCCCGGCGACGGTTCGCCGGAGATCGCAATGGCCGGGTAGCCGTTGTATCGGGTCAACTGCGCAGGCCCTTGTATCCAGTTGGCCTGAACGAAAGCCGACAGCGGCACCATGTTCCCGGCGTTATTGCGCACGTGCATTTTCAGCAAATCATCTACCTGACTGCGCTGATCGCCTTCGGCTTGCACGACCACGCGCTGCATGCGGCCCTGATTGGGAAAATCGTTGATGTAGCTGGAACCCACCGCCGTGGACAGGACATTGCCGATGTCGGCAAACGACACACCCAGGGCATTCGCCTGCTTGCGGTCGACGATCAACTGCACTTGCGGCGCTTCGGCCAGGGCGCTTTCACGGACGTTCATCAATACCGGACTTTTCTCCGCAGCGGCGAGCAGTTCCGTGCGCGCTTGCATCAACGTCGCATGCCCCAGACCGCCGCGATCCTGCAGGCGAAACTCGAAACCGCTGGAAGTGCCGAGGCCATCCACCGGCGGCGGTTGCACCGAAAAGGCCATGGCGTCCTTGATCTGGCTCAGGGCAGCATTGGCGCGGTCGGCAATCGAGCTGGCGGCATCGTCACTGCCACGTTCAGACCAATCCTTGAGTGTCGAAAACGCCAGCGCTGCGTTTTGCCCGCTACCGGAAAAGCTGAATCCGAGAATGACCACGCTGTCACTGATTCCCGGCTCACCGGCGTTATGCGCTTCGAGCTGTTCAGCCACTTGCACGGTACGGTTCTTGGTCGCGCCGGGCGGCAGCTGGATATCGGTGATGGTGTAGCCCTGATCTTCGGTCGGCAGAAACGAAGAGGGCAGGCGCGCGAAACAGATTCCGAGTCCAATCAGCAGGACGACGTAAATCAGCAAGTAGCGACCGGTGCGCTTGAGCGCGTACCCGACCCAACCCTGGTAGCGATCGGTCAACCGCTCGAAACGGCGATTGAACCAGCCAAAGAAACCGGACTTTTCGTGGTGCTCGCCCTTGGCAATGGGTTTGAGCAATGTCGCACACAGCGCTGGCGTCAAGGTCAGGGCGAGGAATGCCGAGAACAGAATCGAGGTGGCCATCGACAGTGAGAACTGCTGATAAATGACCCCGACCGAACCCTGCATGAAGGCCATCGGAATAAACACCGCAACCAGCACCAGGGTGATGCCGATGATCGCCCCGGTTATCTGCGTCATCGCCTTGCGCGTGGCGTCCTTGGGCGACAAGCCCTCGCTGGCCATGATGCGCTCGACGTTCTCCACCACAACGATGGCGTCATCCACCAGAATGCCGATGGCCAATACCATGCCAAACATGGTCAATACGTTGATCGAGAAGCCCAGCGCCAGCATGGTCGCAAAAGTGCCCATCAACGCCACCGGCACCACCAGTGTCGGGATCAGGGTGTAGCGCACGTTCTGCAGGAACAGGAACATCACCGCAAACACCAGCAGCATCGCTTCGCCGAGGGTATAGATCACTTTGGTGATCGAGACTTTGACGAACGGCGAAGTGTCGTAAGGGATCTTGTATTCCACGCCGGCCGGGAAGTAGCGCGCCAGTTCATCCATCTTCGCCCGCACCAGCGTGGCAGTGTTCAGTGCGTTCGCGCCCGGTGACAGTTGCACGCCGACGGCGGTAGATGGCTTGCCGTTCAGACGGGTGCCGAACTGGTAATCCTGACTACCGATCTCGACCCTCGCAACATCACCGATGCGCACCGTGGAGCCGTCGCGATTGGCCTTGAGCACGATGTCGGCGAATTCCTGCGGTGTCGACAATTGGCCTTTGACCAGAATCGTCGCGGTGATTTCCTGCGTCGAAGGTGACGGCAGGTCGCCGATGCTGCCGGCCGAGACCTGCGCGTTCTGCGCGACGATGGCTTCATTGACATCAGCCGGCGTCAGGTTGAAGGCGATGAGCTTCTGCGGATCGATCCAGATGCGCATGGCTCGCTCGGCGCCGTACAGCTGCGCTTTGCCGACCCCGTCCAGACGTTTGATCTCGTTCATCACGTTGCGCGCCAGATAATCGCTGAGCGCCACGTCATCAAGTTTGCCGTCGCTGGAGGTCAGGGTGATCAGCAACAGGAAACCGGAAGAGACTTTCTCCACCTGCAAACCCTGTTGATTGACCGCTTGCGGCAGGCGCGACTCGACCACCTTGAGGCGGTTCTGTACATCGACCTGCGCCAGCTCGGGATTGGTACCCGGTTGGAACGTTGCTTTGATCGTCGCGCTACCGAGGCTGCTTTGCGATTCGAAATAGAGCAGGTGGTCAGCGCCGTTGAGCTCTTCCTCGATCAGGCTGACCACGCTTTCATCGACGGTCTGCGCCGAGGCGCCGGGGTAGACAGCATAGATTTCGATTTGCGGCGGTGCGACGTCGGGGTATTGCGCGATCGGCAACTGCGGAATGGCCAGCGCACCGGCCAACAGGATGAACAGGGCGACTACCCAGGCGAACACCGGGCGGTCGATAAAGAACTGCGGCATAAAAGAGCGTCCTGCTTACTGACCAGCGTTCTGGGCAAGTGGAAGAGGGGTTTCGTCGATCTGTACTTTTTCCCCGGGACGGGCGTGTTGCAGGCCTTCGATGACGATACGATCGCCGGGCTTCAGGCCGCCGGTGACGATCCAGCGATTGTTCTGCACTGCACCCAGTTGCACCGGTTGCTGCGCCACGCGCATTTGCTCATCGACGGTCAGCACTTGAGCAATGCCGGCGCTGTCACGCTGCACTGCGCGTTGCGGCACGGTGATGCCGTTCTGGATGGTTGCCTGCTCAAGGCGAACGCGGATGAAACTGCCCGGCAGCAGGTCAAGATCCGGATTGGGAAATTCGCTGCGAAGGATGATCTGACCCGTGCCCGGATCGACGGTGATGTCGCTGAACAGCAGCTTGCCGGGCAAGGGATACAGACTGCCGTCATCCTCAATCAGCGTGGCCTTGGCCTGATCCTGGCCGACTTGCTGCAACTGCCCGGAACGGAACGCACGTCGCAGTTCATTGAGTTCTCGCGTCGATTGGGTCAGGTCGGCATGGATCGGGTCGAGTTGCTGTATCAGCGCCAGCGGCGTGGTTTCGTTCTGTCCGACCAGCGCACCTTCGGTGACCAGCGCGCGACCGATACGCCCTGAGATCGGCGCGGTGACGGTGGCATAACCGAGGTTCAGCTTCGCCCGTTCCAGCGCTGCCTTGCTGGCGGCGACGTCGGCGGCAGTCTGGCGGGCAGCGGCGCGGGCGTTGTCGTAGTCCTGACCGCTGATGGCCTGGTCCTCGATCAACTGCGCATAGCGTTGCTCTTGCAGTTTTGCCTGGAAGGCGTTGGCCTCGGCTTTGCGCAGCGCAGCTTCTGCGCTGTCCAGATCGGCCTTGAACGGCGCCGGGTCGATGCGGAACAGCACGTCACCCTTTTTCACGTCGCTGCCTTCGCGGTAGGTGCGCTGCAACACCACACCGGCGACTCGCGCACGCACTTCGGCCATCCGTGGCGCGGCGATGCGCCCGCTCAACTCGCTGCTGATCGATAGCGGCTGGGTTTTGACGGTCTCCACGCGAACCGTGGCCGGTGATGCTTGCTCTTCGGCATTCGAGGACGAATCACACGCGCTCAGCGTCAGCGCCAATGCGATCAGGCCGAGCCCGGCCAGCAATTTTCCAGACATGTACAACCCCCAATATTGAAGGCCGCATCCTACGGCCAGTCGGGGAGGTTAGCGGTGAAGCTTTGTAGCTGCTGTGTGAAATTGTGTAAGGGTTTTGCTCAGGAGCGGGCGGGGGCGTATATCCTGCGGTCCTTGAATTCTTTTGTGACGGTTAAACCACTTTCGCGCTGCCAGATGTGTTTGCGAACAATGCAAAACCCATGTGGGAGCGAGCTTGCTCGCGAAAGCGGTCTGACATTCACCACAGCAATATGTGGAACACCCCATGCCCAATATCCTCCTGGTCGAAGACGACACCGCCCTCGCCGAACTGATCTCCAGCTATCTGGAGCGCAACGGCTATTCCGTCAGCGTCATTGGCCGTGGCGACCATGTGCGCGAGCGGGCGCGCATCAGTCCGCCGGATCTGGTTATTCTCGACCTCATGTTGCCGGGCCTCGATGGTTTGCAAGTGTGCCGCTTGTTGCGGGCTGATTCGGCGACGCTGCCGATCCTCATGCTGACGGCTCGCGATGACAGTCATGATCAGGTGCTGGGCCTGGAAATGGGCGCTGACGACTACGTCACCAAACCCTGCGAGCCCCGGGTGCTGCTGGCGCGGGTGCGCACGTTGTTGCGGCGTAGCAGCCTCGGCGAACCGCTGGCGGTCAATGACCGCATTGTCATGGGCAATCTGTGCATTGATCTGTCCGAGCGCACCGTGACCTGGCGCGATCAAGCGGTTGAGCTGTCCAGCGGCGAATACAATTTGCTCGTAGTGCTGGCCCGGCATGCCGGCGAAGTGTTGAGTCGCGATCAGATTCTGCAGCGCCTGCGCGGTATCGAATTCAACGGCACGGACCGCTCGGTGGATGTGGCGATTTCCAAACTGCGGCGCAAGTTCGATGATCACGCCGGCGAGGCGCGCAAGATCAAGACTGTGTGGGGCAAGGGCTATCTTTTCAGCCGCTCCGAGTGGGAATGCTGAGCTGATGTTTCGCATCCTGTTTCGCCTGTATCTGGTGACGATCGTCTCCTATAGCGCGGCGATCTATCTGGTGCCGGATCTGGTGGTGATGGTCTTTCGCGATCGATTCGTCACCTACAACCTGGAGTTTTCCCGAGGTCTGCAGTCGCTGATCACCAAGCAGTTCCATGCCGCGCCGCAAGAGCAGTGGCCGGCGATTGCTGCGGCGATGGACAAGGAATTCCAACCGTTGCACATCGTCCTGACGCCAATTGCTGACCCGGCGTTTACGCCCATCGAGCAGGAACGTCTGCACCGTGGTGAAAACGTCGTGCGCATCGGCGACTGGGGCTGGCGGACGCTGGCGGTGACTCCGTTGAATGCGGACATGGCCGTGCGCATGGTCGTGCCGCCCGATCCGGTTGACGTCGATCTGTTGTACTGGAGCATCAATGTGCTGATCGGCGCCATGTTGCTTGGCTGCCTGTTGCTCTGGCTGCGGCCGCACTGGCGCGATCTTGAGCGCTTGAAAGGCACCGCCGAACGCTTCGGCAAAGGCCATTTGAGCGAGCGGACCAAAATCGCGCCGAGTTCGAACATTGGCAGCCTGGCCAACGTGTTCGACACCATGGCGGGCGATATCGAAAACCTGCTCAACCAGCAACGCGATCTGCTCAACGCTGTTTCCCACGAGCTGCGTACACCGCTGACGCGTCTGGATTTTGGCCTGGCCCTGGCGTTGTCCGAAGACCTGCCCGCCGCCAGCCGCGAGCGTTTGCAGAGCCTGGTCGCGCATATCCGTGAGCTGGATGAATTGGTGCTGGAATTGCTTTCCTACAGCCGCTTGCAGAACCCGGCACAATCGCCCGAGCGCATCGAGGTGTCGCTGGACGAGTTTATCGACAGCATTCTTGGCAGTGTCGACGAGGAGCTGGAATCGCCAGACATTATTATTGACGTTCTGCTGCACGGTCAGCTCGAACGATTTGCACTGGATCCGCGCCTGACTGCCCGGGCCATTCAGAACCTGTTGCGCAACGCCATGCGCTATTGCGAAAAACGCATTCAGATTGGCGTGCAGGTCATCGCCGGTGGTTGTGAAATCTGGGTCGACGATGACGGCATCGGCATTCCCGACGACGAGCGCGAGCGGATCTTTGAACCCTTCTATCGACTTGATCGCAGCCGTGATCGCGCGACAGGTGGTTTCGGCCTTGGCCTGGCGATCAGCCGTCGCGCGCTCGAAGCGCAGGACGGTACGTTGACCGTTGAAAGCTCGCCCTTGGGTGGAGCGCGATTCAGGCTGTGGTTGCCGGCCACGGCCTGAATCTCCTAACGGATATCAGATGATTGAATCAGGCTGACGCCGGCCTCTTGCATCCGCGTAATGGCGGCCGCAAGCGAACCGTCCAGATCAATTGCCCGACAAGCATCCACCACCACACAGGCATTGAAGCCCGCCGCCCGCGCGTCCAGCGCCGAAAACATCACACAGAAATCCAGGGCCAGGCCAACCATATAAACGGTGTCCACGCCACGCTCTTTCAAATAGCCGGCAAGCCCGGTGGTGGTACTTCGGTCCGCTTCGAGAAAGGCCGAGTAGCTGTCGATGTCGGGGTTGCAGCCCTTGCGGATGATCAATTGCGCGTGCGGTAAATCCAGTTCTGGATGCAACTCGGCGCCGGCGCTGGCTTGTACACAATGCTCGGGCCACAGCGTCTGTGGGCCGTAGGGCAATTGGATGACCTCGTAGGGCTGCCGTCCGGGATGACTGGATGCAAACGAGATGTGCCCACTCGGGTGCCAGTCCTGTGCAATCACGACTTGCTTGAACTGGCGCGCGAGCCGGTTGATCAGCGGCACAATTCGCTGACCTTCAGGCACCGGTAATCGGCCGCCGGGAATGAAATCGTTCTGAACGTCGATAACCAGTAATGCAGCGCGGGACGAAATTGGCACAGGGAGATCTTCCTGAGAATAAAAACCTTGGCCAGTCTAGCAGGGCTCCTGTCAGCCGCTGGTCTGCAATACGCACTGCTGGGTTTTACTGTCCCAGACCTGGCCTTTCGGACACTCAGGCTTTTTCACGGCGTCGCTTTCATCGACGGCGAAAACAGCAGGGCTGGACAGGGCGGCGACCAGCAGCGGGACGGCGAACAACATTTGACGGATATTCATGGTCAATCTCCACTTTCATCGGCTTGGAGCGGAAGTTGTTGTGCTCTTTTGCAGTGACTGTTCAGTCATTCGGAAGATTCAAATTTGTGGGGCCAGGCGGACGCCTTCGTGCCTGATTCGCGCCGGTCTCGGATCCCGCGAACCACCAGATACAACAGCGGCCCTATCGAAACGAACACTGCCGTCAGCAGCAAATACGGCAACACAGACCAGACCGATCGGCCGCGACCCTTGGCGTCCTTGACCATCCACACCCCGGCGAGCGTCGCCAGCAGATACAGATCGATCACCACCTGCGCGGTGTCTGGCCGCGACATAAGGCTGATGCCGAAGTCAATCAGGGATTGTTCAGCCTGGAGCATTACCGAAACGGTGTAGCCGCTGAACGCGAGCAAAGCGCTGAGAGGCAGGGCGATGGGCATCATGCTTTCCTTCCTTGGTGTGATGAGCAGAATCGCCAGCCTACCGGCGCGACGCACAATTGACCATTGACTTGTCATCCGCCGGCAGGCTAATTTCCAGCCCATGACTTTCATCGTATCGCGCTGCCAGCCAAGCATTATTACCGCCATTCCTCATTTGGCGGGCTAGCTCACGACTGCAGCACCCAACCCGCCCTAGAGGCGGGTTTTTACTTTCTGTCTCCGGGGTACTGAAAAATGTCAGGAGACGACCATGCCGCACAGCCCCGACCAGCAAGCACTGCTTGAGCACTACGTGAAAAAGATCCTGGCTGCGCCGGTTTACGACATTGCGCTGCGTACACCATTGCAGTCGGCGCCGGCGTTGTCGGAAGTACTGGGCAACCGGGTTCTGCTCAAGCGCGAAGATCTGCAACCGACGTTCTCTTTCAAAATTCGTGGTGCCTACAACAAGCTCGTGCAACTGAGCGATGAGCAGAAAGCTCGGGGAGTAATCACTGCATCGGCAGGTAATCATGCGCAAGGTGTAGCGCTGGCGGCGCGGGAGTTGAACATTGCCGCGACGATCGTCATGCCGTCCACTACTCCTGAGCTCAAAGTACTGGGCGTGCGCAGTCGCGGTGCTAAAGCATTGCTGCACGGCGAGAGCTTCCCGTTTGCCTTGGCTCATGCGCTGCAATTGGCCGAGCAGACGGGGTGCACGTTCGTTTCACCGTTCGATGACCCAGACGTGATCGCCGGCCAAGGAACCGTGGCCATGGAGATCCTGCGGCAGCATCAAGGCGCGCTGGACGCCGTTTTCATCCCGGTTGGCGGCGGCGGCTTGATCGCCGGCATCGCGGCTTACGTCAAATATTTGCGTCCGGAAGTGCGGATCATCGGCGTTGAGTCTGAGCATTCGGCCTGCCTGCAGGCGGCTTTGCGCGCGGATGAGCGTGTGGTTTTGCCCAGCGTTGGTACTTTCGCCGATGGTGTGGCAGTGGCGCAGATCGGCGCATATGGCTTCGAAGTTTGCCACTTCTGCGTAGATGAAGTGATCACGGTCAGCAACGATGAACTCTGCGCCGCGATCAAGAACATCTACGACGATACCCGTTCGATCACCGAGCCATCCGGTGCCCTGGCAGTAGCGGGGATCAAGCAGTACGTCGCGCGCAGTGGCGTTCGCGGTCAGATTCTCATCGCCATCGATTCAGGGGCGAACATCAACTTCGACAGCCTGCGCCATGTTGCCGAGCGCGCCGCTGCTTGCGGCGTGCCGGCGTGATGTTGATCAGGGCAGCAACGGGCGCAGAAACGTGCGCTCGTAACTGACAATGAATTTCTTCTCGACCAGATCGGCTACCAATGCGGTGCTTTCCGAGTCGGTCATTGCGATATGCCGATAGCTTTCGTAATCGGCCAGCGACGGGAAGCTGAACAGGCAGTAAGCGATGTTGCTCGCGCCCTCGGATGGCAGAAAGTAGCCGTGATGGGTGCCGCCCAAACGCTCAACAATGTCGAGCCAGGCTATGGCATAAGCCTCGAACGCGGCCAACTGATAAGGATCGATCACATATCTGACGTGGCAAGTAATCAAGGGCTGGGCTCCGGTTATTCCTGCAGGGCGGTGCCGACTTTGTCCGACGCCGACCAGATGCGATAGCGCACTTCGACGTCCGAAGGCGCGTACACCACGACTGGCAATTTGCTGTTGTAACGCAACATGAAGCCGTCACCGACGACCGGAACGAAAGCTCGTTTTTTCTGACTGCCGGGTGGGCAGGCCATCATCGTGCTCATCGGGCCGATGACCTTTTCCAGGCGATAGAACGGATAGCCCCAGCCTTGCAGGTTCTTTTCGTCGAGAACACCGCCCAGACGTTGACGGTTGCAATCCACTTCCAGAGTTTTGCCAGCGAGAATTTCAACCTGGAAATTCTCTTCCTGCTCTTGCTTGGGCAGATGGATGACCTGTCGGGTAAACCCGGCTTCGGCTTTGGGATACGGCGCCACGTCTTCGAGCTTGGCGGCGTGGGCGAGGGTGGCAAGGTTGGCGATCAACAGGCCAGTGATCGCGCAAATGCGTAAGGAATTCATGGAAGCCTCCGTGCGGGTTGAATTGCAATGGGAGACATTCTTGCCGTCATAGACTTCGAAAGCAAATTCGCTCAGAGATTGCAGATTGCAGGGGACGGATGGTCGGTTCATGCATTTTGCAAATAGCAGGATACTGGCCACTTTTCCAAGTGCTTGATTTTGAAGGAAGCAAAACGAACCGATCAAAGGCACGTTTTATGCGTGCTCTCGGTGAGGCGCACCGGATTTGGGCGCCTACACTCCAATGGGCATTTCGCAGTACCACCACTTGCCGCACCAAGGAAACAGCGGGGGCACACCCGCGAAGGCGCAGCAAAGGGTCAGCGTGAATACTTGATTGGCAATCGCACAGAAAGGAGAGGGTTCGCCATGTTTTTATCTGCCTTGGAACTACGCAACATCATTGAAAGCAGCTTCCTGCCGAAACGCTGCCAGTGCACGCTGTCACCCGACTTGTCGATGTCCGTCAAAGTATTTGGCGACCATCGAACCGACCAAGCCGATCTCTACGTCAGCGGAATCGACGCCAGCCGATTGAACAGCTGCCGTGAAATCAACAATCTGGTCGCAGGCCTGCGTTCAGATCTCGCTCAGCAAACCAGTACACATCAAACCAGCGCTCGTTCTCGAGCCGTTTAACCGACCGGTTCACCCAGTTCGACCGTCACGCGCCGGGCCTGTACAAAACCAAGGCCCAGCGCGAACTCGACCAGCACCGCGAGCAAAATCCCGGGGCCGACATGGCCATTGAGCCATTCGCCAAAACCCAACGCCGCCAAACCGAAACAGCCAACGATGAAACCATTGCTCAGTGCACTGCGTGCTGCTGAGGGCGGAGCATTGCGCAGCAAATAAAACATCACCCCCAACGCCGCAAACAGCACCGCGCTGCGCCGAGCGACTACGCCGGTGCCATCCGAATAACCGATACTCCAGATCGCCAGCAACACCTCTGGAAAAAATCCCCAGACCAGCGCCAGCAGCAAACACAGGATTGAAGTGAAGCTCGACAACGTGCGGAACGACAACTGCATGGCCAATCCTTGCGGCAGTAGTGAAGGCCCCGAGCATACCCGCCGAAACCACCCCATGCCTACGGCCAACCGGAAATTCAGAATCGTCTGTCAGTTCTGCTGACTGCATGCGTCAGACAATTTCCTGTAGCTGATTTGTGCGGGCTTGCCGGTGTCGTCGATGTATTTCATGTCGGCAGTGATGACTTTGCATTTCAGGGTCGGCGGTTCGGTTAGCGAAAGTACCTTCGCCACGTGCAGTGGCATGCCGTATTGGTAGGGTGTTTGATTAGATGTGGCGGAGGTGTCGTTGGCTTGGGCCAGTGCGGCGTATGAGCAGCAGGCGAGGGTGGCGGTGAGCAGGAAGGGACAAATGTTCATGAGAGGACTCCAGCGTAACGGATAGGCGCCCGGGCAAGAAGCCGGGCGAGCCTGCCGCACTGGGCTTCAGCGGGGCAGAGCTGAGGGTGTGCGGTGGTATGGAGTCTCTGACTGTGGCGTTAAGGCTGGGTTAACCGCGGTGAATATGAGCTGCGCTATTCACGGTTGCTTTTAGTCGTATTTTCGCGGAATGAGTTTTTATCAAGCGTAGTTGCAGACCACGTGAGCTCTATTTTATTACCGGGAAGAAAGTAAACATGCAGCGTGTCGTCCCCAGCCTTGCGCTTTGGCATAGGCATTAGTTCTTCATGTCTTTCTATTTTCATTCCTTGATCCTCCTGAGCTTTCGACATGCTCAGGATCCAAACTACCTTCGCAGTGTCGCCGGACATCTTCGAGCAACAGGTCACGCCACCATTTCCTCCCCAGTTGTCATTTACCCAATAGCTACCTACTGGCCTGTTCATATAATTGTGGGAGGTGAGAGCAGTGCCGGATATTCGGGTTTTGCTGTAAATATATAGTCCCACGAAAAATACCGCGAGAATCAGAATTACGATTGCTGAAGATCGGCGTTTCCGTCGTCGTTCATTCGAGCTATTCATAGTCAGCGACATCAATGTTCCCTGTGTCATTTTACAAAGCGATGTTATATAGAAATTGAGAATTCAGTCAGACAGCTGCTCATTTGACCAAGCGCTTATCAACAGCCCGGATCATAACCGAGAGATGCGGCAATGGTTACTCTTCGCCAGACCAGTACCAGATAGTTTCGCCCCATTTGGAATCACTGAATCTTGGCATAATCTCGCCTTGCTGGAAATGTTGTCTTGAGTCAGTTTTTGCAGGAGTAAACCAGTAACCAGCTTTACTGCAGGCTTGGCCGCCGTCGATTCGCGACACTTGAGAATTATTGGTTGGCTGATAGGTGCGTGCGTATTCGACTAGATCCTTTGGATAAACCATGTGGTTTATTTTGCTGTCGTCAATACCGTATAGAAACGCAACGGCGCCAGCCTCGAAAGCCCAGTATCCAACATAGTTTCCTTCCTCTCCCTGAAGGTGGGTGTCATGCCAAGGGGCCTGTTTGAAAGCTGGATACCATTGGCTACAGAATTTCTTGAGAAGGTCCGAAGCTTCTTCTCCTGTATCTGCATAAATCGCTTGAATTAGAAGAGAATAAACCTCGTGATACCACTGATCTACATCTGTTCGGTCAGGCAGGATTTTGCAGAGCAAGTCTTCATATAGTGTGTCGTCACCGGCATATCCCGCATTGTCGAGCAGTCCTACGAATCGCTTAAGGAGGTCTGTGCGATGAAGCAAAATACATAGACTGATAACTTGCACGCATTCTTCATATTCATGCACCCAATCATCAATGGCTAACGGTGATATTTCGGGTAGGTTTTCAGATTTCGCTAGCGTGGCCTGCCTAAGCTAATACTTTTCAACTAAATTTTCAAGGAGGGGAATCAAAGACTGAATCTCTTCTCCCGCCGTATAAGTCGCGGTCAACTTGCGAAGTGTCAAACGCTGAATAAATCTCGCGCGGATTGTTTGTTCGCCTTCTGGAGTGTCGGATTTGAATATAGTGGTTTTCAGAAGCTCAGTTGCTTCGTCGTGCTCTCGTAAAAAGTTTTTATAATGAGCTTCGCTAAAGAATTTTTGTCTTTTAGTCATTTTTTTTACACCTCTAGCTTAAGCGAATTTATTACGCCATACTTCTTTGTTAATGATTTTTTACGTTTATTGACAAAACTCTTCACTTCAACTTCCGAATAGTGGAACGCTTTATGGTTTTCATGAGTCGATTCGTTTGTATTGTTAAGGCGAGCGCTAGCGTGTTCCTTAGGGCTGGAGCTGATGTGGTAGAGAGGGGTGTAAAACAAATGGCGACTATACGAGCCAGCTACTTGCAGTTGTAGCGAATATCCCGATACCGCTTTCTCCAGATTTTCCTCAATCCATTCGTCACTCATCTGCACGAGTATTCTTTTCATTTTTTTAGTTGTAGGTTTCTCACTTTTTTGGGCGTGAGTTTGTTTCTTGCCTTTGTTGATTTTTCTCTTGGTTGCAGCGATGGCTGTGGGTTCGGCGTTTTCGGCAGGTTCTATGAGTTCACTCGGTTCCGTGAGCCCAGAAACACCTAACTTCGATGCGACCCCTGGCTTTCTCGTATTATTCAGTTTCCGCATGAACTTCGGTGCATCTTCATCACGGCTTGCCTTTGCCTCCACAATGGCGAACTTTTCGCCGCCATTGTTTGCGGGATTAGCCCGCCAAACCGCGTCTATCCCGGTGCCGTTAGCACCGTCCGTGAGCTTGTACAACATATGTTTGGCCTTGGGACTGCCGCCCGCCGAAAGTTTCCCCAACTTGCTTGCGCTTGGCACTCCCTCAAGCCACTTACCGTCAGCGCCCTTGTCGTGTCCATCCCAGTCCTTGCCCCAGCCAAACTCCACGGCACAGATGTAGTCGGCGATGTGCTCGCCGCTGACACCCAAGCCCTCGTTCAAAATGCTGGAAGGAGCCTGAAGACCAACTTTGGAGGCTTCGACCTGATTGGAGTGAGTGCCACTGGCACCGTCTGTGCCTTTGGCTGCAACGGCGGCATCTTTGTTCGCAGGTTTTTCCGCTTTTTTCGGATGGCTTGAACCGGAGGAGGCAGCAGAGCTGTTGCGCTGCATGCCTTTCCATTTGACCAAGCGCTTTTCAACAATTGCGACCATGGCCGGCATGTTGTCGCGGGAGGCGGCAAGGACGGTGACGACTGAGGTCTTTGCCCAGTTGGGCAGGCTTTGAAAAGTCGAAGAGCCTTTTACGCCGGTGATGATTCCGTCGAGTTCGGCGCGCAGCTTGCCGGCGTCGAATATCTGCTTGAGCAGTTCTTCCGGGCTGGTTTTGATGCCGCACTCTTGCAGAACGAAGCGCAGCAGGTCGAACAACACCGGGGCGTAGCGTTGTGGGTCTTTGTTGACGATTCGCAGGCTCTTTTTCAGGCCGTCGCCGGGACCGGGGATCCAGCCGATGACGGCCATCAGCAGGTCGAATTGCGCATCTTCCTTGCCATCGGTCGACTCTGCGTTGTAGAGGACGATGGAGGATTCGATGGTGTCGTAGGCGTCAATGGCCTGTCCCAGAAACGGCACTGCGCCCAGCGCGATACCTTTCGCCAGTTCAACTGCAGCCTCTTGATAGGCGGCGCTACGGTCTTGGCCACCGTCGTTTGCGCTTTCAGCTACTGCCTCGCTCATGTCAGCCTCCCTGCGGCTTTCTCCACCAGTGCCTGTAAATCGACCTGATTCGGGTCGAGCCCGAGTTTGCGCAGGTCTTCGTTAACCTTTTCATCCGAGTTCTGCACGACCGCCACGCTTTCACGGGTGAATGGCCGCGGGTCCTCACCGTAATAAACCTTGGCCGGGCCTTTCGGGACGTCCTCAAGGCGGGCAAAACCGTCATTGTCCAGCACACCTTCGCGAGTTGAACCATCTGCAAACTCAACGCGGTAAGAGGCACCAGGGACAGGCTCAAGGTTGTCGTAATGCAAATTTAGTTCAAGCCACGTCGGATTGGCTTTGGCCGTATCCATCAGTCTGCCGGCGGCGTCCACCGCCGCGAGCCCTGGAATCAAAGGCGTCAGAATCCCAATCCCTGCCCCCACCCCCGGCGCACCACCGGTATTCACCTTCACCTCAGCGCCGCTAATCGTGACACCACCCGCATCAACCTTCACAAAACTCCCGCCAGCCTTGGCGGTGAGTTCCATGCCACCCTCAATCACTACCTTCTCACCCGCGTGATAGTGAATCTCCGTCCCGGCCTCAACAAACTGCCCAGTCCCCACCTTCACATGCTGCGTCACACCCACCGTCAGGTGATCATCCGCGCGCATCTCACTGATGCGACCCAAATGGGTAATCCGGTGTTCTTCAACCTTGAACTCGCTCAACACGTTGGCTTCAACGGTGTCATGCCGTTCGTTGCCGACGCGGATTTTCTGGTCGTGTTCGATGTTTTCA